>NZ_OZ034984.1 GCF_964030865.1 Spiroplasma endosymbiont of Dioctria linearis | reverse complement strand
CTAAAAATCACCTCAACCTGTTTCTTCAAAAACTAAATCATCTTCAATTCCAATTTTATAAGTTTCTTTATTCAAAGCTTCATCTCATTTAGAATCTAATTCTATTTTATGATTTTTTTTAGATTTCCCTTTTGATTTTTGATGAGCAACTTTTAAATATTCAAAGGCTTCTAAAGCTACACTAAATCCATTTTCAGACATTGTAGATCCGATTTTATATATATAATTGGGAATTATTTTACCTTTGTTTTTTAGGAATACAAAATCTAGTAAACAATTAATTACTCCATTTCTCAATTTATATTTATTTTGTAGAATTTCAATTATTTCATTATGAATTTTATCTAACTCTTTTACACTTCCAGATTTTGAATTTAATAAAGCATACAAATATTGCTCAGGCTCTATTGTTTCCATTTCAGCTAGTTTTTTATTTTTTTGATTTTGAATATTCAATTTAGCATCAAAATCTGGAACTGTTTCACTGAATTCATCTTTTCTAAAGATAACTTTTGAAGCCTCCTTATAAAATAGTTGACTATCAAATGAACATGTTTCTTTATCATAAATTTTTTTAATAATATTTTGTATTTCTTGTTGTGTTACATTGTATGACCCAAAAACATCTTCTACTGTTTTTTTTACAATTTTATTATTTTCACTAATTATAAAATCTTCTTTTTCTAATGATTTAATTAACTCCTTATAGTTCAATCCTGTTAACAATGCATTAGATCTTTTTGGTTTTGCTTTAATCATTTTTTGCTCTTCATTTATGTCTTCCTTAACTTCTCCAAAAACTTCAACAAATTTAGAAGATGTATCTTTATATCCACTTTCCAATGAAACTTCTCCTTCATCTCTAAATGAGAATCTAACAAGTTCATAGTCCTCCTTACCAAGTTTAGAAACTAATACACTATTAAAAACCTGATTTTCAAAAAAGCTTGTGGGTTCCAATGGAGAATAAATATTAAATATTATAGTTTTCTTTTCTTTATTTTCTAATGTTCTTAAAAGACCTAAAGCTTCTAGTTTTTTAAAATATTTAGGTAAGCTTTTTTGAGCAATATCAGTAATCTTTGAAAGTCTAGTATCTGAAAGATTTATTTTTTTTAATTCATTAAAAATATATGATTCATTAATTAATGAATAGTATAATGAAACCGCTCTAGAACCCATAATTGGTTGATATAAATAAGTTATAATTTTAAGATTTGAGTTATCTATCATATTTTTTAAAATTACTTTGTAATTAAAATTATCCATTGCTTACCTCTTACCCTTGTGACTTATTAATAATAAGAAAAAAAGAAAAAAATGAAATAGATTTAATAATCTTTTAAAAATTGACTATTAAATGTTAATAAAAAATATTAAAAAACACCTTAAATAAAGGTGTTTTAAAAGTTATACACAACTTAATATAGAAATTGGCATTCTTTGCAGAAATAAGTACCTCTTCCATTTACTTTAATTTTCTCAATAATTCTTCCGCAATCAAAGCAAGGTTTACCTTTTCTTGTATGAACTTTTAACTCATTTTGAAATTTTCCATCTATTCCTTGCTCTGGTTGATAGGTATCAATTGTAGATCCCCCTAATTCAATAGATCTTTTAAGTATTTTTTTAGAAGATTCTAAGATTCTTTCATAGTCTTCTAATTTAAGAGAACTAGCTCTTTTTTCAGGATGAATTTTTGAATCAAACAATATTTCATCAGCATATATATTTCCAATTCCTGAGATTTTAGTTTGGTCTAATAAGACTGTTTTAATATGCTTATTTGAGCGTGACATTATATCGTGCAAATATTGCCCATTTAAAGCGCTATTAAAGGGCTCTGGACCAACCTTATTTATTGGATTTTGACTTTTAAAGGTATCTCTTTCTTGTAAATGAAAAGTACCAAATTTTCTTGTATCACTATATACCATCATTTTATTTTCACTTAACTCAAAAATAGCTTCCACATGTTTTGAGTCATATACACTATCTGAATCAAATACAAATCATTTTCCTTCCATTCTTAAATGGCTAATTAAAACTAGATCTTGTAGTTCAAAAATTATATGCTTTGCAATTCTAGATATATTATCTATTTTTCTACCCATAAGCTTATTTTCTAAATCTTCTATTGAGATATCTGTTTTAATTAAATTTGGATAAGTTATTTTAACTTTTTTAATAATAAGATTTTTAACTTTACTATTTAAAGTTCTTACTACGGTTTCAACTTCTGGTAATTCTGGCATTATTTTAACCCCCTTATTTAAGATTGAATCAATCATTTGCTTGTGAATAATTTATTTCTAATTCAACAAGTGCAGTTCTATTCTTATTTGCTATCATTAATAAATCATTATAGGCTTCTTGCATAGTTTTTAAAACCATGGTTTTAACTTTTTCTAATTCTTGCTTTTTAACTAATAAAATAATCTCATCATGTATTTGAGCTATCATTTTTGATTGTAAATTCTGTGCTTTTAAATTTTTAAATACATTAATCATAGCAACTTTTAAAATATCAGCTGCTGTCCCTTGTATAGGAGCATTAACAGCTGCTCTTTCACCAAATTGCTTAACCATATAATTAGAATTACTTAACTCATAAATATATCTTCTTCTATTTCCTAATGTTTCAACATAACCATTTTCATAACCAAATTTTATAACTTCCTCTTTAAATTTTAAAATTTGAGGAAATGCTTCGTAATATGCTTTAATATATTCTTTTGCTTGTGGAATAGAAATTTTTAAATCTTTTGCAAGTCCAAAATCACTTAGTCCATAAAGAATTCCAAAATTAAATACTTTAGCAACTCTTCTTTGTTCAGAACTTATTTTTTCATCTTGAGATAACTTAAAAATACTTCTTGCTGCTTCTGAGTGAATATCTCTTTTCATTGAAAAAATCTCAATAAGTTTTTCTTCTTTAACTATATCTGCCAAAACCCTTAATTCAATTTGAGAATAATCAAAACTTAAATATATATTATCTTCTTTAGTTACAAATATTTTTCTAACATTTTTTTGTTCTTCATCTCTTACAGAAATATTTTGAATATTTGGATAACTAGAACTTAGTCTTCCAGTATTTGTAAGTGTTTGATTAAAAATCGTATGAACTTTATTATCTGGGTGAATGAACTTTTCAAAGCCTTTTAAATAAGTTGAATGTAATTTATTATATTTTCTAAAAGCAATGATTTTAGAAATTACAGGATGCTTATCTTCTAAGTAATCTAGAGTTTCTCTATCTGTACTTCCTTTATTGTAATCAGGTAGTTTTAGTTTATCAAAAAATAATTCTTTTAATTGTTTAGGAGAAGCAATGTTAAAATCGTCATCAATATAATCTTTTAATTCATCTTTTATTTCTAAATCTAAATCAACTAATAGTTGTAAAATATTTTTTTCTTGCTTTGCCAATTCATTACGATCAACTTGAATTCCTTCAAGTTCCATATCAATTAAAACTTTAGCAAACTCAAATTCAATTTTTTCATACAAACTTGTTTGATTATTATCATTTAATAATTTTAAAATTTCTTCTTCATCTTTTTTAATTAATAAAACTTTATTTAAAATATAATCCATTTTAATTTTTTCATCAATTACTTGAGTTTTTTTAACACCCTTACCAAAAACTTCTTCAAATGTCTTTGTTTCAATTGAAGGGTCAATCATAATTGTGTGTTGATCAAAAGTAGACTTAACATTTGAATTAATAACATAACAAGCAATCATCATATCATAAATAAATAAATCAGGGTTTATTTGATATCCCATTTTCATTAATGCAATAATAGTTTTTTTAACATCATAAGTTTTAAACTTTGCATTTTTTAAAAATGCTTGAAACTGTTCATCAATTACAGAATTATTTCAGTTAAAGATGTTCATTGTTTCGCTTGTGTTAAAAGAATAATAAAAATTACCCTTTGAATTAACTATTGCCATTCCAATAATATCACTTGTATGGTAATTATCATTTAATGTCTCTAAATAAATATAATTAACAGAGTCATTATATTTTGAATCTCATTTATTTAAAACAATATATTCTAGTTTACTTTCCTTAGGCTCTTCACTATTTTTTGAACTATACTTTTTTAAAAGCGAGTTCATTTCGTATTTCACAAAAAAATCTTTAAGAGCAATAAAATTAATTTCTGTTTTATTAAAGTCAATGTTATTAAACTCCATATCTTTATAAATTGTTGCAATTTCTTTTGAAAGAAAAGCATCTTCTTTTCCTGAAATTAATTTTAATTGTTTTGCTCCTTTTATCTTATCAAGATTATTATAAATATTTTCCAAAGTATTAAATTCTTGCAACAGATCCTTTGCAGTTTTTTCTCCTATACCTGCAACACCTTTAATATTATCTGATGAATCTCCTCTAAGACCTTTATAGTCTATTACTTGTTCTGGAGTTACTCCTCATTTTTCAAAAAGTTTTTCTCTATTATAAACTACAAGTTCACTAGTTCCAATTTGAGGTGATAAAACAAAAGTCTTATCTGATATCAATTGATACATATCTTGGTCACTTGTTAAAATATGAGTTTCAGCATCAATATTACTTTCTAGGGTTTTTGAAATTGATCCAATAATATCATCTGCTTCAAAATTATCTACTTCAAATCATTCAATATTGGCATTTGTTAAAAATTCTCTTACTATAGGAAACTGTAAAACTAATTCAGAAGGAGTCTTTGTTCTTCCTGCTTTATAATCTTTTAATTTATCATGTCTAAAAGTTTTTTTTCCTTTATCGAATGCAACCTTAACACAAAAATAATCATTTTTTTCAATAATATTCATAAGCATATTAATAAATGAATACACTGCATTTGTTGGTATACCACTTTTTGTTGTTAATGTAGCTCTTCCATAAGAACTATAAAATGCTCTAAAAATTAAAGCGTTACCATCAACAAGTAAAAATTTATTTTTCATATTTTTCACCATTAATTCTATATAACACAAAGAAACTTATCACTCTTTTTATTATAACTCTTTAACTACCTCAAGTAGTACTGCATTTATTTTATTATTAAAACTTTGTGTTTTAATTTTAACAATTAAATTTTTTCCTAAATTTAATTTAGGTTTTAAACTTTCAAACACTGAAGCAAAGACTGTAACAATCATTGAATTTGTTTCATCTGTAATATCAATAAAACCCATTTCATTACCATTTTTATCATTCTTTGTGACAATGTTTTCAATGTTTATAAGAACATCACAAACAATACCACCATCTTTTAAACTATTTAAAGTTCTTAATTTATTGTTATTAATAATTTTTTGTCGAATTAATGATAAGGGATGTGAAGATACAAAGAAACCAAGATATTCCTTTTCAAAGCTTACTATTTCTTCTGGTTTATCTTTTCTTTTTTTCAAATCTAATGAAATATTTGGATCATTTAATAAAGTTGCTGTTTCACTTAAATTAAAAATTTGCTCTCTTCTCAAAATTAAGTCTTTTCTAGCAAAACCAAAGCAATCAAAAGCTCCAGAATAAACAAGGGCAATATATCTTTGTTCAGTTAGACCATTGTCTTTCATATTACCAATAAATAAAAGAATATTTTCAAAGACATCCTTTTTAGTTTTAAATAGTTTTTTTATATTTTTTAAAAACTCAGGTCCAATATATTTAATTATATTCATAGGAATATTAATCATATTATTATGAAATACATAAATACTATTAGGATTTTTTATTGTTGGGGGATTTACATTAAACCCTGCTTTTTTTACTTCATTTAGATACTGAGAAGTTTTTATCTCATTTCTAATTGACCCATTTAATAATGAACAATAGAACGATGCTTTATAATTTGCTTTTAAATATGCCATTCAATAACTTATTAAAGAGTAAGCAATTGCATGAGACTTATTAAAACCATATAAGGCAAATTTTTCAATATATTTTCAAATCTCATCTGCCTTATTTTTTGCATAACCATTTTTTATGGATTCATTAATAAATTCCTCTTGGAACTCCTTCATTAAATTTTTATCTTTTTTACCAATTGCTCTTCTTACAATATCAGCTTTACTCAAACTCATTTTTGCAACTCTCTGTAGCATTTGCATAATTTGTTCTTGATAGACTATTATTCCAAAAGTTGATTGTAAAATATCTTCAATATTTTTATCCATTAATGAGTTTGTAAATCCATTATTTTTTCTTTCAATAAATAATGGAATATTATCTTGGGGCCCTGGTCTATATAAGGCACTTGTTAATGCTATGTCCTCGATTGAATCAACTTTCATTTTTATCAACACATCAGTCATTCCAGCTGATTCTAGCTGAAATATTCCACTAGTATCACCTGCTCTTAGCAAGTTAAAAGTATTTTTATCATCTAAAGGAATATCTTCTAATTTAATATTTACTTTATCAATCATTTTAATATTTTTAATTATTTCTTGGATAATCGATAAATTTCTTAACCCTAAAATATCAGTTTTAATTAGACCAATTTCTTCTAAATAATTCATTGAGAATTGTGTTTGAGAAATACCATTAATACCTATTTTTGTTGGGACAAGCTTATATAACTCTGTATCAGAAAAAACAACTCCAGCAGCATGTGTTCCTGTTTGTCTCGGTAAACCAATAATTTTCTCACTAATTTCAAAAATTTGTGGATACTTATCTTTGTACTTATTTAAAATCTCACTATCCTTTAAAGCTAAACTTAAATCTTTAACATTTTTTTCATTTATCTGTTTACTCATGTGGTTTATATCAGCAATAGGTATATCAAAAACTCTTCCACAATCTCTTAAAGCATTTTTAATACCTATAGTTTGAAACGTAGTTATTGTTGCAAAATTATCTTTTCCATATTTATTAAATAGGTACTCAAGAATTTCTTCTCTTCTATCATCTTGGAAATCTAAATCTATATCAGGAAGTGTAACTCTTTCAATATTTAAAAATCTTTCAAAAAGCAATCCTCATTCTATAGGATCTAATTTGGTAATTTTTAAAAGAAATGAAACTAAACTTCCCGCAGCTGATCCCCTTCCTGGACCATATAATATTTCCAATCTTATTGCTTCACAGATCATATCATGAACAATTAAAAAGTAATCTTCAAAGCCCATCTCGTTTATAATATTTAATTCATATTTTAGTCTTTCTTCATATAGATTTTTATTTAAGTCTTTTTTAAGTTCTAAATACTCTTCTAAATACTCTTCACAAATAATTTGTAAATAATTTTTTGATGGCATTTTTTTACTATTTGGATACTTCAAAAAATGCTTTTTAGAAATAAAAATATTATCAAAATCAATTTGTGAATAAATTTTTAGTAAATTATTTTGATGAGTTTCTATGTTTATATAATTCGCTATTAAACCTTTTGAGAAATAAAAATTCCTATCAACATTTTCCAGTTCTGAAATTAATTTTCCCTCAGATATAGCTTGTAATGTCTTATAAACTGAAAATTCATTTTCATTTAAAAAGTTAATTGGGTTTGCAAAAACTGTATTATTTTTTTTTGAAAAATAAGTATAATTTTGTTTATCTATTCCAATAAAAAAATTATCGCTATTTAATATTTTATTAAATTTATCAAGATAATTATCAACATTTTCAATTGAAAAAATTACTATAGCAATTACATCATTAGAAATTTTATTTCAAAAGAAATTCTCTAATTTTTCTAAGTCAAGTTTTTCATTTTCATTAATATACGAACTTATATGACTTATTTCTTGATAACCCTTATTGTTTTTTGCATAAATTAGAGTTGTTCCAAAAGACAAATCAATACTTAATCCCAAGATTGGATTAATTCCTACATGTTTTGCCTTTTCATAGAATTCAGCTGCACCATACATAGTTTTTTTATCAGCATAGAAACCATAATTTAGATTATTTGCTTTTAAAAAACTTAAATAATCTTCAATTTTTATTGTTGAATTCAAGAAATTATAGCAACTATGAATATTAAGTAAATTTAAGTATTCCATATCAACTGAACCTCACTTTCTTTTATTTTACATTATTAACAAAAAAACACCATTTATTGAAATAGTGTTATGCTTTTTTCTTATTAAAATCTTCAACGATGATATCATATGCATTATTAATTTTTGTCATTTCAGCTTGTGCTTCTAAATTACCTGGATTTTTATCTGGGTGATACTTTTTGGCTAATTCAATATATCTTTTTTTAACGTCTTTTAATGGAGTACCTTTTTGTAAACCCAATGCTTGATAAGCCTGATTAATTAAAGATTCACCTTGATAAAAATCAGTATGGGATTGTGATTGATCAAAGCCTTGATCCCTTGTTTCATCATCAAAATAACGACTTTGCTTATTATTTCTATTATTTTGATTTGGTCCGCCTCTTCGTCTTTTTCTACTAAACAACATATCAATAAGTAGAACGATGAAAATAAAATTAATTATTTTTCAAAGTAATCTAAATAAATCATCCATATAACTCACTCTTCTCTAAGTAATAACAAATCAAACAATTAATAATATTATTAATAATAATATTATTATATATGCTGTAATTTTATAAATTAAATAATTTGTTTTTCTTTTTTTGGTCTTAACATTATTGTCACTTTTTTTATTAACAGATGTAGCATTTTCAATTTCTGAAATTGTTAATGAAGAATCTTTATAATTTTCAATTTCAAATTCTTGATTAATTCCTATAGTTTCACTGTTTATAACACTGCCATTAAAAACTCCAAATTTATTATTTTCTGACTTCTTTTTAGTTCTTTTCTTTTTCACATAATTCACCATCTTTTCATATATATGTTTTTATTAAATTATCTAATGTATAGTCAATAAGCTCATCTAAAAGTAAATTTTCTTCTTGTTTTTGAGCTATAAAAGATTTAGGTTTTGTTACTGGATTTTTTGGAACATACATTGAGCAGACATCATCAAAAGGTAAGATAGATATATCATATGTATCAATTTTTTTTGATATTTCAATTATTTCCTCTTTATCGCATGTTAATACTGGTCTTAAAATTGGCAACTTTGAAACCTCATTAATAACATTAATCGATTCAATCGTTTGACTTGCTACTTGCCCCAAAGACTCTCCTGTTATAATTGCATGTGCTTTAATTAAGTCACATAGCTTATTTGCTATTCTAATAAAAATTCTTCTCATAATTGTAATTCTGTAAGACTCTTCTTTTATATGCATTAATTCTTTTAAAATAATTGAAAAATCACAAATGTAAAGCGAGAAATTACTTTGATTATACTTCTCTATCTTACTTGTTAATTGAAAAACTTTATCCAATGCTTCTTTTGAAGTATGAGGTGGAGTCATAAAATGTAAGAAATCAACTTGCATACCCCTTTTTAAAGTTAAATAACTAGCTACTGGTGAGTCAATTCCACCACTTAGAAGAGATAAACCTTTACCACTAACTCCAACAGGTAAACCTTTTGATGCATTTATTCTTGAGGTAAATATAAAAGCACCATTATGTTTTATAATAACTGTTATTTTCAATTGTGGATTATGGACATTGACACTAATATTTTGATTATTTTTAAGTATATTAACTGCTATTTTTGTTTTTAAATCTTGTGAACTTATTTGAAAGCTCTTATCTTTTCTTTCAACTTCAACTTTAAATGTTCCTTTATGTTGACTTGCCACTTCTAAACATCTTTGTAAAATTAAATCCAAATCTTTTTCTACAATTTCTACAATCGATAAAGAATATATACCAAAAATATTTTGTAATATATCACAAATTTCTTTTAATTTATTTTCATCTTTAATTTCTAATACTAAACTATTATGGTCTTTTTTATAAAAAATAATATCTTTATACTTTTTTAGCTTATATTTTATATTTTGAATTAATTTGCTAATAAACGCATTTCTATTATTTCCTTTTAGTGTTAACTCTCCATATCTGATTAAAATGTTTTTCATTTATTACCTCTATAATTTATCTTCTGTAGTTTTCCTTAATTTTTAATAATGTTTTTAAAGAATAGCCTATTAATTGATCAAGTTGTCTTGTTTTAAATAATCCTTCACAATCAAAAATAATTTTTTCAATTCCTTCAATTTTTCCTACATATCTTTCCAAATATATAATAATTTCTTGGGAAATATAGTCTAAGAAAATTGTATCATTTAGATCTCTTGCAATAAAAAGTGTTTCTTGATTACACATTTCAACTTCATTTGATACTGCTGAGCGATCTTCTAAAGTTGATATTTTCTTTAATTTATCAGTAGAGATTTTTTGTAATTTTGCATGAATTTCTTGAATTGGCAAAATAAACTTCTCTAATTCTTTAATTGATTTATATTGGTTAATTTTAACATCTAATTGATTCAAAATTGATTGAACAAAAATTATTTGATTCTCTAATGAGTCAATATTTGTACTTTTACTTTCAACTATTTTTGCAGATCTTTCTAAAGCTGTCATATCTTTTAATGATTGATCCATAAGTTCTAACATTTGAGTTTTAATATCAGTTAAGATTATTTCATTGCCACTATTTGTTCCTAAATCAATTTGAGAAAATAGTAAATCTGCTCTTGTTTTTGTTTTTCTAAAAGATGATTTTGCATTTTCAAATTCATTTCTTTCTTTTGAAATTTGCTTTGATATCCCCTCCACTTTTACAAAATCTCTTTCAATATATCTTGATGATTGCTCAATTCTATCAAACTTGTTTCTAATTTCTGGAGTTCTAACTTCAAAAAATGATTTTAAATTATCTTCATTTTCAACTGAACTTTTAAAAACCGCAATTTGATTAAAAACTTCTTTTAAAGTTCTATTTGCCTTTTTGAACTGTAATTTTTTTAATTCATTATTTATTTTAATTCTTAACTTATCAACTTGATTTTCAAGTTCAGCATACTTAATTGCATTTCTAGGTAATTTTCTTTCAACTGGTCCAAATGTAATATGTTTATTTTTTAAACTTATCATTAATTCAGGGATTACAGTAGTAATTGTTGAAATTACATAAGGAATTGAATCTAACAGCTCAATTAGAAAAACTAGTGCTTGATCAATTTTTAATAAATAATCTCAACTTTCCTTATATTTACCTTCATCCAATTTTAAATAGAAATCTTCAAAAAGTTCATCAATTTGCTCAATTGTATTTTTTAATTTTTCTTCATCAATTGCAACATCTTTAAATGTTGTCATTATAACCTCATCTTTTAATATTCTGAATAACTCTTTTTGGAATGTTATTGAGTCTCTTTGAATAAATTCAATTTCAAGATAGTTCATAATATCAATAAAAATATCATGAACATTCTTATTAATGTTTGTTACTCTTGAATATATTGCTTCAAATTTTTTAACATTTTTTAAGTTAGGTAAAGTATTTTTTTTATCTTCTAATAATGAAACAAAATCAACAAATATTTTTTGTAGTTCTTTTTCAAATAAAATTTCATACTTTGTTCTTCAAATCATTAGTTCCTTTTCAAAACTACCTGTTTCGTCAAATATTATTGATATTCTATTTAAACGATATTTTAAAGGCGATTTTTTCAAATCATCAATTAAATCAATTGTTTTAGCTGCAATTTGAAGTATTTTTTTATAAATACTTAGTAAAATAAGGATAATGATTGTTGCAATAAGGCAAGCAAAAAAAATACATAAAGCAGATATGTATATTGGATTCTTAAATATTTGATCAATATCCCATAATATTTTCATATAATACTTCCTTAGAATTAATTTCATTATATCATATACATAAATCTTGTTGTTTTTTTAAAATATCTTATTTTTTACTCTTTATTTAAGATATAATTATTTTTGGTTAATCTGCAATTAAACACTGCAAAATAATTAGTCTATAACTTATTAAAAGTAACCCCTGCAGATGAAGGGCGAAATATAGACTTCCTTTGCTGGAGTTTAACTTTAGTTAGGATTTTCCAAAATAGTATAATAAAAAAAATAGAAAATTAAGAGGATTTAAAGTATGTCAAGATATACAGGCTCTACATTTAAAAAAGCTAGAAGATATGGATTTTCTATCTTAGAAACAGGAAAAGAGTTCTCAAAAGGTAAAAAAAGAACTACAGCACCTGGTCAACATGGAGCAAGAAGAACTAAACTATCAGGTTATGGTCAACAAATGCAAGAAAAGCAAAAAGTGAAATTTATGTATGGATTAACTGAAAGACAATTCAGAAACACTTATGCAAGAGCTAAAAAAATTAAAGGAATTACAGGTACAATTTTCTTACAACAATTAGAATCAAGATTAGATAATGTAATTTACAGAATGGGATTATCATTAACAAGACAGGGAGCAAGACAATTAGTTTCTCACGGACATATCTTAGTTAATGGAAAAAAATTAGATATTCCTTCTTACTCAGTTAAAATTGGAGATATTATTTCTGTTAAAGAAAAAATGCAAAAAAATGACAAAATTGTTGAAGCATTAGCATCAAATGTATCAACTGTTGAATTTGTAAAATTTGATAAAATAAAACTAACTGGATCACTATTAAGATTGCCAGAAAGAAAAGAATTAAACCAAGAAATTAATGAAGCATTAATTGTTGAATGATACAACCGTTTAATTAAATAATATAAAAACCCCTTAATTTTAATTAGGGGGTTTTTATATAGGTAATAATTTAATATTAAAAATTAAATTTTTTAATATCTAATATTTAATATTAAAAGTAGCCTCACCCGATCATCTTTGTGTAAAACTTGCGTCTTTAATATTAGATGATTGAGCTTCCATAACATTTACAAATTGAATAATAGTTTCGCCTTTTTCATTTTTATACTGAGATACTCCAGAGAATGTTCTTGCTATTAAATAAGTTGGAATAATTCCCCCTCCACCAGCTTTTTTATTTATTCTATTATATGTAGCAACACTTCTAGCTCCTGCAATACCAGTAACCCTTTTCTGAGTAACTGAGTATTGGTAATTTTTATCATAAATTGTATTTGATGCTCTATAAATTCCAAATTCTACACTTGAATCAGCAGTCCCATCAGCTCAAGATACACTTTTAACTGGTGTTGTTGTGAAGCCAATATTTTTTTCAATTACAAAATAGTTATCTGAATAACTAGTTGTCACAATTCTCAATTCTCTATTCATATCAACAGAGATTAAAGAAGAATTTGGAACTGTAAAAGTAATCACTACGCTAGTTGTTGGGTCATAAACTGAACTATCATCTTTAGGCAAAATAATAGCATCTGTTGTTGTAATTTGAGTTACGCTTATTTCATCTAAAATAACATTTTGGTTTTTTTCCTTTAAAACTTTAAGTATTGTAGAAGTTTTATTATCATTTAACATACCCAAATTTCTTTTAGTTATGTGATTTGTAAGAGGTATTAAATGTTGATTTTCCTTATTTATTAATTTAACATTAAATCTCATTGCACCAATAAAATCGGGATTATTTGGTTTTGCTAAAATTGTAGCATTTTCATATTCAACAACCATTCCTGGATTTGGTTTTGTTAAATTAATATTCTTAAATTCTCACATATTAGGGTTTGATGAATAAGAAAAATATACATCAATTAATTCCGGTATTTCAGGATTTTCAATCATTAATGTCAATAGTATTTCTTCACCAATAGATTTTGAATCTGATGATACCAAATTTAAATTAACTGTAATATCTGTTGGTTTAAAAACAGTAATATTTGTTTTAGCATAAGCCTCATTATTTAAAATTAAATTATTATCTAGATTGTTAATAGCTTTTAAATAATTTTCACTATTTTTAGAGATCGGAGTTTGTAAAATTATTCCAGCTCCAAAAAGTGAAATTCCTATTAAACTTAATAAATATTTCATACTTATCTCCTTTTTCATAACCCACCCATAAAACCCACTTGTACAAATATTTTATATTAATATAAATAAAATTCCAATTTCAATTAAAAGTATATTAATAAAAAAAATTATCTATAAGTAGATAATTTTTTTTATTCTCTAATCACTTTATTAGTAGCAAGATTTACAATTTTTGAAGGTTTGGAACTTAGTTCACCATCTCAAAATATCTCACTAATTTGTATATTAAATAATTCTAATTCTTCTTTTTTGGTTAAAAATTTATTTCCCGAATAGTTAACACTCGTTGAGAAAATTAGACCTACTCTATTTATTATTTTCTTCAAATCTTTTCTTTTGACCTTTCTAAAAGCCATTGGACCAAATTTAGAATTAATAATTTGAGTTATGGGTAATTTCTCCTTAGTATTTTTTTTAAAAGCTTTATCAACTTTTACAATTTTTTTTAACTGATTAAATCTTGAGAATAGAATAATTAGCTTTTTTGAGGACTCTGACTTTTTAATTAAATTAATTTTTTTTTGATTTTCTTCGCTATAAAGAGCACTAATACCATATATTGTATCTGTTGGTAAAATAACTATTTTGTTTTTATTTAAAAGGTTTATAGCTAATTCAATATTTTTATTACTTAACATTATTTTCTCTTTCTTTGATAATTATAAACAGAGTTCAATACTACTGATTGAGGCGCTCATTTTGTAAGGGATTTAGCAAACTTATTACTTCTACCTGTTATGATATAGTTTTTTCTTTTAGTTTTTAGTCCCGCATACAAACTCTTTTTTGCATACACACTTGTCTTCATAACTTTAATTGTTGATTTATATTTTGCCTCTTTTTGGTTACTACTTCTATTTCAAAAGTCAGTTTTTAAAGGTCCTGGACATAAAGTGATAACTCTAACTTTAGATTTGGCTTTTTTCAATTCTGTATTAATTGCTACTCCCAAACTTCAAACATAAGCTTTTGAAGCATAGTAGCTTGAAAAAACCGGAGCTGGAGTAAATGATGCCATAGAACCTATATTAAATATTCTACCCTTGTTATTTTTTTGAAATTCTTGAACATATAGTTTAGTAATTATATGCAGCGTTTTAATATTTAAGTCTATCATATTTAGTTCTTGCTCTAAATCAGTTTCTTCAAAAAAACCTCAAACACCATAACCAGCATTATTAATTACAATTTCAATGTCAAAATTTTTAGTTTTCTCAATAAGTTTATAGGAGTTTTTAATATCGCTTAGATCTATATCTCATGCTTCCACTTTTAATTCCAAATACTTATTTTGTAGTTCTTTAAGAGAACTTGTATCTCTTGCCACACCAATAATGTTATAACCCAACTTAAGTAGTTCTTCACAATATGCATAGCCAAGTCCCTTACTTGCTCCCGTTACTATAGCATATGAGTTTTTATTCTGGTTTTTCTTCATTTTTTTTCTCCATTGAACTATCAAATAAAACTTTTTTATTTGCTTTTATATATATAAAAGCAGAAATAATTGAAAGAAGTGTAGTTAAATACATTGGAATTATAACAACTTGGTTTACTCAACCATACTCTCCCATTCCATCTCAACATTGAATACCCAAGAAAAATAAAATTGATAAACCTAACATTTCAGCTGTTGCTCTAATTCTTCCCATTTGATTTGCAGCCATTACCACTGCAGAATTCGCTAATATTTGCCTTACAACATCAATTATAAAATCTCTACATATTAAAATAACACACATCCAAATTGGAATTATTTTAAAGCAAGCAAATATAATTAAAATTGCATTAGTTAAAAGTTTATCTGCAATTGAATCGAAAAACTTACCAAAATTTGTAACCATATTATATTTTCTAGCTACATAACCATCCAACATATCTGTTAAACTAGCAATAATAAATAATATTCCCGCAATTAGATATGTTAATGTCAGATTATAATTTCCAATATTAATAACAGTTAATTTTAGTGCAGGCACTCCACTATAAATAGGGTCTACTGGAGTTAATAGTAGCAAGATAACTATTAAGGGAATTAAAAGTATTCTAACTAATGTAATTTTATTTGCTAAATTCATAAAGAACCTCTTTTCACTCTTTGTTATTATAATACAACACTAATAACTAACCTATGAATATTTAAATATTTAAATATTCATATATGATAAAATATTATAAATGAGGAATTTTATGGCAAATTTCATAGATGAAAAATTATACATTGCTTTAGATGAAAGCGGAAAATTAAATAAAAATGATATAGCGAACTACTTTATTGTTGGTGGTTTTTTATATTCTGATAAGGACCTTGTTAAGACAAAAATTCGTCTAATTGAAAATGAGATTAAGAATAAATATAATATTCCCAAAAACTTTGAGTTAAAAGGAAACAAATCTGATGAACTGGCAATGGTAGATTTTATAAATAGAATATTTGAAGAAATTGGTAATCTTATATATCCTATTTTTTCTGTTGTTTCTAGAAAAGAACTTAGTGAACATTTTACTGTTAATGAAATGTTAGCATATGATTTCTTTGTTAACAATTTAGTACATTTTAATTCAAAATTATTTTCTTTTGAAGAAAAATGTAAAAGAATTTTTATTCTGATGGATGAAAGAAATTTAAAGAAAACTGAATATAATCAATTAGAAAATCTCTTAAAAACTAATTATATTGAAAAACCATATACTATAAATACCTACTACCTTTCAAGTAAGCTAACTGATGTTATTAGACTAGCTGATATTCTAGATCATGTAGTTTATACTTTTTACAATAATCCCAGCTCTGAAAAAAATGAATTATTTCAAACAAAAATTAAAAAGGAATATCTCGAAAGAATTAAAAATGGAACCATTTATTATCCATTTAAAAAATCTTATTTCAAAAAAATACATGAAATGAATAAAACTAAAAAAACTGATATATAGAAATATCAGTTTTTTAAATATTAACTTTTGAGTTACTAAAAAAACTTTGAGATATTACATTTGAAAATATTTCAACGTTTACTATTAAACCCATATGTTCAGCATTTGCTGAAGATAATTTAACAATATTATGCACTCATCCGTATTCATCAACAAGAGCATTGTAATCAATGAAGTAATCTAATCTTTTTATTTCATCTTGTTTTATTAAAACTTCTCTTGCTAAAACAACAATATCATTAATATTTTCACAAGGAATTATTTTTTTAAAGCAATTTAAAAGTTCTTCTACTTTTAAATTATCTAAAAATCTTGAAGGCAAATTTTCATACTTATTTAAAACTCTTTGACAATTTGAGGTTAATTTTCTTACAACAAATTTTTCATTTAGATCAATTAAGTCTACATCAGATTGTGAGTGTTTCAAAAAATTTAAATCTTTAAATGATTCTTTAACTTTTTTGAAAGCTTCAAAGGCAGATGATAATAAAATTTCTGTACTTGCATAAAGTTTATGATCAACATTAGGTCTTGTTAAAATTTCCTGATTTTCTTGTCTTAGACCATTTATTTCAAAAATAATTGAATCAATTAATTCTAAACTTTCAGTAGTAATTTTATCTACTAATTCCTTTGATCCTAGTTTTATACTTTTATTATTTACCTTTATATTTTTAAAACACTCTTCATTAAAATAATTTAAAATTTCTTCTAAAGTTTTTTTTAAGATTAAATTAAAATTCATAATTAAGTACTCCTATAAAATTTCTATAACTATATATTTTTTCTTACCTTTTTTAACAATAATAAAATTATCTATTGTTGCCATTTTTTTATTAACAATAGTATTATCGTCAAATTTATTATTGTTATTAATTCAAATAGCTCCTTCATTAAGTAGTTCTCTTGCCTCTCTCTTTGAAGTTGCTATTTTAGATTCCACTAAAAAATCAGCCATAGTTTTATTATTATTTACTTGTACTTTTTCCATTGAATTAATTATTGATAATAATTCTTGCTCTTCTAAATCAACTATATTACCACTAAATAATGCTTGAGTTATTTTTTCAGCTTTCTTTAGGCCATCTACTCCATGAACAAAAGTTGTTATTTCCTGAGCTAATTTTTTTTGCATTAATCTTTTAAAAGGTTCTTTTGAGTGTTCCTTCTTAACTTTTTCAATTTCTTGTAATGAGACAGTAGTTAGAAATTTAAATAACTTTTCACAATCTTCATCATCTTGATTAATAAAAAACTGATAAAACTCATATTCACTAGTTTTTGTTTTATCTAATCAGATTGCTCCAGATTCTGTTTTGCCAAACTTTACTCCATCTTTTTTTGTTAAAAGATTCATTGTTATTCCACAAGCCTTTGAATGTTCTCTACCAATTTTACTTGCAATATAATCTATTCCACTTGTGATATTACCTCATTGATCTGAACCCCCAATTTGCATTCAACAATTATGGTCTTCATATAATTTATAGAAGTCATATCCCTGAAGCATTGTATATGAAAATTCTGTAATACTTAGTCCCTTTTCAATTCTAGAAGATATGTTTTCCTTTGCAAGTAAATAAGCTAAATTAAAATCCTTACCAATTTCTCTTAAAAAATCTATAAGAGACATCTTCCCCAGTCAATCATTATTATTGACAACTTTAATATCTGGTATTAAAAAATTTAATTGTTTTTTAATACCATTAACATTTTTTTCAACTTGTTTTAAAGTTAATAAATTTCTTTCTTCACTTTTAAAACTTGGATCTCCAATCATACCAGTTCCTCCACCAAGAATTGCTATTGGACTAAAGCCAAATTCTTTAAATCTTTTCAAATTAATAATTTGAATTAAATGACCTACATGAAGTGAATCAGCTGTAGGGTCAAAACCACAATATAAGCCAGCTCCTTCTTTTTGAGCTTTAATTATCTTTTCCTCATTTGTGTATTGTTTCAATAATTCCCTTGCTTCTAATTCTTTTAAAATACTTTGCATTTTATTTCTCCTTTTTAATTTTTGGTTTTGCTTTTACTTTTACTTTTTTTGAATCCCCAGTTTCATAAACATCATCACTCATACTAATAGATACATCTTTTACTTTTGAATAAACCTCATCTGCTTTATCAATAATATCAACAGTTATTAAAGCCAGGTCCTTTGCAATTATTTTTACATTATTGGATTTAGAAATTTCCTGTCCAATTTTAACTGTAGTTTGACCAATCTTTTGAAGTGCTTTAAAAGCTAATTCCTTTGTCTTAGCGGCATCAAGCTCATCACTAGCTTCTCTAATATTTGAAAGTTTCATTTCAATATTTGCCACAATTTCATCACTTTCATTTCCTTGAGATTTTTCTCAAGTCTCTTCAATTGTATTAATTAATTTTTTTATTTGTGGTCTATACTTTTTTAAATAATCAACAAAGTCAGCTCTAATCTCAACACCTTTTTTTGGGGCTAACATCATGCCAATAAAAACTCATGAGGCAAATCTTAATAGTTTAAACATATCTTAATACCTCCTCATCTAATCTTTTGAATTTGCAAATTCTCTTAATTTATCAACTAGTTTATAAACAACATCCTTATTTTTGGTTGCAACTTTAACTCATGATTTAACATTTCTTTTAGCAAAAGCATCAAAAATATCTGCATAATTTGTAACTCTCGCAACAGTGTCAACTGTTGCATTTAGCATTTCTGATTTATAAGTTAAATCTTCAAAAAAGTAATCAACTTTTTTTGCTGCAATACCTACTTTTCTTAAAGTAATTATTGTATACAAAGTTAAAATTATTGCTAAAGCTAATAAAATAATTATCATAACTGTTTGTGTTTGCTCAACTGCTGCTGATGCATAAATTAATGTTAAGTTCATATCTAAATCTCCTAATAATTATTAAAATTATATAACACTAACGTGGCTTTTCAAAAATAAATTGACATATAAAAATACTTGATAATAAAAAACTATTCATCATCAAGTATTCCAAGTCTCTCCATTCAATTTTCACTTTTTCTTTTTGAATTTTCCTTAACTTCCTTTTTAATTTGATTTGTTCAAGTAGCTCTATTTTTATTTCTTAATTCAATAAGCTTTCTTGCTCTTTCAGTTTCTGCATTGTAGGCTTTACTATAAATATGCTTTCTTCTATCTTGAAGAGATATATTTTGCTCTCTCAAAACAATTGTATCTATATTATCATGAACCTTATCAAAAGCCTTTAAGTATTCTTCTTGCAATTCTACAGTTCTTTCTAATTGGTTTGTATCTTGTTTGAAAATTAAACTACCAATCTTCCTATTCGTTTTAAGAATTAGTCTTGATAATTTTTGTTCTTCTTTTAAAAGTCTCTTTTCAAAAATTTTATTTGATTTATCAAATTCTCTATATTCTGATTGTAAATTTGTAATTGTTTCTTCAATTTCTTTTTGTTGTTCAGGACTAAAAGGAAGACTTTTTTTCTTTCTTGGCTTTATAATAGGAACTTTCTCTAAATGAGAACTTTTAGTTTTTCTTTTTGGAACATAAAAATCATTAGCTGTTGATTGTGAATTCATTAATATATTACTATTTTTAATTTCATCAAGTCTCTTTTTTGTTTCTTCAGTTTCATACGTTTTCTTATCTAAAATAATATCGTTATTTTTGTTGTCCATTTAAAATTCACCCTATTTCTTTTTATTTTGAACTCTTCTTGGTTTAATAAGTTCAAGTTCAGGTTTTCTATTTTCTTTAGTACTATTTTTCAACAACTGATCAAATTCCTTTAGTTTTTCTTGAAAAAACTCAGCTTTTTTATTTTGATCTTTAAATTGTTTTGAATTAATTTCTTGAATAGTAAGTTCAATTTCTTCTTCAATATTTTTAAATTTTACCTTTTTAATTTCTAATAACTTATTTTTTAATTCCTGTTCCTTTGTAATCTCATATGTATAAGATCTTCTTGGTTCTATTTTAAAAATACTTTTAATAGTGCGTGGTTCTTTATCTACTTTCAATTCTTTAACGAATTCTCCAGTTTCAAATTTTGCAGTTTCTCTTTTTTGTTCTTCTCTTCTAATTTGAGTCTCTTGAGATAATCTCCTTACTCTGTCTAATTCACTTTCTACTCCCTTATTTGTTGTTGTATGTTTTGAATAAAATTCTTTTGCTCTATCTGCATAACTAACAGTGCTTTTTTTAATTTTTTCAACATCTGTGTAAAGCTCTTCATCTACTCCTCCTGATTTTTTTAAATTCTCAATTTTAAGTAATTTAGCAATTACAGGATCATTTTCGAGTACTTGAGTTTGAATATCTTGTGAATTTTTTCTTGCTTGATCAATAATTGAATCTAATACCCCATCTTTTTTTTGAGCAGTTACTTGTTTTGCTCCAACAATTTTTCTTAACTCTATTAGTTTATCTCTTACAGCTGAATCTGAGTTATTTAATTGTTCCATACTCGAAGAGGCAGAGAAATTTTTAGAAAGTTTGCGAGCCTCAGGGTCATCTGAAAATAAAGGTTCCATATTCAATAATGGGTCATCATTATAAGTTCAATGATTTGGAGCTCTGTCTTCTTGTTTTTCATTAGAACTTTTAAGCACATTAGTTTTAGTTTTTTTCTTTCTAAAAAAATTCATAAGAAACCGCTTTCTATACAATATTACCTATATTTTATACTTTTTATCTTGTTTGAAAAGGCATTTTCTCTACCAAATTTAGATTGTTTTTTACCATCAATTAATACAATATCTCCTGTAAAACCAATTTTATTTTTAGTAATAGCGTCTCCTACACCATAAATATCTACAGGAACCTTATTTTTTTCAAAATAACTAATCTTATTTTCATCAAATCCTGAGGAAACAATAATTTTTACATTTTGGTGGCCGTTTAAATCTAATTTTTCTCTTAGCATTTTTACTAATTTAGGATTGACTCCATGAAGCTCATTATCCACTTCTTCTATATTTGCTAAGGACTTATCTACTAAATTTGGAGAAGTATCCAACCTTAGTGCTTTAATTTCATTTTTAAAGTGATTACAAACCATTATAGAATCATTTATACAATCATTATTATAGTCAACAAGCACAACTAAGTCATTATTAGGAAAAACCTCTTTATAAGCCTTAGTAGCAGCAATCAAATCCCCATTAAACGATGCAATTAATGCATGAGGCATTGTTCCATTTAGAACTGTTTCTTCTTCCAAATACTCAAAAGATGCATATGTTACCAAATTTTTAATTCCTCCAATTGAAGAAGCATAACCATCAATTTGTTGATTTGTATAATAATCCATTCTATCATTCATATTTAAAACCTTTTTACCATTTGCAGCAATTGAGATATTTCTTGCATTTGTTGCAACAGTAGAAGCTCTTGAAAGAATTCCATCAAAAAGACCTTCAAAATGTGCAAAATCACTATATTTCCCTGTTATTTTTAAAACAGGTTCAAGAGCATTTACAATTTCTCCTTCTTCAACAGCTTCAACAACAAGATTTTTAATATTAGATAACCTTAAAATTTCTTTTATTATTTCAATACCACAAATCACTGTGTTTTGCTTTCTTTGAAACCATTGCATTGTAACTAACTGATTTGGTTTAAATTTATTAAGAATCTCTCTAGTTTTTTTAAAATAATCAGCTGAATAGTAATCTTCAAATATTCTTAAATCAATATTAAACTTATTTTTCATTTAAAACCTCCCAAATTGATTTACCAATATATGAATCATCAACTTCTCATTCCATAATTCCTTCATTATTATATTTTTCATTATTAATTCCTAATTCCCTTGCTGAACACAACATCCCAAATGAATCAAAACCTTTAAGCTTTCCGGGTTTAATTTGAGTTCCATCAGGCATTCAAGAGTCAATTGTAGCCAATGTTGTATAAATATTTTTTCTTGCATTTTTAGCTCCACAGATAATTTGAACTTCTTTTTTCCCAATATTAACTTTACATTTTGATAAATGAGTTTCAGGAATTTTTTCACATTCAGTTATTTTTGCAATAATAAACTGTCTCTCAAGTTTAAAATCTCCCAAATATTTTTTCAAAATTGGTCTTACTTTTCTTTTCAAACTCTTATCTTCTAAAGAAAATACTTTATTAGATTTAAAATTAAATATATTAAAACCAACAATTTCTTTATCATGAAATAAAATTGCTGTATCTAAATCTTTTTCAGTTCTAGTTATTTTTTTATTGCTCAAAATAACACTTATTGTATTAAAGTTTTTAATATACTTTATAAATAATTTCATATTAATTACCTGGCTTTTCTATTGGAATAATATCAAAACAATTATATAATATATTAAGTCTTTTATATAGAGGAGGAATTATGAAAATTGCAATTTTAATTGATTCTTCTTGTGGAATAAAAAATACTAAAGATTATAAAGACCTGTATTTAGTTCCACTAATGATCACAAAAGAAGATGGAAAACAAATAGCTGATGATGAGAAATTGAGTACAGATGATTTTTATAAATTAAATGATTCACAACTTTTGAAAACTTCTCAGTCAATTCCAGGTGATGTTATGAAAAAATGAGATGAATTATTAAAGGAATATGACCAAGTTGTTTGCTTATTCCTTTCAAAAGGTCTTTCAGGACAATTTAATACATTCAGAATGTTTTCTCAAGAAGAAAAATATATAAATAAAATACATGTAATTGACAATAATGGTGTAAGTATAGTTATTAAACGTCAATTAGAATTAGTTCAAACATTAATTCAAGAAGGTAAAACTGGAGAAGAAATTAAAGATATTATTGAAAAATATTATAATGATATACATGGTTATATCATTCCTAAGTCTCTTGTTCAATTAGTTAGAGGTGGCAGAATTAGTAAGGCTGCTGCTGGGCTTGCCAAAATATTGAAAATAACTCCAATTCTAAAATACAATGGAGAAATTGATAAACAAGGTAAAACTAGAACTTTTAAAAAAGCTGTTGAAGAAGCACTAAAATTATTAAAAGTACTTTATCCTGAGAATAAGAAAATAGATATTTCTTATTCAAGAACCGATGAAGAGACTATCAATCTTGTTAAAAAAATAGTAACAGAAGCCGGCTATGAAATTGGATTATTAGATAATCTAGCAAATACAATTATTTGCCATACTGGTAGAGAAACGTTTGCTTTTATGCCGTTTCAAATATGAGGAGAGAAACTATGAAAATAGCTGTAATTACTGACTCGTCGTGTGGAATTAATGATATAAATAGTATTAAAGATCTTTATCTAGTGCCATTAATGATTACTAAAGAAGATGGAGAACAAATTGCTGATGACGAATCTTTCAAACCAGATGACTTTTATAGTTTAAATGATTCACAGTTATTAAAAACTTCGCAATCTATCCCAGGTATAATGATGGAAAAATGAGATGAATTATTAAAGGAATATGACCAAGTTGTATGTTTATTACTTTCAAAGGGTCTTTCAGGACAATATAATACCTGCAAAATGTTATCAAATGAAGAGGATTATAAGGGAAAAGTATTTGTAATTGATACAAATGGCGTAAGTATAATTTTAAAAAAACAAGTACATTGAGTTTTACAATTAATTAAAGAAGGAAAAAATGCGCAAGATATATCTGATTTAATAGAAAAAGCAAATAAGGATTTTAGAGTATTTATTATTCCTAAGTCATTAAATCAATTAGTTAGAGGGGGCAGAATTAGTAAGGCTGCTGCTGGGCTTGCCAAGTTCTTAAAAATTACACCAATATTAAAATATGATGGAGAAATTGATAAGCATGGGAAAACTAGAACTTTTAAAAAGGCAATTGAAGAAGCATTAGCATCTTTAAAACAATTTAGTACTAAAGATACCATAGATATTTCTTATTCAAGAATTGATGAAGAAACATTAAATATGGTAAAAGAAGCAGCAATAAATTTAGGATTTAAACTTGGCTTTTTAGATGAAATGCCAAATACTATTACTTGTCATACAGGTAGAGAAACATTCGCATTAGGAATATGGAAATAAATAAGGAGAATATATATGAAAATAGGAATATTAGTAGATAGTTCTACTGGTTTCATTCCAGAAGAGCATAATACAAAACTTATAAGGGTAATACCGTTACATTTAATTGTTAACAACAAAGATGATTATTTTGATACACCCGAAGTTATTAAAGAAAATGACTTAATGAAAGTCTTAGCAGGTAATAACCGCACAACAACAAGCCAAGCATCACCAGGAGAATTAATGGAAAAATATGATGAAATGTTAAAAGAATTTGATCATATAATCCATTTAACAATTCCTTCAAACTTATCTGGTATGCATCAAACTGCTGTGATGCTAGCAAATGAAGATGACTATAAAGGAAAAGTTACAATTATTAAACATTTTATTGCAGCTAACTGTGCGCAATTATTAGCCTTAAAATTTGAAGAAATGATTTTATCTGGAATTAATGAACCTTCAAAATTTCAAGAAGAAACAGATAAATGAGCTAAAGACTCTTGAACTGCAATTATACCAAGTGATTTAAAAAAATTTGCTGAAGGTGGTCGTGCAAATTCTTTACTAATAGCAATTTTAAAGTTTATGAAAACAAAAGTTTCAATTCAATGATTGGAAAAACCAAAAAAAATTGGAATGGGAAGAACTTACAAAGCAGTATTAGATAAAATGACTACTGCTTTAAAAAAAGAAATGAAAAATGAATATGAATTACTTCTTGTTTCACTAGAAGAAATAAATAATAAAATAATTGAACAAATAAAAAATTATTTAAAAGAAAAGCATTTTGAATTTAAGGAGGCTAAAGTACCTACTGTGTTTCCTTGACATGCAGGGATTGATACAATAGCACTTATAGCAATTAAAAAATCATTACTTCCTAAAAGAAAAAAATAACGTTTTGCATTTAATAAAATGCAAAACGTTATTTTTTTCTTTTATTTGGCAGGGGTAGCAGGACTTGAACCCACGACACTCGGATTTGGAGTCCGATGTTCTACCAACTGAACTATACCCCTATTTAATAAAAAAATACCTAAAAAATTATTTAGGTACAAATTAGTTTTTTATTTGGCAGGGGTAGCAGGACTTGAACCCACGACACTCGGATTTGAAGTCCGATGTTCTACCAACTGAACTATACCCCTATTTAAAATACCTTTTAATTATATCATTAAAAAATATTATGTATAAATTCAACATTAAGTTATTTACATTTTTTACAAATTCCATGTAGTTCTAACTTAAAATGTTCTAAAGTCATATCCCTATCTTTTAATATTTCAGAGAATCTTAAAAATAATTCATTTGCTAAAGAAGGACTTTCTAAATCTTCTAACCCTCCACAATTATCACAAAAAATATGCATAAGTTGCGGTGAGATTGCTTCATAAATTATTTGCTTACCATTAATTGTATTTGCAAATAATAAATGTAATTCCAAAAATAGATCTATATTATTATATATTGACATCACATTTACAGAACCTAAATCACTTTTTACCATGTCAATTACTTCATTAATTGTAAAATGTTTTTTAGAAATTATAATATTCAACATAGACATCCTTACATCAGTAAGTTTTATTTTTTTACTTTTAAAAAGTTCCAAATACTCATTAAGCTTTTTTTCCATAAATTATTTTTTTAATTTCTCAATAATTTCTAAAAGATCACTTACTTTTTTAATATCTAATAAGTCTTCATCTGAAACAGTAATATTTAATTTTTCCTCTAAAGTAACAATCATATCCATTAAATCCAGTGAGTCTAATCCCATAGATTTGAACTCTGTTTTATTAGTAATTGTACCCTTTGCACCCTTATTTAAAAGCGCTTTTTTAATTTCTTCAAAATAATTCATCTAAATCACCTCTAATAATTATAACTTAAATAAGTTTAAAATTTCAACTATATCTATGATTTGCACATTCATAAAGAACATAAATCTCCTTTGGATATTCTAAATTGTTGACTGAAAACTTAATATCAATATTATTATTTTTAGGGCCTAATTTATTAAACTCTAATGAAAAATAATATTTAAATTCATTTAAAATAAAATATTTATCTTTTGAAAAATTAATAATATACATTTTTTGCTCTAAAGTAAAGTTTATTTTTAAATTGGTTTTAACAAAATCATTTTTTTCAATTATGGGAGGCTTTTTATCTTCTTCCACACTAGTATCTGCTTCAATAACAGAACTACTAGATTTTATATAATAAAAAATTACAAAGCTAAAGGTGGAAATAATTGACAATAAAAATATCAATAGGAATAAATATTTATAAAGTTTTTTGAATTTCATTTATGTAGTTAATAACGCTTTCTTTTTCTTTTCATCCTATTGAATTTATCTCGTCCACTTTTCAATTTATTGAAAAGTCAAATCTCCTATTTATGACTTCATCACTGTAATTTATTTCATATGACTTTTTATTTAAATTCTCAGAAATATAGTCAATTGATAATTCTCTTGAATTAAGGTCAATAACTCTATTATAAATAATTGAACTATTATATAATGGATTTCATAAAATACCAGCTGTTCCATTTTCATCTTCTTCAACGACATTTTTTATAAATTTGTATGCAGTAACATTATCATTATTTATCTCATATTCATTATCTTGATATATAAATTTATCTTTAAGCTTCTTTACATTATAGTATTTTGAAAAATCCTCTGAGCTCTTTAATTTAGGTATTGAAGATAGTTTACTTGTTCTATTAACTCCTTCTAAAAACATATTAATAAAAGTATTCATTTTACTACCTAGAACTGGTAATTCAAGATCATTTCATAAAGAATAATTACTTCTAATTTTCATTTTTGGGTCAATAGTATTAAAGGAATTTGATTCTACTTTAATACTTAAATCATTTTTTATTAAATCAAAGTAATTTTTTTTATATTTATAATTAAAATCATAATTTAAATAACCATAAGCGAGATTAGAAATTGTAATAGCACTATTATTAGTCTCATATTTATGCTGAGTTAAATCTCTTCGATCAATTTCAATTGTTCCATAATTTGAATGAGGTTGTAATTTATAACCATCAATATTATAACTGGCACTATATGTTATAAATAATTGTTGTTGACCATCAACTAGTTCTGCTGGTATATTCAATTGCATAAAATCAAAATTACTTACACGAAAAGTTCCATCTCTTCAAGCTGTTATGCTATAACTTGGAATAATAACTAAATCCTCCTTACCCACTTTTATAATCTCAGCTCCTGTTGGAGTCTTAATATAAAATTTAATTGCTGCTGACTTAAGATTAATAATTGTTTGAAGAACAATGTTATGAGAAAAAAATGTTTGAAAATAATCATAACCGTTTTTGTTTGATAAACTTGGACGTATAAATAATCTATAGTATTCTTTTTTATTAAATGTATATTTTTCATTAAAAAATATAGTATCCAAATTTAAAGTGTTATTTTTAACCTCACTTACCTTTATAAACTCTTTATCTTTAAACTCACTTGTAAATTTAATTTCATCTTTAATATTTATATCTAAAATAAAAATCACCTCAATTAAGTTATCGATATTTTAAATAAAAAAGTCTCTTTTTAATAAAAAGAGACTTTAAATTCTTTAATGGGGCGTATAAAGGGAATTGAACCCTCGAGTGCCGGAACCACAATCCGGAGCGTTAACCACTTCGCCATATACGCCATAAAATATTGCACTTACTTATTATACTAAAAAGAGTAAAAAAAATACAACAATTTTGTTGTATTTTAAGAAACTGTTAAAATTTCAGGTTTTTCAAGAATTGCTTTAACTTTTGCTAAGAATTTACCAGCTTCTGCTGCATCGATTATTCTTTGATCAATTGTTAAGCTCATATGCATAATTGCTTTAATTGCTAATTTTTCATTATCAACTACTACAGGTTTTTTAATAACTTTTCCTACTCCAATAACTGCAGCATTTGGATAGAAAATTGTTGGCGTTGCTTGAATTGCACCTATATTACCATAATTAGAAATTGTAATTGTACTTCCCTCTGATTCGTAATTTAAAAGCTCTCCAGCACGAAGTCTTGAGGTCATCTCTTTAATATCAATTGCAACTTCCTTTATTGATAATCTATCAACAAATTTTAAAACTGGAATAATTAAGCCCTCACTAGTTTCAGTTGCAAGACCAATATTATGATATTTTTTAATAATAACTTCGTTTGTTTCTGGATCATAACTTGAGTTCAATTTTGGATATTCCTCAAGAGCAATCGAGATAGATTTAGCTATAAATGAAATTGTTGTAAATTTAATATGATTTTGAGTTTGTTTTAACATATGTTTTAGTTTTAAGATAGAGCTCATATCAATCTCTGTTGATATTGTTAATGGTGGAATAAAGTTTTGGCTTAAAATCATTGATTTTACAGCAGAGTTTCTATTTTTATTAACTTTTTCTCTTTCAATAACTTTATTTTCATCATTAGATTCAAATTGTAAATATCCTAAAGAGTTATCTGGCTTATCAACTTCAAAGTTGATATCTCTAATATTTTCTTCTTTTCTTTGTAGTCTCTTTACTTCTTTTTGTTCATGATGTAATTGTTCTTCTTGATATCTTTCTCTCTCATATTTTTCTCTAAACTGTCTTTCAACTTTTGCAATAATTTCTTGCTCTAAAAGAATTTGTTCTTCTTCTTTACGTTTTTTTTCTTTTAGTTCATTAGCAAATGAGTTAATTTCCTCTTTAATCACTGATTTTAAATCACTTGCACTAATATCTCTATTTGAAACTTTATTCTGATTCATATTTTGCATCATATTTTGCATTAACATATATTGCATCATTTGACCAAAAGTATCAGGACCAACATTAAAATGTGACTGTTGATTTAATTTTGAAGTAGCAGCATGTAATTGATTTTGCTCTTTTAAAGTTCTATGTAATTCTTTAATTTCAGCTTTTAAAAAATCCAATGTTTCATCAGCAATTTTTTTATCATAGACTTTCACTAATTCATCATCCTTTTTACTTATTTGAGTTTTAATTTCCTTTTGAATAACTTTTGGTGTTTTTTCAGGAATCTCATCTCTATCAAATTCAGCTGTGTTAACAGTTTCAAATTGCATAGTTTGGTCAAGTTCATTATCAATAGTTTTTAAGTTTTCATTTTCAGAAATTTTTAAATGTATTTTTTTATATAAATCACGTTCTCTATTTTTATATAAATCTTGTTCCTCATTTTGAGCTAAGTCTTTATTATTTATTTGACCATCAAATTCTATTCCTTGATTCTTTTCATTGAGACGCTTTTCAGCTTTATAAGCTGAATATAGATTTGTAGTTCTTAATCAATTTTCAAATTCCATTCTACCTTTTGGAGTCTCATTATATAAAACATAAGTTGTAGCTCCACTTTCTGGATCTTGATATAAAACTTCTCTCAAAAATTCTTGAGGTATTCCTATTTCTTTTATTTTTTTACTAAAACTTAAATTATCTTCAGTTAAACCTTGTTCGATTGCTTCTCTTCTTTGTCTAATATCTGCTCTATCATCATGATTTTTTATAACATTTCATCTTTTTCTTGTGTCATGAAGATTAGAGATTTTTGTATCTGCATAATTTCAGTTACTTTTTGAGCTAATTTCTTCGTCAAATTTATTTGAATTATCTTTACTCATTGTGGCCTCACTATAATCAATTGCATCATTAGAATCTACTAATGTTGATTTTTTTTCTTTAAAATAAGATTCATTTGATATATTATTTTCCCTTTTAAAAGTTGATGTATTTTCAACATTTTGGTTTTTTACGTCAGACCCTTGTTTAAATTCGTTATTACCCTCTTGTAAGTGTTTTTGTTGCTCGCTATTATTTTCAACTCTCTGGTGGTCTAATATAGCATTATCTTTGGTAGCTACAATGTCAGATTGTAAAACTCTTGTATCTCCCCCAGCACTATTAAGTTTTTCAATTCTTGCTTGAATTATATTTCTCATAATTAAAGGACGACCTTTTTCGTCTGTTTTTGACATTGCATTGATTTCACCTGCATTGTCTTTAACTTCTTTAAAATTATTTTCTTCAAGTAACTTTTCTTTCCTTGCTTGTACAAGTTGTCTAAATTTACTTAGACCACTAACATTATCTGTTGAAAATAAATTAGTACTATCAGATTTTCTTACCTCTTCTGGAGTAATTTTTAGCAGTTCTTCTTTTGATAAATCACCATTATATTTATGTTGAGGAGCATTTTTAATTGATTCTTTAATACTTAATCTCATTTGAGCAAATTTATCTTTTGGCTGCATATTTGATTCGCTCATAATTTCATTTACCTCTTTATTTTCTTGTGACTTTATTGAACTATTCTCTACATCTTTTTTCTTAAAATCACTTACTATTGTTGATTCAATATTTTTATTAGAAATTACATTATTATTAATAGTATTAACCTCTATATACTCTTTTTCTTCAGTTCTATTTGAATTTAGGCTTTCAGTTCTATTTGAGCTTAAGTTTTCACTTTTAATATTAAGCTCTTGCCTATTAATTACATTAACTTCTGTTTTTTTTAAACTTTCTTTTTTATACTTCTCAATTTCTAAATCTCCAATAACAATATTTGCCAAAATACTCCCATTTTTGATATGACTACCTATTTTAATAGTTTTTGCAATAAGACCATTATAGTTAGACTTTATTTTAACTTCACTGCCATCTTCTAATTCAACAAGTGCAAAGTCCTCACCAAAAATAGCTTCTTCTCCAGAAAATAATCATCTCTTTAAAATTGCTTTTGACTTTAAATTTCTAGCTCTTAGATGCACCATAACCCCATTGCCCCTTTGATGTTTTATATACCATCTATTATTATATAAAAAATAAAGGCAAATTCCTACCTTTATTAGTTAACATATTTAGTTTTAAATATCAAAACTCCATTTTTAACAAGTTTTTTGTATCGTTCAGCTTCTCTCAAATTTTCCTTTACATAAGATCTATCATTATAATTAAGTGATAATATCCATTCCTTAATTTTAATTTTATTATTTTTTTGAGATATTTTTTCATTTTTAATGGAAGCAATTTCTAATTTATGCTCTAAAATTCTAGACTTAATATACTCACTTTTTTTAACTTTTCTTTCATTTTTTTCTAGCGATTTAATTCCCTTTAGAAAAACTTTATATTCTGTTTTTTTGTGAATTATATCCATCTTATTTTGGTTTTTTAATCTAATTTTTTGTAATTTTCTTTTTTGTATACGATATGCATGTTCTTCTCTTGTAATTAGTTTACCCTCAATATCATGTCATCTATAAAACTTACCATTATTTCATTTTAGATAAACAAATTGCAATCCTACAACTATTAAAGTTATGCATAAACAAGCAAATAAAAAAGTACATATAACTAATCACTCTGGACCAAAACTTTCCTTAGCAATATATTTTTGCCCATCAACTGTATAAGATAATTCATACTGATGAATATTTAAAAATCAGTATGGATATCACATTTGATCAGTAAAATGTCTTGATTTATCAATGACCCCATTTTCTGGACTTCAGATATTATTTCAAAAATAATTATAACCAGGAGAAGTTGGATTTAGAATATCACTTGGGGGAGTATAAATTCTTGAATAGAACTCAGGAGAATAAAACTTATATCTTAATTCTCCTCTTATCATTGCAAATATTAAATATCCTGCTGGGTAAAAACAATTCATTGGTAAAGAAAATTTTGAATATCTTCTAGGAGAATAATATTGATCTCCACAAGAAAAAATAAAATAACCAATCATAATACTTGGAATAAAAACATGCAAGACACTTGTTGAAACCCAACTTGAAGGATAATAAGCACCCATTTCATCAACAGATGCTACTAATCCAAATCAGAATACAATCATAGTTAAACTTATATATACTGTCATTGCCAATTCTACTGAGAATGGTGGTTTTGTATTATATATTTTTTTCATAAAAATAGCCATTGCTAAATAAAAAACTACAGCATAATTTGATTGAGTTGTAAAAAATGAATAATATATATTTAATCTCTCTAATGTAGGAATACCTTCAAGATTTTTTTTAGGTGCATAAATTTGTAAAACAAAATCAAATGCCAAAAAAGAAAGTAAAACCATTAAAATCATTACTTTTAAAGAGAACTCAAAATCTTTATTAAATTTCATAATATATCACCTTACTTCTCATTGTAAAAATTATATCTAAATACAATAAAAAAACCAAATTGATATACTATTTTTATTAGATATTTTTATAAAAATTTTAGAGTTTGATTACAAATCATTAACTCTTCATTGGTTTTAACTTTTAAAACTGGAATTTTTGATTTATTAGAAGAAATTAATAAATAGTCAGAATATTTTTCATTATTTAATTTAGATTCAATATGTAAATCTAATAATCTACATTTTTGAGATATTTTTTCTCTAATTATTCCTGCATTTTCGCCAATTCCTGCAGTAAATATAATTCCATCAATATTATCATTTATTTGGTTTGCAAATTTAACTATAAAATCAGCAACTATTTGAGTATAAAGTTCAACTGCTAAGGAAGCTTTTTTATTACCTTTTTCAGAAGCTGAAATTACATCTCTCATGTCACTACTTACTTCACTAACTCCTTGTAAACCAGATTGTTTATTTAAAATTTCTGTAATTTCATAGATATTTTTGCCAGTTTCTTTTGAGATATATTGAATAATTGAAGGATCAATATCTCCACTTCTTGTTCCCATCATTAATCCTGCCAATGGAGTTAATCCCATAGTTGTATTATAAGATTTACCATTTTTAATAGCACAAATACTTCCACCATTTCCCAAATGACAAACAATTAGGTTTAATTTTTCTTGCTTTTTGTTAAATATTTCTTGAGCTTTATATGCAATATATTCGTAACTAATTCCATGAAAACCATACTTTCTAACTTTATAATCTGTATACCATTTATATGGTGTTGTATACATATAGTTAATTTCTGGCATTGTTTGATGATATGATGTATCAAAACAACCTACAAGCTTAGCTTTTGGCAAACTTTCTTGAAAAGCATTAATTGATGTTAATGCTCCTGGATTATGTAATGGAGCCAGCCTTATATTATCTTCAATTGTTTTTTTAATTTCCTTTGTTAATTCTACTGTTTTAACAATTTTATCTCCACCATGAACTACTCTAAAACCAATTCCTTTAATATCATCGGGTTTATCAATTACTTTTAGTTCTGTAAACTTAGTTAAAATTAGTTTGACTGCGTCTAAATGATCTTTCATTTCAGTTTCAAATACATGTTTTTTATCATTAATTTCAATTGTCAATTTACCATCTACTGAAATTCTCTCTGCTAATCCCTCAACAGTTGAAATAGGATTTTTTTTATCTGATATATTAAATAATTTAAATTTAATTGAACTACTTCCAGCATTTACTACTAAAATCATTATTTATCTCCTCCATTAAACATTGATGTATATATTGTTACTATTGATGTTTGTTTAATATCTTCTAAAGTTGCACCTCTTGAAAGATCATTTACAGGTTTATTTAAACCTAAAATAAATGGTCCCGCAGCTTGAAAATTACCAAATCTTTGAGCGATTTTATATCCAATATTTCCAGAATTTAAATCTGGAAATACATAAACATCTGGGTGTTCTTTTGTAATTTTTGTTTTTGGGTATTTTTTTATCCTTACACTTTTATCAAAAGCAGAATCAAATTGCATTTCTCCATCAAAAGTTATCCCTTTTGACTCTTTTGAATTTAATAGATTTACAGCTTCTTTTACTTTATCTACACTTGCTCCCATACCAGAACCATTTGTTGAGTAACTCAACATTACTACTTGAACATTTTTTTCATTTAATTGTTGAGCAAAATCAGCTGACATTGAAGCAATATCTGCTAATTGATTTGCATTTGGGTCAACATTTAAAGCACAGTCAGTAAATAAATAAATCTCTTCTTCTTTTGACATTAAGAAAACAGATGAAGCTATTGAGTATTTTTTACTTGTTTTAATAATTTGCAAAGCAGGTCTTAAAGTATCTGCTGTTGTATATTCCAAACCACAAATCATTGCATCAGCTAAATCTAATTTCATCATCATTACACCAAAGTAAGTTCTCTGATCCATAAGTTTCTTTGCTGTTTGTTCATCAGCTTTATCTTTTCTTATTTCCAAAAATAATTTAATCATTTTATCTTTATCATATTGGTCCATAATAACAGTTTCTATTTTTTCGTTTAAATTACTAGGTACCTCTTTTTTTGTATTAAATAACAATACAGGTATTGCTAAATCATTTTCTACTAAAAAGTTAGCTGTTTGTTGTATTTTTTCTTGTGTTCCTTCAGGAAAAACAATTCTTTGTTTTTTCTTGATTGCTCTAATTTTATTCTCTATTTCTTTAATTGATCACATATAAATTCCTCACTTTTATACTTTTCTATTTCTTTTAATAATGTTGATGAAACTTTTCTATTTTTATTATCTGATAAAAATAATACAGTTTCTAATTCATCATAAATACTTTTATTTCCATCATAAAGCTCTATTTCATAATTTAAAGTTTGAGAATCTCTAATTCCTCTTACAATATATTTTATTTCTCTTTGTTTTGCAAAGTAAGCAGTTAATTCATTTTCATTTATTTCAATTTTTACATTTTTTAATCCTTTAATCATAGATTTAATTTTTTCAATTCTATACTTCAGATCAGGATTTTCATTCTTTGAAATATTTTTTGTAATAACAACTATAACCTCATCAAATAGTTTTGTAGCTTTCACTAAAATATTTAAGTGACCTTCATGAAAAGGATCAAAACTTCCTGGATAAATAGCTCTTCTCATATTAACCCTTCCTTAATACATTTATAATTTTATATTTATTTTAGTGAAAAAAATGTCTTTATTTTATTTTATGTAATAAAATAAAGGAAAGGAGTATATAAATGAAAATACTACTAGTTGATATTGGAAATACCACTGCAGATTTCCGTTTGTGAAATAAAGAAACAGATGAATTGAAAAAAATAATTAGACCAGAAACAAAAGATGCTAAATGAAGAAGAAGTAAAGTTTTAAGTAAATATTTCTTAGACAATAATATAGAAATTGATAAAATTAGTTACGTATCTGTTGTACCTGAATGAAATGATATTATGAGAGCTTTTGCTAATAATATTGGAGTAGCAATATCAAATTTAAGAGATGACTATGATATCGAAAGTGAATTATTTAAAGTAGACAACATTAATAAACTTGGAGCAGATTTTATATCAAATTTTTATGGAGCTATGGATAATTATGAAATTAAAAATGGAGCGATAATCTCTATGGGTACAACTTCAACTATTGCTATAATTGAAAATAAAGAATTTAAGGGAACAATAATTTGTCCAGGACTAAAAAACTCATTAAATTGTTTAATCACTAGTGCAGTTCTTTTACAAAATAATAACTATAAAAAGTCAAATAAGCTTTATGGAACAAATACAATAGATGCTATAAATGTTGGTGCTTTTAATGCTCACTATTTAATGCTAACTTCAGTTATTAAAAAACTAAAATTAGATTTTGCGATTTTTACTGGTGGTAACTCAATAGAATTCAAAGAGGATATCATAAAAGATGGTCATACTTTTGATGAATCATTAATTTTTAAGGGACTTATAAAATTTAATAAATAAAAATTGATATAAATATTTATATCAATTTTTAAATTTTACTTAAAAAGTTTAAAGTATCTTTAAAAATTAATTCCTTATCAATATCAAAAAGTATCTCATGTCTTAAGTTTTCATAGATTTTCATTTCTACATTTAATTTTGCTTTTTTAAATTTTTTATAGGTTTTAATAACTTTTTTTCCATAATTTCCTACTGGATCATCAGAACCTGAGACTAAAATTATTGGTAGATCTTTTCTAATTTTTAAAATATTCTTTTTATTTTGAATATATAAAAGGCCCATGAAAAGATCTTTAAAAGCAGATGTTGTAAATATTTGACCACATAATGGATCTTCATTAAAACTTTTAACATTGGCTGAGTCAATAGATAATCACTCATTGCCCGTATTTCCACCTTTATTAAATTTTTTATTAAATTTTTTGTAACTTAAATTTCATATAAATTTATCAATATTTTTTGGACCATATTTTTTCTGTCTTGACTTTGCAACTTTAATGCCAAACTTTAAAGATAACTTACTTTCCCAAGCAGTTCCACTAAGAATTAATCCATCAATTGATAATCCGTAATCAATTGCATAATTTCTTGCTAAAAAACTTCCCATTGAGTGACCTAACATAACTATTTTTTTGTCTGAGTAATTTTTTTTAATAAAACTATTCACTAAGTATAAATCATCAACTAGAATTTTCCAACCGTTATGATCTGAGAAATAACCTAGTTCTTGATTTTTTAAATCTGCTGTTTTACCATGACCTCTATGATCATTTGAAATTACAACTCAATTATTTTTATTTAAAAAGTTTGCAAATTCATCATATCTTTTTGAGTGTTCACAACTTCCATGGACAACTTGCAACACTCCTTTTACTTCTTTAACTTTATCTCAAATATAAGTATAAATTTTTTTACCATCTTGAGACAATAATTCTATTTCTTTCATTAATGCACATCCTTCTTTTTATATTATATGATACAAAAAAATAAAACCCTTTAAATTATTTTAAAGGGTTTTATCTATGCTATTGCTTGCTTTGCTGTATTAAATACTTCCTTTAATTGCTCACAAGATTTATTAAATAGGTCTTGTTCATTATTTGTAAGTTTTCATTTAATAATTTTTTCAATTCCATTTCTTCCAATGATACAAGGAACACTTGTATAGATATCCTCATTTTCATATTCGCCATTTAAATGAACTCCTACTAAAAGCATTTTCTTTTCATTTTTAAGAATTGCTTTTACAATTATAGCCAAGCAAACTCCTACCCCATAATATGTAGCTCTTTTTTTCTCAATAATTTTATAGGCTAAATGTGTAGCTTCATCTTTTATCTCTGAAAGATCCTTTTGAGTGATGCTACCTTCATCTATATACTCTTGAACTGTTTTTCCCATTACAGTAGCTTTACTTCAAACAGCAACACTTGAATCCCCATGTTCTCCTAATAAATAAGCTTCAACACTATTTGGCATTACATCAAATTTAGTTGCTAATAGTCTTCTCAATCTTGCTGAATCTAAAGTTGTTCCTGATGAAATAACTTTTGAACTATCATATCCAGTAACTGTTTTATATACATATGTTAAAACATCAACTGGGTTTGAAGCTATTAATGTAATTCCATTAAATCCAGACTTCTTAATTTCTTCAGCAATTTCTTTCATAATTTTTGCATTATCTGCAACCATCTCTAATCTAGTTTCACCAGGTTTTTGTGGTCTACCAGCAGTAATCACAATAATGTCTGCATCTTTACAATCTGAATAATTTCCTGCTTTTATTGAATTAAATGATATAGGTAAAACCGCCTGCGCATCTGCAATATCCATTTCATTTCCTTCTGCTGCATCTTTAAAAACATCTATTAATACATATTCTTGTGCAATTCCTTGGTTTACAGCTGAGTAAATAAAACTTGTTCCAACAGCTCCACAACCTACTAATACTATTTTTTTATTTTTTATCATATTTTTATCGCTCCTACACTTATATATTAATACAAACTACACTTATATTTTTATAAAAGACTGACTAATACAAAAATGAAAAGAGATTTTATAGAAGTAAAAAAAAATACTCATAAATGAGTATTTTCATATGTACATATGATATTGTAAATTAACGTTTTGAGAATTGTGGTGCTCTACGTGCTCCATAAAGTCCGTATTTTTTACGTTCTTTCACACGAGCATCACGTGTTAATAAACCATTTCCTCTTAACTCTGGTTTGTAATCTTTGCTTGCCTCTAATAAAGCTCTTGCAATCCCTAAACGAGCTGCACCAGCTTGACCAGTAAATCCTCCACCTTTAACAGTAATTTTGATTGAAAAATCTGATTTTGTACCTGTAGCATCTAAAGGTTGTTCCATATCTTGAACTAATGTTGGATATGGGAAAAACTCTAAAGCTGGTTTTCCATTAACTATAATCTCACCTTGACCGGGAGTTAGTATAACTTGAGCAACAGAAGATTTTCTTCTTCCAGTTCCTCTATACATAACAACTTCTTTTTTTGCTGCCATTATTTACTATCTCCTTTTTTTGATTGAACTACTAAAATTTCTGGATTTTGTGCCTGGTGTGGATGTTCATTACCTGCATAAACGTGTAATGCACGGTATTGATTTCCACCTTGAACATTTTTAGGTAACATTAATCTTACTGCGCGCTCAATAATTCTTTCAGGGAATAATTTACGTTGTGTTGCAACGTTTCTAGATTTTAATCCCCCTGGGTGCATTGAGTGATGGTAATAGTTTTTATCATTTTCTTTTTTACCTGATAAAACTATTTTTTCAGCATTAATTACAATTACATGATCACCATTGTTAATATGGGGTGTAAATGTAGGTTTATTTTTTCCTCTTAGAACCATAGCAATTTGAGTAGATAATCTACCTAAAGTTGCTCCAGTTGCGTCAACTACATATCATTTTTTAGCAATATCTGCTGTTTTAATAAGTGTAGTTTGTTTCATGTGCTTGTTCTCCTTACCTTCCGGGGCTAGTGAGTAAGCAAATATATTATACATTAATTATTAAAACTCACAAATAAAAAATGGAATAAAGTATAAAAAACCATTCAATATCCCTATCAAATGGTTTATTTCCATCATTCTTTTAATTAAAATAATATATAAAAATAGCTTAATCAAAGTAACTAAAAGTTAGTTCAATTCCCTGTTTATCATTTAAGTAGTGAGCCTTTTTATCATAATCTCCATTTTGTTCTTCTGGAGTTTCTGGCAATGATATCTTTTGATAATCTTTTGAGTAAAATCTAATCATATACTGATTTGAACTATTTTCAATAGGTTGCGCTTCAAAATTATCTAAGTCAAGGTCATTGACAAATAATGCTCAATAAGTTGGATTTGATAAATTTTCAATAATAAAATGCATTAGTACTGTATATTTATCTTTTCCTTCTAATTTACCAAAACTAGTTGTTGGTAATTTATTATTTGATATTTTTACCATTTCTGAAATAGTCATTGGAAATGGTTGCCCTCCAATTTCTTCTTCTACAAATGGAGTTACTTGGTAATTTAAGTCCAAAGATCCATAATAACTCTCTGGTCTTTGTTTAGGAACTTCATCATTAATTCTGATTATAGCTCCCTTATTATCTTTTTTATATTCAAATTTATTTACATCAGTTAACTCATCACCAACTTTTGATAATTGATTGATCATATCCATATTATTAAACATTAAGGCCATCATAATTGTTCTTGGTCGATTATCATAAATATTACCAATAGTTGATACTTTAAAAACATCTTGTAAATGAACTGAGTTTGATATTTTAATTACTGCTGTAATATTATCATTATTGTTTTCTTTGTTAGTAATAATAAATTTATATGAAGCATTTCTATACAAATCCTCATCTAAACTTATTTCACTATTATTTTTAAAGACTTGTACATTTAAGTTTTCCTCCTTATATCCTCCCAGTTTTAAACTTTCAAGAAGAGCTTTTAGTAGTTCATCTGTATAATATATTTTTTCAATATTTATACTATCCAAGTTTACTTTTTCAAAACCATTTTTAGTTATTGGCATAATTGGATCAGGTCTAAAAATATCATCGTATTTATCATTTGTACATGAGACTACATTGGCAGTTAGAGATGGAACAAAAACAATTGAAGATAGTCCTACTAGAATTTTTTTAAATTTATTACTCATTTTTTTATCCTCCTTGAACAGCTAACAACATACTAACTTTTTTAAGTGAAGTTCAACTTAAAGCATTACTTATAGAATATAATAGTCAAGTTCCTAAAACTCCTGGAATAATATATCAAAAATGAAAACTTAATGGTAAAACTAAACTAACTGAAAGAGCCTTAACTACTAATAAAATTATTGCCCAAGCAACTCCAAAACCGATAAAGGAACTAATAATTGCAACTGGTATGTAGATACCTATAAACAATTTACTAATGTATCACTCTTTATATCCTAATATTTTCATTACTGCTATTATTTTGGCATTCTCTGAAATTACTAGATTTATTGTTAACAAGATAATAATTGCACTTAGAAAAATTGTGATAAATACAACAAAATAAATTATCATATCAACTGTACTATTAATTCTATTTATAACTTTTAAAGCTTCATCTACTTTTAAAGCATTTTCAATAGAACTAGTTGAATGGCCAGTATAAGAAGTAATATTGTCACTACCTCCATTTAAACCAATCATTGAATAATCACCATACTTTTGTTGTGTTGAAACCCCTTTTGAAATATCAGTAAAACTACTATCAAAAGAGCTTTTATAATTAAACAAAGGATATTGGGACTCAAATAGTTTTGCATACATTTTATTTTCTGGTTGAGATGTAAATTTTTTAAAGTCTTGAAGTAGCATTAAATTATCGCTTTGCTTTTCATTTTCTTTAATTCAATTTACTAATTTACTTATTTGTGCATCTGGATTTTTAGGATTACTTCATTCCTTTATAAACAATCTAAAAAGCAATTCTTCTGTCTTATTATAATTTGAAATTACTTTTGCACTCTCATTATTAATTCATGCTTTATTATTACCATATTGATCAACAACTCCTGATATTGTATATTCAAAATCTTTTTCAAAATTTTTGGTTGATACTTTTCCACTAGCAATATTTTTTGACATAGCATTTGCTCCTACTAAACTAGGACTACTAAAATCAATATTTGATTTATATACTCGTTTATCAATTTCAGAACTAATTAAAGAGTTCTTTCATCCTCTTCCATCATCAGTTAACATTGAAGTAGTATATAAATTTTTAGACGAAGTATAATCATCTTCTTTTGAAGTAGCACTCATAGAAGATGAATCTCAACTCTCTATATCTAATAAATTTTGTTCATAACTTAAAGCTGTCATTATATGACTTATGTTTACTTTATCACCAACTTTTAGTTTCAATCTTTTGGCAAGCGATTGATTAATTAAGATTGAATCATTAGTCTTAAATAACTCTTGTTTTAAATCTTTTTTGTTACTATCTTGTAAAATTTGAGTTTTATTATCTTCTTTAATTCCATACAATTTAAGACTTTGATTTTTTAAATAACCATTTAAATATATTCCTAAATCTTCTTTTTTGTCATCATAAGGAATTAATCCAAAAGTAACATTAAAATTTCCATCTTCTTTTTTATATTCTTCTTCAATAGTTTTTTTAATTAAAGCTGGGGAATCATTATAAATTCCTTGCAAAAATGCTTGCTGTAAATTATTAAAAAAGTAAGCTATTATTCAATTATAAATTGGAACAATAGTTGCTAATCTTTTTTCAGTTCAGTTCTCTTTATCAATATAATCATAAAGAGATTTTTCAAAAGGTTCATCATTTTTTATTTGCCCTATTGAAGTAACATCAACTTGAGTAAAAGTAAAACTTCTTCCAAAAGCAGCGTAATAATCAGCTTCACTAATCATAGGTTTGCCTACTTCTGCAGGTCCTCCTCTATTATCCAACCTTGTTCCATTAGAAATAATATAACCCTTTCTTTTATTATCTAAACCCATCGCGTTTTTATATTTTAAATAAAATTGTCTTATTTTTTCTAAATCTTCTATATTGTCTTTTGACTTTGAATCACTTGCTAAAATTTCTATTATAGCTTGCTTACTTCAATATTTATCTAAGTTGAAATTTTTTAAATCTGATCAAAGATTAAATATAACTGTTTTATAAAAATTATTTTTTACATCTTGTGGCATATCTTCTAACTCAATTGTTAAGTTATCATTTTTCAAATAATCAATATCAATTGATTTATATGTCATATCATTTAATGATCCAACATCAATTGATGGGTTATATATTTTTTCTGATACATTATTTTGTAAAAACATATCAAAAACATTTTTAGACTCATTTAAATCTTCTTTCATTGTGCTATAAGGATTATATGTCTTATAAAAACTTGTTGGAGAATTATAGATAGGATTTTGATATTCAATCTGATTATCAAAACCATTAATTAAATATGTTTTATCCTTATTCTCATGTAAAACATTTGGCATGATAGCTCCTATTGTAATTAAACTTGAAGAAACTAACATTACAGAAAATACTGAAAGTAATTTTAAAATTGAACCCGATAAGATTGCTCCTTTAAATCTACCATCAAATTTTCTACCCTTTGTTAAAGTTTTTTTAATAGCTAGTTTAAATTTATTTGTAGAGCTTCTACTTTCAAAATTTATCATTTGCAAAGGTGTATATTTATCAAACATATAGAAATAAGTAATTAGAGTAACTATTTCCAAGAATATAAACATTCCAAATACAGTAATAACTATTGATTCTCAAGAAAGACTAAATACTTCCATTTTTATTGAGAAGAAGTTATTTGTTAAACCAATTACTAATTCTTGCATACTCATTCCAAGAATATAACCTAGTAATCCTCCAGTAATAGAAATAACTAAGGGGTAAAGTCCATTTGCTCAAATTAAAGAGGATTTTTTATATCCTAAAGATAATAAAACTCCAGATTGACCAAACGATTTTTTTATTTGATTATTTAACATTATTACTAGCATAACAATTCCAATAGATAAAGTTACTAACATAATAATATAACTAAAAGTCTTATAGGACTTAATTGTTAAAAGTAGCATTTGTGTTCTATTACTAAATTTGTATTTAATATCTCCCCTTGAAATTGCTATTGGTATGTCTCTATTTATAGTATTTTCATATCCAGCATATAATTCAATCTCTTTTGCTTTATCTAAGTTAGTTAGATACTCATTAATTAAAATAGTTGAGTTTTTAATATCTTTATTATTTTTAAATTTTAAAACAAAACTAACTTCTTTATCTAAATTTGAAGAAGCTGATATTATCTCTTCATTTTTTATTTCGCTATCTGTATATCAAATTTTTTGACTTTCATAATTTGAAAGATTAAATTCGTTTTCAGAGTATACACTCTGATAATAAATATTTTTAAGACCTAAATGTGATGGATCAATATATACAAGACCTTCTTGTTTTGTGTTTGGTAAAGGCTTTGCTTCATTAATTATTGGAGTTGAGAAATCAGCACTTGAACCAAAACCAACAACCTGAAATCAATTTTCATTAGCATATTCAGTGTTATGAATTCAAGAGTTAATATCTATTTTTTCATAAAGATTGAAATCAACTTCTCTTTTTTCACTATCTTTTACTAAAATGCTTGTTCCATAGTTATCATCTTGTAATCTAATTATGTCATTTATTTTTATATTATTTGCAGTTGCAAATTGTTCATTAATATATACTCATCTCTTTGTATTTATATTAGTTGCTTGAGTATATTTTTTTCAAGTATCAATACTCATTCCTTTACTAACTACAAGCTTATCAACTTTTTGTTCTGGATTCAGGGCAAAAACTTTTAATGTCTTATTTGAAGATAAAGTTGTAATTCTCGACTCAACTCTATCAAATTCAAAATCCAAATTTGAGTCTCCTAATTTATTTTGTAAATATGTTATTAATAAATTATCTCTAACCTCAGAATTTGAAATATTTTTACTAAACAAATCTTTTTCAAAATCATTAATATATGAAGCATTTGATAAATCAATTACTAAGTCATGGATGTTACTATTTTTTTCAGAAATAAAATTCTCATAAGATCTTTCAACTCTACTAGTAGAAGAATAAGATAAAGTAAATACAAAAGATGTTAAAAAGACTAGAACAATAATTGTAATTAATTGAATTTTATTTCTTAATAAGTTTTTAAAAGAATTTTTAAAAAATGGTTTTTGATTTCTCATTTTCTTAGTTTACTTTTACTTTAAATGTATGTGTTGTAAATCCATTAACTTTAATACTAATAGTAGGTTCTTTTGATCCTAAAAAACCACCAGTTTTTTTCTTCCCTGTAAGTTCAATAACATATTGATAATTTCCATTCTCTATTAAGTTTACAGACGCTACACTTGAATCACTTGATTGGACTGTAACTTTATATTCAGATTTCATATTTTTCAAACTAAAGTTTAAACTATTAGTTTCTTTTTCCTTAACTGTTTGATATTCAATTGGAGTAGTTAATTTCTGATTTAACTCCATAATATTATGCCCTTGATAAAAATTCCCACTAGTAGATCCACCAATAGTAAATCCACCCATTCCTGCTGTATATTTTTCATCAAACTTTTTATTGTCTTCATATTTTTCTAAATTACCCCCACCAGTTGCAGTACCTGCCAATCCGCTGGCATTAATATAACCATTTCATGCAGCACCATCATGAGCATATAATTTATCTGAACCAGGTAATACATCAAATTTAAAGTCTACTGGAATACTAGTTGAAATTATTCCAGGAGATATAACTTCATAGGTATCAAAAATTATATTTGTAAATTCAATAAAGTGATTTAAACTAATCTCATTTTTAAATTTTTCACTTAACTGATTATAAATTTGCTCCTTAGCTCCTCTTTGAGCTGATTTAGATTTATCATTCAATTTATCTGCATCCACAAGTACTTTTTTATTTTCTGGTAAAGATTCAAATAATGTTATTCTATCTTCTAATACAAATTTATATGTAAATTCTACATTTATACCCTCTTTAAATATTCCTCCAAGAGTTGGCATATTTGTAATTTGGAAAGTAGTTGCTGTAGTTTTGGCATTTTGCATAATTGCTTTACCAGCTTCTCCAAGATTTTGTATAAAGTTCGCTTTTACATATTCTAGTTGAGTGTTTTTTGCACCAACTTGTTCGAAAATAATTGCTCCTAAACTTATAACATCTTTTGACTCTAATACTTCAGGTAGTCTATTATAAGCTCCTGCAAATAATCTAATTTCTCCCAAATTTTTATTTGCAAAATACTCATTTGGATCAATATTTTGATTAAGTAATAAAAGTGTTTCGCCTTCTACAACTTCACTATTTGCTTTTGCTCTTATAATTACAGAAGTTCCAATTCCATTATTACCCTCTGTAGTACCTTCTCCTTCTCTATCAATTTCTAACTCTTCTTGGTCTATATTTGAGTTGTTCATAGTATTAAATCCATTAATAATGGCTTCATCAGTTATTGTGAAACCTTCTTTTCCTACAGCAATACTTGAATCAATTAAACCATTATGCATATTTCCTGCAGCTATATTTAAAATTAAACCTTCTTGAGCTAAATTAAATTTTGAAGCTTCAATAGTAATTAGAACTTCCTCAAAATGACTATTATCTTTTGAAGTGACTATTAATTTTAAATTATTAGCCACTTGTGATTTTGTTTCTATTTTAATTCTTTTATTTGCACTATCTAAAGAGGCACTTGCCAATCCTTCATTTTCAAATTCAAATTTATCTGGTTTCGCACTTTCTTCTAGAGCATCTCAATTGGTAATTTTAATGTAACTTGATGAGGATGTTTTCATACTCAAAGAGTTTTTTTCTAACTTAAATTTTGATTCTTGCTCTATTTTTTTGACCTCTACTGTTATTTCAACTGAATGAACTTCAGAAGCTACTGTTATTTTTACCGAACCAACTTTTTGTGATAATGGTGTAATTACAAGCTGATCCCCTTTTAAACTTTTTGTAACCTGAACTATACCATCTTCACTATAAGTAAATACACTTGGTTTTGATTTACTATTTAAAATACTTCAGTTAGTTATATTTATATAACCAACTTCATTACTATAAATATCAATATTTTTTTTATCTAATTCAAAATTTGCATTTGGAAGAGTATCGTCTTCGCCACCTTTACCAACATTTCCCCCACATGCTACAACTGATATTGATGAAGTTGCAAACAAACTTGTTGCAGCTAATATTGTCAATAATTTTTTCATATATTTTTTCTCCTTATTTAATATATTTTGGTATTTAAAAAATTACTCTTATATCATAAAAATATAAATTGAGTATAATAAAAATTACTATTTAAATAGTTTGCTAATAAATAGCTTTTCAAATAAATATATTAAATTAGAGGTGGAGTTGTTGCCTTTTTTGTATCATTTAGAAATACTGCTAAGTGATGATTAAATAAGATATTATTTTCTTCATTTTTAGTTGCTAAAAATATATCAATTTCTTTTTTTAATTCAGTAAAGTAATTATCTTGATCAAAATTTAAAATATCAAGGAACATTGAATTAAAATAAATTGATTCAATTAAAAAGTTATACTCTTTTTCATAAGTATTAATTCATTTTCTTTTTACAATAAAACTATAAGCAATATACATAGTAATTAAAGTAATGATTAAAAGAACTGCAGCTGATGCATAAAATAAAATTATAATTTCAAACTCTAATACACTTGTTTGTTTTGTAAAAAATTTAACTAAATAAATAACTGCAAAGGGAAAAGTTAAAACAGCTAATTTAGATAAGGATACTAAATTATCTCTTTTAATTACTCATTTTAGATTTTTAGTATTACCTATATTTATCTCAATATAATACATAAATTTACTAAATTCAATTGTTAGAACAAGAAGTAAAATAAACATAAATATTGTATTTAAAAAAACGTTAAAACTATTAAAAATTATATTTGCTTTATTACTTAAAAAAACTTCAAATTCAGAGATTGTAGACAAATAAAAATATAAAAGTAAAGATAATACAAAGGTATTTTTTATTAAAGTTTTACTAAGCTTTCTTATCTTTAACATTTTTAATCTCTCCTATTTTTTTAATTTTAACAACATAAAAAGTTAAAAGCAAGTTTAATTTTTTATTATAAAAAAATCCAAATAGGATTAGCATTGGAGAATCTTTTAAGAAAAACTCAAATACACTTAAAGAAATTGAAGAAAAGATAAAAAATAATAATTTATATTATCCAAAGAGATATGGAATTAACTTTTTTAATACTTATAAAGATGACTTAAAACTTTTAAAAGTAATTGGTTTTAAAAGCTTTAGATTCTCATTTAGTTGGTCAAAGCTTTTTCCAAAGGGCAATAAAAAAGTCGTTAATGCAAAAGGACTAAGTTTTTATATTGACTTAGTGGATGAAATAATAAAAAATGGAATGGAACCCATATCTTCAATATATCATTATGATTTACCAATTCACTTAACTATTACAGAATAAAGCTTTTTTTCAAAAAAGGTAATTAGATATTTTGAAAGATTTGCTAAAGTTCTATTAGAAACTTTTAAAGATAAAATTAAATATTGAATAGTTATAAATCAGATTAATTTATTCCACGTTGTTTTATTTGGCTCATTTGGAATAGCAGATGACAAGAATGGAGAAGTAAGTGATCAGAAAAGATTTAATGCATTACATAACCAAATAGTGATATGTGCAAAGGTTAAAGAAATGGCCAGAGTTATAAATTCAAATATGCAAATAGAAACAATGGTAGTCGATGGTCATAACACCCCTTAAATTGTGATCCGAACAATATTAAACTCTTTATTTAAAAAATAGACAAGAGTATTAAATTACAGATGTTCAATTTAGAGGAGAGTATCAAAAAAATGCTATAAACTACTTTATTGAAAATAATATTAAAATTAATTGAACTACAGAAGAACTGAATTTAATAAAAAATAATCCAATGGATTATTTAACCAATTCTTACTATTTTTCAAAAGTAGTTAATCATAAAATCACAACTTTAAATCAGAGTCTTACATGACTAATCCTAAATCAAAAGCCAATGAATGAGGATGAAGTGTTGACCCGTTGGCATATATTCATCAATTATAAATTATTGGGATAGATATAATAAAAAATACTTATAGCAGAGAATGGATTTAGATATCAAGATAAATTTATAAATCAAACAGTTAAAGACGATTATAGAATGGAGTATTTAAAAAGTCATATTTTAGAGATGAAAGAATCTAATAATGATGGTGCAGAAGTAATAGATTTTGTTCTTGAGCTCCTATTGATTTAATAAGTTCTGGAACAGCTGAAATAACAAAGAGATACGGTTTTATTTATGTTGATAGAGATGACTTTGGTAATGGAACTCAAGAAAGATACAAAAAGAAGTTTTTCGTTTGATATAAAAAACTACAAGCATTTAACTTGTAGTAACCTATATAGTAATTTCAATTTTTTAAGTTTAATTAATTAAAAATAACTTATGTAATTGTTTTTTAAACTTGAAATTCCATTTATTATATTTTTTTTAATAGAGTCTTTTTTTATGCCAATATCTTCATTATTATTTTCTAAGTTTAGTAAATAATATTTATTAATACATCAAGTTTTTTATTATAATTTAATATTTTCTCTTTTAACATGACTTCTATTTCAATATATTTCATATTTAAAAACTTATTATTAAATAATTTTTTTACTCTATTTCTATCAAGTTTATTTTTTGGTGCTTGTAATTTTATAATTTCTAATTCTATAATTTTATTATCTTTTGAAAAGTCCTCAACAGTTTAAAAATTTAATTTTAAATCATTAATTTTTTTAACTTACTTGTAAGGTTTTTAAATATCTTATATTCATTTTGTCTTTCAGAGTATATTAAGCATGTAAATATACATGCAATTAAAATAGTTATTAATCCTAAGAAAAGGGCTCCATCCAATAGATTCTCAAAACCTAATAAAACCAGAAGAACCACATTTTGCTAAAAATGGTTTTAATTTTGGTAGATTTATTGCATATAAATCTTTTCTGATTACTAACTTTAATAATAGTTGGATATTTGTTAATATTTATTGACTCTACAATATATTTTGTTATTTGATACTTGATATTATTTTTAGACTCTAATAATATATAGTATTTAGTTTCTATCTTAAATTCATTCTTAATTCTCTCATGCTATTGATTTATAGGATTATTATATAAATATTTTATATTCAAATTTATTAAAAAAATCCTCTGTATAGAGAATATTAAAATTCAATTCTAATAATAGAGGATTTTATTAAGTTTATTACTTTAAATAACTAAGCCTTTTTAAAGTAGTCTGGGAATATTACATTGACATCAATTTTTTCCATACTATTTTTTTCCTTATTGGAATTATTGTTTTCAATCTCTTGAATAGCTTTTGTCATAGATTTTTTAGCTAATTCTGAAGATGACATATGAATTGTAGCAAAGATATTTTCTGTTGGTTTTTCTTTTCAATTTGAGATTTGATTAACTGAAATTGAATCATAATCATATCCAACAATTACCCCTCCTAGTTTTTTAATTTCTCCAGTTTTTTCATCATATTCTGGAGTTAATCATTTTTTACCTTCCTCACTTTTATTTAAAGCAGCTAATGCTCCTCTTGCCATAGAATCTGAGTGAGCATAAATTATATCTGCCTTTTTTGTAATTTCAGTTATATTATCTGAAACCAATTTATTTGCTGTTGTTTCCAAATACATTCCGTTGACACCTTCACCATTAATAGGAGCAGTATTATCTCCCTTAAATCATGAATAATCATATTGACTTGTATCGGCAAATCCCTTATGTCTTCCTTGTGCAGTTGGAGTTGATGGATCCCCTCAAATTTCAAAGACTTTTAGTTTATTATTTTCATTTGCTATTACACCATTTTTAGTCAATAAGTCAAAAATCTCATTTCCCATTTTTTTTGAAGCTTCTTCAGCATCTTGATATACTTGAAAATTTGGTTTTTCTCCATCTTTTAAATCATTTGCAAATGGGATATTTACTGCTACTAAAGGAATATTGTTTTGAATTACATATTTAGCAGCTTGTCTTTGAGTAGGATTATTTTGTGCCATTATTATTGCTAATGCTCCTGCATCTACAGCATTTTTTGTATTAGTTAACTCTTTACTTGAATCTTGTTGTGAAGATGTTCATTTTACTTTATATTTATTTTTGTACTCATCATTTGTTGATACATATTTATTAGCTGTATCTAATAAATCTTGTCAAAAAGCATTTGGATCTTCTGGAATAATTAATTGAATAACTCCTTTTGAATCTCCACAAGCTACAACTGCTAAAGTAGTTGAACTTGCTATTGCAGTTGAACCTAATATGGCTAGTAATTTTTTCATATCTTTTATCCTCCATATAATTTAAATCTAAAGTTTAAATATATTCTTTCCATTTTTGATACAATATTAAATTGTTTGTCTGATACTACTGCTATTAAAATAATCACTCCCTTAACAATCATTTGTCAATAACTATCAATACCAATCATATTCATAGCTGTATTTAAAACACAAGTTACAAATCATCCGATTAAAGTTTTGGATATTCCACCTTTACCACCTAATAGAGATGTTCCCCCAAGAGCAACACATGCTATAGCATCTAGTTCAAGTTGATTTCCAGATGTAGGTGAGATTGAATTTAATTTACTAATATAAATCAACGTTCCACAATAAACTAGGGCTCCTGAAAAAACATAGACACTAGTCTTAATAAAATTTGTCTTAATACCTGATAAATATGCAGCCTTTTCGTTACCCCCAACTGCATAAACATATCTTCCATATTGATATCATTTCATTAGGATAAAAAGCATTACAAATATTATTAATCCTATGAAAAAACTTCAGGGCATTTTGCCAATTACTGGTTGAGTAATTCACTGTAAAGTATCTTGTGGCAATGCAGTTGCTTTTGATTCTAATAATAAAGCTGTTGCACCACGTAATGAAAGCATTAATACTAAAGTTACAATAAAAGGTTGTAACTTTACAAAACTAATTAAGAAACCTGCAATAAATCCAAATAAGCAAGCAGCTAGTAGACCAATAATTATGGCTAAAAAAATAGTTAAGTTTGCCTCTAATAGCTTAATAGTAATCGCCCCTGAAAAAGCTAAAACTGATCCAACGGAAAGATCAATCCCTCCCGTTAATATAATTAAAGTCATACCAAAAGCTACCAATAGTAAATCTAAATTGTTTGTTAGTAAGTTCACTCAAGTTCTTTCTGTAAAAAAATAAGGATTTGATAAACCTGCTACAATAGAAATAATTAATATTAAAAGTACTAATTTTGACTGATTTAATAAAGTAATAAAACCTTCTTTTATTTTTTCTCTTCTTCAATGACTATTTGTGTTGGTTAGTTTTACAGACTTATTAAATTTTCTAATTTTAAAAGTTTGAGTATTTTCAATTTTAGTAATTCTATTATCTAATTGAGGATTTAATATTTCCATTTGTTGATTGAATTTAATCTGACCAATTTTTCCATTTTTTAAGTCCTCGTTAATATCAACAATAGTTTGATACTCCTTACTAATTAGTAGTTTATTCTTCTTCTTTTTAATTAACTTATTTTCAAGTTCTACAATAATTTTATTATTAGGTAAAATTAATTTTTCTATTTTTTTATTTTTTTTAATATTTACCTTTAATATTTTTTTATCAATTAATTCAGTAAAAACCTTATTTTTTAATTTATAATTCTTTTTTTTAAGATTAATTAAATTCTCATTTTTCTCCCTATATTTTTTTATCTTAGCATTTATTTTTTCAATTTTATTATGATAATAGCTATTGAACTTTTCTAAACTTTCTTTACATAGTTTCTCAAATTCAACTTGCTCAATTATTTTATCTTGTAACTGTATTTCAAGCTCTTCAATTATTTGATTATATTCTTTATAAAATTTTTTTATTTTTTCTTCCTGAGCTATTACATTATTATTAACAATATAAGATATATTAAATATATTGTCTAACCTTTTATTAATAATTTTTAATTTATAATTCTCTAAAAAATTTATATCCTTATTATAATTTTGTTCAATAGTAACTTTTGCATTTTCTATTAAATTGTTTTTAAAAGGATCAATCACATTTTCACTCCTTTACTAAATTGCATATTTTAGAATCTCTTCCTGAGATAAATTATTATTTAATTGTTTTGTAATAACTCCATTTTTCATAATAATTACAGAATCACATAGGCCGATTATTTCAGGTAGATCATTTGAAATTATAATAACAGCTCCATTTGACTGCTTCTTAAATTCCAAAATTAAATCATAAAATCTCTTTTCTAGCTCCTATATCAACACCTCTTGTAGGTTCATCAAAAACTATTATTTTTGGGTTTGCACTAAGTGCTTTTGCTATCAAAACCTTCTGTTGATTTCCTCCCGAGAGTGTGGATACATTTCTAAAAATATCTGGTGTTTTTAGCAAAGTCTTTTTTAAAAAATAATTGGAGTCTTCATTCTGTTTTCATCCAGAGATATGTCTTGTAAATTTATTTTTATACTTATTTAGTGATGAAATTGCCATATTAAATTTAATATTAAAATTTAAGAACAATCCATCAACTTTTCTATCCTCTGAGACATAATAAAATCCTGCTTTGATTGCATCTGATGGGCTTTTAAAATTGACACTCTTATTATCAAAAGTCATTTCTAAGTTTGAGCTTTTAAATTGACCAATTATTGTTTTAAATAACTCCGCTCTTTTAGCTCCTACTAATCCAGCAAAGCCTAAGATTTCATTTTTAAAAATATCAAAACTAATATTTTTAACTAATTTACTTTGAACATTTTTTATTTAACAGATTTTTGTTTTTTTTGCAAATATTTTTTGAGGAAATTTTTCTTTTATATTTCTTCCAACCATTTTAGCAATGATTTCATTCTCACTAATCTCTCCAACTTTATATTCATTAATAAACTTACCATCACGAATTATTGTCATATATTCGCATACTATTGGAATTTCTTGCAATCTATGAGATATATAAATAATTGCCTTATTTTGTTTTTTCATTTTTTTGATAATTTCAAAGAGCTTCATTGTCTCACTATTTGATAATGAGGAAGTTGGTTCATCCATAATAATTACATTTGCATTTCTAATAACTGCTTTTGTAATTTCAATTAATTGCTGTTCAGCAATGGATAATGTAGCAATTTTTTGATATGGACTAATATATATTTTTAGTTCTTCAAATATTTTATTAATAATTTTTTCTTGCTCTTTAAATTTAATAAAACCTAATCTACTTTTAATTTCTGATCCTAAAAAAATATTATCCATTACTGTCATTTCATTAATAGTACTTAACTCTTGATGAATTATGATAACTCCATTATTTTCTGCTTCTTTAATATTTCTGGGTTCATATTTCTTAAAGTTATATTCCATATAACCACTAGTTTTTTTATAGACTCCTGATATTATGTTCATTAATGTAGATTTTCCAGCTCCATTTTCTCCAAGAACTCCCATACACTTTCCTCTATAGGCATTTAAACTTACACCCTTTAAAGCTAGGATGTCCCCAAATTTTTTTGTAACATCTTTTAGAACAAGCACTTTATTACTATCAACTTTGTTCTTATTTTTTTCCTCCACTAAACTTTATCCTTTCTTATAAAAAACCATAATATTTAATAACAATTTAAAAATACAATAATTTATATTGGATAATCATTTTTAAACTTTTCTTTTGATCAATAATATCTTCCTCAAATTCCAGCATCATTTCCTAATTTTGCTATTCTTAAATCTAACTTTTTATAAAAACTTGGAAGTAAATAGTCTTTTAATATATCTTTAATAATAGTTATTAAATTTTTTCCTAATGCTGAAGGTCCCCCACCAATAACAATAATTTCAAAATCCATTAAGTGTAAAGAAACTGCAATATGTTTAGCTAAAGGTGTTAAACTAGACTTCAAAATATTAATTGTTTTTTTATCATTAATTTGAAATAAATTATAAATATCTTTAATTTCAATTCAATCTTTTTGAGTATTCAACCTTTTTGAAAAATACGCATAATTATTATTTAACTCTCTTTCAATTCCTGTTGCACTACTTAAACCTTCAATACATCCTAATAAATTACAATTACATTGATATTTATTCTGGAATCCTCCACTATGACCTGGTTCACTTGCCAATCTTGTATTATTGCCAAAATATAACTCATGATTTAAAATTACTCCTCCACCAAGTCCGGTTCCAATTGTATATAATAGCATACTACTCTTTTCTTTATTAATACCTTTTACATACTCTCCATAAGTAGCAGATTTTGAATCATTTAAAATATATATATTTTCTATTTTAAATAGCTCTCTTAATTTATCAATTACTTTATAATTGTTTCATTGCAAATTTCCTGCTCAAATAGAAATACCTTTTTGGTAATCAATTAATCCACAAATTGTAATGCCTATAAAAATGAGATCACTTTGCTCCAATTTATTTTTTTCCAAAAGAGGTAAAATATTAATATAAATATTTTCTAAAATCTCATTCTTTTTAGTTTTTATAATAATTCTGTCAATAATTTTCTCATTATAAATTAGGGCACATTTAGCTGTTGTGCCCCCAAGGTCAATTGCTAGAGCATAACTACTTATCATTTATTTCTACCCCCTACTAGTAGTAGTTAATTATAAAATCCCTGATCTCACTTGCGTTTTTCTTCATCAAAAATTTTACTATCGTAATTTTCTTTTTCAACAATTGAATTAATTTGATTAATTAAAGCATCATTTTTACCTAGATACTTAGCTTGGATAAAACTTTCAATAATCTCATACATTAAACCAATACCAATAATTCGACCTCCAAAACCAACAACATTTGCATCATATTTTTGTCTAGCATCAATAGCTGTCAAAACATCTTTAGCAAGAACTACTCTTGCCCCTTTAACTTTTTGAGCACTATTTGTAATTCCAACTCCAGTTCCACAAATTACAATTCCAAAGTCAGCATTTTTTGTTACTACATTTACAGCAACTTGATGACCATATATTGGATAATGAGTTCTTTTAAAATCATTAGTTCCACAATCAATTACCTCAATTTTACTATCTTTTAACATTTCAATTATTTTATCTTTAATATCTGTAACAATGTGATCACATCCTATTGCAATTCTCATTTTATTGTCCCTCCAACATATTTTCTAACATATTAATTCTTACCATATGTCTTCCAGCTTCAAAAGTAGCACTTAGATATGCATCAATTATATTTAACATATTCTCTTTACCTATTATAGAAAAGCCTAATGATAAGACGTTTGAATTATTATGTTGAATTGTCATTTTCCCAGAATGATAATCTGATATTTGAGCTACTATAACTGCTTTTTTTTGAGCCATAATCATAAAAGGTAAAGTTCCAAAATCATCAATAACAATTACTCTATCTATTTTTTTTTGACTTAAATTATCGCTTAGTTTATTTAAGTCATTAAATATATTGACCTCCTTTTGAAATGTAATATCAAAGTTTTTTGATTTAATATTTTCTAATAAAAAATTCTCATACTCTTTATCTATTCTATTATTTATATATACTATAATTTTGTTCATTTATACTTTCCTTTCCACTTAAAGATTAACACAGGAAAATAAAAAATGATAAAAAATTATCATTTCTTATCATTTTAAACAACTTTTGTAGTTTTGGAAATTTTGTTTAGTAAGTCTCTTTCTAAAGGTTCATCTAAGACTAAAGTATTAATTCTTTCAATATTGCATATTAAATTTCCCTTTTCAACTTTGCTAATTTTAGTTGAATCTATCAAACAAATGGTTTCATTTGTTAAGTTAATCAAATTATTAACAAATTCTGCTTCATCCTCATGATTATTGTAGAGATATAAATTTTTATCAAGATTAGTTACAGTTATAAAGGATTGAGAGAATTTTAAGCTCTCCAATGTTCGATTAGCAATTGAACCACACATTGCAGTGGATTGTGGTCTTAACCTACCACCAATTATAACAACATTTTTAACATTTGGTGAGTTGTTAGCTATCCTTGCTATTTCCATTCCATTGGTATATAAAACTTCAATAGTTTTTGTAATAGATCTTACAAAAGTTTCGCAAGTTGTTCCTGGACCTACAAATATTTCAGATGAGTTAATTATTTCATTTGCTTTGATAGAAATTTTTTGTTTCTTTTCTTTATTTGTTTGCAACTTTTCAGCTCTAGTAATTTCATAGTCCTTATTTCTAAAGAAATTAATTAAACCCATATGAGTTTTTATATATCCCATTTTTTCAAGAAATTTAATATCCCTTCTAACAGTTATTTCAGGAATACTATAATTATGTCCTATTTCAATAAAAGATTTCATATTAAGATTTATTCGATCACTAAGATTTGCTAAATAAATATTAATACGTTCTGCCTTGTTATGGTTTTTCATAAAGCACCTCAAAATAATTTTAACCTAGAATAATATTAATTTAATATTTTTTATTTACACAATAGTTTTTATTAAGAAATAAGTACCTATAATTTATGTCCTCTAAAAAATAAAAAAAATCTTATATATAAAAATATATAAGATTAATTTTTAATCATTATCTTTCAAAGCTTCCAATGGATTAATTTTTTGAATATTTTTTCATCCAATTGCAAAAGTTACTATATAAATTGTTGCAATAACTGCAAATACTGTAAATGGCAATCACAGTGAGAAATTTACTGGTAAAACCCATGCAGTATTTAAAGCTAAGAAATCAGCTATTATTACAAAGATATATCATCCTGCTATAAAACCAATGACATACATAATTAAAATTGGCAGTATATACATTCCTAAAATTTGTCTTACAACATATGAATTTGAATATCCTAGTGTTTTCATTGTTGCAATAAATTGTTTATTTTCAAAAATAATTAAACTTGTTGTTAAAAGAATAATTGTTGCAGAAACAATAATTGCTATTGTTATAAACATAATAATAATTAAGTTTATTAAGTCAGTAACTTGACCTAATATTTGTCTAGTTTGTTCTTTTGGTAACATTGTTGAAAGTGTCCCAATTCCATAACCTTGATTAAATTTTTCAGGATCAACTGTTGTACATTGATTTTCATCATCTCTTGTAGAATTTTCTTCTGGACAAGGTACAGAAATTGTTTCAAAACTACCATTTAAACCAACTGAACTAAAGTCACCAATTTTTGATGATACCGAGAATCCCTGAGTTAAGTCAACAATATTGTTATCATAACTATACTTATAATTAAATACAGGATATAAATTTTCATAAAGTTGATTCATATTTCTTCAACTTGATCCTTCTTTACTTCTTTGTACATTAGCTATAAAGTCTTCATATGTTCTTTTCCCATCATAAACTTCTTGTATGAATTCTTCTAATGTAACACCTTGAATTTTTTCTTCATCACCATTCGAGAATTTTTCAAAATTGTATAGTGGGTTTTTTTGTGGATATTCTCTTGCAAATCAATTTTCAAAGTTGTATTTTTTAACCTGATCATATTGCATAATTTCATTTGCATTTTCATTTGAGATTCACCCTTGTGGTTGACCATAACCGTTTTGAACTCCTGCTATTATAAATTCAACATTATCATATTTTGAGTTTATTTTAACTTCTCCATTCTTATATGATTTATAAATATCAATAGGGTTTGTTGCTTTATCAGCATATTTGGCTGCTATGTTAATTCCCCCTATAGATGAAGAGTCAACACCACCAGTACTAGCTAAAGCTGCTGAGTTATTTGCATATATACCCCCATTAGTATAATATCCATAAGTTGATTGAGTTCTTAATTCTTTAAAATTAAGTTTTTCATTTTTAACTATATTATGACCATATTTAATATCTTTTTCTAAATTTAAAACTTTATTTTCTTTAGTCAACATTTCCCTTAAAACTTTAAGTGAAATAGTTTGACCTACTTCTTTGCCAATTTTTTTATTAAAGCTTTCATTAATTACTAAGGGTATTTTATTACTGTAATTTTTAGAAAATACTACTTCATTTAAATCTGCACCCTTTTTATTTTTTAAAGAGACCATTTTTGAATTATTATTAATTCCAAATATTTTAGCATTTTCTGTTTTTCCAGTTTTAGTTAAAAAAGCAGTATTAAGCATAGTTCCAATTTCATCTTTAGTATTATCATATGGAATTAAATTAAAAGTAATATTATAATTTTCATTATTTTCTATTGCATTTTTCATATATTCTTGAACAAAATAAGGAGATCTAGTATAAGTTGTTTGTAATACTGCTAAACCCATTCTTCCATCAATAACAGAACCAAATCATAATGTTAAAGCTGTATTTAAATTTTTAAGCATTTGCTTATCTTTTTCTTCTAGATTATTAATATCTTGCTTATCAATATTTATTGGATTTATAAAATCTTCATCTTTTCATTTAAATGTAAATTGTGCTGTTTCACTTTCATCAATTTGCATATAACTTGTTAATTTATCAGAACTTAAATCTTGACCTTTAAATCAATAATCATTTACACCCTTTGCTTTTAAAAATCCACCCTTATAATCATTTTTAATAATATCATTCATATTATTTTTTGCTTTATTTGGATCAATATATGCATTATCACCTTCACCTACAATCATATTATTGTAATTCAACTTCAATCCTTTAGTATATTTGCTATAAAAATTAATCATTAAATTTGCATATTTTTTTAGATCATTTAAATCAGGATTTTCCTTAATCATTTTAGTAAATTCATTATTTACTAAATTAGTATAATCTGGTCACTGTGCTTGTAATTGTTTTAGTGCTTCACCCGCTCCAAGTCCAGATACATTGGCTTTGTCCAAATTTTGAAGTAGTTTAGTTGACATATTTTTTCAGTTTAAATATGAAAACTCAGTTCAGAAAAATTTATCATTTTTAGCTATATCATAAGTATAGTAATAAGGACTTATTTTACCTTCTAAAAGTTCTAAATAAACTTTCTCTCAATTTATTATTTTTCCATTTTCTTTTGCAATAGGATCATAACCATCAGTAGTTGGATAGGCAGTTCAACCTTTTGCAAATCCAGCTGGACCAGTTTGTCCCCCAATATCTGTTCCATTTCCACTATTTCTTATTAATATCTCATCGTCATATTGCCCTCAACCCTCTTTTTCACTATCTCAATTTGGGTTATATGTTCTTTGAAATGATCATGGGTTATTTGCGATTGGTTGAGTATATTCAACCATATTTTCATAATTCATTCCATTGAAGGTAGCTATCATGTTATCTTTCATAACTTTTGGTGCCACAATTGTTGTTGTAATAAGAGTTGCACTTAAAAGCATAGTTGCACTAACCCCTACCAATTTACCTAAAGAAGTCGTTAACAGAGCTGCTCTTAATCTTGGATTAAAACTTCTTTTTGAAAATAAGGACTTAATATACATTGAGAATTTATTAATTACTTTATCATCTCCACCCTTTAATAAAGTAAGAGCTGGCAATCTAATTGTTCAATAACCAATTATAAATGCCAATAATGTTAAACCTATTCATAAACCAATAATACTTGAACAAAATGAAACAATATTAAATTTAAATCCAAAGAAAGCAATATTAAAGTAATTTGAAAATATATTTACAATTATTGTTTCAATGAATATTGAAATAATATATCCCATTAGAGCTCCAAGAATTGAAACTATCAGGGGAAGTGCAATGAAGTTATTAACAATCTCACGCTTTTTATATCCTAATGATTTTAAACATCCAATTTGTCTACTTTGTAATTCTACTTGTTTTTTAGTTGTTAATACTGTTGTGAATCCAGCAATAGCAACTATAACAACTATTAATCCTGTTGCCATTGAATTATAACCTGTCATAATAGATTTAAATGTTGTTATTCTCGTTGAGAATTTATATAATGGATCATTTGAAGCAAATATATATTTACTATCTATTTTGATATCTGCTCAAGTTTTATATTCTTTTTCTAGATTATCTAAAAGTTTATTATTACTTTTATTACTTGATTTTACAGAAATGTAGGCTTCTCTATCATTTTCAGAAGTGACAACTACTTTTGCATTTGAAACAATATATGAGGCCATATTTTTTTGAACAATTTCTCTTTTTGTTGTTTCTTCTTCTGTTACTTTTGTAAAATTATATCCAGTACTTTCATATCCCATTCATGATGGATCCATGTACATTAAAAGCTCATTATTAATGTTTGGCATTATTGTTGTTTCATCCATTATTGGAGTTGTAAAATCTGCTGATGTTCCAATTCCAACAACTTCGAATCAAACCTGGTTTTTATAACTATTACTATTTAAAAAAGTTTGAACATCCTTCATATTTTTTAAATCTTCGTTAAGTTGTTTTACCTCAGTTGAGTTACCTTGTGTATTTTTAACTAATAAATCATTTCCATATTTATCAGAGTTAATTCTAACAATATCACCAATTTTAATTCCATTTTGTTTAGCATAAGATTCACCAATAACAACTTCTTTAGCATTTTCCTTAAAAGATCTTCCTTTTGAAATTACAAGTTTATCTACACCCTTATTTAAATCAGAATTAATTTTCGCTATTGCTTTAATTCTAATATCACCTTTTTTACCATATAAACCTGATATTAGTCTTGCTTCAGTAAAAGATACATCCAAATCATATTTGAGTGCAATTTGATTCATAATATATTGTTGATAAAGCATATCATCTTTTACAAGTTTTTTATCAGTTTCTCATTCCTTTATATCCTTACCATTCTCATCAGGTTCCAATATTTTATCTTCTAAATTAATATCTAAAACATAATCTCTTAAATTAGATTGTGTATTTAAATAATTATAAGCTCCAACTATTCTAGTTGAAGTTGCTCCTAAAACAGATATAACTAAAGATACCAACATAACTAAAAGTGATAAGCCTATAATTTGTGGCTTATTTTTTCCAGCAGCCTTAAAAGCATTCTTTAGTAAAAGTCTAATTCCCTTCATATTTAATTTTCCTCCTATTAATTTATAATTATTTTTTTATTGAAAAGTGTTTAATGGGGGAGTAACTCCTTTTTTTAAAATTTTAAGATGAAAACTCTTTTTCCAATTAACAACTTCTTCTACAAAATAACTTTTCTCGAAAATAGGTTCAAATTCCAACTCAATTTTTTGTAATAGAGATTTTGTAATATTTGAATATTCTGAAAAAAATGACTCTTTTTTGACTATTTTTGAAAAATTAAAAAATACTTGCTCAGTCATTTTTAATTTTATTTTATTTATTATTTTTTCATAAACTATATTTAGTGAAATAATTACACAAGTAAATAAAACTATTATAGTAAATAAAACTATTAAAAAGAACTCTAAATTTATTATACTTTGATTTGAGTCTCAAAAATATTCTACAGCTTGATATTCGGTTGAAATAAAAATTGGTACTGTAATTAATATTAAATTAAAAAACTCATTTAGATAAGTAAATCTTTTAAAACATTTAAATGTCTTAAAACCGATAAAACTTTTTTTAAGCTTATTAATTATAACCATTGATTCGATAATTATTCAAAAACATATTAAACTAATTATCACAGTGTTTATTATTCATGTAATTTGTATCGCAATATAAAAATTATCATTTGAATATTCAAAAAAAGTTGATGCAAAAATAATAGTTAAATGAGTTAAAACAAATAACAGGTATAGTTTTTTTACATTTTTTTTATTACAACTATTCATATAAACTCCCCTACAAAATTTGCTCTTTAAAATATAATAGCATTTTAAACAAAAATAACAAACGTTTGGTGCTCAGCAATTATTGTAAATTATTTAAAAATAATTTTTTTGATAGTTAATTTTTAAAAATATATCTAATTAGAAAATAAAAAAATACGTTTAAAACGTATTTTAGTCGGCTTACTGTAAAAGAAATTTATTACATACCTTTTCCTTCTTGTTAAGAAAACTTATTCAAAAAAGATAAACTAATAAATAACTATTACTCATTTTTTGGTGTATTTAAGTTCACAATAACCGACCTAAATAAATAATACCTTAAAAAGCAGTTAATAAATAATCTTTTTTAAAATAAGTCCTTCAGGATTTGCAATATATGGCATTTTTTCTTCTTTTAGTTCTAAAACATTTATAATTTTTTCTAAGCTAATTTTGTTTAAACTGTAAGCTATGCAAGCCCCTATAATCATTCGAATTTGATATCTAATGAAGCCCTTTGCTTTAAAAGTGATTAAAAATAAATCATTATTCAAATGACATTCAATTGAGTTAATTTTTCTTTTTGTTTTAATTAAATCTATTTCATTAGTCTTTAAACCTGAGAAATTTAAAAAATCATGATTACCTACAAAAATATTCAAGGCCTCTTTTAATTTTAAAATATTTAATGAATTCTTCGGTAAAAAATAATATCTATTTTCAAAAACATTATTTTTTCCTAAGTTTATTTTGTATTCATAAATTTTTTCTTTACAGTTTCTAACTCTAAATTCCTTACTTATGGGAATCATATCTTTTACTTGAATACCCAAAGTTAAACTTCTGTTTAAGGCCTTTAAAAAACCATCAATATTTGGCCTAAAGTTTAATTCTACTCATGCCTTTTGATCATTTGCATGAACTCCTGAATCAGTCTTTGAAGCTCCAACTATTCTAAATATAGAGTTTTTAGCTACTTTTGCTATAGATTTTTCAATTTCACCTTGAATAGTTAATTGTCTATTTTGCTTAGCTCAACCACAAAAATCAGTTCCATCGTACTCAATAGTTAATAAATAATAATACATTGTTACTTATTAAGAAAATAGAATTGTATCAATTCTAGGAATTTGTACCATATTTTGAAATGAACTGATATTTATATAACAAATAAGAGTTGCAAATACACCCATTCCAACAGTAAAGATAATAACATCTAAAAATCTAAATTTTACTTGTCTATATCTTGTTCTTTTGGCATGAGGATCATATCCTCTTGAGTCCATTGCATAAGCTAAATCCTCAGCTTTTTGAAAAGCTGATACCAATAAAGGAATAATTAAAGAGGTCATTGATTTAGCCTTATCAATTAATTTTCCATTCTTAAAGTCAATTCCCCTTGAAGATTGGGCTTTCATAATTCTTCCTGCTTCATCAATTAAAGTTGGAATCATTCTTAAAGCGATTGAAATAATTGTTGAAAAAATATATACAGGTATCCCAACTAATTTTAAAGGTCATAATAAATCTTCAATTGCTAATGTTAATTCTAAAGGCTGTGTTGTACCTGTTAAAATTGTAGTTAAAGTAATCATTAAAAATATTCTAATTGTCATATATAAAGCTGAATATAAAGCTTTTTCTGAAAGACAAATTGCTTTTCATTTATAAATATAACCATAAGCATAAGCACCTGTATCATGTACCCCATTTGCTAGATCTTCAAAACCTTTTGGCTTTAACATAAATATATTAATTAAAATTAAGACCAAAAATATAAATATTATTGGAAAAAATAACTTAACTAACATCTTGAAGCTTAATTTACTTATAATATACATCATAAAAATAAAAGCTGCTGTAAATACAAAACCTGTATAGCCAATAGGCAAAAATACAACAACAATTAATGAAATAATCATAAATAGTTTCAATCTTGGATCCATTTTATGAATTATTGAATTATAGGGCATATACCTACCAAATACCATTCTCATTATTGAATTTCTCCTTACCTATTTTCTTTTAGCTTTAACAGCTAATTTTATTGCCTTTGCAAGTTCTTCAACTGATCTAAACTCAGTTTTTGTAACATCAAGACCTGCTTTTTTTAATTTATGAGCAAGTTTGTATAATTTTGGTGGCTCTATTTCAATTTCTTCTAATAACTTATTATTAGAGAAAATTTCAAATGGAGTTCCCTTTGAAATAACTTTACCTTTATGCATAACAATTACTTGATCTGCAATTTGTAAAACATGATCCATATTATGAGTTACAATAATAATTCTCTTATTTTTTTCTTTATTTAATTTATTAAATAAATTCATAAAGTCTTCTTCACCTTGAGGATCTAAACCCCCTGTTGGTTCATCAAGAACAAGTGTATTTCCATCCATTGCAACAATTCCTGCAATAGCAACCCTACGTTTTTGACCACCACTTAAATCAAATGGACTTCTTTTAGCATAATCTACTGGTAGATCTACCATCTTTAATAATTCAGGAACTTTTTCAAAACTTTCTTTTTTATTTGCGCCTAGATTAATTGGTCCAAAGGAAATATCTTTTTCTATTGTATCTTGAAATAATTGATACTCTGGGAATTGGAATACCAATCCTACTTCCCTTCTTAATTCCTTAACCTGTTTAATTTTTTTAGTAGATGCAGGAATTTGAAAGTCTCCAATTTTTGTTCGTCCCGTTTCAGTTACTAATAATCCATTAGTTAATTGTATTAAAGTAGATTTACCACTACCTGTCATACCAATTACTGCTGTAATTTTTCTCTCTTCAATAATTAAATCAGTTCCATTTAAAGCTCTAAATTCGAATGGAGAGTTTTTACTATATGTATAAGCTACTGACTCAAATTTAATTTCTCCATTAAAATCTCATTTTGGTTGACTTACCATCTTAAGTTTTCTTTTAAATTCCTTCTTAACTAAAGAGTCTTTTTTTGGTTGACTTAGATATCACTCCTTAACTTCCTTAATTCTTTGAGGCATTAATTCTTTATCCTTTTTTATATCCGCTTTGATTTCTTTTTGATATTGGATTTGATTCTTTTTATCTTCTTTAATTAATTTTTTTACTTCTTTGTGTCTTTTTTTTCTGCTTTTATTATCATGCTTTTGCTTCTCATTTAATTCTTTCAAATGAATTTTATATTCAACTTTATTTTCTTTTTTCTCCGCTAAAGCCTTTGCTTTTTGTTCTGGTGACATTCTTTTTATTTGAGACATATATTTTTCACCAACTCTTCCAAATTTGCACTTCCAGAGATTTTAAGCCCCTCGTTTTGCAAAGCCTCTTCAATTTGAGCTACAAAAGGAATATCTAAATGAATAGATCTCAAGAATTCTTTTTCAGATAGTATTTCCTTTGGTGAACCAAATTTAACTAATTCGCCTTTATTCATAACCATAACTTTATCAGCGTTTAAAATTTCATCCATATCATGAGTAATAGAAAAAATTGTTTTTTCTCTTGTGTTTTTTAATTCTACCATAATTTCTTTTACTTCATTTTTTCCTTTTGGATCTAACATACTTGTTGCTTCATCAAAAATTAATATATCCGGAGATAAAGCTAAAGCAGACGCAATTGCAACTCTTTGTTTTTGACCACCACTAAGCATTAAAGGTTCGTGATCTAAGAATTCTTCCATTCTTACTTTTTTAGCAGATTTCATAATAATATCTGCCATTTTAGAAGGGTCAATTCTTCTATTTTCTAATCCAAATGCAATGTCATCTCTTACAGTAGAACCAATAAATTGATTATCTGGATTTTGAAAGACAATACCTAAAAATTTACGAATCATATTTATATTATTTCTTGTAACTTTATTTCCATATACTTCAATAGAACCTACTGTTGGTTGTAAAACCCCAATAATAATTTTTGAAAGTGTAGATTTACCACTACCATTATGCCCAATAATAGCGACATAATCTCCATGCTTAATTTCAACACTAACTCCATTAACTGCAAAAGGATGTCCTTCTCTATATCTAAACTTAATTTTTTCAAGTTTTAAAGCTGTATCAGATAACTTTGAAAGTAATCCTCCATGACCTCTGTCTTTAATAGCTATTTTTGATTCTTTATATAAAAAGACTGCTAACTTATACTCTTCAAATAATTTTCAATATTCTTTTGAGTTTTTAGAGGCTTTTTTTAATTCTTGCTTTGCTTTTATTACATTGTCAAAAAAGAAGCTATTATCAGAAACTTCCTTAAATTCTTTTTTTATTATTTTGTACTCATTTTCAGTTGCCTTAACAAAATCCATATCAACTTCACGTCTAGAAAACTTACTTCTTGCAATAATCATTTTTTGACTTGCTCGAATTAACTTATCATTATGTTCATTTAGTTTAAGCCTGAATTCATTTAATTTTTCAGTTGCATTTAAATTGTTGCTTGACATAGTATTACCTCTCATACATTTATTATTATATCAAATATAAATATTTAAACATTATTAGATTATAAAAAATATAATTTAGTAATATTTAAGCAGACAGATTTTTATTTAATTGGTTTAGAATATTTGTCTGCTTGTTGAAGACATTTTTTTATAATTTCTTCAAACTTATAATCTTGTAAAACTTTTTGACCTTCAATTGTTGAGCCGTTAGGAACGCAAATACTGTCAATCATTTCTTTTAATTCCATCTGTGAATTGGCAGCATTGTTAATACTTCCAATTATTGACTGTTCAACAATTCTAAAGACTTTTTCCTTTTCAATGCCCTTTTCAATGCCATAATCTGTAATTGCCTTAAAAAAAGTAAATACATAAGCTGGCAGACAACCAGAAATTGCTGTGAAAGTAGCAAAGTTTTTTTCTTCAATTAACTCTACAATACCACAACTTTCAAACATTTTAATAACAAAGTCTAATTCTTCTTTTGCAGCATTATTATATGCAATAGCTGTCACTGATTTCTGTATTGAAGCATTCATATTTGGCATTATTCTTATAATTTTTAAATTTTTCTGCTTTTTAAATTTTAACTTAATTTCTTCTATTTCTATAGCATTAACCATTGAAATAATAGTTTTATTTTTTAAGTCTAAACCATTTAAATTTTGACATAATTTATCAAAATCCATTGGCCTAACAGCAAAAATAATATAGTTTATATTTTTTGATACTATTTCTTCTAAATTATTTAATGAATTAGCACCTTTTACAGATTTTATTACATTGTCTTCTAAGTTTTTAAATGTATCATAACCATAAATTTTTGCCTTAATTTGCTCATTTTTAAACACTCCTTTAAGCAAAGATGACCCCATATGACCTAAACCAATAAATAAAACATTGTTCATAATCTTGCCTCCTCATATATTATAAATCTTTTTATAATAGTGTATTAAAAGAAAAACAAATTAATAAAAAAAGATCCTTTTGGGAACTTTTTTTTATTATAAATAATTAAACTAACTCTATGATACACATTGGTGCATTATCACCACGACGGTTATCCAATTTAAGAATTCTTGTATAACCACCTTCTCTTGTTTTAAACCTTTTTGCAATTGTTGAAAACAGTTTTTGTAATGCAGTTTCCTTTTCAGAAGCATCAACATGTCTTAATCAAGCAGCAGCTTGTCTACGAGCATGTAAGTCACCTCTTTTACCAAGTGTAACCATTTTGTCAAAGTGTTGTCTTAATTCTTTAGCTCTAGTTTCAGTAATTTCTAATCTTTCTGAAATTATTAGCTCTGTAGTTAAGTTTCTCATTAAAGCAACTCTTCAAGCAGTGTTTTTACCTCTTTTTTGAATATATGACATATAACTACACCTTCCTTCTAGTCTTGTTTAAAAGTTAATCCTAATTGAACAACTTTATCTTTAATTTCTTTTAATGATTTTCTACCCAAGTTTCTGATTTCTTGAATATCATCTTCAGTACGAGAAACTAAGTCACGTAATGAATTGATGCTTGCTCTTTTTAAACAATTTAAACTTCTTTGTGTAAAGTCTAAATCTTCAATTAAACGATCTAATTCTTTTTCATCTTCTTCATTTGTTGCCCCAATTACATTTAATTCGTTAATTTCATCATTTAAATTTACAAAGAATTGTAAGTGTTCAACTAATATTTTTGCAGCTGTTGCAACTGCATCACTTGCAGTAACAGTTCCATCAGTTTCAACTTCTAAAACAAGTTTTTCTAAATCTACTGATTTTCCAATTTTTGTTGCATCTACATGATATGCAACTTTAACAATTGGAGAATAATTTGAATCGATTGTAATTGCATCTGCAACTAATTTTTCTTTTTTATTATCTTTAAATGATCTATAACCTCTTGAGTTTTTTGCAAATAAAGTTAAATCTAAAACTCCACCATCTGCAATTGTACATATGTGTAATTCTGGATTCATAACTTCAACTCCAGTAGGTAAACTAATATCTCCTGCAGTTATTTTTCCAACTCTTGTAGAACTAACTTTTAATTCAACAAACTCTTCATCTTCAAATATTTTTGAATCTATTTTTAAAGCTAATTTTTTTAGATTTAAAATAATTCTACTTACATTTTCAACAATTCCATTTATTGATGTAAATTCATGGGCTGCACCTACAATTTTAATTGCATAAACAGCAGCTCCTGGTGTTGAAGAAATTAATGTTCTTCTAATTGCATTACCAAGAGTTGTTCCAAATCCTCTTTCAAGAGGTTCAACTTTAAATTCCCCATAGTTTCTGTTTTTCTCTTCTTTTAATAATTTAAATTCTGGTCTTGAAAATTGTTTCATATTCTTTTATTAACCTCTCGGGCGTTTACGTGGACGCACTCCATTGTGGGGAATTGGTGTTGTATCTTTAATTGAAGTTATTTCTAATCCGATACCCTGTAAACTTCTAACAGCAGCATCTCTTCCTGGGCCTGGACCTTTTACTTCAACAGCAATAGATTTAACTCCATTGTCCATTGCCCCTTTACCAGCAGCTTCAGCGATTAACTGAGCAGCATAAGGTGTTGATTTTTTACTTCCTCTAAATCCCATTACTCCAGCACTTGATCAAGCTATAACATTACCTTTTTCATCTGAAACAGTTACGATTGTATTGTTGAATGTTGAGTGAACGTGAGCTATACCTTTAGCAATATTCTTTTTAACTTTTTTCTTATTGTTTTGTTTATTATTTGCCATAGTTTATACCTCTCTAACTATTTTTTCTTATTAGCTACAGTTTTTCGAGGACCTTTTCTCGTACGTGCATTTGTCTTAGTTGACTGTCCACGAACAGTAAGTCCTTTTCTGTGTCTCATTCCTCTGTAACATCCAATTTCCATTAAACGTTTAATGTTTAATGCTGTTTCTCTTCTTAAATCTCCTTCAGTTTTTACTTTAGAAATTTCTTGAGAGATTGATTTAATATTCTCTTCTGATAAGTCTTTAACTCTTGTATCTTCGCTTACTTTTGTAGCCTCAAGGATTTTTTGTGAAGTTGTTAAACCAATACCATAAATATAAGTTAGAGCAATAACTACTCTTTTTTCATTAGGTATTTCTACCCCATTTATACGAGCCATTATTAATTTCCTTTCTAATAAGATTAACCTTTTTTATTTTATTAATAAATATTAATAAAATAATTAACCTTGTCGTTGTTTATGTTTTGGTTGTTCACAAATAATCATTACACGGCCTTTACGTCTTATTACACGACACTTGTCGCAAATTTTTTTGACAGATGATCTTACTTTCATCTTTTCTAACCTCCTGATTTTGTGTACTTAATTTATATTTACATTGTTGATTGAAATTACTTATTTACCATTTTTAAAACGATATGTAATTCTTCCACGTGTTGGGTCATATGGTGAAATTGCAACAGTAACTTTATCTCCTGGTAAGATGCGAATGTAATTCATTCGGATTTTACCAGACACGTGGGCGTCTATAACTATTTCATTTTCTAATTTCACCTTAAAAGTAGCATTCGGTAGTACCTCTAAAACGGTACCATCCACTTCTAAATAATCTTCTTTTGCCATTATTCTGTTTCCTCCTTGGTTTTAAATAAAGTTAATACCTCTGGATCTCCTTCAGTGATCAAAATAGTATGTTCAAAGTGGGCAGTCATGCTACCATCTTTTGATGACACTGTTCAATCATCATCAGCCACAATAGTTTTATCTGTTCCTATTTGAACCATGGGCTCAATACAAATAGCCATTCCTGGAACTAATCTCATTCCAGTATTTTCTATTCCTACATTAGGAACAAAGGGATCTTCATGCATTTCCAATCCAATACCATGTCCTGAATAATCTGTTGGCAAATGATAACCATTTTCTTCAATAAATTTTTGAACAGTAGAAGAAATAGTTCCGATGCGTACACCAGCTCTTACCTGCTCAATTGCCAAGTATAGTGACTTTTCAGTCAACTCTATTAGTTTATCATACTTTTTATCTTTTGAGTTACCACAAATTGCAGTTATTGCTGCATCTGCATGATATTTTTCAAAAACACATCCTGCATCAATTGATACAATATCTCCATCTTTTAATATTCTATTTCTAGGTATTCCATGAATTAATTGTTCATTAATTGATATACATATATGTGCGGGAAATCCACCATAACCTTTAAAATTACTTGTACAACCTTTTTGTGTAATAAAATCTATAAAAAATTTATCTAATTCCAAACAATTAATGCCTGGCTTAATCATTTTTTTTAGCTCTTGTAAGGCTTCTCCAAGAACTTTTCCAGCATATCTCATTTTTTCAATTTGTTCAGCATTTTTAATTGTAATAGCCATTTTATTAAAAACCCAGAACTTTTTCTACTCTAATATAAAGCTCTTCAGGTGAACAATTATCAGCATCAATTTTAATTATTTTCTCTTTATAAAATTTTATTAATGGAGCTGTTTGATTATGATATGCTTCTAATCTTATTTTTATTTTATCTTCTTGATCATCAGGGCGCACAATTAAAGCTCCATTATCAAAATCACAAATTCCTTCTTTTAAAGGTTTTCTAGTTATTCTATGATAACTTCTTTTGCAAATTTGACAAATCATTCTTCCTGTTAAACGACCCATTAAAGTGCTTTCATCAATATCTAAGTAAACGACTTGATCAATTTTTTCATCTAATTTTTCTAACATTTTGTCCAAAGCTAAAGCTTGATCATCTGTTCTTGGAAAACCATCAAAAATTAAATCCTGTTTTTTAACTTTAAGATATTTTTCAACCATTGAGTTTGTTATTGAATCTGGAACTAACTTTCCCTTATTTATAAACTCTTGAGCTTTTAAACCTAATTCAGTTTTATTTAAAATATTATCTCTAAATAAATCACCAGTTGAAAGTTGTGTAAAAGCCTTTTTCTCACAAAGAAACTCTGAAAGAGTTCCTTTGCCACTACCTGGAGCACCAAGTAAAATTATATTCATAATTGCTATTTCTCCTTATTATCAAATATGTGAATTATAGGCAGATTCATTTTCACTAAATTTATCTTGTTTTTTATCCAAGAATGATTGTTGAATCAATCTACCTTTTAATTGCTGAACAGTTTGAATTGCAACTGATATTACAATTATTAAACCGGTTCCCCCAATAGCTAAGTGAGATGGTAAAGCTGTAATTTTTGAAATTACATAAGGAAGAACTGCAATTCCTGCAAGGAATAATGCTCCAATAATACTTAATCTATTAATTACCCCTGATAAAAATTTTTCAGTTTCTTTTCCAGGTTTAATTCCTGGAATAAATGTCCCAGATTTTTTAAAGTTTTCTGTAATTTTTTCAGGATTAATTTGTACTTGTGCATAAAGGAAAGTAAATAGAATTGTTAATATTCCATAAATTGCAATTCCTCACCAAGTACCAAATGATAAGTAATTTTGTGTAAACAACACAAAACCATTATTTGGGTTTGTAGCTGCAATAATTTGAGCAACTGTCATTGGTGTTGAAATTATAGCTGAGGCAAAAATAACTGGAATAACCCCTGCATTATTTAATTTCAATGGTAGATATGGCGTGTGATCTTTTGTATCAACTAATCCCGCACCTGTTTGTTGAATTGGAATTTTTCTTTCAGCTTCATTCATTAAAACAACAACAAAAATAACTAATAAGAACGAAATAATATATATTAGGAATTTCAATAATCCATCAAATAGAATTGTTGATTCTCCTTTTACTTCAACTCAGAATTTAAATGTGTTTGTAAAGTTATTTGGCATTTGTGAAACAATACCTGTAAAAATAATAATTGAAACCCCATTACCAATACCTTTAATTGTTATTTGATCTGAAATTCATAACATTAAGAATGTTCCACCAAGCATTACTGTTGGCACTAATATGTAATAAAATCATGCAGGTCCAGTGCCTTGTGCATTTGTACCTCATTTAGCATCAATTAACCCTTGACTTGTTAACGTAAAGATTGTAGCTACAGATTGCATTAATGCAAACGGAATTGCTAATAACTTGGTTAACCTATCTAATTTTCTTCTTCCTCTTTCACCAGATTTACTTCATCTTGTTAAAACAGGAATAACATCAGTTGAAAGCAATTGAACAATAATTGAGGCAGTAATATAAGGTGAAACACCTAAAGCCAATATTGAGAATTGTCCAATACTTCCCCCCCCTAAAGTTGATAGCAATTGGAAAAAGTCTTGATTTCCAACTGATTCTTTAAAGTTTGCTGAAACTTGAACTCCAGGAACTGTTAATAAAGTTCCCATTCTAATTATTATTAATACTATTAAAGTAAAAACGATTCGTTTAACAAGGTCTTTGTTTCTAACAAAGAAGCCACCTTTAGCGAATTCGTTTTTATATTTAGTTTTTTTAGCCTTTTTAGTTTTATTAACTTTAGCAGCCACCTAAATCACCTCTATAGTACCACCAGCAGCTTTGATTAACTCTTCAGCGCTTTTTGATACTTTATTTACTTTAACTTTTATTGACTTAGTAATTTTACCATTTCCTAGTACTTTTACTAATGTTTTTTCATTTTTAATAATTTTTTTCTCCATTAAAGTTTTGTGATTTACCTCAGTTAACCCTAATGTTTCTAATTTATCTAAATTAATTAATACAAACTCTTTTCTGTTTAAGCTTGTAAAACCTATTTTAGGTAATCTTCTGAATAAAGGAGTTTGTCCACCTTCAAATCCAGGTCTTACCCCTCCACCAGAACGTGAATTTTGACCTTTATGTCCTCTAGTTGATGTTTTACCTTTACCAGAAGCCATACCACGACCAACACGTGTTGAGTCTTTTTTACTTCCTGGTGTAGATTTTAATTCATGTAATTTCATAAATAATTACTCCTTCTTAAGCTATTGTAGCTTCTTTAGTTTCTTTTTTAACTTCAACTTGAGTTCCACGTAATCTTGCAATTTGTTCTGGTGTTTGCATTTGTTGTAAACCTTCTAATGTAGCTCTTATCATATTGATAGGTGTATTTGATCCCAATGATTTTGTATAGATATCTGAAATTCCAGCTAATTCAACAACAGCACGAACTGGACCACCAGCAATAACTCCTGTACCTTTTCTTGCAGGCTTAATCATAACTTTTCCAGCACCATAATGTCCCATAACATCATGAGGTACTGTAGAACCTGCTAATGGAATTCTAATTAAAGATTTTCTTGCTTCTTTAATAGCTTTCTTAATTGCATCTGGTACTTCGTTAGCTTTTCCTGTTCCTAACCCAACTCTACCTTTTTTATCACCAATAACTACAACTGCTGCAAATCTGAATCTACGTCCACCTTTTGTAACTTTTGTAACACGGTTGATAGTAACAACTCTTTCTTCATAAGGGTTGTCTTCTCTGTTTCTGTTGAATTTTGGATCTCTTCTTTGTCCGTTAGGTCTATTGTTATTGTTATTGTTTGGTCTAGTTTCTCTTTTGTCTTGGTTGCTTGAATCTACTTTTGGAGTTGATTCAGTTTTAACAACTTTTGTTTCTTCTGTCATTTTTTCTTAATCTCCTTCTAGAATTTCATACCATTTTCTTTTGCAGATTCTGCAAAAGCTTTTACTTTACCATGGAATAAATATCCACCTCTATCAAATACTACATTAGTTATTTTTTTACTTTTTGCTTTTTCAGCAATATCTTTTCCCACAGCTTTAGCTGCATCAACGTTACGTCCGTTTTTAAATCCCATTTTTATTGAAGATGATGATACTAATGTAACACCACTTGCATCATCAATTATTTGAGCATAGAAGTATGAGTTTGATTTAAATACATTTAATCTTGGTTTAGCACTAGTTCCAGACACTTTATTTCTTACTCGATAGTGTCTTCTTTTTCTAGCTTCTGCTTTAGTGTATTTCATATTTACTTCTCCTTAGCAACAGCCTACTTACCAGCTGCTTTACCTTCTTTTCTAATGATTTTTTCATTTTTGTATTTAACACCCTTACCTTTATAAGGTTCTGGTCTTCTATATGCTCTAATATTTGCTGCTACTTCTCCAACTAATTGTTTATCAATTCCTGATATTTTAATTTCTGTTGGTTTTGGGATTTCTACTAAAATTCCCTTTGGAACTTCGTATTCTACAGGGTGTGAAAACCCTAATGATAAGTTGATTTTATTGCCAGCTAATGCTGCACGATAACCAACCCCAACAATTTCAAGTTCTTTTACAAATCCTTCACTAACTCCAGTTAACATTCCTTTAATTAATGAGTTTGTAGTTCCATGTAATTGTTTTGTGTGTTTTTGTTCGTTTTTTCTAAGAGTTTGTAATTCACTACCTTCAACTTTAATTTCAATTAAAGGGCTGAAAGTTTGAATTAATTCACCTTTTGATCCTTTTATAGTTACAACGTTATTTGTTTCAACTTTAACCTCTACTCCGGCGGGAATACTTAATACTCTGTTTCCTATACGTGACATATATTAATTCCTCTCCTTATCAAACAAATGCTAGAACCTCTCCACCAATGTTTTGGTGACGAGCTTCCTTATCTGTCATAATTCCGTTTGAAGTTGAAACTATTGCAATACCCAAACCGTTTAATACTTGAGGTAAGTCATGAGAATTTGAGTAAACTCTTAATCCTGGTTTTGAAATTCTTTTTAATCCTTTAATAACTCTAATTTTTCCCTTGTATTTTAAACTTATAGTAATGTCTTTCTTAAAGTCATCTGCAACTTTGAAGTCTTCGATGAAACCTTCTTTTTTAAGAATGTTTGCTATTTCTAATTTTACTTTGCTTCCTGGAATTAGAACGTCTTTGTGAAAACGTTGGTTTGCATTTCTAATTCTAGTAAGCATATCTGCGATTACATCTGTTGTCATAATTTCTTTTTCCTTTCACTATCATGAAGCTTTCTTAATACCAGGGATTTGACCTTTGTATGCTAAATCTCTGAAGCATACACGGCATAGATTAAATTTTTTCAAAACTGAATGTGGTCTACCACAATTTCCACAACGTGTGTATTCTCTAACTTTGAATTTTTGGACTTTTGCTTGTTTTACTTTTAATGATTTTTTTGCCATTTTATCCTATTCTCCTCAATTACTTAACGAAGGGCATTCCTATTTTTTGTAATAATGAGAATGCATCGTCCTTTTGGTTTGCTGTTGTAACTATTGTGATATCCATTCCACGAACTTTTTTAACTTTATCATAGTCTATTTCGGGAAAGATGATTTGCTCTTTGATACCCATTGTGTAGTTTCCTTGTTTATCAAAACTAGTTTTTGGTACCCCTCTAAAGTCACGCACACGTGGTAACGCAACTGAGATTAATTTATCTAAAAATTCATACATTCTTTTTCCTCTTAAAGTAACTTTTGCTCCAATTGGCATACCTTCACGCAATTTGAATACAGCTAAAGATTTTTTAGCCTTAGTTACAAGAGGTTTTTGTCCTGTAATTTGTTGTAATTCGATTACTGCATCATCTAATTTCTTAGTGTCTTGTACAGCATCTCCAATACCCATGTTGATAACTACTTTTGCTATTTTTGGAACTTGCATGATTGATTTGTATTGCTTTTCTTTAAATAATTCTGGGACGATTTTTTCTTTATATTTTTGTTCTAATCTATTAACATTTGCTTTTGCCATATTAACTTATCCCTTCCCTATTTAACTTCTACGCCAGATTTTTTAGCAATTCTAACTTTTTTTCCATCTGCAATTTTGTATCCAATTTTTGTAAAGCCACTTTTATTTTTTGGATCAACCAATGAAACATTTGAAATATCTACTGATGCAGGTATTTCTTTCATTCCACCCTCTTGATCTGTTTGTGAAGGCTTAGCATGTTTAATTGCAACAATTCCTTCAACATAAACTCTTTTTTTATCTTTTGATACTTTAACTACTGGTCCAATTTTTCCTTTGTGATTTCCGGCGATAACTTTTACAACATCTCCTCTTAAGATTTTTGATTTATTCATAAAAGTTCTCCTTCTATAGCACTTCGGGAGCTAGAGAGGCAATTTTTGCAAATCCAGCATCCTTTACTTCACGTGCGATTGGACCAAAGATACGAGTACCTCTTGGTGTTTTATCATCTTTGATGATTACTGCAGCATTTTCGGAAAACTTAATGTATGTACCATCAGCTCTTCTTAAACCTCTTACAGTTCTAACAATAACAGCTTTAATAACTTGACCTTTTTTAACAGTTCCACCAGGAGCTGCTGATTTAACAGTTGCAACAACAATATCACCAATATTTGTGAACTTTCTAACACTTCCACCTAAATTACGAATAACTAATATTTCTTTAGCACCTGAGTTATCAGCGACTTTTAATCTTGATTCATTTTGTATCATTCTGTCGTACCTCTGAAATTAGATAATTGCTTTTTCAACAACTCTAACAAGTCTAAAGTTTTTAGTTTTACTCATTGGGCGAGTTTCCATAATTTCAACTCTGTCTCCCATTTGAGCACTCGAATTTTCATCGTGCGCTTTGTATTTCTTTGAATACTTAACACGTTTCTTGTAAATTGGGTGGTTTTTATATGTTTCAACTAATACGGTAATAGTTTTATCCATTTTGTCTGAAACTACTCTACCAGTATAAGTTTTTCTTAAATTTCTTTCCATGGTTATTTAGCTCCTTTAATTAATGATTTTGCTGCTTGTTGCTTTGCTGCTTTTCTTTCAGCTAACTTTTTATTAGCTTCTTCAATTTGTTTTCTTGCTTCTACTACATTTGATCCAAATGTATATGTTTTAGCATTAGCTGGTTTTTTTGAAAGTTTTAAGTCAATACCTTCAATACGTTCACCTTTAATTACCCCAACCTTAGCAGATTTAATATTTACATCTTTTAATGCTTGTTTTCCTTTTCCAGTTGCTTTTGCTTCTCCAGCTGGAACAACTTTTGTACTAGCTGGTTTAGGTTTAGCAACTACTTCCTTTTTAGGAGCAGGAGCTGGTTTAGGTTTAGCAACTACTTCCTTTTTAGGAGCAGGAGCTGGTTTAGGTTTAGCAACTACTTCCTTTTTAGGAGCAGGAGCTGGTTTAGGTTTAGCAACTACTTCCTTTTTAGGAGCAGGAGCTGGTTTAGGTTTAGCAACTACTTCCTTTTTAGGAGCAGGAGCTGGTTTAGGTTTAGCAACTACTTCCTTTTTAGGAGCAGGAGCTGGTTTAGGTTTAGCAACTACTTCCTTTTTAGGAGCAGGAGCTGGTTTAGGTTTAGCAACCACTTCCTTTTTAGGAGCAGGAGCTGGTTTAGGTTTAGCAACTACTTCCTTTTTAGGAGCAGGAGCTGGTTTAGGTTTAGCAACCACTTCCTTTTTAGGAGCAGGAGCTGGTTTAGGTTCAACAACTACTTCCTTTTTAGGAGCAGGAGCTGGTTTAGGTTCAGCAACCACTTCCTTTTTAGGAGCAGGAGCTGGTTTAGGTTCAACAACTACTTCCTTTTTAGGAGCAGGAGCTGGTTTTTCTTCTTTAACTTCTATTTCAATTGGTTCCTCAGTTGCATTTTGCATTGCTGCCATAATTGCATCCTCTGAAACTTGTTCTCCAGTTCCAAATTGCTCTTGTTGAAGTTTTTCAATCATGTCCTTATGTTTTTTACGTACTTGTTTACCAGCTTTTTCAGCTTCAACAACTGCTTTTGAATAATCTGCTTTAATAGTTTTATTTACATCTTCTCCAGCTAATCTTCTTTCACCTAATAACATTTCAATTCTTGCAATGTCTTTTCTAAGTGAAGGAATTCTGTGAGTTTGTTCTAAACTACCTACAGCAGCTTGAAATTTAAGAGCGAATAATTCAGCACGGCGATCTTCACCAAGTTTGATTAAATCTTCCACTGATTTTGTTCTTAATTCTATCATGAAGTCTACTGCTTTAGACATTATTCATCACCTCTCTTAACGATTTTGCAACGCACTGGTAATTTATGCATTGCTAAACGTAAGGCTTCACGAGCAACTTCTTCTGAAACTCCACCAACTTCAAACATGAATTGGCCAGTTTTAACAACTGCTACTCATTCTTCAGGAGATCCTTTCCCTGAACCCATACGTACTTCTAATGGCTTTTTAGTTATTGCCATATGAGGGAATATTCTAATTCAAACTTTACCAAAACGTTTCATATAACGTGTCATAGCAATACGAGCTGCTTCTATCTGTCTTGAAGTAATTCAATTACCATCTAATGACATCAATCCGTACTCACCAAATGCGATAAATTTTCCACCTTTTGCTTTTCCTTCGTAACTCACTCTGTGAGGACGACGGAATTTAACTCTTTTGGGCATTAACATAACTATTTAACCTCCCTTGGTGTTCTTTGAGGTTTTTTGTCCTCAATCGCTTTCGAATTGTTTTGGTTTTGTTTTCCTATAATTTCCCCGTGGTTAATTCAAACCTTAACCCCGATTTGTCCATATGTAGTTCTTGCTTCATATAGAGCATAATCAATATCACTTCTTAAAGTTGATAATGGTACTGAACCTTCAAGGTAACCTTCAGTACGAGCCATTTCAACTCCTCCAAGTCTTCCAGAAACTGCAGTTTTAATTCCTTTAGCTCCAGCTTTTAAAGCTTTTCTAATAGCTAATTTTTGTACAGTTCTAAATGATGCACGATTTGTAATTTGTTCTCCAATAAATTGTGCAACCAATTTTGCATCAACATCTGGATTTTTTATTTCAATTACTTTAACTTTTACATCAGCTTTTCTATCTTTTATTGTTTTTCTAACTGTTAAAACGATATTTTCAACATTTTTACCTTCTTGTCCAAGAACAATAGCTGGACGTGCAGAACGAATTACTAGAGTGATTTCTTTTTTAGTTCTTTCGATTTCAACTTTTGAAACAGCAGCGTTTTTTAATTGTTTTTCAACAGCTTTTCTAATTTTGATATCTTGATGCAATCACTTAACATATTCACCTTTTTCAGCATATCAGCGGTTATCTCAACCTCTAATAATACCTATTCGTAAAACATTTGGAGATACTTTTTGTCCCATACTCTATAATTCCCTTCTATCTTTCGTCGCTAACCACTATTGTAATATGGCTAGTTCTTTTCAAAATTTCATAAGCTCTTCCGTGAGCTCTTGGTCTAAAACGTTTTAATGTTGGTCCTTCATTTACGAAGATTGTTTTAACAAATAATTGATCAGCTTCCATACCGTTATTGTTAACAGCATTTGCTACAGCTGAGTTTAATAATTTTAATACTGGTTCTGAAGATCTTTTGTCTTGGTTTTGAAGAATTGCTACAGCTTCTGATATTTTTTTACTTCTGATAGTGTCAGCTACTAGTCTAACTTTTCTTGGTGAGATTCTAATCATTGTTAATTTTGCTTTTGCTTCCATATTTTGAAACTCCTATTTCCTAATGATTACTTTTTCTTTTTCTTATCATCACCATGACCACCAAACTTACGTGTTGGTGAAAATTCTCCTAATTTGTGACCTACCATATCTTCTGTAACATAAACTGTGATAAATTCTTTCCCGTTGTAAACTCCAAATGTGTGACCAACAAAGCTTGGAAAGATTGTTGAACGACGTGATCAAGTTTTAATAATTTCTTTTTTTTCACCTATTGCTTCAACTTTTTTAATTAAATAGTCATCTGCAAAGGGACCTTTTTTTAATGATCTTGACATTTCATAATCCTCCTATTTGTTATCATTTCTTCTTCTTACTATTAATTTAGTAGAAGCTTTCTTTTTATCACGTGTTTTTACACCAAGAGCTTTTTTACCTCATGGTGTTAATGGAGCTTTACGTCCGATTGGAGCACGACCTTCTCCCCCTCCGTGAGGGTGATCGATTGGGTTCATAACAGAACCACGAACAGTTGGTCTAATTCCTCTTCAACGATTTCTTCCAGCTTTTCCTCAGTTTACTAAATTATATTCTTCATTTCCTACTTCACCAATTGTTGCATAACATTCAGCAAGTACTTTTCTAACTTCTCCTGAACCTAAACGTAAAGTGATGTATTTACCTTCTTCATCTTTACCTAAAATCTGTACTGAACTTCCTGCACTACGTGCTATTTGTCCACCTTTTCCTGGTCTTAATTCAACATTATGAATTAATGTTCCTTCAGGAATATTTTTTAGTGGTGCTGCATTACCAGTTTTGATATCTGCATTTTCACTAGAAATTACTTCTTGTCCTACTTGCATTCCTTTTGCAAATAAGATGTACCTTTTTTCCCCATCAATATAATTTACTAAACAAATAAATGAATTTCTGTTTGGATCATATTCAATAGTTGCGATTTTTCCAGCAATATCTAATTTATTACGTTTGAAATCGATGATACGATATTTTCTTTTATGTCCTCCACCTTTATGGCGAGTAGTTATTTGACCGTGATTATTTCTTCCAGCCTTTTCATTTAGTTTTGAGACTAATGAACCTTCCGGCTTTGAAGTTGTAAGGATACTATAATCTAAGCTAGTCATGTTTCTACGACCATTGGTCGTAGGCTTATATTTTTTGATTGGCATAATATATCCTCCTGTTTTCGCCTAATCTTTTCCATCTCTTAATAATTAATTTCTTAATTTTATAAGTCTGATAAGATATCTAATGTTTCTCCATCTTTTAATACTATTACAGCTTTTTTAAAAGATGCTTTTGTTCCAACATATTTACCCATTCTTTTTTCTTTTCCGTCATAATTCATAGTTCTTACATCTTTAACTTTGACTTTAAATATTTCTTCGAATGTTTTTTTAATTAGAGTTTTGTTAGCTTTTTTATCAACAATGAATGTGTACGCACCATTTTGTTGACCTAAATAAGTCTTTTCAGTTAACAAAGGTTTTTTAATAACTTGTGTTAAATGCATTATGCATACACCTCCTCGATTTTATTAACAGTTTCTTCAGTAACAACCAATTTAGTTGCATTTAATAAATCAAATATATTCATTTTTTGGAAGTCTAATGTCTTAACTCCTGGAATGTTACCTGCTGATTTAACAACTATTTCTTCGTGTTCTTTAGTTACTATTAATGTCTTTTGATCTTCAATTTTAATATTTTTCATAACACTTAGCATTTCTTTTGTTGAAGGTTTTGAGAATGCAAATTTATCTAAAATTACTAAATTTAATTCCTTTGCTTTAATACTTAAAGCACTTCTAATTGCTAATTGTCTAACTTTTTTATTTACAGCTTTTTTGTAGTTGATGTTTGGTGTAGGACCAAATACAATTCCCCCACCTCTTCATTGTGGAGATCTAATTGATCCTTGACGGGCACGTCCTGTACCTTTTTGTCTTCAAGGTTTTCTACCTCCACCACGCACTTCTGCTCTAGTTTTTGTTTTTCTTGTTCCTTGTCTTAATGCAGCTTGTTGTGAAACAACTGTATCAAAAATAGCTTGTTGATGAGGCTCTACACCTCAAACTTTATCGTTTAATGTAATTTCTTTAAGAGATGTTCCCTTAACATCTAAAACTTTTGCTTTCATGTTAATTCTTTCCCCCTAATTATTCAGCTGCAGGAGCTGTTTCTTCAACTACAGCAGCTGGAGTTGGTTCAACTACAGCTTTAGTAGCAGTGTTTCTTGATAACAATGAAACAGCCTCTTGCGCTTTTCTACCTTTAACGTTTTGTTTAATTACAACAAAGCCTTTTCTTGGACCCGGAACAGATCCTTTAACTAAAACTAAATTTTTTTCAGCATCAATTTTTACTACTTCTAAGTTTTGGATTGTCACTTGTTCATGTCCCATGTGACCAGCCATTTTTTTAGATTTGAAGATTCTGTTAATAATTGCTCCCATTGACCCGATACCTCTGTGATATCCTGACCCGTGACCCATTGGTCCTCTTGAATAATTATGTCTTTTAATTGCTCCTGCAAATCCTTTACCTTTTGATATACCTGTAACGTCCACAAATTCACCAGCGTTGAATACGTCGGCTGCATTAATTACTGCACCAGTTTCGTATCCTTCCATATCTCTGATTTCTTTTACGAAGCGCTTAGGTTCTGAGTTAACTTTTTTAAATTGACCCATATCTGGTTTATTAAATAAGTTAGCTCTTTTATCGATTGTTCCCAATTTTAATGCTTGGTATCCGTCTTTTTCTACTGATTTTACTTGTAAAACTGTGTTTTGTTCTACTGCAATAACAGTGACCGGAATTAATTTACCATTCTCACTAAAGATTTGAGTCATCTCTAACTTACGTCCTAAGATTCCTTTCATGATATTTCCTCCTGTTTTTTATGATGTTCATGTATATCTTGATCGTCTACTATAATTTAATTTCGATGTTAACACCAGTTGGTAATTGAACTCTTGTTAATGAGTCCATTGTTTTTGGTGTTGGTTCAACTATCTCAAGTATTCTTTTATGTGTTCTCATTTCGAACTGCTCTCTACTATCTTTATATTTATGAGTAGCTCTTAATATTGTTATAATTTGCTTTTCTGTTGGTAATGGAATTGGTCCACGAACTTTAGCTCCAGTTGATTCAGCTGCTTCAATAATTTTTGCAATTGATTGATCAACAATAGCGTGGTCGTAACCTTTTAATTTTATTTTTATTTTTTGTTGAGCCATTAGGTCCTCCTTCAACATTGACAACCCTTTCCAGTGTGTTGTCTAAATGAACATAAAATATACATGCTTTCCAATTATCACACAACATTAATGGAAAAGCAATAAGAAAATTAAAAAAGATTAAATTAATTAAATAATAGCAATTTAGATTAATTTTTCATTTTATTAACTTTTAAAATGAGAAAAATCGACCAAAGTCGATTTTTAATCTCTACTCATTTCCTATTAAAGAAGCTAATTTAACTCTTCTAATAGATAACATAATTACTGTATAACCTAATAGGAATATTGCTAATCCTACAATAAAGACAATAGGCATAATTGTCCAACCCATTATCATTGGCACTGCTATATCAAGTGAAAGCAGTATTTGAGGGACTAAATAACTTATTAAAAGTCAAATAATTGTTATTCCCAATGCCACACCAATTGCAGCTATAGGTAAGAATATTCACATAATAATAGAGTTAATTTCTCTCATTGAATATCCTTGAATTCGCATATAGCTCATAAATCGCTTATATCTTCCTATAAACATTTCAGTAATCAGATAAATTATAATAATAGCTGTTATTAATGATAATGAAACAAATATAACAGAGATAGATATTACTGAAGTAATAAGATTACTCATAGCCATTTTTTTCATTTGAATATAGTCTGTATAACCAATTGATTGGTCCATGTATTTTGCAAATCCATCAGTTGCATTATTTGCATTAAATGATGATAATAAAATTCTTTGCATTTGATCAGCATTTTGTATATTTGAACTCATTTTAGCATTACTTCAAATATTTACTGAAGAACCATTCTCAAACTCTCTTCTAGTATCAAAATCTTCTTTTACACCCATTAGTTCATTTGCATATAATTGATCCATATATAATTTATTTCCATCATACAATTCCTCTACTCCTACAACTTTTGCTTTTCTTGGCGCAGAGTCTACAATTTTATTTACTAATAAACCTTTTTTTAATGCAATATTTAATCAGCTGTTCGTTCCTCCTAACAGGGTTTCTATTCCTATTTCAGTTGGAACACCCTTTTCATATTTATATATATCAAAAGGATTGATAATATAATTATCTGACTCTTCTCTATAAATTGAGTTTAAATCCTTATTCGAATATTGCTGATACTCTATATTAACTTCATTAAATAATTCTTGATTAAGCATTTTTTTTGGAAGTGACAATTGAATATCTGCCATATTGTAATAAGGCTCATAAATACTACCATTTTTAAAATAAAAGTCATGGTTAATAGCATAAGTGAACTTATCTAAATCCATTTCAAAGAGGTTTTTATCTTTGAATTTTCATAAACTAGAGTCTAATTCATTTTTTGAGTTATCTCCACCTAAAATAGCTAATAAGTTTTGAGGAGTTTTTAAATTAAATTCATTACCAACTTTTAACCCCTCCAATTCTCCCTTTTTATTAATTAATACTGGAATATAGTCTAAAGAATCATTATACTTAATTTTGCTCTCATTTTTTAATAATAAGTTTTTTGATTTTTCTTCAAATAAGTCCAAACCATAAATAGTATATCTTGCTTGCTTATTATCATCAATAATTGATTCAACTTTAGTATACATTTGATCTATCTTGTTATCCACTGAAATATTTGAAAAATTGAATGAGAAATTTTTAAATTCATTCTTATCCTTATCCCAAAGTTCCTTTATTGTAGAAGGTAAGATATTATTAGAAATACTTTTTATACATTCATTATAATCCTTATCCTCAGTTATAGAAGGTTGTCCAAATAATTGAGGAATAACTTGGCAAGAAACATTATTAAATCTTTGTGCTATTAGTTTTTCTTTGCTAATTTTTGATTCTGTATTAACTAATTCATCCATTATTCCTGTTGATAAAACTCCACCTTTAAAAGTAAGCAAATTATTAAACAGAATATTATCAAAATTTTTTCTAAAAGATATGCCTTTATCATTTTTTCAATAATCAGCTTCAAATAAAGTTCTATAATCATTTTCTTTTGTTTTTATTAACGTGTTAAATAAAGATGCTTCTATATTACTTTTAGCTTTATTCTCTTCATCCATTTGATAAAATGAATATCTAGTCAAAGGATTATTTATAACTATATTATTGTAACTAAAATCATTATTATATTTAATATTTTTATAATACTCATTGGACATATTTTTCATAGTATTTGGTGCTACAGAAGCTAGAGTTATAACTGAGCTTGAAAATAATAATATTAAGAAAAATATTGTTAAATCCTTTATTGCAGTAGATAATATTATAAGTCTTAATTTAGATGTAAAACTTATTCCTTTTATTTTTGAAAAGCTTTTTGAAAGAAAAGTATTTGGCTTATTACTTTTGCTTGGTGATAATAAAATAAGAGGTGATTGTTTTACAGTGAAATAACTAGTTAAAAAAACCATTAAACTTACAATTCCCAAAAATGCAAATAATTCAACTAATAAAAGTTTTCAATTAATTGAGAAAATTGATGGAATGTTAAAATATCTTTCAAAGATTCCCATTAAGGAAACTTGTAAAAATAAACTGATAAACCAACCAATTGGTACAAGTATTAATATAGGAAAGGCCATATATAGCATATAATTAGAAATTATTTTAAAATTTGAGACTCCAAGAGATTTTAAATTTCCAATTTGACTTCTTTGAGATACTAAAACTTTTTTAAAAATGTGGTATACAACAAATGCTAAAGCACTAGCAAAGATTAAACAAAATATTATTGCTATTGCATAAAAGCCTTTTACAACACCTGGAAATAAATTACTTCTCATATTTAGTAATGTTGTATCTTTATAAGCTTCTATATTTGCTCTCGATAAATTCTCTGAATAATTTTCATTTTCAATATTTTTAACAACTTGTCCTAAATATAAAATATTGTCTGCAAAATAAGTTTTAAATAAATTTATATCCTTTTCAATATTTTTTTTATCAGATTTTTGATAAGTCAAATAGGATCTACTTACATCCTGATAACTTTTTTCATTTGTCTCCTTATTAAATTGATTATTGAATAAAGAGTTACTTATATAAAAAATAGCTTCATTTTCCTGATTAGTTAGTAAATCTTCTTCATATATTGTTGGATAAACATTGAGTGAGTCAACACCAATCCCATCCATAATATAAGGACCATTAGAATTATTATGGTTAAAAATATCATAACCTTTCCCTAATTCTAAATTATTATATTTAGCATATCCACTAGAAGATATAAATGAATATTCTGTAAAGCTATTAATATTATATGTTCTTTTATATAACTTAAATATATCCGAATTATAGAAATGAACATCTAAAATATCACTATTTGGTTGTTGATTATTATAGAATGAAGAAATATATCTAAATTTTTTTCCACTAGAATCCCATTTAACAGCCTCATTTGTTAATCTTATTTTGAAGTTTGTTAAATCTCCCAATAAATCAAAATAATTTGAGAATCAATCTCTTTGAGTTACTTTATTTGTTAAAATTTCATATCCATTCTCATTAATATCTGTTTTAAAAGTTAGGAAAGAATCAAATTTTTTAATATAAAAACTGGCGTGCTCTGAAAATAGTTTTCTTTCTTCAGTTTCAGCATCTATAATATTTTGATTTTTTGAGAATATATATTTACCCTCATTATCAATTACTCCAAATCCATTATTAATATATTCTTCAATCTGCTCCTTAGCATTAGTTTTATTTTGATTATAAATATCAATAATATCTTTTTTAATTACATTTGTTAAAGCAGAATTATTTAAGTAAAACATGTAATCAAAAATATGTAGAGCTATTTTTTTAGATTCCTCAGTTAAATATTCATCTTTAAAATTATTGTTTTTTTCATATAAATTTCCTATTAAAGATTTCTTAAAACCTTTTGCTTCCAAATTGAATCTATAAAAATCTCCAAATTCTCCGCTTTTTACCGTTTCAATTTTTTGCTCTACTGAGTAGTTTGTAATTGCTTGATCTTTATTTGGTAGATAGTCTATATCAGAATTATTATACTCATAATTTGACTCCACATCTCCAAAGTGAAAATTTACATATTTAGCACTACTATTTTCAAAAATTAAAGTAGATTCATAGCACTGGCTCTTATTATTTTCACAATTGTCTTTAAATTCATAACTTTTAAGTATTTTACCTTCTTCTAAATCTCCAAAACTTAATGTTGGGAAATAATTATCCTTATCATCTTTTACTAAATCTGTATTGAATGCAAATCACGGAGTAAAAGTTTGAGTATCATTAGATTTATAAGCACTTGAAGTATATCTAAATGAATAATCAAACTTTTCAAAATTTCTATTTATTTCATTATTTGTACTAATTAAATTTGAAGAAACAATACCAAAAGTTGAAGTAAATATAACAGCAATTGTAATAAGTACTAAATATATTCCAAATTGGACATAGTCTTTTAATAATTTTCTTAAACCATTTTTAAATAAAAGCATTGTTATTAATAAATATTATAGAATTCTTGACCGCTTGCATTAAATGATTTTAAGGATGTAATAACTCAATATGGTGAATCAGGATTTTTAGAAATATTTTCTCACACTATCTTATATGAGTTATTTACTGGCTTATAATCAGAATGATTTCCTAAACCATCGTATTTCAATAGTTCATCTTCTTTAACAACTTGTTGCTTTAATCCTAAAATTTGTCCTGAATTTTCAATTTTTTCTTTATCTAATTTACTTTCAATTTCAGGTTTTCAATTTTTTTTCTGATTCTCAGCAATAGTTTGATATGGATTAAATTTTTCATTAACCTCAACCTTTTTAGTTTGCTTACTTGCATTAGAGGTAACATCTCCATTACCAGTATAATTTAAATCAAACTCCATTTTACCTGCTCTTTGTGTATTACTTGTTGTATTAATTGTGAAATTATTAACCTTTCAATATTTATCATCAGTTAAATATTGAAGAACTGGTTTATGAAGCTCTCCCATAGCATTTTCTACAGAATATTTAAAACTATCAAAGAATTTTTTAAAATCTCTTTGTCCGTGAACTTCAGGGTTTGTCATAGCATTATAAATACGTCCTGAAAGAGATCCCTCTATATATCCTTCTTCTTCATTTCATCCTAATAACTTTAAATAATTATTTTTTTCAACACTTGATAACTCCCTAAAGCTTTTTTTATTATCAAATGCATTAACTATAGAATCAAATTTATCAATTACTTCTTTTTCTGTTAACATCTCAAATGCTTGTTTTGCAAAATTTAAAAGGTTTATACCTCCATCATTATTTTTTCCATTCATTGCATCTTTTCAATTTTCTTCTCCTATATATTTTCTAATTAATGAATAAGATTTATAAAATGGAGCATCATTGTTTATAAAAAATTTATCATTAAAATCCTGCTTATTTGAATAAGAGTTATAAATTTCTGTTAAAGTTTCAATTACTGAAACAATATCCTTTGCATTTGTACCATGATTTTCTACTGATTTGTCTCTATCTGACATTTTATATAATGCTTCAACTTTAATATTTTCTGTAACTGGTAAGTCTCCTACAATTGGTACTGATGTAAATAGTTTCTTTGGTTCATCCAGTCTTTCAATTATTTCTGATAATTCAGGGTTTGAAACTAACTCTGAGTTTATCTCTTTAATTCCACTTCAAACATTATAAATTAAAGATAATCCTACAGCTTGCATTATAGTTGCAGCATTAGTAACACCTTCACCTCTTATCATTGGAAATAAAATATTTATAAATTCTCCAGTTAATAAAGCTCCATTTTTTGTATCTGATAAATTTTCTAACATTGAGCCAAACATACTAATAAATCCATTTATATTTTGTTCTCCTGCTACTTTTGTAATTAAAGCTCCTGTTGAGTTAAACCTAATTCCATTAATACTTGATTTAAGTTCATCATCTGCTGCTTTAAAGTCTGTTCCCTTTAATTTTCCTTTTGTAAGTGGAATTCCTATTGCATTTCAACCTTGGCTATAATCTGCACTCTTTGTAGCTCCATTATTCATTAAAATAGAGTTATATCATGCATAACCAGAACCATTTGTTCCCCCTTTATTGGGACCTGCACTAGTTTTCGGTGATGATGTCCCATTTGTATCAGTTGGATTTGCACCATCAAAACCCAAATTCAATAAATAATTTGATAATGCTCCTGTATCTTGTATTCCTCATGCTAGATTTCTTCTATCTTGATTTTTTGATAAATTAATATCCTTACCTAATCCAGCTCCATAACCCATAGCATTGCTATTTTTTTTATTGTAGCCTTGGTCACCTGCTTTTGAAAAAGTATCTCTAAAATAATACTCTCCATTTTTACCATTTATTATCTCATTATAAAAGTCATCTTCATACATCCCCATAAGATAACTAGCAAACATTCCCGCATAATTATCACCGTTATAGTAATTTAAAGAAGGCGCTAAGTAGTTTTTAAATTTATTTATATTTGCTGCCATATTTATACTTTTTCCTTCATAATTATAAGAAATTGGCATGTTCATAGCTGTTGGTGTTGGTGTTAAGAAAATTGATAATATTTCATTAACATTGTAATTTAAATTTTCATGTCTTCCAGCAACAATAAGTCTTGAAATAAACTCTGCTCCATTTAGCATTTCTTGCTGCATAGTAGAAAGGTCTGGGTCTTTTTTTTCCCCGCCGCCACAAGCCGCTACTGATGTTGCAGCTGAACCAATTAAGGTTACAGATGTTAATATATTTAGTAATTTTTTCATAATTAAAATTCTCCTTTTTTCTTTCATTCAATAAGTACTTAATTTTATTAAGTATTTTTTCTTTTTATACTCATTTTTTTAAAATCTTATAGTTTATCTTCCTTATTATTTACCCTTTTAATTTTTAAATTATTGTGTCATTAGAGATTATTTAAATAATTTTGTTTCTCTTTATACTCTGTATTTTTTACACTTAAATTTTTGTCCATTTTGATAAATCTAAGTGATTAACTTAAAAACAACGCTAAAAAGTTTTTAATTAGAAAAATAATGGAGGAGTCGTTGCCTTTTTAAAGCTTTTCAATTCCTTTGATTTAATATTGCTAATTAAAATTATTATTTCTTTTCAACTATTTTCAACTTTTTTGTCTTGTAGTTTAATATTATTTAAATACTTAATAAGCATTTTCAAAAATAAATTTAATTTAGTAGATTTTTTATAAATAAGGTGATTTAAGTTTTCATTAGATTTTGAAACAGTCTTTATTACAGAATATATAAAGAAGAAAAATATAAAATAAAAGAATGAGTATAGTAAAAGTGAGCTTATTAAAATAAACTGAGCAAAAAATAATATATTTATATAATCTAAGTTAATTACTCTATCAAATTTATAATTTGTTCATCAATATATTTCCATTGAAATTACTGTTGTTCTTTCAATTGAAATACAGGTTTGAGTTATTGAAAAAATGAAAAATAAAAAGGTAACCAACATTGTTATATAAAATTTAAAATTATTATTTAATAAGCTTAAACTTATTAAATTTTTTCTTGATATTTCATCATTATATTTTTCGATAAATTTTAGTAAATTTACAATAAATTTAGAGATGAAATACAAAGAAATTATGATTAAAGTCACATTAACTAATATTGACAATATAAGTATATTAGTTTTTTGATTTAAGATATTTTGAATAGGAAATGTTAAAAAAAGAAGAATAAAAATAATTATTAAGTTTATATTACTTCTAACTTTCTTCATTATATTTCTCACCTATTTTAATTATAGTTGATAAAAAAAAAAAAAAAACATTAATTTTAAAAAATATTTTTAAAATTAATGTTTATATATAAAATAATTAAATTATCTTACCTTGAGCAAATGTATTATTTCCTCCACCTTTAACTTTAAATTTCTTATTGTTATTAAATAGATCAATTGCTCTATTATCTTTTGCAATTTTATCATTCACCGATACAATAAAAATTTTTTCATTTGTATTCCAAAGCATAATAATTAAATTTTCGAACTTATTTTGTAATTTGTCTGAAAGAGATTTCATTTCTTTCATTTCTAGATTATTAGTTTCTAATTCAATTAAATTTATATTCTCTTTTTTAACAGGAATAATATCAGAATATTTTAGTAATTTCTCTTCAATTAAAATTTCTTCAATTTCTTTTTGATATATCTTAAATGAGTTTTTTAAATCATTTACTTTTTGTTTTATAATTACTAAATTTTCCTTAGTTGCCCTTAGAGACATTATTTTATTAATTTCTTTTTCAATTAAATCATTTTTAACTTTTAATTTAAATTTATTAAATTTATCTATTATAATTTGAATTTCTAATTTTTGTTTAATAAACAACTGCTCTAAATAACTACTCACTTCCTTATGACTAGTTACTGCATGATATCTAAATACTCCGCTTCCCTTTGACTCAACATTGGTAATTAGTAAGTCTTCAATATCTTTTGTATTAGCAACATGGGTTCCCCCACAAAGTTCACAAGAAAATGATCCAAATTTAATTACTCTAACATTCTTACCATACTTTTCTGTAAATAATGCTAGGGCATTATGTTTTTCAATAGCTTCTTTTAATGAACAGTGAATAATTTCTCTAGGAATTTCTTTTTTAATTTCTCTTGCTATAACTGAGTGAATTTTTACTACTTCTTCTGGAGTTGGTAATCTATTATATGAAATATCAATTCTTAAACCATTCTCATCATTATAACTACCATTTTGTAAAGTTTCTTTTCCAAGAACCTCTTGAAGAGCTGCTTGTAAAATATGTGTACCTGAGTGATTTTTCATAGTATAGAATCGCTTTTCACTATCAATTATTGCTTTAACAATATCACCATTTTTTAAAGTTCCATTAACTTGAACCTTATGAATATGTTGGCCATTTGGACCCGTTTTAACATCCATTACTAAGTGGCGATTATCTTGTGAATCAATTAAGTAACCATTATCAGCAGCTTGCCCACCTTTTTCAGCATAAAAAGGAGTTTTTGTTAAAGTTATAAATACTACTTTATTTGTTACAGACTCTAATCTTTTTTCATCTTCAAAAATGAAGTTAACTTTTGAATCACATTCGTCTAAATCATAGCCAACAAATTCGCTTTCAACATTTAAACCTGTTAAAATCGCTGATTGTTTATTTCAAGCCTTGTCATCTTTTCTTGAGTTTCTTGCTAATTGTTTTGCCTCTTCCAAAAGTTTTTCATAACTTTTTAAGTCAATTTTTACATTAGCTTCATTTGCTATTTCCGTAGTTAATTCAATTGGAAATCCAAAAGATTCAAAAAGCAATAATGCATTTTTACCAGTTACTTTTTTTTCTGCATTAATAATAGTTTCTAAATGTTCATAACCTTTTGAAAGTGTTTTTAAAAATCTTAATTCCTCTTGTTTAATAACTTCTTTAACCATATCTTTTTTTTCAATTAAATAAGGATAAAAGTCTTTCATTACCCCTATTACTTTATCTACTAGTTTATATAAAAATGACTCTTTAATTCCTAGTTTTCTTCCATAGACAGAACTTCTTCTAATAAGTCTCCTAATAATATATCCTCTATCTTTATTTCCAGGAAACACTCCATCACTTATAGCAAAAACAGCTGCTCTAACATGATCAGCAATTACTTTAAAAGCTGTATTAATTTTAGTTTGTTCCTTATTTTCATTATAATAATTTTCAATTGAGTATCTAAACTCTTTATTACACATTTTTTCAACTTCTTGTATTGTTGGAAAAAATATATCAGTTTCAAAGTTAGTTGGAGCTTCTTGAAAAATTGAAACTAATCTCTCAAAACCAGCACCCGTATCAATATTTTTTCTTGGTAACTCTGTGTAATTATTATTACCATCATTATTAAATTGTGAGAAAACAATATTTCAAATTTCAATGTATCGATCATTTTCAATATCATCTTTTAAAAGTTTTGATCCAATTTTTTTAGGATCTCATTTTTCACCACGATCAAAAAATATCTCTGTATTGGGTCCACATGGTCCTTGTCCTACATCTCAAAAGTTAGTATCTCTTGTTCCTTTAAAAATATGATCTTCTTTAATTTTAATAACTTTAGTTCAAACATCATAGGCTTCTTGATCTTCATTAAAGACAGTTATGTATAAAAGATCTGGATTAATATCAAATCACTTTGGAGAAGTTAAAAGTTCTCATGCAAATTCTATTGCTTCTTTCTTAAAGTAATCCCCAATTGAGAAATTACCTAACATCTCAAACATTGTTTGATGTCGTGCTGTAACTCCTACGTTCTCAATATCATTTGTTCTAATAGATTTTTGTGAATTTGTTAATCTAGGTGATGGAGGGTTCATTCTTCCATCGAAATATGGTTTTAAAGTAGCAACTCCAGAGTTTATTCATAATAAACTTGGATCTTCTACAGGTACTAAACTAACAGGTTCTAAAAAATAGTGATCTTTTGATTTAAAAAAATCTAGTCACATTTTTCTAATTTCATTTGCAGAAAGTTTCTTCATTTTTTTCTCTCCTTAAAGATAACAAAATAATTTTAGCATATAAGTACTTATATTTATTTTATAAAGCACTCCTTATGAACTGCCATTGTGATACCACTAAATTCAACTAAGTTATAATTATCATTATTGTAAAATTTAATGTCTCATGGCTTTTTTACATTTATTTGTGAATAATGCTCATTGTAGTCCATAATTTTTAAACAAACTAAACAAATTCTGTGAATATCCAAATTATCCTTCTCATCTCCACATTGACAAAGTAAAGCATTACTTCAAGCATTTTTTGCAATATCATCTAAATTAATTTTTTTCATAACTATCCTCTCATTTCTATTTTATTTGCAAAACAAAAGGTTCATACAATGAACCAAAATTTATTTATTATAGTTTGGAGCTTCTTTTGTAAGTTCCACATCATGAGGATGACTTTCTTTTAAGCTAGCATTTGTAATTTTTACAAATTGAGTTTCTAAGCGTAGTTGTTCAATAGTTTTACTTCCAGTATAACCCATTCCACTTTTTAGGCCACCCATTAATTGGAAAACTACTTCTCTCATTTTTCCTTTAAAAGGAACTCTTGCTTCAATACCTTCAGGTACTAATTTTTTAGCACCTTTTTGGAAATAACGATCACTACTTCCTCTTTTCATAGCAACAAGTGAACCCATTCCAACATAAGTTTTATATTTTTTACCATTGGCAATTATTTCTTCTCCAGGTGATTCTTCAGTTCCTGCAAAAATACTTCCCATCATAACACTATGAGCACCTGCTGCAAGAGCTTTAACAATATCACCTGAATATTTAATTCCCCCATCAGCAATAATAGTTATTTCTTTATCTTTGGCTCAGTTAAATACATCATTAATTGCAGTTATTTGAGGAACTCCAACTCCAGCAACAACTCTTGTTGTACAAATACTTCCAGGACCAACTCCAACTTTTACTCCGTTAGCACCAGCTTTGTATAAAGCCTCTGCTCCTTGCACAGTACAAATATTTCCTGCAATTATTTCTAAGTTCTTATATTTACTTCTAATTTTTTTAATTACATCAATAATACCTTTACTGTGACCATGAGCTGAATCAATAACAATAACATCTGCTTGGGCTTTTACAAGTTCATCAACTCTTTGCATAAAGTCTTCACCCACTCCAACAGCAGCACCAACTCTTAATCTTCCTTTTTCATCTTTACAAGCATTTGGATGATCAATTGCTTTATCAATATCTTTTGTTGTGATTAAACCAACTAAAGTATTATTAACATCAACAATTGGTAATTTTTCAATTCTATTTTTTAATAAAATGGCCTTTGCTTGTTCTAATGTAGTTGATGGATTACCTGTAATTAAATTTTCTTTAGTCATAATCACTTCTACTTTTGCTTGAAAATCTTCAAAGTATTTTAAATCTCTATTTGTAAGAATTCCAATTAATTTGCCACTATCATCAACAACAGGTAACCCTGATATTTTATAGGTCGCCATAATTTCATTTGCTTGTTCAACAATTGTTTCTTTTTTAATTGTAATAGGGTCCGTTATAAACCCTGATTCATTTCTTTTAACTTTTTGAACTTCTAAAGATTGTTCTTCAATTGATAAGTTTTTATGAATAATTCCAATGCCACCACATCTTGCTATTTCAATAGCAAGCTTAGATTCAGTTACAGTATCCATAGCGGAACTTATTATTGGAATATTAAGTTCTATATTTTTTGTCAATTTTGTTTTTAATGAAACATCATTGGGCAATATTTCAGAATATCTTGGTACTAATAAAACATCATCAAAAGTAATACCTTCACTAATTATTTTTCCATTTAAATCATTTTTATTCATACAAGTTCTCCTTTATTCTCATTCTATTGTTCCTGGTGGTTTTGAAGTTATATCATAAACTACTCTATTAACTCCATCCACCTTATTAATAATTTCATTAACAACTTTATCTAAAAAATCTCAAGGTAAGTGTGTACTTGAAGCTGTCATAAAATCAATTGTATTTACACTTCGCAATGCAACCACATAATCATAAGTTCTATTATCTCCCATAACACCAACTGTTTTTACAGGCAATAGTGTAACAAATGCTTGAGATACTTCATTATATAAATTAGCTTCAATTAAATTACTAATAAAAATGTCATCAGCTTCTTTTAAAATTTCGCATTTTTCCTTTGTAACTTCACCAATAACTCTTACTCCAAGACCAGGTCCTGGAAAAGGATGACGATCAATCATTAAAGCAGGAATTCCTAGTTCTCTTCCCACAGCTCTTACTTCATCTTTAAATAACTCTCTTAACGGTTCTAATAAATCAAATTTTAAATCTTTAGGTAAGCCACCAACATTATGATGTGATTTAATTGTTTTTGAAACATGACCATTACTTGATGATTCAATTACATCTGGATAAATTGTACCCTGAGCCAAAAATTTTGCCCCTTGCATTTTTCTTGCCTCTTCACTAAAAACTTCAATAAATTTTTTACCAATAGTTTTTCTTTTATCTTCTGGATCAATTTGGCCTTTTAATACTTTATAAAATTCTTGACTTGCATCAACCAATTTAATATCCATATCAAATTCTTTGTTATATAAATCCATTACTTTTTTAGCTTCATCTTTTCTTAATAAACCAGTATCTACTAAAATACATTTCAGTTGTCTACCAATAGCTTTTGATATTAAAGCCGCAGCTACTGATGAATCTACTCCTCCAGAAAGACCTAAAATAACTTGCTCATCTCCAACAATTTCTTTTATTTCTTTTATTTTGTTTTCAATAAATTGTTTCATTTCTCAATCTTTCTTACATTTTGAAATGTCAAAAATAAAGTTTTTTAAAATTTGAATTCCTTTTTCAGAGTGAGTAACTTCTGCATGAAATTGAATTCCATAGATATTCCTTTTTTCACTTTCAATACCTGCAACTGATGAATCAGAATGAGCAATTTGTTTAAAACCATCAGGCATTTTTGTTAAGTGATCTGCATGACTCATTCATACTTGTGAATTTTGACTAACTTTTTTAAATAATAGACTTTTCTCATCATCAATATATAATTTAGCTTTACCAAATTCTTGAGAATCAGCTAATTCAACTTTACCACCAAACATTTCAGTAATTAACTGCATACCATAGCAAACACCTAATATTGGAACTCCAAGATTAAATATTTCCTTATCGATTTTATAAGCCTCATTCAAATAGACACTATTTGGTCCGCCAGATAAAATTATTGCTTTTAGATCTTTATATTTTTTTAAATCCTCTTTTGTTTTATCAAAGGGTATAACCTCAGCATAGACATTTAAATTTCTTACTCTTCTTGCTAACAATTGAGTATATTGACTTCCAAAATCAAAAATAAGTATTTGCGTATTTAACATTTTTCTAACCTCTAACTATTTTAAATAGAACACATCAAGTTTTCTCTTTATTATACATCAAAAAAACACCATTATATTTTCTAGTAGTTCTAGTTTATAAGGTGTTTATATTAATTATTAATTTTTAAAAGTTAATTGGTTTTCCTGATTCTAATGCTTCAGCTGCTTCACCAATAGCTTCACTCAATGAAGGGTGAGGATGAATAGCTCTTGCAATCTCACTAATTGTAGCTTCAGATTCCATAACAGTTGTAATTTCTGAAATCATATCTGTTGCTGTATTTGAAATAATATGACACCCTAATACTTGTTTATATTTTGGTTCACAAATTAATTTAACAAATCCACCTGTATTTCCGTCTGCAAGTGCCTTACCAATTGCTGCAAATGGAAACTTGTATACTTTGTAATCTGTTCCAGATTTTTTTAATTCATCTTCTGTTTTACCAACACAAGCAACTTCTGGATAAGTATAAATACAACTTGGAACTCTATCAAAGTTCATAGTTAAATCTTCAGCATGTTCACTACCTAATCTCTTTGCGATTCTATTTGCTGCAATAATACCTTGGTGAGAAGCAACATGGGCTAACATCATTTTTCCTGTAACATCACCAATTGAATAAACTCCATCAATATTTGTTTCACAATATTCATTTACATTGATGTGACCTCGTTCATTCATTTCTAAACCAATTTTATCAAATCCCTCAGTTATAACTTTACGTCCAACTGATTGTAAACAATAATCCGCTTTAATTTTATATTCTTTACCATCTTTTTCATAAACTACTTCTTTTTTACCAAAAGATTTTGTATTAACTCCATAAATGATTTCTAAATTTCCTCTAGACAATAACTCTTTTGTCATTTCTTTTGAAACATCACTATCTAACATTTCTAAAATTGTTGGTAAGAATTGTAAAACTGTAACTTTTGTTCCTAATCTCTTATAAACACAAGCAAATTCAATTCCTATAACTCCTCCACCAATAATAACTAATTCTTTTGGAATTTTAGGAAGTGCCAATGCTCCTGTTGAATCGATTAATCAACCTGATTCAATAGCTTCTTTTGCTCCCGGTAAATTGAAATGATTTGGCACACTTCCAGTAGCCACAATCAAATTATCACAAGTATATTTTTTACCATTTACACTTACAGTATTTTTATCAATTGCTTTTGCATGACCTTCAATTGCTGTAACCTTGTTTTTTTTCAAAAGACCTTTTACACCAGTTGTTAGTTTATTTACAACATCATCTTTTCTTGCTTGAATTGCTTTTCAATCAGCTTTTACTCCTGTTACATCAACTTTGATTCCATACTTGTCTGCACGTTTTGTAATTTGTTCATATAAATATGCTGACTTTAATAATGTCTTAGTTGGTATACAACCAATATTTAAACAAACTCCACCATAATTACCTTTTTCAATAATTAATGTTTTCAATCCAAGTTGAGCACATTTAATAGCTGAAACATAACCTCCAACTCCAGCACCAATAACTATTACTTCATAGTGATTCTCTGGATTTGTTGAATTAAATTTAGGTGCTGGTTTTACTTGTCCACCTTTACCTTTTGTAAGACCTGACATATTAACATTATTTACTGCATTTACAATAGTTTCTACTGCGGATCTTTTTGGAGGAACAGCTCTGGTTCTTCCTCTTGAAAGAAGATCATTTGAAACAGGTGTTGCACCAACAACTGATGCATTTTCCTCCACTGGTTCTGATTTAGATGTTGCTTCTTCTTTTGGAGCATCACCTTTACCATCATCAATTTCAACAACAACTTGACCAACTTTAATTTCTTGATTTGCTGAAATTAAAATTGTTGCTACTTTACCATCAACTGGTGCATAAATATCTGAAGTAACTTTATCAGTTTCAACATTAAAAAGAGCATCTCCCATTTTAACTTGATCTCCAACTTTTACAAGAACTTCAGTAACTGTACCTTCTGTTAAACCTTCTCCAATATCTGCGAATTTTACTTTAAACATATTTCTAATTCTCCTAAACTAACAGAGTTGCAGGATTTTGTAAGTAGTATGCTACTCTTGTTAAAAATCTTCCTGCATCTGCTCCATCAATTACTTTATGATCTGCAGTTATTGAAAATGGCATATAGTCTCTAATTTCGATTTCTTCTTTAATTACCCCAGGCGCTCTTGTAATTGTTCCAACACCTAAAATAGCTGCTTCTGGAAAGTTAACAATTGGTGTTGCATAATCTAATCCTACAGCTCCAAAGTTAGTTACTGTAAATGTTGCTCCACTCATTTCTGTGGCTGAAAGTTTTTTATTTCTTGCCTTAGTTGCCAAATCATTTATTTTTACAGCAATTTGCAAAACACTTAATTTATCAGCTCCTCTAATAACTGGAACCATTAAACCATCAGGTGTATCACAAGCCATACCAATATTGATTTGTTGAGCAAATTTTGTTGCTTTATTTTCTTCATCAATTCTTACATTTAAATTTGGCATATCTTTTAATGCATTAGCACTTGCTTTAATAATAAATGCTAAATAAGTTAATTTAACTCTCAGTGAATCTGCATGCCCTTTAAGCTGTTTTCTAATATTTACTAACTCAGTAACATCTAAATTTCTTAATCCTGTAAATCCAGCAACTTTTTCATGAGCTGTTGTCATTGCTTTAACAGTTGCTTTTCTAATTGGATTTCAAGGTTTTGATTCAAATGTTAGAGGTTCATTAATTTCAGGAACTGAGATTAATGGGTTTGAGTAATCAATTGCTACCCCTTTTGGTCCAGGTGCTGCTGCTTTTATTGATGGTGCAACGCTTTGTGGATTTGCTGCATACCCTTCAACATCAGAAACTAATATTCTATTATTTGGACCAGTAGGACTTACTTTTGAAAGATCTACTCCCATAACTGCTGCAACTTTTCTTGCTAATGGAGATGCTTTAACATCAACATTGCTATTATCAATAATACTTATTTGAGAAGCGATATTTGCTTTAGGTGCAACTTCTCTCGCTTTTCTTGAAATAACTTCATTTGAAACGGGCGTTGCACCAACAACTGATGCATTTTCCTCCACTGGTTCTGATTTAGATGTTGCTTCTTCTTTTGGAACATCTCCTTTACCATCATCAATTTCAACAACAACTTGACCAACTTTAATTTCTTGATTTGCTGAAATTAAAATTGTTGCTACTTTACCATCAACTGGTGCATAGATATCTGAAGTAACTTTATCAGTTTCAACATTAAAAAGAGCATCTCCCATTTTAACTTGATCTCCAACTTTTACAAGAACTTCAGTAACTGTACCTTCTGTTAAACCTTCTCCAATATCTGCGAATTTTACTTTAAACATATTTCTAATTCTCCTCTTAGTATCTAAAATTTATAATTTAAGATTTCTTCCATTTTAACTAGTATTTTTTTTGGATGAGGTTGATGGTAAGCTTCACCTGAGTCAAAAGGTATAACAATGTCATATCCTGTACATCTCATTGATGGAGCCTTTAAATATTCAAAACATTCTTCATTTACTGAAGCAATAATTTCAGATGATACTGAAAATGATCTAATTGCTTCATGAACAACTAATAATCTTCCTGTTTTTTTAACAGATTCAAAAATCATATCTTTATCTCATGGTTGAATTGAACGTAAATCAATTAATTCAATTGTAACATCTGGATTTTTTTCTTCTAACTCATCAATTGCTTTTTGACAATCCACTGTTTGCGCTCCATAAGTAACAACTGTTAAGTCATTTCCCTCTTGGATTTTAAAAGCTTTTCCTATTTCAACAGTGTAAAATCCTTCAGGAACTTCTTGTTTAAATGCTCTATACAATTTTGTTGGTTCAAAAACAATAACTGGATCTGGTGATTCAATTGCTGCTAAAATTAAACCTTTTGTATCATAAGGTGTTGAAGGACAAACTACCTTAATACCTGGAGTATGAGCATACATTGCTTCCATAGCTTCAGAGTGTAATTCAAGAGCTCTAATTCCACCACCCATTGGCATTCTTATCACAACTGGTGTTGGGTACTTGCCTCTTGTTCTGTTTCTCATTCTACCCATATGTCCTAAAATATTTTGTAATGATGGTCATCCTAAACCTTCAAATTGTAATTCTACAACTGGTTTCATTTTATTTACTGCCATACCAATAGCTACACCAGCAAATACAGCTTCTGAGATTGGAGCATCAAAACATCTTTTTTCACCAAACTTGGCTTGTAATCCTTCTGTTGCTCTAAACACTCCACCTTCATAACCAGCATCTTCTCCATAAACAACAACGTCATCTCATTTTTCCATTGCAACTTCTAATGCTTCTGAAACTGCTTTAACATTATTTAAAACTTTCATTAATGGTGTCCTCCTTTAGCTACTTCTGGATATTTAGTGAAAAACTCTTTTGCTTCCTTATATTGTTTTTCTAAATCTGGAGTTTTTTCAGCAAATTGGAAGTTAAAAATATCTTCTAATTCATATGATTTATTTGCTTCAGCTCAGTCAAATTCAGTTCTAATAAGTTCATCTTGCTTTTTATCTAATTCCTCTTGCTTTTTATCATTTCATATTTTTTTGCTAACTAAATATTTTTTCATTCTTATTAATGGATCTGATTTAAGTGCCTCTTCAAATTCAGATTTTGGTCTATAAATATCTGGGTTATCTGATGATGAATGGGCTCCTAATCTATATGTATCACATTCAATGAAAACTGGACCTTTACCACTTCTTGCATGTTCAATTGCTTCTTTTGCAACTGCATAAACTGCAAGCAAGTCATTTCCATCAACTTTAATTGAAGGCATTCCTGATGCAATACCTTTTACAGCTATATTTATTGATTTTGTAGACTTTTTATAAGGTGTTGAAATAGCTCATTTATTATTTTCACAAATGAAAACAACTGGTAGTTCATGAATTTTTGCAAAGTTCATTGCTTCATAAGTTTCACCTTCACTCATTCCACCATCACCTGTTGTAGTTACTGCAACTCCACCTGTTCCTCTATATTTTTCTGCAAAAGCTATTCCTGTTGCATGTGAATATTGAGAACCAATAATAATATTTGGTGGTAAAGAGTTAACACCCTCTGGTGATTGACCACCATACTCATTTCCCATTCAATAAAGCATTATATTTCTCATTGGCATACCCACGCTTAATCAAGCAGCATTATTTCTATAACCAGATGAGAATCAATCTTTTCCTTTTATTAAAGGCATTGTATATCCGATTTCAGATGCTTCTTGTCCTGTTGAAGAAAGAAATGATAATAATCTCCCTTGTCTTTGTGCTTTATTTTGAAAATCATCTTGTCTTCTTGAAAGATTCATTAATCAATATGCATCAATTAATTCTTTATCTGTCATTTCAGGCATTAATTTTTCATCAACAATTTTACCATCTTTATCCATAACACGAACTATTTCGTCCTTTAATGGATCAAATTTTCCTATAAATTTCATTTTTACCTCCTATTGTATCAATAAGTCTAGTATATCCTTACTTGTGAAGTTTTCACCAAATATGTTTTTAATATCTGACTTATTTAAAACATCTTCTAAGACAAACGTCTCATATTTTAAATTTACTAATTTTTTTTCAAGGTCTTCTGTTCCTTGGAAACCTAAAAAGTCTCCATAGAATTTAGCCTCCTTGATAACTCCTTTTTCAATTTTTAAAAGAGCTTCAATAGTTCCTTTACCTTCCAACCTTTGTTTATTTCTATAATCAAAATCTGCATTTTTTGCATAATTCCAATCTGAGTTCCTAAATTTCTTTTCGCTAAGATCTTTTATTTCTTTTATTTCATCTTCGCTTAAATTAATTGTTTTTATTTCATCTGATTTTTTATATGTTTCAATTAATTTATTCATAAAAGCTTCAATATCAATTTTATTTTTTACTTCCGAATTTATATTTGTAACCCTAGCCGCAATAGATTTAATATTTTTTGAAAGAATTTTTGCTCTGTCAACAGTTAAATAATTAGTTAATCTATCCAAATTGGCATTGAATAATATTGTTCCATGTTGCAAAAATCTGTCTTCATATTTTCACATAGCATTTCCGGAAATCTTTTTTCCATTTAATTCAATGTCATTTCTTCCAGAAAATTTTGCAGGAACGTTTAACTCATTAAGAGTTTTAATAACAGGGTCCAACATTGTTGAAAATAAAGAGACTCCTTTATTTTCTAAATCTGTATAAATAATGCTGAAATTCATATTTCCTAAATCATGAAATACTGTTCCACCACCACTATTTCTTCTGACAATGTTAACAGAATCTTTTTGAGCATTTTGAAGGTTTATTTCTCAAGCCGCATTTTGATTTCTTCCAACCACAATTGTGTTATCATTTTGTCATAAAAAAAGAATTGGTTCTGCATATTTTTTATTCTTTACAAAATATTCTTCTGTTGCTAAATTAAAAGATGGGTCAACACAAGAAGTTTTATATATAAACATTTAGATACTTCTCCTTCTATACAACTATATTCTAAGGTATTTATGTCAAATTTGAGGAAATTCTTTAAATAAAGAAAATTATTTTCTAAATTTTTCCAACCTCTATTCTCTTTTTTTATCAAAAGAAATGAACTAAAAAAAGATATAATTATTAGTAAAGGAGGTAATTATGCAATTACAACATTTATCAAAAAAGAGATTAATTTTAATAGATTTAGACGGTACAACTTTAATGTCTAATGGAGAAGAAATTCATGAAACTACAAAGCAAGCTTTAATTAATGCTACTAAAAATGGTCATGAAGTTTGTATAATAACAGGAAGACCTCATAGAGCAAGTATTAGATTTTTTAATGAACTTGGATTAACTACACTTTTAACAAATTTTGATGGAGCACATATACATGATCCTGTATCAATGAAATTTAAAAGAATAGTTTTTCCTATAAGTGAAGAAGTAGTTAAGGAAATAATGTTACATCCCGTTATTAAATCAAGTATTTCAAATATACTTATTGAATCATATAATAAAGCAATGGTTAAGGAAAAAAATGAGTTCATAGAAAATTTTTTTCATCTTGATGATGTAGCCGATGATGAATATAAAATTATTGACCCATATAAGCATTGAGAAGGTTCTGCAACTAACGTGGTTTTATTTATAGATACTGAAGATAATAAGGATAATGTTTTAAGAGTATTAGAAAAATTTAAAAATACAATTAAAATACAATCTGGAAATGTCTATGGAAATTTAAGTGAATCTTCAAAGTTAATGGTTACTTTAACTAATAAAATTGTAAATAAAGGTTTTGTGGCAGACATATTAGCACAATACTATAATAAAGATATTAGAGATGTTATTGCTTTTGGGGACCAAATGAATGATTATGAAATGGTTCAAAAAGTAGGTTATGGAGTAGCTATGAAAAATGGAAGTACAGCTCTAAAAAATATTGCAGCAGGAATAACAAACCTTAGTAATGATGAGGGTGGCCTTGGCGAATATCTTGAAAAACTTTTAAGAGGAATGGAAGTTTAAAAAACTGGTTATCCAGTTTTTTATTTTGTAATTTTCTCTAATTGATTTATAAGATCATTAATCTCATCTACTAAAGGTTTATATGTATCTGCACTTAAAAAGTCTACGCCAACCTCTTTTAAGATTTCTAATGGTGGTTTTGAACCTCCTAACTTTAAGAAATTAATTATTGTATTCTTATTACCTTTTTTAAAATCCTTATATAATTTAAAACTAGCTACTAAATCAACTGCATACTTATAAACATAAAATGGAGATTGAAAAAAATGAGAGATATAAGGTCATGAGTAATTTGGTTCATCTTTATCATCAAACTCATCATATCCAAATTCTTTTTGTTTCTCTATAAATAGATCATTTAAACTATCAGTAGTAATTGCCTCTCCATCTTCAATTAATTTATGGGCACTATATTCAAAATCTGCAAATTGAATTTGTCTATAAAATGTTGAGATTAAATCAAATACTCTTTGTTGTAGTAAATATTTTTTTTCTTCAACATCTTCTGTAGATAAATATAAATAATCAAATAATAAATGCTCATTAAATGTTGATGCCACTTCAGCTAGTATAATTGGATAATTATTTAAAGGGTATTTTTGAGATTCATCTGCAAATAAAGTATGAACAGAATGACCAACCTCATGAGCTAAAGTAGTCACTGACCCTAATTGCTCATCTCAATTCATTAAAATTATTGGTTCAACGCCATTTTCACCAGATGAGTATGCTCCATCAGATTTATTTTCATCTTCATAATAATCAATTAATGAATCTTTTAAAGCAGTTTTTAATTTTACTTGGTATTCATTTCCTAAAATGCTTAGACAGTTCTTAACAATATCTTTACCTTCTTCTACACTAAAATTTTTTTTATAATTCTTAGAGATTTTTAAAAATCTATCAGTTGAATAAAATTTCTTAAAGTTATATATACTTTTTATCAATCTATTATACTTTTTAAAATTTATTATTGTATCTTTTCCAAATTTAATTAGATTTAAATAAATCTCCTCACTTACTTGGTCATCGAATAAATTCATTTCCAGAATTGATTTATAATTTCTAACATTTTTATCTTCATTTTGAACTTGTATAATAGATTCATATATTTTTGCATAGCTATGTTTTCTTGAACTATAATTTTTAAAATATAATTCGTTTGCTTCTCTTCGCTTTTCCTGATCTTTTATTGGATCAGAATTCTCCATAATTTCTCTATATAAAGATAAATTTAATTCTACCTCCTGATTATTTCATTCAATTATAGAGTTTTGTTTATCTGCATAAGATAATGAGTCATATAAATTTCCAACTGCATTTCTACTTCTTGAGACTTTACTCATTAGTTCTTCATCTGTTTTTGAAAGAATAAATTTAGAAGATTTAAAAAAAGTTTTAAAATAATATTCATATTCATGAATATTATTTTCTTTTAATCATTGAAAAATTTTTTTATCTCCTATTTCCATTAATTCATTTAATACAAAAGCCTTTTTAATATTAAAATCTTGATAAAAATTATCTAGTAGCGAGTTCAGCTCTTGATTCTCATTATTTGTTTGATCAATATCAATTAAATGTGCATATTGATTTAGTCTAGATAAAATAAAATCAATATTTTTTTCAAGATCTAAATAATGTAAAAAATTTTCTTTATTATCTAATTTACCCTTTAACTTTGAGATCTCTTCAACAAATATTTTAGCTTCATTTAGATCTATTTTTCAACTTTTAAAGTCTTTGTATAAATGAGAAAAGTCTCATTTATATTTCCTATTTATTTCATTTCTTTTCATATTTTTATTATATAGAATAAAAGAAAATTTATATTTCATATTAGCAATAATATTTTTAAATAAAAAAGGATTCTAATTAAATTAAAATCCTCCTTTTATTTATTTTATTTTTTTAATAATTCAAACATAGTTTTTAACATTGGTGCTCTACCACGTTTATTTGCATCTGCTGTTGCAGCTATATCCAAATGAATATATTCTTTTCCTTCAGCAAAAGAATCTAAAAAGGCTGCAGCTGTTGATGAACCAGCTTCTCTACCAGGTTCAGAGTTTGCTAGATCTGCTATTTTTGAACATTGCATTGCTTTTAAATGATCTCCAATTATTGGTTGTCTTCAAATTGGTTCTTGACCTTTTTTTGAAGCATTTTCAAATTCTTTATGGAATTCATCATATTTTGAAAATGTTCCAGTAAATCATCTTCCAAGTGCTATTGCAATTGCTCCTGTTAAAGTTGCTACAGTAATTGCTCTATCAGCTTTTGCTTCTCTTACTGCATAAGTAATTCCATCAGCTAATACTAATCTGCCTTCTGCATCTGTATTAGTTATTTCAACAGTTTTTCCATTCATAGATTTAATTACAGATTCTGTTAAAGTTGCTTTTCCACCAATTCTATTATCAGTTAACATTGCAATAGATACAACATTACATTTTGCTTTTGCTTTTGCAAGAGCCATAATTGTTGAAGAAACTATAGCTGCACCTGACATATCAAATTTCATATTATCTAGAAAATTTGAAGGTTTTAAGTTATATCCTCCTGTATCAAAAGTAATTCCTTTACCAACTAAAGCTGTTCTTTTTTGAGAAGGATCTGATTTATATTCCATTACAACAACTCTTGGATCAATATTACTTCCCGCATTAACTGAAAGTAATAATCCCATACCCATTGATTCAATTTGTTTTTTATCATAAACTGTTACTTTTAAATCTTTTATTTCTTTAGCTTTTGCAACAATTCTATTTGCAATTTCAACAGATGTACCAATGTTTGGTGGTAAGTCTTGTAAGTCTCTTGCAAAATTTAAGTATTCCATTTTAATTGCTGATTCTTCATAAATTGCATTAAATTTTTTATCAAATAAAAAATTAATTGATTTTGGTTGTGCTTGTTTTTCCTTCATTTCAAACTCTTTATGTGCAGCAAACATAATTGTTTCTACAACTTTTTGAAAAGCTTCTTCCTCATTTTTAAACTTTGACGCAAATGACTCTACGTTAACATTTAAATCATATTTATTTGATTTAATTATTGCTTCTAGAGAATCACCTAGTTCTCTAAGACAAGGTTTATCATTTAAAAAATAATATAAAGTTTTATCTTCACTAATTAATGAAGTAACTCCATTTTCTTTAACAACTAACTCATTTAATTTATCCTTTGAGCCAACTGCTTTTAAAGTTAATGTAAATTCTTTTTTATTGTTTGTTATCATTTTATTTCTCCTTTTGATTTACAAGATTATAATATCATTTTTAGCACTACTTTATTACAAAGGTTTTCTTGCATTTTTGATTTGTACATTTACCATAAATTATTAATTTTAATTTCTCAGTGTCTTTTTCATAATTTAAAAAACTTTTAACCATACCATGACCATTTGGACATTTTAATTTTCTATTAACCAATTTAGTATTTAAAGAATAGAATTTTGATTTTGTTGAGTAAATATAATATGTTTCTTTCATTAATCTATCATTTTGATTATCTATTTCATCCAAAATTAAGAAGTTAATGTCTGCTATATTATCTACTTTTGATCTCATTTTAGAATAAAATCTTTCCTTGCTAGTTTTAAAACCATTAACATGTTGTTTAAATCTACTAATTAAATTTCTAGATTCTCCAATGTAACAAAAATTTAATTTATTATTAACTATTGAATACACAAGATATGTTCCCGAAACCTTATAATTAATTTGACCTAACTCCAAACTATTAAAACCTGCTCTAGTTATCAATAAATTATTAATAAAATGTAATAAATAATTTTCTGATAAAGATTTATATTTTAAATCACTAGAATTTTTAATATTAGTTATTGCTTTAAATTGTTCTTTTAAGTCCATAAAAAATCACCCTTACTTACTATTATAAATTAAAAAAAATTCCCTTATGGAATTTTTTATTATTTATTAAATTATTTAACGATTGAAACAACTGTTCCAGCACCAATAGTTCTTCCACCTTCACGGATTGAGAATTTTGTACCTTGTTCAACAGCAATTGGTTTAATTAATTCAATAACTAATTCAACATTATCTCCAGGCATAACCATGTCTGTTCCACTTGGTAAGTGAACTTCTCCAGTAACGTCTGTAGTTCTAAAGTAGAATTGAGGACGGTATTTGTTGAAGAATGGTTTGTGTCTTCCACCCTCTTCTTGTGTTAAAGCATAAACTGATGCGTTCAGTTTTGTATGTGGTTTAATTGTTCCTGGTTTTGCAAGAACTTGTCCACGTTCAATATTATCTCTATCAACACCTCTTAATAGTGCTCCAACATTATCTCCAGCTTCAGCAAAGTCTAGTAATTTTCTAAACATTTCTAATCCTGTAACAACAACTTTTTTACTATCTTCAACTAATCCAACAATTTCGATTTCGTCGTTTACTTTAACAACTCCTCTTTCAACTCTTCCAGTTGCAACTGTTCCACGACCTGTAATTGTAAATACATCTTCTACAGGCATTAAGAAAGTTTTTTCTTTATCACGAGTTGGTGTTGGGATATATGCATCAACAGCATCCATTAATTCTTCAACTTTAGTAACTCATTTAGCATCACCATTTAATGCTCCTAAAGCTGATCCACGAATAACAGGTGCTCCATCTCCATCAAAGTCATATGCAGATAATAAATCTCTAACTTCCATTTCAACTAAATCTATTAATTCTTCGTCATCTACCATATCACATTTATTTAAAAATACTGCGATAGCTGGTACTCCAACTTGTCTTGACAATAAGATATGCTCTCTTGTTTGAGGCATTGGTCCATCAGTTGCAGCAACAACAAGGATTCCACCATCCATTTGTGCAGCTCCTGTAATCATGTTTTTAACATAATCGGCGTGGCCAGGACAGTCTACGTGAGCGTAGTGTCTTTTTTCTGTTTTATATTCAACGTGAGAAGTATTAATTGTAATACCTCTTTCTCTTTCTTCGGGTGCATTATCAATATTTGCATAATCTTTGAATTCTGCTCCACCTTTTGCTGCTAATACTTTTGTAATTGCAGCTGTTAAAGTAGTTTTACCGTGGTCAACGTGTCCGATTGTTCCAATGTTAACGTGAGGTAAACTACGGTCAAATGCTTCTTTTGCCATGTTTTTTCATTCCTTCCATTTGGTTCTAATTTATAATTATTTTGACCAAGTGTCCTAATAATTATAAATACATTTTGTTTAAAGTACAATACTTTTTTTATTTGATAATAAGGTACTATTTACCTTGTTTTTTAATAATCTCTTCAGCAATGTTTTTTGGTGCTTCATTATAGTGACTAAAAATCATTGTATAATTTCCACGACCTTGTGTAAATGAACGAAGTTCAGTTGCATAACCAAACATTTCTGAAAGAGGAACTTTTGATTTAATTGTTTGTGCATTTCCTCTTTGTTCTGAACCTTCAATTAAACCACGTTTTGATGAAATGTTACCCATTACATCTCCATAGTATTCATCTGGTACAGTAACTTCAACTGACATAATTGGTTCTAAAAGAACTGGATTAACTTTTTTAGCAGCTTCTTTTAGTGCTAATGATGCAGCAATTTTATATGCCATCTCATTTGAATCGACATCATGATATGATCCATCAACTATTGTTGCTTTTACGTCTATCATTGGGAATCCAGCAATTATTCCATTTTGTAAAGCATTTTCTAGTCCTACTCTTGCAGCATTGATATATTCTTTTGAGATTTTACCCCCAACAATTTTATCAATTCATTCAAATCCTTTATCATGATTTGGTTCAAACTCAATCACAACGTGTCCATATTGTCCACGTCCTCCTGATTGTTTAACATATTTTCCTTCAACTTTTGCTGAGCCCTTAATTGTTTCACGATATGAAACTTGAGGTGCTCCAACATTTGTTTCTACTTTAAATTCTCTTTTTAAACGGTCAACAATAATATCAAGGTGTAGTTCACCCATTCCAGCAATAATTGTTTGTCCAGTTTCTTCATCAGTAAAAGTTCTAAAAGTTGGATCTTCTTCTGATAATTTGTTTAATGATAATCCTAGTTTTTCTTGGTCTGCTTTAGTTTTTGGTTCTAATGCTAAATGAATAACTGGTTCTGGGAATACCATTGATTCTAAAATAATTTCATTTTTTTCATCTGTTAATGTATCTCCAGTTGTTGTATCTTTCAATCCAACAGCTGCAGCAATATCTCCAGCATAAACTTCATCGATTTCTTCACGGTTATTTGCATGCATTTTTAATAAACGTCCTACACGCTCTTTTTTATCTTTGGTTGCATTTAATACATAACTACCTTTTGCCAAAACTCCTGAGTAAACTCTAAAGAATGTTAGTTTTCCAACAAATGGATCAGTCATAATTTTAAAAGCTAATGCAGCAAATGGTTGATCATCTGCAGCTTTTCTTTCAGCTTCTGTTCCATTTGGTAAGATTCCTTTAATTGAAGGAACATCTAATGGTGATGGCAAATAATCAACAACAGCGTCTAATAATAATTTAACACCCTTGTTTTTAAATGCTGACCCAGCTAGTACTGGAAAAAATTCAGCTGATATTACACCTTTACGAATTGCTGATTTTAATTCAGGAATTGTAATTTCTTCTCCATCCAAAAATTTAACCATTAAATCTTCATCATATTCAACAGCCATTTCAACAAGTTGTGTTCTTAATTGAACTGCACTATCTTTTAAATCTGCAGGAATTTCAATTTCCTTAGCAACTTCTTCAGCAGCTCCATCAAAGCCTCATGCTTTCATTTCAACTAAATCAATAATTCCGTTAAATTGATCTTCTGCTCCAATTGGTAATTGAATTGGAGCAGCTTTTGCTCCCAATCTATCTCCAATTGTTTTTACTGAGTATAAAAAATCAGCTCCAGTTTTATCCATTTTATTAACAAAAACGACTCTTGGTACTCTATATGTTGTAGCTTGTCTTCAAACAGTCTCTGTTTGTGGTTCTACACCACTTTGACCGTCTAAAACAGCTACGGCTCCATCAAGAACTCTTAATGATCTTTCAACTTCAACTGTGAAGTCAACGTGACCAGGAGTGTCAATGATATTAAATCTATGATCTGCTCAAAATGCTGTTGTAGCTGCAGATGTTATTGTAATACCACGTTCTTGCTCTTGAGCCATTCAGTCCATTTGTGATTCACCTTCGTGAGTTTCACCAATTTTATGAATTCTACCTGTATGGAATAAAATACGTTCTGTAGTTGTAGTCTTACCAGCATCAATGTGAGCCATAATACCAAAGTTACGAGTCATATTTAAACTATATTCTCTTGGCATATTCTTTTCTCCTTATTTTCTATTATCAACGATAATGTGCAAATGCTTTATTAGCTTCAGCCATTTTGTGAGTATCTTCACGTTTTTTAACTGATCCACCAACACCATTTGATGCATCAATAATTTCGTTTGCTAATCTATCAATCATTTCTTTTTCATTTCTTAGTCTTGAATAATTAATTAATCATCTTAAAGCTAAAGTAACTTTTCTTTCTGTTGATACTTCAACAGGAACTTGATAGTTTGCTCCCCCAATACGACGAACTTTTAATTCTAAATGAGGTTTAATATTTTCAATAGCTTTATCAAAAACTTCGATTGGAGTAGTTCCAGTCTTTTCTTTTATTTTTTCAAAAGCCTTGTATAAGATGTGTTGAGCTGTTCCTCTTTTACCATCTAACATAATTTTATTAACTGCTCTACTTACTAGTTTTGAGTTATAAATTGGATCTGGTAATACGTCTCTCTTTTCTGCTTGATGTTTACGCATATTATATTCTCCTTTCTTTTTTTATTTATAAAATGTGAATTACACTCTTTTATTTTTTCTCTTTAGGTCTTTTTGTTCCATATAAAGAACGAGATTGCATTCTTCCGTTAACTCCAGTTGTATCTAAAGTACCACGAATAATATGATAACGAACCCCAGGTAAGTCTTTTACCCTTCCCCCACGAATAAGCACAACACTATGTTCTTGTAAGTTGTGTCCTTCTCCTGGAATATAAGCTGTTACCTCCATACCGTTAGTTAATCTAACCCTTGCATACTTACGTAAAGCCGAGTTAGGTTTTTTAGGAGTCATAGTTGCAACCCTTGTACAAACACCTCTTTTTTGTGGTGCTGAAACTCTAGTAACTTTTTTTAATAAAGTATTAACTCCTCTGTTTAAAGCAGGAGCTTTAGTTTTTCATGTTTTTGCTTTTCTTGGTTTTCTAACTAATTGATTGATTGTTGCCATTTAAGGTTCCTCCTTTCCACAATACCGAGTGTATTGTAATCACACAAAATATATTATATATTAAAAAAGAACTAATATTAATATTTTTAGTTCTTTTTTTAATTTTTTAATACTTAAAATAAGCATATATTTGGCATTATATTATCAAATACTGTTTGATTCATCATTCCTTCTTGTAAAGGATAAATTAAAACAAGTTCTAATAAGTAAACCATCAAATAATAGAAATTCATATACTCCATAAATATCTCAATTCTTTTTGTTGATAATTGATCTTCTTCAATCGTAGATAATCTTTTGTATGTATTTGTATAATTTTGATTAAATTCTAAAATGTTCTCCATTAGTTTTGAAAAAGCTGACTGGGCATCTAATTCAGAAACTTTTTTTAAAAAATCATCCATGGGTTTAAAAGTATTATTAGTATCTTCCTTTAAATTTAGTTCTTTATATTTTTCAAGTAGTTCATTTGTTTTAACTCCAAAGGTTTGAACTGCAGTTGCAACTATTATATCAATTCCTTTAGAGTCTTTTACAATCTCTTTTTCTAACTTTTCTTTTTCTAAATTAACATCGACAGAGATTAAAACAATAATAGCATTTTGAAAGATAGACATTAAGTGATTTAAAATAATTAATTTATCTGAATTATTATCTAGAGGTTTTCACTCTCCAAAAGTTTTATCAAATTCTTGACCAAACAACTCCGCTTCTTCTCTTGTATGAAGCTGACTATTCCTCTTTAAAAATTCTTCAATATTTTTAGGAATCTTAAACTCATTAAAGATATTTTGCTTTAAATTTTCGTATACAGTATTAACTCTTTTTATAATAATTCTTTCATAATTAATAGGTTTAATTGTTTTCATAAAAATCCTTTTCTATATTTATATATAAGATAATCATACTACATTTGATATTATTAATAATAAGGAGAAATACAATAATGGTATGAGGAGAATCAAATTCGAGAGACTTTTTAGATTGAGCTGATTTTTGTAGAAATAATGTTATTAAACAAAAAGGAATAAATTCAACAAGCGGACCAAATTTTGCAAGTGATAAAAGTTCTGCAAGTTATAACTCTGTTAAAAATACACTAATTAATCTTATTCAAAGTAATAAAAGTATTAGTGTACAAGAACTATATAATATTTTACCTAATGATCTTTTAGCAAATCCAACAATTAAAAATGTTCTCTTACAATTATATTTTGAAGATAACTTAAAAATACAAGGACAACAAAAAAATAATGATGATAGAGAGTCAAATTTTATTTTAGTTTTTGTTAAAAAACCCCTTCCAAAGACTGTGGTTAAAACAGAAAAACAACAATCAAATATTGAAGAACTAATTGATAATACTTGACAAGCATCAGGAAGAAAATTGGACTTTGAGAAAATTCAACGTGAAGATAAAAGTAAATTAAATATAAACTTAAAAAGAACAACATCAACTCCAATTAGTAAGCCTGCTGAAAAACCAAATATTGATGTTAGGGATTTAATAAAAGAAAAAGAAATGCCAAAAGAAATAGTGAGAGCAGTTCCCAAAAAAGAAATACCAGAGCCAAAAAATTCAAATATAACATATATCCAAATACCTAAGCCAGAGCCAAAAATAATAAAAGAGGATGTTATTCCAGCAGTAAAAGTAAATCTTGAATATAGACCAATGCCAAATAAAAAAGAAGTGATTATTGAAGATACAGTTTTTCATGGTTTATCAACTTTTGATTTATATTACTTGGAGGCATTTTTAGGTGATGCTGCAATAAAGGAAAATGGCAAAAAGAGCCAGATTAAAATAACAAAAGATATTTTAAAAGTTAGAGGAGATATTAAATATGCTGAAGAAAAAAATTCTTCTGTTTTAAAGAATATTTTTGGTTTTATTGGGTGTTTAACAATAGTTGGTATACCATTTGTGACAGCTGCGAACTCTAATAAAATTAGAAAAAAAGCAGGAAAAATATATAAGGAAAATTTAAAAAGTAGAGGCTATGAAAATTTAAAAAATGAATTAAAATTACAACATCCAAAAATTATTGAGTTTTAAAAAAGAGTCCTTATTTAAATAAGGACTCTTTTTACATTTCTTGTTTTTTATAACTACTTTTTAATATTTTTGCTTCACTTTTAATGTTTTTTAATTCTCTTTTTTTGATTTTTATAGCTAAATTTGCTTGTTTCATAGTTTCTTTACATTTTTCAATTTCAGTTTCTTTATTTTCTTTTTGAACTTTAAACGCTGCCAATTTTTCTTTTAGTGCTTCTTTTGTCATTTTTATTTTCTCCTTATAGATATAATCTACTAATAGATATAATCATAGTTTAAAAAAGTCTTATTGTCAAATTACTTAATAATATATAAATAAGCAATAAAACATCAAGTAAAAGTTTTAATACCTTATACTAATAAATACCCTCTATAAAAGATAAAGCAAACATTGCGCTCTCAATATCTTGTTTCACTTTATTTGCAAAGCTTTCTAAAATTTTTTCTTTTGAAAAACTCTTTATTCTATGAAATATAGCTACTTCGTTTCTAACATTAGTACTATTAACATATTGATGACCTATTATAAAGTCATTAAATATTGCAATACCACTTAGGTTTTTTGTATCTTTCATAGTTAGACTATCAATATATTTAGGTCTAAGCAATTTAGGGCCTCTTAAATCTGTATTTGATACATTTATACCAAATCTCTTATTAAATTCTATTGACTCTGTCTGATAACTATCTTTATTTGGTTTTCCAGTAAATATAACTATTCCATTGTAACTCTCATCAAATTTTGTATTTTGAACTGTAAGACCTGTAGTAGCAATATAATGATAAATATAAGTAGTTTGTGTACCATCTTTTGTAGGTGTTACAATTTTTTCTACAGTCCTAACAATTTGATTAACTTGATAATTTACCAATTTGTCATCAAAAGAAAAAACTAAACAATTTCTCTTGTCATTTCCTTTAAAAAAACTATATCTTGATAATCAGCTTTTTGGACTTCCATTATAGTCTTTTATTGGAGCCCTAATAATTTTTCTTTCTAAATCTATAAATTTTGTTTTTTTAATAAGTGAATTTGAAGTAGATTCTACTACTAAATCAAATGACTTATTATAAATGTCTTTTCATTCTATCTTATTTACATAATTAAAGGCTTCAACTCTTGAGTAACTAGATTTAGTTAAATAAACTATTCCCAAAACGACAAAAGTTATATCTAATGCGATTAAAAATAAAGTCATAAATACCATTAAACTCGCTAAAACTACTGTTAAGCACATAGATATAATTGCAAGTATTCAAGATAAAATACTTATAATTAAAAATTTCTTTCTCTTTCCAATAGCTGAGTCTAATTTTGATTTATCTAAACAACTCTCAATAAAGCTTGTAATATTTTCTACTAAGTAATTATCGTCTTGCATTTTTTATTAAAACCCAATCTTAACGTCAGCTCTATCTTCTTCAGTTATCTCAAAGAAATATTTATTTTTAGCTTTTATTGATGATCCTGCTACATTTGTTGGTCATACTTTAATTGCTTGATTAAAAGTACTTACATTTCCATTGTAAATTCTTCTTGAAGCTGCAATATCTTCTTCAATCTCATTTATTGAATTAGACATAGATTGAAATAATTCTGTTGATTTTAGATTTGGATAATTTTCAACTTGGATCATAATGTTTCTTGAAACTTGATCAAGAACTCTATTATTTTCCATCATTTCTTTTGCTCCTCCACCCATTCTCATATTAGTAACTTTCTCTAAAGTGCTTTTTTCAAAATCAATACTACCTTTAACAGTATCCATTAATTTAATTAAAGTATCTCTTCTTCTTTTTAATTGAACATCTATACCTGATTCTGACTCTAGTACTTTTGTATCCATTTTCTTTAATTTATTTACATTTCCAATATGAATAAATAAAGGAATAATTAATATAAATGTTAAATATCAAAAAAACTTCCCAAAAGCTGAAACTTTTGGTGAAGTATCTGCATCCCTATTTAAATCTTGTTTTTTATTTGGTGCTATCATAATTTTATTCTCCCCTTCTTTTTACACATACGTGTATATTAAAATTTTAGCACTTTAATGTATTCTGATTTAAAATTTTATATTTTTTATTGAAGATATTATTTTAGTTTGCTCGGTTTTTGAAATTGGCTCATACTCCATAAAAATTCTATCTTCTCTTGGATTAAGTATGAAGCAATTCTCAACAATTTTTTTTGTAGCATTTTCAAACATTTTTTTATATAGAAATAATTGTGCATTATATTTATCAACAAAATTAGTTCTACTAGTTTTTATATCCATTATGTAATAACTTTCTTTGGATTTCAAAATTATATCAATAGTTCCAAGATAATTACAGTCATAACCCAAATATAAATAAGTTTTTTCAGAATAAATTTGATCAATATTATATTTATATATAAATGAATTTAGCTCAGTTATTATTCTTTTTGCAATATTTATATGATTTGAGTTTTTACAGTCTAATATATTCAAATTTAATTTAAAATCCTTCCTTTCTTTAATTGAATGTGAAATCATATTGTGAACACATATTCCCTGCTTAATTGAATTATCAACTAAATCTTTTTTTATAAATTTATTGTGAATGTAAGGAAAGTTTTTTTCTAATATTAGACTGACAAAAGGTAAATCAATTTTATTATCTTTTCCTATAAAATTTTGTAAGTATAACGGTATTTCAATATCATTTTGAATTATATAATTAAAATTATCATCTCTAAAAATTAAATCTGTTAAATCATATATCATTTTGTTTCTCCTATATATACAATAACAAAAAAATAATGGCTAACCATTACTTTTATTATATTCATATCTTGTTGTTAAAGAATTAATAATATTCCTTGGATTGCTATTGCTTAACTCACTAACAACTTTTGAAATAGATTCCAATTGATTTGAAACACTTCTAAAGTCATAAGAAACCATATTTTCTTTAATAATTTTAGTTTCTAATCTCTCTAATAAATTTTCAAGTTTGAGTATTCTTTCTTCAATAGAACTTATCTTTTTCTTTTCAAACTCCAAAATTTTTGAACTATAACTTGCACCTAAATTTTGTTGTTCTAATGCTAACTGTTCTCTAATTTTATTAATTTCATACTTATTATCATAATTGTCAAATAAGTGTTTTTCATCTTGTTGATTCACAGAGATGTTAAATCTATTAGTTTCATCATCTGAATTTAATTCATGACTTTTATTAACTTCTTCTGTTATTAATTGATTTTTACTAAATAAATTTTCTTGTATATAGTTATCCGAAGTTAACTCATTAGTGTCTTCATTTTTTGTAATTAAATCTTCATTAAAAGTGTTTTGATTTGCATAAACGCTTTCCTCAAAATCTGATTGGTTAATATTTGTTTTTAATATGTTCTTTTCTGCCAACTTATTAGATTCTTTTTCTTCAATATTTTCAAATATAAATGTCTCTTCTGCATCTTCAACTTGATTATCTACTTCCAAACTCATTTTTGGAGGTAAAGTAATATAAGACTTAGGTGAAGTCTCTATATTATTAGAATCACTTTTTACTATTTTTTGGCTTAAATCTGACTGTTTAAAATTAAAATCAGAGTATATTGAATCTATATTAGTATTTGAAGATTCAAATAATTGATTTATATCCATGTTAACAGCTCTAGCTAATTTCTCACTAATTGATGATTGTTCCAAAATATCAGATTTCAAAACATTTCCTTCTAAATTCTCATGTTTATTTAATTCTAAATCATTAAATTCAAAATTAGGAGAATCGTTATCTTCTTTTGATTTTACTGGTAAATTAGTTTCTATAATCTCATCCATAGACATATTAATTGCTTTTGCTGAAGGACCATCAAAATTTTGGTTAAATTCACTAAACTCTAGTTTAGGAAGATCTATCATATCTAAATCTTCTTCTTTTTTAGTTTCAATTTTATCACTAATAATTTCAGAACTACTTGAAGAATCTTTTGTAGTATCAGAAAATTCTTTAATATCAGAAATAATTATTTGATTATTATTTGAAGATTCAATATCTTCAACAATAATTCCTTCATTACTTTTTGGTTGCTGTAAATTGAAATCTTGATATATTAAATCACTTGTTACATTAGATGGTAAATCTATTTCTTCAAGTTGTTCAACAGACATATTAATGGCATTAGATTTTTGTCCTTCTATGAAATCTTCATCAAATTCAATTTCATTCAAACTAGCTTCTATTTTTTCATTAATATTATCTTTAAAAATAACTGAAGTTTGTGGATAATTATCATCTACTAGCTTATTTAGATCCAAGTGCATTACTTGATACTCGTCAGGTATTTTTATTTTTTTACCCAGTTTATTCAGTCTGATTACATTAAAATTAAATTTTCCAACAATTTCAGATTTTTTATCTTCTTCAAATGAATAAAAGTTTTCTTCAATTTCCATTCTTTTAATTTCTAATTTTGTTTTGTACTCTTTTCATTTTAAATAGTATTTTTTATTTTTTGTTTCTTTAAAGAAGTTATCTAATTGAGTTTCATTTAAAATAGGCAACGCAGAGTTATCATTTCTTTTGTTTTGTTCGTTTTCTTTTTGGGAAACCTTTTTTTGGTTTCTCAATTCTACGTTGCCAATTAACTTTCCCTCTTTTGTTACCTCTTTTTCAAATTTTCTCTCTTCTCTATAAATTGAAATTAAATTTCTTTCTTCAGCATAATTATTTAAAGCAACTGAGTCAAATAGTACTACTTCTAATAATACAACTGCTGCAAAAATTAACATTGAAGCAATAAAGAATACCAACTGACCTGTTAATAAAATAACAACTGCACTAGCTAATAAAGTTATCTTAACAAATGGTTTTGAAAGTTTTTGATGTTTTCTTAATCTAACAAGTTCTATAATTGATAAAACAATTAATACTATTGCTATTGCTATTGAAACTACAATTCAAATTAAGATTGGTTTTTCATTAAATTCAGGTTTGCCAATATTTGAAATATCGGCCTTCCCATTTGAGCCAAATATTGAACCAAATAATGGCTCTGTGAAAATATTTAAAATTTTTGTAATAATTGCTGGTGGATTTGCTGATGTCAATAATAACATAATTGCAGAAGTAGCAAATACTATTAATGATACAGACGCTACTAAGGTTAATGACCATGCAAATATAATAAATATAGCGAACATATTGTTTTCCTCCTATTTTTTTAATTGATTCCAGCTACCAGGAACTGAAATTTGTTTTGTATTTTTATCTTGATTTACTTTATTGTTAAATGTGTTGTCAATACTAATTGGAGCTCTTCTTAATAAATTTAAATTTTTATCTATTTCTTTATAGGACTCTTGTATCTCAACACCCTCTTTTCTGTAAGAAGGAGACTGAAATCTTCTTCTTCCTTCAGAAGGAGTAATTGAGCTATCAATTACAACTTCCTTGTTTGAAAGAATTGATGGATTAAATTCAGTATTAACTTTTCTTTTTAGAATTTCATGTTCTTCCAATTTTTTTTGATCTAACATTTCATTTCTTTGTTTTTCAATAAACTCATCAATATTAATTCTTAAAATTGAATCTATTCCCGGATCATATTCTTCATCTTGTTGTTGAAAAGTTTCATTCTCCCTTAAAAAATTTGATTTGTTATAATCCTGATCTTGGATATTAATTTTTTCGAAATCAGAATATTCATTCTGATATTGGTTTAATTTAAAATCCTCTTCTAAATTATTTTCAATTAGATTAAATTCCTCATTAGAATTTATCCCATCTAATATAACATAATCAAAGTTTTCAGCTATTTCATCAATTCTATTAATATCAATAACTTTTGAATCAAGATTCATTCTACAAGATAAGCCAGGTATTTTAATTAAAGATTTTGCTATAAACTCATTAATTAATAAAATCTTATTCAGATCAATTCCCTCTGTATTAGTTATTACTATATTCATTTTTTCATTAAAGTTATATGAATCCAATAAATTAATAAACTCATTAATAAACATTTTTTCTGGATCGTTTGTAATATTTAAATCGTCTAAAATATCATCAATTTCAGATGTAGTCTTACCTCAATCTGTTGCTGCTAATAATACAGAAGTTCTTTCTCATAAAATCTTCTTATCTTCTAAACTAATCTTTTCAGGTAAATTATTTATAAATTTTTTTAAAAAGAATAAACAAGGTGAAGAATATATAACAATTTTTTGTAAATCTATATAAATCAAATTCTCATTATTCATATCGTTTAATAATTCAGGATGATTTACCATTAATGTATTTTTTGAAAATAATTCTTTTTTATTTTTCAAAAAAATATATTTATCTTTTGATATTATTTTATTATTTAAATTTTTTGACTCTATAATTAGATTTTTACTTTTTGTGTTTGATTTTATTAATCCACTATTTTCATTTTCAAAAATCTCATTTAGCTTTAAAACCTTTTGACTGCTTTGATCATTAACTTTTGCAAAATTTTCATTAAAATAATTTTGTTTTGACTGATTATACACTTGAGTCTCTAAATAGGGATTTTCTCTTTTTAAACCCATTTCAGGAGATATCGAATTTGTAAAATGGTTTTCCTCAAAATCTTCAAAGTACTTATCAGATTCGGCTTTATTATATAAATAATTATTTTCTTGAGATTCTATATTTGTATATTTATTACTATACTTATTTTTTGAAGGATTTATATTATTTTTATAAGATATTTCAGGATAATCACTATAATCTATAAAACCCATTTGAGCTCCCAATCTTGTTAATCGTTCCTGTTCTTTTCTTTCTTCCAATGCTCTTTTTTCAGCTTCCTCACGTTGCTTTTTCATCCTTTCAAATGGATTTAAATACATATTATAACCTCCTAATGCCAAAATTATTATACCATATTTTTTAAAGTTTTTTACTTCTTTTATTGCAATGTAATAGATAGTTTGATATGATATATTACTTTTTTTATTAGTAATTTTGCAAAATTAAAAAGAAGAGGTTAATAAAAGCTGCTAAATATAATTTAAAAACCCCATCTTTTTTGTTTATTTATTTTATAAAGTTATTATAACATAAAAATACTGCACTTTTACCTCTAGAGCGCATTGATACAGTAAAGATAAAGGCTAAATATTATTTTGAATTTTCTTATATTTTATGAATAGAATTGTATAAATAGTTGATAAAAAACTAAGGCTTATTATTGTTTGTGAAATATACTTTAAACCACTCATTCAAGGTTCTGAAATTAAATTATCACTATCAAATGGAAATCCATATGTATTTTTTAAATAATTAAAAGATAGTGCGTTTGGATTAACTTTAAAAGTCCCATTATTTCATAAGTTAGTTATTCTTTGTGATTCATGACTTGAATATGTAATTGCAACTAAAACAGATAATATTTCAATTAATAAAATAATAAACTGAAAAGTAAACGTTGATTTTGAAGTATTTCAATCTTTAACATAAGCAGTAATAAAAATAAAAATGCTTGCCATTAAAAAGCCAGAAATTATAATAGGTAGAAATTTAATTGCAAAATAGGAATTAGTGATATTTACTTCTTCTATAGAAATACCATTATATGTAACTGACTTATATAAATCTTTGACAATAAAGGTTCAATTAAGCATTGAATTCATTTTTGTTCCAAAAATAGTCATATTAATTATATATGCTAGTGGAGGAAGAAAAACTAAAGCTGTTGCTATAATTAATCAAAATGAAATATTTTTACTATTATTTAAGGAAAATTTCTTTACTAACTCTTTAAATTTGGAACCACTATTTTCTTTAAAATTACTACGTTTTATTGCCACTTTATTATATTGTTGATTTTTAAATCAAATAGTTAAAAAAAGTATCACTGCTATGATTTTAATAACAGCTAACCATCATGTAGTACTATCAGATGCTCACTTATACTTATTACCAGTACTCTTTATGGACATATTATAAAAAACATCTTGCATTTCTTTTATTGCTTCTGATTCAAAAATTGAGTTATCCTTCTGAGATAAAAAATCAAAAAGATTATAAAATTTTGAATAAGAATACTCAGAAATTGCTTCTAGAACAATTGAGAGAACTGCAAACATTGCTATTATCATAATATACAAAGCCTTATAATAATTTGAAAATTGTTGTTTTAAAAACAACTTTAAAAATCCAATTAATATAAAACCAATAATTAAAAAAGATATTGATACTCACATCAAAATTTCAATTTCAAATTGACTAACTACTAGGTTTTTACCAAAGTTATTTTTAACAACATCTAAGTGATTTAAATAATAATTAAGAGATTCATTAATATTTATAATAATAAGAAAAGTTATTGATTGAATAGATAAAATTAAAAAAAGCAATAAAAATTTAAATACTAAATTATTGTTAACTTTAAATTTATCTATTTTAAATTTATCCCTATTATTTTCCATAAATCTCCTTAGAAGTAATTATAAACATTCTTCAATTATTTGAATAATCTTTTTTGAAATCTATATTATATTTTACTATCTTTCCAGAAAAAATATTTTCTATTTCCTCCTTTTGCTCAAATCCGAACTCACAAAAAATAACTAATTTACTATTTAATTGAAATAGGAAATCTAATTTATTTACTAATATTTTATAAAATTCTAGACCTTCTTGTTTTGCAAAAAGAGCTAAATGAGGTTCAAAGTTTTTAACACTATTTTCAATATGTAAATCTGATAATTTAATATATGGAGGATTAATTGTAATAAAGTCAGGAATTATCTTAGTCTGTTCAAAAATGTTTAGAAAATCAGATATGAAAGTTTTAGCCCTTTTATTATGCTTCTTTAAATTTAATTTTGCAACTTTAATAGCTTGTGGTGAAATGTCAGTTAAATATAAATTAACTTCAGGCTGTAAGTTTTTCAAAGTTATACCTATGCAACCACTTCCACAACATATATCAAATAAATTCTTATTTTTAAGATCATATTTTATAACTTCTTCAACTATACACTCTGTTTCTTGTCTTGGTATCAAAACATATTCATTTACAAAAAAATCATATTTATAAAAATATTTATTGTTTAAGATATAAGAAAGAGGTTTTTTAGTTTCTAAAAATATTTCAGCTATTTTTAAAAATAAATCTAATTCACTTTTTGATAAAGACATATCAGTTAAAAAGTTAAAATCAGATTTATTTGTTACATGAATTATTATTTCTTTAAAGTCATTTGATGTAAATACTAATGGCACATATTTTTGCTTTAGTTTATAAATATTCATATTTAACCTTGTATATGTTGAGTAATCATATTTTTTTGTTCATCATTAATTAATTCAACAATAATTTCATCCAAATTACCTTCCATTACCTGGTCCAACTTATTTAAAGTTAAGTTTACTCTATGGTCTGTAACTCTATTTTGAGCATAATTGTAAGTTCTAATTTTTTCACTTCTTGCTCCTGTACCAACAGCATTTTTTCTCATACTTGCAGCTTCACTTTGTTGTTTTTCAAGCTCTGCTTCATAAATTCTTGCTCTTAATAAAGTCATTGCTTTATCTTTATTATCATGTTGACTTCTTCCATCTTGTGATGCTGCAACTATCCCCGTTGGAATATGTGTAATTCTTACAGCTGAGTCAGTTGTATTAATATGTTGTCCACCTGCACCAGATGCTCTATAAGTATCGATTCTTAAATCCGCTGTTTTAATATCAACTTCAACATCACTAACCTCTGGAAGAACTGCAACAGTTGCAGTTGAAGTTTGAATTCTACCTTTTGATTCAGTTTTAGGAACTCTTTGAACTCTGTGACTTCCAGACTCAAATTTCATTTTTGAATAAACCTTATCTCCCTTTAACATAAAAGAGATTTGACTAAATCCACCCGCTGTTGATTCATTAGCATCAATTACATCAATTTTTCAGTTATTTTTTTCAGCATATTTTGTATATAGTCTAAATAAATCTCCTGCAAAAATATTTGCTTCATCTCCACCTGCAGCACCTCTAATTTCAAAAATAACATTTTTATCATCATTAGGATCTTTGGGCAGTAATAGAAGTTCTAAATCTTTTTCAATAACTTCAATAGCTATTTGTTCTTCTTCTAATTGAAGTTTAGCAAGACCTCTCATTTCTTCTTCTTTTTCAGTTTCTAAAATTAGTTTTGCTTCCTCAATATCCTTATTAACTTTTTTATACTCTTGATACTTTTGAACAATTTCTTCTAAATTTGATCTCTCTTTATTTAACTCTGTTAAGAGTTTAATATCTTTTAAAGTTTCTTCCTTTTGAATTATTTCATCAATTGAGTTAACTCTATTTTCCATTACGTCTAAAGCTTCTAAGGTTTTCTTATTCATCATATTCTCCTATTCTGGCTTAATGTAACAATGTCTACATCTAGCCTCATATTTTTCATTTGCCGAAATTACAATTATTGGTTCATTTGCCTTTGCTGGTTTACCATCAATTATTCTTTGAGTTCTACTAGCATTACCACCACATGAATGACATATGGCACTTAACTTATCAACATATTCAGCTTCAACAAGTAATCTGTCCACATTTTTAAATGGATTATTTTTAAAATCTTTGTCTAAACCATTAACAATTGCAATGACACCCTCATCAGCAATTTTAGATATGACATCAACAACATTATCATCTAAAAATTGAACTTCATCAATACCTATTATATCAATTTTTTGCTTTGCATTTTGCTCTTTAAAAATTTTATAAATTTCTTCACTATCTTTAACAGTAACTGATTCAATTCTCATTCCAGAGTGTGAAAATACATCTTCTTTTGAGTATCTTGTATCTATTAAAGGTTTAAAGACTAAAACATTTTGTTGAGCATGTTTGTATCTATTTAACCTTTTAATAAATTCTTCAGTTTTACCAGCAAACATACAACCAGTTATTAGCTCAATTCAACCTCTTTTACTATTCAAGTTCATTCTGTAATTCATAATCTTTATTTCCCCTTTAATTTAATTAAACTAGATAAATCATCAATTAATTTATCTAATTCCTTCCAACTGCTAATATTAGCTCCTGATGCTAGCTTATGCCCACCACCATTATATTTTTTTGCCACTGAGTTTATATCAAAATCTCTACTTCTAATAGAGATTTTTATTTTATCGCTTCCAGGAGTTTGATAAGCCATAAGTCAAATTTTGACTTCCTCAATACCTCCTAAAACGCTTAAAGCACTTTTTATTTCCTCATCTCCAAGATTTATTTTTTTAAAAACTTTTTCCTCAACTTTAATAATTCCAATAGAGTTGTTTTCTAAAAATTTGGCCATTCCAAAAGCTTGATTATGTCACTTTGCTAACTCAAATTTTTTTAAAAATAAGTCAGAATAAATATCAGTAATTTTTATTCCAGTTTGAGAAAGTATCATTGCAGCTTGAAAAGTTTCTCCATTTGTTTTGTCAAAAAGAAATCTTCCAGAGTCAGTTACTAAACCATAGTATAAAAAACTAGCTGCCTTTTTTGAAATATTTAATTTATTTTTATAAGCCCAAAGAGTTATAACTTGAGTACAAGCAATTGCACTTGAATCAACAATTTTATTTTGTCCAAATTTATCATCTTCTAAGTGATGATCTATTTTAAAAACTTCCTTGACAATATTTTTAAATAAAAAATCCACTCTTTCAAAATTTGCAACATCCACTGTTATTAAAATAGAATCAGTTATTACTTCCTGAGTTAAAATATCTTCAGATTCTTCTCTTAAACCCAAATTAAGTTTTTCTCCTACAACATAAACATTTTTATTTTTAAAATTATCTAAAATAATTTCTTTAAGCCCATACGCACTACCCTGGGTGTCTCAGTCCGGAGATACATGCTTAGCAATTATTATATTTTTATAATCCTTTATTTTTTTAATTAGAGTATCTTTCATTTTTCTCCTTATAGCACTTTTAATATTGACTCTTCTGTTAAATATAATTTAACTTTTTCATTATTATTATATTTTTTTATTGAGTAAAAATATAATTTTAAATCATTTTCTTTAGTTATAACTTCATACATATTTGTATCTAAAAATTCTTTGTTATAGTTAATTATTCCAGTTATCTCTAAAATAATATTTCCATTCTCTTTTTTATTGGTTGATACTTTCATTGGATTAATTATTATTTGACCTGCTTCTTTAAATTTAGAACTTTGAATTTTTAAAGACTCATTCATAGTTTCTAATTTTTTACCATCATACTTATAATTGAATCTATTATTTTTTGCAAAGAATTCTCCTCCATAAGTAGTTCAGTTTTTTTGCAAAACTTTTTCAAAACTTGTTTCAGCTATTTCATTTTCATTAATTAAATAAATATTCTTATTTAATTGCGGTATTTCATAAATACTCTTTTCAATAAAAACTATTGAGAATTTGGGATTAATAGTTAATAAATTATTTATTACTTTTAATAATTCTTCTCTCTCCAGCTGATTTATTTTTGAAAAGACATTATAAAAAATAATATTATATTGCTTTAAATAAATAGCAGTTAAAAGTTGAAATCATATTTCTTCCATTCTATTGAATTTTAACGAAAGAATATTAAATTCAAATCCAAGTTCTTTTGCAGTTTCATCAATAAATAAAAGTGACTGTTTATATATAGTTATTATCTCACTTTTCAACATCTGTTTTTTTTCTCTAAACTCTTCAATATTTCCTTTTTCACATTCATCATTTAATATTTTTTTATGATACCTATGCATTACTTCAACTATTTTACCTCTTAAAGTATTAGCCTCATCTGATAGACCCTCAAAAAACATTTTTTCTTGCTTAATTTTAAATTCAAATCTCTGGTCTTCAGATGCCCTTCTTCAAGAAAATAGTTCTTCTAGGTTTTTAATTTTTTTAGTTTGTGTCTCAGATTTATCCAATTCAAAAGTGATTTGTTTTTTTAAGTTTTTGATAATAAAATTAGTTTTTGACAATTTTCTTTTAATATCATTTACTTTTAAATCAATAATTTTTAATTGCTTTCTTGTAACAAAATTTGTTTGATTGAAGTTAAGCTCTTTTGCTAATTTTCTTTTTTGTCTATCTTTTGCCTTTTTTGTATTATATTCACAAGTACATAATGAAGATAATTCCATAAAAGAGTAAACCTTATCTCATAAAGTTTGCAAAAAAGTTTGCATTAACTCAAGATTTTGATTTTTCTCAATTAAATAATAATAATCCTTAACAATAATTTTTATATGATCCTCTAGGTTTCCAAAACTTTTTTCTAAATTTTTATTATTAAAATCAATAATTTGTTCCAAAAATTCAGACAATCATTGTTCTTCAATATCTAATGAATTATTAATAAATTTAGATATCATATTTTCAACCTTATCTCTCATTTCTAAATCTGTTTTATTATTTTTTGATGTAGAAAAAGATAAATATGAATACTTTTTATCAATGTAATTTATTTTAGCCTTACTAAGAAAATTTTTATTTAATAATAAAGATGTATATAGTCAAAACTTTTCAGGTCATTTTTTTAATAACTTATTAACTCCTATAATTGAAACTTTCTTTTTAGTTCATTGTTTATTAACCATATCATACTGATTAATTTTAAAAATTCCGGACCTAACAAGGTGCTTACCTTGCAATACATTTCTAAAATTTTTTCTTAAATATCTATCTTGAGAAATTACTGCTACAATTTGAGAATCTTCACATTTAAAATTAATTGTTTTAGGCAATAATTTTCTGTTAAAAAATTTAACATTTGAAATTGTAAAACTCATATAAAGACCCCCATAACTTTATAATTGTATAACATTTTCAATAAAAATAATAAAACTAGACTAATTGATAGTCTAGTTTTTTGTATTAAATTATTTTTTAGCTTCTTTTGCTTTTTTTTCATTTTCTGCTTTTTGAGCTGCTGAAGCTTTTTCTGCTTCAGCTAATTTAGCATCTTTTTTAACAAATTTTTCTTTGAATTTTTCAACACGTCCCTCTGCGTTTGCAAAGTTTTGTTTTCCAGTGTAAAAAGGATGACAATTTGAACAAGTATCTATTCTTACTTCTTCTCCTTTTGTTGATCCTGACATGAATTCATTGCTACAAGTTGTACAAACAATTTTAGCTTCAAAATATTGTGGATGTATGTTTGCTTTTGGCATGTTTTCACCGTCCTTTATTTAAAGTCTTTCTAATACAAGTTAAATAATACCATATTTTTAATAAAACTTTTCTTTTTTAAGTATTTCTTATATAAATAATCAAATTTTTAATAAAAGTACTTCTAATAAAACTGTATATAAAAAGCAACAGCTTAATTTATTTCCTTTATGCTAAAGAGTCTACAACTTCCTTTTTAAGACTCTTATAATTCTTTATTTACTACAATATCTTCCTTATTATTCATTTTTTTATAATCAAAGACCTTATCTAAAATAATTAAAATTTGATTGACTAAAGGTCCCACTAAAAAAGTAAAGCATATTGTTCCTAATCCAAAGTTTGTTAATAAAAAATCAGTTTTACTTGCTCCTTCTCCTTTAACAAATGGAAAAAAGGCAAAGGATATTAACAATATTGCAATATCTATTATTAATCTGCCCTTAGAATAATTTATTTTTGTTAATCTTAAAAATTGCTTACAGATATTATTAAATGGTCCTAATAATCAGCCTGATTTGACTCAAAAGGCTATACCTAATACAAAAAATAAAAAACCTGCTATAAAAATTAAATTTCTAGCTCCTGGTATTAACTCTCTAATACCCATTTGACTTAAAGGAGTTATAAATAAACCTACAATTTGGGGTACTATAAAAGTTATAATTATATCTGCCAAAATAAATCATGAGAATTTAAATCAAGCACTTTTACTTTTTGTTTTTTTATATTCATCAATAGTTGGTTTAATTGAAAAACAAATGGCAAACAATATTAAAACAATATAAAGAGTTGTTAAACTTATAGCGTAATTATCATAAACTCCTTGTCCAACTTTTCCCTCTTTTACAAAAGGTATTGAGATGGAAAGTACATTATAAATAAGTCAGTCAATTTGACTTCCTCCAACAGATGGTTGCTGATATAAAGCCAATCCAAATGCAGTTAATAGGATACCTAATATAAGTAATATAAATTTAACCATAATTACTTTTCAATTTTTTGAAAAACTCTTCATACTTTCATTAAATAAATTTTTCATATTTTAAATTTCCTCTTTAATAAAAAAATAGGCTAAAAAAACCTACTTTTCATATTTTGTTTTTAAAGCTTCTTCTCCACCTTGTTCATATCTTTTAACTCAATTTCTTAAAGAAACTACACTAACATTTCTTGTTGGCGCAAACTGAGTAGCTGTAACACCACTATTTTTAAAATCTCTAATAATCTTAATTTTCTCTTCAACTGTTAAATGCATAATGTAATCCTCCATTATTTCATTATTAATATTATTTAGCTTTTCCTTGACAACCAAACACTTTTGTTAAATCTAAGAATGTTTGTTTTATTGCTTTAAATCCTGGAGCTAATAATTTACGTGGATCAAATCCCTTAGCTTCATCATCTAAATCCTTTTTAGCTTCAATATATTCTCTTGTTGCATCTCTGAAAGCTAATTGCAATTCTGTATTAACATTAATTTTTGAAATTCCTAATTTAATTGCTTTTTCTACTTGGTCTTGAGGAATTCCTGAACCTCCATGCAATACCATAGGTAAGTTACATGCTAACTGTAATTCTTGTAATGTATCAAATGATAGTGATTTTCATCATTCTGGATATTTTCCATGAATATTTCCAATACCTGCTGCTAGCATAGAAATCCCTGTAGTAGACATTTCAGCAGCTTGTTTAGGATCTCCTAATTCACCCTCACCAACTACACCATCTTCTTCTCCACCAATTGAACCAATTTCTGCTTCAACTGAAATTTCATGTTTATTTGCAAAATTCATTAATTCCCTAACTTTTGAAATATTTTCTTCATATGGTAAATGAGAACCATCAAACATTACTGATGAATATCCAGCTTCTATACATTTTTTAGCAGTTTCAATTGATTGACCATGATCTAAATGTAAAGCAACAGGAACAGTAATATTTAATGAATCTAATAATCCATTAACCATTCCTACTACAACATTTGGTCCACCCATATATTTCATCGCTCCCTCTGATGTAGCAATAATTACTGGTGTTTTAGATTCTTGAGCAGCTTCTAAAATAGCTTTAGTTCACTCTAAATTATTGATGTTAAAATGCCCAATTGCATATTTATTTGCATGTGCATCTTTAATCATTTTTGTAGAATTAACTAATTTTGAATGATAAATTCTTGACATATTTTTTCCTCCTAAAGTTTTATTATACCTTATGATTATACTCCTTATTTTTGATAGACGAGATTTTTTTAAGTATATTAGAGTGGGAGCTTTCACTTTTGAACTAGTAGACTTAATAATTTTTTGCTCTATTCCAATTTTTTTAAAATATAAATATAAAATTAGGGCAAGTAATGTATTAGTAAAATATTGTATTGTATCTGTTAATAATTCAACAATAGCTAAGGAAGAATCAAATAAAAAATATGCGTATAAGACATATATAAAAACTCATAAATAACTAATAAAAATATTCAAATAAGATGAAATAAAATTTTTTAAAACTATAAAACTTATTCCAATTAAAAATTTTACAATAATTGTTATAGGTATATAAATAATCCCACCTGTAAATAAATCAGTTAAAACTCCTGCCAGTATTGCAGATAAAATTGATATAAATGGATTAAGAAAGTCCAAAAGAGCAATATACAAAAAATCTGATACTTGAAAAATACTTTTACCAGTTCCAACTGAAATTAGATTAGTTACTAATCCAATAATAAACATAACAGATGTTAATAAACCACAAATTGCTATTTGCTTTGAATTAATCCTTTTCATAATCTCACCTTAAATTAATTTTAGATAAAAAAAACAAAAAATATACTAATACTTTTTGTTCACTGCATTTACAAATCCCATAAATAAGGGATTTGGTTTATTTGGTCTTGAAGTAAATTCAGGATGATATTGAGCTGCAATAAAGAAATCATTTTTAGGATATTCTATTATTTCTACTAAATCTTTTTCTAAATACAAACCTGAAAAAACCATTCCATTTTTTTCAAAGTCACTTCTAAAAGTGTTATTAAATTCATATCTATGTCTATGTCTTTCAATAACTTCATTTGATTTATAAAGTTCATACGCTAACGTATTTTCTTTTAGAGAAGTTACATATCTTCCTAATCTTAAAGTTCCACCAATATTTTCTCTATTTTTGCCTTCTAAAATATCTATTATTGGATATTTTGTATTTGGTTTTAATTCTGTTGTATTAGCGTCCTTTAAGTTTAAAACGTTTCTTGCAAATTCAATACAAGCTACTTGCATACCAAGGCAAATACCTAAATAAGGAATGTTATTCTCCCTTGCAAATTTGGCCGCCAAAATTTTTCCTTCAACACCATCTTCACCAAAACCGCCTGGTACTAAAATACCTTTTGCATCTTTTAATTCCATTGATATATTTTCTTGTTTTAATGTTCTGGCATTTACTCAATTGAATTTAATTTTTTTACTAATCTCATAACCAGAAAATTTTAAAGATTCCATAACTGATAAATATGCATCACTTAATTCAACATATTTCCCAACTATATGAATTGTTAAAACTTCTTTTGATTTTTCAATATTATTAACAAATTTTTTTCAATCTTTTAAATTAGTTGGCTTTAATTTTAAACCTAACTGTTTTGCTGTAATTTTATGTAGATTACCTTCTTCAACAACTAAAGGCACTTTATAAATTGAATCACTATCTGGACAAGCGATAACATTCTCTACTGGAATACTACATAATAAAGAGATTTTATCTTTAAGTTTTTTATCAAATTCTAATTCACTTCTTGCAACAATTACATCAGGTTGAATTCCTAAATTTAGTAATTCCTTAACTGAGTGTTGAATTGGTTTTGTTTTAAATTCTCCAGATACTTTTAAATAAGGTAATAATGCCACATGAATAAACATTACATTTTCCTTACCTTTTTCCATTCTAATTTGTCTTAAAGCTTCTAAAAATGGTTGAGATTCAATATCTCCTACTGTACCACCAATTTCAGTAATAACTACATCCGCTTTGCTTTCAACCTCTGCAGCATAAATTCTTTGTTTAATTTCGTTAGTAATATGCGGAATAACTTGAACAGTTTTACCTTCATATTTACCATTTCTTTCTTTTTCTAATGCCTCATAATATATTTTTCCAGCTGAAGTTGAAGATATTTTAGAAAGGTTTACATCAATAAATCTCTCATAATGACCTAAATCTAGATCAGTTTCTCCCCCATCATCTGTAACATAAACTTCCCCATGTTCAATTGGATTAATAGTTCCTGGATCTATATTTAAATATGGATCAAATTTTTGCATAAATATTTTTAATCCACTATTTTTTAAAAGTACTCCCAATGAGCTTCCAGTAATTCCTTTTCCCAAACCAGAAACAACTCCACCAGTAATAAATATGTGTTTTACCATAATCTAATTCCCCCAAAAATAAAAAGTAGTTAGTTAAACTACTTGTGATTAAATTCTACTAATAATCATCGTCATCATCATCATCGTCGAAATCATCGTCGAGATCTTCATCTAAACTTATATCTATAGAATCATCATTTCCTTTATGATTTAATAATTTTTTAATTTTACCAACATTTTCTCCAGTATCATCATCAAAAGTATCAATACCAAGAATTGAATCAGTATCAAAATCTTCAAACTCTTCTGTTGTTTCAAATTTATCAACATATTCATATTGTTTTTTAACATCATCAAATTTTAGATATTCTCTTAAACCTCATTTACCATCTGAAGTCAATGCAAATCTATTGTCAAGAACCAAATCACTGTATAGTTCAGCTATAATTTCATTTTTGCTATCATTATCTCCATGTATTTCTTTTGAAATTGTATTTCAAATATCTTCAAATGAAGCGTCATCTTTACATTGACTTAGGTAATCATAGGCCAAATTAATTGGTGATAGTTTACTCATAAGATTTTCCCCCATAATTTCTATTCTACATTATACATTGGAAAAATATATATTTTTTTTATTTTATTATTTCAATCAACATTTATTATTTCTGATAAGTCTTTTATATTAGTTAATTTATCATTATTTAATATGTATATATTTTCATCTTTTTTTTCAGAACTGCGTTTATAAATCGAGATATCTCTTATTGTAGCAATATCAAAGTAATATTTACTATTACCTTGAAATTCAGTTTTCATTTTTTCAATTGTCTCTGAAGAAAGATCTGAAGATACTTTTAATAATTTTCGATTTATTAATCTATTTGATAAATCCTTTAAGATAATATCATCTTCATCTCTTAATACTTTAAATATTTCAAACATTGTATAATCATCTAAATTAGTATACTTTTCTAATGGCATAATTTTATTTTCAAATACTTCTTTAAAAATCTCAATTGTCTTTGATGCTCTAAAATGATATTTATCAATATATAAGTCCTTTAATCTTTTGAATCACATTTTAAATGTATTATCAAAAGCAATAGAAATTTTGTGTTCATACACTTGTTTAAACATATGATATCTTCCTAATAAAAAATTCTCAATTGCATTTATGGCTTTATTTGTAAATACAATTTGACCTTCATGAATTCTAGCATTTCTTATTATTCAATCAATATCAGGTTTAGAATAGTTAACTCCAGCCCCTTTTGAATCTCTTAATAAGTAATCTAACCTATCTGCATCCAACTGACTTGAAACTAGAAAATTCACTATTTTATTTTTATGTTTACCTTCAATTACTGAAACAACCTCTTTAGGATTAATTCCATTATTAATTAGTACTTTATTAATTTGAGTATTTCCTCTTATAATTTCTACAGTATATTGCTCATGAGATACAGCAGATATCAACTCAAAAGTATGTGAAAATGGACCATGTCCCACATCATGAAGTAAACCTGCTATTTGTAAAATCTTTTTATCTTTTGCTGAAATATTTTTATTAATAATTTCATTTTCTAAAAACTTACAAATAACGTGATAAACACCTATACAATGAGAAAACCTTGTATGATTGGCACTTGGGAAAACAAATTGTCCTCCACCTAGTTGAATAATTCTTCTTAATCTTTGAAATTCATCTGTATCAATTAATTCTGAAAACACTTTATCCTCAAAATAAATTTCTCCATGAACATTATCTCTTATAAACTTTTCCATAACCAACCTCTTATTTAATACTATTTATATTAAGTATAACTTGTTCTTTTCCTATCAGTGAAATTGTTTTTGCCAACTCTGGACCATGTTCACTTAAAGTTGTAAATATTCTTACAGGCATAAATAAATCTCTACCTTTTAATTCAAATTTTTTACCAATATTATTTATCAAAGCCTTAATGTTTTCTTCATTGAATTCAACTATTTTTTTTAATTCATCTTCTAAAAAAACTATTAAATCTTTTTTAATATTAAACTCTGCCAAAATATTTTTTGTTTTATCATCTATTTTCTTACTAAAGAAAATATCTAAATGATCATTAATTTGAGATGCGAACTCTAATTCTTTTTTAAATAAAAGTAAAACAGATCTGATTCAGTTATCCTTTTTATTTTTAATTTCAAACTTATTTTTATCAATAAAATTAATCACTAATTTTATGTAATCATCATCACTAATTTTTTTTATTCATTGACTATTAATTCACTTCATTTTTATCATGTCAAAAGTACTAGGAGATTTAGAAAATCTTTTTTCATCAAAAATTTTTATTAGTTCTTCTTTAGTAAAAATCTCTTGCTCACTATTTGGACTTCAACCAAGTAATGAAATATAGTTAAAAATTGCTTCAGGTAAATAACCTTGTTCTTTATATTGTGAGATAAAAAACATTGCATTTCCACTTCTTTTAGAAAGTTTTTTCTTTGTTTCATCAACTATTAATGTTAAGTGACAAAATAGAGGTTCTTGTCAACCAAAAGCTTCATATATCATACATTGTCTTGGAGTATTTGATATATGTTCTTCACCTCTAACAACATGAGTTATTTTCATATCATAATCATCAATTACAACAGCAAAATTATATGTTGCAATTCCATTTGATTTTATAATTACAAAATCACCAATTTCTTTTGAGTTAAACTCAACATTACCACGAACTAGATCATTAATTCTATATAATTTATTCTCTGGAACTTTAAATCTAATATTAAATGGTTTTGTCTCATCATTACTTTTATTAGATAAACATTTCCTATTATACTGAGGAGCAATAATACCTTTTGCTAGTTGCATTTCTCTATCCTTTTCAAGTTCTTCTGAAGTACAGTAACATCTATATGCTTTCCCTTGCTTTAATAAAATATTTGCATAATTTTTATATACTTCAAACTTTTCAGACTGCATATATTTTCCAAAATCCTTTTTTGGATTTCTAAATGATTCATCTGGTAGAATGCCCAATCATTTCATATTATCAAATTGAGAGTCTATTGCTCCATCAACATTTCTATCGATATCTGTATCTTCAATTCTCAAAATAAAATCTCCATTATAGTGTTTTGCAAAAAGATAGTTCATTAAAGCTGTTCTTGTATTTCCTATATGTAAATAACCAGTTGGTGATGGCGCGTATCTTAATCTAAATTTTTCCATTTTCATTTTCCTCACTTTTATAAATTAATATATTACAATAACTTGTAATTATATTTTTAAAGTTTCCTTCTGTGGTAGTAGCTTTTATTGATATTTGATCCAATCCAATATTTAAAATCTCTGAAAGATTTTTTTTAATAGCAGCTTTAAAATTTATAAGATTTGGTGCATCAAGCTCTATTAAAATATCTATGTTAGATATTTTATATTTTTTTTTCTTCAAAAGAGTTAAAGAATCTTTAACCATAATAATTGATTCGAAATTTTCTTTCATATTTTTTGAATTATAATTTTGACCTAAATCTTCTTCTCCAAGTGATCCAAAGATAGCCTCGGCTAAACTATGAAATAAAACATCTCCATCACTATATGCATCAACCTTAGTTTTTGAAGGTATATTAATTCCACCCAGTAAAATATAATCTCCAATTATTAAATTGTGCATATCTTTAGAAAATCCAACTTTAAATTTCATACTTATTCCTCTTAACAAAATAATTATAAAATAAAAAATGATTTATAACTAATTAAAGTTATAAATCCTTAATACTATTTATTAAATTTAAAAAAACAAACATCTCCATCTTGAACGATATAGTTTTTTCCTTCAAGTTTTATTTTTCCGCTATTCTTTAAACTTTGTTCATCTCCAAGTTCAAAAATATCTTCACACTTATAAACATCAGCTTTAATAAAACCTTTTTCAAAGTCTGTATGAATAATTCCAGCACATTGTGGAGCATTAAAACCATCTTTGAACTGTCATCCTCTTGCTTCTTGAGGACCACAAGTAAAATATGTCTTTAACCCTAGCGTTGAATATGCAGCTTTGATTAGTTGTTCAAGTCCTGACGTTTCAATTCCAGCATCTTGTAAAAAAACCTCTTTGTCATTTTTTTCAAGTTCACTTAAATCCTCTTCAATTTTTGCAGAAATTTTAACAACTTGTGAATTACATGATTTAGCATATTCTCTAACAAGCTTTACATAATTATTATCTTCTCTAACTTCGTCTTCACCAACATTAGCGACATAAATAATTTTTTTTGTTGTTAAAAGTTGAAATGATTTTAAAGCAATTTTTTCTTCTTCACTAAAATCAAGTTTATTTAATAACTTACCATCACAAAGTTGAGTTGCCAGTTTTTTAAGTAAAGTATATTCAAAGATGATTTCTTTATCTTTAGTCGACTTAAATTTTGGTTCAACTTTCGCAAGTCTTTTTTTAACGGTTGCTTCATCAGATAAAATTAATTCTAGCTCTATTATTTCAATATCTCTTATCGGATCAACGCTTCCCTCAACATGAGTTATTTCCTTTGAATCAAAGCACCTAATAACTTCACAGATAGCATCTGTTTCTCTGATGTTTGCTAAAAAGGCATTACCTAATCCTTCACCTTTACTTGCTCCTGCAATTAAACCAGCAATATCAACAAATTCAATTGTTGTATAAATAGTTTTTTTTGATTTGAATATATCAGCTAATTTATCTAATCTTCAATCTGGTACTTCTACAACTCCAACATTTGGTTCAATTGTTGCAAATGGATAATTTGCTGCTTCAACTTTTGAGTTTGTAATTGCATTAAATAAAGTGGATTTCCCAACATTTGGTAAACCAACTATCCCTACTTGTAATCCCATATTATTTTCCACTTTCTACTTTTTTAATTTTTTTTAAAAGATCATCTTTTTGAAATTCTAATATTATTTTTTCATCTATATTAGATTGCAATTTATAAATAGTACCAATCCTTAAAACAATTCAAAATATAGTTTTACTTGGATGAGGCTTTTTTAAAAATACTTTATCTCCTAAATTAATCTTCATTAGTTAATCCTAAAATCTCTAAAACTCTATTTAAATCAGATTCGTCTGAATATCTAATAGTTAACTTACCATTTTCAATACTCACTTTTGTTCCAAGTTTTCTCATCATCTTATTTTCCATATGAACTATTGAGTTATTTTTAGAATCTTGTTTTTTTTCATTTTTTGGTAAATTACTTTTTTTAATTAAATTTTCTACTTCTCTTGAAGTTAACTCTTTTTCTAAAATTTGTTTAAATATAGAATCTAATAATTTTTCATTATTAACAATTGCTAATAAAGGTTTTGCCTGACCCATTGATACTTTCTTTTGTAACATAGCATCTTGTACTTTTTCAGGCAGATTTAAAAGTCTCATAATATTTGCTATATGTGATCTTGATTTACCAACTCTTGTTGCAATATCTTCTTGTTTTAGTTTTAAATTATCTGAAAGCTTTTTATATGCAACAGCTTCTTCAATATCCAATAAATCAACTCTTTGAATATTTTCAATTATTGCAAACTCTTCCATTTGACTTTCACTTAACTCTAAAACTATTGCAGGAATTTTCTTAAGTCCTGCCAACTTAGCAGCTCTAGTTCTTCTTTCACCTGCAATAATTTGATTCTTACTATTAATTATAATTGGTTGAATTATACCATGTGTTTTAATTGAACTTGCAAGTTCGTTTAGTTCCTCTTTTTCAAAATTCTTTCTTGGTTGATATGGATTTGCAACAAGAACTTTTATATCTATCATTGTCTTATTATCTTCAATTTTGTTTTTATCGTTTTCAATAACACCAATAATATCTGAAACTGATTCTCCAAAAATATCATCTAATCCTTTAAAATTATATTTTCCTTTAGCTTTGGCCATTTTCTTTTAACACCTCTTTTACAAACTCAATATAAGCAATTGAGCCAGCTCCATTTTTATCATATTCATATATTGATTTACCTTCCATTGAAGATTCAGATATTCTAACATTTCTAGGAATAACTGATTTGTAAACCTTTGGTCCAAATGTTTTCATTATTTCTTCTAAAACATCGTGTGCTAGTTTTGTTCTTGAATCAAACATTGTTACTAATACACCTTCAATAGTAAGATTTGGATTTAATGTCTCTTTTACTTTTTTAATAGTTCTTAATAATTGCGCCACTCCATGCATTGCATAATGCTCTGCTTGTATCGGAATTAATACTGTATCAGAAATTGCAAGTCCATTTCTATTAATTAATCCTAAACTTGGTGGGCAATCAATAATAACAAAATCATAATTATGCCCAATTTTATTAATTTCTTCTCTTAAAACATTTTGATTATTATTTTTTTGTTCTAAAAGAATAAGGTCAACTGCTGCCACATCAATTGAACTTGGTGCCAAGTCTATATTTTTTTTAATATTTTTGATAACTACTTCACCAAGTGTTTTTTCTCCCACAAAGACATGATACATACTTAAGGTATTACTATCTATTTCAAAGCCCACTCCTGTTGTTGCATTGAACTGGGGGTCCATATCTATAAGTAGTACCCTTTTATTTGCCAGAGCAAGGCCGCATGCTAAGTTTACTGAGGTTGTAGTTTTACCAACACCACCCTTTTGATTCGAAACTGAAATTACTTTTGCCATAAAATACCTCTCATAGTCATTATTATATATTAAATATTTATTATTTTCCCAAAGGTCTTTTTCTAATTTGACTATATTGTCTTGGATATTCTAAGGGTGTTTCTTTATATTTTGAATAAAATAAATTATTTCTTTCTCCTAAAACTTCATCTTTTAATTCTTGTTTTAGAAATAAATTTAATCCTAATTTTTTTTCTTGATTATTCAAATCATTCAATTCTACATTTACATTTTTAGATTTTAAGCATATAAAAGTTCCATTTGTTTTTAAACCCTGAGCTCCCACTTCTAACAAAATATTAAGTGGTGCCATTGCTCTTGAAATAATTACATCAAATTTTTCTTTATTATCTATTGTGTACTCTTCTGCTCTAGCATTTATAGTTGAAATATTTTTTAAATCTAATTCTAAAATTACTTTCCTCAAAAAATTTATTTTTTTAGAGTTTGATTCTAAAAGAAATACTTTTGTATTCGGATAGAATATTTTTATAACAATTCCTGGAAAGCCAGCGCCTGTTCCTATATCAAGTATTTCTAAATTATCTGGATTAAAAACTTTTGTAAATAATAAGCTATCAAAAAAATGCTTATCCAATATTTCTTGATCTTCAACTATTGCAGTGAGATTATGAATTTCATTCTCTTTTTGCAAAATAGTTTTATAGTTTAATAATAAATTTTTTTGAAAATCAGTTAGATCAATATTTAACTCTTTAAATCTATTTCAATCCATTTAATCACTCCTCTAAAAAAAATAAAAAAGATTAATTCTTTTTTATTTTACATTACTTTTACTTTTAAATTTTTCAATTTCTAACTCTTTATTATAATTAAATCAATTTTTAGGTTTAATTCTTAAAACAAAGTCATTAGAATCAATATTATTTTTTGAAATTAAGCCTTCATTAATTATTCAAGCAATGGCAAGTATCACAGCAAAAAATATTAATAAAATAGGATCAATCATTGTCTTTAAATCATTTGACATAAACTTGCCAATTAAAAAGTCATAATATGCATATGCAATTATAATAGACAATATTGTTGATGTTATTATTCCAATTACAAAACCACCTTTGATTTTTAAAGTCTCTACTTTTTTGGTTTTTCTATTATGTAATACAAAAATCATTAATATTAAATAGACTACAAAACCAAACATTACTGTACTGTTTGAGGAATAGTCTGCAACTAAGAAGTAATTAATTTCTGCACTTTTTCAGTCAATTAAAATTGATATTGTAATAAATAATACATAAATTGACATTGTTATTGCCAATCCAATAAAACCAGATTTTACATAGCTAATATTATCTTTACCATTTTTTGAATAAATAAATTTTTCTTGAACACCAGATTGAACTGTTTTAGGGATTAAAGTTGTATAACCATTTACAGTCGTCAAAATTGTACAAGCAATTACAATTTTGAATAATAAAGATACTCAAGGAGATTTACTAAACATATTATCAAATAATTTAAATACGTCTCCATCACTTGCTCCAAAAAAAATTGAAATAGTAATTATTATATAAAACAATGTTACTGCAATAATTGCAGAAAGCATTGCTGGGGCTACAACTTCTTTATGTTCACAATCCTTTTGTAAAGTTGCTGCATAAATAAATCCATCAAATGCAAAGAGTATTGGGATCATTGTTCCAAAAAAAGTATTTACTTGTCACGGTTCAAAGTCTGATGAAGGATTAAATGAATTATTGCCCTCTGAGTTAATTGCAAAAAGCGTAAATCCACCTATTACAATAGTTATTAAAGGTAAAAACTTAACAATAGTAAAAATACTCTGAATAAGTTTACTTGGTTTATGAGTAAAAATGTTCATTAATGAAAAACCAATTAATACTAATGTTGAGAAAAATAACTCCAACGACATCCATTGTACTTTTCCAATTTTTAAAATTAGACTTTCTTCATTTACAATAAAATAAAATGAGTTAATTCCACTAAAGACCGTTTTAACTGTAAATAACGCTCCCAAACCAGCTAAAATCGGAAGATACATACAAATATATAAAATAGAAAATAAAGAAGCTGTTCTTCTATTAATAAATTTATTTGCTCAACTTTGAGCTGTAGAATGACCATCATTTTTTGTTGCAGATGCTGCTTCAATGAAGGTTAACATTATAAGTGAGCATAAAACTCCTATAAATAATCAAACAGTTAGTGCTAATCAAGGGTTCCTTCCAGCTTCATGTAATACTCCACCAGCCTCTACCTTATTTTTTAAATAGATTCCACTACCAACTACAATTCCAAAAACCATTGAAAATATAGTTAAAAATTCAAAGGACTTATTTTTTGCCTTGTTTGCTTTGTTTACCTTTATCATTTTTTAAAACCTTTCTAGCATTAAAAATATCTAAACATTTTTGTTTATCATAGTTAAATCAATTTTTAGGATTTATTCTAAAATAAAAATCATTTATTTCAATATTATTTTTTGAAATAATCGTTTCATTAATAATCCAAAAACCTACTAATATTATTATAAATACAAATCACATTATTGGAGATATCAGCTGTCCATCTATTAATGATTTTATAATATTTAAATAATAAATGTAACCCAAAGTCAAAATTAACATGGAAGAAGAAAATATTGCCGCACAATAGGCCCCTCTGACTTTTCTAACTTCAATTTTTTTGGTTTTTCTATTTATAAGCATTTGCACTAACAAAGGAATGTGAAACAAGTAAACAATTATTATTGTTGAGTCAGAAGATAAATATGCTGTATATAAGTAAGAGTCATCTCCAGTTATACTTTTTGGTAGTAACAAACTTGAACCAACAAAGGCAATAAAAAATATAAAAACAATTAATATTGAAATTCAACTTGATTTTATTTTAGAAAGTTCTTCTCCATTTTTTTTGGAATAAACAAATTTCTCTTCAATTGAAGCTCTTATAACTATTGGATAAATAACACTATATGCATTTACCATTGTCAATAAAGTTAAAGTAATTATTAAATTAAAAGTAAAATGAATTCTTGGATCTATACCCTCTCTTTTAAAAATATTTAATATATTCCCATCAGAAGCTCCCATAAAAATCGCAACACTAATTATTATATAAAATATAGAAACCGCAACAATACCCGTCATCATAGCTGGTGCTACAACTTCTTTATGTTCACAATCCTTTTGTATTGCAGCTGAATCTAAAAAACCATCAAAGGCAAACATAATTGGAACCATTGTCAAAAATATATTATTAATTTGAAAGCCTCCAACTTTTTCTGGATCAAATGAGCTTTCTTTACCAAGTGAGAAAAAAGTGATTCCTGCTATTAAGACAGTAATTAAAGGAATAAACTTCAAAAAAGAAAGAGCAGTTTGCAAAATTTTACCAGGCTTGGTTGTATAAGTATTAACAATTTGAAATAAAATTAATACTAATGAAGCTACAAATATTTCAACAATAATTTTTGTATCTCCTGTTAATCAACTTTCCTTGCCTGTAGAGAATTCATAAATAATATTAATGGATTGAAAAAAACTACTTGTTGTAAATAATGCTCCAATTATTATTAAAACTGGAAGATAAATAATAGCATATAGTATTGTTACTAATGAACCATATCTTCTCCCAAGAAATCTTCCAGCTCAAGCAGTTAAGGTATTATGTTCACCTTTTTTGGTTGAACTTGATAATTCTATAAAAGATAACATCATTGAACAACAAAAAAATGCCATAAGTGTCCAAACAGCTATTGCTAAATAGGGATTATTCCCAGCTTTTGCAAGTACACCATTATCTCCAGCATTTTTTAAATAAATTCCACTACCAACAACTATGCCAAAAGTCATTGAGAAAACAGATAAAAACTCAAAAATCTTATTTTTCGTTTTATTTTTCTTATTAACATTAATCATGAATTATACCTCATTATATTTCCTTTTTAAGTGAAATAGTAACATTTGAATATCTGCAGGATTTACTCCTGTTATTCTTGAAGCTTGACCAATTGAAGTAGGTTTAACCTTTTCCAACTTCTGCCTTGCCTCTAAAGCAATATTTTCAACTTTTGAATAATCAACATCCTTAGGTATTTTTTTATTCTCAAGCTTTACAAATTTTTCAATTGTCTCATTTTCCTTTTTGATATAACCTTCAAATCTTATTAGTATTAATAAAGTTTGAAGCTGTTGTTTCGAAAGTTCATTTAATTCTTTAATATATTTTTTAAAAATATTTATATCTACTTTAGGTTGTTTTAAAATTTCATAAGCACTAAATCCCTGAGTTAAAACAGCTTGACCAGCTTCTTTTAATTCCATAGCTAATTGTGTTTTAGGACTAAACCTTACTTCTTTTAATAACTCCATTTTTTCAAAAATTTCTTTTTCAAATTTTTGATGTAATTTTCACTCTTTTTCTGAAACTAAACCTACTTCATAACCATATTTTTTTAATCTCATTTCAGAGTTATCATTTCGTAAAGTTAATCTATTTTCTGCTCTACTTGTAAGTAATCTATACGGTTCAATTACTCCCTTATTAATTAAATCGTCAATCATAACTCCTATATAAGATTCATTTCTTTTTAAAATTAGAGGTTCTAAATTATCAATTTTTCTTACTGCATTTATTCCTGCAATTAAGCCCTGACCTGCTGCCTCTTCATAACCACTTGTTCCATTAATCTGACCTGCTAAAAATAAATTACCTATTAATTTTAATTCTAAAGATAATTTTAGTTGTTGAGGATCAATACAATCGTACTCAATTGCATAAGCTCATTTATCTACTACAACATTTTCAAAACCTGGTAAACTTCTAAGCATCTTATCTTGTATTTCAATTGGCATAGAAGTTGAAAATCCCTGAACATAAAAAGTATCCAAAGATTTTGATTCTGGCTCTAAAAAAATTTGATGAGTTTCTTTTGAACTAAACCTTACAATTTTATCTTCAAAACTTGGACAATATCTTGGTCCTATAGACTCAATTTCTCCAGAATACATTGCTGACCTATGTAAATTATCTTCAATAATTTTTTTAGTTTTTGAAGTTGAATGAATTAAATAACAAACTTCTTGTTTTTCAAATGGTAAAAATTTCTTTGTAGAAAAAGAAAAAGCTAAATCTTCATTTGTACCAGGTTCAATTAATGCCTCTTCCAAATTTATAGAGTTCATTTTAACCCTTGGAGGTGTTCCAGTTTTAAATCTAAAAGTTCTAAGCCCAAGTTTAACTAATGTTTGACTTAATGATTTCGTTGTAATTTCATCATTTGGACCACCTTCATATTTTTCTTCACCACGATATATTAAAGAAGAAAGATAAGTTCCAGTAGTTAATATTACTGCATTACAATTAATTTCAGTTTTATCTTCTAGTATAACTGACTTAACATCATTATTTGAATCTAAAGATATATCTTTAACTACTCCAACAACTAATTCTAAATTTTTTTGATTACTAACAACATTTTCCATATACTTTGAGTATTCAATTTTGTCTGATTGAGCACGTAATGCTCAAATACCAGGCCCTCGAGAAGAATTTAATAGTTTAATTTGCAATGCAGTAGCATCCGCAGCTTTACCCATTTCTCCACCAAGTGAATCAATTTCTCTTACAACAATTCCTTTTGCTGGGCCACCAATTGATGGATTACATGGCATTGTTGCAATTTTATCTTTATATAAGTTAACTAAAATTGTTTTTTTTCCCATTCTTGCAGAAGCTAATGCTGCTTCTACACCAGCATGGCCTGCACCAACTACAACTATTTCAGCTTGCATGTGCACGCCTCCTTCTCTTTTATTTTATTCTTTCAAATAAGACTAATTTATCAACTATTTTTTTAAATTTAAAATCCTCTTTTAAATTATTAAAATTAATTTGTTTTGAATCTAATCCCATTTGATTTATCATATCAGGATATGAATTAACTAAAACTGTTTTCAATAAATAAGAAATTATAACTATATTTTTTTGTAAAACAGATAATACCTCTAGTAACTCCTCAGTCTTATTTTCTTTTTCTAAAGTTCAAGGTTTTGCATCTTCAATAAATTTATTACATTCTTGTGCTAACTTTAAAACAATCTGAGTTGCTTGTGACATATTATATTTATCCATTTGTTCTTTATAATTTTCGATTGTTTCAAAACCCTTTTTAACCAATCAATGATTTAAAACATTTTTATTTGGAAGTAAACCATCAAAATATTTAATTATCATATTAGATACTCTTGAAATTAAATTTCCAATATTGTTTGCAAGATTATTATTAAATGATTCTATAAATAATTCATTTGTAAAACTTCCGTCTCTATCTGTAGGTAAATTATTTATCATATAGAATCGTAATGCATCACTTGAATATTTATTAATTATTTCAATTGGGTCTAAAACATTACCAATTGATTTTGACATTTTCTTATCACCACTTAATATTCAACCATGAGATAGTAATTTATCAGGAGTTTTTAAACCAAGTGAGTTTAATATTACTGGTCAATAAATTGAATGAAATCTTGTAATTTCTTTTCCAATAATTTGTAAAATTTCAGTATCATTTGATCAGAATTTTTTTAATAGTTGATCATTTTTTGATTTATAACCTAACGCAGTAATATAATTTGAAAGTGCATCCAATCATACATATATTACGTGTTTTGGATTTTCTTTTATTTGAATTCCCCAATTAAAACTTACTCTTGTAACTGATAAATCTTCTAAATCATTATTAATAAAATTATTTAGCATCTCTTTTTTTCTTGATTCTGGCTCTAAGAAATCTGTAGTAAATAACTCTTGTAAATACTTCTTAAAACTTGAGACTTTTAACATATATGTTTCTTCTTCAAAATCTTCAGCCTTTTTGCCACAAATAAAATGAATATATGACTCATCCATTTGTTCTTTTGTTAAAAATTCTTCACAACTAATACAATATTTTCCCTTATAAGTTGATGGATATATTAATTTTTTTTCTAATAGTTCACTAAAAATTTCTTTAACAGCTGCCACATGATCTTCATCAGTAGTTCTAATAAAGCGATTATAATCAATATTTAATAGCTTTCATAAATTTAAAAAACCTTGAACTATTTTATCAACATATTGCTTTGGCTTTAAATTATTTTCCTTTGCCTTTTCTTCAATTTTCTGACCATGTTCATCAGAACCAGTTAAAAAGAAAACTTCAAATCCGTTTTCCTTTTTATATCTTGAAATAACATCTGCTAAGGTTGTCGTATAAGCATGACCAATATGCAAGGTTCCACTTGGATAATATATAGGAGTTGTTACAAAAAAATATTTTTTCATAACTATTCTTCTATTGAAAGACTATATATTCCCTTTAGTCCTCTATAACTTTCTTTATAAGTTAATCCATAACCAACAACAAATACATCTTCTAATTTAAATAGTGATGCACTTTCTAATTCCATTTTTCTATCTTTAATATTTTTTTCAATTAAGTTTAAAATTTGAATATTTGCAGGCTTTTCCCTTTCAACAAGATTATGTAATTTTTCAAGCCTATTACCTTTATTTAAAACATCATTTACAATTAATACATTTTTATCTGTTAAAGTATGTTTTAAACCTAGGTCTATTAATAAGTCTTCATTTTCTTTTGGTGTTGTTACAAACTGAATTGTGACATCAATTGGTAACTCTCTAATTAAATCAGCTATAAAAATAAATGAACTAGATAAATCAGCTACAATAACTAATTGCTGATTTTCATAAGTTTTACCTAAATCTGTTCCTGCCTTTGCAATTGCTGCTTTAATTTCTTCTTCTGTTATTAAAGTTACTAATTTTTGATTATCCATGATTATTCATCACCCTTCTAAATATTTTTTCAACATTTCTAATGAAAAAATTAATATCAAAAAGCTCATTTAATTCATTCTTTGATGAAATATATTTCATAATTCCATTTTTAACTAAAATTTCTTTAAAACTTTTTTTTGAAGTTTGGCACTCCAAAGTACACTTTTGTATAAAGTCATAAATTTCTTCTCTTGAAAATTCATATTTCATTAAAATGTAGGTTAATATTCTTTGACTAAAGAATATTCCTTTTTGGTCATTAATATGTGAGGTAATTAAATCTTCATTAATTACCAAATCATTAATTGTATTTGTCATTCTTTTTGATACATAAATAATTATATTATAAATATCTGGAAAAACTAATCTTTCGTTTGAACTATGTGAAATATCTCTTTCATGTCATAAAACGTTATTTTCAAAGGCTGTATTAACAAAAGACCTTGCATATCTTGAAAGACCACATATATTTTCTGAACTTATTGGATTTTTTTTATGAGGCATTGAGCTAGATCCCTTTTGCTCTTTACCAAAACCTTCACATATTTCTTGAACTTCACTTCTTTGAAAATGTCTTATTTCAGTAGCTATTTTTTCAAAAGTTGATGCTATATTAGCAATTACAGATATTAAAAATGCATGTCTATCTCTTTGAGTGACTTGAGTAGATATATTATCTAAATTTAAATTCATTGAATTTGCAACATATTCTTCAACTTCAAGTTCTAAATTTGCATAGTTTCCCATAGAACCTGATATTTTAGCAACCTCTATTTGATATCTTGCTAGTTTTAATCTTATGATCTGCCTTTGAATTTCATCAAATCATAAAAGAAATTTTAGACCAAGAGATGTTGGTTCTCCATACATACCATGAGTTCTTCCCATTATAATTATTTTTTTGGTTTGCTCTGCTTTTTGTTTTAAAATAACGCTTAAATTATTTAAAGATTCTTCCAATAAAATATTTGATTGTTGAATCATTTTATTTTGAGCAGTATCCACAACATCTGTAGATGTTAATCCAAAATGAACTCATTTTTTTTCTGATCCAAGTTGTTCTGAAATCATCCTTGTAAATGCTACAACATCATGTTTTGTTTTTTGCTCAATTTCAAGCATTCTCTTAATATCAACTTTTGCATTTTTTTCAATTATTTTTGCTTCCTCAAGTGGAACATAACCTAATTGTGCTCAAGCATTTACAACATTAATTTCTACTTGCAATCAGATATTGAGTTTATTATTATCAGCTCAAATTTTTTCAACTTCTTTTATAGCATAACGTTCTATCATTTTAATTTACCTCACTTAAAAAATGTTTTCTAATATTATTGTTTGTTCTCTATCTGGTCCCACTGAGAATCCTGATACTTTTATTTCACATATTTTTTCAATCATCATTAAATAATTTCTAGCAGCATGTGGTAATTGATCAAATGAAGTTACTTTAGTTATATCTTCTTTTCAGCCAGGATTTGATAAATATATTGGTTTACATCTTTCATATTTTTGATTTACACTAGGCAAATTATTAATTTCTTTTCCATCTAATTCATATTTTATACATATATTAATTTCATCAACTCCTGATAAAACATCAAGTAATGTAATAAATATTGAGTCTATCCCAGATGTTCTAATTGCGTGTTTTAATGCAACAGCATCTAATCATCCAATTCTTCTAGGTCTTTTTGTATTTGAACCATACTCATTACCACGTTCTCTTATTCCATCACCAATTTTATCATTTAATTCCGTAGGAAATGCACCTGCACCAACTCTAGTTGAATATGCCTTAACAACACCCATAGTTGAATCAATTAATTTATGACTTATTCCACTACCTGTTGAAGCATTATTTGCAGATGTATTAGAACTAGTTACATAAGGATAAGTTCCATGATCTATATCCAATAGAGCTCCTTGAGCTCCTTCAAATAAAACTTTTTTGCCTTCTTTAATTGCTGATTCAATAAATGAGTCAGTATCAATTACTCTCTCTTTAATTTTATTGTATGCTTCAATTAAATCTTTATATGTATTTTCAAAATCCAAAGCTTTAATATTAAACATATTCTTTAGAAATTTCATTTGATAATCAAAAACTAATTTAAATCGCTCTTTGAAATTTTCTTCACCTAATTCACCAAGTCTTATTCCTAATCTAGAGACTTTATCTTGATAAGCAGGTCCTATTCCTCTTTTTGTAGTTCCTATTTTATTTTCTCCACGTTCATTTTCCTGAGCTTCATCAATCATCACATGATAAGGTAAAATTAATTGAACTCTATCTGAAATCAAAAGATTACCATAATCAACTCCACTTTGTTTAATAATTTCAAATTCTTTAACTAAGTTTAATAAATTTACAACACAACCATTTGCAATTATATTTGTTACTCTTCTATTAAAAATTCCTGAAGGAATTATTGTAACTTTATGCTTTTGACCATTAAAATTAATAACATGACCTGCATTATCTCCACCAGCAAATCTAACAACTAGATTTGCTTTTTGAGCAAAATAATCAGTCATTTTACCTTTACCTTCATCACCCCATTGGGCTCCAACTACAACTAATGAATTATATTTTTTCATTTTTCTCCTTAATTGAACTTATTCATAATTTTTTTTAAATCTTCTACAAAAATGAATTCTTCTACAAAAGATGAAATATTTAAAATTTGATTTTTAATTAAATTAATTTCATCTTCTGACATTTTTGATAATACTCAATCCACAATTTTATAATTTCCTGGATTGCCTATTCCTATTTTTAATCTATTAAAATTTTCAGTTTTTAAATGACTTATAATATTTTTAATTCCATTATGACCACCTGAACTACCAGTATCTCTAAATCTAGTTTTAGATAATTCCAAATCTTTATCGTCATACAAAACTATAAAATCCTTAATTTCTATTTTATAATATTGCAATATTGATATAATTGCTTCTCCAGATAAATTCATAAAGGTTTGTGGCTTTACAAAAAGTACCTTTTCTCCTTTTATATTTGAGAAGAAAATTTCAGCATTAAAATTTTCTGCACTTTTTTGAAAACCATATTTTTCTAATAAAACATCAATAGCTATAAAGCCTGCATTATGTCTTGTTTTAAGATAGTTTTTTCCAGGATTACCTAAACCAACAATTAATTTAGGCATTCTATTTTTTATATCCTTTAATATATGCATTAACTCTTTTTACTATTTTATCTTGCTCTTCATTATAAACTCCTGTTAATGAAGATTTTTCATATGAGCTTTTTATCATTCGAGCAAGAAGTTTTGCAACAGAAATAATTTTTAATCCTTTAAATTTACGATCTTCTGGAATTTGAATTGTATCTGTTACAACAACACTATTAACAGTCTTATTATCAATCACTGCTTGCATTTTTGAAACAGCTTCACCATTAAATAAACCGTGACAAGCAATTATATGTATCTCTTTTGCACCTTGTTCTCTTAAAGCCTGAGCTCCTTTTATAATTGTTCCACCAGTGTCTATCATGTCATCAATAATAAAACAAGTTTTATCCTTAACATCTCCCAAAATAAATTCTACTTCTGCTTTATTTGGTTCTGGTCTTCTTTTTGCAATAACAGCAATACCATTAGTTATATTACCTGTATATTTTGCAACACCATGTACTCTTGATAAACCTCCATGGTCTGGAGATACAAGTATACACTGTGATGGATCTAATTTATTTTTTGATATTGTATCTATAATTTCTGAAGCTACTATTTGAGCAGTTGAAAAATTATCTGTTGGAATATTGAAAAATCCCATAATTTGGGCAGAGTGCAAATCAACAGTTATTACTCTATGTGCACCAGCTGTTTCAATAAGATTAGCAACTAATCTTGAAGTAATTGGTTGTCTACCTTTTGCTTTTCTATCTTGTCGAGCATAGCCAAAATATGGAATTACAACATTTATTTTAGCTGCATTTGCTCTTTTAAAAGCATCTACTGCAATCAATAGCTCCATTAAATTATCATTTACTGGTTGATTTGTTGATTGAACAATATATATCTCTTGTCCTCTAACAGAATCCAGTGATTGAACAATCATTTCTCCATCTAAAAATTTTGATGTATTTGCTTGTGATTCTTCAACCCCTAATATCTCACATATTTTTTTTGTTAAATTCTTGTTTGATGATAAACCAAAAATTTTAATATCTTGTTTGTTCATAAATATAAGTCTCCTTAAATATAATATCAAATTTTTAACTACCTTTTATGATTTGCTAAATTTAAAAGACCTAAATATAACACTGATTATTTAATTTAAATAAATCTTAAATTAGATAAAGCACGACATATTTGAATAAAATTAAATTCATAAAAAGAATAAATATTACTTGAAAAAAGTTAAATAAGGGAAATTAATATATAATCTAATAGGAGTTAATAAAAATTCCTATACTTGTTTATTTATAAGTCTTAAGGACTTTTTTTATTGCAATAATCATGGAGGTTAAAATGGGATTAGTTTTTTTAGATAATTTAGTACATGCTAATGGTGGGAAAAAATTGTATGACAATACAAGCTTTAGACTAAATAGAGGTGAACATATTGCTTTGATTGGTCCAAATGGAGCTGGGAAAACAACTTTATTAAACATAATAGCTGGAAAAATGTTATGTGATAAAGGTGAATTAAAAATACATCCAAAAACAAAAATTGGATATTTAGATCAACATCAAGATGTTGATCTAAATGAAACTGTTGATTCATATTTAAAAGGAGCCTTTATAGAACTTTTTGAATTAGAAGCAAGAATGAATAAAATTTATGAAGATATGGCTATTGAATATAAAGAAGATGATTTAGTAAAAGCTTTAAGTTATCAAGATACTTTAAATTTAAATGACTTTGATTCTATTGATAAAAAAATTGGAAATCTAGTTACTGGATTAGGAATAGGCTTAGAAAAACTTCAAGCAACAATGGGTGAACTAAGTGGAGGTCAAAGAGGTAAAGTAATACTTGCAAAATTATTATTAAGTGGAGATGATTTTTTATTACTTGATGAGCCTACAAACTTTTTAGATTTAGAACAAGTTAAATGACTAGCGAAATTCCTACAATCCTTTGAAAAGGCTTTCATAATGGTTTCACATGATAATGATTTTATTAATAAAACTTGTGGAATAATCTATGCACTTGATAATTTAAAGCTTACAAGATATGTTGGAAATTATGATAAATATATTGAAGAAGCAGAAATTCAAAAGGAGCAATATGACAAAGCTTTTGTAGCTCAACAAAGAGAAATTAAAAAACTAGAAACTTATGTTGCAAAAAATAAAGCAAGAGCTTCCACTGCAAAATCAGCGCAATCAAGACAAAAACAATTAGAAAAAATTGATGTAATACAAGAGAGAAGAGATTTAACAAAACCTAAATTTTCTTTTTCTTATAAAAGACCAAGTACTAATGTTATTGTAAAAGCTCATAATTTAATTATTGGCTATGACTCACCTCTTTTACACGAACTTAACTTTGAATTAAGGGAAGGAGAAAAATGTATTATTAGTGGTAGAAATGGTATTGGAAAAACAACATTTCTAAAAACTATGTCTACAGAAATACCTGCATTTAAAGGTGAAGTAGAACTTGGAAACGCTGTTGAATATGCTTACTTTAAGCAAATTGAAGATGTAAGAGGAATTAGTCCTGTTCAATATTTAATTAATAAATTTAATGATATTACTGAATCAGAAGCAAGAGCTAAAATTGCCCAATTTGGTGTTAAAAGTGGATTAATGATGCAACCAATGGAAAAATTATCTGGAGGAGAACAAACAAGAGTTAGATTAGCAGCTTTAAGTATGATTCCATGTAGTTTGCTAGTTCTCGATGAGCCAACTAATCATATTGATGTTTTAGCAAAAGAATCTTTATTGGAAGCAATAGAAAGCTTTAAGGGAACTGTAATTCTTACAACTCATGATATTAACTTCTCTACAAACTGAGCAAATAGAACACTAGATTTTTCAGATTTAGTCTAGAATAACTTTATAACTGGGAGGTTTACATAATGAAAAAAGAATTTGATTCATCATGTTTTAAATGTGTTGAAGAAATGAGAAAAACAAATCAAGGTGGATCTGCTGCAAGTGTGCTGGCTATGAAAATGCAACAAAATGTTGCTAACCAAGATTTAGATAACATTAAAGTTTGTTCAAGACATGCTTAAAAAAATAAAAACTAGTTTATTTTAATAAACTAGTTTTTTTAATAAAAGTTGATCCTGAGCCACTCATCTGACCTATTTCTTTATATTTCTTTAAATTAGGATATAGTTGCAAGGCAGGAATCTCTAACATATTTTTTTCTAAGACATTTTTTCAAGCTTCAATTTCATCAAACTTGTCATAAACCTCTTTTGTATTACATTTAACTTTTGTAAAAATTAAATCCTGTTTTTTTATTTGAGTAACATCTGAAATCTTTTTAACATTATTCCCATAACCTTTTACTATTGCAGTATTAAAATCTCATATAAAAAAATAGCAATCTGAACCTATGATTTTTGAGATTTTTTTTAATATTCTAATATTTTTTGTAAAATACTTTGCTACAGTAATTGCGTTACTACTCCCTCCACCTAACCCAGAACCAATAGGAATATTTTTAAAAATATTAATATGATAATAAGAATTAATAATTTTTTTATCTCTTAAGAAATTTAAAACTTTATAAACAAAATTATCTTTTTCTAGTTCCTTAAAGTTACAAGTTATTAAATCTTTTTTTTGATTAGATTTTTTAATGTCTATCTCATCATACAAATCATTTACTTTTGTAAAGACAGAATTAATCTTGTGAAGCTTTTTTTTGCATTTACTTACCTTTAAACTTAAATTTACTTTTGCATAACTTTTTAATAACATTTCTTTACCTCATTATAAATATTTATAAACTGATCTAAACTTATATTCTCTGGTCTAAGATTTTCCTTTATCTCAACCTTATTAAGAATATTAAAAGCTTCCTGTTTATTATTTGTAATAACAGCTAAATTATTTAATATTGTTTTTCTCTTATTATTAAATATCTTTCTTACAAATGATACAAACTTTAAATCATTATCATTTAATTTATTTAAATTAGTATCATTAAATTTAAAAGAAATAATTGCAGAATCAACTTTTGGAATTGGTTTAAACATATTCTTATTAACAGTAAATTCATATTTTATATCCGAGTAAAGCTGAGCAGCAACTGATAAATTATTGTAATTATTTTCATTAACTTTTGCACAAATTCTTTGAGCAACTTCTTTTTGAACCATAAATATTGCTTTATTTAATTTTTTAGAAATATTTAACGTTTTAAAAATTATTTCGCTTGTGATGTAATATGGAGTATTTGAAATAATTGAAACTTGTTTATACTGATGTTTCTCTATTAGTTCATTAAAATCAACTTCTAGACAATCATTAATTACTAATTCAAGTTTTTCAGAATTAATCTCTGATTTCAAAATGCTCTCCATATCTCTGTCAATTTCTATGGCTATAATTTTATTAAATCTCTTAACTAACTCTTTTGTTAAAGCTCCTTTTCCTGGTCCAATTTCAATTATTAAATGATCCTCATCTTGATCTAAAATATCAATAATTTTATTAATTAAATTTTTATCTGTTATAAAGTTTTGTCCAAACTTTTTCTTTGCATATTGCATTCTTATTCTCCTACTATTTTTTTAAGCTCTTTAACATTTAGATTAATATAATTAACCCATTTAAATAATGTCTTAGAGTTTATTTTTTCACTTCAGTTATACTTTTGTGCTATTTTTTTTCTTGCTTGTGGTTTATAGAACTCATTTTTTAAAAAATCTTCTCAGGTTATACTTAAGTTTAATGAATCAAATGTAATTAAATTGGATAAAGACTCTTTTATATCGTTATCCTCAGCTTCTGCTAAACCAATTTTTTTTGAATTATTTATTCGTTTCTTATTGATAAATGCATTAAAACATTTAAAATTAAGAAAGATATTAATAGTCTCGCGAATTTTTAAACCAGGTCCATCAGGGTCTGTTAATATAATTACACCACGTGTGCTATTAACATCAGAAATAAAATTTAAAGTATTTTTAGATAAAGCAAGACCATTTGTTTCTATGGTATCAACATTATCATTTCCAAATATTTTCTTAAGTTTGGCAGTGTCTGTAACACCTTCAACAATTATAACTTGCTTTATCTTCATAGACTTAACATTACCTTTCTCGTGTATATTACTAGTATTCAAAATACATTTATAGTATAATTATACACGAAGGGTTTTTTTCTTATAAAGGAGGAAATAAATATGGCATCATGAGATCGTAAAAGAGAATTCGTTGCTTTAGATTTAGGAACAGCTAACGTTGTTGCTTATCTAGGTGGACAAGGTATCATTTATAATGAGCCTTCAACAATGGCATACGATGTTCACACAAACACTGTTATTGCTTCAGGTGAAGCAGCATACGAAATGATCGGAAAAACAAACGATGATATTAGAATGGTAGTTCCATTAGTTGATGGAGTTATAGCAGACCTTGACGCAGCTAAAGATTTAATTAAAATAATCTTTTCACGTATTAAATTATCAGACATCTTAAAACATGCATTAGTAGTTCTTGCCTGCCCTTCAGGAGTTACTGAATTAGAGAGAAGTGCATTAAAACAAGTTGTCTCAGATATGGGAGCAAGACATGTTCTTGTTGAAGAAGAAGTTAAATTATCAGCAATCGGAGCTGGAATTAATATTTCTATCGCTAGTGGTCACTTAGTTGTTGACATTGGTGGAGGAACTACTGATATAGCAATTATTTCAGCAGGAGATATTATTATTTCAAGATCAATTAAAGTTGCTGGAAATCATTTAGATGAAGAAATTAGAAAATATATTCGTGCTGAATATAATGTTTTAATCGGAATTAAAACTGCTGAAAAAATCAAAGTTGAAATTGGAGCATTAACAAAAATAGATAATGGACGTACATTCCGTGCATTCGGACGTGACGTTATCTCTGGATTACCAAGAGAAGTTGTTATCTCACCAGATGAAGTAAAAAATGCTTTATTAGCACCATTTTCAAAAATAACAGACCTAATTGTTGAAGTTATGGAAAACACACCAGCTGAATTAGCTGGAGATATCATTAGAAATGGTATTACTATATGTGGAGGAGGAGCTTTAATTAGAGGAATTGATACTTACTTTGAATCAATTTTCCAATTAAAAGTAACTAAAGCTCAAGATCCATTACTAACAGTTATTGAAGGTACTAAAGAATACGAAAAACAAGCAGAAAAATGATTAGAAATTATTGAAATACGTGATTCAAGAGAATATAACATAAAATAATAAATAAGGAAGAGAATGAATCTTCCTTTTTTATTTGTTTATTTTATTTAATAAACACTAGATTATTTAAAGAAAAATGTTTAAACTAAATATATAGTAAAAAAGTGAGGTACCCATTGTGGCAAGAGCTAGTTTAAGAACAAAAAGACATATTGCAATAGACATTGGAACAAGCAAAACTAGAATTTTTATTGAAAAATTAGGAATGGTTTTTAATGAAGCTAGTTTAATAGCTATTGACTATAAAACTAAAAAAGTAATCTCAATTGGGGATGCTACAAAAAAGTTTGTAGGTAAATTAAGTGGAGCAATGCAAATTAAAAGTCTTTTAAAACGCGGGATTTTAACTGATATGAATTTATTAAAGCAATTTTTATCAAATATTCTTTTAAAATATGAAGAAGAAGTAAAAAACTCAGTTGTTACTGTAGCTTGTCCTATTAGTATGAGTGATATTGAAAGAAGAGCTCTTATTGGATCAATTAAATCTCTTGGGGTTTCTCATGTAATTATTGAAGATGATATTAAATTGGCATTACTTGGAGCAGGATACAACATCTATGGCTCAGATTCATATATGTGTTTAGAACTTGGAGCAGGAAAAGCAACAATAGGTTTAGTTAATAATGGAGAAACAATAAATTATAAATGAACAAAGGCTTGTGGAGAAGCAATTGATCAAGAAATTATAAAAACTCTAAAAACAAAAGAAGGTATTTTAATTGGAGATGTTACTGCTGAGGCAATTAAAATTGCTGTAGGTTCAGTTCTAAAAAATAAGGAACCTTTAAAAACAAAAGCATATGGTTACGATTTAAACTCAGCAAGACCAAGAGAAATTGAAGTTCAAGATAAAGATATATCTAAACTTATTTTGTCAGTATTTGGAAATATAACTAATACAATCACTTCACTTCTTGAAGAAACTCAAAGTGAAATAGCTGGAGATATAATAAAGAATGGTTTAATTATTACTGGAGGTCTTTCAAGAATACCTGGTGTAAAATTATTCTTCGAAAACTTTTTTGAAATTCCAGTAATTGTTGCAAAAAATGCTGCAACAGCAACTATTGAAGGCGCTATAATGCATAAGGAAAAAACATTTGATATTATAGAAGCAATGGGTTAGTAATAATATTTTTTATTAATAAGACAAAGTCTTATTTTTTTTTATAAAATAAGACTATAGAACTTAGAGGAAATTATGAATATATTAATAAATAAAATTAGAGATGTTATGGAAAAAGCAATAAAAAAACTCAATTTAAAGGGAGATATTTTAATTGAAAGACCTAAGTTAATTCAAAATGCTGATTTTGCAACAAATTTCGCATTAATTAACTCTAAATTAAATAAGTTAAATCCAATAGATCTAGCACAATTAATTGTTGAAGAAGTTAAAGATAATGAAATTTTTGAAAACGTTGAATTTATAAAACCTGGTTTTATAAATTTTAGAATAAACAATTCTCTTTTAAATGAAGTAATTAAAATGGTAATAAAAGAAGGTCATAATTTTGGTAAATCAAAATCTAAGGGAAAAAAATATAATCTAGAAATTGTTTCTGCTAATCCAACTGGATATTTGCATGTTGGTCATGCAAGAAATGGTTCTATTGGAGATTCTGTTGCAAGAATTTTAAGATTTGCAGGTTATGATGTTGAGACAGAATATTATGTTAATGACGCAGGTAATCAAATTAATATCTCTGCAGCCACCCTTTTTTATCATTATAAGGAAATGCAAGGACTTAGTGTTGATAAACCCGAAGAAATTTATGGTGGGGAAATGTATAAAGAAGTTGCTCAGATTTTTATAAATGAATATAAAGATAAATTTAAAGATATTTCAATAGTAAATAATAAAATTGATAATGAAGAAGTTAATAATTTATTCAAGCAAAAATCAATTGTCTTTTTTATGAAGGAAATTAAAAATCAAATGAGCAGTTTAGGAGTTACCATAAATCACTTCTCAAGTGAGGCAAAGATGTATCAAAATAACTCAATTAATAAAATAATAAAAAAATATAATGAACTTGGCGCAACATATGAAAAAGACAATGCTTTATGACTTAAAACAACTGAATTTGGTGATGATAAAGATAGAGTTCTTAAAAAAGGTGACGGAAGTTTTACATATATAACTCCAGATATTGCATCACACAGTGATAGAATTGATAGAACAAAATCTAATAAGTATATTAATTTTTGAGGTGGAGATCATCATGGCTATATAACAAGATTAAAAGCAGGTCTTGCTTTATTGGGATATGACTTTAATCTTATTGATATTGATATGATTCAAATGGTTCGTTTAATGAAAGATGGACAAGAATTTAAAATGTCAAAAAGAAAAGGCACTGCTGTTTGATTAATAGATCTTTTGGAAATGGTTGGAAAGGATTGTATTAGATACACATTGGTTTCTAAAACCCCTTCTAGTCATATGGATTTTGATTTAGACTTAGCTCTAGAGAAAAATTCAACTAATCCAGTCTATTATGCACAATATGCTACAGCAAGATGTAATAAAATTATTTCTAGTTTTAAAAAATTAAAACTAGAAATAAATAAATCTGTTGAATTTAAAAACCAAAAAGAAAAAGAAATTATAATCCTATTAGATAGCTTTAATTCAATACTTGAATACTCAGCAAGCTCTAGACTTCCTAATATAATTTGTGACTTTATACAATCACTATCAAAATATTTTCATTCTTATTATGCAGAAACAAAAATACTGGATGATGAGAATATTAGTTTAACAAATCAAAGAGTTTTATTAATAAAATCAGTTTATCAAGTATTATCAAATGCATTTAATTTAATAGGAATTGATGTGAAAAATAGCATGTAAAAAACATCCAGTTATTTAAAAATAGCTGGATGTTTTTATTTTTTAAGTTTTTATCATTTCTTGAACAATATCTGCAACATGCTCAACATCAGTACCAATTATAAGTTGAAGGCCTTGATTACCAAGTCTTTTAATACCATATATTCCTAAGGCCTTTAAATCTTTATCATCAATTCCAGATTTATTATCCTTAACGGTTAGCTTTAGTCTAGTACTGCAATTCTCTACTTTTACAATATTTTCTACTTTTACAATATCAATAATGCCTTTCGCCATCATTTCATATTTTTGATTTGTCTTATTCTTTTTATTTTTTTGAAGTAAAGGTACTGCATCTCCTTCTTCTTCACGACCAGGAGTTTTAATATCAAGTTTTTTAATTAAAATACTAAATGTAAAGTAATATGCAGGGAAAGCCAATCCAGATAAAACAAACATTCAAAGTGGATTTGATATTACTCCATACATTTTACCATTTACCATTCCTTCATATTTACTCATTCCTCAGGCATTAGGGAAGGAGATTATATAATCAATAAAACCACCACTAAATCCAAAACCAATATGCATATGCATTGCAATAGCAATAGCTGCAAAAATTGAGGTATATAGTGCATTTACCATTCAAAGAATGGGTCCCACAAAAATAAATGAGAAAACTAAAGGCTCATCAATTCCTGTTAAAGCTGCTACAAATGCAACCCCAGCTAAGAAAGTTGTTACCTCTTTTCTTTTTTCTTTTTTAGAACACATTATCATAGCTAATGCTGCCCCTGGTAATCCTCCTCAAAACATTGGGAAAAATCCTGTCTGAAAATTCCCTGATACCATAGATTTTTGGAACGCATTAATATCTCCAAAAATTGTAAAACTTGTTATTCCATCAACATTATTCATTAATACACCCTCAGGTAATCCAGACATTTTAATGTTAAAAAATTCTTTAAAGTTATCATTAGTAATGGTAACTCCCCCTAAAAAGTAATTTGATATTGGCTGTAAAATTGTCTCAATAGCTTTTGAATCTAATATACCATTTTCACCAATTAATGGTGATTCATTCATATTGTTAAATAAAACAATACTTCCTGAAAAGTCAACAATTTGACCTTCAATAGGCATTTGGAATCACAAGAATGTATTTACAATATGATGTAACCCTGTGGGTTGAACAATCCTATTTAATAGAGCATATAAGAATGCACCTGGAACAGCTCAAGAATCCCCAGAGGATACTAATTTACCAAATGATACTAAACCATATTGAAATCATGGTCAAAGTATTGCAAATAAGAATGCTACTGGTAGAGATGCTACCATTATAACCATAGGTACAAATCTTCTTCCTCCAAAGAATGAAAGAGCTTGGGGTAATTTAATTCCTTTAAATTTATTGTAAGATCAAGCTGATAAGCATCCCGCTACTATTCCGCCTAATACACCAATATTCAAAATATATGTTCCACCAATAATTTCTAGCTTCTGATTAATCATTCCATATTTTGGTACATAGAATAGCCCTGAAAGAGCACCTGCTAATTCTTTATTTCCCTCTGATTCCTTATAGAAATCAAATGTTACTACTTTATCATAAAATAACTTTGGCAATCCACCTTCAGCAAGAAATGCTACTAGTATAAGATAAAATGCCGCTCCCACTAAAGCTGCTTCACCACGTTGGTCCTTTGATAGACCAAAAGCAGTTCCTATTGCAAATAATAATGGTAATTGATCAAAAATTGTTGCACCAGGTTTTTGTATAATAAATCCAATTCACCAACCAACATTATATTGAGCATCACTATTTAATTCCATAGCTAAAGAGCCAAATCTATTAAGTAGAGCTGCAAATGGCAATAATGCAATTGGGTACATCAAGGATTTACCAAGACCTTGTAGTTTTATCAATAAGTTACTAAAAAAGTTATTTTTTTTAGTCTTATCAAAATTTTTTTCTTTCTTCATTTTTGTTTCTTTTGAAACTGTATTCATTTTTTCTTTTTTCCTTTCTCACTTATATTTTCTATATAAAATTATAAGAAAAACTTTTTAAATGAGAAATATTCACTTTTTTTGGAATAATTTGAGATAAAATTTCATTATTTAGTCATTTCAACTATAAACATTGATAAACAAAAAATAAAAACAAGAGTGATAAAAAAAATGCAAAAAACAATCATTCACCCTTTAAATAATTGAAACATTTCACCCTTAGGTTTCACTGTCAATTGAGGATTTCTATTTTTATAGTGAATAATTAAATATACTATTACGGCAATAATTAAAATTAAAGATAATATCATTCCAATTAGCAAAGCTATTTTAGTTAAACTCACTAATTAGAATAACTCATGAATTAATACTCCTTTAACAACACGATTAACTTCACCTGAGGGACATGGATTATCTGGATTAATATTTAATTTGATAGATGTACTTAAAGATAAAATTTGAGCAAACAATATATAATTTAAGCCAATAAAAATCTCATTCAAATCTTCATTTTCAAAATTCAATACAGTATCAGAATATTTTTTTATCTCATCGGAATTTGTATTATCAAGAACTATTAGATTTTTAACAACTTTTTCTAAAGCAATCTCTTTTAATAAATCAATTTCATACTTTCTTGCATATTTATTTTTACTCATAAGAATAATAACTGTTGTATTATTATTTATTATTGATTTTGGACCATGTCTAAATGCTAATATTCCATCATAAAAACACGGAATTTTTCCTTGCGTTAATTCTAATAGTTTCAAATGAGCTTCCTTTGAAAAACCCTTAAACTCTGAACTTCCCAAATAAACAACTCTATCATTTTCATCTAATTTAATATTTTGAATACTTGAATCAATAAGACTTAAGTTTTTCTCAAAATCATTACATAATTTTTTAATATTAATTTCATTACTTGTTTTTAATATGATTTCTAATATTAAAAAAGCTGCCAAAAGCATTCCAGAGTAACTTGATGTCATAGCAAAACCTTTATCATTTGATTCTTTTGGTAGTAAAAATACTTTTGCATTTTTACTGTCTTTTCCTATTTTCGCCAATTCTCCCTTTTCATTACAAGTTATAATTAAATGATGAATTTCATCTATTAACTTATTAGCTATATTAAAAGTAGCTATTGATTCTGGTGAATTACCACTTCTTGCAAAAGAGATTAAAATAGTTTTATCTTCTTTTTTTAAAAAGTTTAGGGGATTTGAAACAATATCTGTTGTTGCTATTGATGATACATTACGTCCTTTTTTATAGAAATAAGGACGTAATGCTTGCCCTATAAACTCACTAGTTCCAGCACCAGTAAATACTATTTTGTAATCCCTATACTTTTCAAAATACTCTTTAAAAATTTCTATTTGTTTAGCAACTTCTTTACTTATTTTTTTTCATATAAGAGATTGTTGTAAAATCTCTTTGACAGTATTAAATTTTTCTTCTCTAAAATTTTTACTCATTTTCTTCTCCATTAGAGTAAATTATATTTAAATTTTGAAATGAATCTCCAATTTTTTCTTTACTCTTTTCATCTGTAATTACAACATCTATATCTTTTATATTAGTAACCTTTTCGACTCCTTCATCCTTTATTTTTGATGAATCTACAAGTAGAATTTTCCCTTTGGCTATTCTTAAAACATCTCTTATTGTCTCTACTTCTGGTAGAAAATCATCATAAATATTTCCTTCCAAATCTAAAGATAAGCAGCTAAAAAATATTTTAGAAAATTTAATTCCTTCAAGGTATTTTTTAGTACTACGACTATAAAATACCTGAGACTTTTCTTTAAAAACTCCTCCAAGTAACAGCACATCCATTACTTTATTATTTTTCCATGCTTCTAAAAAAACTGGAAAAGAATTTGTAACTAATAATTTAACCTTAGTTTTAATCTCTCTTACAAATCTCTCAATAGTTGTTCCAGGAGAACAAAAAATAATCTCATCACTCTTAATAAACTTTGCAGCCTCTTTTGCAATAACATTTTTTTCAAAATGTTCTTTTTGAACCTTCCCCATTCTATCAGGTTCATATATGTTCTCAACTCTTGAAATAATTCCCCCAAAAGTTAAACTTATTTTTTCCTCTTGTTCCAATTCATTTAGATCTCTTCTAGCAGTTGATTTATTAATATTTACACTCGCTGCATAATCAAAGAAATCCTTTGAGGACATAAAATTTTTTTCTATAATTCTATTTAACAAAATATCTTTTCTTTCTAATTTGTGCATATAACCTCCACAAATTAATTGTATCACCTTTGATATAGTTTGAAATAATTTGAAATAATTTGAAATAATTTGAATAGGTATAAATATAAAGAATATCTATACCTATGGTTACCTTTTATAAAGTTTTGAAAATTTGAAAAAAAAGTTTATAATAAATTAAATAATAGTTTGTATCCATTGTGCTAATAAGTCTTGTTTGCAACTTTGCTTTTTTTATGGTAGAATTGTTAAAGATTATATATTCTAGTTTTGAATAGAAATATATAATTCATTTATTTAGAAATATTAAAGGAGAAAACGGTATGGCAAATAAAAAACCAACATTCGTTTCTATGGACCTTGGAACAGCTAATACATTAGTATACATTGCTGGACAAGGAATAGTTTATAACGAACCATCAATAGTAGCTTACAGAATTAAAGAAAACAAAATAATCGCTGTAGGTGAAGAAGCATACAAAATGATAGGTAAAGGAAACAAAACTATTCGTGTTGTAAGACCAATGGTTGACGGAGTTATTACTGATATTAGAGCTACTGAAGCTCAGTTAAGATATATATTTTCAAAACTTAGAATTACAAAACAATTAAAACATTCAATAATGTTGTTAGCATGTCCTTCAGTTATTACTGAATTGGAAAAAACAGCTCTTAAAAAAATTGCTGTTAACCTTGGAGCATCTCAAGTATTTGTTGAAGAAGAAGTAAAAATGGCAGCTTTAGGTGGAGGAGTAAATATTTATGCTCCTACAGGAAACTTAATAGTTGATATGGGTGGAGGAACTACTGATATAGCTGTTTTAGCTTCAGGAGATATAGTTCTTTCAAAATCAGTTAAAGTTGCAGGAAACTATTTAAATGATGAATGTCAAAAATTTATTCGTTCACAATATGGATTAGAAGTGGGATCAAAAACTGCAGAATCAATTAAAGTTAACGTTGGTTCATTAGCAAAATTTCCAGATGAAAGACGTATGAAAGTATATGGACGTGATGTTGTTTCTGGATTACCAAGAGAAATTGAAATTACTCCAGAAGAAGTACGTGAAGTACTAAAAGTACCAGTATCAAGAATTATTGATTTAACAGTACAAGTTTTAGAAGATACACCACCTGAATTAGCAGGAGATATCTTTAGAAATGGTATTACAATTTGTGGAGGTGGAGCCCTAATTAAAGGAATCGACAAATACTTCGCAGATACATTACAATTACCAACAAAAATTGGTGAACAACCATTATTAGCAGTTATTAACGGAACTAAAAAATTCGAAAGTGAAATCTGAGAAATTATTAAAGCCGAAAAATGACATGAAGATATACTTGGTAGATAATTATTAAGTATTTAAAATAATAAAAATAACATTTCCCTTTTATGACTCTCCACAAAGTCATATAATAGGGAAATTTTTTATTTTTAAAATAGAAAAAATTAATAACTTTTATACATATTATTAAAATTTTTTTATTTTAGATTATGTCATAATTTATCTTGAACGAGGTAAAACAGCATGGATAATCACACTATAAAAATAGAAGAGAATAATGACTATTATGAATTAATTTCTGAAATTATATTTAAGTTTTTTACAATAAACAATAAAAGTATTCTTAAGGGAAACAACAATAGAGTCAATGATAATTGTCGTGTTTGATTTATTAATTTTGTTGAAACAAAAAAGAAGGAAGAAGTAATGAAATTAGAAAAATATGCAATATTTCCTTCGGAAAATCTAGAAGAAATAACTTTGTACAATAATACTGGATCAGAGGAATTGAAAGTAAAAAGATATGAAAAATTAAAAAATGAAAATGACGATATAATAGTATTTGCAAAATTTAAAGACAATCTTATTTATAAAGGATATAAATTTTTAGGTATATTTAAATTTAAAGAATCACCAAAAAATGAAAAGTCTTCTCAACTATTTATTAAAACTCAAAATTCAATTATATTAAAAATTAAGTAAAAGCTGTATTGTTTTATCTAATTAAAAAAGGTATAATTATATTATAAACTTTATGACATAGGAGGTATTTATGAAAATAGAGGAACGTACATTTATTGCATTGGATTTAGGAACAAGTAACATATTGGCTTATGTAGGAAGACAGGGTATAGTTTACGACGAACCTTCAATTATGGCATATGACAATATGACTAATACACTAGTTGCATTAGGTCAAGATGCATATAATTTGATTGGAAAAACTAATGATAATATTAGAATGGAAATACCAATTAGAGATGGTGTAATTACAGATTTAGACGCTGCAAGAGATATGTTAAAACATGTATTTAGTAAGTTAAAAATGTTAAATGAATGAAAAAATTCAATTATTTTATTAGCTTGTCCAAGTGAAGTAACTGAACTTGAAAGAGAAGCTTTAAAACAAGTTGCTTACGATATGGGAGCTGAAATTGTTATTGTTGAAGAGGAAGTAAAAATGGCAGCTTTAGGAGCAGGAATTAATATTGAAATTCCAAAAGGAAATATAGTAATTGATATTGGTGGAGGAACTACTGATATAGCAATTATTTCAGCTGGAGATATAATTATTTCTAGATCAATTAAAATTGCAGGAAATGCATTTAACGAAGAAGTAAAAAAATACATCAGATCAGAATATAATGTAACAATTGGTGATAAAACTGCCGAAGAAGTAAAAAAAGAATTAGGTTCATTAGCAAAATATAAAGGTGAAAGAACTATGTCTGTTTTTGGTAGAGATATTATTTCAGGATTACCAAAAGAAGCTATTATTAGTTCTGAAGAAATAAGAAACGTTTTAGTTAACGCTTTTAGTAGAATTACAGACTTATTAATTGAATTAATGGAAAATACACCACCTGAATTAGCAGGAGATATAATTACTAATGGATTTACAATATGTGGTGGTGGATCAAAAATAAGAGGTATTAAAGAGTACTTTAATGGGATTTTCTCAGTACCTTGTCATTTAACACCAAATCCACTAACTGGAGTTATTGAAGGTTCAAAAGTATTTGAAAAAACTATTAACCAAAGAATTGACAATGATTACTACGGTAAAAACGCAAAAAATGTTAAAAAAGGTAGTCAAACATCTTATTTATCATAAAAAAAATTGGTTTTATAAAACCAATTTTTTTTATGCTATTTTAAATATCTTCATTGCATTACTTGTTGTTGCCTCAATAATATCAGCTTTATTAAGCTTTTTAATATTTGCAATTTTTTCAATAGTATAAGCTATATTTTTAGACATATTTAATTTTCCTCTTTTGGGCTCTGGAGTTAAATACGGTGCATCAGTTTCTACAATCATTTCATTTAAAGATAACTTCTCCACAGTTTCATGAAGTTTAGTTGCATTTTTAAATGTTACAACACCTGGTATTGATATTAGATAACCTCTTTTAGTAAATTTTTTTGCAAGTTCAATTCCTCTTGTATAACAGTGTACTATGGCTCTTTTAACTTGAAGTTTATCCAAAATTTCCAATGCATCTAAGTAAGCTTGTTCTGAATCATCCTTATCTCTAATGTGCATCATAACTACTAGTTCATTTTTCTTTGCAATTTTTATTTGCTCTTTAAAAAACTCTTTTTGAATTTCCCTATGTTCATCTGTATAAAAATAATCAAGTCCCACTTCTCCAATTGCAACTACATTATCACTATGAGCCATTTCATCAATTTCTAATAGATCTTCTTTTTTAAATTTATAAACATCATTAGGATGAATACCAATTGCTGCATAAACATTAGGATATTTTAAAGCATACTTGCATGCCTCCTTAGAAGAATCAATATCAAACCCTACACAACAAAAATGAGATACTCCATTTATTTTTGCATCTTTTATCATTTCAGAGACTTCAATCTCTTGTTCCTTATATACAACATCATTAAAATGTGTGTGTGTATCAAATATACCTGCCATAATTTAAACCTACTTTCCTAAACAATACTTTCTAAAAATATTGTCAATAACTTCTTCATCTGCATCATAAATTCCTAAAAGATTATTTAGAATTTTTAAAATCTCATAAAGATCTACATTTATTAAATCAGTTGTAAAACCTTCTTTAATATTTTTTAAACTATTTTCTAATAATTTTAATATATTTTTAAACATTTCTATATGAAATAAATTAGATAAAACTGGAATATCACTTTCTAAAATATCTTCATTATTAAATTCTAATTCAATTTTGCTAATAAGGTCCTTTATATCTCCCTTAAGAGCAGAAACAACAACTAAATCTTTAAACTCTCTTCTAATCTCCTCAATATCATTTTTTTTAAGTAATTCAGATTTATTTAATACAACGAGATGTTTTTTATTTCTTATTTTTTCATATATCTCATAATTAATTTTACCTTTATTTATAACAAATAAAATAAGATTTGATGTATCGATTAAAGAAATACTTTTTTCAATTCCAATTTTTTCAACCTTATTATCAGTTTTTCTTATACCTGCACTATCTATTAAATTTAGTGTAAAATTTGTAAAATTTAATTCTCCTTCAACAATATCTCTAGTAGTACCTTCGATTTCTGTTACTATAGCTTTTTCTTCTGAAATTAAAGTATTTAAAAGTGACGATTTTCCAACATTTGTTTCTCCAAGTATTAGGGTATTTATTCCAGTTTTTAAAAAATTAAATCTTTTACTTATATCCAATATTTTTAAGGTTTCTTGTTTTAAAAAATCTAGTTGTTCAATAATTTCTTCAGGACCTGAACCCTCAACGTCATCATAGTCTGGATAATCAATCGATGTTTGAATTTTTGAAATTAAATCTATTAAATCATTTTTCATATCTATTAGTGACTTATGATTTTTTCCTTCTAAATTTAGAGCGCTAATTTTTAGGGACAGTTCATTTTTAGAATCAATTAAATTATTAATGCTTTCAGCTTGTATAAGGTTTATTTTTCCGTTTAAGTAAGCTCTTTGAGAAAATTCACCTGGTAGGGCTGGTCTTGCTCCATATGATATTAATAGAGATACAATATGATTTGTAAGTAGAATTCCTCCATGACATTGTATTTCTACAACATCCTCACCTGTAAATGAATTACCATTTGCAAATGTCAAAATTAAGGATTCATCAATAAGATCTTTCTTATCAAATAATTTTCTAATTTGAATGTTGCTACTCTTTGTTAATTTATTTTTTAATAGCCTATTTGTAATTTTAAAAGCATTCTCTCCAGATATTCTAATAATGGATATTGCTTGCTTTGCTATTTTAGTAGCACAAGCAACTATAGTATCATTTATATTTAATTTCATTTTACCAACTTCCCAATCTTGATTATAACAAAAAGAAAATCAGAATATTAATGTTCTGACTTGTATATTATTCTAATTTTTCTTTCGCCAATTTGACCTGATGTCTTTGTTTTAAGGTTATTATACTTGGAAATTATCATATTAATTTCTTTTCTCAAAGGCTTTGGATATGATGGTAATATCTCTTCTTGCTTTGAAAGTAGAACATTATTTATAATCTTATTCAGTTTTAATCTATTGAAATCTTTCTTATTTTTATTTGAAATATTAAAATTAATAATCTCAAAATCCAAAAAAATATTAAACTTTATTTTTATTAAGCTTTTAATAACCCTTCATAAATTCAATTTTGTTTCTTTATTAAGCTCAAAAATTGAATCATATGCAATTACATTTTTACTCTTTGATTCAATTCTAAAAATTGATATTATTTTAATTTTAGAAATTTTTAAGAGCTGCTCATTTAAAAACTTCATTATTTCAATTCTTTTTTGGCTAGAAATAAATAAAATCACTTCGTTTATTTTTTCATAAAAAACCAGTTTTGTTTTTGACTTTTTACTTATTAGGAAGTGATTTATTTTATTATTTTTTATTTTTAGATTCATTTGAGACTTTTGCAGCTAATGTCTTATTTTTATTATTTTGTTTTTCTCTTTTTTTCTTTAATCTTGAAACTCTAGTTTCTTTTAAGTAATGGAAACCTAAAGTTTGGATTATTTGGAATGTCGAAGAGAAAATTCAATATATAGCAACACCAGAAGCAATATTAAATACAACGAATAGGAATACAACCATAAATACTATTTGCATAATTAATTGTTTTTTTCTAGCTTTTTTTTGTTGCTCTGATTCTAATTTTGGTTTCTTTTTAAACATCTGCAGTATCATTGGAAGTAACATTGAAGTAATTTGTAGGGGTAAATAAATAACAATTAAAGTTAAATATATTCAGTTCCCTTGTTTTATTTGTTCAAATGGTACCTCTACCAAAGTTATTTTACCAACAGTTGCAACTTTTAGTGCATGTGTTGCTCTAACAACAGAGAACATTGCAAATAAGAAAGGCATAGATAAGAATGACGTTGCAAGCGAACTCATTGGGCTTATACCTTCCTTTTTATATAATCCCATTAATTCAATTTGTTGTTTTTGTTTTGCACTTGGATCCGATGAATGCTTATACTTTTCTTGAATTTCAGCTTGTTTTGACTGTAAACCCTGCATTTTTTCTTGATTTATTTGTGTTTTTCAAGTAAATACTAATGTAATTCCTCTAATTATTAAAGAAGTGAAGAATATTGCAAATATTGCTGAGACTCCATATGATACTGAATTAGGATCTAATCCTTTCTCATTGTGAGTAGAGAATAGACTTATAAACCCAACTAATACCCAAGAGATTGGGTAAACAAAGAACCCATAAAAAGGAGACGAAGTGACTGTAAATGCCTGACCTCAAGAGGATATTGGATTAAAGGCATATTCAACCATATTACCATTATTGTCTACTTTGAATCAATGATTTTTTGAACTTCAATCACCTAATGAATTAATAATTATTTCAAAAGAGACACCTGGAGAAAATATTTTATTTCCAGACATATCAGTAACAGTACTAACTGTATACTTTGGTTGATACATTTGTACACAACCTCAAAGCATTGAGACAATAATAAATACAAATAATATCAACTTTGTTCAAACTCAAAAGATTTTTAACTTATCTTTTGTAGTTTTTTTATTATTATTATTGTTATTATTTAGATATTTAGAATAATCTTGTTTGTACAAGATGTTCACCTCTCTTTTAACTTATTTGTGATAAAGACTTTCGCAGAACCTCTAAATTAAAGCTATAGTCTTTATTTAAGAATAAATTTCTAGCTATTAAAACAATATCAAAGTTCTTATCTTTTTGATCATCTAATAATTCATAAATCATTGATCTTAGTTGTCTTTTAATTTTATTTCTAAACACTGCATTACCCATTTTTTTTCCAACAGATATTCCGTATCTAAATCTATTTAAAGTATTTTTTTTAAAATAAATCACAAATTCCTTTGATTTAATAAATCTTTTAGAACCTATAATGCTTTGAAATTCATGATTCTTTTTAATTATATTTTTGTTTTTCATATTTATTATTATGCAGTAAGTTTAGCTCTACCTTTAGCTCTTCTTGCTTTAATAACTTTTCTACCATTTTTAGTTGCCATTCTAGCTCTAAAACCATGAGTTCTAGCATGCTTGATTTTACTTGGCTGTCAAGTTCTTTTCATAAAATACCTCCTTTTTTTAAAACAAAACTTCACTAAATATTATAACTTAAAACACAGATATTTTGATACTAATTATTGTATTTTGTGTAACTTCTAACAACTTATTAATAATATTTGTATGTGGATAACTGTTGAAGCATCCTTTATTTAAGGCATATTTTAACTTTTTTTATCCCCAATTTAAGTATTTTTTGGTATATTTTTAAAGTTATACACATCAAAACTATGTGGATAACTTATAATTTAAATGTTGTATTCAAGGTGGGTAAAAAAATGAGTAACATATCATTATGAAAAGAAATTAAAAAGTGATTAATATCTTCTGATTTAATCGAACCAAACGTATATGAAGAGTATGTAAAGAGTGCTTCAATTGAAGATCTTTCAGAAAATCAGAAGGTTATTGTTGTTAATAAAGACTTATCAAAGTATTATTTGGAAAACATTGTAAAAGAACTTAAGGACAAAATAAGTAAAATATTGGAAAAAGATATTTCAATAAGTTTTTTATCAAAAGAAGAATTTAAAAAAGAAAAAAAGATAAGTGAAATAATAATAAGTAAGAAAAAAAATATTGGAAGAGATTTTAATTTTGATAGTTTTATTTCAGGTAAAAGTAATAGTGAAGCATATAATGCTTCAAAAGCTTTGATAAATAATTTGGGTAATAAATGAAATCCATTATTTATCTATGGAGATTCTGGTTTAGGTAAAACTCATTTACTTAAAGCTATAAATAATGAACTAAATCTGCAAAAGGATGATTTAAATATCAAATACTATGCATCAAATGATTTTAGAAAAGAAATTCTAGATTCACTATTAGGTGGTTTCAAAGAAATAGAACAAACAAAAACTGAAATGAATGAAATTGATGTTCTATTAATAGACGATATTCAATTTCTTGCAAATAGTGGAAAAACTAATGAAATATTTTTCAATATTTTTAATGCTTTTATTGAGGATGGTAAACAAATTGTAATAACTTCAGATAAATTCCCTGAATTATTAAATGGTTTTGATAAAAGATTAGTTTCAAGATTTAATCAAGGTTTAAGTATAAAAATTGAACCACCAGATGTTGAAACGGCTTTAAAAATAATTGATTATAAAACTCAAATGGCAAATTTAAATTTAACAAATGAATCAAAAAAATATATTGCATCTCATTTTGGATCTGATGTAAGAAAAATTGAAGGAATAATTAATAAAATTGAATTTAAACTAATACAAGAACAAGATTCAATAGGAGAAATAATTGAACTTGATACTATACAAAAATTATTAGAGGACTATTCATATGCTCCTGGTGGAGAAATAACTGTTCAAAAAATAAAAAGCGTTGTAGCTCAAAATTATGGAGTTAATGTAAAATCAATTGATGCAAAAAATAAAGTATCTAGTGTTGTTATTGCAAGACACGTTTCAATGTATTTAACAAATGAACTAATGAAAAAAAATTATTCAGAAGTTGGTATATTGTTCGGTGGAAAAGATCATACAACTGTTATAAATGCATGTAATAAAATTAAAAAGGCTATTGCTGAAGATAAGATTTTTAAAAATACATTAAAGAAGATTAAAAAGGACATAACTTCTTAATTATAAAAAAATTGTATAAAGTGGTAAAATATTCTCATAAAGTTCTTATTTTATTGGTATTTTAAAAGTTATCCACATTTTAAGAGCATAATAATAATATAAATAATAGATAATAAATATGGAGGTATTTTAAATGTTCTTTAGTATAAATAGGCTATCTTTTATTGAAGAGATAAATAAATGTAATAGAATTATTGATTCAAAAGCTCCTACACCAAGTATTAGTGGAATTTTATTAGAAATTGAAGCAGATAAAGTTTCTTTAATTTCTTCAAATACATCAATGTCAATAAAAACAATTATTGACATGGGAACTAATGGTTTATTAATAAAAGAAACTGGTTCAATCTTAATAAGAAGTAAATATTTCCTTGAGATTCTTAGACGTATGGACGATGACATTGTTAATGTTTCTAGTATAGAAGAAAATTTAGTTTCCTTATCAGGAGAAAAATCTGAATTCTCATTAAACATTTTAAATTACAATGATTATCCAACTATTGGTTTTAGAGAAAAAGGAAACATTGTTACAGTAAAAAATATAGATCTTAAAAAAAGTTTAAATCAAACAATAATTTCTGTAAATGAATGAAATCAAAAGATAGTATTAGCAGGTTTAAATTTTTCTATAGACAATTCAATGTTTTATATTACTGGAACTGATGGTTTTAGAGTATCAAGAAAAAGAATAAAGTTGTTTGATGAAATTCCAACTAAGTTTGAAACTAATATACCTCATAAAAGTGTTTTAGAACTAATAAAATTATTACCAGAAAAAGGAGAATGTAAAATTGTCTCAGTTGATAGTCATGTAACTTTTATAATTAATAATACATTATTTCAAACAACAATCTTAGAGGGACAATTTCCTGATGTTAATGCAGTATTTCCAACAGATTTTAATACAACATTATATATGGACAATAAAAAGTTTTTTAAACTAATATCAAGAGCAGATATTCCAAGTGAAGAAAATACGTCAACAGTTGTAAATCTTATTTTAAATAATGATAGTATTTTTATTAAATCTAATATTCATCAAATTGGTAGTTTTGAAGAAATTTTTAAGGAATTTGAATTAAAAGGATTGGATGAACAAAATATTTGCTTTAACTCAAAATATTTAATTGATTCATTAAAAACTTTTGAAACTAAAAATGTAGAAATTAATTTAATTGATTCTAAAAAACCAATTGTTATTTCTTCTTCTGAAGATATGGATTTGAGTCAAATTATTTTACCTATGTTTTCAAATTAATAACTTATATGTACATACCTTTCACTTACTTAAATGATATAATTAAAGTAAGTGAGAGGTATTTTTATTATGGAAAATAATAAGTATGGAGCTAATCAAATTCAAGTACTTGAAGGATTAGAAGCTGTTAGAAAAAGACCTGGAATGTATATTGGAAATACAAATAAAACTGGTCTTCATCATATGATTTGAGAAATATTGGATAACTCTGTGGATGAGGCATTAGCAGGTTTTTGTAATGAAATATCTATTTTTATAACTGATCAGAATGAAATAATAATTAAAGATAATGGGAGAGGAATACCAGTTGATATTCATCCAAAAACAAAAAAAACAACTCTAGAAACAATTTTTACTATTTTACATGCTGGGGGTAAATTTGATGAAGCCACTTATAAAGTCTCAGGTGGTTTACATGGTGTGGGTGCTTCAGTTGTAAATGCATTATCATTATATGTTGAAGCAATGATTTCAAGGGATGGAAAAATTTATCATCAAAGATTTTCTGAAGGTGGTAGAAATGCTACTGCTCTTAAAGAAATTGGGAATTCTGATTCAAATGGATCAATTATAAAATTTAAACCTGATCCAGGAATTTTTAAAGAGGTTATAGATTTTGATTTTAAAGTAATTCAAAATAAAATTAGACAACTAGCTTTTTTAAATAAAAAATTAAAATTAAATTTATATGATCAAAGAAATGATAAATATCTTAGTTATATTTTTGAAGATGGAATAAAGGATTATATAAAAGAAATAAATAGTGGAAAAGAAAAAGTACACGATGAAATTTTTTATATGTCGAATAGTTTTAATGATATTGAAGTTGAAATTTCAATTCAGTATAACGAAACATATGATGAAAATTTATTTTCATTCTGTAATAACATTTTTACATCTGAAGGTGGTTCACATGAAGAGGGATTTAGAAGTGCATTATTAAAAGCGGTTAATTCTTACACTAATGATTTAAAAAACTTTAAAGGTAATAAATTTACTTGAGATGATTTAAAAGAGGGAATTGTAGCTGTTGTTTCAATTAGACATAGAGATCCTTTATATGAGGGACAAACAAAAGCAAAATTATCTAATACAGATGCTAAGGAAGCAGTTTTAGAAATAACAAATGAAGCATTTAGAGAATTCTTATTGAAAAACCCAAATGATGCTAAAAAGATTGTTGAGAAAATTTTAGTTTCTCAAAAAGCAAGAAAAGCTGCTCAAAGAGCAAGAGAAGATACAAGAAGAAAATCAGCAATTGATAATTTTTCATTACCTGGAAAATTAGCAGATTGTGAGTCAAAAGATATTGAAGAATGTGAATTATATCTTGTTGAGGGTGATTCTGCTGGAGGTAGTGCAAAAACTGGTAGAAATAGAAAAACACAAGCAATTCTTTCTTTAAGAGGAAAAGTTTTAAATGTTGAAAAAGTAAAGCAGTCTAAAGTTTTTGATAATAATGAGATTCAATCTATTATTGCAGCAGTTGGAATTGGTGTTAAAAATGATATTGATCTTAAAAAATTAAGATATGGAAAAATAATTATTATGACCGATGCTGATGTTGATGGTGCCCATATAAGAGTATTACTGTTAACTTTCTTTTATAGATATATGAAGGAATTAATTTTAAATGGAAATGTTTATATTGCTCAGCCACCGTTATATAAAATTGATAATGGAAAAAATATTTTTGACTATGCATATAATGATTTGGAACTTGATCAATTAAAAGAAGAAAAATATAAAGAATTAAAATATACAATTCAAAGATATAAAGGACTTGGTGAAATGGATCCTATTCAGTTATGAGAAACAACAATGGACCCAGAAAGAAGAACTATGATTCAAATTAAAGTGGAAGATGCATTTCTTGCAAATGAAGTTTTCTCTAGTTTAATGGGAGAAAATGCAGATTTAAGAAAACAGTTTATTACTGAAAATGCACAGTTTGTAGAAAATATAGATATTTAAAAATAGGTAGGTATAACTAAATGAGTGAAATAAAACACGGTCGTATTTTGGAAATGGACATTAAAAGTGAAGTTGAAAAAGATTTTTTAGAATACTCAATGAGTGTTATTGTTAGTAGAGCTCTTCCTGATTTAAAAGATGGATTAAAACCTGTACATAGACGAATTATTTATGCTATGAATGATTTAAAAATTACATCAGATACTCCTCATAAAAAGTCTGCTCGTATTGTTGGTGAAGTTATTGGTAAATATCATCCTCATGGAGATTCATCAGTTTATGAAGCTATGGTTAGAATGTCACAAGATTTTTCTTACAGATATCCATTGGTTGAAGGCCATGGGAATTTTGGTTCAATTGATGGTGATGGTGCAGCTGCAATGCGTTATACTGAAGCAAGACTTTCAAAAATTACATCTTTATTATTGAAAGATATTGATATGGAAACAGTTCCATTTGTTGATAATTATGACGCTTCTGAAAGAGAGCCAAAGTATTTAACTGGTTATTTTCCAAATCTTTTAGTTAACGGAGCAACTGGTATTGCTGTTGGTATGGCCACTAATATTCCACCTCATAATCTAAGAGAAGTTATAGGTGCAACTATTGCATATATAAAAGATGATCAAATGACAATTGATGATATTTTAAAGTTTATTAAAGGTCCTGATTTTCCAACAGGAGCTTTAATGACAAATGGAAAAAGTATGATTGAAGGTTACAGAACTGGTAAAGGTAATTTAATAATAAGATCAAAAATTGATATTGAAGAAACTAGCAAAAATCAAAGAATTGTTGTTAGTGAAATTCCATACCAAACTAATAAATTAAAGGTTGTTGAAAAAATTGTAGAACTTTATAAAAACAAAATTATAATGGGTATCTCAGATATTAGAGATGAATCTAACTATGAAGGAATTAGAATTGTTATAGAATTATCTAAAAACTCTAACCCTCAACTTATAATTAAAAAACTTTATAAATATACAAATCTACAATCTAGCTTTGCAATAAATATGCTTTCTCTAAATAATGGTATTCCTGTTGTTTTAAACATTAAAGATATAATTAAATTTTATGTAAAGCATCAAATTGAAATAATTGTTAAAAGAAGTATTTTTGAAAAAAATAAGTTAAATTCTAAACTACATATTCTAAATGCAATTAGAATTACATTAGATCATATTGACGAAATTATAAAAATTATAAAGGAATCAAAAACTACTGAAATTGCACATCAAAAATTATTTAAAGCTTTTGGATTTGACGAAAAACAATCCAAAGCAATTTTAGATATGAGATTACAAAGATTAGTAGGATTGGAAAGAGAAAAAGTAGAATTAGATATTAAAAATATAGAAATAAGAATATCTGAACTTGAAGAAATTTTAGCTTCAAAAGAGAAACAAAATAATTTACTTATTAGTCAACTTGAAGAAATAGTAAATAAATTTGGTGATGAAAGAAGAACAAAAATTATTGAAGAGGATGAAACTCAAATTGATGATGAAGAGTTAATTCAAGATAGTCAAATGCTAATAACTTTATCAGAAGATGGATATATTAGAAGACTTTCTAATGAGGAGTTTAAAACTCAAAAACGTGGTGGTAAGGGTGTCATTATAAATAATAATCATGAAGATAATATTTCTATTGCAAAATTTGGTAAAACAAAAGATGATGTATTATTTTTTACAGATGAAGGAAAAGTTTATCGAATTAAAGCCTATAATATAACACAATTTTCTAGAAATGCTAGGGGTGTTCCAGTAATTAACTTTATTGGAATAAATTCATCTGAAAAAGTAACATCGATTCTACCTTTAAAAAATAAAAAAAATATCTTTAAATATTTACTTTTTGTAACTCGAAAAGGAGTTGTTAAAAAAGTTGAAATAGAAGAATTTAACAGAATTAATAACTTTGGAAAAATTGCAATTAATTTAGACGAAGGAGATAAATTAGTTTCAGTAATACCAACAATTGGAGGTACTGAAATTTTAATAGCATCATTGAATGGAAAAATAATTAAAGTAAATGAAGATAATTTCAGACCAATGTCTAGATCTTCTAGAGGAGTAAAAGGTATGGGATTAGACAAAAATGATTTTGTTGTATCTTCATGTTCAAGTTACAAAAATGAAAGTGTGGCAACAATATCGGAAAAAGGGATTGTTAAAAAAACACTTATAAGTGAGTATAATATTTTTGGTAGAGGTGCTAAAGGTGTTTTAGGAATGAAACTTAGTGATAAGACAGGAAAATTTAAATCTCTTTTGGCAATTAGAGAAACAGATGAAATTTTAATGATTTCTTCAAAAGGTAAAATAATAAAAATTGGTGCTCAAGATATCAACTTGCAATCAAGAAACTCTGCTGGGGTAATTGGGTTTAACTTAGAAGAGGATGAAACTATTACATCAACTACATTAGAATGAAATAAAGGTGAATAAAAATGCTAGATATAAATAAAATTGAAAGTGACTTTGATAAGGTCAATTCAAGTTTAAAAAAGAGAAATAAGGATTTTAATTCAGATTTAAAAGAAATTATCGAACTAAATTCACAAAGAAAAGAAGTAACTTTTAAAGTAGAAGAATTAAAAGCTAAAAAAAATAAAATCTCAAAAGATATTGGAATTTTAAGTAAAAATAATAAAAAAGATGAAATTGAAAAATTAAAAAATGAGGTTTCAAAAATAAATCAAAAGGTTGAAAAGTTAGATAATGATCTAAAAACAATTAACCAGGAAATTAATTATAAATTGAGTTATATACCAAATATACCAAATGAAAACATTCCTTTAGGTAAAGACGAAGAAGATAATGTTGAGATTAAGACATGAAAAGTAGGAAAAATAAAGAATAATGGTGAAGCACACTGAGATATTGCATCAAAGCTAGGGTTAGTAGATTTTGAACTAGGTTCAAAATTGTCTGGTTCAAGATTTGTTGTTTATACTAATTTGGGGGCAAAGATAATTAGAGCTCTTGCGGATATACTAATTAATAGACATACAAACAATGGTTACAAGGAAATGTGTCTTCCTTTAATAGTAAACAAGGAAAATATGTTTGGAACTGGTCAACTTCCAAAATTTGAAGAAGATGCATATAAAATTGGTGATCAATACTTAATACCAACTTCTGAGGTTCCTTTGACAAATATTGTTAGAGATAAAATATTGGAAAAATCTCAATTACCTATGTATTTAACTGCTTTTACTCAATGTTTTAGGAAAGAAGCTGGTAGTGCTGGTAGAGATACAAAAGGTTTAATAAGACTACATCAATTCAATAAAGTTGAAATGGTTAAAATTACTGATAGTGAGTCATCTTACTTAGAATTAGAAAAAATGCTTGTAGATGCAGAAGAATGTCTAAAGTTATTTAATCTGCCATATAGAGTTGTTGAATTATGTGGAGGAGATATAGGGTTTTCATCAGCAAAAACTTATGATTTAGAGGTTTGATTCCCACATCAAAATAAATATAGGGAAATATCTTCATGTTCAAACTGCTTAGATTTTCAATCAAAAAGAATAATGGCAAGATATAAGAATGAAAACGGTAAGAATGAAAATGTACACACATTAAATGGTTCAGGATTAGCAATTGATAGATTATTTGCAGCTATTTTAGAAAATTATTATGATGGTAATAAACTATTAATTCCTGATGTTTTAAAACCTTATTTAGGTAATATTAACTTTTTAGAATAATGTTTCACGTGAAACATTATTTTTTTTATTTTTTCTAAATTGTTTCACGTGAAACAATTTAGAAAAAATAAAAAGACTATAAATTTGTCCAAAAAATGTTATTATATAAATGTCATTGTAAGGGTGACGTTCGAAGTTGGTCAGGACCGGAAGGTAGCAGCCATAAGAATCTAGTGCCTTGTACAGTGACTTTTTTTATTTTTAGGAGAACTTTTTTATGGAATTAATTTTTAATATACTAGTTAAAGAATTAAAGAAATGTAAGAAGAATAAGGATGTTCCAGTATCAGCCTTATTAATTGATACTAATAATAAAATTGTTGCAAAATCGTTTAATAGTAGGCAAAAGAAATATAATTTTTCAAATCATGCTGAAATTAGAGTCTTAAATAAAATGTATAAAAGAATGAGAACTAAAAATTTGGGAGAATATAAGTTAGTAACTACATTAAAGCCTTGTTTGATGTGTATTACAGTTATTGAAGAAGCCAATATAAAGAATGTTTTATATTATTTAGATAATATAAAGTGCAATTATAATAGAATATCAACTGATATAAAATTTGAAAAAATGGGAGATCATAAGGAATATAAAGTTTTTGAAAGCGAATTAAAAGAATTCTTTTTAAATTTGAGGAAATAACTAGGTAAAATATTTATGCAAGGGGAGTAAAAATAATGGAGAATAAGAAGTCACTTTATAGAGAATATAGACCAAAGAATTTTGACCAAGTTGCAGGGCATTCTGGAATTAAAGAAATATTAATATCTCAGATTAATTCAAATTCATTTGGTCATGCTTTATTATTTTCTGGTCAAAGAGGAACAGGAAAGACATCAATTGCAAAAATATTTGCAAAAATAGTTGATTGTCAAAATTTAAATGGATATAACCCGTGTGATAATTGCACTAGTTGTAAAGAATTTAATAATAATTCACACTCTGATATATTTGAAATAGATGCAGCTTCAAACAATGGAGTTGAAGAAATTAGACATATAAAATCTAATATATCTTTATTACCAAGTTTTTCTAAGTATAAAGTTTATATAATTGATGAAGTACATATGCTATCAAACTCTGCTTTTAATGCGTTACTTAAAACTTTAGAAGAACCTCCTAAACATGTAATCTTTATTTTGGCAACTACAGAATTTTCAAAAATTCCAGCAACAATAATTTCAAGATGTCAGCTGTTTAATTTTAAAAAAATTGCTCAAGTAAATTTAGAACAAAAAGTTGAAGAAATATGTAATTTAGAAGGAAAACAAATAACTAAAGAAGCTTTAAGCGAGATTTATTACATGTCAGATGGATCTTTAAGAGATGCTCTTAATTACTTAGAGCAAGCCTTAACAATTTCTAGTCAAGAGGTTAACGTTGAAATTCTTAAGAAAATATTTTATATTGCTACAAAAATGGAAAAAATTAATATTATTAGAAATGTAATTCAAGGTAATACAAAAGAAATAATATCCTATTTTGAAGTTTCAAATAATCAAGGAATTGATTTCCAAACAATGACTTTAAGTTTATTAGATATTATTAAAGAAATAATTGAAGTTAAGCTTACACAAGATTATGCATTTTTGAAAAATTTAACAATTGATGAATTTAATAGTTTTAATGAAACTAATATAAAAATATTGTTTGATTTAGCAGATAACATATCTAACTCTTATACAAAGTCTAAAAACTCAAATATAAGTTTTCAATATATATTAATAAATATATTGAAAACAGTTTCTACTAATGAACTTATAAGTGTTAATAATATAGAAGAAGATATTGCTTCTATCTACAGCTCCAAAATAAATTGAGAGGAACCAAAGGCAGAAGAATCAAATAACTCCAAAGATATTTTATTTGATAAGCCTATTGAAACACTAATAGAAAATATAGAGGAAGTTAAATCTCAAAATATTCAAAAGGAAAATATAGAGGAAGTTAAATCTCAAAATATTCAAAAGGAAAATATAGAAGATAATAGCTTTGAAATTAAAAATAATATAGCAGACTTTTTTAAAGAAAATGGAAAATCTAAATTCTTAAAACTGCAAATGAAATTATTAATTTCAGAATCAAATACTTATAAAAATTTTATAGATTTTACAAATGATCAGATTATTAATGTTTTAGTAGGTGCTAATAAAGAAGCAAGAAAATATTTTGAAGAAAAATTTGAGCGTATTTTTGATGAAGATGTAATTAATAATAGTTCCAAATTTATAGAAAATTTTATTATGTTTTATGGTTCAAAAATAACAGCGTCTAGTCAAGATTCTATTATCTTAGTATCTGAGGAAAGAACTATATCAAAATGAATTAATAATAGACTTCAAAATTCGGAAATAAGAAAGTTAATATATAAATACTTTGGTAAGGAAGTAAAAATAATCTCCTTAGATAAAAAAAGATGATCTGAAATTAGAATTGAATTTATGGATAGAAAAGATAACAATAAATTGGCTAACTTTGAAAGTATTAACACTGAGTCTTTCTATGAAATGTTAAAAACAAAAGATGATAATGAAGAAAATGAATATTTAAAAAGAGCTCAAGAAATTTTAGGAGATCAAAATATTAAGGTTGTGAATTAATGGATAAAATAATTGAAGAGTTAAAAACCATTGATGGAATTGGTAAAAAAGCGGCTGAAAAAATTGTTTTTGATTTAATAATTAACAAAAATAAAATTAGCTCATTGGAATCTATAATATCTCAAATAAGGGATTCATATAGTGAATGCAATATATGTTTTTACTTTAGAGAAAATGGAGAATGTACTTTTTGTGATAATAAAAATAGAAATCCAAATATTATCTGTGTCGTTTCTACAAAGTTTGATGCTATAAAAATTGCCAAAAGTAATTACAACGGGATAATTCATGTATTAAATGGTGAAATAAATTTAAATAAAAATATAGGTCCCGAAAAAATAAAAATAAGTGAATTATTTGTTAGAATTAATAAAGGTATAGAATTATTGCTAGCTTTAAATTTAACATTTGAAGGAGAAGTTACTTCAAACTATATAGCTAATAAGGCAAAAGGAATAAGCGAGAAAATTTCTAGAATTGCAAGAGGAATTCCGTTAGGTGGAGTTTTAGATTATATTGACCAAGAGACGTTAAATGATGCAATTTTAAATAGAAAGAAACTAGATGATTAGTTTAGAGGAATTGTAATATGTTATTTATTTCATTAGAGGGTATTGATGGTTCAGGGAAAACAACAATTTCAAAAATGATTAAAGATAATTTAATTCAAAAGGGATACAAAGTTCTATTAACAAGAGAACCTGGTGGAGAACCATTGGCAGAGGAATTAAGAAGAATTATTCTAGATGAAAAAAACTCAATTAATCCATGAGCTGAAACTCTTTTATATGTAGCAGCAAGAAAACAGCATTTAGACTCAATTATACTACCTGCTTTAAAAGAAGGAACAATTGTTGTTTGTGATAGATTTATGGATTCAACATCTGCTTATCAAGGATATGCAAGAAATATAGGTATGGCTGATGTAAATGAATTACAAAGCATTGTTTTAGGTTCAACAAAACCGGACCTAACAATTTTTTTTGATATAACTCCAAAGGAATCTCAGATAAGATTAATGAATAGAAAAAGAAGTGCTGATAGAATGGAACAAGAGAACCAAAAATTCCATGAAGCAGTTTATGAAGGATATCAAATCTTAATTTCTGAAAACTCAGATAGAATTAAAGTTGTGGATTCTAGAAAACAAATTAATGAGGTTTTGCAACAAGTAGATTTTTTAATCGATAATGCTCTTAATGAAAGAACAAAAAAATAATGAAAAAAATGGAGGTATTGAATATTATTAATGAACTGATAAAGGAAAGAATACTATATCACTCAATAATAATCTCAAATGAAAATCAAACTGATCTTGATAATATCTCAACTGAGGTTTTAAGACAAATATATTGTTTAAATAATTCGCTTGAAAATGATAATTGTGATTGATGTTTAAAAACAGTTAATAAAAATAATTTAAATATCTCTTATATTGGAGACTCAATATCAAAAATATCAAAAGAAGATATTAAAGAACTAATTATAAAATTTTCATCTTCAGGAATTGAAGATAATAAAAATAAGGTTTACATTTTATCAAATGGTGAAAATTTAAGTGATAGTGCATCGAATGCTTTACTAAAATTTTTGGAAGAGCCACCTCAAAATACATATGCAATTATATTAACAACAGATAGAAATAAAATTTTAAGTACTATTAAATCTAGATGCAAGCTATTCTCAATTGAAAATGAAAATAGAAAAGAAAAAATGGATTCAGAACTTATTAATCTATTTTTAAACAAGAACAAGACAAAGTTATTAAAATATTTAATAACTTTCAAAAAAATGGAAAGACCAGAAATTATAAGAAACCTGAATATAGCTTTTGAAAACTCAATAAATTTAAATATAAAATTTTTACAAGAGCTTTTATTAGATACAATAAATGAAATAAAAGAAACAAATTATATTAATTTGATTTTAGAAAATCTCTTTATAAAAATGTATGAGGTGATTTAATGGAAGTGAAAAATGACATTTTAAATTATAAAAGACTTAAAATAATTCAAGATAATAAAATGTTTAATTTTTGTATTGACTCAATTTTGTTGGCTAGATTTTGGAAACCTTCAAATAAGTTTAAAAACATTTTGGATTTTGGAACAAATAATGCGATTATTCCATTAATAATCTCTAGATATACTAAATCAAAAATTACAGGTATTGAGATTCAAGAAGAGTCATGTCAAATTGCAAAAAAAAATATATTATTAAATAATTTAGAAAAGCAAATTGAGATAGTTAATATGGATATTAAAAAATTTGTTTTGGATAAAAATAACCAATATGATTTAATATTTTGTAACCCTCCATTTTTCAAAGTAGATAAAGACTCAAATCTTAATAAGAAAAGTAAATTTTTAATTCCAGCAAGACATGAGGTATTAATAACTTTAGAAGAAATAATAAAAAGTGCAAAAACAGCATTAAAAAATGGTGGTAAATTTCTTATGGTTCACTTAAGCAATAGGTTGGATGAAATTATTATTTTATTGAAACAAAATAATTTCTCAGTAAAGAAAATACAAATAGTTTATTCTAAAGAAAAACAAGAATCAAAAAGAGTTCTTATTGAAGCAATTAATGATGGTAATGATGGAATGAAAATTTTAGAACCTTTATATATTCACAATGATGATGGAACTTATAAAAAAGAAATATTAGAAATGTTTGGTGATTAAATTGCTAAAAAAAGAGGAGAAATATATTTTAGGATTATCAGGCGGACCTGATAGTGTTTTTCTTTTTAATTACCTTTTGGAAAATGAATTTAAAAATTTTGTAGTTTGTCATGTAAATTATAATTTTAGAAAAGATTCTAATAAAGATGTAGAACTTATTAAAAAACTTTGTAAGGAGAATAATATTATTTTTTTTATTAAAACTATTAAGCAAAATTATAATGAATTAAAAGAAAATTTTGAATCATGAGCAAGAAATGTAAGATATGATTTTTTTTGTAAAGAATTGGAGAATCAGGGAGCTGATGCAATATTGATAGCTCACAATTTAAATGATCATATTGAAACATACTTGATGCAAAAACAAAGTAATAAAAAGGTATCTTATTTTGGTATAAATAATCAATCCCTTTATAAGAATAAGAAAATATTAAGACCAATATTATCAATTAAGAAGTCTGAAATTTTAAAATATTTAGATAATATGAAAATTTCTTATATTACTGACTATACAAATTCTAATTTAATATATGAAAGAAATAGAATAAGGTCAACTCTTAGTGAAAGTGATTTTAATGAATTAATTAAAGAAATTAAGAATAAAAATAATCAATTATCAGGTTATCAGTTAAAAATAAAAAACTTGTCTATCTCTAATCGGTTAGAATTAAGTAACTTTTGTAAGGACAATGATTGAAATGAATATCTTTTATTTAACTTTTTAGAGAAAAATGACTTTGCACAGTTTTTATATAAAACAAAAAAGGCAATTATTAAGGAATTCCTAAAACAACTATTATCTAAAAAAAGGTTAATTGAAATTAAAAAAGGTAATCTGATTTTAATGAAAGATTATGAAACTATTAGAGTATTAAAATCTAAGGATTTAAATATTTTTGAAATTGAAGATAAGCAAAATAAATATTTTAAAGAACAACTATTTAAAAATAATATAGTTGATAGTCAAAACATTATTGTTACAAATAACTGAAAAAAATATCAATCTAAGATTTTTTTAAATGCTAAGTTGTTATCAAAAATATATAAAGATAAAAAGGTAAACTATCTTAAAAGATATGAAAATATTTTAATTTTTGATAAAACAAACAAAATACTTTTAAATAAAATAAACATATAATGATAAAATTATAAAGAAATTAGAAAACGGTGAAAAAATGAAAAAGAAAAAATCTATATGATTATGGGTTTTATTTATAGTTATGTTAATAGTAATAGGAATTGTTATTTGACAGTTTATTGCAGGGACATCAGATAAACTAACAGAATCAGAATTCGTTGAGCTATTAATGAATAATAAAATAAGTAAAAATTCAACGGAACAGGTATACAGTGGTTTACACATTATATCTGGGTCATATACTAATAGTTCTGGAGTAGTAAGGAAGTTTGTTTTAACTTTAACTAATTCATCTTATACTTCACTTCGTGATGATAATAATGCTTTTAAGGATTTTACTCAAAACATAATAACAATATCACAAGGAAATTCACCGTTTATGACTTTAATAATTAATTTATTACCAATGGTAATTTTAATTGGTTTTTATATTTGAATATTCTCATCTATGTCAAAAGGTGGAATGGGTGGTGGAATGTTTGGACCAGGCAAAAACACAAGACCAAGAGAAATTAAATCAGATGTTAAATTTTCAGACGTTGCAGGTATTAATGAAGAAAAAATTGAACTTGTTGAACTTGTTGATTATTTAAAAAATCCTAATAAGTATGCATTAATGGGAGCTAGAGTACCAAAAGGTGTTCTTATGGAGGGACCTCCTGGAACAGGTAAGACTTTATTAGCAAAAGCAGTTGCTGGGGAAGCTGGCGTTGCATTTTTCTCAATGGCTGGTTCTGAGTTTGAAGAAATGTTTGTTGGTTTAGGAGCAAGTAGAGTAAGAGATCTTTTTAGTGATGCTAAAAAAGCAGCACCATGTATCATTTTTATTGATGAAATTGATGCTGTTGGTAGAAAACGTAGTGGTGGAATGGGAGCTTCAACAAATGAACAAACATTAAATCAATTACTTGTTGAAATGGATGGTTTTGCATCAAATACTGGAGTTATTGTTATGGCAGCAACTAACAGAGTTGATGTTTTAGACAGTGCCTTATTAAGACCAGGAAGATTTGATAGAACTATTCAAATATCATTACCAGATATTCGTGAGAGAGAAGCAATATTAAAACTTCATTCAAGAAATAAATCTGTATCACCTGAAATTGATTGAAAGCGTATTGCTGAAAGAACGCCAGGTTTTTCAGGAGCACAACTAGAAAATGTTCTTAATGAAGCAGCAATTCTTGTTGTTAGAGATAAAAGAAAAATGATTAATATTTTAGATATAGATGAAGCTATTGACAGAGTAGTTGGTGGACCAGCTAAAAAATCAAGAGCTATGACAATGCAAGATAAGCAAATTGTTTCATATCACGAAGCAGGACATGCATTAATGGGATTGAGATTAGAATCTGCATCAAAAGTTCAAAAAGTTACTATAATTCCTAGAGGTAATGCCGGGGGTTATACAATTATGACTCCAAAGGATGAATCAAATTTTTCATCAAAAGAAGATTTATTTGCATCAATCGCTGGTTATCTTGGGGGTAGAGCTGCTGAAGAAATTATGTTTGGTAAAAATAAAATTACAACAGGAGCACATGATGATTTAGATAAAGCTACAAATATTGCAAGAAGAATGGTTACACAATTTGGTATGTCAACTTTAGGACTTACAAAATATTTAACAATGCAAGAGGAATCATATGGACAAACAAAAGGAGTTTATTCAGATGAGGTGGCATTTAAAATTGATACAGAGATAAACACTATTTTAGAGAAATGTTACAAGACTGCATTAGAAGTTATAAATAAGCATAAAGATGTTTTAGAATTAATTGCAGAGTCTTTAAGAGTATTAGAAACAATTACTGCTGAGCAAATTGATTACATTGATAAACATAATAAATTACCAAAAGAAGTTGTAGAAGAAAAAAACAGAAAAGATGTTGAAGATAAGAAAAAAGAATCTGGTGCAATATTAGAGTTTGAACCAGATGAAGATGATAAGTAAAACACTTTATCTTAAAGTGTTTTTTTATTTTTTAAACAAGTATAATAATATAAGTGAATTTCAAGGAGAACAAAATTATGGATATGGAAATTAGAGCTATAAGTAAAAAAAATAATGTCAAAATATCAATAGTTGATATTACAGAAAGTTTTAAAGAAATTGCAGTATTGCAAAATGCAAATCCTCTTGCTTTAGTAGCATTAGGTAGAACAATTATAGATAATGCTCTTTTGAGCTTATCTATAAAAGATGGAAGTAAAATGACTACTAATTTAAATGGAATGGGTCTTGGTGGATCAATAATTGCTGAATTTCAGGATAAAAAAGTAAGAGGATATATTCAAAACCCAAACTTTGAAATTGATAAAATTAATCTTGAGGAGGGAAGTGCTTTATCACAAGTAGTTGGAAAACAAGGATTTTTACAAATATCTAGAGATAATGGGGAAACTTCTCCTTATACTTCAAGAGTAGAAATAATTTCAGGTGAGATTAATTTTGATTTTATGTACTATTTACAACAAAGTGACCAAATTAATTCTTTAATTACTTCAACAATTGAATTGGATGAAGATGCAAACATTAAAAAGGCATGTGGAATAATTATTCAATTACTTCCTGGATTTAAAGATGAAGATATTGATTTTGTAGAAGAGAAGATAGGAACATTAGATCACTTAGTTAAAACTCTAATAAATACAACTAACTATGAGTCATTAATAAAAGATATTTGTAGTGATGCAAAAATCCTAGGTATTAGTGAGTTAAAATTTGAATGTACTTGTAATATTGATAAGGTAATATCTTCAGTTAAATTATTAGGAGAAAAAGAGATTAAAAAAATTATTGAACAGGGAGAACTGGTAGAAGTTACTTGTGATTTTTGTAAAAAACAATATAATGTAAAACCAAATGAGATTAAATAGGATTTATGTTATACTATTATAGGTGTATTTAAGTTCTATATTAAGGAGTTTAATATGGAAGACAAAGATTTAAAACAACAAAAAAGGGTTGAAGCAGATTTAAAACAATCTGAAAGGATTGACAATAAAAAACTAACTAAAAAAACTTCGGTTGGTATGGATCAAACTCTTATAAGAGAATTTGAACATGTTCAGTTACCATTAGTAACTGAAGAAGGTGTTAAAGGATTAAAATTGAAAAATAAGGTCCAAAAACAAAATACCTCAAAATATTCAAAAAAAATATTAGAAGGTAAAATAGTATCTACAACAGGTAATAATCCTGATTTAGATAAAAATGTTATTGAGCTATACAACGTAAAAAGATGATATGTGACTGGAGATATGTTAACTCCTGTGTTACGCGGTGTGGACTTGAAACTTGAAAAGGGTAAATTTATTGTAATACTTGGACCATCTGGTTCAGGAAAAACAACTTTATTAAATACAATCTCAGGATTGGATAAGGCATCAGAGGGTGATGTCTTTGTTCTAGGTAATAATTTGTCTTTATTGAAAGACTCTCATTTAACAAAATTTCGTAGAGAAAATGTTGGTTTTATATTCCAACAATACAATCTGCTTTCAAACTTAACTGCAAAAGAAAATGCAGAAGTTGGAGAAAACTTAAGTAAATCAAAAGAAAATAAAATGTCAATTGAAGAAATCTTTAAAACTATTGGTATGGAAGAACAAATGAATAAATACCCACATCAAATGTCTGGTGGACAACAACAAAGGGTTTCAATTGCTAGAGCATTAGCAAAAAACCCCGAAATTCTATTTGGTGATGAACCAACAGGAGCACTAGATGAAGAGATGGGTAGAAAAGTATTGGATATTCTTGTTGATGTAAAGGAAAAATATAATACAACTGTAATCATTGTTACACATAATCCAAATATTAGTGAAATTGGAGATACTGTAATACACGTAAGAAATGGCTTAATTGATGAAATTAAGCATAATAAATCTCCAAAAAGACCAGCTCAAATTGACTGATCATAGTTCAAAAACTCTAAACTACAAATGAATAATTTGTAGTTTTTTAATCTTAAAATGGGTTTAAAAAAAGTATATAATTATAATTGTTAAAGGTGGAGAAATTATGCCAATTTTTAGTTTTAAAGGTGTGGATGAAACTCACCTTAAAGAATATTTTAAAAAAATTGATGAATTAGCTTTAATTATGGATACTGATTCTAAAAAAATAGTTTTTTGAAATGACCCTAGTACTTTAATTGCAAATGGTTATGAAAAAGATGTAATTCAAATAAATATTGATTGAATTGCAAGATCTTTAAAACAAGCTGAGGTTGTTAATCATATTAATAAATTCTTTTCGAAAATATCAAAAAATATATACGTTATATTTAAAGAAATAAATAATTTATTATATATAAATGGAGAAAATAAAAATTAATGAAAATTAGAAATATAGTTATAAAAGGTAAAGTATTTTTGGGTCCAATGGCAGGAACTACAAATGCAGCTTTCAGAATTATTTGTAAAGAAAAAGGAGCGTCTTTAGTATATGCTGAGATGGTTAGTACAGAAGGTTTAGTTCATAATAATCAAAAAACTAAAACTATGATTGAGGTTTCTGAACTGGAACATCCAATTACTTTACAAATTTTTGGATTTGATACTGATTCATTTGTTGAAGGTGCAAAAATTGTTGAAGAATTTTCTGAGTGTGATGTTATAGATATAAATATGGGTTGTCCTGCACCAAAAGTGGCATTAAGAAGTCAAGCAGGAGCAAATTTATTAAAATATCCAGAAAGAGTTGGAGAAGTAATTAAGGCAGTTGTTGAAAACACTTCTAAACCAGTAACTGTAAAAATGAGAATTGGTTGAGATGATGAAAACAGAAATGTGGTTGAACTTGCAAAAATAGCTGAAAAAAATGGAGCAAGTGCTATAGCTGTACATGGAAGAACAAGAAATCAATTTTATAATGGTAAAGCAGATTGAAGTTGAATTAGAAAAGTAAAAGAGGCAGTTAAAATTCCTGTAATTGGGAATGGTGATGTTTTTGATGGTCCTTCAGCAAAGGCAATGATTGAAGAAACTGGTTGTGATGGAATTATGATTGCAAGAGCAGCACAAGGTAATCCATGAGTTTTTAGAGAGATACAACACTATCTTGATACTGGTGAATTTTTAGAGGGACCAAGTTATCAAGAGTGAAAAGCAACAGTGACAAGACATGCAAATATTTTAATTGAAATGCGTGGAGAAGAATTTGCAATTAGAGAAATGAGAAAACAACTTCTTTGATATTTAGGAACATTAGGTTCAGATAATAAAATAAAAGAAATGAAAAAAATGGCAACTACTATAGAATCATTAGAAGATATAAAAAAAATATTTAAATTTTATGAAGATGGAAACTTAGGAGAATAAGAAAATGAGTAATAACTTTGAAAGAAATTTTTCAGAACAAGAAAATATTAGAAGAGAAAAATTAAAAAAACTTATTAATGATAAGAGAGATCCTTTTATTGAAAACCAATTTAATAAAAGTCACGCTATAACTGAATTAAAAGAAAAGTTTTCTTCATTTTCAAAAGAGGAATTACAAGAAAAGGCAAATATTAAAGTATCTACAGCAGGAAGAATAAGACTGTTTAGAGAAGCTGGAAAAAAAGCAATTTTTGGAAATATTCAAGATCAAGATAATGCAATTCAAATTTATGTAAGACAAGATGAAATTGGAGAAATAGAATTTGAATATTTTAGGGATTTAGATCTTGGCGATATAATTGGAGTTGAAGGCATTATGATGAAAACAGATCATGGTGAGTTAACTATAAGAGTTAAAAATGCTAAATTACTATCTAAAGCTTTAAAACCATTACCAGATAAGCATTTAGGTATTGCAGATATTGAAGAAAAATATCGAAGAAGATATGTTGACTTAATTGTTAATCCTGAATCAAAGCAAGTTTTTATTAACAGAACAAAAATTATAAGAACTATTCAATCAATTTTAGACTCTAAAGGTTATATTGAAGTTGAAACTCCAATTTTACAATCTGTAAGAGGAGGAGCAAGTGCAAAACCCTTTGTTACTCACTACAATGCCTTAGATAATGAGTTCTTTTTAAGAATAGCAACTGAACTCCACTTAAAGAGATGCATCGTTGGGGGATTTGATGGTGTTTATGAAATAGGAAGAATATTTAGAAATGAAGGTATAAGTACAAGACATAATCCTGAATTCACTTCTGTTGAACTTTATGTTGCTTACAAAAATATGGATTTTTTAATGACATTATGTGAAGATATATTTAAAGAATGTTCTTTTTCAGTTAGAGGAACTGCAAAAATCAAATACTCTGGATATGATTTAGACTTGGAAAAACCTTTTAAAAGATGACATATGGTAGATGCAATTAAAGAAGTATGTGGTATAGATTTTTGAAAAGAGATGACTTTTAAAGAGGCATGTGCAATTGCAAAGAGACATAATATTAAAGTAGATAAACATCATTTTTCAGTAGGTCATATTATTAATTTATTTTTTGAAGAGTTTGTAGAGGAAAAAATAATTGAACCTACTTTCATTTGAGGACATCCTAAAGAAATCTCTCCTCTTTCAAAATTAAATGCAAAAGACCCAAGGTTTACTGATAGATTTGAATTATTTATTATTAATAGAGAGTATGCAAATGCTTTTGCTGAGTTAAATAATCCGATTGATCAGTATGAGAGATTTATTGATCAAATAAAGGAAGCTGATGCAGGTAATGATGAAGCAAATGATATGGATATTGATTTCATAGAAGCTTTAGAATATGGAATGCCCCCAACAGCTGGAATAGGAATAGGAATAGATAGGTTAGTTATGCTATTAACAAATTCTGATTCAATAAAAGATGTTTTACTTTTCCCTCAAATGAAACCTAGAGGTATCTAATGAAATATGGTATTGCATTAGGTTATGTATCTAAATTAAACTTTAAAGATACTATAGAGGGAATAGAATTTATTAAAGAAAATATTTTCTCTTCTTTGAAAAGCAAATTTAATTTATTGAATATGTCCAGTGGTCTAATCACAAATAAATCAGTATGATTAAATGATGATTTTCAGCAAACAAAAAGACCAATCGATTTTGATATTGTAAGTCAGAATGAGTATGGTGAAATAATGCAAGCAAATAATAAATGAAGAAGATATTTTTTAAGAAATCTAGAGAATGATGATAGAACTATAAGTGGAATAATAACTAATTTTACTACAGTTAATAGAGATGTTAACTTAGATAACACAAGTTCCTTAATATATGAAGAAATTGGTTTAGAGATTCTTGTTGATGAAGTTGATATGGAATTTCTAAATAATAAATTAATAGAGATTTATAAAATTTTGTGTTTTATTGATTTAAAGATTAGTCAAAAATTTCAAAATTTAAATACCTTTCACTACTCAAAAACTCTAACATTTATAACTTACGAAAAACTTAGAGAATTATATCCTTTATTAACTTTTACTGAAAGATTAAATAAATTTGGTAAAGATAATGGTAGTTTTGTAATTCAAAATTATGCAGATAAAATTTTTAATCAAAAAAATATTGGTCAGTTGTCTGAAGATGTTTTTAATTTAAAAACTTACTCTAAGCTTTATATTTATAATGGGGAATGTGAAAAATCTATATCAGTTTCTTATGCAGGATTTCAAGTTGATAGAAAAACCTTAAAGGAACAAAACTTAATACTAAAAGAAAATAGCAAAATTAATAATGAGTATAATCATTTAATTAAGTCAAATGAGCTACCTTTAACTTTATCAGTTGGTGTTTTAATAAATAGAGTTGTTATGACAATTCTTGAAAAGCAACATATTGGAGAGATTCATTCTTCAATATGAGGTAAGGAATTTATGGAATATTGCAAAATAAATAATATTAATATTTTTTAATCACAACTTTGTTGTGATTTTATTTATAATTAGATTGGTGATAAAAAATGATATCCTTAATTATTGTTGCAAATGGTTCTAGTGAGAGATTTGGACAAAATAAAATGTTAGTGAAAATTGGGAATGAATTATTAATAAATAAAACAATAAGTAGTTTTTATAATATTAAAGAAATTAAAGAGATTATTTTAGTATCAAATAAGGAAGTTTTTAATTTAATTAAAGATAAAAAAATCATTTTAGTTCAAGGGGGAGAAACAAGAGCTGAATCTGTAAAAAAGGGTTTAGAATTAAGCAAGGAAAACTATGTATTAATTCATGATGGTGCTAGACCTTTTGTGTCTAAAGAACTTATTAAATCAATTATAAAAAATTTAAAAAAGTATGATTGCGTAGTTCCAACATTAAAAGTTATAAACTGTTTAAAGTTAATTAAAAAAAATAAAATAAAAACTGTTAATAGAGATTTTTATATCCAAACTCAAACACCTCAGGGTTTTAAAACTGAAATAATAAAAAAAGCCTATGAGAAAAAAAATTTTAAAGCTTATGATGATTGTCAAATGATTGAAAAACAAAGTAGTAAAGTTAAATTTATTGATGGTGAAGAAAGTAATATAAAAATTACTTTTAGAAAAGATGTACAAGGTTAGTTATAAATTGAATCTATCTTGAATAAACATTAATTTTTACTATATAATAAATAAGCGAGTTAATTTTTATTAACTCCTTGCCTTTAACTAGGCCAAAAGACCACAAGGAGATAGAATATGATTAGAAAATACGAAATAATGTATATCATTGATCAAGATGTAACAGATATTAAATCTGTACAAAAAAAATTACATGACATACTTACTAATAATGGCGGAAAAATTTTAGAATCAGAAGACTGAGGTTTAAAAGATTTTGCATATGTAATTAAGAAAAAGAAAAAAGGTTATTATACTGTTGTAATAGTTGAAACAGATTCTGTAAATATTAATGAATTTGAACGTGTTTCAAGAATTGATAAAAATGTTGTTAGATATCAAGTGATTAATACTGAAAATGAAAAAAGATACATTCAATCAACAAAATTATCAAAAACTGATATGTCTAAATTTAAAGAAGAGAAAAAGCCTTCAAGAGGATTTGATAGAAGAATGCCAAGAAGAGATGAAAATTCTAATTCACAAGAATTTAGAGAAGCAAAAGTTAATAGAGAAGTAAAAGAAGTAAAAGAAGTAAAAGAAGTAAAAGAAGTAAAAGAAGTAAAAGCAACAAAACCAAAGGCTGCTGTTAAAACTGAGGATAAAGAAGTAAAAGTAACAAAAGTTGAAAAAGAAGCTGCTTAATATATTTGAAGGAGAATTTAAATGAATTCAGTAAATTTAATTGGAAGAATAACAAAAGATCCTGAACTTAGAAGTTCATCAAATGGTAAATCTTATGTTCCGTTCACATTAGCTGTTAATGAATTTTCTGGGGGTAATCAATTTACACAATTTGTACCTTGTTTTGCATGAGAAAAAACAGCAGAAAATCTTGCAAAGTTTGTAAAAAAGGGAGCTCAGATTTCTGTTGAAGGTGCTATTAATGTTAGACAAGAAAATACTAATGGCCAATTTTTACAAATAGTTACAGTGAGAGCTAATAGGATAGAATTTTTGAGTGGCACTGGTACTGCAAGTAACCAACCTGGATCAAATAATTCATTTGAATCAAACCAATCAAAATCATCTACACAACAAACATCAAATAATTTTGATTTTGATCTAATAGACGATTCAAAATCATCGAATGATGATTCAATTTTATGAGAAGACTAAAAGAGGAGAATAAAAAATGAAAAAATTTGTAAGAAGAAAAAAAGTTAATTTCTTTGCAAAAAACAATATTGATTATATTGACTATAAAGATGTAGACCTTTTAAAAAAATTTATATCAGCTAATGGACAAATCTTACCAAAGAGAGTAACAGGTACATCACCTAAACATCAAAGAATGTTAGCTATTGCAATTAAAAGAGCAAGAGGAATGGGTTTATTACCTTTTGTTGTTCAATAATAATTTTTCAAACACCAACAAGGTGTTTTTTATTTGTTATAATTATTAAGGTGAAAAAAATGAAAGTAATTCTATTAAGTGATGTAAAAAACTATGGCAAAAAAGATGATGTTGTAAATGTGTCTGATGGATATGCAACAAATTTTTTAATTCCAAAGGGTTTAGCAATTGTTGCATCAAAAGGAGATTTAAGCCACTTAAATGTTAGAAAAGTAAAAGAAGAAAAAATTAAAGCAGAAAAAGAAATTGAAATAAATAATTTAAAGTTAAAGATTGAAGATATTCAATTAAACTTTAAAATAAAAACAAAAGATGGAAAACCCTTTGGCTCAATTTCACTTTCTCAAATTACAGATAGAATTAAAAAAGAATTTCTTATTGATTTAGATAAAAGAAAATTTGAGAAGCATGAAAATATTAATAAGCTTGGTTTATTTTATTTAAAAATTAAGCTTGATTTTAAAATTATTGCTACACTAAAAGTCTTTGTAGAGGGTACAGAATAATGAAAGAAAATATGAATATTAGTATTGAAAGTGTTTTAATTGACTCAGAAAAAGCAGTTTTAGCAATTGCAATGCATTCACCAAAAGCAAGTTTTGATATTTTAACGCAGTTAAACTCAGAAGATTTTAGTTTAGAAAAGCACCAAATTATTTTTGAAGCAATAAATACAGTTTCAATTAATAGTCAAAATATAACTATTACAAAACTAGCTGAGTATTTAGAAGATAAAAAGTCCCTTGAAAAAGTTGGAGGAGTATCATATTTATCTGATGTATCAGGTTACTTTTATACAGATGAGGGTTTTGAAGATTATGTAGAAATAGTTTTTAAAAATTCAATTGGAAGACAATTAGATAGAGCTTTAATACACATTAAACAATTAAGAGATAGTAAATCACCTATTGATGAAGTTTTTGTTATTGCTCAACAAAAAATTCTTAATATAAAAACTGATGTTAAAAAAGATGATGCCACCGAAGTTAAAGAAACTGTAGTTGACGTTATTAAAAAAATTGAGGCTTTAGAAAAAAATGGAGGTTTAGTAAATGGTGTCCCATCAGGGTTTTCTGATTTAGATCAAATTACTAATGGATGACAAAAAGGAGATTTTATAATTTTAGCTGCTCGTCCATCAATGGGTAAAACAGCATTTGCTCTTAACTTGGCCGTGAATGCAGCAGAAAGACAAAATGGTGTTGCATTTTTTTCTTTGGAAATGCCAAAAGAGCAATTAGTTCAACGTATATTGAGTTCAATTTCAGGTATAGAATCTAGTTCATTAAGAAATGCTCAAGGGTTAACAACAGAAAAATGGTCTAGAATTACAGCTAGCGGTGAGCAAATAAAAAATATGAATATCGTTATTGATGATACTCCGGGAATTACTGTTTTACAATTACAATCAAAACTTAGAAAAATGAAAAGAGATTTTGGAGTAGAAATTTGTTTTATTGATTATCTACAGTTGATTTCTTCAATGTCAAATAAATTTGATAGTAGACAAAATGAAGTGGCAACTATATCTAGACATTTAAAAAAAATAGCTAGGGAGTTAAATATGCCGATAATTTGTTTATCACAATTATCTCGTAGTGTTGAAAAGAGAGAAGAGAAAACACCATTAATGTCTGATTTAAGGGATAGTGGAGCTATTGAACAAGATGCAGATATAATTATGTTTTTATATAGAGATGCGTATTATAAAACAAAAGAATATAATCTTGCTTCTGAAGATCCAACTGATGAAACAGATGTAATAATATCAAAACATCGTAATGGAGCTACAGGAGTTATTAAAGTAAATTTCCTTAGAAGTTATGGTAAATTTATTGATCAGTCTAAAAATTCCTAATGCTTTTTTCTTTCAAATAAGGTAAAATAGAGTAAAGATTTTTTTAAAAGAGGTTTAAATTATGAAAAAGTTATTATCGGTTTTAGGTTCATTACTAGTTGTTTCTCCAAGTATATCAGCTGTTGTATCTTGTGGTATTGAAACAAATCCAGTAAAAATTACAATTGATGAAAAGGAAGAATTTAAAATTGCTAATAATAAAGTTAACTTTCAAAAACTTTTTGGTAGTGCAGCAACTTTACCCGTTTTAGCTAATTTAATTTTGGAGTCTTTAACTTTTAGTGAAACTAAATATCCAAACATTAAAAAAAGAGAAGAGCAAAAAAAAGTTTTGGGTGAAAAGGGATTAGGTATGGCACTAGAAAATCTTTTTATCGATGGTGAAAAAGAATATATTGAATTTATTGATAATACAAAAACAAAAGAAGGAAATTTTAAATCAGATTTTCAATCAGATTATGAAGCTCCAAAAAATTCAAACTTTACTGAAATTAATTATAATTTAGGTATTACTAAATCTGAGTTAAGTGAAAATGAAAAGTGAACTGCATCAAACGCTTCAGTATATGAAGCATCGAATGCTTTAACAATGAATACAGAAATAGAATATAAAGATGGTAAGGTTCAAAAAATTAAAGAAAATCAAGATGGAAATAAAAAGAATCTTAAAGATTATATTGAACTTAAATGAGAAGAAAGTCATTACAAAGAATACTTTAATCATAGTGATTTTAGTAGTTACAAAGATAAAAAAATTTATAATATGACTGATGAAGATGCAAATAATCTTTATTCAAAGATTAAGGAATTTGGAAGTGAAGAAATGAAAAAGGTTTTGGGTGTAAACAATTTGACTCAAGCACAATTTAAAACATTACATACACAATTAAATAAAGTCGATGAAAAATTTAGAAATGGTATATTAATGCCTGGAAAATTTGATAATAACTTTGTTCAAAGTGATGCAAAATTTGAACAGTGTAATGGTGAAGATTGTATAGAAGCAAGACATGACATATCAACTGGAGTTACTTTTTATACTGCAAATGATGGAAAAACTATGCAAGCACAAGTTGTTGGTTCAAAGGAAAATGATAAAAGAACTTTTATTTATGGAAAATCGGATAATGACCAAAAATTAAGCATTGATTTTTTATTTAGTGTCCCTGGGGATAAAAAAGATTCTGAAGGTAGAAATTATAAATTAAAATTTACTTTAGATAATTTGATTGTGGGTTATCAATTAAATGGAATAGTATTAGAAAAGGGTTTTGATAACGAAAATAAAGAAAGAACAGATGAAGTTATCTATTGATATGAACCAAGCATTTATCAGTTTACTGAAAAAGAAATTTTTAGAGCTGGAAATGATGATATATTTAAAGATTTACAAAAGGCAAAGCTAGAGATAGATCCTATTAATTAATAAAAAATAAGAAGGGTGAGGATCACTATGAATTATTATGTAAAATTTGAAAATGATTTTTTTAATATAGTTGACGGAAGAACAAATCAAGTAGTGGCATCTTTTATTGGGGAATTGGAAGCAAATAAATTTATACAATCTCTTATTAAAACTACTAATAGAACTATCTCAAACTGGCAAAAGCCTCAAAGAAATAATTTTTTATATGATAATAATTTTAGTAGTAAAAAAATTGGTATTCATGAAGATCCATTTCAATTAAAATTAGGACAATCAGCTCCTTATGGTGTTTCTAATAAATATTTAAATGAAAATAGAGGGTCAAATACTCAACCAGTTAACAATGTACAAAATGGGATTCCTCAACAAAATTGTGAAAAAAGTCAAGTTCCAAGTATTGTGCAAAACTTTATTCAATCGCCGTATCCAAATATGCAACAACCAACTTATGGATATCCAAATATGCAACAACCTTCATATCCCACATATAATGGACCAACACAAAATTTTGGAATTATGAATGGTCAAAGTAGTGGACCTTTTGTACCATTTCAAAATGGGGGTTTTATTGCTGATTCTTCAAACTTTAATAATCAAATGTATAATAAAAATAATAATGAGGATTCTAACTCTAAAATATTATCAGGTCAGATAAATAATCTCTCTGATCAATTGTTAAATTTAAGCGGTCAGGTAAATAGTATTTCTGATAAGTTAAGAAATAATGAAAATAATAATATTGAAAATAATAGAGAATCTGAAATTAATAACATATATTTTGAAGAACCTAATGAACAAATTAATAACTTCTTAAATGTTAATGAACAGAGTATGAATAAAGATATTGGAAATCCTAAACATAATTTATTTACTAATAAAAATTTTGAGGATAGATATAAGCAAGAGAAAATAAGTGAATTTGAAGATAGATATGATCCAGCAAATATAAAAGAATTTGAAAATAAATCTCAATTTGAAGATAAACAGGAAGTAGAACAAAATAATGAAGAAGATTTTAAATTTGGATTTAATGACAATACTATTTCAATTGATTCAAGTTTGTTTGAAGAGGATAAATTAGGAGCCATTATTCAAGAAAATAAAGTTTTTATTAATAATACTGATGATGATAGTTTAGGGGAAGTTTCTGCATATAAAGACTTAACAAGTTTTAATAGTTTTAGAAATAATAATGAAAGTGTAATTGAGCAAGAAAATATTAATTTAGAAGATGACTTAAACATAGTTAATCAGGATTTTATTGATAAGCAAAATAAAAAAGCTAAAATTAATGGACTTGATGATTTACCTGAAGTAAATGCAGATTTTGAAGAAACTCCAACTTTATATTTAAGTGAAGTAGCTAGTCAATTAATTAAAGAACATCAAAAACAAAAAAATGGAAAAGAAATAATTGATCAAATTCCTGAACCGGAAAAAGTATTTGGATTAGATGATTTACCAGAAACAAGTAAAAATATTACTATTGGTGATGATGACTCTGAAGAATTTGAAAAAAAAGCAATAACAGAAATATACCAAAAGAATTTAATTCCTGAAAATAATCTATTGAAAAAGAGAGATCCAAATGTAATAGACTTAGGTCCTGTTAATGAAGATGATGAAATATTTTCAACTCCAAGAAAAGATGCAGAATTAGAAGATTTAGATAATATTTCTCTTTCAAAAAAAGAAAAAAAAGAGCTAAGAAGAATTAAAAGAAGAGAAGAAAGTTCTAGAAAGAAATATGAAAAGCTACTTAAATAATGAATATATTAAAAGAATTACCAAAAGAGTGAATTGATTTATTTTCAGATAAAGATATTATTAAAGATATTGAAAATATTCTTAATAAGATTGAAAGTTTTGAATATATATATCCTAAAAAGGATGATATTTTTAGAGTTTTTAAATTAATTAAACCAAAAGATATTAAGGTCATTATTATAGGACAGGATCCCTATCATGGCAAAAAACAAGCAAACGGGATTGCTTTTAGTGTATCAAATAGTGTTAGAACTCCTCCAAGTTTAAAGAATATTTTTAAAGAATTAAAAAGTGATCTAGGCATTGATCATTTTCAAAATAATGACTTATCAAATTGAGTTAAACAAGGTGTTTTTTTAATTAACTCTTCTCTTACTGTTGAAAAGGGTTTGCCAAATTCTCATAAAGATTTAGGATGAGATAAAGTAATTTTAAAAATTTTAAATGAAATAAATAATCTTAATGAAAATATTATTTATTGTTTATGGGGAAATTTTGCAAAAAAACTATATAATAGTCTTGTATTTAAAAATGAGGAGAAAATTATTTTTTCTGCTCATCCCTCACCATTTAGTTTTAAAAACGGATTTGAAAATAGTAAACCATTTTCAAAAATAAACTCAATGTTGAAAAAAAATAACGACGAAGAAATTTATTGAGAAGACTAAGGAGCATTAATATGAATAACATTAGTAAATGGTTATTAGAGGGAAATAATATGGCCTATGCAATGTCTGCATTTATAGGTTTCTTTATTGCTGTCTATTTCTTTTATAATGCAATATCATATTGAGTTCTTAAAGAAAGATATCATGGTATAAGATTTACTACAAAAAACATTGCTTATATAACAATGTTTACAGCTATAAATGTAAGTGTTACTGTTGTTATTTCATTAACACTGCCAATAACTGTATTTCCACCAATTAGAATTGCTTTTGAAGGTGTTATGGTAAAAATAACTGGTTTTATTTTTGGACCAATTATTGGAGTTTTAGTGGCACTTATAACAGAAGTCTTAGTAATGATTTTTGTTCCATCATTTATACATCCTGCATTTATAATTGTAATAATCTGTTATGGTTTTATTGCAGGTATTGGGTCAAGTTTTTTAAGATTAGGTAAAGGATATAATTGAGTACCAGTAGCCTTAATTAATTTATTTTTAATATTGTTTGCAATTTTTATTGTATATGTAATTAGCGCATATCCGGAGGGTGAATCAATAAAAATTTTAAACTTTGAAGTATCTAAGGAAGTTTATAAGTGAATTTTTTTAGGCTCAATAATTATTTGTCTTGGTTTATTTTGAGTTATTTATTTTGTTCTTCTTATTCGTGGACAAAGGAAGACGTTACATGTACTACTCCCAATAATACTTTTTGCAACGGCTTCAGAATATCTTGTAACAGCTGTTATTTCGGCTTGGGGAGATGCTGGTTTTTTAGGAATACCATCGGAAGGTGGATATACAGCTATGTTTATTGGAAGACTTATTCAAGCACCATTAAAAATAATATTTAATTCAGCAGTTTTATATTTAACCTATAAAGCTGTAGCTCCGTTAATTAAGAGAGATAGATAATTTAACCTAGAGGTAAAAGTAAATGAAATTATATGATTCTTTAAAAAGAGAATTTATTGAGATTAATGTGCCTAAATTTTGTATTTATAGTTGTGGACCAACAGTTTATGATTATATTCACATTGGTAATGCAAGACCATTAATTCTAACTGATATTATTGTTAGATACTTGGAATATAAGGAAATAAAATATAAATACCTTTTAAATATTACAGATATTGATGACAAAATAATTCAAAAGGCGGCTGAGCAAAATATTGCAGAAGAAGAGCATGCCCAAATATATGCGGATGCTTTTTTTAATGACCTTAAAAACCTAAATATAAAAAGTCCTACTTTAATAACACCAATTTCTTCAAAAATAAGTGAAATCCTAATTTTTATTGATGATTTAATAAAAAAAGGATTTGCTTATGAAAAAAAAGGAAATGTTTATTTTGATATTGGTAAATGAAGCAATGAGTATGGAGCTTTATCAAATCAAAATATTAATAATCTAAATATCGGTGAAAGAATTGAAATCGATGAGAATAAAAAAAACCCTCAGGATTTTATTCTTTGAAAAAAGACTAAAACTGGCAAAAAATGATTATCTAAATGAGGTTTTGGAAGACCTGGATGACATACTGAATGTGCACTTTTAATAGATGATTTTTTTAAAGACACAATTGACATTCATGTCGGAGGAATTGATTTAAAATTCCCCCATCATGAAAATGAAAGAATTCAATATATGGCAAAAAACTCAAAAGAGTTATCTAATATCTGACTACACAATGGTCATTTGTCAATTGATGATATTAAGATGTCTAAATCTCTAAATAATACAATTCTTGTAAAAGATTATTTAGAGGAAAATGGAGTTAATTCACTAAGATATATCTTTTTAAACTCAAATTATACACAACCTTTAAATATCAATCAAGATTTGATTAACCAATCAATTGATTGAGTTACGAAAGTTGAATCTTTATTAAGAACAGTTAATTGAGGTACGGCAATTGGAGAGGTAGTATTAATAAATGAAACTCCAATTGATGAGGATTTTAATTCATATAAATATATTACAAATTTTGAGTCTTTATTAGATGATGACTTAAACACACCTATGATAATTTCTCTTATTGATGAAATGTGTAAAAATATTAATATTCAAATTAAAAGTAAAAGAGTTGATTTAACTTATAAAAAATTATTAAAAATAATAAAGGTCTTGGGATTCAGTTTTAATATTAAAAAATTAGATAAAAAAGATATTGAGAAAATAAAAGAGTGAAAATTATTAATATCTCAGAAAAAGTTTGACAAAGCAGATAAATTGAGAGAAACTCTTAAACAGGGGAATATCATTTAATGAAAAACTATATTTATGGAAAAAATGCAGTTGAAAATACAATTAGAAACTTCCTAATTGAAATTAAGCAAGTTTTTATTTTAAAAGGAAACTCATTTAATCCAGAGATCTTTAGTATCATAAAACAAAATAATTTGGAATGACATTCTTTGGAAAGGCAAGAGTTTAACTCACTAATAAAAGAGGGAGTCAATCATCAAGGATTAATTGCACAAGTAAGAGACTTCAATTATCTTGAATTAAAAGATTTCTATAATAATTCAAAATTAAAACAAAAAGTTTTAATTTTAGATAAAATACAAGATCCACAGAATTTTGGATCAATAATTAGAACAGCTAGTCTTTTTGGAGTGGATGGGATTATTATACAAGAATCCAATCAAGTTCAAGTTACACCAGCAGTTATGAAAGCGTCTGCAGGAACAATTTACAATGTACCGATCATCAAAGTTAGTAATCTTAAGTCTGCAATAAGCAGTCTAAAAGACAGGGGATTTTGGATATATAGTTCTCATTTAAGTGAGAATAGTAAATCCATTGGGGAAATTGATTTTGATAATAAGTCAGTAGTAATTATAGGGAATGAGGGAAATGGAATTGGAAGTAAAATCATAGAAATGTCTGATTTTACTTTTAAAATTGAAACTAATAACGTGATTGACTCGTTAAATGTTTCTGTTGCAACAGGAATAATCCTTTTTGAATTATCTAAAAAATAGATTTTGAAAGGAAAAACAAATGCCAAATCAATATGGCGCGGTAGACGCAATTAAAGAAAGTATAAGAATAGAATTTGGAAATGATATTTCTGAAAAGGAATTAGTACATTTTCAAAAATCCGTAATAAAAATTATCAATACAGAACATATTAAGTTAGGTTATCTCCAATTGGATAAAGATGATTTTACATCTCATGTTTTTTTGCTCTTAAAGAGATTAAAAATAAATTTGATATAAATAGAAAAGTGCCTTTATTAGCTTATGCAAATTTTATAATAAAAAGACGTATATTAGATTATGCAAAGTATCTTAAAAGAGATAAAAGAAAAATAACTCTATTGATAATAAACTCATTTAGAAGTGGACTAACAGAAGAAGGCCAAACTTTTATAGATAGAGATATAGATAAATTTTCTTTACAAAAATATAATGATGAGCAAAAAAATCTTTATATAAGAGAAACTTTGAAAAATTTTATTAAATATGAGTGTGTAGCAACAGAGGCAAATATGGCAAAAATGCTTTATAAAGGATATAGCCAAAAAGAGATTATTGAGAAATTAAAGATTAAAAGAAGAGAGTTTTTAGAGTTTAAAGAAAAACTAAAAAGTCTTTTTAAGGGTTTTATTAAAGATACTTCTAATATATAATATGTAGGAAAAGAAGAGAGTGTTTTCATGCCACAATCAAAAAAAAAGGTTATACTAGTTTGTAGTGAATGTCTTTCAAGAAATTATACTATTCAAAAAAGTACTATTTCTCAGAGAGAAAGACTACAAATTAAAAAACATTGTATTACTTGTAATGCACATGTTTTACATAAGGAGACAAGATAAACATGTCTGATAAAAATAATTCTAAAGAGCAAAAAGCTCAGGAAAAATTGAAAAAAATTCAGGACAAAAAAACTCAAAAGGATAGTAAAAAAACTCAAAAAAAACAAAAAAAAGAGGAATTTACTAAATTATTTAATGAGTTTGAAGGGCATGATGGAACACAAGAAGGAAAAGTCAAAGCAGCTAAAAAAAGAAAAGTAAAAAAAGAAAAAGAAAAAATAAATTATAAATTAGCTATAAAAGAAGCGCCTATTAAATTCTTGAAGGAAGTAAATAAAATTCAATGATCTTCAAGAAAAAATTTGGGAACTAAATTTCTATGAGTTATAATATTTATTGCAATCTTTGGAGTATTCTTTTTCTTTGTTGACTGAGGTTTTCAAAGCTTATTTGAACTTATTAAAATTATCTAAAAGGAGATTATCATGGAACAACGCTTATTTGAATTAGAAGATGAATTAGCATCTTATAAAGGACAATGATTTGTAATTAATTGTAATAGTGGGCACGAGGATCGTGTTAGAACTGACTTACTTCAAAAAATTGAAACATCAGGATTAGAGGATAGAATATTCGATATTAGAATTTCAAAAGGACCTGTTGTAGGAAAAAATAATAAAATTAATGAAAAAAATAAATTTCCAGGATATCTGTTCATAAATATGAATATGACTGATGAAACTTGATTTATTGTAAGAAATACTCCAGGAGTAACTGGTTTCATTGGTTCATCAGGTAAAGGTGCCAAACCTTTACCATTAACAGTTGAAGAAGTTTCAAGAATGTTAGAACAAAATAGTCAACAAGATAAAAATGAAAAAACATCAAAAGGTAATGCAAATCAGCCTAAAAAGGAAAAAGTGTTGTTTACTGCGAAATTCAATACGAAAGAAGTTGTTAGAGTAAAGGATGGTCCTTTTGCAGGTACCGAAGGACAAGTGATGGAGATGGATTTCGAAAAAGGAATTGCCGTTGTTAATATTGAATTGTTTGGAAGAATTACACAAACAGAATTTGAATTTTCAAATTTAGAAAAAGCATATATTGATTAATTTGAACTTTGTTTTATACAAAGTTCTTTTATTTTCTTGTATTATTATTTCATGAGGTAAAAATATATGAAAATAATAGAATTTGAAATAATTTTAAGGGATGGTAGAAAAATGCAAGCGCAAATGTTTCCAGATTTAGCACCAATTACAGTTAAGAATTTTGTAAGTTTAATCAAAGATAAATATTTCAATGGTCTAGTTTTTCACAGAGTTATAAAAGATTTTATGATTCAAGGTGGGGGAATGGATATTGAAATGAATGAGAAAGGTGGTTTAAAACCAATTAAGGGAGAGTTCTCAATTAATGGATGAAATAAGAATACAACTTCTTTAAGGCACACTCCTGGAGTTTTATCAATGGCAAGAACAAATGATATGAATAGTGCAAATAGTCAATTTTTTATTGTAACAGGTGACGCAAGTTTTCTAGATGGACAATATGCATCGTTTGGAAAGTTATCTAATGAAGAAAGTTTGAAAGTTGCATTGGAAATTAGTAAGAGTGAAACAACAACACATAACTTTCATGAAGATGTACCAGTAGAACAAATTGTTATAGAAACCATAAATCTTATTTAATAAAAAGAAATTTATTTTACTTTTAAATTATGTTATTATTAATTATGGCAGATTTTAATTGTGGAAGTAAGATAAGCAAATGCATATCATTACGTTAGGACCACAGCGAAAACAGGAGGTGTTGTTCGTGGCAAAAAGAATCACACGTATAGCAAAATTAGAATTTATGGCAATGCAAGCAAAACCAGGTGCAGAATTAGCTTCACTTGGAATTAACATGCCTCAATTCACACAACAATTTAATGATGCCACTAAAGATAGAGCTGGAGAAGTAGTACCTGTAGTTATTACAGCTTATGATGATAAATCTTTTGATTTCATTTTAAAAACTACTCCAGCAGCATTTATGTTAAAAAAGGCTGCAGGAATTTCTAAAGGATCATCAAAGTCAGGAACTGAAACTGTTGCAACTATTACAGCAGAAGATGTTAAAAAAATTGCTGAGTATAAAATGGTTGATTTAAATGCAAATACAATTGATGCAGCAATGAAAATTATTGAAGGTTCAGCAAGAAACATGGGTATTAAAGTTACTGGAATGCCAGAAAAAGAAGGTAAATAATAATGGCAAAATTAAGTAAAAAATTAAAAGCTGTTAACCAAAAAGTTGATAAAACTAAACTATACCCAATTGTAGAAGCTATTAAATTAGTAAAAGAAACTTCAGTTACTAAATTTGACTCAACTGTGGAAATTGCATTTAACTTAAATGTAGATCCAAGACATGCAGACCAACAAATAAGAGGGGCTATTGTAATGCCTGGTGGAACTGGTAAAACTCAAAAAGTTTTAGTTCTAACAAAAACAAAGATTAAAGAAGCTGAAGATGCAAAAGCAGATTTTGTAGGAGCAGAAGATTTAATTCAAAAAATTGCAAAAGAAAACTGATTTGATTTTGATATTATTGTTGCAACACCAGAAATGATGGCTGAATTAGGTAAAATAGGTAAAATCTTAGGACCAAAAGGATTAATGCCAAACCCTAAAACAGGAACAGTAACAATGGATATTGCAAAAGCATTAGATGAAATTAAAAAAGGTAAAGTTGAATATAGAACTGATAAAGAGGGAAATGTTCACTCAATATTAGGAAAAGTTTCATTTAATGAAGATAATTTAATGAAAAATTATACAGCTATTTTAGATGTAATAAAAAAAGCAAAACCAGCAGTTGTAAAGGGAACATATATTAAAAATATATCTCTTTCAACAACTATGGGACCTGGAATTAAAGTCCTTATTGAAAATTAGTAAAATCTCACATTTGTGAGATTTTTATTTTTTTATTTTATAATAATTAAGAAAGGAATATGAAACTATGAAATGATGATTTTCAGATTATGATGGAACAATTAATTTAACACACAATGATTATATTGACCCAAGAGATTTAGAGTTTATTAAAAATTGAATTAAGGAGGGAAATAAGTTTGCAATAGCTACAGGAAGAATGGAACATGAAATTCAACCAGTACTGGAAAAAGCTAAAATACCATATGATTATATGATTTGCAATAATGGTGCTGTTATATATGAAAATGGTAAAGGAGTAATTGCAAATGCATCAATTCCAAAAGAATCAAGAAAACAAATAAGAGATATTTTTGATAGTCTAAAAGAAAAATATATTTTAGGATATTGTTTAAAAGATAAAAGAATGAGTTACTCAAAAGTTGATCAACCTGAGGTTTATGGTAATGCTTTTTTAAAAAAATATGCTTCAACACACAATAATTTTGAACAAGGGAATTATGATATTTTAAACTCAGAAGATTTAAACTTATTATATTTTTTCTTAGCAGAATCAGAAATAGAAGAAGTTAAAAAAATATTAGCAGGAAAAATAAAGGGATGTAAAGCAGTAAGAACTCATAAAAATGTTATTGAAATAATGAGAGAAGATGTTTCAAAAGCCTATGGTATTAAAGTTATACAAGAGTTTAACAACTTTTCACCTAAAGACGTTTATACAAGTGGTGATGGTGAAAACGATATTGAAATGCTAGAATTTACAAAAAACTCTTTTGCTATGAAAAATCACCAAAACGGAGTAGATAAAGCTGCAAAACATATTATAAGCAATGTTTTTGAAATAAAAAACTTTTAAATAAAGTAGAATCTCTATTGCATTAAAGTAACTTTAATGAATTATAATTTTAATAAGGAATCACTTTAAAAGTAAGTCTTTTAGAAAATCGGAGAAGGATATGAAAAAGATATATTTAAATGAACTTGCAAACATTCTTAAAATTAATGAATCTGCTTTGAGATATTATGACTCACAAGGTTTAATAACAAAATTACAAAGAGATAAAAATAACTATCGCTTTATTCTTGAAGAAGACTTAATATTTCCAAAAACAGTTATATGTTTAAAAAAGACAGGTATGTCATTAAAAGAAATTAAGAAATATTTGGATTTTATTGAAAAAGGAGATTCCTCTATTAAAGAAAGATATGAAATGATATTGAAGCAAGAAGAGATTGTTTTAAATAAGCTCAAAGATATTCAAGAGCAAATTGAATTTATTGAGTATAAAAAAAGTTTATATTTAGAAAAGTTAAATAAATAAGAGAGGTAATAAGTATTTTGAAAACAAGAAAATTAGGAAAAGACTTAATAGTTTCTGAAATTGGTTTGGGTTGTATGGGGCTTAGTTTCTCATTCCCGCCATTTCCAACAAAACAAGAAGCTGTGAATTTTATTAAAAAGGCATATGAAAAGGGAGTAACATTTTTTGATACTGCTGAAATATATGGTCCTTTTAATAATGAAGAAATTTTAGGAGAAGCATTAGAATCAATTAGAGATAAAGTTGTTATTGCAACAAAATTTGGATTTAGCTTTAATGAAGATGGAACAAAAAAAGACATAGATAGTAGTGAGAAAAATATAAGAAGAGCAATAGAAGGTTCTTTAAAAAGATTAAAAACAAGTTATATAGATTTATTCTATCAACATAGAGTTGATCCAAATACTCCAATAGAAGAAGTTGCAGAAGTTATGAAACAACTTCACAAAGAAGGAAAAATTAAACACTGAGGGTTAAGTGAGGCTTCTGCAAATACTATAAGAAGAGCTCATAATATTTTTCCTGTAACAGCTTTACAAAGTGAATATTCATTATTTTGAAGAGACCCAGAAAAGGAAATAATACCAACACTTGAAGAATTGGGAATAGGCTTTGTACCTTTTTCTCCTTTGGGTAGAGGTTTCTTAACAGGGAATATTGATTTAAATACTAAATTAGAACCAGGAGACTTTAGATTAACAATGCCAAGATTTCAAAATAGGGAATACTTAAAAGAGAATCTTAAGTTAGTAGAATTTGTAAAAGAACTAGCTAAAAGAAAAAAAACAACAGCTGCAGCTGTTGCAATTGGTTGAGTTTTAGCTCAAAAGGAATGAATTGTTCCGATTCCTGGTACAAAAAAGCTTGAGAGATTAGAAGAAAATTTAACAGGAGCTGATGTTAAATTTACTAAAGAAGAATTAAATGAAATTAAAGAAAGACTTAATAAAATTGAACTTATTGGTGAAAGATATAATGAAGCTACAAATAAGACAATTGATAGAACTTAAAACTAATTAAAAGTTGTTTTCTTATTAAACAACTTTTTTTAATTAATTTATAATTTCTTTTAGGAGAAAACTATTATAAATATTGAGCATAAATTAAAATTAATAATTTCAAAACAGGAGATAGAACAATAAATAACAAAATTAGCAAATGAGTTGAATGAGCAATTTAAGGAAAATGAGATAAGTCTATTATTTACTCTTAATGGCTCTTTTTTCTTTTTTACAGATTTATCAAGAAAGTTGAATATGCCAATTAAAATAGGTACTATCTCTGTATCAAGTTACTTATGTACTCAATCAACAAGAGAAGTAAAATTTTATAAAAAAGTAAAAAAACCAATTCTTGAGAATAAACATGTTTTAATAATTGAAGATATTATTGATAAAGGCAAAACTTTAGATACTGTTTATGAATATTTAGATTCCTTAAAACCCAAGACAATAGATATAATTACTCTTGCAGATAAGCAGGGATGTCATCCTAATTTTAAATTTTTCTTTAAGGTTCCAAATAGATTTATAGTAGACTATGTGTTTGAAATTGATGATTTATATAGACAGTTTGATCAAGTTTATACAATAAAAAATAATTAATAATATAAAGATAAAAATTCTCATCAAGCACTACAAATATGATATTATATAAGTGCTATTCGTACCGAAGAAAGTAACTGGGATTTTATCCCTTAATTTGTTACCGAGGAATGAAACTACATATACCAATTGTAAGAATGCTTACAATGTTTATTGTATTTTTAATTGACCTCGGAAATTATCTGAGGTTTTTATTTTGATTTTAAATGCGAAAGTAAAAAAAGGAGGTTGTTAATAATGTCAAACACAAGACCAGCTCATGCTAAAAAGAATGAGATAGTTAAAGAAATTTCAGACAGAATCCAAAACTGTAAAGGTATGGTAATTGCTGAATATAAAAATTTATCTGTAGCACAAATGACAGACTTAAGAAACAAGGCTCGTGAAAAAGGGATTTTTATTAAAGTTTATAAAGATTCATTATTTAGAAGAGCAACTGAAGAGTTAAAAATTAAAGGACTAGATTCATATTTAGTACAACAAAATATTTATATTTTTTCAGATGAAGAAGCTTTATTTCCAGCAAAATTAGTTTCTGAATTTGCAAAATTAAATTCAGATCTAGTTCTTAAAGCAGGTATTTATGAAGGAAATGTTATGGATACAGCAGCAATTAATGAAATTGCTTCTCTTCCATCAAAAGAAGAGTTATACTCAATGTTTGCTTCATCACTTATTTACCCATTACGTCAATTTATGTTGACTGTAAAAGAAATAGCAAATACAAAAGCAGAATAAAAAAACAATTAAGTGTACAAATAGCAATAAAATAGAAGAAAGAAAAAAAGGAGAAAACAAAAATGGCAATTACAAAAGACGATATTATTAAAGCATTAGAAGAAATGAAATTAACAGAATTAAACGATTTAGTTAAATCAATAGAAGATCACTTCGGAGTTGTAGCAGCTGCAGCAGTTGCAGCACCAGCTGCAGCAGCAGGAGCAGCTGCACCAAGTGAAGTTAGTGTTATGTTAACAAGTGCTGGAGGAAACAAAGTTTCAGTTATTAAATTAGTTAAAGAAATGACTGGTTTAGGATTAATGGATGCTAAAAAATTAGTTGATGGAACATTACCAGTAGCTATTAAAGAAAATGTAAAAGTTGAAGATGCAGAAGAAATGAAAAAACAATTAATCGAAGCAGGAGCTTCAGTAGATTTAAAATAAGAATTAATTTATAGTGACCTTGAAGGTCATTTTTTATTAGAGGGAGTTTTATATGTCTAAATCATCAAAAATATATTTACTTAAAGATTACGTTACTAATTCTGCTATTGAAGTTGGAGAGTATAGTTACTTTTATAGTTTTCAAAATGAAAAAGGAGCAAAAGAGTTTCAAAATAGAAATATTTTATATCATTTTCCAAATGTTCATAAAGATAAGCTAGTTATTGGTAATTTCTGTGCAATTGCAGAAGATGTTAAATTTTTAATGAATGGTGCAAATCATAGAATTAATTCAATTTCAACATATCCTTTTGAAATGTTTGATGAATTTGAAGTAAACAAAAAAAATATCAAACCTTTTAAAAGTAAAGGAGATACAATTATTGGCCATGATGTATGAATTGGCTATGGAGCAACTATTATGCCAGGAGTTAAGATTGGTAATGGAAGTATTATTGCAGCAAAGGCTGTTGTCACAAAAGATGTAGAACCTTACTCAATTGTTGCTGGAAATCCAGCAAAAGTAAAAAGAAAAAGATTTGAAGAAAATAAAATAAAAGAGCTGGAAGACTTGCAATGATGAAATGAAAGTATAGAATCAATTAAGACTATGTTAGAGAAATTAACTAAATAACTAAAAAAATGCAAAGAAATAATTATTCTTTGCTATTTGCTATTGATTTAGTCTTTAAAATAAGATAGAATTTTTTTGCGTATGTTTTATTTGAACGGGGGACACTATTAAATGAATTACAAAATCAAGAAAATTAATGCACTAGTGGAAAGGCGTGACTATGCTAAGGTATCAGGTGATTTAGAATTACCAAATCTTATTGAGTTGCAAACAGACACATTTGATTGATTTAAAAATAAGGGAATAAATGAAGTATTTGAAGAAGTTTTTCCAGTTGTTTCAGCTGATGGAGATATAGTATTATCAATGACTGATTGAGAGTTTAGAGAATCAAGACTTTCAATAAAAAAAGCAAAAGAAGAGTCAAAAATATTTGAAGCACCAATTTATTCAAATTTATCTTTAACTATTCATATGGAAGATGTTGAAGTTTTTAAAGAAGAAATTTCAGGATCAATGGAAACATTCCTAAAAGGATGATTACAAGAAAAATTAGAATCAACTGGAGTTGAATTTAAAGACAGTAAAGGATCACTTTACTTTTTTGAATTCAAAAGTAAAGTTGGAGAAAAAGATACAATTCAAATTGAAATTAAAGAGGACAAAGAAGAATTCTATTTAGCAAATATTGATATTTACAAAACTGGAGAGGTTTTCTTTGGAGAATTCCCTCTAATGACGGATAGAGGAACATTTGTTATTAATGGTAGTGAAAAAGTTGTTGTTTCTCAATTAGTTCGTTCACCAGGAAGTTATTTTAAAGAAGAAATGAACCGTAAAAATGGGGAAATGATTTACTTTGCAGATATTATTCCTTCAAGAGGAACATGATTAGAATTTGAATTAGATTCAAAAAAAGCTTTGGATAATAAAGTATTAAATGTATTCTATGTAAAAATTGACAAATCTAGAAAAACTACTGCAACAAGTTTACTAACTGCATTTAAAATGCAAAAAGAGCAAATTTTAGACTTATTTGATAATAATGAAGTAATTTCATCAAGCTATGATTTAGACACATTAACTGGTGATATTGAAATAGATTATGAAAACCAAGTTCAAGAAATTTATAAAAAAATACGTCAAGGTGAAACAGCAACAGCTGATGGAGCAAGTAAATATTTATATGGTTTACTATTTGATAAAAGAAAATATGATTTAACAAAAGCAGGAAGATTTAAATTACAACAAAAATTATCTGTAAAAAATAGATTAATTGGACGTGTTTTAGCTGAAGACATTATAGATGTAAAAGGTAAAGTTGCTTTTGAAAAAGGAACAGAAATTACAAAAGACATTTTAGATGATTTAGATAGAGTTTTAGAAGCTGGAGCAATGGTTCAAAAAATTAATTTTAATGAGCAAATAAGTTCAGGAAATGAAATTCAAAAAGTAAAAGTATTTAAGGATAATGACTTAAGAGATGAAACAGCAACAATTATTGGGATTACAAAAAAATCAAAAGATGAATTTATTAATCTACCAGATATAGTTGCAACAATTTCATATGCTATAAATCTAATGGATGGTATTGGTGAAATAGATGATATTGATCATTTAGGAAACAGAAGAGTTAGAACTGTTGGAGAATTACTACAAAATCAATTTAGAATTGGTATGATGCGTATTGAAAAAAATGTAAGAGAAAAACTTGCTACTTCAAATCCATTCAAAATGAAACCATCAAGTATTATTAACAATAAACCATTAACTGCAATAATTGGTGAATTTTTTAATCTTTCACAATTATCACAATTTATGGATCAAACTAACCCATTAGCAGAATTAACAAATAAACGTAGATTAACTGCTTTAGGACCAGGTGGTCTAAGTAGAGATAGAGCTGCTTTAGAAGTGCGTGACGTTCACCCTTCTCACTATGGTAGAATATGTCCAATTGAAACCCCTGAGGGACCAAATATTGGATTGATTAACAATTTATCAACTTATGCAAAAATCAACGAATATGGGTTCATTGAGACTCCATATAGAAAAGTTAAAAATACTAAAGTTATGTCAGGAGAATACGAATATTTAACTGCAGATAAAGAAAAAGATTATGTTGTTGCTCAGGCCAATATTAATCTTGGTGAAGATGGAACAATTTTAGATGACCAAGTAATTGCTCGTTATAGAGGAGATGACATTATGGTTAGTCCTAAGGATGTTGACTATGTTGACGTTTCTCCAAAACAAATTGTTTCAATTGCTACTTCATGTATTCCATTCTTAGAAAACGATGATGCTAACCGTGCACTTATGGGTGCAAACATGCAACGTCAAGCTGTACCATTGATTAATCCAGAATCTCCAATTGTTGGAACTGGTGTGGAACATGAAGCTGCTCGTGACTCAGGAGATGCTATTGTTGCAACAGCTCCAGGAATTATTAAATATGTGGATTCAAAAAAAGTTGTTGTTGAACAAAAAGATGGAATTAAAACATATGATTTAAATGATTTTAGTCGTTCAAATAATGGAACAGCTTTAACTCATTTACCAATTGTTAAAATTGGAGATAAAGTTAAAGCAAGAGACATTTTAGCTGATGGACCATCAATGGAAAATGGTGAATTAGCTCTTGGACAAAATGTAGTTGTAGCTTTCACAACTTGAAATGGTTATAACTATGAAGATGCTGTTATTGTTTCTGAACGTATTGTAATTGAAGATAGATTTACTTCAATTCATATTGATGAATATACAATTGAAAGAAGACAAACAAAACAAGGACCAGAAGAAATTACTAGAGATATTCCAAATATTTCTGAAGCAAGTAAAAAATACTTGGATGAAGATGGTATTGTTGCAATTGGAGCAGAGGTTAAAGTTGGAGATATTTTAGTAGGTAAAGTTACTCCAAAATCACAAACTCAATTATCACCAGAAGATAAATTATTGCATGCTATTTTTGGAGAAAAATCAAGAAATGTTAAAGATAATTCTTTAAGAGTACCAAATGGTGGTGAAGGAATTATTAAATCAATTAAACGTTTCTCAAGAGTTGATGGACATGATTTACCAGCTGATATTTTGGAAATTATTAAAGTTTATGTTGTTCAAAAACGTAAAATTCAAGAGGGAGATAAAATGGCTGGACGTCATGGTAACAAAGGTGTTATTTCAAAAATCTTACCTGTTGAAGATATGCCACATATGGAAGATGGAACTCCAGTTGACATTATGTTAAATCCACAAGGTGTTCCTTCACGTATGAATATTGGACAAGTACTAGAAATTCACTTAGGAATGGCTGCAAAAAAACTTGGAATTAAAGTTAATACTCCTGTTTTTGAAGGAGTTAAAGAGCAAGAATTACAAGATATTATGAAAGAAGCTGGAATGGATAACTATGGGAAAGTAACATTGATTGATGGTCAAACAGGAGAAGCGTTTGATAAACCAATCTCTGTTGGTGTAATGTACATGTTAAAACTATCTCACATGGTTGATGATAAATTACATACAAGAAACATTGGTCCATACTCATTAATTACTCAACAACCATTAGGAGGAAAAGCTCAAAATGGTGGTCAAAGATTTGGAGAAATGGAAGTTTGAGCACTTGAAGCTTATGGTGCTGCTTATACATTACGAGAAATCTTAACTATTAAATCTGATGATATTAAAGGTCGTATTAAAACATATGAATCAATTGTTAGATCTAAACCAATTCCTAAGCCAGGAATTCCTGAATCATTTAATGTTCTTACAAAAGAGATTATGGGATTAGGATTTGATATGCATATGATTGACCAAGATGGTAAAAAAGTGCAAATCAATGCATATGATGATGACGATGATTTTGAAATCGACGAGGAATTATTAGCAGATTCATCATTTAATGATGCTGATCTTGCAGGTTTTAGTGAAACTAGCGAAGATGATGTTATTACTTTTGAAGATGAAAGTATAGAAGAATAAAAGAGGAGAAGTTTTAAGATGGCAATTTCAAATAAGAGAATGATTAAAATTGAATTAGCTTCTCCAGATGTGATTAGATCTTGATCACGTGGTGAAGTTACAAAACCAGAAACAATTAACTATAAAACATTAAAAACAGAAAAAGAAGGTTTATTCGACGAAAGAATATTTGGACCAACTAGAAATTATGAATGTGCCTGTGGGAAATACAAAAAAGTAAAAAACAAAGGTAAAATTTGTGAGCGTTGTGGAGTAGAAATTACTGAATCAATTGTTAGACGTGAAAGAATGGGGCATATTGAGCTTGAAGAGCCAGTAACTCATATTTGAATGTTAAAAGTTGCTCCTTCAAGGATTGCTTCAATTTTAGATTTAAAAACTAAAGAAGTTGAAGAAGTTGTTTATTTTGTAAGTTATATTGTTTTAGATCCTGGAAATTCAAAACACCTTAAAAAAGGAATGGTTTTAGATTTAGGGAATGCAAAAGCAAGTTTAAAAACAAGAGAAAAATTATTAAAAACACTTGAAGATATTAAAGCTGGAATTGAACCAGAGACATTTTCTTGAAAAAGAGCTGAGAATTTAATTAATCAATTAAGAACTCCAAGCTTACCATTTTCAATGGATGAAGCAGCAACTTTTATTTCGAGATATATTAATGCTAAGTTTGGAATTGGTGCTAATGCCATTGAAGACTTATTAAAAAATATTAATTTAGAAAAAGAAATTGAAAAAATCAGATATGACTTAAAAGAAAAAAGAGGTTCATCTGAACAAAATAAACTAATGAAACGTTTAGAAGTTTTAGACTCACTAAAAAAATCTAAATCAAGACCGGAATGAATGATTTTACATGTTATTCCAGTAATTCCACCAGATATTAGACCAATTATTCAATTGGATGGTGGTAGATTTACTACTTCTGAAATCAACGATTTATATAGAAGAATCATTATTAGAAATGAACGTCTAAAAAAAGTTAAATCAATGGGAGCTCCAAGTATTATTGTTAATAATGAAAAACGTATGCTTCAAGAAGCAGTTGATGCTTTATTAGATAATGAACGTAAACCAAGACCAGTAACTGGTAAAGATAAACGTCCTTTAAAATCATTAACATCAATTTTAAAAGGTAAGCAAGGAAGATTCCGTCAAAACCTTTTAGGAAAACGTGTTGACTATTCAGGACGTTCAGTTATTGCAATTGGACCTGATTTAAAAATGTATCAAGCTGGTATTCCAAGAGATATGGCAATCACATTATTTAAACCATTTATCATTAGAAGATTACAGGAAAAAGATCTTGCTGAGAATGTAAAAGTTGCAGAAAAAATGATATTAACAAATGATGCAAAAGTATGAGACGTTTTAGAGGAAGTAATTAAAGATAGACCGGTTTTATTAAACCGTGCTCCTACTCTTCACCGTTTAGGTATTCAAGCATTTGAACCAAAATTAGTTAAAGGTAAAGCAATTAGACTTCACCCATTAGTAACAACAGCATTTAATGCCGATTTCGATGGTGATCAAATGGCTGTCCATTTACCAATTAGTGATGAAGCTGTTGCTGAAGCTAGAGCACTTATGTTAGGTTCAAAAGCTATTCTTGGACCAAAAGATGGTAAACCAATTGTTACTCCAACTCAAGATATGATTTTAGGAAACTATTACATAACAACAGAGGAAAAAGGTGTACTTGGTGAAGGAACTTTATTTACAAATTATGATGAAGTAAAAATTGCATATGAAACTGATTCTGTTTCATTAAATGCAATTGTTGCAATTCCAATTAGTGAACTTAAAAATAAAAAAATATCAGATAAACATAAAGATAAATTCTTAATTACAACTGTTGGTAAAATATTCTTTAACCAAATGTTTGTTGAAGAATTCCCTTGAATTGTTAATGCAAATATTAACAATGCAGAAGAAGAAATTGAGAAGTTTGTGATCGATGGAAATACTGATATAAGAACTTATATTCAAAAGGAATATCAAATTCAACAACCAATTAAGAAAAAAGAATTATCTTCAATTATTGAGAGATACTTTAAATTATTTGGAGCACAAAGAACTGCTCAGATGTTAGATAACATGAAGGATTTAGGATTTAAATTCTCATCAAAATCTGGAACAACAATTAGTGCAGCTGACGTTGTTGCTTATACACAAAAATTTGAAGATTTTAAAATTGCAGATGAAAAAGTAACTCAAATTACTAATTTCTATAATATGGGTATGTTAACAAAAACTGAGAAAAAGCGTAGAGTAATTACTGTATGATCTCAAGTAAAAGATAAAATTCAAAATAAACTTGAAGAAGTTCTAAAAAAAGATCCAAAAAATCCAGTATTTGTTATGGCCGATTCAGGAGCTCGGGGTAATGTTTCGAACTTTACACAGTTAGTAGGTATGAGAGGTCTTATGAATGACCCGAAGGGTGATATTAAAGAAATTCCAATTAAGTCTTCATTCCGTGAGGGTCTAACTGTTTCAGAATATTTCATTTCTACTCACGGAGCAAGAAAAGGTATGGCTGACGTTGCCTTGAAAACTGCCGACTCAGGTTATTTAACAAGAAGACTTGTTGATATATCACAAGAAATTATTGTTACTGAGGATGATTGTAAAACAACAAAAGGATTTGATGTTCATTCAATTATTGAAACTAAACATGATAATATAATTGTTCCTTTAAAAGATAGATTAGTTGGAAGATTTACTTTCAATGATGTTATTAGCTCAAAAGGAAAAACAATTGTTGAAGCTAATGAACTTATTACATTACAATTAGCAGATGATATTATTAATGCTGGAATTGAAGAAGTTCAAATTAGAACAGTTTTAACATGTGATACAAACCGTGGTGTATGTAGAAAATGTTATGGAATAAACTTAGCAACAGGAGAGATTGTTACAATTGGTGAACCTGTTGGAGTTATTGCAGCACAATCTATTGGTGAACCAGGTACTCAGTTAACTATGCGTACTTTCCATACTGGAGGGGTTGCTGGTGGAGCAGATATTACTCAAGGGTTACCTCGTATTAAAGAGTTACTTGACGTTACAAATCCGAAAGGTTCAATTGCTATAATTTCACAAATTGATGGTGTTATTAAAGAAGCAAAAGAAGAAGAAGGAATTATAACAATAGTTGTTGCTTCTGAACAAGACGAAAGAAAATACAAATCACAATATGGAGCTATTTTAAGAGTAACAGAAGGTGAATTTGTAACTCGTGGTCAAAAATTAACAGAAGGTGCAATAAATATTAAAGAATTATTAGAAGTTGCAAGAATTGAAGATGTACAAAACTATATTTTAAAAGAAGTTCAAAAAGTATATCGTCTACAAGGTATTGAAATTTCAGATAAGTATATTGAAATTATTGTTAAACAAATGTTAAATAAAGTTAAAATTATTGATTCAGGAGAAACTGAATTACTTCCTGGAGAGGTTATTTCTTCAAGAACATTCAGAAATGAAGTTAAACTTGCAATTATTGCTGGTAAAAAACCACCACTTGCAAAACACGTTATCTTTGGTATTAAAAAAGCTCCACTTGAATCAGATTCTTGATTATCAAGTGCGTCATTCCAAGATACAGCAAGAGTTCTTGTAAAAGCGGTAATCAAAGGAAAAATTGATAAACTAGAGGGATTAAAAGAAAACATTATGTTAGGAAATTTAATTCCAGCTGGAACAGGGTTAACTGGTAGTGCAGATATAATTAAAAAAGGTAAGGAAACTTACGATTCAGAATATTAAAAAGGTGAAAGCCTTTTTTTATTTTAGGTTTTTTTATTTTTAAAATAGTGTATATTCATTTTGAGGGAGCTTTTAATTATGAAAATATATATCGGAAATGATCATGCAGGTGTTGAGATGAAAAATCAAATAGTGGAATTTTTAAAAACAAAAGGTCATGAAGTGATAAACATTGGAACAGATGATAGTCATTCAGTAGATTATCCTGCTTTTGGTAAAGAAGTTGCAAAAAAAGTTGTTGAAAATAGTACCTATGGAATAATAATTTGTGGGACAGGTATTGGAATATCAATAGCTGCAAACAAAGTAAAGGGTGCGCGTGCCGCTTTATGTTATGAAGATCAAACAACAATCTTGGCAAGACAACATAATAATGCAAATATCTTAGCTCTTGGAGCAAGAATAATTGCAAATGAAAAAGCAGTTAGACTTGTAGATTTTTTTTTAAATACGGAATTTGAAGAAAGACATAAAAATAGAGTGGAAAAACTAAATAATCAATAAGGGGGTTATCAAATGGCTTTTACAATTATTAAACATCCTCTTATTCTAGATAAATTAACTAGAATGAGAAAAGAGGATACATCATCTAAAGACTTTAGAGAAAACTTAAATGAAATAGGGCAACTAATGGTTTATGAAATTTTTAGAGATGTTCCTATACAAGAAATTGATATCAAAACACCTGTGACTTTAACAAAGGGATATAAATTAGATGTTCCAGTAGTTTTAGTACCAATTATTAGAGCAGGATTAGGAATGACAGAGGGAATACAAAGATTAGTACCTACTTCAAGAATTGCACATATTGGACTTTATAGAGATGAAGAAACTTTAGAACCTGTACAATACTTTGCAAAAACAACAAAAGATATTGAAAGTAGTTATGTTATTGTTGTTGACCCAATGTTAGCAACTGGGGGTAGTGCTTCAAAGGCAATTGAAATAGCTAAATCTTGAGGAGCAATTCAAATAAAGTTTGTTTGTTTAGTTGCTGTGCAAAAGGGTGTTGACAGAATTATTAAAGATCACCCAGATGTAGATATTTATACTGCTAGTTTAGACCCAATCTTAAACGAAAGTGGATTTATAGAACCCGGTCTTGGAGATGCTGGAGATAGAATTTTTGGAACAAAATAGATATATTTCACGTATCTATTTTTTTATTATGACTATAATTTTCCTAGATTTTATAAATTAATAAGAGTATTATTAATTAGATGGAACTTAATAAGGAGAGTATAATTTGTTTAAAAATAAAGGAAAAATTATATTAATATCTCTTATATCAATGATTACATGCTTATTAACAATTTTATTTATTTTAAAATTAGTAAATTTTTCATTAGTTAATGGGTATCTCTTAGGTTCTTGTTTTTTGTTTTTTTCATTATTTTTTATGAAATTAGGAATAAAAAATTTGATCGATAATTTAAATCCTTATAGTTATATGTTTATTACAACATTACGAATAGGGTTTTATATTGTTCCATTCCTTATAAGTTTTTACTTACCGAACATATTTAATATATATGGATTAGTAATTGCTTTTATAGTAAATTGAATTCCCTCAGTTTATTTTAGTAAAGCCAAGTAAGTGAATTTTTATATGGTAACTATTAAAAGAGAAAGGAGTATATATGTTCCTTGCAGATGACAAAGGTTTTGTTGATGCTCTATTGTCAATTACCCCTCAACTTTTATCAATACTAATAACTTGCATTATTATTTGTACATTTTGTATAGTTTATAATGTAAAAATTAGAAATTATAAAGAAGATAAAAAATTAACTGGATTTTTAGTTTTAACAGAAATGTTTATTACTAAGGTTGAAAATATGGTTATTACAATCATGGGTAAAAAATACAGAAAATTAACTCCATACATAATGTATATTTTTATGTATATAATAGTTTCTTCTGTAGTATCAATTTTGGGAATAGAGTCATTAACAACTTCTTATACAGTTACATTCTCAATGGGATTTGTAACATTTATAGGAATTTATTATTACGGATTAAGGTATCAAAAGTTAGCTTTTTTTAAAAGATATTATAATCCAATAGAGCTTTTAGGACAGTTTGTCCCTTTAATATCTCTTTCTTTTAGACTATTTGGAAATATGCTTGGGGGTAGTATTTTATTAGGATTGCTTTATGCAAGTCTAATACAACTTCAAGGTAATATATTTTGACCAAATGGCCCTGGAATGGATTGAGATAATAAATTAAATTACTGATGAGCAGGATTTAACGTTTTCTCAGTAGTTTCATTACCATGGTTACATTTATACTTTGATTTATTTGATGGAACCATTCAAGCAGTTGTATTTTCAATGTTAACTCTTTCTTATTGATCTGGTGCTAAACTAGGTGAAGGTCTTAATGATGGAGAAGAAAAAATTGAAAGATAATTTATAAAAGGAGAAAAAAATATGTTTGCACAAATACTTACAAATCTAGGGGGTAACTTTATTTCAATTATGCCCTTATACTCAACATTATTAATGTTTTTTGCTGAAGTAAAGGAAATAGAAATAGGAGAGGGATTAAAACTTCTTGGGGCAGGACTTACAGGAATGGGAATGGTTGGAGCATCAATTGGACAAGGAATAGTAGGATATGGAGCATGTATCGCAATTGGTAGAAATCCAGAAACAGCACCAAAAATTACATCTACACTAATTATTACTGCTGGTTTTGCAGAATCAGGAGCTATATACGCACTTGTAATTGCAATTTTACTAATTTTTGTAGCTTAAGAAAGATGAGATGAGTTTTATGTTTTTAGATGCTGGAATACCAGATATTATTGGAAATTTATTTCCTAACTTAGCAAATTTTATTGCTCATATTCTATCAACAATAATTATATTAATATTATTAACTAAGCTAGTTTATAAACCTTTTAGAGAAACAATAAAAGAACGTAGAAAAAAAATTAGTGAGTTGTTGGATGATGCTGTTTCAAAACAGGCAAAAGCAAATAAAAATAATAAAGAAGCTTTTCAAATTTTAGATTCAGCAAAAGAAGAATCTAAAATGATAATGAATTCAGCAAAATTATCAGCTGATAATTTAAAGTTAGAGATTATGGAAAATGCAAGAGCAGAAGCTGCAAATATTCAAAACCATGCTCAAAAGACAATTCAACTTGAAAAAAATGAAATGTATGAACAAATGAGACAAGAAGTTATTGACCTGGCATTTGTAGCAGCTGAAAAAATTTTAAATGAAAATATTTCTAAAGATAAAAATGAAAAAATGATTAAAGAGTTTATAAATAGTTTGGATTAATTAAGTGATTAAACAATCTTTAATTAATAATTGAGCAGCAGCAATTTGTGAATTAATTGTTGAAGAAAAAAAAGCTAAATCATTTACAAAAACTTTAGAAGAATTAAAAAACATTTTTGAGTTAAATCAAGAAGCGATATACTTTTTATCAAATAAATTTATTGATGTTAAAACTAGAATAAAATTCATTGAAGATATTTTTAAAAAATATTTAGAGCCATTAGTGCTAAATTGTTTAAAATTAATTGTTGAAAGAGAGATTTTTTCATATATAGAATATATCTTAAATGCTGCAATAATTAAATTATGAGAGAGTTTAGATATTAAAAAAGGAATAATTTATTCAACTTTAAAAATTGACCAAAAATATATTTCTACGATTGAAGAAAAAATTAAAAATAAAATAAATCAAAATATAAAACTAGAAAACAAAATTGATAACTCTTTAATTGCCGGTATTAGAATTGAAGTTGCTAATAATATTTTTGATTTTTCATTAAAGGGAAAAGTTGAAGATATGAAAAATATTATTTTGGAAAATAGAGAGCAGAGGTAAAGATATGTCACTTAAAATAAATGAAATATCAGAGGTTATAAAAAAGCAAATTAAAGAATATGGCAAAAATATTATTCAATCACAAGAAGGGACTGTTGCAAGTATTGGTGACGGTGTTGCTCTTTTATTTGGACTTGAAGATGTTATGATGGGTGAGCTTTTAATTTTCTCAAATGATATTTATGGTATGGCTCTTAATTTAGAAGAGGGTGCAGTTGGTGCAGTTATTATGGGTGATGATTCAAAAATTCGCCAGGGTGATAAAGTTGTTAGAACATGCAAAGTTGTTGAAACTCCAGTTGGTGATACTCTTCTGGGAAGAGTTTTAAATGGAATGGGCTCACCAATTGATGGAAATGGACCATTGAATAATACAAAATTTGCACCAGTAGAAAAAATTGCCTCAGGAGTTATGTCTAGAAAATCAGTTAATCAACCAATGGAAACTGGAATTATGTCAATTGATTCAATAATACCTATTGGAAAAGGGCAACGTGAATTAATTATTGGTGATAGACAAACTGGTAAAACAGCAATTGCTATTGATGCAATTATTAATCAAAAAGGAAAAAATGTTAAGTGCATTTATGTGGCTATTGGTCAAAAAGAGTCAACAGTTGCTCAAGTTGTTGAAAAATTAAAGCAAGCTGGGTCAATGGAGTATACAACAGTAATTTCAGCATCAGCAAGTGAATCAGCACCAATTCAATATATAGCTCCTTATACTGGAGTTTCAATTGCAGAGGAATGAATGTCTAAAGGTGATGATGTTTTAATTATTTATGATGACTTATCAAAACATGCAATTGCTTATAGAACTTTAGCTTTATTATTAAGACGTCCACCAGGTCGTGAAGCATATCCAGGAGATGTTTTTTATCTACACTCAAGATTACTTGAAAGAGCAGCAAGAGTAAATGAAAATTTTGGTGGAGGAAGTATTACAGCTTTACCAATTGTTGAAACTCAAGCTGGAGATATATCTGCGTATATACCAACCAATGTAATTTCAATTACTGATGGGCAAATATTTTTATCAGAGCAATTATTTAATTCAGGTATTAGACCAGCTGTTGATACTGGATTGTCAGTATCAAGGGTAGGTTCTGCTGCTCAAATTAAAGCAGTTAAGCAAGTAGCTAGTACTTTAAAATTGGAATTGGCTCAATATTATGAGTTGCAAGCATTTGCAAAATTTGGAAGTGATCTAGATGAAACTACAAAAGAAACATTAAATCATGGTCAAAAAATTGTTGAGCTTTTAAAGCAAAGACAATATAAACCAGCAGCACAAATTGATCAAGCAATTTTATTATTATCTATCAAAGAAAGATTAATAAAATGATTACCACTAAGTGAAATGATTAATTTTAAAGAGTTAGTTTTTTATCATTTTGAAAATGATAAAAATGCTAAAGCACTTAGAAAAATGCTAGAAGCAGAAAAAGAGTTTAGTGATAGTTTATATGCTTCTGTAAAATCTCAATTGGTACTAGTTTTAAAAAATATCACTTCAAAGTTACAAGGTTATAAAGTTGATGAGTATGGTAAAAAAGATGAGTATGAAAGTTTAGGTTAGTATGGCAAATTTAAGTGAATTAAAATCTGGGATAAGTTCAATAAAAGATATTGGTAAAATTACTGGGGCAATGGAATTAGTTGCAACAGCAAAATTAAAAAAAATATCTAAAAGGATGGGAAACATTCAAACTTATTTAGATGAAGTATACGATGTTTTTAATTATATTATTTCACACTCTGAGGACTCAATATACTTAAAAAAACAAAACCAAGTATTAAACAGTACTTTATGAATTGTTATTGGTTCCAATTTAGGATTATGTGGTGGATATAACTCAAGTATTTTTAAAGTATTAAAACCATTAGTAAATAAAAAAACAGATAGTGTAATTGCTATTGGAACGAAGGTTGCTAACTTTTGTAGAGCAAATAATTTAAATATTAAAGAGGAATTTTTAGATATTGATGTTGATTTTTCAAATGAGCAATCAAGAAAAATGTCAGTTAATTTACTAAACTCTTTTGTTCAAAAAGAATTTGATCAAATAAAAATTGTCTATACAAAATTTATTAACAATGTTACTTTTGAACCAGCTGTTTTAGATATGTTTCCAATAGAAAAAAAACTCGAGGAGAATGAATTACATCAAGATTTAATTTTGGAACCAGATCCAGAAACTGTACTAACAACAAGTGTTTCAATGTATTTAAATACAATTTTATTTGGTACAATAATTGAATCACAAGTTTCAGAGCACGCAAGTAGAAGAATGGCTATGGAAGCTGCAAATAAAAATGGTAAAGAACTCTCAGATAATTTAAGTGTAGTTTTTAATAGAAAAAGACAAGAAAATATTACACAAGAAATTAGTGAAATTATTGGAGGAGCTAATGCTCAAAATGAAGATTAGAGGTAATAAGTATGACAGAAAAAATTACACAAGGTAAAGTTGTTCAAGTAATGGGTCCTGTTGTGGATGTAAAATTCAAACAAGAGGATATGCCAAAACTTTATAATACAATTGAATTGGATAATAATGGAATAAAACTTGTTTTAGAAGTTGTTCAACATATTGGGGATGACTTAGTTAGAACTATTGCTATGGGCCCTACTGAAGGTTTAGTTCGAGGAATTATTGGAACAAATACTGGAGGACCAATTAGTGTTCCAGTAGGAGATAAAGTTCTTGGTAGAATGTTCAATGTTTTAGGTGACCCAATAGATGATAAACCTCCAGTTAAAGGGGAAAGAATGCCAATTCATAGATTAGCTCCAAATTATGACGAACTTGCTACTTCTGCAGAGATTCTTGAAACAGGAATTAAAGTTATAGATTTAATGATGCCTTTTGCAAAAGGAGGTAAAATTGGTTTATTTGGTGGAGCGGGAGTTGGAAAAACAGTTCTTGTTCAAGAGTTAATTAATAATGTTGCTAAAGCCCATGGTGGTATTTCTGTATTTGCAGGAGTTGGTGAAAGAACAAGAGAAGGTAATGATTTATATTTTGAAATGATAGATGCTGGTGTTATTGATAAAACATCTTTGGTTTTTGGTCAAATGAATGAACCACCTGGTGCAAGAATGAGAGTTGCTCTTACTGGGTTAACAATTGCAGAATATTTTAGAGATATTAAAAATCAAGATGTACTTTTATTTATTGATAACATTTTTAGATTTACTCAAGCAGGTTCAGAGGTTTCTGCTCTTTTAGGAAGAATGCCTTCGGCTGTTGGATATCAACCAACATTGGCAACTGAAATGGGAGCACTTCAAGAGAGAATTACATCAACTCAAAAAGGTTCGATTACATCTGTACAAGCAGTTTATGTACCAGCAGATGATTTGACTGATCCAGCACCAGCTACAACATTTACTCACTTAGATGCTTCTGTAGTTTTGGATAGAACTATTGCATCATTGGGAATTTATCCAGCAATTGACCCATTAAATTCAAATTCTAGGATGTTAGATCCACAAATTGTAGGAGAGAATCATTATCAGATAGCTTTAAAAGTACAGGAAACTTTACAAAAATACAAGGAACTACAATCAATAATAGCAATTCTTGGTATGGAAGAGCTTTCAGAAGAAGATAAAATTGTAGTTAATAGAGCAAGAAAAATAAGAAACTTTATGTCTCAGCCATTTACTGTTGGTGAAAAGTTTACAGGTAGAAGTGGCAAATATGTTGCAGTTAAAGATACAGTAAGTTCATTTGAATCTATATTAAATGGTAGTTTAGATCATATTCCTGAGATTTTATTTATGTATGCGGGTTCAGTTGAAGAAGTTATTGAAAGATTCAAAACTAAAAAATAATGCAACTAACTAAATTAAAAATCATTACTCCTGAGGGTGTATATATAGATGATTTAGAGGTAGAATATGCAAATGTAAGAACTTCTGATGGACAAATAACAATTTATGCTAACCATACTTCAATTGTTTCAACACTTCTTATTGGTGATATGAAATATGAAATTGATGGAACTATAAAATATATTCACCTTCATAGAGGAATAATAAGAGTTTCAAAAGATCAAATTAGAATACTAACTCAAAGACTTTATGAGGTTGATGAAAAAGGTCAAAAAATAAAAACAGAGATTTAAGAAAGTTCTTGTATCTCTGTTTTTATTTTTTCTTTATAAGTAAGTTGTTGTTTAACTTTATCTTCAATCATTTTAGTAAATGCTCACATTTTCTCTCTTTTTAGAAAACCCATAAATCTTATGTAGTTAATTCTTAAAGGTTTAAAGTTAATTCTACCAATATCAACATTTTTTAATATTTTTGCAATTTGCTTATTCATTAAAACCTTTTCTTTACAAAGCTCAAGTTTTTTTCTTTGCTCTTCAGGAAAGTCAGTTAAGTTTTTATAAATATTTTCAACACATCCATATTTTGCAACTAATTTTGTTGCTGTATTATAATGCATTCCTCTAACACCCTTTATATTATCTGATTGATCACCTAATAGTGATTTTATATCAGGTATTTGACAAGGTTTGCAACCAAATTTTTCAAAAACTTCTTTTTTCGTTATTATTTCTTGTTTACATTTTTTTGATTGTTGTGAAACAACCTTTACATCATCACAAATTAATTGATATGTATCTTTATCATTTGAAACTATTTCAACTTGATAGCCAAGTTTAACAGCTATTCTAGAAATAGTTCCCATTATATCGTCACCTTCATATTTAACTTTTTCATATCATGGTATATTTGCAGCTGTTAAAAAATCTCTAACTAATTGCATTTGTGGAATTAAATCTGATGGTGTTTCTTTTCTTGTTGCTTTATATTCTGGATATATTTCTTTTCTTCAACATTCTTTTCCTACATCAAATGTAACTAGTACAGTATGATATTCATTTGATTGAACTAATTGATAGACGTTTGCTACAAAGACATATACAGCATTTATTAAAACTCCATCTCTATTTATAGCAACTTTTTTTCTCTTTAAACTTCCATAATAACCTTTGTGAAGAAGATGGTAACCATCTATAATCACAACTTTTTTCTTATCCATTATTGTTCTCCTTTAATAATACCCCTGCTTAATTTTTAAAATATTTATTTTATCTTTAATAGAGTCCATTTTTTCAATTTTATCTAAATTGAATTCTACCGTAACCAAATCTTTAGTATACGTATAATTAATGTCTTCAGCTTGTTTTAATAAAAATAATTTAATAGCTTTAATATCTGCTATTTTAAAATTTATTTTTATATTATTTAGAAGTCTTAATTTTTTAAATTCACTTTCCTTCATTATTTCAATTGCTGAATTAGTATAAGCTTTTTGCAATCCGCCTGTTCCTAACTTTACTCCACCATAATATCTTTTAACAAATATTATAATATTAGTAACATTACTTACTTCGATTAGTTTTAATAATGGTTCACCTGCAGTTCCCTTTGGTTCACCATCATTGTTGTATCCATAATTTAAATTATCATGGCCATACTTAAAAGCATAGCAATTATGAGTTGCTCCTTTATCAGTATGCTTTTTTATAAAATTTTTTAATTCAGTTTTATTTGTTACTTTTGAAATATAGGTAGTGAATCTTGATTTCTTAGTTAAGAAGCTTCTTATCACAATATTGTTATTGCTTAATATATTTAAACTTATCATAACTTTACCAACAATTATTTTACTCTTTTATTATAAAAAATAATAGTTTTTATTAAAATAATTTATTATATTATATTGGAAAAATTTATATTATTTTAATAAAAAATGGATAAAATATTGGTTTTTTTTTTTTTTTTATATTATATAAGTGGTTATAAGTTTTTATAGCCAAAAAAATAAAAGAATGAGAAAGGAAAATATTATAGTGAAAGAAGAATCACAGTTACTATTATCAAAGCAAGAGCATAAGAAAAAATTTGCTAAATGGATGTTATTTTTTTCTATTGCCATGGTAGCAACTATTATATCAATTTTAATTAATTATTTAGTTTTTTTTCCTTGACAAAATCCTGGGAAGGTTATTTGAGAGGGTGAGCAATTAGTTGCTTTTATAATTTGCATATTTTTATTATTATCCGCAGTTGTATTTAGCTTAATTTATTTTTGATTTACATTAAAAGTTAAATATGAAGATGTAAATCAAAGGGAAAAAGTAATTTTAGCAGTAGGTTTTACTGGAGGATTTACAGATACAATTGGTGTTGGTTCTTTTGGAGTTATTACTGGTTTATTAAAAGGAACAAGAGCCATAAAAGATGATACAAAGTTACCCGGCACATTAAATGTGGCTTTGGGTGTAAGTGCTTTGATAGAGTCAGCTTTATTTGTTGGTTCGATTCAAGTAAACATTGCAACTCTATTAATTTTAGTTATAGCAATTATTTGTGGAACTTTTGTAGGTTCCTTATTCGTATCAAAGATAAAAGATCAAACTTCAATAAAAATTATTATGGGGGTAGTTTTATTTTTTGTAGCAATACTAATGATTTTAACTCATCCTCAAGTTAACGTAATTAGTACATCAAATATTGGAGATCAAACATCACTTATGGATAAACCTTGAAGAATTATTATTGGAACAATTGTATTCTTCTTTTTAGGAATGATTCAATCATTTGGAATTGGGCTATATGCACCAGCAATGGCAACACTATCTTTTTTAGGATTACAACAAGAAGTAGTGTTTCCTATAATGGCTTGTGGATCAGCTTTATGCATGTTGCCTGCAGCCTATACTTTTATAAAAAGAAAGAAATATTTACAGCAAACGTCCAATTTAATTTTAATATCAGCTATTTTTGGTGTTGTAAGTTCCTTTTTATTAATTTTTGTAGGTTTACAAATGGGAGCAGGCATGGACAAAAGAACTTTTGATATAGTTCTTAAATGATTAGCAATAGCTGTTATATTTTATGTCTCAATATCTATGTTAGTTGAGTTTCATTTACTTAAAAAAAGACAGAAAGTTAATAAAGGAGAATAAAATGAGTTTATATAATCGTTTAGAAGAAGAATTAAAAATTAGAAAAGAAGATAAACTTTATAACATTATCAAAATACTTGAGGGAGCTCAAAGTGATATTGTAAAAATTAATAATAAAGATTTTTTAAATATGTGCTCAAATAATTATTTGGGGTTTGCAAATGATCCAATTACAGTCCAAGCAATTAAAGAAGCGGCAGACAAATATGGAGTGGGACCTGGAGCTGTAAGATCAATTTCTGGTAGTTACTCTGTTCATAGAGAATTTGAAAAAATTTTGGCAGAGTTTAAAAATTCTGAAGATGCTTTAGTTGTTCAAAGTGGATTTCAAGCGAATACTGGACTAATACCAACTATTACAAATGAGAATGATTTAATCATTTCTGATGAGTTGAATCATGCTTCAATAATTGATGGAATTCGTTTATCAAAAGCCAAAAGAGCTGTTTATAAACATTGTGATATGAGTGATTTAGAAAATATATTAAAAATTAATTCTAATGAAGTAACAGGCAATATTTTTATTATCACAGATGGTGTTTTTTCTATGGATGGAGATATTGCTCCATTAGATAAAATTAGCTATTTAGCAAAAAAATATAATGCTTATAGTATTGTTGATGATGCGCATGGTGAAGGAGTACTTGGACCAAATGGTCAAGGCTCAATTGCACACTTTGGTCTGGAAGGAAAAATTGATATAGAAGTTGGAACATTATCTAAGGCTTATGGACTTGTTGGAGGTTTTATTTGTGGTAAGTCAATACTAATTGAATATCTAAAGCAAAAATCAAGAGTCTTTTTATTCTCATCATCACTACAAACAGGAATTTGTTATGCTGGAATAAAAATTATAAAAGAGATGAAAAAATCAAATGATAGAATTAAGAAACTTTGAGAAAACACAAAATATATTCAAAATAAATTTATTGATAACGGTTATTCAATTGGTAATACAAAAACTCCAATTACACCATTTATGGTAGGCGAAGAATCAGTTGCTACAGAATTAACTAAGATATTATTTGAGAAACAGATTTTAGTTTCTCCCATTATTTATCCAACAGTTTCAAAAGGAAAAGCCAGAATAAGATTAATGATTTCATCATTACATTCCAAAGAACAGTTAGATCAAGTCTATAAAGTTATTACAGAAGAGTTTGAGAAAATTAAAACAAAAGGAGAGAAATAGATATGAAAAAAGTTTTAATTACAGGAGCTTTAGGACAAATAGGTTCAGAGTTAGTTTTACGTTTAAGAAAAGATTTGGGAAAGGATAATGTTATAGCAACAGATATAAGAAAACTTGAAGATAATTTTATTTGTGATGAGGGAATTTTTGAAAAATTAGATGTCACTAATTATGAATCATTTTTAAAATTGGCAAAAAAATATGAAGTAGATACAATTATTCATTTAGCAGCTTTATTGTCAGCAACTGCTGAAAAAAACCCTAAATTTGCTTGAGATTTAAATATGACTGGATTAATGAATGCTTTGGAGATAGCTAAAGAATTAAATACTAAGTTTTTTGCTCCATCATCAATAGCAGCTTATGGACCAGATGCAGAAGCAAATAATACTCCTCAAGATACAGTTATGAACCCTACAACAATGTATGGGGTAACAAAAGTTGCGGGAGAATTATTAGCAAATTATTATAATAAGAAATATGGTGTTGACTCAAGATCAGTAAGGTTCCCAGGATTAATATCATATAAAGTTGAACCTGGTGGAGGAACTACTGATTATGCTGTTGATATTTATTATCAAGCTTTATTAACTGGTAAGTATGAAAGTTATATTGATAAAGGAACAAAAATGGACATGATGTATATGGATGATGCAATTGATGCAATTGTCCAATTAATGAATGCAGATCCAAAAAAATTAATTCATAGAAATTCATTTAATATAACTGCTATGTCTTTTGCACCAGAAGAAATTTTTGAATCAATTAAAAAGTATATTCCAAATTTCAAAATGGATTATAAAGTTGATACTGCTCGTCAAAAAATTGCAGATTCTTGACCAAATAGTATTGATGATAGTTGTGCAAGAAGAGAATGAGATTTTAATCCTAAGTATAATTTAGATGCAATGACAAAAGAAATGCTAGAAAAATTAAAAGAGAAATTAAAAGCAGAGGGCAAAATTCAATAAATAAGTTCATTTAACTTTTTAAATTAGAGGAGCTTTGCAGTTTAAAATAGTAGAGTTGTTATAGTAGAGTTGTTTTTCAGTTACTAAAACATTTATATATCAAATAATTTATAGTTATAATCAAGTTAACCAGTAATTTTTATTTACTGGTTTTTTTAATTGGATAATAGAAATTGGAATTTTATTTAAAATTTTAATCTAATTAAATTATATTTGGGATTTATTTTTTATTAAAATAATATAATTAGTTTAATAGTAAATTTTACATACAAAAATTTTAAATAACCGTATATTTGATATATTAAAAAATTTTTATGAAATATTTTTCCGTTTATAACTTTCTATTTGGCAATAATAATTGTATAATGATTAAGATTTTTGACTTAGCAAAAAAAGGAGTAGTTTTTAATGGCAAGAGACAAATCAATAGTTAAGAAGCACGGTAAAATAGCAGAGCAAATTATTTCACTGGAAGCGGACTATGAAAAATTAAGTGAAACAGAATTATCAAATAAGACACAAGAATTTAAAGATAGATTAGCAAACGGTGAAACTTTAGATGAACTTTTAGTTGAAGCTTTTGCAGTAGTTAGAGAAGCTGCATTTAGGGTTTTAAAACTAAAAGCTTATAAAGTTCAATTAATTGGTGCTATTATTTTACATCAAGGTGATATTGCAGAGATGAGAACGGGTGAAGGTAAAACTTTAACTGGTCTTTTTCCTGCATACCTAAATGCTTTATCTGGTTTAGGAGTTCACGTTGTTACTGTTAATGAGTATTTATCTAGAAGAGATAGTGAAATTAATGGTCAAGTTTATGACATGCTAGGAATTAGTGTTGGATTAAATGGGAGAGATTTATCTAAAGAGCAAAAAAGAAGTGCTTATTCTAAAGATATTACTTATACAACAAACTCAGAATTGGGATTTGATTACTTAAGAGATAATATGGTATATCGTTTAGATCAAAAAGTTCAAAGAAAACTTAACTTTGCAATTATTGATGAGGCTGACTCAATACTTATTGACGAGGCAAGAACACCTTTAATTATTTCTGGGGGAAGCCAAAATAGAATTAATTTATATAAAGCAGCTGATTCATTTTCTAAATCATTGGATGAAAAAACAGACATTGAAATTGATTTAGAATCAAAACAAGTTTATTTAATTGAACCCGGAATTCAAAAAGCACATAAATTCTTTAGTATTGATAATCTATTTGATTTTAGAAATACTGAAGTATTTCACTTAATTATGAACGCATTAAAAGCAATGTTTACTTTTAAAAAAGAAGTTGAGTATACTGTTCAAGGTAATGAGATTATTTTAATTGATCAGTTTACAGGAAGAACAATGCCAGGTAGAGCTTATAGTGATGGTTTGCAACAAGCGTTACAAGCAAAAGAGGGTGTTGAAATTGAAGAAGAAACAACAACTTTAGCTACAATTACTTATCAAAATTTTTACAGACTATATAATAAACTTTCAGGAATGACAGGAACTGCAAAAACTGAGGAAGAAGAATTCTTAAAAATATATAATACAAGAGTTATTGTTTGTCCAACAAACAAACCAATTATTAGAGTAGATGAACCAGACTTAACTTTTGGAACAATTAATGCTAAATTAAAACACTTAGTAAAAGACTTAGAAGAAGTAACCCAATCTGGAAGACCAGTACTTATTGGAACAACATCAGTTGATTCTTCTGAACAAGTTTCTCATTATTTACAAAAAGCTGGTTTAAAGTTTGAAATGATTAATGCTAAAAATCACCATAGAGAAGCTGAAATAGTTGAAAAAGCTGGACAAGTAGGTTCTATAACATTAGCAACAAACATGGCTGGACGTGGAACAGATATTAAACTCTCAGATGAAGCTAGAAAAAATGGTGGCCTATTTGTTATGGGTATTGAACGTAACGAAGCAAGACGTATTGATAATCAGTTAAGAGGTAGAGCTGGTAGACAAGGTGATCCTGGAAGTTCAAGATTTTATATTTCTATGGAAGATGAATTAATGATTCGTTTCTCAGCTCCTAAATTAAGACAGATGTTTTTAAAATTGGGTGATGATCATATTAAATCAAGATTGTTTACAAGAGCAATTACAAATGCTCAAAAAAAACTTGAGGGGTTAAATTTTGATCAACGTAAAAATGTTCTTGATTACGATAATATTCTTTCACAACAACGTGAAGCTATTTATTCACAAAGAGATTCAATTCTAGAACAAGAAACTTTAAAGGGAGTTATTGCAAGATTTCAATATACAATTGCATATGAAATTGTAGAAAGAAACTCAGAGCTTGTTAGAGGAGAAAGAACAATTAATATTTCTTCTCTAATAAAAGACATTAACTCAAGATTTGTTATTGAAGGTTCATTAAGTGAAAAAGACTTTGGTGGATTAGAAAAAGCACAAATTGCAAAAAAGATCTCTGAAAGTATGATGGAATTATATTTAAGCAAAACAAACTCTGTACCACAAGAAGTTATAAGTGAAATGGAAAGAAGAACTATTCTTCAATCACTTGACTATCATTGACAAAAACACATTAATATAAATCAAAAATTGAGAAGTGGTATTTATTTACAACAATATGCACAAAATAATCCATTGCATGAATATGTAGAAGAATCAGCTAGGCTATTCAATAAAATGAAAATAATGATTGCAGAAGAAACAATCATTAAACTATATGGATCATTTGTAAGAGAAGTTGGACCAAATGAAAAAACTATTGAATTTAATAATGAAGAACCAAAAACTATTAATATAAGTGATAAAGATATCGATCAAATTCTAGAAGAATGAAAAATTCCTAAAGAAAAATTTGCAAGAGCAAATGTTGATAAAAGATTTAAAGAACTTAAAAAGGAATTAAAAGGCAAAAAAGAAGAGTTAGAAAAAGTTAAATTTCAATATGCAATTCTTGAGGGTCTAATGAAAAAACTTGATGAAATTTTTTCTCAGCAACAAAAACAATCAGCTGAAATTCCTTTTGAAGAAGTTGAAAGAATGGTAACTAAATTTAAGTTGAAAAAAATCTTTACTGCAAAAGATGTTAAAGCAAGTTACGAAAAATTAGCTAAAAAAGAAACTGATGAAGCTGAAAAAACAAAACTACTAATTGAAACACAGATATTAATGGCACTAGCAACTGAATTAGAAAAAAAACAAAAAGAATTTAAAGTTTTAGATGAAAATGGTAAAGTTAAAAAAACATTTAAAACTAACCCAGATGGTTCAATTTCAGAAGATGATATTGAAGACACTGAACAAGTTCAAACAAAAACAAAAATTGGATAAAATATTTTTTTCTATTTTTTACAACAAGACAAATGTCTTGTTTTTTTAATTAATCTATGTAAAATATTGCTAGGCAATATTATTTCTAGGGGCCAATCTCTAGATTTTTTAGGTCTTATTAAAGAGGTAATAAAATGGAAAGTAAAAATCAAAAATTTAGTATAGTTACAGAATATAAACCAGATGGAGACCAACCCAATGCAATTAAGAAGTTAATTTCTGGTTTAAAAAACAATGTAAAACATCAAGTTTTAATGGGTGCAACAGGAACAGGAAAAACATTCACGATGGCAAATGTAATTCAGGAAATGAATAAGCCAACTCTTGTTTTAGCTCATAATAAAACATTAGCAATGCAATTGTATATTGAACTAAAAGAACTATTTCCAAATAATAGAGTTGAATATTATGTCTCTAATTTTGACTTTTATCAACCAGAGGCATATATTCCATCAAGAGATTTATATATAGATAAAGATGCAAAAAGAAATAATGATTTAGAAATGATGAGACTAAGTTCAATGAACGCTCTAATGATTAGAAGAGATACAATAGTAGTGGCATCTGTTGCATGTATCTATGCAACACAAGATCCAAAAGAGTACGGAGATGTTTTTTTTGAATTAGAGGTTGGTCAAGTTTTATCTAAAAAAGAATTATTAACTTTTCTTGTTCAAACAGGTTATACTCGAGACGAAAATGATTTAGCTATGGGTTATTTTAGCGCAAAGGGTGATGTTATAAGAATTGCACCAAGTTGAACTGATAAATATCATATTAGAATCTCAATGTTTGGAGATGAGATTGAAGCAATTGAAATGATAGATGTATTAAATAATACAGTTTTAGAAAAAATTAGAATGTTTACAGTTTATCCAGCTGCAGCCTATGTTACAAACTTTGATAAAATGAAATTAGTTGTAGAAAATATTGGTAAAGAATTAAATCAAAGAGTTCAATGATTTCAAGATCAAAAAAAATTTATTGAAGCAGATAGATTAATGAAAAGAACTAAATATGATATGGAAACAATGAGTGAGTTTGGAATATGTAGTGGAATTGAAAATTATTCACCACACTTAGACTTTAGAACTCCAGGTACTCCACCATTTACTTTAATTGATTATTTTGGTGAAGACTTTTTAACTATTATAGATGAATCTCATATGATGATTCCTCAACTAAATGCTATGTACAATACTGATAGAAGTAGAAAAGAAACTTTGGTTGAACATGGTTTTAGATTACCAAGCGCTATTGATAATAGACCTTTGAAGTTTCAAGAATTTGCAGGTAAATTAAAAAATGTTATCTATACATCTGCAACCCCAGGTCCGTATGAACTTGATTTAGTTAATAATGATGTAATTGAGCAAATCATTAGACCTACAGGATTAGTAGATCCTCAAATTGAAATTCGCTCAACTATTAATCAAATGAATGATATTGTAGATGAGATTAATAAAGTAGTTGCAAAAAAACAAAAGGTCTTTATAACTGCAATTACAATTAGAATTTCTGAAGATATCACAACTTACTTACAATCAAGAAATTTAAAAGTAGCCTATCTACATTCAGAGTTAAAAACTTTGGAAAGAAATCAGGTACTAACTGATTTAAGGAAAGGTGTTTATGATGTTATTGTTGGTGTTAACTTATTAAGAGAGGGTTTAGATATTCCTGAAGTAAGTTTAGTTTGTATTCTTGATGCAGATAAACAAGGGTTTTTAAGAAATACAAGAAGTTTAATTCAAACAATAGGAAGAGCTGCTAGAAACTCTGAAGGTCGTGTAATTTTTTATGCGGATTCAACTTCTCCTGCTATGAAAGAAGCAATTGAAGAAACTGATAGAAGACGAAATATTCAGAAAGAATATAATGAACTTCATGGAATTACTCCAAAAACTATTATCAAAAAAATTACAGATATTATTTCTGATTCAAATATTAGAAATAAAGTTGATGAATTAAAAAAACTAAAGAAAAAAGAAAAAGAAAAGAAAAAGGAAGATTTAATTTCTGATTTAAGAAAACAAATGTTAAGTGTTGCAAAAGAACAAAATTATGAAAAGGCAGCTGAACTTAGAGATCTTATTTTAGAGTTACAAGCAGAAGGGTAAAGGTTATTATTATGAACAAAAAAATTATTATAAAAGGAGCAAGAGAGCATAATTTAAAAAATATTGATATAGAAATTCCAAAGGAGAAACTTGTAGTTTTTACAGGTTTATCTGGTAGTGGAAAATCGTCACTAGCTTTTAATACTATTTATGCTGAAGGTGAAAGAAGATATATTGAATCATTATCTTCATTTTCACGACAATTTTTAAAATCTGTGGAAAAGCCTGATGTTGACGAAATTGAAGGTTTAAGCCCTGCTATTTCAATTGATCAAAAAACAACAAGTCATAATCCAAGATCAACTGTAGGAACAACAACAGAGATACATGATCATCTTAGATTATTATTTGCAAATATTGGAACTCCATTTTGTGTAAATGGTCATGGCCCAATTAAAACATCATCTCTTAAAGAAATTATAGAGACATTAAAAAAAGAAACAAAAGAAGATGATCAAATCTTCATTTTAGCTCCAGTTGTAAGAGATAAAAAAGGAACTCATAAAGATCTCTTTATAAAATTAAAAAGAGAAAATTTTTTAAGAGTTCAAATAAATGGCGAAGTAAGAAATCTTGAAGAAGATATTCAATTAGAACAAAATAAAAGACATAATATTGATATTGTCGTAGACAGATTAATTTTTAAAGCAGGAGATGAAGAACTTCAATCAAGAATTTATTCAGCAATAGAAGTTGGGTTAGGATACTCAAATGGTCTTATTAAAATTTATTACCCAAAGAGAAATAATGAAACAAAATTATTTTCAACAAAATATTCTTGTAGTGAATGTGGTTTTTCAATTCCAAACTTAGAGGCTAATTTATTTTCTTTTAATAAAAAAAATGGAGCTTGCGAAACTTGTTCAGGTTTAGGGGTTAATTTAGAAGCAGATCCAGGTCTGATAATTCCAGACCCATCATTATCTATTCGTGAAGGTGGTATTTTATATTATAAAAATATTGTTGATTCAACAAATATAGAATGACAAAAATTTAAGTTACTTTGTGATTATTATTTAATTGATATAAATTCACAAATAAATAAATTAAATGAAAAACAAATAAATGTTATTTTATATGGAAGTGATGAGCCAATTGAAACTAAAATTACTACTGTTAGTGGAAATACATTAAGAGCTTTTGATTATATTGAAGGAATTGCAAATATTATTGAAAGAAAATATATTGAAACTAAATCAGAAGATAATAGAAAATATTATGGAAAATATATGATGTCAAAAGTTTGTAAAACTTGTAAGGGAAAAAGATTAAATGATATTGCATTAAGCGTTAAAATTAATGACATCTCAATTGCTGACTTTGTAGAATTAACTATTGAAGAGGAGTTAACTTTCCTACTAAACTTAAATTTAAATGAGCAACAAGCAAAAATTGCAAGTCTTGTTTTAAATCAACTTGTTTCAAGAATTAGTTTTTTAAATGAGGTTGGTTTAAATTATTTAACACTTTCTAGAAGTGCAACAACTCTTTCTGGAGGAGAAGCACAAAGAATTAGACTAGCAAAACAATTAGGTTCAAAATTATCAGGCGTTCTTTATGTTCTAGATGAACCTTCAATTGGTTTACACCAAAGAGACAATGATAAATTAATTACTACCTTAAAAAAACTAAGAGATTTAGGAAATACTTTAATTGTTGTAGAGCATGATGAAGATACAATGAAAGCATCAGATTGAATAGTTGATATTGGACCTGGTGCTGGAGTTGAAGGTGGAAATATTACAGCACAAGGTACATATGAAGATATTTGTAAAAATCCAAATTCCTTAACAGGAAAATATCTATCTAAGCAATTATCAATTCCTACCCCAAAAAAACGTAGGGGTGGTAATGGCTTAAAAATTGAAATAAAGGGTGCTAGTGAAAATAATTTAAAAAATATTGATGTAACTCTCCCATTAGGTAAATTTATCTCAGTTACAGGAGTTAGTGGAAGTGGAAAATCAACTTTGGTTGAAGAAGTTATTTATAAAGGATTAAAAAAAGAAATAAACAAAGAATTAATTCGTCCAGGTAAATATAAATCAATGAAAGGTTGAGAAAACATTGATAAAATAATTTATGTATCACAAGATCCTATTGGTAAAACACCGAGATCTAATCCAGCAACATATACATCTGTTTTTGATGATATTAGAGATCTTTACACAGAAATTCCCGAGTCTAAAATTAGGGGTTATAAAAAGGGAAGATTTAGTTTTAATGTTCCTGGTGGAAGATGCGATTCATGTTGAGGAGATGGTGTCGTTCGTGTTGATATGCAATTTCTTGGATATGTAGAAGTGGTTTGTGAAATATGTGATGGAAAAAGATATAATGAAGAAACTCTTCAAATAAAATATAGAGGAAAAAATATATGAAATGTCTTAAGTATGACTGTTCAAGAAGCTCATGATTTTTTTGAAAATATTCCTAAAATTAGAGAGAAGTTAGAAACAATACTAGCAGTAGGTCTTGGTTATATAAAATTAGGACAGAATGCAACAACTCTTTCTGGTGGAGAAGCACAGAGGGTTAAATTATCAACTTTCTTATTAAAAAGACAAACTGGAAAAACTTTATTTTTATTAGATGAACCAACAACAGGTTTACATATTGATGATGTAAAAAGATTAATAAGTGTTTTAAATATTTTAGTTGATCAAGGAAATACAGTTTTGACAATTGAGCATAATCTTGATTTTATAAAAGTTTCAGACTATGTGATTGATTTAGGTCCTGAAGGTGGAAGTGGAGGAGGAACTATTCTTGCTACTGGTACACCAGAACAAATAATTGAAAATAAAGACAGTTTTACTGCCAAATATTTAAAGGAGTATTTAAATGATTAGTGTCGAAGAAAATTTAATACCTTCTGAAATAATTTTTAAAAAGAACTATAATTTAAAAAAATTATTAGAAGATATTGGTAATCCTCAAAATAGTTTTAATGTTATTAATGTTGTAGGAACAAATGGTAAAGGATCAACTTCACAATTTATTTTCAATGGTCTAAAAACCAAGTTTAAAAAAGTGGGTCTATTTATATCACCTGCCTTTTTAAATCAAAATGAGAGAATTCAATATAATGGTGAAATGATTTCTGATGAAAATTTAAAAAGGCTGCTTGCAGAAAACCAAAAGTTAATTAAAAAATATGAGTTAACTTTTTTTGAAATTTGAACTCTTATTGTAATTCTATATTTCTATGAATTAAAAATTGATATAGCTGTTATTGAAGCAGGAATTGGTGGCTTAAAAGATTCAACAAATGTTTTTGAGAAACAATTAGCAGTTTGTGTAACTTCTCTTGGTATGGATCATCAAGAAGTTTTGGGATATACAATCGAAGAAATTATTTATCAAAAATTAACTATAGCAAAAGAGAATGTCAAAATATTTTTAAGTGCAGATAATATAAAATATAAAAAAATTATTCAAAAAGTAAATAATAATCCAAAGGTTTTTACAAAAAAAATTATGGACCCAATATATTTTCAAAGTTTTAATAAAGGATTAGCTATTGAATTACTTAATTATTTGGGTATTACAGTAAATTCATTTGAAGAAGCTCCACTTGGTAGGTATAGCTTATTAAAGAAAGATCCAATTTTTATTATTGATGGTTGTCATAATTATGATGGAGCTTTAAAACTATCTAAACAAATAAAAGAAATTAAAGACCTTATAATTTTGTTTGGGGCAAGTGAAGGTAAAGACTATAAGAAAATACTGGAATGTTTAAAAAAAAGAGATAGAAAAATTTATTTAACAGAATTTGATCATAAAAAATCTTGAAAAATAAATAAAGAAGATTTTATAGATTTTACAATTGTTAAAGATTGAAAAGTTTTTCTTAAAGAGAATAAACATAAAAATATATTAGTTTGTGGAAGTCTATACTTTATTCCATTAATATATAAATGAATGGAGGAAGAGTAAAATGTCTTTATATTTATATACAAATATTGCAGCTATATTTCTTGTCCTAGGTATTCTATTGTGCGCTTTGGCATTAGAAAACTTCACTTTCAAAAAAATTAGTTTAAAGCACTTAACTGTAATTTCACTATTTGCAGCTTGTAGTGCAGTATTGACCGGCTTCACTTATAATTTTCCACCAATTTTTGGAAATATTCATATAGCTTTAGGGGATTGAATTATCTTTCTAATTGGTCTTTTATTTGGCCCATTATGTGGAGTTATCTCTGCAATTTGTACAGATACCTTAATGGCAATTGTTATGCCTAGTAGTTACGGTTATCATGGTGGTTATATGTTTGGTAAATGTGTTTTGGCATTTTTTGGATCTCTTGTTTTCTTAACAAGAGCACAAAATAGAATATTATTAAAAGTAATAATTTTATATTCAGTAGCATATATTTTTCAAAGTTTAATATTAAATCAAATTTGAATGATGTCTTGAAAAGGAAATGCTGCTTGAGTTGATTTTGTAGCTAAATTAATTAAATTACCAATAACTTTACCAATTTATATTTCCTTTACTTATTCAACATTTTTACCTATAAGAAAGATGTTAAAGAACTGAAATACTGAGTTTGTATGATGTTTTAAAGCGGAATACTTATTAAAAAATCTAGATTACTAAATCTAGATTTTTTAATTAATTTATTAGATATAATTACTATTGAGGTAAAAAAAATGAGTAAACTTTATGCAAAAAAAATAATTGAAGAATTTAAATTAAAAGTAGTCTCAGGTCAAAATAAGCTGGAAACTCAAATTGATGTCTATGGAATTAATAGAGCAGGTTTAGAACTAACTGGTTACTTTGAAAGCGGAGAGAAGTCTCATAGAATAATTGTTATGTCTACAAAGGAATATTTGTATATTATGAACTTCGAAGAAAAGGAAAGAAGATTAAGATATCAGAAGCTTTTTTCAAGAAACATACCTTTGATAATTCTTACAGATAAATTTGAAGATAATTTGGCAATTGAGGTTGCTAAAGAAACAGATTCTTTACTTGTTAGAACTAGAACAGAATCAACAAGTGATTTTACTCAAAATGTTCTTGAATTTATGGATGATTATTTTGCACCTGTAGTTGAAGTACATGCTTCTTGTGTAAATATCTTTGGTAAGGGTGTGTTATTAATTGGAGAATCAGGAATAGGAAAATCAGAAATTACACTAGACTTAGTAAAAACAAATCACTTATTTGTAGGTGATGATAGAATAGTTATTACTAAAAAGTCAAATGAATTATATGGTAAAAGCCATGAAATATTAAAAAATTTAGTTGAAGTTAGAGGAATTGGTATAGTGGATGTTTCACAAACAAATGGATATCAAGTTATTTTAGAAAAAACAAAAATTGATCTTGTTATTGAATTAACACAATTTAAAAAAAATGGTATTGATGATTCAGAGAGACTGGGAACCTCTTTTGCAACATATGAAATATTAGGGGCTTTAGTTCCTTATATTAAAATTCCAGTTTCTTCAGGAAGAAATATTCCAAATATAATTGAAGCGGCAGTTGCTAAATTAAAAATTAAACAGAGTGGACTTTATAAAGATGAAACTGAAGTATTAAGCGAAAGAGCAATTAAATTTAACAATGATTAGTTTTTTATCTAATATTATTTGAGAAAATGGAGAAAAGATTCCATATGAATCTGACTCACTATCATTTTTATATTCTCTTTTAGTTGTTACTGGTGTTTTAAGTGTAATATTTGTTTCTGCTTTCAAATTATATAAAAGAGGAATTCCACTAAAGGATTTTATGAACGGAATATATATATCATTACCTGTGGGAATTATTGGAGCAAGTATATTTGGAAAATTAGGATCATCAGGAGATCAATGAAAGTTATATATGTTAATTTTCTTTTGGGAACCTGGAATGAGTTTTTTTGGTTCGATGCTTTGTGGAGGAACAGCTGCCTTTTTATGACTATGACATAAAAGTAGATATACTAAAATCTCAATTTATGTTTATGCAGATTGCATTGTTCCAAATATATTATTAGGTCAATCAATTGGAAGATGAGGTAACTTATTTAATCATGAAATATTAGGAAGAGAAGTACATGATTTAAATAAAATAAACTGATTGCCAAATTTTATTTGACATAGATTATTTTATTTTAAAGATTTAACTACATCTTCGGAATTGGAAACTCTTCAATTTCGTGAACCCCTATTTTTGTATGAATCTTTTACCACATTACTCCTTTGAATTTTAATCACCTTTGTTTTTGCTAACCTATGAAAAGTAATTAGTAAAAAACCATGAAAAGTTGACCCAGAAAACTTCCCATGCAAATGAAATAAAAGTTTTAAGTCTATTTATGAAAGCGATTTAAAAAGTTATAGTACACAATCTACTATTGAATATTTAAAGGATAAAGATGGTAAGTTATATTTATCAACATCATGAGTTTGAAAAAAAGCTTATACATTGTATGAACCTCCAAAAGATTTAGTTGAAAAAGCACAAGAAAAAATAGAGAAAAGAAAAATATTAGCAATAAAGGCAAAGCAAAAGTATCAATCTATAATTAGAAAAAATAATGAAGAAATTGAAAAGCAAAAAGTTAAGTTAAAAAGTAATAAAATAACAAAACAAGATTTTTATAATTTTAAAAGGGAATTAAAGAATAGTAGTAAAGTGGAATTACAGAAATTGAAATTAGAAAAAAATCAACTTATAGTTTTTGTAAAAAGAGATTCAAAAGAACTATATGAGATAAATAATCCAAATAATTATAAAATTATTTACAGTGGAGTATTAGCAGGAATATATATCTTAGGTTATACTATTATAAGACTTATCCTTGATCAGTTAAGAAATCCTTATGAATTAACTGTAAAAGATAATGTGGTTTTAAATTATTTATTTTTAGCAGGATTTTTGCTATTAGGATTGGCTGTAATTATATTTGCACAATTTATAGCTCCAAAAAAATGAAGGGAAGAGGGTTGACTATATGAAAAATCATATTAATGTTGATTATGATTTGATAATAGCAGGTGCAGGACCTGCTGGTTTGAGTGCAGCAATATATGCTGGTAGAGCAGGTTTAAATGTACTTGTTTTAGAAAAAGAAGCACCTGGAGGTAAGGTTATTAAAACTGGAGAAATTGAAAATTATCCAGGGTTTACAAATATTCAAGGACCAGATTTAGCTATGCATTTTTTTGAGCAAGCAACAGCAATGGGGGCAAAATTTGAGTTCTCTGGTTTAAAAGATTTTGAAAAAAAAGAATCCTTTAATATAACATTAGAAAATGGAAAAACTTTAACTTCAAAAGCGCTAGTAATTGCTACTGGAACAAAAGAGAATTTATTAGGGGTTCCAGGGGAAATTGAACTTTATGGTAAGGGAGTTTCTTATTGTGCTGTTTGCGATGGAAGCTTTTATAAGGAAATGCCTGTGGCAGTTGTTGGCGGGGGATATAGTGCAATTGAAGAAGCTATATTTTTAACAAGATTTGTCTCAAAAGTATATTTAATTCATAGAAGTAAGAAATTTAGAGTTGATAATAAAACATTAGAAAAGGCTAAAAATAATGAAAAAATAGTATTTATTTTGGATTCAGTTGTTGAAAGTATTGAAGGTAGTGATAAAGTCTCACTAATTAAAATCAAAAATGTATTAGAAAATAATACATCAAAAATTGATGTTAATGCTGTTTTTCCATTTATTGGACATTATCCAGTCACAAGTTTTGTAAAACAAATTCAGATATTAAATGAAGAAAAACACATTATTGGTGATGAAAGAATGAAAACTAAAATAGAAGGTCTATTCGTGGCTGGAGATGTTAGAAATACACCATTTAGACAAATTGCAACAGCTACTTCTGATGGAGCGATTGCGGGTCAAAATGCTGTAAATTATATTGAAAATCTTGATTAATTATCAAGGTTTTTTATTAATTGCTATGTTAAAATAATTTAAGTTAAAAAAGGTGTTGAGAAAATGTTTTATAGCTGAATACAAAAGGACAATTGAAAAGAAGCTACAGAATGATGAACTGTTAGAGATGATTATGGAATTATTCATATTTATGCACTAACAATGACTTTGGGAGTTATTTTTGCTGTCGGTATCTCTGCAATAAAACTTTATAGAAGAGGAGTTTCACTTACTGAATTATGAATTGGAGCAGCTATAATTGTTCCAGTATCTTTAATAGGAGCAAGTTTTTTTGGTAAGTTAAATGCAGCGGGTTATGGTCAAAATAACTCTGGTTTTTTTGGACTCTTTGCTTTCTGAAATGGTGGTATGGCAATTCATGGTGGAGTTTATGTTGGAACTTTGGCAGGATTAATAATATTTTATTTTTTAGGTAGAAGAACGAAAGTATCATTATGGGTATATACTGATTGCATAATCCCAAATATTCTTATTGGTCAGGGAATTGGAAGATGAGGAAATTTCTTTAATCATGAAATATTTGGTAAACCATTAGCAGAATGAAATAATGGTAATACTACTGCATTGAAGTGACTGCCAAATTTTATAAAAACAAATATGGTATGAACTTATAATGGAAAAGCAGGGGAAAAACTAAATGGTTTAGAATTATCACCTGGTACAGAATATATTATGTCACCAATATTTCTATATGAATCAATAAGTTTAATAGCAGCATGGTTAATAATAACTTTTATAATACCTAACATTGGTAAATGGTTTGGGAAAAAACCTTGAAAAGTAAATCCTGAAGAAAATTATGAAGGAATATCTAAATTTCATATTTGAAAAAAAGAAGTATATGCAAATCATCATAAAAAAGAAATTGAATTTTATAAGACTGAAATAACTAAAATTGATGATAAAAATTATGTTAAAAGAAAATGAAAACAAGGAAAACTTTTATCCAAATGTAACAACCCTGAAAACTATACTCTAATTAGATCGGGGGTGCAAGCAGGAGCATATTTCTTTGCGTGAAACTTGGTAAGATTCATTTTAGAAGTAGGAAGACCAGATGATCATTTATTCTTAATGTATCAAAGAACTTTATCTTTAACCATAATTGGTTTATCAATGTTCTTTGGTTTATTAGTAGCAATAATGGCACAATTTGTTTTTCCATATTTATTTAGAACTACAGGTTTTATATATGAACAAGAATATTTCTACTTAGACCATGAAAATAATAAGGAGTTTAAAAAGGAAATAGAAACAAAGAAAATAGAGAAAAACAAGATTAAAGAAGAAAAAGCAAGACAAAAATTAAAAGAAAAATTAGAAAAAAAATAGGAGGGTAATATGTCTTTTGCAATGGAAGTTAAAGAAGAAATTTTGAACCACACTTTTACAAATGAGCAAAAGATTATGTTACTCTCTGGTTTTATAAAATATAATGGTGAAATTATATATGCAAATAGTGGAGTTGCTTTAAGACTTACAAGTAATAGTAATAACATTATTAGACATGTATTTTCGCTTTTAAAAACAATATATAATGGAAAAATTGAGATATCAATTATACAAGTTCAAAAACTTAGAAATAGTAAAAGTTATCAGCTTACGCTAACTGAAAATATCATTGAATTTTTATCAAAAAATGATATATTTCATCCAGAATTAGCAAATAAAATAATTGAAATTAATTTAGAAAAATATATTAAAAAAACTTGAGAAGGATTAACACGAGCCTATATCTCTGGACTATTTATAGCTATTGGAAGTGTTAATTCTCCTGAAACTACAAATTATCATTTAGAGTTACAATTTAAAGAAAATGAATCAGCTCAATATATTAGAAAAGTTTTAAATAAATATCACTTTAACTTTAAAACTACAAATAAAGGAAATAAAATAGTTTGCTATATTAAAAAATCTATAGCTGTTTCTGATTTCCTAAAATTCATAGATGCTCCAATTTCTGTTATGAAATTTGAAAACACAAGAATTAATAGAGATGTTAGCAACAATATAAATAGAATGATAAATATAGATATCTATAATCAGCAGAAATCGTCAGAGACTGGCTTAAAGCAGATAGAAGAGATTAAAAAGATTATAAAAAATAATCTTCTCCTAGAATTATCGCCTAAAGCTCAGTTATTGTCAGAAATAAGATTAGAGAATCCAGACGCATCATTTTCAGAATTGGAAGTCTTAATGAACGATAAAAATATATCAATAACAAAATCTGGAATAAGCAATTTATTTAGAATGATAAATAAATTGGCAAATACAATTGGAGAATAAATATGGAAAAAAACATTATAAAAACATTTAGTAAGAACATGAAAAGAATAAGGGTAGATGCAAAATTAACACAGGAAGAATTAAGCTTCACTTCAGAGCTACACAGAAATTATATTTCCGATACTGAAAGAGGTAAAAGAAATATATCATTAAAATCTGTTGAAAAAATAGCAAAAGCACTAAATGTAGAGCCAATTGAATTTTTTAGGGACGTAGATTAGTATTAAAAAAGACAGAACTTAGATTCTGTTTTTTTTATTTTTTAATAAACAATAACTTTAGTTAATTTATCAAAATCCGCATTATTCTTAATATTTTTGTAGCCTTCATACAAAATGTATGATTTAAAACCCTTTGCTTTTAAACTCTTATAAATAGATAAATGACTTCTAGAATCTTCATCAATAATAAGTACCTTATTTTTTTTATCCAATATTTTAAAATACTTTAAATTAAAAGTAAGTAGAGGAATATTTATAGATCCTTTAAGGTGATTTTGGTTATATGAAATACTATTTCTAATATCAATTACTTGTCACTTTTTACTCTTTAAAATATTATTGAGACTTTTCATATTTTTTGTTTTATATTTAGCCTTAAAAGCATTTTTTCTAAAAATTTTTTCTAAAAATTTAAATATATATTCTAGTCATTGCATTTTTTATCACCAAACTAATTATAACTTGAAAATAATAAATTTTCATAATGCTTATTGGAATAATTCTCTTAATTATTCCATTTTATAGAAAGATAGATGTATAAAATATTCTTTTTTTGTAGCAATTGTAGTATTATATATTTAATGAATGGAGGCCTTGTATGAATTTACTTGCCGGAACAGCGTCACAACAAACACTAGCAAATCAAATAATTTTAGGTTTTGAAATTCTTGGTTTAATTGTCTCAATATTAATGATAATTGTTGGTTTAGTACAGAACAAAAGCTCGCAAACTGGATTAAGTGCATTAAATGGTGGTAATGATGAATTATTCTCAAACTCCAAAGAGAGAGGTATGGATAAGACAACATCAATTTGGATGTTCAGCTTAGGAATTACACTATTTATAATTACAATTGTAATGGGAATTATTTCAAACACTGTTCTAAGTTAATAGTGTTTTTTTAATAGAAAGAGAATTTATGAAAAATATAATATTGGAGCGGTTAAAGAAAAAAGATAGACTGCATTTAAATGACTTAACTAATAATATTAATGGAAAATATGAAAGTATTACGGATGCTTTAAGATTACTTCAAGAAGAGCATTTAATTGGTTGGACTAAAGAAAATGTTATTTATTTTGTTGGAGAAAAATATAGAATTGGGTCAATAAAAATAAATGATAAAGGGTTTGGATTTATAAAAGAATTAAACAGTGAAGATGATGATTTCTTTGTTCCTCCAAATGCACTTAATGGTTCTATTTCATCTGATGAAGTTATTTTTACTGTTCAAAAAGAAAATGATGATAGACTTAAAGCAAATGTAGAAGATATTGTTTTAAGAACTAAAACATCATTAATTGGAGAAATGAGAAAAAGTAGTTGTGGTAGGTTTATAGATTTTATTCCCAATGAACCCGGATTTAAGAATTATAGAATCGTATTAGTTAATTTGAAAGATTTTAAGTTAAAAGAAGATTTAATTGTAAAAGTTAAAATATTAGATGTAAGAGATAGAAAACTATTTACAAGAATTCAAAAAATAATTGGAGATGCAAATAAGGCAATAGATAGAATTATTTCAATTGCCTATGAATTTGATATTAAACCAGAATTTAATAATTTGACATTGGATAATGCAATTGAGGTTGCAAAGCCAATTGATTATAAAGATGAAAAAATTAAAAGAAGACTTTCTAATTCTTTAATTAATAAAAATTTAGTAACAATTGATGGTGCAGATTCAAAAGATTTAGATGATGCAATTTATGTTGAAAAAACAAATAAGGGATATAAACTTATTGTAGCTATTGCAGATGTAAGTTATTATGTAACTCCATTTTCACCTTTAGATAACACAGCTTTATTTAGAGGTAATTCTGTTTATTTAGCCAACAAAGTAATACCAATGCTTCCTGAAAAATTATCTAATGGAGTTTGTAGTTTAAATCCCAATGAAGAAAAACTTTGCATGGTAGCAGAAATGGATTTTGATCTAAAAGGGAATGTTATAAATAAAAAAGTTTATGAATCAATTATGATATCAAAAGCACGTTTAACTTATAAACAAGTTAATGAACTTTATTCTCAAAAAAAAGTAGACATTAAAGAAGAAATTATAGATATGCTAATGATAGCAAAAGAGCTTCATGAAATAATTGATGTGGAAAGATCAAATAGAGGAGCAATTGAATTTGATATTGCAGAGCCAAAGATAATATTAGATAAGGATTCTAATGTAATTGAAATTGCAAAGCGTGGAAGAGGTATTAGTGAAAAACTAATTGAGAACTTCATGGTAAGTGCAAACGAATGCGTAGCAAGTATTATTTTTGAAAAGAAATTGCCCTTTATTTATAGAAATCATGATGTTCCAAAAGAAGAAAATCTTATTGAATGGCATTCAATATTAAGAGCTTTAGGAGTAAATGTAAAATTAAATGAGTTAGATAAAATAAATCCCAAAATGATTAAACATGCATTAACTCAAATTGAAAGTCAAATAACAGATTCTACTGAAAGAGATGTTATTAATGTTACTTTATTAAAGTTTATGGAAAAAGCTGCATATGAATTGGAGAATATAGGTCACTTTGGATTAGCAAGTAATTGTTATACACATTTTACAAGTCCAATTAGAAGGTATAGTGATTTAATTGTTCATAGATTTTTAAAGCAGTACTTAATTAGTAAGGATTTAAGAGAACTAAAACTGGAGCAAAATAAAAATTTTGTTTTAAAAGCTTGTGGAATTATTAATGACACTGAAAAACAAGCAGTATCAGCTGAAAGAGAAGTTAATAAAGTGTGTATGGCTGAATATATGCAATCTAAAATTGGTCAAGAGTATGAGGGAATAGTAGCTGCAGTCTTAAAATTTGGCATTTTTGTTCAACTAGAAAATTGTGTTGAAGGATTAATTCATATCTCAGAGCTTCCTGACTTTACTTTTGAAGAAAAGACAAGTATTATGGTAAACAAACAAAACAAAATTCTTAGACTAGGCCAAAAAGTAAAAATAAAAGTAAAAAATGCAGATGTTAAAAAAAGAATTATAGACTTTGTGCTTGTTTAACGGTGGTGATAAATATGGGTGAGCATGTATTATTAAAAAATAAAAAAGCATATTTTAATTATGAAATATTAGATACTTGAGAAGTGGGAATAGTTTTAACTGGTCCAGAAATTAAATCAATTAGAAATAAAGATGTGTCTATTGAGGAATCCTTTATTCTTATTAGAAAAGGTCAAGTCGAAATTTTAAATATGAATATAAAAAATTATGAATTTGCAAATCACATTAAACAAGATCCATCTAGGAATAGAATTTTGCTTATGCATAAAAGTGAAATAAAAAAAATTATAAAGAGAGTTCAATTAGAGAACCTTACTCTAATTCCTTTAAAATTATATTTGAAAGATAACTTGGCAAAAATAGAGATAGCTTTAGGTAAGGGAAAAAAAGAAATTGATAAAAGAGAAACAATTAAAAAAAGAGATATTGAAAGAAGGTTAAGTAAAATAAAGTAGAATTTTTTTCTACTCATAAAATATTTTATTAAATTTTAATAAATGTTATAATGAAATCGTTATAAAAAGGAAAAACAAAATGAGACAAGCAGCATATATTTGTTCAATTATAAGTACAGTATTAGTATCGTTTTTGCTAATACCATTAATTTGAATGATTCCAATGACAATAGCTACTAAAAAAAGTATTGGTGATAACCAGCCGCATATCGCTTTAGGAATTTGTAGTATATTTTTTATGGGATTATTAGGGTTGGTATCTGGTATATTAATCTTAATTCCTGAAGAACAATAGTTTATTAAATCTTATATTAATTTATAAGATTTTTTTTATTTTTATATAAAAAAAAATCTCCTTATATAAACTTTTGATTTTTAGTCATATCTATATTTAGAGAATTATATTTAATCTTCAAATTTTAATCAGTTTTAAATATCTTTATTTTCTTCTGTTAAATTATTTTCATTTTCCTTTTTGTATTTACTATACTCTACACAAATCATAATACCACTTGCAAGCATTAAACCAGCGGGCACTATATTTAAAAAACCATAGTTACTTGTCAATAATGATAATAGTGATAAACCTGATACAACTATTTCCATTATTCCTGCTGCAAATACTCTTTTTTTGTTCTTTGACTTTAAAAATACTAAAATTATAATGTATAAAATCAGTGAAATTGATACTGGAACAATTAGTAATATAATTGAAACTATATAAAATAATGATTCTGATTCTTGTTGTACTATTGGAGTAGTGCTTATTATGGCAATACTTGCTAATACTGTTACTAGGGCGCTAAAAACCATTGATATTATAGTTCCCGCTATACCTAAACTTTTTGATGTTTTAGTCATTTTTTTTCCTCCTCTTAAATAATAGTTGATTTTTAGGATAAAGCAACTTATTTATAAAAAATTTAATAGCCCTAAAATTTGTATGAATAATGTTTTATAATATAAATATGGGGGTGTCCCGGTTTCGACAGGATATGGCTGACTCATAACTGCAGTGGTTTGGTAGACCTTAATACTACTAGGTTTGATAAAATGCAAACGAAGAAAAAAATGAATTTGAAATGCCAGCATTTATGATCAATAATGCATCAGCTGGAGTTGCTTTAGCAGCTTAATAAACTTTTAAAGTTTATAGTATTTCAACGTTATGAAGTGTGTTTGTGCTTCATTGATTAACGTATTACCTAGCACAATAGAACAAATGATTCTAATAATAAATTTGTTTGAAAATAATTATTAGCGCTAGAAATTTAAATCTTGTTGACTCTGTTGGTTTTTAGTGTAAGTTAGAGACAACTAAACTGTAGATGTTATGGGTTGGAGTATTTTGGACGCGGGTTCGATTCCCGCCATCTCCACCATTTTTTTATGCTTAATTGTTTTGTAAGAAAGGAATGTAATTTTATGGATATTATAAGTGTTTTAATTACATGTCTCTCTTATACAGCAATTATTGCTTTTTGTTATACTTTAGTTTGAGGTTTAACAAGACATCTATTTAAGAAAATAGAAATATATTATGAAATACTTTTAGGTTTTATTTTAGGTTTTGTTTCAACATTTTCTCTTATTATAATTTCAATTCTTGGAATTAACACTGGTAATTTAGGAATAACAATTTTGCTACCAACTTTTTTATATTGAGTTGCTATAGTTTTTATTTCACCATTTAGTGGTATTGGAATTTTGACTTGTAACATTTTAAACTTAGCAGTTTTTTCTTCACTTTTTAGTAATTACTTTGGTAAACCTACTGGGGCTTGAAATATAACAATGCTAACGTTGGCTTACATAATTCCTGTTGTAAATTACTTAATATCAAGATTTTGAATTAATGTTTCAAATTGGTCAAATTGGTCAATAACAACAATTAGCATACTTATAGTTGGCTTAATTTGAGCCTTAGCTACAATTAAAAATTCACAAGCGCTTGATAATTTAACAAACTTACTTTTTTGATTAGGAAGTGGTTATTTGGCCTATGCATATATTGCTGTTATCAATCAAATATATTTGCATGCTTTAAAACTTCAAAATATTGTAGTATATGATAATACTTATTATTTGAACTTTACATCAGCCCATCAACAAATATCAAATAAGATTCAAGAACATAAATATAAGTATGGATTATATGTAACATATTTTATTTCAAATTTTGAAAAGTTTGAAGCAAAAGTAAATGGAAGTATAAGAGAGGAAGTTGTAAATTCAATTTCAGAGGAAAGTTATACTTTATTGCAAAAACAATTTCCTAATGCAATATTCTTTAAACCAAATTATAAAACATTTGCAACATTTATTCCATTTGAAATTAAAGATGAATTTAGTGAAAAAAATAATTTGGAGTTAAAAAAAATTAAAGAGATTTTTTCTAAGGTCAATACCTCATTTATAATTTCCAATTATAAGATTAGTGTAAAATTAAAATCTATTTGCTCTTTCTATGGACTGCATTCAAATAATTTAGATACTTTATTAGAATATAATTTACATGTTGAAAAAGATTTGTTACTTAAATATCAAGATGAAAATATAGTTGTTAATCCGATGGAAATAATAAAAGAGAAAAATCAAAATAAGAAAATGTTGTCTCTAAATGAAATTGCAAATTTAAATCAGTTTGTAACTCTATTTGAACCAATTTATTCGACTGATAAAAATGACTTTGAGTATTATTTTTTAAACGGTCTTATAGGTGGTATGGATATAAATGCAGATGAATTTTCTCAAAAAAGTCAATTGATAATGGATATGGGTTTATCATCTTTATTTTTGAGATATATCTCACTTCATTCATTAAAAAAAATGGCTAAGCAAAATGATAAAATAAAGAATAAGAAATTTTTTACAAATTATGACAGTGATTATTTATCTGATAAGGATTTTGATTCAGATGAGTTTATTTTAAAATTAAAAAATCTTAAAATAAACTTATTTAAATTAGTGCTTAATTTTGATATAAATAAAGAAGTAGATGATAAAAAAGAGTTAGAGAAAAATATTGAAAGACTTAAAAAACACGGGATCCAAATATCAATAAGTAATTTTGGTTCTCTTAAAACAGACTTTACTCTATTAAATTCTTACAAGCCTAATTTTATTGTTCTAGAAAATGAAATAGCAAAAAAAATAAATTTTGTAAAGGAAAATGAAAATATAGTAATTGAAAGTTTGAAAATAGCAAAAAAATTAGAGGCAAAATTAGTAGCTTCATCAGTAAATAGCTACTTAATTTATAAACATCTTAAACAGTTGGGAGTTAAATTATTTACTGGTGAATTAATTGGAAGTTCAATAGAACCAAGAGAAAATATATCAGATGAGTTAAAATATTTATTAAATAAATAAGAAATAAGAGGGAATAATATGTTGGAAAGAGAAGAACAGTTAAAGACGTTAAGTGAAGAAATTGAAAAAGCGATTCAAGCAAATGATATTAAAGAATTAAGAAAATTAGAGGAAAATCATTATCCACAAGATATTGCTGAGGCTCTTGAAAAATTAGATGAAAAAATAATAATTGTTGCATTAAGATTATTCACAAATGATACAAGTAGTGAAATATTTCCTCATCTTGATACAGATATTCAAGAAGAAATAATTAACAAAATGTCTTCAAAACAAGTTAGTCAGTTATTCTCAGAATTATATACAGATGATATTGTAGATATATTAGAGGAGATGCCTTCAAATATTGTAAAGAAGATTCTAAGAGCTTCAACTGCGGAAGCTAGGGCTCAAATAAATAGTATTTTAAAATATAACGATGATACTGCTGGAAGTATTATGAGTGTTGATTATACTAGATTTAAAATTAATTGAACTGTTACAGAAGCAATTGAAAAAATTAGAGAAAGAGATGAAGAGTCAGAAGATCATAATACATTTTATGTAGTCGATGATTTAAATAATTTAAAGGGAATTGTTGAATTAAAGGATTTAGTTTTTTCAAAAGGAGAATCACTATTATCTGAAGTAATGGATGAAAGAGTTATATTTGCTTATACAAAAGATGATCAAGAAAGCGTTATAGAGCTATTTAAAAAATATGATATTACAACTCTTCCAGTTATTAATGTTCAACAAAAACTTGTAGGGATTGTTACTGTGGATGATGTTTTGGATGTGATTGAAGAAGAAGTAACTGAAGATATCCATAAAATGGCTGGTATAAGTCCAACAGACGATGAATATTTTAAGACAAGTATTTGAAAAATGGTTAAGTCTAGAAGTGTTTGATTATTGCTATTAATGATTTCTGCTACGTTTTCACAAATTATAATCTCAACTTTTATAAAAATTTATCACTCTAAAAGTGAAACCACTATCTCAGACCCAAGTTACATTATTATGATGTTATTAACTCCTTTGTTAACTGTAATTTCTGGAACTACAGGTAATGCTGGAAGTCAATCTTCAACGATGATTGTAAGGGCATTATCTTTAAAAGAGGTTGAAACCAAAGATTATGCAAGAGTAATGTGGAAAGAATTTAGAGTAGCTATCATTACAGGCTTAATACTTGTTTTAGTAAATTTTATAAGAATGGTAATTATCTACTCAATTGAGTTTAAAGGCAATTTAAAGGATCCTAGAATATGATATACAATTGCTACACTTTCAATTGCTATGTATCTATCGTTAATAATGGCAAAATTAATTGGAGGAACACTTCCAATAATTGCTAAAAAACTGAAATTAGATCCTGCATTGATGGCAGCTCCGTTATTAACAACTTTAGTAGATGCTCTTTCAACTGCATTATTTTTCTCAATAGGTTTAATTTTCTTTGCAAGTTATATTTAAGGAGTTTATATGAGATTAAGAAATAAAAATTGAACAAAAGATTTTATTGAACAAAACTTAAAGTTCTTAATAACTACAGAAGAGAAAATTAATCCAATAAATTTTTTTCTAAAAAGACAAGATACATTTTTAGAAATAGGTTGTGGAAAGGGTCAATTTGTCGTTAATCAAGCAATTCAAAACTCTAATAAAAATTTTATTGCTATGGAAAAAGAAAGTACTGTAATAGGAGTTGCTTTAAAAAAGGCGCTTAACAAAGAAAATTTTAATTTAAATAATTTACTGTTCTTAAATAATTTTGCTGAAAATTTATTGGATATTTTTGAAGCCAACTCTTTAAAAGGTATATTTTTAAATTTTTCAGATCCTTGACCAAAAGCAAAGCATTATAAAAAAAGATTAACTTATGTAACTTTCCTAGAAATTTATTGAGAGTTATTAGAAAATAATGGAGTTATTGAAATTAAAACAGATAATGATCAATTATATAATTTTAGTTTAGATCAGATTAGAGAATCTAAATTTAAAGTTCTTTATAAAACTAGTGATCTATACTCAAATAAATATTTATTGAAAGATAATATAGCAACTGAATATGAGCAAAAATTTCATTCTATTGGTAAAAAAATTAATAAAATTATAATTAAAAAAGAGGTCTAGTTTTTTTCTATAACCTCTTTTTTTGGTGGATTTTTAATAAATTCTAAATATGAATTTTTAAATTCTAAGTTTTGTGTAATTAAATATTTATTTATTTCAAAAAATAAATACAAATATATAAAATTTATAATAAAAAGAATAAAGTATATTCATCAAGATTCAGATGCTTTTTGAGTTCAACTTACTTTATCAATTATTGAACCACTGGTTAATTCAATAAAGAATGCCCCAATTGTAAAGATAATTGTAAAGATAGTTACAAATCTGGTCTTTAAAATTTTAATATCTTTTTCATTTGTCTCTAAGTTTGTTACAACTTCTATATTGTAAAATAAAGATATGGAAATTTTACTTAAGTTCGTCAATAAACATACTATATAAACTAATAAAAAATTAAGATTGATTTGACAAAATAAAGATATTTTTTTTCGTAATTCTAAACTACCTATGCTTAGAATTATAATTGAAGAAATAACCATGAAAGATAATGTCAATGATGCAAATCATAGGATTGGCTTTCTTAAGTCTTTTTTAATTATTTTAAAGTCCATTTTTTTCACCTTGTTATATTATATTTTATTATTAATAAAATTTGAAAATAATATAAATAAAATTCTTATTTTAAAACTATTCATTCTATAATAAAAGTGTAAATTAAATAACAGCTTTTATAAGTCGACATAAAGGGTTGATGTTTCTACAATGTACCAATACATTACCTAAAAGCAAATAAATTAAAGGAATTTTTAATTTACATATATAAAGTCCTTTTTATCAAAAATAATAGCAATAATTAGTTTACACAAATAAATAAATATAGGAGAAAAAACGAAGTGAAAAAATTACTTTCAGGATTAATGGCTGGAGTTGTTGTTTGCTCATCAACTTCTAGTCTAGTTTCGTGTAGTAAATTATCTGCAATATCAGAAATATATTTAGTAACAGATGCAGGTAAAATCTCTGATAAATCTTTTAATGAATCCACTTTTAAAGCAGGAAATGAGTTTCTTCAAGAAGTTCTTCAAAAAAAAGATTTAAAAATATCTAAAATTGAACCAGAAAATAGTAGTTCAAAGGTAATGAAAAATCAATATAGAAATGCCAGAAATAATGGGGCAAAAACTATTTTATTACCTGGCTTTCACCATGCAATGCCTGGGGAAGGTGAAAATTATGCACCAGAAGTAATGAGTGGTAAAGGTTCAACTATTTTCCTAGATGGAGAAAGCTCTGCAACAAATGAACTTGCATTTAGCTTTAGAGGAGATATTTCTGGCTTTTATGCAGGAATGAGTGCTATAATTTGAGGTCTCCAACAAGGAGATAAATACAAAGAAATCTCTCTTGGATCTTTTGGTGGAATATCAAATCCAAGAGCAGTAGATGCATTCATTGTTGGATATTTAGCCTCTATTGAGGTATTCAATGAACTAAAAAAAACTGATCAAGGTAAGGAAATATTTAAAACTGATTTTGATTTAAATGAAAAAGATTTAACAAAAAAAGTCAAAATGACTCAAAGTCAATTTCCTAATTCTCCATCAGATGCTAGTTGATATTCGAACTCATTTCAACAAGGAGATGGACTAGTTGTATCAAGTACTTTGATACAAAATGGAGCAAACTTTATAATGCCAGTTGCAGGACCACAAACTATAGATGTAGTTGGTCTTTCAAAACAAAAAGATGGAGGAGAAACTGTAAAAGTGATTGGTGTAGATACTAATCAAGCAGAAGCTTTTCCTCAGAATAAGGGAATATTCTTAACAAGTGCTGAAAAGGATCTTCAGAATGCTACTATAGTTGGTTTAGCACATACACCATATTGAATTAATGACGGTGTTGTTAAAAAAACAGCAGAGTATTTAAAAGATAAAATTAATTTAACTGAAAAAAATGAACAGGGAGAATTTGTTACAGTTGCGCTTGATGATAAAAAAGAATGAAGTAGTTCTCAATGAGAAGAAGGTAAAGTTGGAAAAACTCTTTGAGTTGGTGGTAATATGTCAGCTGGGGGTAGAAATTTAGCTACACCGGAATTGAAAGAAAAAATACTTTTAATTTTTGAACCTGATGTATTAACAAAAGCATCAATAGAATTATTTGAAACAATTGATAATAACAGTTTTGAAAAATCATTAATTAATGAAAAAACAATTAAGGCTTATGGAGATAAAATTCTAAATATTACTTTAGGAGGTACTTTCTAAATGATTAATTATGCAATTGAAATGGAAGATATATCAATGATTTTTAATAAAAAAGTTATTGCAAATGAAAATATTAATTTTAAAGTTGAAAAGGGAGAAATACATTGTTTAGTTGGTGAAAATGGTGCTGGTAAATCGACACTAATGTCAATTCTATTTGGGATATACCAACCTACAAAGGGCACTATAAAAATAAATGGTAAAGAAGAAATAATTACTTCTCCAATAAAGGCTACAAAATTAGGAATAGGAATGGTTCATCAGCATTTTAAAATGATTGATATTTTACCTGTTTGGAAAAATATAGCTTTAGGTGCTGAAGATGTAATAGGTTGAGAATTTATTAATAAAAAAACAGTTATTCAAAAAACAGTGGAATTAATGCATAAGTATAATTTAGAAGTAGATTTAAATAAAAAAGTTCAAAATATATCTGTAGGTATGAAACAAAGAGTTGAAATATTAAAAATTCTATATAGAGATGCAGATATTCTTGTTTTTGATGAGCCTACTGCTGTGTTAACTCCAACAGAGATTGATGGATTATTAGATGTTATGTTAGAGTTTAAAAAGATGGGTAAAACAATTATCTTTATAACTCATAAGTTTGCTGAAATAGAAAAAGTAGCTGATAAAGCAACTGTTATAAGAAAGGGAAAATATATTGGTACTTATGATGTTAAAAAAATAGGTATCAAAGATATTTCAAAAGCAATGGTTGGAAGATCACTTGTTGAAGTTAAAAATAATTCTACTTCTAAAATAGGTGAAACCGTAATTAAATTTGAAAATATTAATGTTAAAAAACATAGTAATAATAAAGTTATAGGTTTGAAAAATTTTAATTTAGAGTTAAAAGAGGGTGAAATAGTTGCCATTGCTGGTGTTGAAGGCAATGGACAAAATGAAATTGCTGCAGTACTTAGCGGTTTAACAAAGCCAGTAAGTGGAAAAATATTTTATAGAGGTGAAGATATTACAAAGTCATCAGTTTCAAAAAGATATTTAAAAAATAAAATGAGTTTTATTCCAGAAGATAGACATGAGCATGGTTTAGTCTTAGATGCAAATATTATAAATAACACAACCTTACAAGATATTTCAACTAGTAAGTATAGTAAATGGGGATTTGTAAATTTTGCAAAAGTACAAAATCATACTCAAAAAATAATAAAAGACTATGATGTAAGAAACTCAGACTCTGGTTTTAGAGTTGTAAGAGATCTATCTGGAGGTAATCAACAAAAAGTTATTATAGGTAGAGAACTTTCAAGAGAAAATGATTTTATAATTATTTTTCAACCTACAAGAGGATTAGATGTTGGTTCAATTGAATTTATACATCAACAAATATTAAAAGCAAAAGAGGATAGAAAAGCAATATTGTTAATCTCATATGAACTGTCAGAAGTAATGCAATTAGCAGATCAGATTGTTGTTCTTAATTCTGGAAATATCATTGGAAAGTTAAGTAAAAAAGAAGCGACTAAAGAAAAAATTGGTCAATTAATGACTTCTAATTTGGAAGGAGTTAGTGTAAATGTTTAAAATTAAACTATGAACTATGAAAGTAAAAACAGAGGCTTTTGTTAAATCACCAGGATTTGCAGAAAAACTGGGGTTTGTTAAGTCTTCAGTTATATCAATTTTACTTGGTCTTTTTGTGGGTGTATTATTTATATTTACTAATGGTGAAAATGGATTTGCTTTTTTAGGAACAGCGTTTGTAAGAGCATTATCAACAAATATTGAAAGAACATTAGTTTACTTTGGAGTATATATACTAATTGGATTAGGTTTAGCTCTGGGATTTAAATTAAAAATATTTAATATGGGTGGTTCAGGACAAATCCTATCAGGATTATTAATGTCATATATAATAATGAACTCAATTGGTAACGATACAAAAAATGCATTCTTAATTTTTATAATGTTTATAATTTCTGGAATGTTAATATCTGTAATTTGTGGGGCAATGAAAGTTTATTTAAATGTACATGAGGTTGCCTCTTCAATATTGCTTAATTGAATATTTTGATACTTATTAAAATGATATATGACAGTTTCAGAAACGCCTGCAGCATCTCCTTCATTAAATGAATCAATGGCTATGCTTGGTAATTCATTATGAGCATTATGTGTGATGTTAGCATTAATATCTGTTATTGTAGTCTATATTGTATTTACATTTACAACAACAGGTTATAAAGTTAAAGTAATTGGTAATTCACCAACTGCTGCAAAATATGCTGGTATTAAAAGTGAATATTACATCTTAATGGTTATGGCTATTCAAGGAGCACTAATAAGTATGGCTGGATTCTTCTATTACTTCTTAATTCAAGGTAGTATAACTTTTAATAAGGACTTAGTTCCTCAACTTGGTTTTGATGGTATTCCAATTGCTTTGGTTGCCTTTAACAATATTTTAGGTATTGTACCAATTGCATTATTTTGAGCAATTGTCAAAGAGGGAGCAGCAGTTGCAATAACAACACCAGGATTCAATAATTTACAACCAGAGGTTGCAGATTTAATTTTTGGTATTATAATTTATTGTTCAACACTTTATATTATATTTATTAAACTAAATTTGTGAACAAAAATAAAAGAGAAATTGTATCTTGAAAAAGATATAGTTACAAAAAATCAAATAGCAGTTTATAAATTGGAAATTAAAAATATAAAAAAATTAATTAAAGAAATTAAAAATTTGGAAGAATTGGTTAATATTAAGAAAGAAATTAATAATGTTTCTAAAGAAGATAAACAAAAACTTTCAGAGCTTTCTTATCAATATAATGAATTAAAGACTTTTTATAATAGAAAATATTTAAAAAATATTTCTGTTTTAAAAGAGTCAATTAATGATGCAATTCAAAATGGATATAAAAATTATGAATTAAATTCAATTAAGGGTTTAAATATTAATTTTCATAATAAAAAAACAAAAAGACAGTTTATAGCTCTTGATATAATAATTGCAAAAATAAGTCATTATGATAAAAAAGAAAAAGCAAATATCTCAAAAGAGTGTACAGAACTTATTGAGAATACAAAACATGATATAAAAATATTAAAGGAAAGTTATATTGCTTCAAAATTTGAAGCAAAAGCGTTCATAAAAGATTTAAAAATTAAATATAAAGAAAATTTGAAAGAAAATAAGGATACTGAAAAAATAAAAATAGAATATTTTGAAAGATTAGTGGAGGTGAAAGATAAATATGACAGACTTCATTAGTGCATTGTTTAGTGATACATCTACTTTCTTTGCAATATTTATGTTAGCAGCTATTGCTGGGATGTTTTCTGAAAGATCTGGAGTTGTAAATCTTGGAATTGAAGGATTTATGACAATGGGAGCTTTAGGATATAGTATATTTGGATATGTAGTTCATTCATCAGGTGCTGAAATAAGTCAATGATGACAATTAGTTGGATTACTTATTGGAGCTATGATGGGAGGACTATTATCATTACTCCATGCTTTTACGGCAATAAAATTAAAGGGAGATCAAATAATATCAGGTACTGCAATAAATATCTTGGCACAAGGAATTGCATTAGTTCTTGCAACTTCAACATTAACAGGGCCAGAAAACTATATTGCAACTAATTTTATGGTAATTGGAATTGGTTCAGGAATTAACATAATAATTACGCTATATCTTGTTATAGCTATAATTATTTCTCTTATTGTTGGATTTTATTTTACATTTACAAAAACAGGTACAAGACATATAGCTGCAGGTGAAAATCCTCATGCTCTAGATTCAGCTGGAATCTCAGTTACAAAATATAGAATAGTTTGTATACTAATTTCAGGCATGCTTGCTGGATTAGCCGGTGCTATATTTGTTGTATCAAGACTATTAGGTAGTTTTGCAGGATCAGTACAAGGGTATGGCTACATATCACTTGCTATTATGATTCTAGGGCAATGAAGAATTAGTATGATAGCATTATTCTCATTTGTATTTTCTTTAATGTTTGCATTCGGTACAAGACTTCCAGTAATAGAAAATGCCGGAGATTGAATGAAAACAAATGGTTCATTATTTAGAATATTACCATTTGTAATGTCATTAGTAATTATGATGATTTTTGCAAGAAGATCAAAACCACCAAAAGCAAATGGAATACCATTTGATAAAACGCAAAGATAAATTTATAAAAAAATTTCTATGGAAATTTTTTTTTATTTAGTTAAAATAACCTTGGTAAAAAAGGAGGAATATTACATTGAATATACCAACACCACATATTAATGCTAAGAAAGAAGACATAGCAAAAATTGTATTAATGCCAGGGGACCCATTAAGAGCAAAAAAAATAGCAGAAACATATTTAGAAAATGTAAAACTTGTAAATGAAGTTAGAAATATGTTTATGTATACAGGAACTTACAAAGGTGTAAAAATAACTGTTGCTGGAAGTGGAATGGGTTGTCCAAGTATTGGGATTTACTCATATGAACTTTTCAAATTTTATGATGTTGATTACATAATAAGAGTTGGAAGTGCAGGAAGTTATAAAGAAGAAATTAAAGTTTATGATATTTTTAATGTTAAAGAATCATTTGGAGAAAATAACTATGCAAAAATTGCTGCTAATATTGATTCAAATATAATTGAGGCTGGTAAAATATTATTTGAAAAAATAGAGGAAGTTGCAAAGAAAAAAAATATTAAAATTCATAGCGGAAGATGTCACTCATCTGATGTTTTTTATAGATATGAAAATATATTAGATTTTGCAAAAGCCAATAATTTAGCTCTTGTTGAAATGGAAACATTTGCATTATTCGCAAATGCAAAACTTACAAATAAACAAGCTGCTTGTTTATTAACTGTTTCAGATAGCTTAGTTACTAAAGAGATAACAACAGCTGAAGAAAGACAAAATAATTTTATGGGAATGATAGAATTAGCATTGGAAGCATCTATAGATTTAAAATAATAGAAAAATAAAAAATATTTTTAAAATCAATATAAGTAATTCTGCATCCTAAATAGATGCAGAATTTTTTATTTCATTTATTAAGTCCTTTTAATAAATAATAAATATTTGCAACTTTGAAGAATTTTAATTTAGTAGTTTTTTCAAGAGAGTATATATAATTTATGTTCAAAACTCCTGAAAGAGTTAAACTATGAATAGAAACAAGTGATAAAGTGCATATTTTATTTAATAACTTAATATTGGTGTATTTTTGCATTGTGGAAAAATATTCTATTAAATCTTTTACTAGACTTTAAAATATAGTAAAATAAAGATAACTTTAAAAGGGAGGATTTAAATGAGAATTTTGGCTATTGAGTCAAGTTGCGATGAATTTAGTATTTCAATTATGGATAATGGAAAAATTTTGTCTAATATAATTTCAAGTCAAATAAAGGAACACTCTGAATTTGGAGGAGTCATTCCTGAATTAGCTTCAAGATTACATGTGGAGAATTTCCATTGGGTATTATTAGAGTCACTTCAACAAAGTAATTCTCAGTTAGAAGATATAGATTATATTTCTTATACATCAAATCCGGGACTTATTGGAAGTCTAATTATAGGGAAATTAGTTGCACAAACTATTGCGATGTATTTAAAAAAACCGTTAATGGACATGAACCACATACAGGGCCACATATATGGAGCAAATATTGAACAAAAATTTCAATATCCAGTATTAGCTTTAGTGGTTAGCGGGGGACATACTCAAATTCAATTTTTAAAAGAACCATTGATTTTTGAATTAATAGGTACAACTCAAGATGATGCTGTTGGTGAATGTTATGATAAAGTAGCAAGAGTTTTAGGATTTAAATATCCAGGTGGTCCAAAAATAGATAAATTAGCACAAAAAGGTAATGACAAAAAGTATAAATTGCCTATTACTAAAAATGATGATAGTTATGATTTTTCATTCTCAGGATTAAAAACAGCTAGTCTTAATTTAATCAATAAGCTAAATCAAAATAATGAAAAGATTATAATAGAAGACTTTTGTGCAAGTTTTCAAAAAACAGCAATTGATAGTTTAATGTTAAAATTTGAAAAGGCCATTAGGGAGTTTAAACCCAATACAATAACTGTTGTTGGAGGAGTTAGTGCAAATCAAAGCATTAGAGATATTTTTTATAAAGTAGGAAAAAAATATAATATAAAAAATGTAAATATTCCAAATTTAAAGTATTGTACAGATAATGCAGCTATGATAGCTGAGTTGACAAATGAATATTTAATTAAAGATAAAAAGTAGGAGAGATTTATGAGATCATTTTTAAGCAAATTAACAACAATCGATGATAAGGATTTAACAATAAAGGAAAAGAAAATTGTTGACTATATTAGAGATCACTTAAAAGAAATTGTTGATACAAATATGAAAATTGAAAGAATGGCACAAGAAGCCGGAACTGGTTACAGCGCAATTTATGGATTATTAAAAAAATTAAACATTAAAGGGTTTAGAGATTTTGCTATTTCTCTTGCAAATGATGCAGAGAATCAAGAAATTAATATAGCAAAAAATGATGAAAATGTTGTTTCAGGTTATATAAATATAATTAAACAAAATTATGCATTAATAGAAAAAAAATCAATATTTGATACTTTAAATATTATCAAATCTTCAAAAAAGATATTTTTTTGTTATTGAGAAAATTTACTTTCAGGCCCAGCACAGGAACTTTCAAACTTTTTTTACAAAAGTGGATTTAATGTTTATTTATTAGATAGTGACCAAGAAACAATAAAAGATAGAATTAAAACTTCAAAAGAAGAGGATATTTTTATTTTCTTTACTAGATATGGTAATTCTTCAAGATTAGACAAAGCAATAACAGAACTAGGAGAAATGAAGAAAAAAATAATTTATATTTCAGGAAAAGTTGCGTCGAGTGATATTACAAAATATTTAAATTCTATTCATACTCTAATAGTAGATAATCCTGATAAGAGTATTTATAAAGGACATATTTCAAGTTCTGTACCATTTAATTATTTTAATGACTTATTAATTTATCATTTTTTAAATTCTGATAATTAATTTTATAGGAATGAGTATTAGTTTATGAAAAAATCCCAAAAACAAAGAAAAAATACCTTATTAAATAGTGTTAAAAGAAGTTTTAGAGTTTTCTATTCAGGATTAGAAAAACCTTTTTCGCAATCTTCTTTAAGGGTTTCAAAAAAAGTTGAAAAATACAATAAATCTAGAGAAGATAAAATTTGACTCAGAGAGATTCTTACTACAAATAAAATTGTTAAAAGATTTTATAAAAGACCAGAAATTGAAGTAAAAGATATTGAAAATATATCTTCAATTAATTTTAAAGCAAGAGATGGTTTAAATATTTCAGGTTTAATTTATGAACCAAATAAGAATTCCAATAAGTGAGTAATTGCTTGTCATTGATTTGCTGGGCATAAAACCTGATCACTTCATCATGCAATGGCTTTTGCAAAAATGGGATATAATATTTTGGTTTTTGATTTTAGAGGTCATGGTCAATCAGAAAATGGTTCTACAACAATGGGAGCAAATGAACAGCATGATTTAATGGGAGCAGTAGATTGAATTAAAAAAAATAAAAAAGTTGATAAATTAGCTTTAATGGGAACTAGTATGGGAGCTTTTGTAATTAATTATTGCTCGATAGTATACAATGAAGAATTTAAGAAACTGAATTTACAATTTCTAGTTTCAGATGCAGGTTATGGAAGTGTATTTAGATTATTTTTACATGTTAGAAATATTTATTTATTCTTATTGCCAAAGAGAAGAACTAAAAAAGTTATTAATAGATTAATTGAGAAACATAACCGACAGGAAAGTAATTTAAATTTACATGATGTCAGCATATTTAAAGTTCTAGAAGATATTGATAAAAAAAGTCTCTTTCCAACCTTATTTTTTCATTCAACAGATGACAAAGTTACAAGCTGCTCAGATACGTACGAACTATTATTGAAAAGAAATTGTAAAGAGGATAACTATTTAGTTTTTAATTTTTCAATGCATACTCAGTCAGTAAGATATCATTTTAAAACATATAATTATAAATTAGCTGAGTTTATTAATTTGTATGAAAAAGATGAGAAACTTTTTAAAAATTTAGTAGAAGAATGAAGTTTATTAAAATTTGAGAAAAAAGATAAAATTTCTTTATTACTAAATTAGTTAATAAAAATAAAAGGGAGTTTTAACTCTCTTTTTTGTATAATAATATTGCAAAAGGAAGTATTAATATGAACGATATTAAAGAATTATATTTAGAATATAAAAATGCAAAGCAAGTAAATTTGATTGCAAGAGTAAGAAATAATAGACAAGGTAAGACTGTCAGTTTTTTAATTATAAATGATGGAACGACAATTAAAGATGTTCAAGTAGTTTATAAGTCTGATATTAAAGGTTATGAACAAGCTAGTCAATCTAGAGTGGGTTCTATTATAGAAATAAGGGGAAATGTAATATTAACGCCTGGAAAACAGCAAGAATTTGAAGTTCAAGCTGAAGAAATTACTTTATTGGATCAAGCAATTGAAGATTATCCACTTCAAAAAAAAGAACATTCACCTGAATTTTTGAGAGAAATATCTCATTTAAGAGCAAGAACTAAAACTTTTCAATCTATTTTTAAAATTAGGTCAGTAGCAGCTTTTGCTATTCATAAATTTTTTCAAGAGAAAAACTTTATTTATATAAATACACCAATTCTAACAGCTAATGATGCTGAAGGAGCAGGAGAATCTTTTACAGTTACTACTATAAAAGATGCTAATTATGAAAATGATTTCTTTGGTAAAAAGGCAAGTTTAACTGTTTCTGGTCAATTACATGGTGAGTCTTATGCACAAGCCTTTAAAAATATTTATACTTTTGGTCCAACTTTTAGAGCAGAAAATTCTAATACTTCAAAGCATGCAGCTGAATTTTGAATGATAGAACCAGAAATGGCTTTTTGTGACTTAAAGGGAAATTTAGAAATTATTGAAAGCTTAATTAAATACACAATTAATTATATTTTTGAAACCGCAAAAGATGAACTAGAATTCTGTAATAATAATTTGGAAGAAGGATTAATTGATAAATTAAATAATGTAAGAAACTCAAAATTTGCCATAAATAAATATGAACAAGTTATTGAGGTTCTTAAAAAAGCTGTTAAAGATGGACATAAATTTGAAGAATCAAATATAGAATTTGGTCTTGATTTAGGGACAGAACATGAAAGATACATATGTGAAGTTGTTAATAAGTGTCCAACTTTTGTAACTAATTATCCAAAAGATATTAAAGCTTTTTATATGAAACAAGATGATAATAATAAAACTGTGGCAGCAGCAGATTTATTAGTACCAGGTATTGGGGAATTAGTTGGGGGAAGCCAAAGAGAGGATAGTTTTGATAAAATTATTCAGAGATGTAAGGAAATGGGAATTGAGCCAAATGATTTAAGTTGATATAATGAACTTAGAAATTATGGTTATTATAAATCATCTGGATTTGGTCTTGGTTTTGAAAGACTTATAATGTATGTAACTGGGGCTTCAAATATAAGAGATGTAATTTCTTTCCCAAGAACTCCTAGAAATTTAATATTTTAAAAGCAAATTACTTTGCTTTTTTATGTATTTCTACAAAAGGTTTTTTGTACTTATAAATTAGTGTAAAATTATTGTAATAAGTAGGGGGGTATTCTATGTTAGTCTCATTTGTTCTTACATGACAAGATATTGAAGAAAATATAGACGCTACATTACAAAGTATTTTAGATCAAAGTGAAAAGGATTATGAAATAATTTTAATTTCAGATAAAATGCTAGAAAGTAATGAACAACTTTCAATATCAAGAAAATATTTTTGAGATATTGAAAATATAAAAATAGTTATAAATAGTTCAATTCAAGGAGCTGCAGTTTGCTGAAACACTGCTATTGATTTAGCTGATGGTGAGTATATACATTTTATATCTCAAGGAGACAAAATTAATCCTAACTTTATTAGTCTATTAAAAAAAGAATTAGGAAAATATAAAAATCAAGAAATTGATATTTTGGAATATACTACGCAATTAACTGGTTTATCAGATAAATGTATAGATACTTTTTTAGAAAAAGGAAAAATTTATAATTTAAATAATGAATTTGAACCATTTGCTTATTTAAGTAGTTCTTTATCAAATAAATTATTTAAAACAAATTTATTAAAAGAATTTGGTTTTAAATTCAGAAGGTTTGTAAGATACGATATGTTATTTGCATATAAAATTTTAGGACAGGCAAATTCATATCTATTTTTAAACATAAAAGAGCCATTAGAAGAAATGAGTTTGCAAAAAGTTCAATATTCAGTTTTTGACTTAGTTAATCAATGAACTCATATTTTAAATTACTTTAGAAGAATTGGTAAATTTAAAAACTTAAAAGATTATTTAAATTATGCTTATTATAAAACTATGATACATATATGATTGTGGAATATTAGAAAATTTGATAATAAATTATTAATTAAAAAGGCATCTAGTTTTGCAAGCAGAAAATTTGAAGATAAAAGAGAAGAGTTTATGAAAAATAATAAAGCTTTTCTAGAAACAAAAGATGAGAAGTTTAAAGAAGTAGTAATAGGCTTTTCGTCATATATGAAAAACCTATTAAAATTAGCAAAATAAAAAGGATGATTTTCAATGATAAATCAAAATAGTAAAAATGATTTTTCTCATAATTTGGTTAAGCCACATTTAGGAAGAATCTTTTTTGCAAGACTTTTTGATATTATTATCTGTTCAATTCCAACTTTACTATTGTCATTTCTAAATCCTATTCATGATTTAAATAGTTTACTTATAAATATTCCTGTAAGCCAACTAGTATTGTTTTTATACTTTGTACTTTTACCATACTTATGTAAAGGGAATACTTTGGGAAAATTAATTTTTAATTTAAGATTAAAAAAAATAAATAATGAAAAAATAACATTATCAAATGTATTTTTAAGAGAATTATATTTTCTATATGTTCCTTTATTTTTTTTATTAATTATTCAAATTATTATGGGAGTTATTTTATTTACTACTCCAAAAGATTCTGATAATATAATTATTTTAAAAATAATAAATAATATAGGATATACTTTTCTCGCAATGTGATTTATTTATATTCCTTTAACAATCTATTTACAAAAAGATAATATTTCCTCAATAGATTTAAAATTAAAAATAAGAGTTTATTTTTTAGAAAAAATAGTAGTTATTGAAAAAAAAGATGAAACTATTGATCATATCCACCTACAAAAAAATAGACCAGGTAAAATTGATTTAGAAGAAATAAAAAAAATAATAGGAGAAGAAGATGAATAATTTTGAAAATACTAAAAATAAATTGATAGAGTTAGTTGAAAAAAAATATTTTACAGGAGCAGTTTTAAAAATTAATAAAAATAAAAAAAACATTTTTTCATTTTCCTATGGAATTAATGATATAGATACAAAATCTGAAATGAATGAAAATTTAATTTTTAGGGGTTATTCACTAACAAAAACAGTAACAGTGGCTGCATTTTTAACTTTAATTGATGAAAAAGTAATAGATTTAAATGATCCTCTACATAAATTTTTTCCTGAATTTAAAAATATGAAAGTTTTAAATATTCAAAATAATAATGAAATAGTTGAAGCTAAGAATGAAATTTTAATTAAACATTTATTAACAATGACTTCAGGGTTAGCATATTTTGGAAATAAAACTATAACCCAAAAACAGACAACTTTACTATTAGCAGAATTTGTAAAGCCAATCAATGGTAAATTTATGGATTACTATACTTTTATAAATAAACTTTCAAAAATTCCTTTAGAATTTGAACCAGGAACAAATTGAAGATATGGTTTATCACTAGATGTTATTGCAGCCGTAATAGAAAAAGCTACATCAATGAGTTATAGAGATTTTGTAAAGCAAAGAATATTTGACAGGTTAGAAATGTTAGACAGCGACTTCTACTTAAAAGATAGAAGAAGAGAAGCAAAAGTTTATAATTGAAGTTTATTAGAAGATAAGCCTATTTTGGAAAAAGTAGAGAATTTTAATTTTTTTATTCAAGAAATTGACAATGTTCCAAAAATGCCAATGGGTGGGGCTGGCTTATTTACAACAGTAGGTGATTATTTGAAGTTTTTAGATTTCTTAATTGATGGAAAAAATATAAAAGGAGAGCAAATCATTAGTGAAAAAATTTTAAAAGAAATGACAACAGATAGACTAAAAAAATTGAGATCAAATTTTAGATGAACTTTAAATGAAGATTATAGTTATGGTTATGGTGTAAGAGTAAGAATAGAAAATAAAAATTTTCCACTAACTGAAATTGGAGAATTTGGCTGAGATGGCTTATTAGGTTCTACAGGATTAGTTGATCCCATAAATAAATTTAGTGTATGTTTAATGTTAAGTTCTAAACCGGGACATAACAAATTAATTGAATCTGAATTTTTTGAAAAACTTTATCAGGATTTAAAAAGTATTTAAATTATTATTTTATTTTCCGAAGTTTTATCTCTAAAAATTGATATTATAGAAAAGTTATAGGAGTTATTTACATGATAAAAGAACTATTAAAAGAATTAAATGATGAGCAACTTGATTCAGTAATTACTACTGATGTGCCTGTAAGAATAATAGCGGGAGCTGGAAGTGGTAAAACGAGAGTTATAACAACGAAAATAGCATATCTAATTGAAAAAGAAGGAATTTACCCATCAAAGATATTAGCAGTTACTTTTACAAATAAAGCAGCTCAGGAAATGAAAGATAGAGTTAGTAAAATAATTCCAAATTTAGATAGAAGTCCTTTGATTACAACATTTCACTCTTTTTGTGTTAGAGTGCTTAGAGAAGATTGTGAAGATATTGGTATATCAAAGGATTTCACTATTATTGATGCTTCAGATCAAGCAAAAATAATTAGAGATATAATTAAAAAACTCGATATTAGTACAGAAAAAAATAGGCCAGAAAGAAAAATTCTATCTAAAATTAGTAATTGAAAGTCTAAACAGATTGATTGAAATGAAGCATATGAAGAAACTTTTAATTTTGAAGAAAAGAAATGAGCAAAAGCTTATAGAGATTATCAACAATATTTATATGAAAAAAATTATTTGGACTTTGACGACTTAATTTTGAAAGTTCATAAACTATTCAACGATAATATAAATATAATAGAAAAATGAAGAAATAGATTTGACTATATAATGGTGGATGAGTTTCAAGATACAAATTACATACAATTTGATTTAGTAAAATGATTAACAGGCAAAAAAAATAATTTGACTGTTGTTGGAGACCCAGATCAAACTATTTATTCATGAAGAGGTGCAAAGGTAAATATTATTCTTAATTTTAGAAATGAGTTTTCAAACTCTCGTACAATAATTCTAAATGAAAATTATAGATCAACAAAACCAATTTTGGATATTGCAAATAACTTTATTGATAATAATAAAAATAGAGAGAAGAAGGATATTTTTACTCAAAAAAAAGAGGGGGAAATAGTTCAAGTCAAAGAAGTAGCTTCAAGAAACTTTGAAGCAAAATTTGTATCTAAAAAAATAAAGGAACTTGTTCAGGAAAATAATTATAAGTATTCAGATATTTTTGTTCTCTATCGAACAAATGCATGGTCCCAGGAATTTGAAAAGGAATTTCAAAATCAAAAAATTCCTTTTCAGCTAATTGGAGGGTTTAAATTTAGAGATAGAAAAGTAATTAAAGATGTAACTGCTCTACTACGAGCAGTTGTATTTAAAGATGATTTATCTATGGAAAGAGTTTTTACATTTACTCCTAAAGTCGGAGCTGTAACAGCTTCAAAATTAAAAGTAGCATCAGAACAATTAAATTTAAATTTATTTGATTTATTAACAACAAAAAGTCAAGAAGTTAATCAAATATCCAAAAATTTAAATGATCTTATAGAATGCTTAAAAAACGCAAGAAAAATATTTGAAGAAAATAAAAGTATATTAAAATTAACAGAAACTTTAATTAAAGAATCTGGTTATAGAGACCGTCTAGATTTAAAAGATAAAGAAGATATTGAAGCATTGCAAAATTTAGAAGCATATTATGATCAAATGGAAAAATATGACACTTATTATAATGAAACTGAAAATGACTTAAATAGAGCAGTTATCTTTTTACAAGAAGAGGCTTTGTCAAGTGATGAAGAAAATAAAAATGAGATAAATAAGGTTACTCTATTAACAATTCACTCGGCAAAAGGATTAGAAAATAAGGTTGTATTTATTGTGGGTCTAAACAAAGATGTATTCCCCTCAAAAATGAGCTTTTTATCAATTGAAAATTTAGAAGAAGAAAGAAGAGCATTTTATGTTGCAATTACAAGAGCTCAAGAAAGACTTTTTATATCTTACGTTTCAGGAGAATATTCTTATATATCTAATGGTGAATTAGGACCTTCTAGATTTATTCAAGAGCTTAATCCTGAATTATATGAAATAGAAAAAAGCATTTATTTTCACTCTAATACTGATGTCTCAAGTACTTATAAAGGAAAAGCAAATTTAGAACTAAAACCTGATAAACTGGAGGCTGGCGTAGTTAAAGGCGATAAAATAAAACATATGATTTTTGGAGATGGTCTAGTTATTAAGATTATTGATAGATATATTTCGGTGGCTTTTACAGATCCAAAACAGGGTGTTAAAATGATACCAATAAACTCTGCTTCATGAGAAAAAATAGAATAGAATTAATTAAAATTTAAAGCGTTTTTTTTATTGTATATGTATCATTTTTATATACAATAATATTGTTAAGGAGGATAATACATGACTTCATTTACAGCTAAAGTAATTGATCCAGTTGGATTACATGCAAGACCTGCATCAGTTTTAACGAAAGAAGCTTCAAAATACGCATCAGAAATTAAAATAAAATGTGGAGATAAAGAAGGTAATTTAAAATCAATTATGAATGTTATGGCATTAGCAGTTAAAACTGGTGCTGAAATTACAATTGAAGCAAATGGCCAAGACGAAAACGAAGCTATTGAGGCAATTGAGAAAGCAATGAAAGATAACTCAATTATCTAGTATTAATAAGCCCTGATAAGGCTTTTTTTATTCTTAACATTCTCTTTTAGAAAAAAATCTTATTTAGTGAAACTAAATGAATTATTTTCTTAAATTTTTTTGAAAAAACTATACCTTTTTTTGTTTTTTTAGTTATAACATTATAGAAATAAAAAACACAAATTTCACATAAAGGATATCAACAGATTTATCTTAGGGGTAAATGTGTGGAAGTAGTATAAATGAGTAAGTTTATAACAATTAAGGTTAAACAAGGGATTTTATATTAATCTTTTTATTGGCTTATAAAAGGATTAATATAAGATAATATTTTAACCAGGATACAAATATAGTGTTTTTGTTTCACTTAATATTTATTTAGTAAAAAGTGTTACGTGAAATGATCTACTTTTCTAGGTATCATTTTTGACAACCAAACTAGGTATAATTTATAATTACAGGCACTATTGTATTGCATTATTCTATAAAACTAGAATTAAATGAAAGGCGAAAATAAAAAAATGGCAAAGAAAAAGAATCAATATTATTATGACTCACTTTCTCCAATTGAATTTGCTATGAATAAATTCAATGGAAGAATGAGATCGGTAAATTGAAATGTAATGAATGATGATAAGGATTTAGAAGTTTGAAATAGAGCTACACAAAATTTTTGATTACCTGAAAAAGTTCCAGTTTCAAATGACTTAGTTTCATGAAAAACACTAACTCCAGAATGACAAGAGCTAGTAACAAGAACTTTTACTGGACTTACTTTATTGGATACTATTCAAGCAACTGTTGGAGATGTTGCACAAGTGCCAAATTCATTAACAGATCATGAGCAAGTTATTTATACTAACTTTGCGTTTATGGTGGCTGTTCATGCAAGATCTTATGGAACAATTTTTTCAACATTATGTTCAAGTGACCAAATTGAGGAAGCACATGAATGAGTAATTAATTCTGATAGTTTACAAGAAAGAGCAAAAGCATTAATACCATATTACACAGGAAATGATCCATTAAAGTCAAAAGTTGCAGCCGCACTTATGCCAGGGTTTTTACTTTATGGAGGATTTTACTTACCCTTTTATTTATCAGCAAGAGGAAAATTACCAAATACTTCAGACATTATAAGATTAATTTTGAGAGATAAGGTTATTCATAATTATTACAGTGGATACAAATATCAAAGAAAAGTTGAAAAATTATCTCCTGCAAAACAAGCAGAGATGAAAAAATTTGTATTTGACTTACTATATGAATTAATAGAGTTAGAGAATAAATTTTTATATGAACTATATGATGGGTTTGGTATTGCAGAAGATGCTGTAAGATTTAGTTTATATAATGCAGGTAAGTTTTTACAAAACTTGGGTTATGAATCTCCATTTACAGAAGAAGAAACTAGAATTGAACCAGAAATATTTACCCAATTATCAGCAAGAGCTGATGAAAATCATGACTTTTTCTCAGGTAATGGGTCATCTTATGTTATGGGTGTAACCGAAGAAACATCTGATGAGGATTGAGAATTTTAATTAATGCATGACGATGTTATTAAAATATCAAATAAAGATATTAAAAAACCAAAGGGAAAAGTATTTGTTGTATACTTTTCTTCAGTGTCTAATAACACCCATAGATTTATGGAAAAACTAGATGTAAATGATGCAAGAATTCCTTATGAAATAGATGATCAACTAATTGTTCAAAAGGAATATGTTTTAATAACTCCAACTTATGCTGGAGGTGGCGGAGATACAAAAGGGGCTGTACCAGCTCAAGTTATAAGATTTCTAAATAATGAAAATAACAGAAATTTATGTAGAGGAGTAATAGCTTCTGGAAATACTAATTTTGGTGATACATTTGCAATTGCAGGACCGATAATTTCTAAAAAGTTAAATGTTCCCTTACTATATCAATTTGAGCTTTTAGGAACTGCACAAGATGTTGAAACAATAAGAAAAATCTTGGAAGATTTTTGAGAGGAATAAAATAATGAACAAAGATAATATAAAAAATCTTTCTGGTACAAATGAATCAGATGAGTATATAAAATTAAATGCTAGAGCAAAATTATTTGTGCCTGGTCAGGATAACTTTAAATTAGATATTCAAGCAGCAGAATTATATATGAAAGAACATATTGAACCAAATATGATGAAATTTTCAACAACTAAGGAAAGAATTGATTACTTAACAAAAAATCAATATTATGATGAAGTAGTTATTTCTAAATATACAATTAAACAAATTGATGAATTAAGCAAATATGCATATTCATTCAAATTTAAATTTCCTAGTTTTATGGGAGCATTAAAATTTTTTAATGCTTATGGTTTAAAAAGTTTTGATGGTAAAAAATATATTGAGACTTATGAAGATAGAGTAGTTTTAAATGCACTATTTTTAGGTGGTGGAAATTTTGATAAAGCTAAAAATATTTTGAAACAAATAATATTAGGAAGATTTCAACCAGCAACTCCAACTTTTTTAAATGCAGGAAAAAAACAAAGAGGGGAATATGTTTCATGTTACTTACTTAGAATTGAAGATAACATGGAGTCAATTGCAAGAGCAGTTACAACATCTTTACAATTATCAAAACGTGGGGGTGGAGTTGCAATTTGTTTAACTAATTTAAGAGAATTTGGTGCTCCAATTAAAAACATTGAAAATCAAGCAACAGGTGTAATTCCTGTAATGAAAATTTTAGAAGACTCATTTTCTTATGCAAATCAATTGGGGCAAAGACAAGGAGCTGGAGCTGTATACTTAAACGTTCATCATCCAGATATAATGTCATTCCTTGATACAAAACGTGAAAATGCTGATGAAAAAATAAGAATAAAATCTTTATCATTAGGAGTAGTAGTTCCAAATATAACTTTTGATTTAGCAAAGGAAAATAAAGATATGGCTCTTTTTAGCCCTTATGATGTTGAAAAAGTTTATAAGAAACCTTTCTCAGATATTTCAGTAACTGATGAATATGAAAATATGCTAAAAAATAAAAATATTAAAAAGACATATATTAATGCCAGAAAATTATTTCAAGCAATCGCTGAATTACATTTTGAAAGCGGCTATCCCTATTTACTATTCGATGATACTGTAAATAATAATAATGCTCACCCAGTAGCTGGAAGAATTGTTATGAGTAACTTATGTAGTGAAATTGTTCAAGTCTCAACTCCAAGTGAATATAATTCAGATTTATCATTTAAGAAAACAGGTGAGGATATCTGTTGTAACTTGGGGAGTATGAATATTGCTAAAGCAATGGAAAGTGGAGAAGAGTTTTCAGAGGTTATCTATAACTCAATTCTTGCTTTAGATCATGTTTCAAGAAATAGTGATTTATCAAGTGCCCCCTCAATTGAAAATGGAAATAAAAATAATCATGCAGTTGGATTAGGTGCTATGAATTTACATGGATTTTTATCAACAAATCATATTTACTATAATTCACCTGAAGCAATTGATTTTACAAATATGTTTTTTTACACAATGGCTTTTCATGCTTTTAAAGCTTCAAATAAATTATCAAAAGAGTATGGCTCTTTTGCTGGATTTAAAATCTCAAAATTTGCAGATGGATCATATTTTAATAAATATACAAAATGTGAAAGTAATAAGTGAGTTCCTCAATCAGAATTAATTAAAAACTTATTTGATAAATATAAAGTTTCAATTCCTACTCAAAAAGATTGAATAGAATTATCAAATGAAATTAAAAAAACAGGACTAGCTAACTCACACTTAATGGCAGTAGCTCCAACAGGTTCAATAAGTTATTTATCTTCTTGTACTCCAAGTTTACAACCAGTAGTTGCACCAGTTGAAGTTAGAAAAGAAGGAAAACTTGGAAGAGTTTATGTACCAGCTTATAAAATTGACTTTGAAAATATGGCCTACTATTCATTAGGAGCTTATGAAGTTGGTCCAGATCCTATTATTGACATTGCAGCTGCCGCTCAACAACATGTTGATCAAGCCATATCATTAACATTATTTATGACTGATCAAGTAACTACAAGAGACTTAAATAAGGCGTATGTAAGAGCCTTTAAAAAAGGATGTGCTTCAATCTACTATGTTAGAGTACGTCAAGAAGTTCTTGAAGATAGTGAAAATTATGAATGTGATGCATGTGTTATTTAAAAATTTTTAAATAAAAACATCTAAAAGAAAATAGATAATAAAATAAATTTTGTTATCTGTCAATTTTCTTAAAAGATGTTTTTTATTTTTTTTATATTAGAATAGCAGCTTATTTAATTTACAATAGTTGTAAAGGGGAATGTTATGATTGAAATAAAAAATATAACCAGAAAGTTAGGGAGTTTTGGGTTAAAAGATGTTAGTTTTACAATCAAAAAGGGCTCAGTAGTAGCTTTTGTAGGTGATAATGGTGCGGGTAAAACAACAACAATAAAAGCACTTTTTGGTGAACTTAAATTAGATAGTGGCGAGGTTTTAATTGATGGACAAAGTCTATTTAAAAATAATAACCTTTCAAAGGTGGCTTTTTTTCCAGATTCAAATAATGTACCTTTGGATATAAGAGTTCATGAATATTTACATTATATCTGTGCTGCAAATAATATGGATAAAAATAGAACAGAGTTAAGCATTGATAACGTATATAGATTATTAGACCTTAGACCGTATAAAGATAAAAAAATAAAGGAATTATCGTCAGGTTGAAAAAAGAAAGCTATTATGGCAAGTGTTTTGGTTAGATCACCAGAGTATATTATTTTTGATGAACCAACAGCAAATGTTGATGTTGAATCAAAGTTATACTTTATGAATATTTTTAAACTCCTATCAAAAGTGGGAATAACAATTTTAATTACAAGTCATATAATTGAAGAATTACAAGAGCTTGCGGATTATCTGGTATTAATTAAAAAAGGACAAATCGTGTATGCAAATGATTTTGATAGAAAAAAAGAACACATAATGGATATTTATAAAAAACATATGAATGAACCAATTAAGGATTTGCATATTCTAAGAGACCTATATCGAAATAAAGAGGAAAATGGATAATATGGAAAAAATTGTAATAGATAAAAACTTAAAAAAGAAAAATTTTAAAAACTTTACTTTACTTTATTCAATTAATTTAAAGCTGAGTATGAAAAATGTTGGGTCAATTATTAGTGGAATAATATTTGCATTCGCAACAATGATATTTTTTATAGTCGAATATACAAAAATTATTAAAGCTTCAGATATATCAAGTTATTCATCATTAAAATACTTTACATTTCTAGTAGGCGCAGCATCATTAATTTTTCATGTATTATTAAACTCACTTTATCTATTTAAAAGACAAATCAAAGATGGTATATCATCTATTGAATTAAGAGCTGGATATAAAACCTGAAAATCTTATTTAATTAGAATTCTTATTACTTTTACTGTAGCTTGCATTTATATAACAATACCTTTATTATTTGCTATATTTTTAAATTTGATTAGTTTAAATAATAGTACATTATTCCTTAATTTACATTATTCACAAATATTCTTCTTTTATTTTTTAGCATTATTTTCAACTATTTTTATATCTTTAATAATGGTTATTTTTAAAACATCACTTGCAACTTTATTCTCAATGATATTTATGATTACTGTAGGATTAGCACCAATGTTTGCTTCTCTAAAATTTATTATAAGTACCACAAAAGTGGATAATTGAAAAACAAATATTAAAATGTTTTCTGCACAAGACTTTTATAATACTTTTAAAAAAGATAATGAATTATTTAATGACGATGATGGCAATGGTAATTCATTGTCTTTAAAAGGAATGAATAGTTACTTGATTAATACTTTAGATCCTTTAAAACAGTATGAAGAAACTGAAGAGATTGAACATAAAACTAATAAAAAATTTTCATATAAAATTGTTCCTACAGAAGATTTCTTCCCTGGATGAAACTCAAAGAGATATTTAAGTAAAAATGAGTTTAGTGATTATGGAAACTTTAATTATGAAAAGGCGACACATATTCTTCTTAAAAGTATTGGATTTGGCCAAGTTTATTATAACTATAATGTTTTTGGAGTAAACGATGAAGTAGAGCAACAATATTTATTGGAAAAAACACCTATTTGAAAAATAATTGAAAAAATAAATAAAACTACACTGGAGAATAAGGATGTACTTATTTCTGAAAATAAGAACGAGGTTCCTTCAATATTCGTAAAGGGTGAATCTCAATATTATAAAACTAACAAAGTAGAATCAAACGATATAAATATAGATAATTTTGTAAATCAGATTTCTGAAATATTGCCAGAGTATTCAAATATACTTGTATTTATTAAAAATTTTTATAATAAATACAAGACCTCAATTATTGCTGATAATAATGATTCATATTTTTCAAACAATAAAAGTTATAATGAGATATTTGATTTAGCTCTTGTAAATAGTGGAGGTTTAAGTTACGATAAAAACTTTGATTTTTTTTCTTGAAAAAAAGTATATGAATATGGTCAAGAAAACTTTTATGATAATTTCGCTGATGATTTTTGTAATTTAACTTTAACAGATGAAGATGGTAAAACAAATTTAGAAGTTTGCCGAAATAATAAAATTATAGAGCAAAATAATGAAATGGCTAAAGTCTATAAAAAATTTCCTGAATTAACAATTATTAATGCATTAATTATAAATTTATGAAAAGAGTCAATGGAGTTTGATGTAGTTAGACCAATATTACGAGATAATAAAACTGTAACTATTGATGATGGACTATATTCTTATTTTAATATTTCTAAAAAGTCTAATACTTTAACTACTGATATATCTAGACACTTTGCAGCTATGTCTACTGGATTATTTTCATCTAACTTATTAAATGATTCATATAACTCGGCAGGTACTGTTTTCTTTCAAGGTCAATTTTTAAATATAAAAAATATTTTTGATTTTGAGAACTCTAGTTCAGAAAATCAGTCAAGAGGCTCTTCTATGAAACCCGTTTATGAAAAAAACAAGATAAATAAAAGCACATCATTCATAATACCACTTGCTTACTTTTGTTATATTGTAATTATTATGCCATTTGGTTATGTTGGGTATTTAATTTTTGATAAGAAAGCTAAATTATAGAAAGGAACTTTAATATGATAGAAGTAAAAAATATTACAAGAGACTTAGGTGGTTTTGTTATAAACCAAGTTAGTTTTACAATTAAAAAGGGTTCAGTAGTAGCTTTTGTAGGTGATAATGGTGCAGGTAAAACTACAACAATTAAGGCTCTTTTCGGAGAATTAAAATTAGAGCAAGGAGAAATATTAATGGATGGTAAAAGTATCTTTGAAGAGCAAAACCTTCAAAGAATCGCATTTTTTCCAGATTCAAATAGTGTTCCTTTAAATATGAAATTAAAGGACTATGTTGCATATATTTGTGCAGTTAATAATATATCAAAAAATGCAGCCAAAGAAAATGCTGATAAGGTTTTTAAAATGCTTTCTTTAGAACCATATAAAAATAAAAAAATTAAAAGTTTAAGTGCTGGTTGAAAGAAAAGGGCAATTATGGCAAGTGTACTTGTAAGAACACCTGAATATATTGTTTTTGATGAACCAACAGCAAATGTTGATGTTGAAGCTAAATTATCTTTTATGAATATTCTTCATGAACTTTCTCAAATAGGAGTTACAATCCTAATTACTAGTCATATCTTAGAAGAGTTACAAGAAGTTGCAAATTATGTTGTTTTTATAAGAGATGGAGAAGTAGTTTTGGAAAAGGATTTTGATAATAAAAGTGAATCAATTGCAAAATTATATAAGGAAATAATGGCTGAGAAAAATAATGGGGAAAAACTTTTAAAGGAAATTTATATGAATAAGGAAATGGTGGTTTAATATGGAAACAATTAAAATTAAAGCTTCAAAGATTAACAAAGTAAAAGATTTTAATGGATTTAATACTTTATTTCTTATTAATCTTAAGCGTTTGATAAGAAATAAAGCAGTTTTATCTACAGCTATAATTTCAATTATTATAACTTTTATCTTTTCATCAACCACAGCAGGTTTTTTAAAAACACCTTTTAATGCTATAAATATGGGAGTTATATTTGTCTCAATATCATTTATATGTGAAGTATTTTTCTTTATAGTATTTATGGTTATAATCTCGACGGAATTAATAAAGAAACAAATGCAGGATGGTATTCAAAATATTGAAACAAGATCTGGTATTAAATTTCAAAAATCTTTCTTGCTAAGATGATTTGTATTTATTACCTTTGTTGGTGGAGTAGCAGCTATAAATTCAATTATAAAAATAATTATATCTTCGTCAATTGTCCTTAAATTTGATTTAGTATCAGGTATTATTTTAAGCAATTGTATATTTTATTTTTTTCTAACTATTGCTTGAAGTCCTATTGTATTTTTAGTAACAATTATTTGTTCTATTGCTTGAAGTGTAATGTTAAATATAATGATAGCAATGATTCTTTGTTTGTCATCAATGTTTACTTCAATACCATCAATTATAGAGTACTCAAAACCTATTAATAATATCTCGGTTATGAAAACAAATCTAAAAATAAACATTTCTAAATCATTTTATGAAACATTTAAAGATGATGAAGCAGTTAACTCAATATTTGTAGACTCAGTAGATACTAAAAATAACTCAATTTTTTTAAGTGAGGTTCAAAATAATTTGAACATAGAAACTTTAAATGCTCAAGATATTAATTATTATAAATTATCAAAATTGGGCAAAGAAGAAGGTCAAACTTATAATACTTTAATGGCTGCATTATATGGAGGAGCACCAAGCATTTATTTTCAAGAGGATGAAGAAATTGAGACTGATGAAATAAAACCAATACCAGTTTTAAAAAATACAGAGATTTTTAAAATTTTGGATGAGATTTATCAAACTATTTATCAAGGTATGAAATCAGATAATAATAAACCTACTATATCAAGTCCAGGATATCAAGGCAGTTATATAGATTTTAATAATAGGAGTGAATCTGAATTTCATAATTTATCACCATTAATTAAATGACTAAAAAAACAAGAAACTACAAAAAAATATAGCTCTCTATTGAATTGAACAAATTCAATTTACTCTAAGTATATTTTTGCTTTATCAGCAACAAGAAACCTTTTTGATGATAGCACTTATGTATTTGCAAGTAATTTTAGTCATTTATCTACTTCAATTAGTAATAATGATATAGAAGAAAATGATGAGATATATAAAGTTTACCTAAGATACCCAGAACTATTAATTATTAATAATATTATTACAGAAGCATGACTAAATAATATGTTTTGAAGAGGAGAACTTTATAATGCAGATTGAACTTCTGGTTCCGCAGAGGATGGAAATATGTTCAAGACGCCTTATGAAGCTTATGACGCATATCAAAAGTGGACAAATGAATCTATTCTAAAAAATAATATTAATATTTTTCAACATTTTTCATCAATGCATAGTCAATTATTCGGAAGTTCTTTAAATAAAGATCTAATGTTTTCTGCTTCTGTATTATCATATACAGGAATAACAACTGGTTATTCTAACTATACAGATTTGGCTAAGTATGATTTAAGAGAAAACAAGGGCAATGAACCTTTAAGTCCTATTTTTTCAAAAGTTAACTTAAAGAAAAAAATTAGTTATAATGTACCAGTAATTTATATGATATACTTACTCTTGTCATTTGGTTTAAACTATTTGGCTTACATAATTTGATCAAGAAAGTCGAAAATATAAAAGGGTAAAATAAATGAATAAAGATTTTTTTGTAAGATACATAGATGATGAATCTTTAATTGAATATAAAGAAAAAACAGAATTTAAAAAAAGCAAAGGCTTTTTTGGACTCTGATTTTTTTATTGAAAAAAACATAAAGTAAAATCTATTTTTGCAATATCTTTTATAATTTTGGTTTCTTGTCTTTCTGTTTTTAACATCCTAATAGCAAGGCAAATAACCTCTATTTTAATTGGAGAATCTTTAATAGAGACTTTAAATAATAAAGAGTTACTATCTGAAATTATAAAAGGTTTAATTCCATTTATTGAAGAAGATAAAAAAGAAATTTTTAACCAAATTGAAGAATTTATTTTGAGCAATGATTTAGAAATGCCAAAGGAACTTATTAATAATATTTTACAAAAATTTTATTTTGATTATTTAAGTTATGATGGTAAAAATGTGGTTGCTATCTTTTTTGGACTTTCTATTACAAAAATTCAATGAGTATATATTCTTTTGGCAACAATAGTACTTGTAATAATTTGTATGTATATAGCTTATTGTTTTTGTGGGATTATTAGTGAGGAAGCTCAAACTGATTTAAAAAATAAATTAATTAAGTCATTATTAACAAAAAATGTAGACTTTTATAATAAAAACTCTCAAGGAAAAATTACTGAGACAATAGTTAAAGATTGCAAAAATATTTCTGAGCAATTAAAAGTTGCTCCAATAATTTTATTATTTATAGTTTTTTCAACAATTGGCTCTACAGCAATGCTAGTTTATATTGATAAATTAATTTCAATATTAATGTTTAGCTTAATACTAGGAGTAATGTTAATTGCTTTATTTGTAGTTTTACTTATTGCAAAACCAGTAAAAAAAAGTATGGAGGCTAAATCAAAAAGTGACTCTGAGATTACGGAAAAAATATCTGCAATAAGATTAATTAAATCAACAGGAACATGAGAAAAAGAAATTGAGCACTTTAGTGAAGAGAATGAAAAACAAAATAAGTATAATAAAAAATTAAATTTTGCAATATCTATAATCCCTGGGATTATAATTGGAGCAGTAGGATGTTTAACTTTATCATCAATAGTTTTTGGAGTTTTCATTTATGCTTCAGATACAAGTAAATTAATAACTGTTTTTTCTACATTTACTGCAGGTATTTTTGTTATGGTAACACCAATATTTCAATTAAATACAATTCTCCAAAGTATCAGTTCAACAAATAAATCATCTCAAAATATTGCAAGTATTGTAAATGATGAAGATAACATAGTTGATATTAAAGAACCTAAATTTATTGAAGAAAAAGAAATAGAAAGCATTGTTTTTGAGAATGTTTCTTTTGCTTATCCAGCTTCTCCTGAAAATAATATTCTTAATAATTTATCAATAAGTTTTGAAAAAGGAAAATCATATGCTTTTGTTGGACCCTCAGGATGTGGTAAATCTACAGTTACAAGGTTACTTTTAAGATTTTATGAAAATTATGAAGGCTCAATAAAAGTAAATGGTGATATGGAATTAAAAGATATAGATTTAAAAAACTGACTTCAAAATATTGGTTATGTAGATCAAGAACCACAAATTCTTTCAGGAACAATTAAAGAAAATTTACTTTATGTTAAAAATGATGCCACTGATGATGAAATAATAGAAGCTTGTCAAAAAGCCAAGCTTCATGATTTAATAATGAGTTGAGAAAATCAGTATGATACATTTTTATTTGAAAGAGGAAAACAATTATCAGGTGGTCAAAAACAAAGACTTGTTATAGCAAGAACATTTTTAAAGAACCCAAGCCTAATTATTTTAGATGAAGCTACAAGTGCTTTAGATAATTTAGTTGAAAAGGAAATCTCTATTGAACTTGATAAATTAATAGTAGGAAAAACTACAATAACAATAGCACATAGATTAACTACAATTAAAAATTATGACAAGATTTTTGTATTAGACTCATTTAAAAAGATTGCGCAAGTTGGAACCTTTAACGAGTTAATAAAAAAAGAGGGATTATTTAAGGATTTATATGAAGTAGATAAGGGAGAAAGTTAAAATGATAAAAATTAAAAATATTTTTAATGCTAAAAATAATTGAAAAACTACACTTATCTTATATTCAATTTTATCTTTACTTTCAATTCTTATGTTATTTTTTATGCCAATGCTATTTGAAACTGAAAGTGGAAGCTTCATAAAATTAAATCTAATTGGTAAAAAAGAAGGTTCAATTTATTTTGCACAAAAACAAATTGAAAATTATGAAGCTAAAATTTTATGAGATTTTGATTATACTTTTGTTTTATTTACATATCAAAATCTTTGAATTTATTTTGGATGATTCTTTTTTATACTTTTACTTACTTTAAATCACTTTAATTTATTAAAAAAAACTGGTGGTACTAGAAGAATTGTGAGTGCATCAATTATTTTAATAGTTTCATTTTTTTTATTAATTAGCACAATAAACTATATGGTGGCTTATCCTCAATGAATTGATGCATATGGAAAAGTTACTCAGCAAGTGCTGAAAAAGGCAAGACTAGGAAAATTAAAACAAGCTTTAATGTTTATTTTTGCAGGTATTTTTATAATTATGAGTTGTTACAATATTTATATAGAAAAAAAAGTAACATATAAGGTCAATAAGGAAATAATTGAGAATAAAAAATTAAAGACATTATAAACAACTAATTATTAGTTGCAGTTTAATATTTTTTCAAACATATTTTTAAAATACTTTATATAACGATATAAAGTATTTGTTAATGTAAAAAGGTTTTCTTTTTAAGAAGCATTTAATAAACCAAAAACTGAATTTATATTAAATTTTTATAAATTTAGTTTGTTATTAATTTTTTATTTAGAAGCTTTATGAATTAATAGATTAAGATTGAAAGAGTCAAAAAAATACATAATTAATATAAAAGAGACTTTGTTTTTAATAGTTTTTAAAACTAGTAATGAGGATATTATAAATTTAAAAAATTAACAAGAGATAAAGAGAATTTAAATTAAGCAATGAGATTTAAAAATAATAATAAGAATTAATCTAAAAAGTTAAATAAAAGGAGATTAATAGTAGCTCATAACTTTATAATTAAATATTGTAATTAGAATACTTTGTTGACAAATAATTCAGCAGAAAAATTTATTATCATTAAATATTAAAAATAGGTCAAGATAAAAGTAAAAATCTAGATGTTAAAAAAGATTTAAAGTTATACCTTTTTAACTATAAAAGTATAACTAATAGGTATATAATTTTTATGTCAATTAAGACAAGAAGGAAAATGAAATGAGAAAAATATTATCGATTTTAGCAACAACTAGTTTAGTTGCTTCAGCAAGTGTAGCAGTTGTATCTTGTAATACAAAACAAAATAGTGATTTTAAACTTCCAAAATTCCCTACTAATGTGGATGAGGCTAAAAAAATTATATTAGATTTATCTAAGAAACAAGCAGTTACTGAATTTAAAATTGATGAAATGGTTGAAGAGGAAAAGGATGACTCTGAAATTGAAAATTTTGAAATAAAAAGTAGATTTGAGGAATATTATACAATTATACTGGTAGCGGCCCATAAAATTGTAAAAATGGAAAGCAAAGATACTATTATTAGTGTTTGAAAGTATAATGAAGATAATGTATTAGTAGAAACTGAGATGGTGTTATGAAAATATGCATCAGTATCAGATTTTTATGATGAAAATTATGCTTTTCACGATTTAGACCTAATGATAAAACAAGATCTATCAAAATTTTCAGAGTCAATAAAAGGTCTTGAGGAAAGGATAGATAATTTTAAAAAAATACGTATATGATGATTAGAAGGAAGAGAAGTAACAGCATTTAGTGAACAATTTAATTATTCAGAAACTGAACTTGAACTAGAAAGTCGAGATAAGGATGAAGCAGTTAGATTAGGTCTTGAATTAAGTAAAAATAAAGATATAAATGAAAAAAATATAAACTTTAGAGGATGAGGAAATAATGAAGATGGTAGCGGTGAGCATTTTGCTTTGGCCTCAAATGAAATTGATAAGTATATAGGTTATGCAATATTTAACTGTTCTATTAAATAAAAAATTAGGAAAAGGGTCTTAGTAACTAATTTTAGATAAATTATTATCTCTAACTAAGTATTTAAAAATCTAAGCTTTTGTTAATATAATTCTCTGAATAACATTAATAAATAAAGGATTTATTAATTTATATAAGGAGAATTTTTATTTTAAGTATTTCTAGAGTAGGAATATTAAATCATAAAAATTATATTCGAGAGGTTTGAAGAACTCTTATTCAAACAATCAAGGAGAATTATAAAATAAAATTTCTTAATATTTTTAAAATAATAATATCAAACAACTAATAATTAGTTGTTTTTTTATATTCTGTTTACACTCTATATATGCAATATTTGTTATAATATATTTGTTTTAAAGGAGAGATTTTAATGTCTAAAAAAATGTCAGGAATTGGTGCAAGTAATGGTATATCAATCGCCAAGGTTTATATATTAGATGAACAACCAATAATTATTTCAGATGTAATACCAAAAAATATTGAATCAGAATTAACTCTTGTAACTTCATCAATTGCAAAAGCTAAAGTTGATTTAGAAAATTTGCAAGTAATTGCAAAAGAAAAACTAGGGGAAGAAAAGGCCGCTATTTTTGAAGCTCATGCTTCAATATTAGAAGATCCAGCAATGGCAGAAGAATTTACAACTTTAATTAAGGATAAAAATTATAATGCTGCAAAAGCTATTAAAGAAGTAACCGATAAGTATATGGCAATGTTCGAAGCAATGGATGATGAATATTTTAAAGAAAGAGCTGCAGATATTAAAGATGTAACTGAAAGATTAATTAGATATGTTTTAAATCTCCCTGTAGCAGATTTAGCAACAATTAGTGAAGAAGTTATTATTGTTGCTGAAGATTTAACTCCATCTCAAACTGCACAATTAAATCCAAAATTTGTAAAGGGTTTTGCATGTAATATTGGAGGAAGAACTAGTCATGCCGCTATTATGGCAAGAAGTTTAGAAATTCCTGCAGTTTTAGGTTTGAAAACTATTTTATGTGACGTGAAAGATAAAGATATTTTAGCAATAAATGGTGAAACTGGTGATATTGAAATTAATCCTTCAGATAAAAATCAATGAAAAAAATTGGCAGAAAGCTTTGAAAAAGAAAAAGAAGAATTAAAAAAATTAAAAGATAAGCCAACTTTAACTAAAGATGGCTTTGATGGCTTTATTTTAGAGGGAAATATTGGAAGTCCTAAGGATGTAGAATCTGTTCTTGAAAATGGTGGAGAGGGAATAGGTTTATTTAGAAGTGAATTCTTATACATGGACAATGATCATTTTCCAACAGAAGAAGAGCAATTTGTTTCATATAAAAAAGTCGTTGAAGATATGAAAGGTAAAATCACTATTATTAGGACTTTAGATATTGGTGGTGATAAAAAGTTATCATATTTCTCATTCCCACACGAAATGAACCCATTTCTGGGATATCGTGCAATTAGATTTACTTTAGATAGAAAAGATATTTTTAGAGATCAAATAAGAGCTTTACTACGAGCTAGTGCTTTTGGGCCAGTAGGAATAATGTTTCCAATGATAGCAACAATTGATGAATTTTTAGCTGCAAAAAAATTTACATTAGAATGTAAAGAAGAATTAAAAAAGGAAGGAATTAAAGTTGGTAAAGATTTACAAATTGGAATGATGGTTGAAATTCCAGCAGCAGCAGTCAACGCTGAAAATTTTGCTAAACATGCGGACTTCTTTTCAGTAGGAACAAATGATTTGATTCAATATGCAATGGCAGCTGATAGAATGAGTGAAAATGTTACTTACTTATATCAACCATACAATCCCTCAATTTTAAAATTATTAAAAATGACAATTGATGGTGCACACAAACACGGAAAATGAGCTGGAATGTGTGGAGAAATGGCAGGTGAACCAGATGCTCTTCCCTTATTAATGGGTTTAGGACTTGATGCTTATTCAATGTCAGCAACAAGTATTTTAAAGGCTAGAAGCATTATGTCAAAATTAACTTTAAAAGAAGTAAAACAATTAGCAGATAAAGCTTTAGAATGTGAGACTTCTTCTGAGGTTTTAAAATTAGTTAAAGAAGTAATGAAAAACAAGTAATTCGTAAGAATTATTTTTTTTATTTAAAAATATAATAATAACATTTTTTTATTGTAAAATAATGTTTGAGGAGAAAGTAAATTATGGGATTATTCACAAAAAATAAAAAGCTAGAGGTTTTTGCACCAGTTGATGGTGAAATTATTGACCTATCAAAAGTAGAAGACGAAGTATTTTCAGAAAAAATGCTTGGAGATGGAATAGCATTTATTCCTGATAATGGAGAATTTGTAGCACCAATAGATGGAAAACTTGTAACAGTTTTTCCAAGTGGTCATGCATATGGTATAGCAAACTCAAATGGAGTTGAAATATTATTACACATTGGCTTAGATACAGTTTCACTAAATGGTGAAGGATTTGATATTAAAGTAAAACAAGGATCAAATATTAAAGCTGGAGAATTATTAGTAAACGTAGATATGGCAAAGGTATCTAAAAAAGTACCTTCAATGAATACACCATTAATTTTTACAACTGATTCTATGAGTGGAAGAAAATTTGAAGTTTTAAAAACTGGTAAAGTAAAAAAAGGTGATTTAATAATTGAAGTTAAGTAATTTAAATATTTAAAAGACCCTATTAGTTAGGGCTTTTTATTTTTTTAGAAGCTTTTTGGAGTAAAATTAAAAAGGTGATTTAATGCAAGAAAAGGTAAACAAATTTAGAGATAAGCACTTCGGTTTAAGCGAAGAAACAAAATTTAGATTTGATATATTAAATTATAAAACTGATGGAATGATTTTTATAACTTCCGTACTAATAGTCCCATTTATTTTGTCTATATTTATTGCTCTTTTTGGTAATAATAATAAGGAAGCTTTTGCTCTTTTATATTTAGTATCCGTTATTATTGGAATGGTTTTTAATATTTTAAGAAACGGACCTGGGTTTTTTAAAGGTGGTTATTTTTGAATTTATCTACTAATTATAGGTCCACAGATAGTTTTTATTTTTACTGGACTTATAATGCTTTTAATTAACTCGGCTTTAAATAATGATAAAGAATTAATATCTGCCTTTTCTTCAATTCTGACTATGATTTTAACAGAGGTTATAATCATAATTTTGGCTATATTTTATGATAGAAAAATATTTAAAAGATTTAAAGAAACTTTAAAAACTAAATGAAAAGAAATTATTATAATAGGAGTTGCAGGTACAGTAATACTGTATTTCGTTTCAACTTTTATTTTTTTAAATTTAATTGAGACAAAGTTAATGGGAGCCTCAGAAAGTGAGAACCAAAAAAACTTAATTGGTATACTGAGAGATAGTGATAAGTCAATTAAAATAACATATATTATTTTATTATTTATACTTACTGTTGTTGTTGCTCCATTTTGTGAAGAGTTATGCCTTAGAAATTGCTTCAACTTAAATGCTTCAAATAGATGATTAGGTTTTGTAGGAAGTGCAATGTTTTTTGGGTTTGTTCATTATGGACCAGCCTTTGATTTTCAACATATTCTTAGTTATTCTTCAGCAGGTTTTATATTATCAGGAGTATTTTTATTTACTAAAGGGAATATGACTTTCTCATGAATAGTACACTTGCTAAATAATTTATTAGCATTTATTTTAATCTTATTTATTATTTAAAAACAGAAAAAAAGAGGTTACTTATGACAATAATAAAAGTCAATCAAAACGATGTTGATCAAACAGTCTTTAATTTTATTAAAAAAAATTTTAAATCTACTAATTTATCTATTATTTATAAATGATTTAGAAAAGGAAAAATTAAAGTTAATGATATTAAAATTAAAGATACAAAACAAAAAATAAAATTAAATGATGAAGTCAAAATTTATGATAGTAGTGAAACTGAGAAAAGAGATCAGTTTTTGGAAGTGGACTTTTCTGAACTAGAAATAGTTTATGAAGATGAAAATATTGTAATTGTAGATAAACCAGCTAATCTTGAAGTGCACTCACCAGTGAATATAAATTTAGATCAAATGGTAAAAAGTTATTTGAAAAATAAAAATGAATATAATCCTGATTTGGAAAATAGTTTTGTCATTAGTCATGTTCATAGAATTGACAAACTAACAAAGGGGTTAGTCATTTATGCAAAAAATAAAATTACTTTGGATATTCTTTTAAATGAGTTAAATAATAAAACTAAAATAAAAAAACTTTATTTAGCAAAAACAGAAAATGATAATTTGCAGACAGGAAAAATATCAGGATATATTAAATATGATAATGATAATCAAAAGGCAAAATTTAGAATTGATAAATTTAACAATGCTAAAAAGGTTGAACAAGTAAATAAGTTAATTGATGAAAAAAATAATATATATGAAGTTCAAATATTAACAGGTAGAAAACACCAAATTAGAGCTGTTTGCAATTTTTATAAATCTCCAATATGTAAAGATTTTAGATACGGTGGTAAGAGAAGTCATCTAAGAGAAATTGATTTAATTGCCTATAAGATAGTTTTTAATAATTTTGAAGGTCATTTAGAATATTTAAATGGTAATGAATACAAATCAAAATATAGCTTTTAATGTTAAAATTAAAATAATATATTAGGAGGTTTGAGATGTTATCTACAAGACAAGGTATTTTTAGTGTTATTGTTGGTACAACAATCTCTACTCTAAATGCAATAATTCAATTTTTAACAATGTACTGAGTTTTAGAAAAATTTGGAACTGAGTTTAACGGGTTTGTGCGTTTAGTAACATCATTCTCTGCAATTATTGCAACAGCAGAGGGAGCATTAGGGATTGCTGCTTCAATTTTACTTGTAAAACCATTAGTAACTAATGATTGAATTAGTGCAAATGAGATTTACTCAACAGCAAAAAAAAGTTTTAGAAGATCAGCTATTGTTGGATTAGTCTTAGTTACAGTAACTGCACTTGCTTACCCATTATATGCAGGAGTAAATGCACAAGATAGTAGCATTTTTGATCCAAATAGTTGAACCAATATTGGTTTGAATTTAACTGATGAAAAATTTGCCCCATATTGACAATTAATGATTATTGCTTTAATCTTTGGGTCAAAAAACTTTGTTTCTGCTTACTGATTTAGCGTCTATGAAACTATAATTATAGCTGATAATAAAAATGTTATAAGAAGAATAACAATTCTTTTTACAGATATTTTAGTAAATGGATTAACTTTTTATTTATTGGCAAAGGCTAGTAATCCAGTAATAGCATTTATTCCTATATTACTCTATTCTCCTGTAAAGGGATTATTAATATATTTATATGTTAGAAAAAAATATTTATGATTGAAATATTATCGAGATTTCAATAGTTTCAAATTAAATACCACAACTTCAAAAATAACTTGATCTAACTTAGGATCAACATTATTATTAAATTCAGATATTGCTATAGCTTCAGTAATTTTTGGCCTAAATGTTTCATCAACGCTTTCACTTTATTTAGTTGTTGCTCTAAATGTTAGGCTAATAATGACAAATTTTATTGTATCCTTTAGAGAGTTTTTTGTTACATTAGTTGCAAGAAGAGGAAGAATTAATTGAAATAGTTATGCAAAATATGAGCTCTATAGTTATTTAATAGCGGCCTTTACATTTATTAATATGTCTATATTATCTCCATACTTTGTTAGTGCACTTTATGGTAAAAATATTACTTTAACAGACCCAACAAACCCAAGTACAAAGGCCTTTGAATTTATGTTTTATACACCAATTTTTTCAATGCTTTATGCTGCAGTTACTGCATTTACAATTCTTTGCGATAGTCAAATGACTTTAATTCAGGCAAAAGGAAGATATGGCGAAGTTTCAAAATTTCAAAATATAATTGGGGTTGTTTATATAATTACAGCTGTTTTAGTACCATTTATATTAGTTACAGCTGGTGTTGGGGGAATTAATAGTTTAGTTATTGGAGTTGTTAGTATGTATTTAATTAAGTTACTTTGCTTAATTATTAGATATGGCTATTTATGAATTTATGTTTGAAAATATGTCACTTACAACTCTAATAAAAAATATGTTATAAATAATTTCTTAATATTGATTGTTCCTACATTTATTGCTATTTTATTAAATGCATTTTTAATTAGTAAATACTTAGATATTAGAAGTGCTACAGGAGAAGGAGCTCATATTGCTCCTCTAATTGGTTTATTCTTTGGAACAATATTGTCAACAATTTTTATTCTAATTTTATTCTCATATGTTCTTAATGCAAAACTATTTAATGGTATTATAAGAAATCTTCCAATTATTCAAAAAACTCTTTTAAGAAGAGATTCTCAATCAAGAAAGAAAAACTTAGAGGAATATGGAATAGATGTAGATGAAATTGTTGACAAAGGAAATCAAATTTCTCATGCTATGTATGGTATTGAAGATACAACAGTCAGTTCCTCAGTAATTAATGAATCAACAGTGATTAACGTCAATCCAAAAAATGAAAATATTTATGTTCTAAAAGGCAAATAAAATTGATATAAATCAATTTTTTTATTTAGTTTTTAAGAATCTTTAAGCACTTTCTAGGTGCTATAATTTATAAAGGTGAAAATATGATAAGTTCTTCAATATTTATTGCAATAGGAATATCAATGTTATATTTGTTTATGTTTTATACATCAGGCTTAATATTCATTGAATTTTTTAAATTTAAAATTAAGAATCACTTTGTAGCAATAGCCACAGGTTTTTTTAGTTATTTTACTTTTATATCAGTATTCACTTTTCCATTGCAATTAATATCAGTTCTTCCATATGTTTTTTTTGTGTATTATATATTTGCAATATCTTTAATTTATCTTCTATTTTGTTTTATTTTTATAAAGTTTTGATTAAACACTAATTTTTTAAAAATTGACTCTCTAATATTTTTAGTAGTAGTGGTTATTTTTATAGCTATTGATTATGCATCAATTAACTATATCTCAAAAGAAAATTTTAGTAGACATAAAAATACTTTGGCTATTTTGTATTGATTAAAAGATAACCCCGTATCTTTTTTTAATGATTCAACTTTATTTAACTTTCTTGGATTTAAGCCGTTTCAGGGTTGATATACTTTTCAACTTTCAGTAATAATGATGGTAAATATTGAACCATATCAGTATAAGGATTTAATTGTTCCGTTATTAATTATTTTAGATGCCTTTATAATTACTTCAATCTTGTTCTTATTTTATGAATCTTTTACTCCAAAAATGAAAATAAATAATAGAATAACTGTTTTCATTATTAGTTTTATAACATTTATCACTACAAGAATAATTTTCTGGTGATTAGATTATTCCATTTTTACAGGTGATATGATTCTTCTTTATTTAATATTTTATGCAGCAACTTTATTATTAAGATATACAACAGCCAATGTTAGGGAAAGGTATAGTCCAATTTTTATAGGGTTTGTATTAGGAGGATATATATCCTTTTCTTGAGATAGTTCTTATCAAATATTATTTTTATTGTATGCATTTATTTTTACAATTCAAAGAAGATTTAATCAAAATTTTACAAAGGATATTTTAAAAATAGCAATATTTCCCATGATTGGATTCATATTTTATAATATTATTTTAAGCTTATATTTACAGGTTATTATTTTTGGATTTATACTTTTAATTATGTTACTAGCTTCCTACTTAATGAATAGGAGATATTCTTTTGTTGTCAAATTCGAAACTTTTTTAGAAACAAGAAGTCTATTCACTGTTTTATTTGTACCTTTATTTTTTATGATGATATCAACAGGATTTTTTTTGGCTTTTAATGAAAACATTTTATCTGAAGAGTATAACTCTCTAAATATAATTTACATATGAACTTCATTAATAAAGAATGATATTGCAAAACAGTTTTTAACTTTCATAATATCAATGACTTTACTAACTTGTTCATTTGTATGAGTTTTCTTTAGAAAAAAAATTAAGTATGATTTAATAACGAACTCTATTGATTTATTTTTAATTAGTTATTTAACATTCTATAATCCAATTTCTGTAAGATTCATAAGTACATTTTATCCAAAAATGTTTGAAACAAATGGAGTGGTTTTAATAGTCTTGCTATTTACATTTATAAATACTTTGCCTTATGCGATAAGAACAAAGAAAACAATTGAAGAAATAAATGATGTAGTAATTATAAAAAAATATTCAAGAGTGAATTTTTAATAGGAGGTATTTTAATGAAAGAAATTTTAGAAAAAATTAGACAATTAAAAGATAATTTAAATAAGTGAGGTCATGCCTATTATGTATTGGATAAACCTTTAGTGGATGACTCAGAATATGACAAAAGTTTAAATGAATTAATAAAATTAGAAACACAATATCCTGAACTAATAACACCAGATTCTCCTACACAAAAGGTGGGGGGAATTGTTATAGATAAGTTTGAAAAATATAAGCATAAGCAACCAATGTTAAGTTTGGCTAATGCTTTTAATAAAGATGATTTGGAAAATTTTAATGATCAAATCATAAAAGAGATTGAAAATAAAAAATATAATTTTTTTGTAGAGCCTAAAATAGATGGATTATCAATCTCATTAATATATAAAAACGGAAATTTGTTTAAAGGTGTTACTAGAGGGGATGGAATTTATGGTGAGGATGTTACTTCAAATGTAAAAACAATAAAAAGTATTCCGCTTTCAATATCAGATAAAAGTGATTATGTAGAAATTAGAGGGGAAGTTTTTTTATCTAAAAATGAGTTTGAAAAATTAAACAAGCAAAGATTATTAAATAATGAAGAGATTTTTGCAAATCCAAGAAATGCTGCAGCGGGAACTTTAAGACAACTTGATTCAAGTATTGCTGCTTCAAGAAAACTTGATGCGTTCTTATATTACTTTATGGATAGAGAAAAATTTCATACTCACAGTGATTCTTTAAATTATTTAGAAACAATGAATTTTAAAATAAATAGTTTGGGTAAAATCTGCAACAGCATTGAAGATGTATATAGTCATATTCAATTTATTCTTTCCCAGAGAGAAAATTTACAATATGAAATAGATGGTGTTGTAGTTAAAATAAATGATTTTGATTTATATGAAAAAGTAGGTTATACAGCAAAGTCTCCAAAGTGAGCTATAGCTTTTAAGTTTCCTGCTGAAACTAAGCAAACTAAATTAAAAAATATTTTTTCAACTGTTGGAAGAACAGGAAGAATTACATATAATGCTTCTTTAGAGCCTGTTCAAATTGCAGGAACAACAGTACAAGCAGCAACACTTCATAATGCAGATTTTATTATTCAACGAGATATTAGAATTGGTGGAGAAGTAAAAGTAAAAAAAGCTGGTGATATAATTCCAGAAGTAATTTCACCAATACAAGATGATAATTATAATGGTTTAGAAAAATGAAGTGAAGAAAAAAATTGTCCACAATGTGAATCAATACTGGAAAGAGTAGATGGTGAAGTTGACCAATATTGTATAAACTCTCAATGTCCGAGAAAAATTGTTAGAGGATTGGAACACTTTGTTTCAAGAGATGCTATGAATATTGAAGGATTAAGTATAAAAATTATTGAGAAGCTTTTTATTAATAAATTTGTTAATACAGTTTCTGATATTTATAAATTACATAAGTATAAAGATCAATTAATAGAACTAGATAAAATGGGTGAAAAATCTGTTAATAATTTGCTAGAGTCAATAGAGGTTTCAAAAACAAACTCCTTAGAAAAATTATTTTTTGGTTTAGGAATCAGACATGTCGGTAAAAAAACTGCAAAAACATTATCACTTAATTTCAAAAATATAGATAAGATATCTTCAATAACTTTTGATCAATTAGAACAAGTTAATGATGTGGGGCCAATAGTGGCTAAATCAGTTTGTGATTGATTTGAAATTAAACAAAATAGAGAATTAATTGAAGAGCTAAAAAAACTTAAAATTAATATGCAATATTTGGGTAATGAAGGCACTAAAAATAATGATAAAATAACATTGAAAAGCTTTGTTATAACAGGGACATTGAGCAGACCAAGAAATTATTTCAAAGATTTACTTGAAGAGTATGGTGCAAAAGTTATTGATACAATAAGTAAAAAAACTGATTTTTTATTAGCAGGCAATGAGGCTGGAAGTAAATTAGAAAAAGCTCAAAAGTTGGGAATTAATATTTTATCAGAAGAAGATTTTTTAGAAATGATAGGAGAATAAACATGACAATTAATTTAGAATTATTAAAAGAGCTTCAAGATGATGCTATGTTAGATTTATCAGAAAAAGAATTACAAAATATTTTAAAATATGAAAATAGTATATTAAAAAAATTTGAAAAAGTTTTACTAGTTAATACTGATAATGTTGAAGAACTTCATTATCCCTTTGAAATTTTTATAAAGGACTTGAGAGAAGATGATGAAACAAAATCTTTATCGAAAGATGAAATTCTTAAAAATGCTCCTAGTACTTTTGAAGATTTCATAACAGTTGTAAAGGTGGTTAAATAATATGAATTTTAAAAAAACTACATTAAAGAAATTACATGACCAATTAGTAAATAAAGAGTTAAAAACTACTGATTTAATTAAGAGTGTTTTAGATGCATCAAAAGCTGATTGAGATAGTAATTTTTTAATAACTTTATGTGAAAAGGAAGCAATGCAAAAGGCTCAGGAAATAGAAAATAAAATTGACGAAGAAAATATTTTAAGTGGAATTCCTTTTATTCATAAAGACAATATTACAACAAAAAATATTTTAACAACTGCAGGTTCAAAAATTTTATCTAATTATGTTCCATTATATGATGCAAGAATTGCTGAATGCTTTAATAATGCAAACTCTATTCTAATAGGAAAAGCTGCATTGGATGAATTATCAATGGGAGGAACGGGTTTATTCTCATTTAATGGTGAAGTTAGAAATCCTCATGATAAAAATAGAATTGCTGGGGGAAGTTCAAGTGGAAGTGCTTATGCAGTTGCAAAAGGAATTGTGCCATTTGCTACAGGAGGAGATACAGGTGACTCTATTAGAAAACCAGCTAGTTTAACAGGGATAGTTGGTTTCAAACCAACTTATGGTTCTATTTCAAGATATGGAGCAATTCCTTATGCTCCTAGTTTAGATCATTTAGGTTTTTTCACCAACAATGTTGAAGATTTAACATATTTATGTGAGGCAACTTATGGGAAAGATGAAAGAGATTTTACTTCAATTGACAATAGACAAGAGTTTGTAAAAAATATTAATAATTTTAATAAAAAAATAAAATTTGGTTATATCAAAAATGTTAATAAATTTTTAAAGGGTCAACTTCTAAAAGATTACCTTAGGTTATATGATATTTTAAAGGCGGAGGGCCATGAAGTTATTGAGTTGGACTTTGATAAGAAACTACTTGAAGCAATACCTGCAGCATATATGATGATTTCTTTTGCTGAAGGAGTATCTTCAAATTATAACTTAGATGGAATTAAATTTGGATTAAGAGCTAAAGGAAATAATTATAAAGAAATTATAAAAAATTCTAGAACCGAAGGTTTTGGAGAGACTGTTAAGAGAAGATTCTTAATTGGAAGTTATCAATTAAGATCAGAAAATCAAGAGATACTTTTAGCTAAATCAAAAAAAGTTAGAAGACTTATTGTAGAGGCATTAGAAAAACTATATGAAAAAGTTGATATATTAATATTGCCTCCAACTTTTGAACCAGCGCCAACTGTTGACCAAGTTTATGGTGTTGATGTAGAACAAAAAGGTGATGGAGAATTTATTTTTGCAGAAGATATTTTGATTCTTGCAAATTTTAATGGTATGCCATCAATTACAATACCTTTTGTTTCACAAGAAAATATGCCAATAGGAATTAATTTAAATGCAAAACCTAAAGAAGATTTAAAAGTACTACAGGCAGCAAAATACTTGGAAAATATAATTGCAAAAAACTTTAGACAAGTAGGTGATTCAAATGAATAACTTTGAAGTAGTTATAGGAATTGAAAATCATATTGAGTTAAAAACTAAATCAAAAATGTTTGGTTTAGGCCCAGTAAGTTATGGAGAAACTCCCAATTCACAGGTATCAGAAATTGATATGGGTTATCCTGGTACTTTGCCATCAGTAAATAAAGAAGGTGTGCGATTAGCTTTACTTACTTGTAATGCTTTAAATATGCAAATAGATCCTCTTTTAAGATTTGATAGAAAAAATTATTTTTATCCTGACCTTGTCAAAGGTTATCAAATTACACAACAGTTTTTTCCTATTGGAAAAGAGGGGAAAATTAGTATTAATTTAGAGAATGGGGAAAAGAAAGTTATTGAAATTGAAAGATTGCACATTGAAGAAGATACTGCAAAGCAAACACATAAAGATCAATTAACGTATATTGATTTTAATAGAAGTGGTGTGGGTCTAATTGAAATTGTTTCAAAGCCTCTTATTAGAAGTGCCTTTGAAGCTGTTGAATATGTAAATCAATTGAGAGAGTTATTATTATTTTTAGGAGTAAGTGATGTAAAAATGAATGAAGGCTCTTTAAGATGTGATATAAATATTTCACTAAGGCCTTATGGTTATGAACATTTAGGTTCAAAAGTGGAGATTAAAAATTTAAACTCTCTAAATAATGTAAAAAAATCAATTGAGTTCGAAATAAAAAGACAATCAAAATTATTGTTATCTGGAGGGATTGTTGATCAAGAAACAAGAAGATTTGATGAGACAATTCAAGAGACTGTCTTAATGAGAAAAAAATCAAATGCAATTGATTATAAATATTTTAGAGAACCAAATATTTTCCCAATCAAATTGGATAAAAATTGAATTGAAGAAGTTATTAGAAATTCTCCAGAATTAGCATCACAGAAGAGAAAAAAATATATTGAAAACTATAGTCTTTCTATTGAAGATGCCAATTACATCTTGTCTGATTTAGCTTTAGTAAAGTTTTTTGAAGAAACAATTCTATTAGGTTCTGAACCTAAAAAAATTGCAAATTATTTATTAACTGATATTAAATCTTTATTAAATAAAGATGGAATTGAATTATCTCAATCAAAATTAAAACCACAAGATATTAATCAAATAATAAAATTATTAGATGAGGGGATGATTTCCTCAAAGCATGTTAAAACAATATTGCCAATAGCATTTGAGACTAATAAGGAAATTATAGATATAGTAGAAGAAAATAATCTTAAGCTTATTTCAAATATAAGTGAAATTGAAAAAATTTTAGATCCTATTATTAAGGAAAATCTAAATTTGATAAAGGAACAATATCAACAAAGACCAGAGAGAGTTGAGAAAACAATAATGGGGCAACTTATGAAGAATACTGGTGGTAATGTAAATCCTACAATAGCAACAGAAATAATAAAAAAAATTATAAAAAAATTATAAAAAAGGTTAACCACATTTTAAGGTTAACCTTTTTTATTCTTCTATTTCTTGCTCTCCTCTAATTTTTAAAACTAGATCATTTACAACATTATTTTTTGCATATACTCCAAGAATATCTCCTTCTTTAAGAATTGTATATTCATCAGGTAAAATAGTTTTACCATTTCTTTTTATTTGAATAATATTAAAGTCCTTATTAGAAACTAAACCAGCATCAAATATTGATTTATCAATAATTTCTTCTTCATGAACAGTAATGCTTGTAAAAACATATTCATTATCAATTGATTGAACTTCACTTTCAATATCAAATAAGGATTTTGTTGCAACCATTTTACCTGTAATAACATCAGGAATAATAACTTTGTCTTCTTCAAGTCCAAGAGCTAATAATATTCTTTTATGTCTCTCATCTCTTGCTTTAACAATAATATTTTCAACACCTAAATCTATTAGATTTAAAACTGTTAAAATACTTGACTCCATATTTCCACCAAAACATACTATAACTCCATCATATTGTGAAATACCATTTTTCTCTAAAGCATTTTTATTTGTTGCATCTAATACAACCCCCTCAACTGATTCAAATTGATTAATATGTAAATTTAATCTCTCTTCATCATAGTCAAAAATCTTTATTAATTGTTTTCTTTCATCTAGTGTTTGCGCCACTGATAGACCAAAGTAGTTTGCCCCAAATATAGCAAAACTTTTTTTTCTAGCCATATTTACTCCAACTTTCTAACTTATTAATTATACAACTCTTTTAATCTTTAATGTATAATTTAATATAGATTTAAAAAGAGGCTATTTTTATGAAAAATTCTTCAAATGATGAGAAAGATATTGTTAAAAGTAAATCTAATAAAAAAAAGACAGAAGTAAAAAAAAGTGTAGAAAATAAGAATGAAAAGTTTTTTCATAAGTTAAAAAACTGATTACCTTTTTCTAGAATAAGTGGGAAAATAATTTTGGCTTATTTAATTTCTATCATATTAGGGGGTTTTTTACTTTCAATTCCGGGAGTTGTTATTGATTCAAAAAATCACTGAAATTTCATTACGGGAATGTTTACAGCTTCAAGTGCTATATCTGATACAGGAATAACTATGGTACAAACAAATACGGGTTATTCATTTTTAGGACAATTATTAATAATAATAATGTGTCAAATTGGAGGAATTGGAATTCTTACAATTAAAATTACTCTTTTAGTAATGATAGGAAGAAAAATTTCTTTAGACGATCAAAATATTGCTCAAAAAGAAAGAGGAAATAATAGTTTATCAAATACTGTGGAAATGATAAAAGATGCCTTTGTATTTTTATTAATATTAGAGTTAGTGGGATCAATAGTTTTATTTTTTGGATTTTATTTTACTCCGCTTTCATTTGAGGGAACTCATAAATTAGATCCATCAACTGTTACAAATCCTTATAATGATTTTGGAAAATCACTTTGATTTGCCATATTTCATTCAATAAGTGCAACAAATAATGCTGGATTTGATATTGTAAGTGGTAACTCGCTACTTCCTTATAATCAAGGAAGTTCGCATGCTTATTTAATTCAAGTTACTTTCCTATGTCAATGAGTAATAGGTGGATTAGGATATCCAACATATCATGATATTAAGAAAAAAATTAAAGCAAGAAAACAAGGAAAAAAAGTTAAATTCTCTTTATTCACAAAGCTAAATTTTATAACTTATATAACTTTATTCATATTGGGGCCCATATTAGTTTTTTTAACAGAGTATCTTACTGTTGAAGAAAGTCAAATATTATTAAGTGGTCATTATGAAGAGACTTATAACTTATTGGGTGATGAAAAAATTAATATTTATCATAAATGAGTATCTAATGGTGGGGCCTGGAAGCCAACTCATGTTTGAATGATGGATTTAATTTTTAATGTCTCTTCAACTAGAAATGCTGGTTTTGCAACAGTAGATGTTAATAGTTTTACTGCTGGAAGTAAATACTTATTATCTATTTGAATGTTTATTGGAGCTGCACCATCATCTACTGCTGGGGGAATTAGAACAACAACTTTTGCTATCTGTGTATTAGCAATATTTTCTATTATGAGAAATAAAAAATCAGTTGAGGTATTTAAAAGAAAAATACCAGATGAGACTGTTAAAAGAGCTTTTGCTGTAGTATTTATTTCGTTCTTTATTGTAACAACAAGTATATTTATTGTTTATTTGGATAGTAATAAAATGCTATTTAGAACAGATGAGACTCAAAATACAGAAGCAACAATTATTAAATTAATAATGTATGTATGTAGTGCCTTTGGTACAGTTGGATTTCAACCATTCCCTAATGAACAAATTATTCAGTTAGGTGTAATAAGTAAAATAATGTTAGTAATGACAATGTTTATAGGTCAATTAGGAATATCTAATACATTATTAGCTTTTGTAAAACCTAAAAATAAACAAAACTTTAGTTATTTAGAAGAGGAAGTAACAATTGGATAGATGATAGTAAAAAACTTATAAATAATGATATTGATAAATATGTTATAATTTTTGTAATTATTTAATCAAAAGTAAATTTATTTATAAATATAAAAAATAACAACCTTATTTAAAAATTTATAAAAATACTTATTTTATAATTTTTTAAGGGTTAAAAATGAAAACAAAGATATTATTTTTTAAAAATTCAATAAGAAAAATTAGAAACAACTCTATTTCAGTTATTGCTGTTTCTTTTTTACTTTTTTTTACTTTTTTTATTCTTTTTTCAATTTTCTCTATTAATTTAAAAGTCCTTTGAGGTTACAATGAATTTAAAAAAATTAGTAATGTAAGAGATAGTGTAATGGAAGTTGATAAAAGTTATCGTCTAATAGATCCTTCAAAAGATGAAAAAGACAATCTTCCTGAAAATCAAGAATTGTATCAACAATATATTTTAAATAGATTAGCTTTAGAAAATAACTTTGAATGAAGTAAGACAGAAGAGTGAAATATTAATAATATTAAAAATCATGATGAATTATTAAAACTAAAGGTTTTATCTAAAACTCATTCAATTAGCAATAACTGTATAGATTGTCTAGTAATTGATAAAGGTAGAGGTTTTTCTAATTCATATCAAAAATCTAAAAGGGAGGTAATAATAAATAAGCAGTTTGCTAAAAAAAATAATATTAAAATTGGAGAAGTTATTAGATTACACCCAGATGAATATGGAGATTCTCTTCTTGTTAAAGAAAATCAAAATGTTGCTTCAGATATTTCAAATACAGCAAATATTGAGGATTTACTTGAACTTAATCAATATTATGGATTAAACTGATACCAAGTAATTGGATTTGGTAGTTCTGCGGATTTTGCATATCCAATATTTGGTGATATGTCATTCTTACCAAATATGAATAAAGAAGCTATTGTATATTTAGATTATAGAAATATGGGATTTAGTGATTACAAATTCAATGTAAAATATGGAGATGATAAATATGAAGAAAGAAACATGAAAATATATAACTCTTCAAACTCTTTAATATCTTTAACTTCTGAATATGATGGTAATTCCTATTTTTCTATTAAATTTAATAATAGATATGGTAACAGAGACTTAGAATCTATAAATAAAAAATATAAGGAATATGGAAATTTAAGCAATAACTCAACTTATTTTTATAATAATAATGATAAAAATTCTAGAAGCTATTCACGTGTAAATGGACCTAACAAGGTAATCCTATTATTTAATATATTATCAAGTCTTTTACTGACTTTAATTTTTTCAATTTGCTTATTTATAATTTATTTAGTAACAAAAAAAGATTTTGAAAGCTCATTGAATGAAATTGGTTATTTGAAGTCTATGGGATATAAAAATAAAAATATAATTATTAATTATTTAGCAAACATACTTTTTTCAATATTAGTAGGTTTTATTTTCTCATTAATATTCTTTTACTCTTTAGAGATACAAGTGCTTAATATTTTCTCAAACTTTTTTAATTTTAGCTTTAAAAATTTCAGTTATTTACCTTTAGTTTTTCTCACTATTTTTATTTTCTTTATATTAATATTTATTTTTATTATAAAAATAATCTCTTTTACAGTTTTTAATAAAGGAATTATTTATTTAAATAATGGTGTTAAAACCTTAAAAATATCTTACTTAGCAAGACAATATAAAAAATTATATAAGAGTTCTAAATTTAATAAAAAACTAAGATCTGCTCTTTTCTTATCTTCATTAACAAAAATAACAGGAATAGCAGCTGCTATGTTATTGTGTTCCACACTAACAACTGCAACAATAGTTATTCCAAAGCAAATTAAGAGAAATTATGAATCGGTATTTTCAAATATCTATTATAAAAATAAAGTTGAGTATACTAGTCCTTTACCAAATAATCCTTTAACTTTTTATAAAACCTATAATCCAAATTTTAAAGATGAAGAATGAGGATTTGATTTTAAAAATAAAATAATAGATCAATATGTGGGGTCAAAAAGCAAAGATAAAGTAAGTACGGCGTATCCTCTTTTAGAAGATAAAAAAACTATTAATTGAAATAAGGTTACTAAAAATATCTTAAACTCTGATATACATTCAGAGTACTATTCATATGATATTGCTCAAAAAAATAATACAGCATGAGCCGAATTTAGTTGATTAAACTGAAAAAATCTTTCTACAAGTTTTTTATTGGATTTGGATAATGCAGATATTGACTCGTCTTGACCGATAGGAAATATAGGATCAAAACAAACTATTAAAAATATTTATTCTCAATGAAAAGATTATGATAATTTTAAACAAGAATTAGTAAGTTTAAAAAATAAAAATCCTGAAAAAGAGCAATTATTAAAATATAATAATTTACTTCTAAATTTTTATAAAAAATATATTGGAGGATTACCATTAAAATATAATTCAAAAATAGTAGAAAATAATCAAATTAACATAAAAGAAATTAATAGTATTATAAAGAAGGAAACTATTTATAAAGGGGATTACTTTTCTAATTATGATAAATATTGAAAAATAAGTAAAGATTACAATGACTTTTATGAAATAAAGAACTCAGAAATAGCGGATTTTAACTTTACATATAATGATAATTTAGTAGATGTAAAAAACCTAAAGTCATCAGTAATAAGCGATTGAGAAAATCAAGACATTATTAGATTAAATAATAATCTTACATTGTGATTTGCTTCAGTATTTGAATGAAGATTAGGTATGGGAATATTATTATTAACTTATACAAATTCTCCCTACTTTATTCAACAAAAAATAATTAAGTCAATTGAGTTAAATGAAAATTATAATGTAAGTAATAGTTTAGTACCATATGATAAAAAATCAGAGGAGTTAGGAACTTACTTTAAAGCAAATTATAGAGATCAAGATTTCAATATTTATGGAGTAAATGAAAAATCAAAATTAAATTTACTTAAAAATAAAAAAAATACAGTTATTAATAATCAGCTATTTAATGATTCAAATTCCTATTATCCTCTAATAATTAATAAAGCTCTTTCTGAAAATTTAAAAATCAAAGAAGGTAATGTTATAGATTTCAATGTATACATTGAAAAATTAGAAAAATACATTAATAACAATTATAGTGATATTGGTATAAATGATTTAGAGATGGGATGATCAAAAAGTCCTTTCAAGGATTTTAGAACCCAGTCAAGCAGAAGTTATTATTCTGCTCCAAAATCTACGTCAGACTATAGAAATTTTTCAGATACAAGTTTAGGTATACCTGTTAGTTTTAATTCAGCCAAAATAGGAGGAGTAGATTTTGCAATAACAAATGGTGGAGCTGTAGGAGCTTCCAACCAGCCACCAATTCATAAACGAGTTACAGACAATGAGTTACAAATAACAAATAATATTTATAAAAGTAATAAAAAATTTAGAATTGTGGGTATTGAAAAAAGTTATGGTACACCAAAAGCTTGAATAACAAATGACAATGCAAATGAAATTATTGGCTATGATAAGGTAGAGGAATTTAACTTTAATAATTTCTTTATTCCTGAATGAGCTCATGTTGAAGAGATATATACTTTTGAACAATTTAATGATGAAGAGTTGAAAAATAAACTTAAAAATATTAGTTATAAAGAATTTAAAGCTAATAGAAATAAAAATGAGAAATGAAAAAATATGTATGACTTTTTTATAAATCAATATCCAATATTTAATTATAAACTCTCTTCAAAAGCAGAGATCTTTGATTTAACTTCTGGATTATCAAATTCACAAAGATATGGAGATTATAGTCAATTTGGAACAAGAGGTAGCTATGGATTAATTTATCCAGAAAATTGTGAAACAGAAGAAGAGTGTGAACCTATTATAGATAAAAATAACTATTATGAGGGATTCTCAATTGCAACATTAAAAGGTCTATTACCTGTTAACTCAGTGACTGAAATAACAAAGGACTTAATTTCTACTCTTAACTTTTCAATATATATATTTATTATTATTTTATTAATAATAACTTTTATTATATTAATGTTGGCCACAACTTTAATAATTACTGATAATAAAGAGTTTATAAATGGTATGAAGATAATGGGATACTCAAACTTTTATATAATTAATCAAATATTCAATGTATATAATGGAGTTATATTATTTATGTTCTCTATTGGTTTTTTATTAGGATTGCTATTGCTAAGTGGAGTTATTAATTTTGTTTCTTTATCTACAAGTCTTGTATTTTTCACAACCTTTATATGATGACATCCATTGTTGGTTTTTCTTTTATTAAGTTCGCTATATATCTTAACTTTTTATATTAGTTGGTTTAATATAAAAAAAATTAGAGTTATTTAATAAAAACTTCTATAAAAACCCCTAATAAATTAAGTAAATTGTAGTGTCATTTATTCTTAAGAAACTAAATAAATAAGCTTGTAATTATTATCTAGAAATTCCATTTAAAACATTTATATGGAATTTTTTTGCTTTAAAACTAGGAGCTTTAAAAATTAATTCTTATTAGAAAAAACATTACACTTGCAAAAACGAAAAGTTTCTTTTGCTTTGGATTATGTAATACAACATTTGCTGGTGCTATTGCAATACAAGCAGCTTATAATGAAAAATAATATGGAGATAATATAATTATGAAAAAAATACTTACATTCTTAACATCAGTACTTTTAATTTCAAGTACACCAGTTTTAAGTGTTTCTTGTTCTACTGGAGACATTGCTTTTAAATCAAAATTAAGTTCTGCAATTAAAGATATGAATATTACAGTAGATCAAAATACGGAAATTAATGAAGAATTTATATTAAATTACATTTTTGCTTCTAGAGGACTAGATACAGCAGATCTACAAAAAGGTATTTATGTTTCGAAGGTAAAACCAATAGATCAACAAAAAATTAAATATATAGCAAAAATAACAGTAACTAGTGAATCTATTAGATATGAAGAAGAAAGTTTTACATCAAATATTGTTTTGAATTTTGAATAGCATTTTAATAATAATATTAGATTTAATAAGTATGTTTAAAGTCCATGAGAGGACTTTTTTATATTTTTAAAAAATTAACATTTCATTATTGGTATTACTAAAATAAAATATAGGTTTAATTAGCAATTAAAAGTATAGAGTATGAATTAGAAGGAATACTATGGATTTTGCACAAGAATCAGTTTCTTTAAAAGACTCTGAAATATTAACTAAATACAATATGTATTTAACTCAGGATGCTAAAGAAGGTGAGAAGGATTCTATTATTCGTTTGTATATTTACCAACTTTATTATAAGCATTTTTAAAATCTTCACACTTTTTAATATTGTTAATCAACTTAATCCTGATTCATTAAGTTCTAAAGTTAACATTTTAAATAGTTCTTCCTCATTCTATGTTTGTTTAATAATAGTGTTTTCTGCTCAATTACATCTTTTTTATAAATTAATATTCAATATTTAATTATAGAGTCTCTTCAAAAGTATAGATCTTTGATTTAACTTCTGGATTGTTCAATTCTCAAAGATATGGATATTATAGTAGGGGTAGTTATTGATTACTTTATTCAGAAAATTGTGAAACAGAAGAACAGGTGAACATATTATAGATAGGAATAAATGTTATGCGGTATTCTTAATGACAACATTAAAAGGTCTATTACCTGTTAATTCAGTGACTGAAATAAAAAAGGGCTTAATTGCTACTTTTAACTTTTTATATTAGTTGGCTTAATGTAAAAAAATGGAATTATTTAAAAAAAGCTTCAATAAAAACCTTTAATAAATGAAATAAATTATAGTACTAGTTATTCTTAAAAAAACTAAATAAATAATCTTGTAATTATTATCTAGAAATCCCATGTAAAACATTTATATTGGAATTTTTTATTTTAAAGCAGATTTAAAAATGAATTATTATTGGAAAAAATTTCATTTTTTAATAAAATTTCAAAAAATATTAATAAAAAAATAATTTAGTATGCTAAGATATTTTTAGGTATATAAGGAAAACCAAAAAGAGTAAGGACACAAGAAAGAAAATGAATAAACTGATAAAAGTGATATGTAGTTTGGGTTTGTTAATAACACCAACCATAGCAGTTGTATCATGTAATAGAGGTTCTTTAATAAAAGAGCCTGAATTAAATAAAGATAAAAAGCAATTTGAGTTATTTGGAGAAACATTTGAATCAAGAGAAGATGCCATAAACTATTATCTGGATTTAGATAATGGTTTACAAATTAGTTCTGAAAGTGACTATTTTTCAGAGATTTTTCTTGGTGAATCAAAACATAATTCTAGTGAAGATGTTTTAGAATATATTGATTCAAATTATCCAATAAAGGAATTAAAAACAAATAAAAATATTGATGCTTTTGTAATTGATGGAATGAATCAATTATCTTCAACTGTTGTAAAAAATGATAATGATGAGATTTATGTTTATAAAGATGCAGATGGCAAAGTTGTTTATGAACAAGATGCTATTAAAGCAAAAGAGATTGTAGAAAAAACATATTATAATAAAATTCAATCAAACTTTTATGTTGAAGATAAATTTTATAATAATATTAGTGAAGCAAAGGAACACTATTATAAAAATTTTATTAATAATTCTGAACAAGGTGGAATAGAAAAAGAAGAGCTATTTACAATTGGTTCTGCTAGCTATAATAAAAAGGAAGTAGAGCGGGAGATTGCCAACTCAATTAGAACTACCTATCTGTATAATAATCAAAAAATAAAGGATTTTGATTTATACACAAAAAACTCATTTAATCCTTCAACTGAAGATAAAAATAGAATTCAGAAGTATTTAAAATCGCCAGGTAAATTTCTTATTGAGACAAAAGGAAACAAAGGTGGTCAATTTACTGGTGACAAAGTAATAACTTCTCAATCAGATCTTAATACATATTTCTATGATGAAAAGAATTGAACATTGGCAAGTAAAACAAGTAAAAACCTAATGGATATTACTCAAAGTTTAATGAGTGATACCTTAATGTCCAGTGTTAATCTTTTAGAAAAATTTAAAACTAATGTTGAGAATAACAAAGATTTTAATAAGTTAGATTATTGTTTTCCAAGCAATGGAAAAATAAGTTCAGAATCTATCTTTAACTGTTTTAGTGACAAATCTACATATAAACAATTTTCAAATTTAGTAGAAAAATATGAACTAGTTTCAGAGTCTGAATATATTCTTTCTGAGATTAACAGTTTAACAACAATTGAGTTCATACAAAAAGCAGTAATTTATTTATATCAAATTGCAGATACTTTTAGATTTTCTCAAATTTCAGTAAAAGACTCAGATTTATTAAATGAATTAATGTATGAAGTAATTGTAAATATAACAAGTGAAATAAAAGAGTGAAAAGTGTTTGTGGATTCTTTAGGAAAAAATAATGTACTAATGGCTTTAGACTTCCTTATTGAGAAAAATGATTTTTTTGAAAAATTAAACTATATTGAAAATACAAGTGTGATTCAAAAAAATATTAATTCCCTAAATGACGCATTAAGTAATTCTTTTACTCAAAATTTAATGTTAAAAGCAATAGATGAAACAGAAAAATTAATTATAAAACATGCAACTCAAATAGCTAATCAAATTACAAATGAATTGAATAAGGCTGTTCAAAAGGCAGTAAGTGCTGTGCCAATTATTGGAGACATATTTGATTTTATTAATAGTATTAGTTTACAAAAAACTTTAGTATATGAATTAATTATCCCTGATACTAAACAAAAACTGAGTTATTCAATTACTGCTTGACAATGAGAAAAAGTAAAATTTAATCCGGAAGAAATTTTTAAAGTTTTTTCAATTAATAAACCAAGAGATAATGAAGTATACCAATTAGGTAATAGAAGTTTCTCATCAAAGGAAACTGCAAATGATTATTTAATTAGAATATTAATTGATGAAATGATTGAATCAAATAATGTAATATATGAAAGCGATTATTTTCCCGAAATTCAACTTAGTGATAAAAAAGAGTTAATAGAATATTTAACTAATAAAACTTTAACAGAAAATAAAATAAATTATTCTGCATACTCAGATCACTTTGGAGGAATTCATTCAAACGTTCGTGATGCCCTTGAAGCCATGGAAGAAAAATTAAAAGACCCAAATAATTTAACTAGATATCATTATTATAATTTTGGAACAGGAGCTAATTCTAACTCAAGTTTTTATACTAAAGATTATGAAGAAATGCTTTTATTTATTGATAATCAAATCAAAGATTTCGAAATGAAATTAGTAAGCTCAAGTGATTTATCTAAAAAGACTAACTTTGATGATCTATATGATTTATCTAAATTCGAAAAACCAATCTATACATTTAATTTATATGGAATGGACTATTTTTACAAAGATAAAGTAAATGCAACTTATGCCATTATGAAATTATTAAATTATAAAAGTACAACTATAGAAACTACAGTAGAGAAATACATTTTCAACAATACTATTTTTGAAAATAAAGTATTATTTATTGAATATTTAAATACAAATATAAAGGAAATAAATGTAAGCAAGGGGGTAAAGATTTATGCTTAGAAAACTACTAATTTCATTATCAACTTTAAGTTTATCTACATCAGCTACTTTAGGTCTTAATAATAATTTAGATTTAAAAAGTAACTCAAAATTAGAATTAAAATACTTAGAAGAAGATATTTTAAAAAATTCAAAACTAATAAAATCAGAATATGAATATAAATATCAAGATAAAATATATAGAGATAAAAACACTATATTAAATGAACATTTACAAAAGTCTCCAATTACTGTAGAACAAACAGTAAGTAATCCAAATAAAATTATTAAAAACTATGCAACAAATGAATTAGATGGATCAAAAATCTATAATAATAATTCAAAAGATATGGTAAAAGTTTATAAAAATGCTTTAGGTAAAGCAGTTTTACCTAACTGTGAAAATGGTTTAGTAGTAGGTTGTGTTAAATCAATAAAAGATCCAGTAACAGGAGAAATACTTAACAGCCAAATTGAAAGAACCTATGATAGTTTTGCAAATAAAGGGTTATTTGTTCCAATGTATTCATATGATGGACAACAATGATACGAGTCTACTTTTGAAGCAGAAAGAGAATTTAAAAAGAGTGAATTTCAAGTAGGTCAGTCACTATTCTATTTCTACAATGGAAAATATTATAATGCCTTTAATAAAAATGATATGGATGTCTTATTCAATTTATTTACAACTGGTTATCGCTATGAGGTGCTAGATGAATCATTGATTAGTGATCCAACAGTATTAGAACCTTTCAAAAAAGCTTTTAGTTTTAATGAAAAAGATTTTGTAAGTTATTTCTTTGATAACTTAAAAGCTCATATGGAAAATAATGAAAGAGTAAATGACATAATAAAAGTTGAAGAAAACCAATATACAATCAAACTTACAAGTTTTGGGAATAATTCACATGCAGAAGCTTTTACAATAAAACAAAATTTTGATAATAAAGAAAAGGGAGAAATAATTCCAGGAGAACGTGTTATAGTAGATGGCGAAATGGTTGGTTATAAGGATTTAACAATTGTTTTAAAAGGAAAAGCAGCTGCTAATTTAAACTATAAGACAGTTGTTGATAGACTTAGAAATACATCTTCATGGGATGTTGACTCTTATAATTATTGAAGAGGATGTGAAAATAGTAAAGGTAAAGGAAAGAAGACAAATTATATCTTTAGTAGTGGTGATGATTTTAAAATATCTTTAGATGTACCTGATCCAAGTAAATGTAATAAAATATGGTCTTCAAATCCACATTTAGGAATTTATGAAATCTTAAATACAGAAAAAAATACAAAAGTTCAATTAAGCTCAAAAAATAGTAATGATAAACTATGAAGTTATTTAAACAGTGATTTAAACATGAATTTAGATTTTGATAAAATTTTAACAGATAGAAGCAATAATAATATAGATTTAACTCAATGAGAAAAAGTAAGTAGTTATTCAACAGAAATAAAAAATGAACTATACTCTTCAATATTTGATCAACTACAAAAAAATATATTTCAATCATCTTTAGATAATAATAAAATAATAAAAAATGATTACTTATATGGATCTTTTAAGGAACAACAAAGTGGTATGAAGCTTTTTAATTATTCGTATTTAAATACAAAAAAATTATTTGAAGATTCATTTAAAAATACTGCTATTATTGATCAAAATAATAGAGCAACTTTTACTTGACAAGGAAAAGCATTTACAGAGAATGTAGATATTTGGAAAAATTATTTTGTCCCTCTAGAGAATTCAAGAAATAAACCTGGAATTGAATTAATTCCTAGATATTATTCTTACAATAGAGTAAATCATGAGAATAATAAAATTAATATTTATTCAGATCCCTTGGGTAATAATTTAGCAGAAACCAAACAAAAAGCTGAAGATATTGTCTTTAATAATAATTTAGGTATTTTAAGAAAATCATATCTTGTCTATGATATTAATGGGAAGGAAAAACAAATTTTTCAAGATACAAAAGAAGCTGCAGCACAAGAGTTAAAAAAGCAAATCTCGTTAGATTATAAATTAGTTCATAAAAATGAGTTAGCAAATTATAAAGATCAGTTTATTGATATGAATAATTTAATAACTGATGGCTTGTATTCAGTTTATAAATTTAAAGCAAGTAATGGCAATATGATGTACTTTAAAGATTACAATAGTGCAAAAGCAATTTATGAGAATCAGATCTCATTAATTGGAGGTATTGAAGAAAAATGAGTAAGCTACTACATTTATACAACAATAATCAAAGGAGTTAAAAGAAACTACTATTGAGATACAAACACAGATATTAAGCAATTATCAAATAAAATTTATTTAGATATAAAAGGAAAAAATTAATTATGAAAAAATTATTAACAATATTATCAGCATTTGGGTTAGTGGCATCAGCAAGTATTAATGTTGCTGCTTGTGGTGATACAGAACCACCTGTAATTAAGGAAAAAACAGATTGAGTAAAAGAAGATGCTATTAAAAATTTAGGTGAATTGCATTATGAAAATAATGGAGGGGAGATTAAAATAATCTCTGATTCTTTTAAATTTAACGCTTATACTAATCCAAATAATCCTGAAGACATTGAATGAAAAAAAGAAATAAACTTAAAAGAAGACGAGTTTGAACAAATTGATGGAAAAATGTATGGTGATTCAACAATTGATAATCAATGAAATTATGAACTTCTTTCATATGTTTCTCTTTCTAAGTATACTTATGCAGATAACGCTATTAAAGATTACAATGATACAATAATATATACAAAAAAGCCCTTTCTAAATTTCTATGAGAATTGATTTACTGCAGGTATACCTTATCAAAAATACTATAGATTTAATCATCAAGTATATGATAAAAATGGAGAAAACCCTATTACTGTTTACTTTACTACTATAATGTTTGATTTTATATTTGGTTATATAAATGAAAATATAGACAAAATAATGCAAGAAATTATAATAGATTTTAAGGAACTTGCTCTAAAAAATAATAAGGAAAATGTGGAGTTTTATAAAGATGGAGATATATATATACTAAAGGGAATGAAATTTGATGAGTATCTTCAAATAGAAAATAAAGAACGTAATATTTATTTAATTTTGAGAGGCTGACTATACTCAAAATGTTTAATTTTCGAAGAACAAATTAATACTTTTAATATAAAAGAATCTAAGATGGATTATTTAAAGAAAACCTCTTATGAAGTTAAAGCAGGGAATGATAAAAACTATGATAAACTTGAGTTAGGTTTTTTGAAAAAGTCACCATTGTATGAAGTTGGTTTTGATACTGTAGAGGGCTATCAAGAGCAATTTAGATTTCCATTAATTATTAATTTGCAAGAAGAAGTATAAAATTATATTTTTTTTAAAAATAAAAGAAAGATAAGAGTATTCAATGTGAAAAGCATTTTTATAAGGGAAATAAAAAATTTTAGCCTATGACTTAAATTAATTTTAACTCTAATTATTTATATTTTTATAGTTAATTTAATTAAGTTAGCATTTATTTTAATAAACACTGAAAATTATAATGAAAATTATAATTTTTTAATTACAAAAAAAATTTTATTAAGCTATTCAATATTTTTTATATTGATTTTTGTTATACCATTAATTTCCTTTGATATATTAAAGTTTAATAAAAAGTGAGTGTTGCAAAGTATTACTAATAAAAAATTATTAATAATATTGCTTACAGCACTGATTACTACACTAAAATTTTCTTTTTATATCTTTTTATACTCATGTATATTTTTTATAACAAATTTGTGGTGATTAAATAATAAATTGGACTTTATTGCAATCGTTTTATTTCAAACCGCTTTAATCTTAATGTTGACCATTTTGGTTCATTTAATATGTTATTTAATATTTACTTATAAAAATATTATTATGCAATTATTTTTAAGCTTTATACTATGCATTAATATAGCTATTTTATTATTTGCTCAACTAACTTTAAGCAATAATGAAGTTGTAAAGTTAAAATATACTAATAGTTTTAATCAAATTGAAGAAAAACAAATAACAACAGAAGAATTAGTTAATTTTTCATATATGACAAATAATAATTTATATTATGATATTCCATACTTAGAAGCTAATAAATGAAATCAAGAACAAATATTCAAATTATACAGTGATTTTTTAAAAATCTCATGTAATTCTAATGTTAATGTATTTATTAAAGAAGAAAAATTAAAAGCTACTTGTGAAGTAAAAGAAGAAAAGATCGCAAAAGAAATTGCTTCTAAAGAGGGTGTTAATTTAATTTGAATTAATTCAATTAATAATAAAGAAAGTAGTTTAAAATTCAAATTTATTTTTGATTCAATTTTAGAAGAAAATTGAAGAGATAAATTACAAATTATTAAATTATCTTTAAAATCTAATTTTCAAATTCGCAATGAGCATTTATTAACTTATGATTTTATAAATGGGATTTACTTCACAAATAACGGAATTAATTTTTATGGAGATTCGAAAGAGGAATATGAAACACTAGAGGATTTTATAAAAATGCTATTCTATTATTATTTAATTAATTATTCAAATAACCCAACAGAGATTGATCCAATAACTAACATTTTATATCTTAAAGTATTTGAAAATTTTTTAGATACATCTATTTTTTCAAAATATGAGTTTTGAAATATTTATGATGATTTTTCATGGAATAAGGATTTTTTAGCTGCAAGCATATTAGAAATTCATAAAAAATATTATATGTATGATTTTATTGAAGTCTATTTAACAAATTGCTTTTTTTTAAATCTCTTTAATATTAATATGAGATTAGAAAATATTAAAAGTATAAATTCAAATTTAAATAAAATGATTAAAAAAGATTATCTAAATTTTTCTAAAAGCATTGAGTATTTATACTATGAAATGTTTCCCAATCAATATAATCTTGATTTGCCAGCAGTTTTAAATTTACAAAATTTATCTTTAAAAAAAATAAATAAAATAAATTTTGAGCAAGATTTAAAAGAAAATATAAAAATTAATGGTTTTAAAAAAAGTAGTTATTATTTGGCTTTTTTACTTTTTATCATACTTATTTTTCTTATATTTGTATTTATTAAGACATTTACACTGTTTAATCAAAATTATGAGGTTAATATTTTTAGCTCACCAAGAGTTTATAATTATAAAAAAAATAGAGCAAAAACAAAGAAATATTCAAAGTGAAAGGCAAAAACAAGAGGTTAAATTATATAAATTTTAAAAAAATTCAACTTATATTTGACTTATATATTTAAAGTAGTAAGATTTAAATATTGAGATTTTAAAATCTCTGAGGTGCATAATGAATATAAATGAAAATAATAAAGAGATAGCAGACTCCAAAAATGTCGCTGTAAGCGACGATTGGTACAAACTATCAAATAAAAAAATATGTAGTATATTAGAAACAAATCCGCAAACAGGATTATCAAATCATGAAGCTAAATTAAGATTAGAAAAATATGGTAAAAATAATCTTCCTAAAAGCAAAAAAACTAATTGATTTATAATTTTTTTAAAGAGCTTTTTAGATCCTTTAAGTTTAATAATGATTTTATCTGGTTTAGCTTCTGGTTTAGTATCTGCAATTTCACAAAAAATTGAAACTGTTGATATAACAGGTTTAGTTATTATTGCAATAATAGTTTTAACTAACTCTATTATAGCAACAATACAAGAAGTTAAGTCTCTAAATCAAGTATCTAATTTGAATGAAAATAAACAATTTGCAATTGTTTTAAGAAATTCAAAGAAAATTGAAATCAATATTGAAGAACTTGTACCAGGAGATATTATTTTTGTTAATTCTGGAGGATTTGTTCCAGCAGATACAAGAATCATTGATAATCAATTGCTTAGAATTGATGAGTCAGCTTTAACTGGAGAAAATGAACCTGTTAAAAAGATTTCAGATTCTATTAAAGATAAAAACCTAATGCTAGGAGATCAAAAAAACATAGCTTTTATGTCTACATTGGTTATTGAAGGTAAAATGATGGGTGTTATTTTTGGAACAGGTAAGGAATCTGAAATTGGAAAAATTGCAAATAAGATTACTTCTCATAAACCTGAAAAAACACCATTAGAAAAAAAAGTAACTTTATTAACTGCAATTATTGGTTTAACATCAATTATATTAGGATTAATTTTATTTTTAACAGCATGATTTTTAAGAGATTCAATCCATCCTTCATCTGGGGGAAGAGCAGACATAAAAAATCTTTTATTAGTTGCTGTTTCAGCTGCAATATCTTTAATCCCAGAATCACTGACAATTATTGTAAAAATTTGTTTAATGGTGGCTACTAAAAAAATGGCCAAAAAAAATGTTATTATAAAGAATCCAAAATCAATTGAGACTTTAGGAAATGTTAATGTAATTTGTTCAGATAAAACAGGAACACTAACTCAAAATAAAATGACAGTAGATAAAATTTTTATTGATTTTTGTGAAAAAGATTTAAAGGATTTAGATAAAGCAAAACATAAAGAATTAATAAATTGTATATCATTGTGTAGTGATGCAATTGTAGAAAAAGAAAAAATTGGAAGTGCAACTGAAATAGCTACAATTGAATTTATAAAAAAATTTGATATTGATTATATTAAAATTAGAAAAAATAATGAAAGAGTTGATGAAATTCCTTTTGACTCAAAAAGAAAATTAATGACTACTTTAAATTATGTTGATAAAAAAGAAATAATTTATGTAAAAGGAGCAGTTGATTATCTTTCAAATATTTGTACGAATAAACTTGTAAATGGTAAAGTAACTCCTTTAACAGAAAAAGATAGAAATATTTTAAATGAACAGCTTTACAAGTTTGCTAAAAGTGGATTAAGAGTTTTAGGTTTTGCTCAAAAAGAGTATAAAGACTCTAAAGATACTTATGAAAGTAATTTAACTTTTTTAGGTTGTGTGGCAATTATTGATCCACCAAGAGAAGAAGTTAAAAAATCAGTTGAAGAAGCTAAAAAAGGTGGTATTCGTGTAATTATGATTACAGGAGATCACAAAATAACTGCTTTTGAAATAGCATCAAGATTAGGAATTGCAGATGAGATATTTGATGGAGTTTTAACAGGCCAAGATATTAATGAGTTATCTAGAGATGAGTTAAAACAAAGATTGCAAAAAACCAACGTTTTTGCAAGAGTAAATCCTGAACATAAGGCATTAATTGTGGATTTACTTCAAGAAGATAAAAATATTGTTGCAATGACAGGAGATGGTGTTAATGATGCACCAAGTCTAGTTAAAGCTGATGTTGGTATATCAATGGGAATTACAGGCACAGAAGTTGCTAAAAGTGTAAGTGATGTTATCTTAGCAGATGATAATTTTAAAAGTATTATATCTGGAGTTAACTCAGGAAGAAATGTTTATGAAAAAATTAAATATTCAATATCATTTCTACTTGCAGCAAATATTAGTCAAATAATTACACTATTGTTAATACTTGTAATAAATAAAGATATTGCTTTAAACTCAGTTAATATTTTATTTCATATATTTATTATTGAAACTATTGTTGCAGTTCCTATTGGAATGCAAAAAGAAAGAAAAGGTGTTATGAAGAACCCACCCCCAACAAGTAAGCATGAAAGTTTACTAAAAGGAATTTGAGTTCAAATGTTTATAACAACATTCTTTAATACCTTATTTGCTGTTTTAAATTATCAAATTGCAGTTTGATGATTTGGTTATGGTAGTGAAAGCTCATTAGCATTTGGTAAGACAGGAGTTTATATAGCAATTATGTATTCACCAATATTTTACTCAATACTATATAATAATTTTTTCTTACCAATTAAATCAACAAAAAATATTAGTGATGTTGATAAATACCGACCAAATAAATGATTATTAATTTTAATGGGAGTAGCTTTTGTTGTGACAACCTTAACTTTAATTCCCGTAGGGATAATTAATGACTTTTTTGATTTCACAACAATAGGATTAAATCCAATATTGGCAATGATATTTTTTATAAATTCATTATTACCTACAATATTTATTTACTTTACATATAAATTAGTTTTTAAATGAATTTAAGTTGCTAGGAAAAGTTTATAGTATTTTTTTTACTATATAATAAGAGTTGTATTTAATATAAAGAAGGAAAAATGGAATTATGGAAGATTTTGAATTACAAGTTGGTGGAGGTAAGTTTCTTAAAACTTTACTCTACTACTTTATACAAGAATGAAAATTATCATTAGTAATGTTAGCTCATTGTATCATTATTGTTATATTAGCTTTACTTTTACCAATACTAACATTTCAGATGACAGGAGCTATAGGATTAAAAAATGATCCGGAAAAAGTAGTTCAGGGAACAAATATTATTACAAAAATATGAACGGAAGATTGGTTGCTATTAGTTTATATTTCTATAGCAGTTGTTCTTATTTATTGTGTCTTTTCTTATGTATATGATTATTTGGCATTTATATTGGGAAGAAGAATAGAAATTAGTTTAAGAAATAGATGTTTAGAAAACTTAGTAAGACAAGATATTTCTTATTACTCAGATAAAAAAATTGGAGAAATATTAACAAAAATTGTTTCAGATACTCAAATAGTAGGAGATCAAGCTGTTCAAGTACCATTACAATTTGGACTATCATTCTTCGAAATTATTGGTGCAGCAATTTTAATGTATATATTAAGTTGACAATTAGCAACAGTTACTGTGGTCACTTTTGCAATAATAATGGCTTTAATGATGATTTGTTTCTTTGCAACAAGAAAAAAAGTAATTAAAGTAAGGGAAAGTATTACAGAAATAAATGGTAATGTAACTGATAGAATTGCAACTGTAAGATTAATTAAATCAAGTGGAACAGAAAATTATGAAACAGAAAGATTTAAAGAAGTTCACAAAGATTTCTATAAAAAATCAAAAAAAGTTGGTACAAGACTTGCACTTATGTTGACAATTATGTGAGGTGGAATATTTGTGCTTCAATTTTCAACAGTTGTAAGTGCTATGCTAATCTATGGTAATGCTGATAAAGTTGTCTCAAAAGAGTTCTTTGGAACTACATTTGCATCATATAATTTAGCTCAAGGCCTAATGATAGGACCACTATTTAATATAATGGCAGCTTTATTTGGACTAGCTCAAGCTTCTGTTGCTTCACAAAGAGTTGATGATACTATCCATGCTAAATCAATTATGGATTCTCATTACTTTGATGGTGAGATTGTTAAGGAAGTTAAAGGGGATATTCAATTTAAAGATTTAGAATTTGAATATCCTGAAAAACCAGGAAAAATTATTTTACCTAAGTTTAGTTTTACTTTTGAAGAAGGAAAATCTTATGCTTTCGTTGGTGAAACTGGAAGTGGTAAGTCAACAATAGCAAAATTACTTTTAAGATTTTATGACCCTTCAAAAGGTAAAATCCTTATTAATGGTAAAACAAATTTAAAAGATGTAAACTTAGCAAGTTATTTAAGACATGTTGGATATGTAGAACAAGATCCTCAAATCCTTTATGGTGATGTATTTGAAAATGTAAAGTATGGTTCATTTGATGCAACCGATGAAGAAGTAATTGAAGCATGTAAAAAGGCAGAATTGCATGAGTTGGTTATGACTTGACCAGGAGGCTATGAAACCATTTTAGGAGAGCGTGGTTTCTTATTAAGCGGTGGTCAAAAACAAAGATTAATTATTGCAAGAATGTTCTTAAAAAATCCACAAGTTTTAATACTTGATGAAGCAACTTCTGCACTGGATAATATTGTAGAAAAAGAGATTCAAGCAAAATTAGACTTATTGATGAAGGGCAGAACAACTGTTACTATTGCACATAGATTGAGCACTATAAAAAATGCTAATGAAATTATTGTTTTAGGTGGTAATGGAGCTGGGATAGTTCAAAGAGGTAAGTTTAATGAGTTAAGAGATCAACCAGGACATTTTCAAAAACTTTATAAGGCAGGATTAATTGAATAATATTAAAAACAAATATTTTTATTTGTTTTTTTTATTTTTATAAAAAAGCATTTTTTTGTAAAAATTTAATAAAAAAGATTGATTTTAATAATATTAATATGCTATTATGAATAGGTAGAAATCTATCTATGGCTTTTTAGCTCAGTTGGTAGAGCAACCGGCTGTTAACCGGTTGGTCGCAGGTTCGAGTCCTGCAAAAGCCGCCATTTTGATGGCCTGTTGGTGAAGCGGTTAACACACACGGTTTTCATCCGTGCACACACGGGTTCGAACCCCGTACAGGCTACCATTTTTATATTTTTCTTTGGAGTGTTAGCTCAGTTGGGAGAGCTCCTGCCTTACAAGCAGGCGGTCGGCGGTTCGAGCCCGTCACACTCCACCATTTTTTTTATGCTGATGTGGCTCAATTGGCAGAGCAACTGACTTGTAATCAGTAGGTTGTAGGTTCAAGTCCTATCATCAGCACCATAAGGAAAATATCATCAACCATATTTGGTTGTTTTTTTATTCTGAAATATATGTATTATATTATTAGAGGAACAAATGCATGAAAAAAAACTTATCTTTAATTATTTATATTTTTTTAGCAGTGTTTCTTTTAAATCAAATATTGGTAATCAGTTTTATTAAAAATATATATTATAAACTTAATGATAAAAATTTAGATGATATAGTTTATATAATTGTAATTTTATCAATAGTATTTTTATTAATAATTGGTTGTATTGCTTTAGTATTTATTATTAGGAATACAATTAAATCAACTTTTGTGGGATCAATTATATTAGTAATTTTGGGAAGTATATTATTCTTTACTATTATTTCTTTTACTTGAATATTTGGAATAGTAAATATTATCTGTGGTCTAGGTTTTATTATTACTGGATCAATACATTTGAAAACAACAAGAGAATACTTATAATTTTTGCATTTAATTATTTGATTAAAACAAAAAAAATGTTATTATAAATTTGTTATTTTAATCGTCTCGTTAGCTCAGTCGGTAGAGCAACTGGCTTTTAACCAGTGGGTCATAAGTTCAAGTCTTATACGGGACACCATTCATCCGGAATTGGCGGAATTGGCAGACGCACCAGACTTAGGATCTGGCGTGGTAACACGTGGGGGTTCAAGTCCCTTATTCCGGACCATAAAGAATTTTAAATCACTTGCCAGTGATTTTTTTTATTTTTTTTATTTTATTATTGCAATTTTTATTTATATTGTGTATATTCTTTTTTAAGAAAAGTTTGAGGAATTTATGAAAAATTTTAGTTCAAAAATAAAAAATAAAAAATTAAAATTTAGAGATTTTTATATTTCTCAATCTTTTCAATTTTCTAAATTATTTATATTTAATTAATCAACCATTTTAATGGTTGATTTTTTTTGTAAATATTTTAGTTTAAAAGGAGAATAATATGGAAGAAATTAAAAAACTTGATTTGGTTTTAGAACCTAATCAGAGACCAAAAAATATTGGACAGTGGACTGTACTATCACTTCAACATGTATTTGCAATGTTTGGAGCTACAGTATTGGTCCCAATTATTATAAATAGTTTGTCTGAAAAGGGAGAAGTTATAAATATATCAATGGCTTTATTTTGTTCGGGAGTTGGAACTTTAATTTATATTGCACTAACAATGGCAAAAGTACCAATATATTTGGGAAGTAGTTTTGCTTATATGACTGTTTTAGGAATAGGTTGAAATCAATGAGGAAACTCAATTTTCATAGCTATATTTGTTGTAGGAATGGTTTATATATTCATGGGATTTTTAATTCATTGAACTGGTGTTCAATGAATTAAAAAAGCTTTTTCTCCAATAGTTGTTGGACCAATAATAATAACTATTGGTCTTAGTGCTGTTCCTAGCGCTTTAGAGAATATTGGTTTTGTTGCAAAAAATAATGCTTGAGGAAACTATCCTCAATGATTAGCAATTTTAATTGGAGTCTTAACTTTTCTTGTAGCAGCTATTTGTATGTTAAAGGCAAAAAGTTTTGTTAAAGTTATTCCAATACTTATAGCTTTAAGTATTGGTTATCTTGTCTGTATAATTTTACATTTCTCTCTTTCTAAAACTAACTGAACAATCTTGAATACACAAGATATTTCAAATCCAAATAACTGAGAGTGATACCCAAGTTTTAAAAAAATATGAGATGTAAATCCAAATACAATTGGGCCAGCTTTAGTTGCCATTGTGCCAATATCATTGGTTACAATGGTTGAACATTTAGGAGATCATATAAATATTGGAACAATGACAGGAAGAGATTTTATTAAAAATCCTGGAATTAGTAGAACCTTAATGGCTGATGGAGTCGCAATGAGTTTTGCAGGATTAATAGGAGGTCCTGCAAATGCAACCTATGCAGAGAATACAAGTGTTGTTGGTTTGACAAAGGTGGCAAGTGTTTGAGTAACTGGCTTAGCTGCAATATTTGCAATAATAATGAGCTTCATTGCTCCTATTAATGAAGTAATAAAAATGATTCCAGTTCCTGTAATGGGTGGAATTAGTTTAATGCTCTTTGGAATGATTGCTTCAAATGGTATAAAAATTATGATTGATGCAAAAGTTGACCTTAAAGATGCTAAAAACTTAGTTGTGATATCAGTTATCCTTGCAATAGGAATTGGAATGTCAATTATGAAAGAAGATATTATAATTGGTTCATTCCATATTACAGGATTATTCTTAGCAACATTCTCTGGAGTAATATTAAATCTTTTACTTCCAAAGCATGACAATGCTGGAATTTTAACAATATTTCATGGGTTAAAAACAAAGAAAAAAAATGAAAATGTTAAAAATGTTGAATTAAAAGAAAAAAAAGCTAAAAAATCAGATAAATAGATATAAAAATTAAGAAATGATTCAAATTAAAGGAATCATTTTTTAATTGATTTCCTAAACTAATATATTTGATTTATAATCATTATTGATAAATCGAGGTGATATTATGAAATTAAAAGAAAATGTTCTTATTTTTTCAGATTTAGATGGTAGTGCTCTTGCAAGTACACATGAATTTAGTGAATTTACAAAAGAAGTTGTAAAGAAAGTTTATGAGAAAAACTACTATTTTATACCAGTAACTGCAAGATGTACAAAAGATACCTTTGAACAACAATCTATATACTTAGAGTTGGACAAGTTTGGTGGAATTGCTGCAGCAAATAATGGAAGTCATATATATGATTTCAAAAAAAATAATTGAATAAAAAAAGAATATATTTCTAAGGAAACTTTAAAGCAAATTTTTAATATAACTTATGGCAAGATTGGAAAATATAAAGTTCATTTTATTAGTGATGATGCATATTTTGTTTATGGACCAGGTGAAAATTCAATATACTGATCAGAAATTATGAAAATTGATTATAAAGTAATTGACTCTTTTGAAGAAATTGATAAGGAAATAAATCATATTACAGTAGTTTTGGAAAAAGAACCATCTCAGGAAAGTATTGAATTATTTTATAAAAATTTTGCTATTATAAGTAATGAACTTGATATAATCAAATATACAGATAGAGTTTATGAATTAGCTATTAAGGGAATTCATAAAGGATCTGTAGTTAAAGATGTACTAAACTACTTAGGTTTAGATAAATCAAATACAACAACATTTGGATTTGGTGATAGTTTTAACGATTTTGAATTAGCTGAACAAGTTGACAATTTTATAGCAATGGAAAATGGATTAAAAGAACTAAAAGAAAAAGCTGTATTTGTCACTAAGACAAATGATGAAAATGGAGTAGCAGAATATATAATTAAGAATATATTATAAGGAATATAAGGAGAGAAAAATATGGCAGTTAAAGTAATAGAAACAGTAGAAGAATTTAATCAAGAAATATCAAAAGAAGCAACAGTAGTAGACTTTTATGCGGAATGATGTGGACCTTGTAAAATGTTTGCACCAATTTTTGATTTAACATCAAATGAAGAAGAAAAAGTAAATTTTATTAAAGTTGATACTGATAAATTAAAGGAAGTAGCATTAAAATATAATGTGATGTCAATTCCAACTATTATTATGTTTAAAAATGGTGAAGTTGTTAAGCAAAATAGTGGTTTTATGCCAAAAGATATATTAAAACAATTTATTAAATAAGGGGGCATAGGAAATTGATAAAGTTAATAGCACTTGATATAGATGGAACTTTAGTAAAAAGAAGAAATTTAGTATCGAAAACAAATATTAAGGCCATTAAAGAGGCAAGAAAAAAGGGAATAAAAATTTGTATTGCCACAGGTAGAAATATATCAAGAGCTAAAAACATTGCAAAAGCAATTGGCCTTGATTCAGCTCAAGAATATTTAATAAGTTTAAACGGTGGAGCTACTTTTAAATACAATGAAAAAGCTGAACCAATTATGGTTGAAGAACATTTATTTGAGTTAGAGGATTTTAAATACATTTATGATGTTGCTAAGGAAAATAAGTTAAGCTGTTTTAGTTATGCAAAAGATCCAAATATTGCATATGTATTAAAAAAAGATTTATTTACATATGTATTAAAAAAGTTTTCTCATAGAAAACTTATTAGATATAATCGTGATACAGTAAAAGATACTTCATATAAAATTGTTGTATATGGAAAACCTAGTGGCATCTCTGATCTTAAAGAAAAATTAAAAGATAAGCAATTTGAGATGTTTTCATGGAGTTATGTCCCACACTCATCTAATGTTGAAATTAATCCAAAAGGTGTAGATAAATTATACTCACTTCAAAATGTTGCAAAATCTTATGGTATAAAAGCAGAAGAAATAATGTATTTTGGTGATAGTGATAATGATCAAAGAGCAATCGAATGAGTAGGTCAAGGAATTGCAATGGGAAACTCAAAAAAACACTTAAAGGAAATTGCATCAGATTCAACAAAAACAAATAAAAAACATGGTGTTGGTTACTGAATTCAAAAAACAGTGCTAGTCTAAAAAAACAAAAAAAAGGGTAATAATTCAAATAAAACTATTTTTATTTGAATTTTATAGTTTATTAACAAATTAGAATTTTCGATGGTTAAAACTAAGGGTAATAATTTTATTTCAATAAGGAGATAAAATGAAAACAAAACCAAAGATTATAATAATTATTTTTATGAGTCTAATATTCATAACTTCAATCGTTACTGCAATGACATTTATTATCTTAAAAAATAATGAAAAAATTATCATTAATAATAAGCAACTAGCTGTTTGACAAAGTGGACCTTTAAATAAAGAAGATAAGAAAGAGTTAGAAAACTCTAATGAATTATCTTATTTTTTTGGTGAAACAGAGTTCAATTATGCTACTTATAAAAAGAATAACAATAAATATACTTTTTATGGAGATGAAGAAAATGTTAAAAGAACAAAAATTTATAATAATAAAATAAAGCTTTGAAAAAATGATATTGTTGAAGAACAAATTATTTTATTTAAAAATATTAATGTGGATGTTGTAAAAAATATTAATGTTGAGATTTTAAATGATAATGAAGATATTAATGTTTCAGCTCATTTTGTTAATCCAATTAAAAATAATAATACTACAATTGCAAACAATGATTTAATTCCCCTTGGAGAGTTTTATACATTTGATCAAGTATCTAATGAAAATAATTTTAATAAAATGCCTTTGAGCTTTCAACCAATATTAATTAGATATATTAGTAATGATAAAGCTGTTGAAGGTTCATTAAAAATTAAAATTAGTTATAGTATTAATGATATTCAAAAGGAAATTATCATTGATAAAGAATATCAAGTTAATGATAATTTACAGTATAAAACTTCAAATTTTGGATCTAGTGCAATGTTTTTCCCAAATACTTCTTCAAAGTTTATTTTAAAAAATTTAAATGAAGTAGTTACAAAAAGAAAAATTGACTATAACGAAGGAGATAATATAGATTTTGATGATTATGAAGTCTTAAAAAAAATAATTAAAAGTGAAAATCCTTTATTACCAAAAGATTCTGAGGTATATAAAATAGAGCAAAAGGATGAATTTATAAGAGTTTGATTAAAATCAAAAACTTATAAATATGTCACAACTGCAGGTGAGCAAATTGATTATATAAATATTGACTTTTATAAAGAAAATAATTTAGAAAAATTAGGATTATTAACTACTGAATCTAAAGCAACAAAAATTATTGGTAATTATGATTATGCAATAGTTGATGATATCACTAGAACTCTTCCAAAATATTTGGAAGTCAATCCTTTAATTACAAGAGATAACATTTTGGGCAGAAAAATAAAGGAAATGTCTAAAAATTCGAACTATGAAAGTATTTCAGTGCCTAATTTTGGTTTGGGTAATTTTATAAAGTATGTTTTTACTCCTAATGAAGGAGAGAAAAATATTATAAATGAATTCATGGGTGATAATCTAGAAGATATATTTATGGAAACTAATAATAAAGGTTTTTGAAAGTTAGAATTTAAGGTTTTTGATAGATATGTTAAATTTTTAAAAGATAGTGGAGTTAAAAATATCTTAATACCTATTGGTTCAAGAGGCTCATCTAATATGTTTAATTTCTTTGTTAAAGATTCTGATCAAAGAGCTTATCAGGTTTCTGCAAATAGTTTATATGTAAATAATAAAGGGGAAATAACAGAAGATGGAATTGCAATTATAAATCAAATGATTCCGCTACTGCGTGATCAACTTGCAATTCATGCAAGTAAAAATAATGATATTTATAAAGATATGAATATTTATTATTCATATGATGAATTTTCAGAAGAAGTAAATAATTTATCAATAAATATTTTTAAAGAGATAAATGATACGTATAAAGATTTCTGAAAAAGTCATTTATATGGTGGCTGAGAATTTAAATTAGAGTCAGAGGATTTTGAGGGACTTGAAAAGGGTTTAGATGTTTATGACTATGTTACTTTACAACAAAGAGAATTTATTTATGAGTTTAGTAAAAGCAAAGAAAAACTAGATGATTTAATTAAATACTTTAATAAGAGAAACTCTCAGAATAAAAAAACTCATATATACTCTTCATGAAATAATTATCCAGCTACTTATTTAAATAGTAATGGATATGAAATGTTATGAGCTATGTTATTTTCAAGTAAACTTGGAGCTGATGGTTATGACAGATATCAAGTAGATGGTTATAAAAATGATATTTCATTAGATGCTGAAGTTTTAGATGCAACAAAAGAGCCGGGAGACTCGTTTTATATTTATCCTGGAGATGGTAATGAAATGCTAGACAGTTTAAGATATACTAACATGGTTAAAGGAATTAACCTTGTAAATAAGGCTAAAGTTATTTTAAATGATAATTATGAATATATTGATTATAAAGATATACTGCAATTCACTACAAATGATGAAAATAGATATGTTAGTGAAAAATGAAATTTAAATTATTATGACTATAATAATAACTTTTCAAGTAACAGTTTATCAGGTCAAGCTACTTATATAAATTGGTTGATTAGAAACTATAATTTTTAAAATAATGTAGTTACTGAAATTAGATTTTACTAATAAAATCTTTTTTAGTATTTATTTGAAGTTTATAAAAAAATTAACATTATTATATATATAATAATGTTATAAAAAATTAAAGGAGAATTACTATGAAATTACAAGCAATAATAAATATTAATCAGTACTTAATTTCTGAATGATTTAATGTAGTAATTACTCGTGTAGAATGATTTGAAAAAGTCTTAGAGACTGAAATGCTCCTCCTGATTGCGTAATTAGTTTTAATAAATTACGCGTTAAAAATTTAATATTTTTTTAAAAGGAGACATATTATGAACAACAATAATATTTTAGAGATTAGAAATCTTACTAAAAGTTATGATGGAAAAGTTGTTTTAAAAGGTGTTAGTTTTAATATTAAAGAAGGAGAGTTTATAACTCTTTTAGGACCATCTGGGTGTGGTAAGACAACTACTTTAAATATCATTGGGGGAAGAGAAAAACAAGACTCTGGTGATTTATTATTTGAAGGAAAAGATCTGACTCCAATTCCAAGTAATAAAAGACAAATAAACACAATTTTTCAAAATTATGCACTTTTCCCTCATTATGATGTTTACGATAATATTGCTTATGGACTAAGAGTTAAAAGAGTTAAAGAAGATTTGATAACTAAAGAAGTAATGCAATATATCAAAAAATTTTCATTAGAAGGTATGGAAAATAAAAGGGTTCATGAATTAAGTGGTGGTCAAAAACAACGTGTTGCAATTGCTAGAGCACTTATTTTGAAACCAAAAATTCTACTTTTGGATGAACCTATGTCAGCTCTTGATGTTCAATTAAGAAAAAGAATGCAAGATGAACTAAAAGAGCTTCAAGAAGAAATTGGAATAACATTTATTTTAGTTACCCATGATCAAGAAGAAGCTTTAACTTTAAGTGACAGAATAGTTGTTATGAATGATGGAGCAATTCAACAAATTGGTTCTCCAGAAGAAATTTATAATGAACCAGAAAATAACTGAGTGGCTAATTTTATTGGTGTATCAAATGTTATTGAAGATGGTGAATTTATAAAAGACTTAAAAGTTAAATTTGATGGCAAAGAATTTGAATGTACTGATAAAGGTTTTGGAGAAAATGAAAAAAATATTGATATTGTTTTAAGACCTGAAGACTTAAAAATTCAAAAACCAGACAAAGGATTCTTTAATGGTATAGTTGAAAATATTATATTTAAAGGTGTCCATTATGAAATCACTATTAAAGCAAAAAGTAGAAGTTATATTGTACACACAACTGAATTCCATGATTTTGATAAAGAAGTTTCTATTAAATGAAATCCCGACGATTTACATATTATGTGAAAAGAGATAGATGAATAATTTAAATAACGAAAAAAACATTATAGAAGAAAAAAATAATGTTGAAGTCGAAAAAGAATTAGACGATATTGAAAATATAGAATCCGAAGGAACAGAAATAGAAACAGAAATACCAAAAATAAAATTAAAGGAAAAAATTCAGGAATTTAAAATCGTAAAAGGAATCAAATCAAAAGTTTGACCGATAATGTTACCATTTATGGTTGTAATGGGATTTTTAGTTGTGCTTCCATTATTAGGAATAATTATTTTCTCAATAATTGAAGCAACTGGTAATAGTATTAAATTTAAACTTGATTTTTCAAACTTTGTTAAGCTTTTAACATCAGGGTCAATTTTATATGTTTTATTTTTATCGTTATTGTATGCATTTATAGCAAGTATTATATGCGTCGCTTGTGCTTATCCAATTGCTTTAATAATGGCTCAATTAAAAAATAAATTATTAGCAAAAAATGTATGAGTACTTGTTACATTACCAATTTGAATAAGTATGATACTAAAAATTCTTGGATTGCGAAGTTTATTCTTAGTGATCTCTCCAAGTTTTTTGGGAACACCAATAGCAGTTATTATTGGAATGGTTTATATGTTTTTACCATTTGCTATATCACCAATTTATAATGCAATTGAAAATCAAGATAGAAACTATTATTTGGCTGCTTTGGACTTAAAAGCAAGTAAGTCAAAAGCGTTTTGACATACAACTTTTAGACAATCATTACCAGGGGTTTTTGCTGGATTTACATTAGTATTAATTCAAGCGGCTACATCGCTTTTAATTGTTAGATATATGGGTGATGGAAAAATAAATTTAATTACTACAATTATTGAAAACTATTTCTTTAGAGGAACTGATTTCACTTTTGGAGCAACAATAGCAATTGCTTTGGCATTACTTTTATTTGCAATTATGGGAATTATGAAATTAATTTCAAATAAATTTGAAGTTAGGGGGTCAAAAAAATGAAAAAATTCATCAAATCAAGTTACTTCTTAATAATGATGTTATTTATTTATGTACCAATTGCAGTGATGATTATATTTTCATTTAACTCTGGTAGTAGTGTTACAAGTTGAAGTGGATTTAGCTTGGAGTGATATAGTGCCTTAGTTAATAACTCTCCATTTATGAAATCAATAACTGTATCATTATTTGTGGCAATGGTTTCTACAATAATGTCACTACTAATTGGTATGATGGCTGTTGTAGGATTGACAAAAATTAAAAAGAGATCAGCAGATAATTGAGTAAGGATAGCAAATATACCTTTGGTAAATGCTGATGTTATTACTGCAGTAGGATTAATGTTATTATTTGTTCTTGCAGGATTAAAATTTGGAATTGTTACTTTAATTGCAGCGCACATCTCTTTTAATGTGCCTTATGTAATTATTACAGTTCTTCCATTTATGAACAGAATTGATAAAAACATTCTTGAAGCTTCTAAAGATCTTGGTGGAAATCAAAGACAAACTTTTTATAAAGTTGTTCTTCCAATTTTAACACCTTGTATTATTACAGCAGCAGCAATTTGTTTTGCAATGAGTTTTGATGATTTTATTATTTCTTACTTTACTGGTGGAGGACAAACTAACGTATCTACTTTTATTTATACTGCTAAAAGAATGCAACCCTATATAAATGCTTTTGGAACTTTATTGGTAGCTTCAATTGTGCTTATAGTTTTAATTTGAAATATAATTCAAATTGCTTTACAGAAATCAAAAGATGTGAAAGTTCAAATTAAAAAAGGTGAATATAAAATAAAAGTTATTAGTAGAATTGAAAGTGAAATTAAGTATCTTCAAAGTTGTCTTTCAACTGGTACTAGAACACAAAAGACTAAAAATTTAAAACTTTTGGCTAAATTTAAATTGCTTAAAATTCAATTTAAGTTATTAAATAGTAAAAACAACAATAAAAAAATTAGTAAATTAGAGTGAAAGAAAGAGTTAATTTCATCAGAAATTAAAACAGAAAAAAGATATTTTACAATATTTAAAAAGTTAAATATTAAGAAATCACAAATTGAATTAAAAATTAAAAAAATGACAAATGAGAAAAAAGTAAGAAAATTTGAGCAAGTTTTGAGTAAATTAGAAAGAAAGATTTATAAGTACGAAAAAGAAATTGAATGAATTAATGAAAGAAATCAAAATGATAAAGATAAGGCTTTGGAAATTGGTCAACAAGTAATTGATTTAAAAGAAGAGTTAGCAAGTTTAGAGTATCCAAACTCAAATGAAATTTCTTGATACAATAAAAAAATAAAGGAACTTTCTATTAAAAGAGATAGTTTACTTGAGGGAAGAAATCAATATAAACTAAGGATGACTATTGAAAAATTAGCTTTATTACAAAAAGAAAATGAAGAAAAATCAAGAAAAAAATATGAGCAACTAAAATTAATTAAAGAAAAAGTATTTAGAAAAATCTCACTAGTGGATTCTATAGATAAGCAAATTAATTTATTAAATAAGGATGATGAAAGTTACTCATCTAAGTTAGCTGAATTGCAAAAAATTAGAGAAGAAAAACTTAAAGAAGCAACTCAATCAATTAACTCTAAGTTAGATTTAAAAGAGGAAAAATTAGAAAAAGTTAATAATTATGTTAAAGCTAAAAAAGATAAGTATTTTCCTGATGTATTAGAAGAAACTTATGTTCCTAAGTCAAATAGATGAATTAAAAGAAACTGAAAGCAACTTACTATGGGTTCAGCTCTATTAATCTCATTTTCATTATTAACAACAGCATATGTAATGAATAATATTTATGATTTAGTAATTGGAAATTGAGGAAGTTATATTGATGTTAATTTAATTACTAAGTTTGAAAAAGAAACAGGGTATAAAGTTAACTATCAACAATATGATTCAAATGAGTCTCTATATAATAAAACATACACATTTAACTATGACATAATGGTGCCAAGTGATTACATGGTTGAAAAATTAGCTACAGAAGGTGCTTTACAAAAAATTGATTGAGATAAAGTTGAAACAATTGAAAATCCAATTGAAAATCCTAGCTCAAAAGTTTGTAAAGATACTTTATTTCAAGAGGACGAAATAGAGAAAGAAATATTACACTATAATTGCAATATTTTAGACGCTCATGAAAATCATAAATTCAAAGATGCTGATGATATTTCTTCTAACTTATTAGATTACTCAATTCCTTGATTTTGAGGAGATGTTAGAATTGTATTTAACTTAGGGGATATGGTGAATGGTCAATTTAAGGAAAATACAAAATTAGTAAATTTCTTAAAGGAGCAAAATATATTCACAGAACAAATAAATCAAAAAAGCATGTTTTATGAAATAGATCCTAATAAATTATCATGGGACATCTTATGAAAAGGTGCAGAAGCTGGATTTAATCTTGCATTAAATGAAGACCCTAAAAATGTATTTATGTATGGTTTTGAAAAGCTATATGGAAATGTCGAGGCAAAAGATGGTCTTACAGTTAGTAATGTTGCATTAAGTAAACAGCAACAAATTGATAATGTGTCAAATGAAATTAAAAATCTTGTAAGCTATAGAAATGTAGGATTATATGGAGATCAACTTCAAGATAAAGTTCATGATAAAGATTTTGATATTGCAGTAATGTATAATGGAGATTTAATTTATGCAACTCAAGATGACTATGAAAGTGAAGTTGAAGAAGATAACTTAATAGTCAATCGAGAAGAGGTTCAATCAAATAATTTTGACTTTACAATAATATCAGAAGTACCTAGAAAAGATTTAACACATAAAAATATTAAAATCTTAGATAAAGAAGTTAAAAAAGAATCAACAAATCTATGAAGTGATAATCTTGTTATTTCAAGTGGAAATAGAGAGTTAGAAGCAACTTATGCTTTTATAAACTTTATTTATAGTAGAGATTCTCAAGAGGCTCTTGTTGATGAAACTGGGATGCCTACTGGATTTCAAGAGATATTAGAATATGGAATGACAAAAGGCGATGAATGAGAGAAATGATTTACGCCTCAAGAAGGAGATTCATTTAGTTTTGATGAAAAATTTGACAATTACTTAGTTGATAAATTCAATCAGATAATTTCAACTAAACATTAATTAATTGTAAAAAATATGCATATTAGTGCATATTTTTTTATATTAAAATTATTAAATAAATTTGTAATTTAAAAGGATTTTTAAATATATCTCTAAAGCTAATATTTTTTATAATCAAAGGTATTATGTTTGTAATTCCTTTATTTTTTTTAGTATAATCATTTAGGTAATGGTACCATAGCCAAGAGGCTAAGGCATGGGACTGCAACTCCCTGATCGTCGGTTCGACTCCGACTGGTACCTCCATTATTGAAATAAAGGAGTTTAAATACTTCTTTTTATTTTATTTATTTTTGTAAAAAGACACAAATTATCTTTTTATTTGCTATAATAAATATTGTCAATTTTATGCAAAGTTGATAAAAAACTTACAAATTGTAATATAATATTTTTGGTTGTTTTCACACAAAAATGCGCCCTTAGATCAATTGGATAGATCGTTTGACTACGGATCAAAAGGTTAGGGGTTCGAGTCCCTTAGGGCGCGCCATTATTGAAAATTACCATGAATATTATTAAATATTCATACTTCGGGAAGTGGCTCAGCTTGGTAGAGCATTCGGTTTGGGACCGAAGGGTCGCAGGTTCGAATCCTGTCTTCCCGACCATTTATAATTTAATATTTTTTATATATGGGCCCGTAGCTCAGCTGGGAGAGCACCTGCCTTGCACGCAGGGGGTCGACGGTTCGAACCCGTTCGGGTCCACCATATATGGCGGGGTAGCTCAGTTGGTTAGAGCGCTCGGCTCATACCCGGGAGGTCAAGAGTTCAAGTCTCTTCCCCGCTACCATATATTTTATTGTTTTTATTATTTTGGACCTTTAGCTCAGTTGGTTAGAGCATCCGGCTCATAACCGGATGGTCATTGGTTCGAGTCCAATAAGGTCCACCATTCATGATGACTCTATAATGATCAGGATGGGGCAAAACAAAATACGGAAGATTACCCAAGCCTGGCTGAAGGGGTCGGTCTTGAAAACCGAGAGTCGGGGAAACCCGAGCGGGGGTTCGAATCCCTCATCTTCCGCCATTTTTATCGCGGGGTGGAGCAGTTGGTAGCTCGTCGGGCTCATAACCCGAAGGTCGTAGGTTCAAGTCCTACCCCCGCAACCATTTTGGCCCCATAGCGAAGTTGGTTATCGCGCCTCCCTGTCACGGAGGAGATCACGGGTTCGAGTCCCGTTGGGGTCGCCATTATTGGTTTTGTAGCTCAGTTGGTAGAGCAATTGATTGAAGCTCAATGTGTCGGCGGTTCAATTCCGTCCAAAACCACCATTAAATGAATAATAGACGTCATTAAATGACGTTTTTTTAATGAAATATTTTTAATTAAAAATGCTTTTTTATTGAATTTTAAAAGGTAATATTTTATAATTAATATTGTTTTACGGAGTATAGCTCAGTTGGTTAGAGCGCACCCCTGATAAGGGTGAGGTCGGTGGTTCAAGTCCACTTATTCCGACCATTTAGATTTTAAAGATACCATTAAGGTGTCTTTTTTTATTTTATATATGTATAATAATTAAAGATTTAAAGAGAGGTGGTAAATATGAGTATTCCTTCCGAACAGGTACGAAGTTTAATTATTCAAAGCAAGATAAGAAGTAATGCTAATTTATCGCTTTTTTTTGTATTGTCAAAATAAGATTATAAGTTAGCTTTCATAAATAAGGAGAACTATGTTATGAAAACTAAAAATAAAAAAGTAAATAACAATTATAATAATCAACTAGCAAAGTTTGTTGACTTAGATCAGCAACAAACTTTAAAAAAATTAGAGATTTCTAACTTTGGTTTATCAGAAGAACAGGTAGAAGCTCAAAAAAATAAATTTGGAGATAATTTACTAAAGGAGAAAAAATTTAATTATGTTTTGTCTTTTATTAAGGCATTTTTCAGTCCATTTAACTTAATATTGATTGTAATTGATACATTCAGTTTCTATCAATATGCAACAGATCCAGAACTATCAGATCTTGTTGGAGCATTATTAGTTTTAACAATGATTATAATTAGTGGAACTATTTATTTTGTTCAAGAAATTAGATCATTTCACGTTATTAAAAAAATGACGTTTGAAAATAAACATATGACAAAGGTCATTAGAGATGTTGACTTTGAGATTAAAGATATTGATAATGCAAATTCAATAAAATTAATTAAAGAAAGTGAGCAAATTGAAACATCAGAACTTGTTCCTGGTGACTTAATATATGTTTCAAATGGGGATTTAATTCCAGCTGACGTAAAAGTTATTTGATCAAATAACTTATATTTAAATCAATCTTCTTTAACAGGAGAATCTTTCCCAGTACAAAAGAAAATAATAAATAATAAGGAAAATTATTTAGAGTATGAAAATGTATGTTATATGGGAACTGAAGTGGTTTCTGGTTCTGCACTTTGTTTGGTAATTCAAACTGGGCAGAAAACTTTCTTTTCTGCAATTAATGATAAAGTTACAGAAAAAAGAAGTAAAAACTCTTTTGAAAAAGGAGTTTGAAAAATTACAATGCTGCTAATTTCATTTATGTTAGCAGTTACACCAATAGTCTTTTTAGTTTTTGGGTTGAGACCAGCAACAATTGATCAAAGATGACTTTCAGCAGCATTATTTGCAATATCAATTGCGGTAGGATTAACACCAGAAATGTTACCAGTAATTGTTACTGCAAATCTTTCTAGGGGTTATTCAAAAATAAAAAAAGAAAATGTTATAGTAAAAAATCTAAATGCTGTTCAAAATATGGGAGCTATTGATATTTTATGTACTGATAAAACAGGAACAATCACAAGCGGAGAAATTAATCTTGATCATGTTTTTGATATAAAAAGTCAAAAGAATGAAATGATTGAACATATATTATATTTAAATAGTTATTTCCAAACAGGATTTCAAAATCCAATTGACCAAGCCGTTTTATTAAGTAAAAAGATTAGTATGCCAAATCTTGATGAATATTCAAAGGAGTGAGAAGTACCTTTTGATTTTCAAAGAAAAATATTATCAGTAATCCTTTCAAAAAACGGAGAAAAACAAATTTTTACAAAAGGAGCTATTGAAGAAGTTTTAAAAGTATGTGATCGTATTTATATAAATGGTGAAATAGTAAAGTTAAAACAAGATCACATTGATAAAATTATGAAAAAATCTAATGATTATAATAATGATGGATTTAGAGTTATTGGAATTGCACATAATGAATTGGAAGATGAAGATATTGAAGAAGATTTAGTATTTTATGGTTTTGGTACTTTTTTTGATGAACCAAAAAAAACATCAAAAAAAATTATTAAGGAATTAGCTGAAAAAGGAATTTCAACAAAAATTCTTACAGGTGATAATGAAATTATTACTAGAGCTATTTGTTCTAAAGTAGATTTTAAAATTGAAAAATTATATACAGGAAAAGAAATTGAAGCAATGAATGAAGATCAACTTCATAAAACAGTTCGTAAGGGAAATGTTTTTGTTAAATTAAGTCCGATACATAAATCAACAATAATAAAAACTCTTAAAGAGCAAGGACATGTTGTAGGATTTATGGGAGATGGAATAAATGATGCTCCGGTTTTAAGAGAATCAGATGTTGCAATCTCTTTTGATGAAGCATCAAATATAGCCAAAGAAGCTGCAGATATTATTTTAATGGAAGAATCATTACTTCCAATTAGTCATGCAGTTCATGAAGGAAGAGTTTCATTAGCTAATATTTTAAAATATATTAAAGTTACAATTGCTTCAAATTTTGGTAATGTTCTTAGTGTTCTGGTTGCTTTATTTTTAACAATGTCAGAGCCAATGCAACCATTGCATTTGTTAACTCAAAATTTATTATATGATATAGTAATGTTTGCATTTATTTTTGATAAAGTAGATAGTAAATTTACTGATAAACCTCGACCATTAAAAACAAAAAATATAATATGATTTACAGTCATAAATGGACCTGTAAGTTCAATATTTGACATCTCAACATTCTTGGTGTTATTATATGGATATCATATTGTTAATCCAGGAATAGGTGCTGGAGTACAACCTCCTAGTGAAGGTGGATTAGAAATATTTAATGGTAGTTGATTTGTTGTTGGGTTAATGACACAAACTGCAGTAATGCAAATGTATAGAACTGAAAAAATTCCATTTATTCAATCTAATGGTTCATGACAAGTTACAGTGTCAACAATCTTTGTTTGTTCTATGGCCATAATTGTGCCATATGGATTTATGAGTATTGATGCAATTAGTGATGGTATGAAAATGGGCGTACCAAAATGATCATTCTTACCAATTGCATTAAGCTTTGTTGCAGCATATATGCTTTTAGCACAAGCTGTAAAAATGTTATATATAAGAATATTTAAAGAATGACTATAGAAAACTTAAACTTATGTTTAAGTTTTTTTTGTTATCATTAAACATTACCACTAATTAATATTTAATGTAAAATATTTAAAGTTAATAAAAGAGGTAATAAAATGGAATTTTCACATAAAGCAATAGAAAAAAAATGACAAAAGTTTTGAGAAGAAAATAATACATATAGAACAACTAGCAATAAAGATAAAAAGGCATATATTTTAGATATGTTTCCATATCCTAGTGGAGCAGGACTTCATGTTGGTCATCCTAAAGGTTATACTGCAACAGATGTTTTTGCAAGAATGAGAAGAATGCAACAATACGATGTACTTCATCCAATTGGGTGAGATGCCTTTGGTCTGCCAGCAGAGCAATATGCTTTAAAAACTGGAAATGATCCACGAGAATTTACAGCTAAAAATATTATTACTTTTAGAAAACAACTAAAAAAATTGGGTTTTAGTTACGATTACAATAAAGAAGTAAATACAAGTGACCCAAATTATTACAAGATTACTCAATGAATCTTTCAACAACTTTATAAAAAGGGATTGGCTGAAATTAGACAAGCAAGTGTAAATTGATGTGAAGGACTAGGAACTGTTCTTGCAAATGAAGAAGTTGTTTCAATGAATGGGAAAATGGTTTCTGATATTGGTGGATTTGAAGTAGTGAAAAAACCAATGAAGCAATGAGTTTTAAAAATTACAAAATACGCTGATAGATTATTAGAAGGTTTAGACTCGTTAGATTGACCAAATTCAGTAAAAGAATTACAAAAAAATTGAATAGGTAAATCTGAGGGAGCAATTATAAAATTTGATGTTAAAGATAATAAGGAAAAAATAAATGTATTTACAACAAGAGCAGATACAATTTTTGGAGTTTCATATATTGTTCTTGCTCCAGAAAATGAATTAACTTTAAAACTAACTACTGCAGAAAATAAAAAGAAAGTTCAAGAATATATTACTTTAACAAAAAGTAAAACTGAAATTGAAAGACAAGATGACTCAAAAGATAAAACTGGTATCTTTACAGGAAGTTATGTTATAAATCCTTTTACAAAAGAAGAATTACCTGTTTGGGTAGCAGATTATGTATTAAATGATTATGCAACAGGTGCAGTAATGGCTGTGCCTGGTCATGATGAAAGAGATTGAAAATTCTCAGTAAAGTATAATCTACCAATCAAATTTGTATTAGAAACCAAAGATGAATCAAAAGCCTTTGTGGGTGAGTCAAAAATAATTAACTCAGATTTTTTAAATGGTTTATCCAAAGTAGAAGCTATTGATTTGGTAATTAATAAATTAGAAAAAATAAAAAAAGCCGAAAAAAAAATCAACTATAAATTAAGAGATTGATTATTTTCAAGACAAAGATTTTATGGTGAGCCATTTCCAATAGTCTTTTTAGAAGATGGTCAAATAGCTTTAATCGATGAAAAGGATTTACCATTAGAGTTACCTAAAACAGATTATATTAAACCTTCAGGAACTGGAGAATCACCATTGGCAAATTTGTCTGATTGAGTAAATATAGATTTTAAAGGCAAGTCAGCAAAAAGAGAAACCAATACAATGCCTCAATGAGCAGGAAGTTGTTGATATTATTTGGCCTACATTTTGACAACAAGTCCTAATAATTTAGTAGATATTAACTCAAAAGAGGCAATGCAATTATTTAAAAAATGATTACCAGTTGACCTTTATATTGGTGGTCAAGAGCATGCAGTTCTTCATTTACTTTATGCAAGATTTTGGCATCAAGTATTATTTGATTTAGGAGTTGTGCCAACAAAAGAGCCATTTCAAAAATTAATAAATCAAGGAATGATTTTGGCAGATAATGGTGAAAAAATGAGTAAGTCTAAGGGTAATGTAATTAACCCTGATGAAATTATTGATTCCCATGGAGCTGATACTTTAAGGTTATATGAGGTATTTATGGGACCATTAGAGGCTTCTTTACCTTGAAGTTATAAAGGACTTGACGGAGCTAGAAAATGACTGGATAGAGTATATAGAATGATTGAAAATATTAAATTAACAGATAAAAATAATCATAATCTTGATTTCATTTATAATGATGTTGTTAAAAAAACAACTCAAATGATTGAAGATTGCAAATTCAATACTGCAATTTCACAATTAATGATGTTTGTAAATTCAGTCTATAAAGAAACTCAACCAATTTATAAAGAATACATTTTTAACTTTATTAAAATGCTTTCTGTTTATGCTCCACATTTAGCTGAGGAATTATGAGAAAAATTGGATAATAAATCAAGTGTATGTTTAGAAGCATGACCAAACTATGATGAATCTAAATTATCTCTTTCAGTTGTTACTATTGCTGTTCAAATAAATGGTAAGTTAAGAGCGACTTTTGAAGTTGATAAAGGTACTCAAAAAGAGGAATTAATAGAAAAAGCTAAATCTCTTGATGTCATAAAAGAGCAAATTAAGAACAAACAAATATTAAAAGAAATAGCTGTTTTAGATAAAATTGTAAATATTGTTATTAAATAAATTAACTTAAAAGTTTTTTACTTAATTTAAATATATTATATTCTCAAGAGATTATAATAATACTAAAGGAGAATTTTTATGGATAAATTAATTTTAAGTAATCTTCAAGATTACATTAACGAACATATTAAAATGCAATTAAATTGTTTTAATATGAGTAAAAAATGTGATGAACTTGGTTATCCAGGTTTTACACACTTTTTTCAAGTACAAGCTCAAGATGAGTTTTTACATCAGAGAAGAATAATGAATTACCTTTTAGATAAGGGTCAAGGATATAAAATATCTTCAATAGAAATTAAAAATAAGGATTTTAAAAACATTGTAGAAATTTTGCAAGAGTACATTAGTTGTAGAACACATTTTGCAAAAATTACAGATGAATTCACAAAAAATGCAAAGGAAAAATCAGATTTTACAACAGTGAAATTCTATGAATGATTTGCAATTGATTTCTTTGAAGAAATATCAGAAACAAATGATTTACTTGATTGAATTCGAATGTCTAATGGAAATCATTATGAAATAGATAAAAAAGTATTAAAAAGAGAGAACCCAAATACTTTGGCAGTAGTTGACCCATTTGCACCACATCAAGATTAAATTCTAATATCAGCCTTTTGGTTGATATTTTTTAATTAACTAAAAATGTTATAATAATTTAAGACAAAAGTGAGGGCTGATTTATGTCAAATATTATTGAGAATAATGCAGTTAAGGAAATAATATTAGACTTCTCTTTTTTACAAAATGTTCAATTTAAAGAAAACCCATCTAGTTTAGATCAAATAATAGAACAATTAGATATAAGGGGTATAAATACTTGTGTGGAGTTTCAAAACTTTTTGAGAAGCTCTCTTGCTAAAAAATCATTTATCTGTCTTTTAGACAACAAAACCAGACAATTCTCTAAAAAAGATAAGAATAAAGCATCTTATAATGGAATTATAAGAATTGAGTTAGACTCAAAAAATCAAAGTCTTTTACCTGAAGGAACTTATCTTGGGTTTTATGTAAACATTGATACTATGAATGCTTCTCTTATTATAAGTTCTATATTTATGACAAGATTAAAGCCAGTAGCTCAAGAGTTTGAAACAATAATACAAGAATCACAAATTCTAATAATTAGAAATCAAGGTCAAATTAAAGATGAAGAGTTAATTAGAAGAAATGTTTTAAACTCTTCTAATCTTTCTGAAATAGGAAAATTACTATCTACATTTGAAGAAGAAAAAGATAAATGATTGAACTATTTAGAATTTAGTGATGATTTATTGAAACTAGATAGAAAAAAATCTTTACCTTATTTGGGTTTAAACTATCAAAAGGTAATGAGAATAGATAAAATTTATTTTGACTCTAACGTATTTGAGTATGAGATTAAAGAATTTAAAACTAGAGCCTATAAATATTTATTAGTAAATTCAGAATCTTATTTAAAAAATAAAAGAATTCCATATCAAATTTCTTATGTAGTTACTTTGGACCTTTTAACTGATGAATTAGAAAAAATTAATAGAATTAAAAAAACAAAAGACTTATCTCTTGTACCAATAAAAATGAATAAAAATATTTTAACTACCCATGAACTTATTAAAAATATTCATGAAATTTTTGATTTTGATCTTGATAAAATTAATGACATTAAAAATATATTACAAGTATCAAATATGCTAGGTGTTTCAGATGAAGAAATAAGTTTTGCAAATTATTGAATGAAAAATAGTAAAAATATTTTTCTTGGGGAAAAAAATGAATTTGATATATTAATGAAAAATAACCCAAAAGAAATGCAACAATGAAAAGTCAAAAAAATAAACTTTGAAATTGAACAGGATTTTGATGAGTCAATATTTTTAAATAGTAATTTAGAATCTTTAAGTTCAGGATACATTGCATATACTGGAATTGGTGAAGATGTTCTAATTGAAAGGTCTAAGCAAGTAATAAAAAAAGTATCAGAGGGAAATACAAAAAACCCTTATTTAATAAATTATTTATTTAATACAAAGCTAGTAGAATTATCAGAAGTGTCAAATGATATTAGAATAGAAGATACAGACTTTAATTTTACTTTAAATGCTGAACAAAAGGATGCAGTAAGAAAAGCTATTAATACAAAAGATATTTTTATTTTGCAAGGACCTCCTGGAACTGGAAAAACTCAAGTAATTTGTGAAATAATAACTCAATTAGCAAAAATAAATAGAAAGGTTCTTATTTCAAGTCAGAATCATGAAGCTATTAAAAATGTTGTTGACAGATTACCAATTGACCCTAATCTTAATAAAATAAGATTAACAAATCAGTTAAATATAAAATCACAATCTTCAAATAGTTATTCGCCTGATAGAGTTCTTTACAATTATTATAAGGCTATTGGAAAAAGAGCTTTTGATGATATGAACAATGATGAAAATTTAATAAAGGAATTTAATAATTATAAAAATGAATTAGAAAGATTAATAAACGCGAATAAAAGTTTTTATCAAAATAATAATCAAGTTAGAAGTATTCAAGAAAAAATAGATGATTTGAATAATCAAATAACAGCTTTTAAAGAAAAAAAATTAGAAAAGGTTAGATCAAAAAATTTATTAAAAGAGGAATTAATAAATGTAATAAATTTAATTGAGACTATATCGACAAAAGAATTTGATGCCTTAATTAATGTGGGAGAAAGAATAATTAGTTGTTATGAAAATTCAATTAAATTTGAATTAAACAATTTTGTTTATATAAATTTAAATTTTGATCCAAAAGATTTTTTAAATCCTTACTTATTAATAAAAGAAATTGTAAATGAAGTTTATTATAAAAATGAAGCATTTTTAGAAATTAAAAAATCAAAATTAATTTTAAACAAGTACAAAAGAAATGCTGATTTTGATTTAGCTGAAAAAGAAGAAAGCAGAATTAAAGGTCTGGAACAAATTTTAAGAACTGATATTAAAGTTAATGAATTAAATAAAATATTTGAAACTTTTTTGGTTAGCCTAAGAAATTTAAAAGTAGAAATAGAATTAAGATTACAAAATAAAGAGAATGAAGTATTCTCAGATTTTAATTTAGATAAATTTGAAATTGAAAAAAATCAATTAATAGTTACAAAGAATAATTTAGCTGAAAATGCTGGATCAAGTGCTAGAGAGCTTAGAGAATTGATAAAAGTAGTTAATGATAAGTTTTCATTAGACCTTGGCCTAACTGATATTGATTTAGAAGAACAGGTAAAATCGGAATTAAAAAATTTAGAAAAAAAGTTGAAACAAGGTAGAATAAGAAAAGAAAACTTTTCAGAAATGTACTCTTCAATAATAAAATATTTAAATGACAATTATAAAATAACAAATAATTTTAATGAAGAACTTGCCTCAAAGAATTTTACTGGTCAAACTTTTAAAGATAGTCAAAAATACATAAAAACCATTTTGGATAATTTAGTTAACGTATATTCAATGACACTAACATCTACAAATTTATTTAAATTTACAAAAGATAACTTTGCTAATAAATTAGGGCTGGAAGAATTAAATTTAAGAAACATGGATGTTGATGTTGTTATAATTGATGAAGCTTCAAAGGCTACTATATTGGAAATCTTAATGCCTTTAATTTATGGTAAATCTTTAATATTAGTAGGTGATTACAGACAATTACCACCAATATTAAAATTGCAACCAAATGATGTTGAAGATGTTAATAAACATTTTAATAAAGATTACAATTATAATTTGATGTATGAATTATTAGATGATTCTGCTTTTAAGAAACTTATATCTGCAAAAAATAAAAATATAACTACTATTCTTAAAACTCAGTATAGAAGTCATGAACAAATTATGGAAATTGTAAATAAATTTTATGATGGACAATTAAAAGTTGAGTCACAAGTAAGTGAGCAAAAAAGACATGACTTAAAAATTATTAATCATTTTAATAAAGAAATAATTAACTCAAGAAATTCTTCTTATTGAGTTGATTCTACATATAATGTAAAAAATGAAATTAGTTATGAACAAAGTGAAGATTTTTCAACTAGTTTATTTAATGATTTAGAAATAAAATTAACCAAACAATTATTAATTAAAATTGATAAAGCAGTTTTAGAGAAAAAACAAAAAATAAAACCAAGTGTTGCTGTAATTAGTTTTTATGGACTGCATGTAAATAAATTAAAAAAAGAGATCAATATTGCTAACTTTAAAAATATAAATATAGTAATTAATACAGTTGATGATTTTCAAGGAAAAGAAGCAGATTATGTTTTAGTAAACTTAGTAAGAAATCCAGAAAAGTTATCAACTAAATCTGGAAGAGACTTTCTAAAAAAATATGAAAGAATAAATGTAGCTTTTTCAAGAGCAAGAGAATTACTAATAATAATAGGGGCTCAAAGAGCAGTAAATGATATAACTGTTAAGATACCAACTATTGATGACCCAAGTGTTTCAAATAGTTATCAAGTTTATGCTGATATAATATCAAAACTTGAGTTTGAAGGTTGTTTACTTAAACCTAATGAAATAATGGAGGATTAGAAAAATGATATTTAATAAAATTGAAATTCAATATGAAAAATTTTATATACCATTAAAAATAAAGTATTCTGAAATAAGAAAACCTACATTTATGGAATTTTTAATTTTATTAATTATAATAGAACATCCAAATAAAAATAAAAATATTAATGATATTTTGGAAGAAGATTTTAATATCAAAAATAAAATTCTTTTTGAGAGAGCCTTAAGAGAGTTAATAAATTTTAAAGTAATAGAAATTGGTCAAAATAAAGTTGGTGTAGGACTATTAAATATGAATACACCAATTAATAATTTTTCAATTGACTTAAAATTAAAAGAAGAGTTTAAAAAGGGAACGTACACAATTTCTCAAGATAATAAATTTCAAGATATAAAATTTTATATAGATCCTGTTTATAAGAATAAGGAAATTATCAATGAAATTAATTGAAAAAAAAGAGTAAGCGATGTTAAGTTTACTCACAAACTTTCTACAACAATAGATAAAAAAGAGTTCTCAAATAATGAGTGACTTTACAATTCATGTTCTGAATTTATAGACCAAAATCCTGACATTTTTGGAGATAATTCTTTTTTAAGGGATGTTATAAATGAAGCGCAAGAATCAATAAATGATATTAGTAACTTTGAAAAGTATATTCAAAATGATACAGCAGCCATAGAAGCTTGAATTGAGTTATTTGATAATGGTACTTATAAAATTAAAACTGAGAGCAATTTTTTTGATGACTATTTAAGATTCAATCCTAATATGGCATTAGATATTTTGAAAAGTATCTTAAGTAAGTATGATGAAAAAATAAAAAAATTATTTATGCCAGAGTTACATATAAAAAATAAAAATGACTTTATGTCTAACCCAGACTTATTTTCAAATTTAAATATTAAAACAAGTTATAATTTAATGTTAATAAATGATCAATTTATAAAATCAGATGATGAAATTATAAAGAGTAAAGAGTTAGCAAAAAACATTGAAATAATTATTTTCTATAATTCCAAAAGAAATACAAAAACAATAAGTGTAATAGATAATAAGCTAATTTTTTATGTTGGCCATATTGACAATGAAATTTTACAAAATAATTCTTTTGTCTATTTGGATTCTAAAAATATGTCAAATAGTTTTTTATTGGCAAATAAATCTTTTGAGTCTATTAATATAAATATTCCTGTTATTTATAAGTATAAAAACCCAACTGAACATATTGATTTAGCAAATCTATTTATATCTAGTATAGATAATGCTTTAGAAAAATTTGAAGATTCACTTATAAATAAAAAGTATGATATATCAATGAATATATACTTAATTTTGGAACGTCTTGGTTTAGAAGAAAAAGTCTCTGCAATTCTTGAAGAATTTTTACTTAAGACGGTTGATTTTGGGCAAAATTATAATGCTATTAAACAATATTTAGCAGAAAAAACCGATAGAAAATTATCTTTAATATTAGAAAGAGTTGCAAAAAATTTAATTATAAAAATATCTAATGAAAGAACAGATGATGAATTATTTGATATATTAGAAAATTATCAATTTATTGATACAAAAAATATATTGGATATATTCGACAAAATAAATATGCAAAGTACAATTGAAAATATTTATAGAATTAATAGTTATTTAGAAAAAAATTCAATTGATGGTTGAAAATATAATGTTAGAGATTCTTTAGGTGTATTAACAAAATATTTCAAAACAAATAATAGAGCAGAGATGTTTGTTGATAATAAATATAACTCTGATGTATGAACTCAACATGCTCAAACTTTAAATATTATTGGAAAAATAACTAAGGAATTATATATTTCTAACTATAAATTTGTAGAAGAGAATTATAAATTTTTATTGGATTCTATTATAGAGTTGGTTGGTAACTCATTAGATATTGAAAATTTTGATCAGTATCTTTTAAATTTATCTGACTCGTTAACAGATTTTTATAGATATTATTACAAATATAAAAGTGAACAGTTTCTTCAAAAAACAGAAGAAATAATAGATTATAAAGTTAAAATTATGGCTGGAAATTATATAAATAAGATAGAAAATGATATAAATGAATTTATAGATAAAAAAATATATAATATGCCAATTGAGTTAAAATTAATATGAGTTAAAAATGTTTTAAATAAGCCTAAAATTGTAGATAAGATTTTAAAAAATAATGATAATTATTATAAAAAAGCCTTAAATATTATTTTTGGAAAAGAGAGAAAATATACACAAACTGATTTATTAAAGTATACTAATATGTTTGGAGGAAAATAAGCATGAGTATGTCAGCTGAAGAAATTTTAATTAATTGTGAAAAACAGTTTTCATTTATCAAAAAAGATATTGATGTATTAATTGAATATATTATTGAATTAATATCACATTGTGAGCAAATTGATAATTCAGGATTTTATAAAAAAGAAATTGAAAAGCTGTTAGAAGAATTAAAAAAGGAAGAAAAGGATTTGGCAAGAAATACTTATGAAAGAGATCTTTCTACAAATACACATGTTGCAATTGAAACTTATCATGAAATTCAAAGATATGCAGAGAGAAAACGTGATACGTTAGCTGAATTTAAAGTTCAGGTGGTTAGTTTAAAAAGAGATGTATTAATAAAAGAACAAGAGAATATTTTAAAAGTATTTACTAAAGATAATTTTAGGGATTTAATAAGTTTTAAAAATGAATTAATTAGTAAATATAAAAATGAAAAAGATAAACTTTTCATTAAAGAAATGTTTGAAAAAAATCAACATAGATTGATTAATAAAAAACCTGAAGAAATTATTAATTTAATAACTGAAGAACTAAAGCAGTTTAAAACTTCTAATAGAGTAATGAGTAAGGAAATAGTTAAAAATTCAATTCAATTATATAAAGAGGATTCAGATTTATTAACTGCTATTAAAGAGCAAGCTAATAAATTAATCTCCTTAAAAGAAACAAAAAATTATCAAAAAGATATAAAAGACTATTTTATAAGCTCATCAAAATTAGCTGAACAAGAAGCAATTAGAAAAGATAATGTAATAAAAATTGTTAAGTCAATAAGAGAAGTTGGTTATATAGTAAAAGAAGAAAATATAAGAAAAATAAAAGAGAAAAATTTAATTCTTATTCATGGTGAAAAACTGACTGGTGAAACAGCAGACTTTGTTGTAAAATTAGATGGAAGTTTTGTTTATAATTGAGAAGGGTTTGAAGGTCATGAGCATGATGCTGATGCTCAGGCTTTTTTAAATAAACTTAAAGAATTTAACTTACATTCAAGTAAAGAATTTAATAAGCAGTATAGAGAACCAAAATATATTGCTAAAAACAAGCAAAATATAAATAACAAAAAAAATAAGAACTCAAGTAAGTAGGTGAATTTATGAGTGTAAAGAGAGAATTAAACCAGTTAAAAAATTTAATAGGTATTAAAAAGGCAATTATAATTGAGGGGAATATAGATGATATTTATGAATTCGAGGGTAAATATGTAAATATCCACGATATAATTTTTAGTATTTTTGATCAAAAAAAATACTCTGATAAATTTATTTTTGACCAAAATTCTGGGCTAAAAGGAAAAAAAATAACGAGCCTAATTACTAGTTCTTCCATTAAATCAAGTAATGGAGAATTTATTGGTAATGAATTTGATGAGTTATTCAATGGTGATATTGATAAAAGCGATTTTAAAGATCATTTAGTTCTAAAAAAACCAATTGACTTCTTTACTCTTTTAAATAAAAATATTAATAGAGAAGATGAAAGAAAAATTGGCTTTGTAGCAGATTATACTAATTTTGTTTTCAGTGACCAAGGATTAGATGTTGATGATAGAGCTGTTTTAACAGAATTTTCAAAGACATTAAAAGAATCTAAATTTTCAATTTCAAGAATTGATGAACTAACAAACTGTATTGTTTTTTTAACTAAAAAAATAAATCAATTACCACCTAGTTTATACTTAGATAATCCTGAAATTATTATTTCAACATTACCAAAACCAAGTAGAGATGAAAGAAAGCAATTTTTATCTACAATTAAATTGAGAATTCAAGTTACAGATATCTCAACAGAGTTTGAAAATATAGTTGATGCAACAGAAGGTTGAACACTTAAAGAATTATCTCATTTTGCAAAGTTCAGTTGTAATTTTGCAACGCCAATTACTTTTAATAAAATGTTTAATATATACAATTATGGAGAAAAGACTTCTCCATGAGAAGAATTAAGTTATGAAAAAATGTTGACAATAAAACAAGAACTTTCTTCAAAAGTTATTGGACAAGATGAGGCTGTTGCAAAAGTAGCAAAAGTAATTTATAAGGCTTATACTGGGCTTACTGGAATAACTTTTTCTTCAAAAAGAAGTAAACCAAAAGGAACTTTATTTTTTGTAGGTCCAACTGGAACTGGAAAAACGGAACTTGCAAAAGCTATTACAACTTTTTTATTTAATGATGAGGCGAACCTTATAAGGTTTGATATGTCAGAGTATGGACAAGAAAATGCAGATCAGAAATTAATTGGAGCACCTCCTGGATATGTTGGTTTTGAGGGTGGAGGACAACTGACAAATTCAGTAAAAGAAAAACCATTTAGTGTAATTTTATTTGATGAGATTGAAAAGGCAAGTCCAAAAATATTTGATAAATTTTTACAAATTCTTGAAGATGGAAGATTAACAGATAATACTGGTCAAACAGTTAGTTTTAGTGAATCGTTTATAATATTTACTTCAAATATTGGAGCAGCAGAAGTTGATCCCAATCAAAGTGCAAGTGAAGTTCATAATCAATTTATAAAAAAAGTTCAAAATCATTTTACAAATGATTTAAATAGACCTGAACTTTTAGGAAGATTTGGAAATAATATAGTTCCTTTCAATTTTATAAAGGATTTAAATTTAAAAGCAAAAATAATACGTCAAAAAGTAAAACCAATCCAAATTGCAATTTATGAAAAGTATAAAGCTGAATTGCATATTGATTTAACTGATAGAACTTTAATTGAAATTATATTAAAAAATGCTGATGAAAGAAGAGGTGGAAGAGATGTTTTAAACTCCCTTGAAACTAATTTAGTAGATCCACTTTCAGAATTTATATTTCAGAATTTAAAAAGCATAAGAACTGGAACTAAAATTTTAACCTCAACAAATGAAGGAAAAATAATATTTAATATTAATGGCTAATTTAAATATTGGAAAATTTCTTATGAATAGTGAGATTGAAGGGCCAGGAATTAGGTTTGTTATTTGATTTCAAGGTTGCACTATTGGATGCAATGGATGTTCGAATCAGGAATTATTAGGTTTAGAAAAAAAGATGTTTATGCCAAATGAGTTTATTTATGAGAAAATCTTAGAGGCAAAGACTTTATTTAATATTGAAGGTATCACTCTAATTGGAGGGGAACCTTTTTTACAACCGGATGGCTTAAAGGAACTTGTTATTTGAAGTCAAAAAAATAATTTATCAGTAATTTGTTTTACGGGATATATTTATGAACAAATGTTCGAAGAACATAAGGATATTTTAAAAAATATAGATATTTTAATTGATGGACCATTTATTATGAAACTTTTAGATAAGAATAGAAGACTTATTGGTAGTAAAAATCAAAGAGTAATAAAAATAACAGATAGATATAAAAATTGTGATTATTTTGAACAACCACATTCAGAAGTTGAAATTCAAATCTATAATGATAGACTTTCAATGAATGGAGATGGTGTTATATTTGATAATGAAAATGGAGAGTTTAATTTTAAAATAAGATAGAAGGAAATAATTATGAGCTTTTTAGTTAAGAGTATGGTGAACTTCTTTTCGTTTTCTCTTTTATAAATTTATAAAAGAGAGGATATAGAAAATGAATAAAAATGTCAGTAATAAGATTTTAGATCTTACTTCAAGTGCTATGATGATTTCATTAGCAATGTGTTTAAAACTAATTTTTTCACCTTTACCAGGTGTAGACTTAACACTTTTAATTATTCTACTAACGGCATTGTTTTTGAAAGGTAATATTTCAATTTTATCAACAATTGGAATATCACTATTAAGTTTATTAATGCCAATAGATATTATTTTAAGCATTTGTACAATTACAATTTACTTATTTTTTAATATAACTATAATTTTATTTAGACATTTTTTATTAAAAAACAAAATTGTAGTTTATATAATTGCACCAGTATTTGCTTTAATGATTACAACCTTATATTTGCTAGTATCAATTTTTACGTATGGTAAGACTGAAGGTTACTCATTATATTTAACACATTTGCATGAGGCTTATATAATATTTTTTATGTACTGTGTAATAACACCTTTCTTATTAAAAAGATTTCAAAATCTATTTTTAAAAATTGAGGGAAGATATTCATCTATATATAATATTTCATTTAAAAAATATATTGAAGAAAGTGAGAATAACATTTTGAAGATTTCAAATAAAAAAATAAATTATAATATTCAATTGGCATCTATGATTATTTCAATGATGATTTTAATAAGTTATTTTAGTTTTGTTCCATATAAAATGGTAACAAAATTCAATGATATCAATTATTTAGCATCAATAATAATTGTTCCTATAATGATGTTATTTATAACTCCATCGTGAATTAAATTAGCTAAAAAAATTGGCAATTTAAATATTTTAAAAATTAACTCAATTGGATTATTGTTTGCTTTGGTATTTACATTTAGTTCATTTGAAACAAATAATTTTACTCTAGCTAATTCATTATTATTTACTGGATTAACTATGTTCGGGATTTTTGTAGCAGGGTTGTTGCCAATAAATATTGAGATTATAAAAAGTTTTGAAAGAAGGAATGGATTAAAAAATAAGACCTCTAAATATAATTCTATTTTTGGTTTTTTATTACTACCAATACCTTTTCTAATAGATTATTACTCAAAGAGTTTATATATATTATTCTTATTTATAGCAGTAATGATTATTCTTATTAGCTTATTCTTATTTAATGCAAATATTATGTCTGAGGGAAATGTGTTAAATATTAATAAGGATTCTTTTAAAACATTAAAAAGTAATAAAAAATTTTTTACTGAAATATTTATTCAAAATTACTTTATAGGATTTTTTAAATTTCTAGATTGATCCTTAGTATTGTTCTTTTTTCTAAGTTTTGAAAATAATAAAATTATGATGAGCACTGAAATAAAAAATGCGTCATTGTTATTATTTTTAATCTTTGGATTTATTTCAAAATATTTAGCTCAAGCAATTTTTGGAACTATTAAATTTAAAAATAGTAATGTAAATAGAATAGCAATGCTATTAACTATCATATCTGTTATTGGCTTTATAAGTTTTTTAATAACAAGTATTTATGTCAATTTCTCAAGTATAAATAATATTTACTACTCTTTATTAATTATTCTAATGTTTATATTTGGAACTGCTTATGCTTTAATTGAAAAAACTAAAGCTAAAAGATTTAAAAGCATTGTCACTGACGAAGAGTTTTCATTAGCTATGATTATTGATCATGTTATGGGGAATGCTTTCTTCTCATTAATTATTGCTAGTATATTTTTTATGATTATTTTATTAACTAAGGCTTCTATATTAGGAATGATTTTACTTATGTCCTCTTTTGTAGTTATTGCTTCAGTTTTATTAATAACAAATTCTTTATTAAAAAATAATAAAAAGGAGAACAATTAGTTCTCCTTTTGACTATAAAGATTAAATGTATTTTCTAATAAACAAGATATAGTCATAGGACCAACACCACCTGGAACAGGTGTAATATATTTAACTATTTCAAATACTTCATCAAATTTCACATCTCCACAATACTTGCCATCCACGAAATTAGCACCTACATCAATTATTGTCATTTTATCATTCACAAAATCCTTAGTAACTAAATTTGCAGCACCAGCAGCACTAATTAGAACATCTGCATTTTTACAAATTCTTTTTAAATCTTTTGTTTTAGTATTGCATACTGTAACTGTAGCTGATTTATTAATAAGCATATTAGCAAGAGGTTTTCCTACAATATTGCTTCTTCCAATTATTACAATATTTGCCCCAATTAAATTAATTTTTTTTCACTCTAGTAACTTTATGATTCCATAAGGTGTTGCGGGATAAATATTTGATTTATTTAACATTACATTTCCTAAATTTATAGGAGTAAAGCCATCAGCGTCTTTTAAAGGAGAAATTGTATCTGTAATTTCTTTTTCATTAATATGTGAAGGTAATGGAAGTTGGACAATTATTCCATCAACTGTTAAATCTTTATTTAACTTTTCAATTTCTCTAACTATTTCACTTTGTTTAATATTTTCCTGATACTTTTTTAACTCACCAATAATTCCTACTTTTTCACAAGCATTTAATTTATTTTTTATGTACTTATTACTTGCAAAATTATCGCCAATTTGAATTATTGTTAATTTTGGTTTTCTTTTTCCATTTATTTGCTCTATACTATTTTTGAGACGAGTATTTAATTCCTGAGCATAAAATTTACCATCTATTATTTTATTCATGACTTAAATCCTTTCTAAGAAACATTCTAAAGGTGATTATAATGGAAAAAATCTTAAAAGCATTAAATAAGCTAAAAATTGATCAAAAAGATTTTGATTTTTATGGCAAAAATATTGTAAAAATTAACTATGAAAAGTATATGAATAATAAAAGAGGTAAGTTAATATTAATGACTTCAATAAATCCTACTCCAGCAGGAGAAGGTAAAACAACTACAGCAATTGGTTTAGCTGATGGAATGAATCATATTGGTAAAAATGTAATTTTAGCTCTTAGAGAACCTAGTTTAGGACCAGTATTTGGTAGAAAAGGAACTGCAACTGGTGGAGGAGAAAGTGAAGTTATTCCAATGGATGAAATTAACTTACACTTTACTGGAGATATTCACGCTATTACAACAGCAAATAATTTAATCTCAGCACAGATAGACTCTGAAATTTATTGAAAGAGTGATATTAAAATTGATCCAAATCAAGTTATATGAAAAAGATGTTTGGATTTAAATGATAGAGCTTTAAGAAATGTTGATATTAAAATAAGTAGTAAAGTTTCTAGAAAAGAACAATTTACAATAACTGCAGCAAGTAATATGATGACAATTTTAAGCTTATCTAAAAGTTTAGAAGATTTAAGAATTAGATTAGATAATTCTCTAATTGCCTATGATTTAAAAGGAAAAGAGATATTTTTAAAGCAATTAAAAATTACAGGATCTTTAATGGCTATTTTAAAAAATGCAATTAAACCAAATTTGGTTTTAACAAAATATGATACTCCAGCCTTAATTCATTGTGGCCCATTTGCAAATATTGCTACAGGAACAAACTCAATTATTTCAACAAATTTAGCATTAAACTTAGGAGATTATTGCATTGTTGAATCAGGGTTTGGGAGTGATTTAGGATTTGAAAAGTACATCAATGTAGTAAATCAAGATAATGATTTAATCCCAGATTGTACAGTAATGGTTGTCACTTTAAGAGCACTAAATTTGCACAAAGATTTTGAAAATAATTTTGATCATTTAGAAAAACATTTAAAACATGTTAGCCAATATAATTTAAATTTAATTGTTGCAATAAACTTTATTGAAAATGATAGTTTAGAGCAATTGGAGCAATTAAAAAAATGATTAGATGAGAATAACTATTTATGAGAAATGAATGAAGCCTATATTAAAGGAGCAGTAGGTGCTCAGGCTTTGGCTAAAAAAGTAGCTGAAATTTGTAATATTAAACAAAATTTTAAAAGTTTAATTAAAGAGAATGAAAAAATTGAAGAAAAAATAAAAAAAATAATCAACAATTTTTATTATTTGAAAGATTTTGAGATTAGCAAAAAAGCTCAAGAGAAAATAAAGGCTATTAATAAGACAGTATATAAAAATCTTCCAGTATGCATGGTTAAATCGGCAAATTCAATTGATGGAAATGATAGAAATTTAAAAAGCTATAAAATTGTTGTTGAGGATATAATTGTAAATAGTGGAGCTAAATTTATTCTTGTTTATACAAATAATGTTATGAGCATGCCTGGATTAAATAAAACTCCAAACTCAAAAGATATTGATTTGCAAAACGGTATAGTTTTAGGACTAAAATAGAAATAAAAAAAATGGAGTTAAAACTCCATTTTTTTATTATTTATAAATTATTTTTTGAAATAATTTAATCCTAAAACTTCTAAACTAGCTAATGTAATAAAGTTATATGGTTTATTAAAGTGAGGCAAGAAGAAGATATCAACTAATGGTAATTCATCAATTGTAAGTCCTTTTTGAATTCCTAAAGCAAACATATACATAACTTCTGTATGGTTATTTACAGAAGCAACTTGTGCCCCAATAATTCTTCTTGATTTTTTCTCTCAAATAATTTTAATTCATACGTCTTTATAAGTTGACATAAATTCAGGTCTATCAGAATCTTTAAACATAACTTCTTCTACATCAAGTCCAAAGCGTTTACATGCTTCCATAGAAATACCAACTGAAGCCATTTTTCATCCAAATACTTCAATTCCATTTGCTCCAGTGAATCCTGGGCTTTTTAATTTATTTCCTTGAGTAATATTAGCAGCTGCTAGAATACCAGTTCTTACAGCAGTAGTTGCTAATGCGATTTGAGTATCTTTTTTCATTGAACAGTTGTAAACTTGAGCACAGTCACCAACTGCATAGATATCTTTGTTAGAAGATTGCATAAATTCATTTGTTTTAATTGCTCCTCTTTCATCAAGATCAATTACACCTTTTAATAATTGTGTTTGAGGAATAACTCCAACAGAGAATACTACATAATCAACTGCAATTTCACCTTTATCTGTAATAACTTTAGTTACTTTTCCGTTTTTTCCTTCAAATTTAACAACTTTTTGTCCAAGAGCTAAATTAACTCCTTTTTCCTTCATTGTTTCTTCTACTAATCCAGTAAATTCACTATCGTAATATACTGGCATAATTCTATCTGCAATATCGATTAATGATACTTTTTTCTTGTTTGCAACAAAAGCATCTACTAATTCAACTCCAATGTATCCAGCTCCAACAACAGCAACTTTTTTAATAGCAGGATTATCATTAGCAGCCTTAATAACTTTGGCATGGTGGAAATTCTTACAAATTTGAACACCTTCTAAATCAATTCCTTCAATTGGAGGGAATATTGGTCATGTACCTGATGCTATTACTAATTTGTCGTAATTATCATCAAATTCTTCTCCTGTTTTTAAGTTTTTTACTCTGATTGTTTTTTTCTTTGCATCCATACCAATTCATTGATGTTGCATTTTAACATTTATGTTTTCACTTTCTAAAATTTCAGGTGAAGCATAAAATAAACCATTTGGGTCTTTTACTTCTCCTCTAACTCATAAAGCGATTCCACAACCTAGAAATGATATGTTATCATTTTGATCATAAGTTGTAATTTCCATGTTTTTATCTAATCTTCTTAAAGTTCTAACTGCTGTTGTTCCAGCATGATTAGTTCCAATTACTATAGTTTTCATTTGTTTTGCTCCTTAATCTTTTTACATTATAATAATATATGAATAATGTAGCAATTTTAAAAGAATTGGAATAATTTATTTAAAATAAAAATGAGTATAAATAATTTTTTAAATAAAAGGTGGTAAAAAATGTTTTTAAGAGTAAATGGAGATATAAGCTATTATCTAAAAAGATCAGGTTTTGTTAAGTATTTTGATGAGAATAATCTTTCTAGAAAATCAAAGTGATATATTAAAAGAGTTGAGAAGAAAATAAATGATAAAAATACATTTACTTATTTTAAACATTGAATTCTTTGAAGGTGAATAAATGCCAACTTTAAACTTTCAGAAGGTTTTATTGGTAAACTAAAAAGAAATATAAAAAAATTGGAACTAACTTTAAATTCTAAAGAAGAAAGATTTATTAGAGATATGGAGGAATTGGTTTTTAACTCTTGAAGGCCCCTAAAACAATTTCCAGTTAGATTTCAACTAGAAAAAAAAGAAAGAATAAATTTAATTCAAACTAGTGTAAATGTCCACAACTATAATCCAGAAGTTGCTGAAAAAAAGATTCAATTAATGGGAATTTATGATTGTTATTTCTCAAATCAAAATATTTTTCTAACTGATAGTAATCAAAATGTTCTTAAAACAATTGAATTTTCTTCAATTTTAGATGTCTCCATTGAAACTTTTGGCGTAATAATTTCTATTAAAAATAAAAAGTACTTATTTAGGGGAAAAAATAGATTGCTTACCTATGTATTATTACAAAGAATGATTCCAAGATTGGGTCTTAAATTAGAAGCCACAGAAGGGTTATATAATTATTTTGATTTTTGAAATAAATTAATTTCAAAAATTAGTTAATATATGAATATAAGAGGAGAAGTATACTTATGAAAATTATAAAAATTAGTGATAACAATGAAGCAGGTAAAATTGTAAGTGATTTAATATTAAATGAAGTTAAGTCTAATTCTAATATTGTTCTAGGTTTAGCAACAGGAAGCTCACCTGTTACAACCTATGAAAATATTATTGTTAAATCAAAAGAACTAAATATTGATTGAAGTAAAGTTACAACTTTTAATTTGGATGAATATAAAGGATTGAGTTCAGAACATAGTCAATCTTATAGATATTTTATGAACAATAAACTTTTTGATCACATTAATATTGATCAAAAAAACACTTTTGTACCAAGTGGAATGATTGAAACTAATAATGAAGCACAAAAATATGATGAATTAATTTCTCAAAAGGGTGGAATAGATTTACAACTTTTAGGTTTAGGAATTAATGGTCATGTTGGCTTTAATGAGCCAGGAAGTGATTTTGAGGGGTTAACTTCAATAGTTAAATTAACAAAATCTACTATTGAAGCAAACTCAAGATTTTTTGAAAATGAAAAAGATGTACCAACTGAAGCAATATCAATGGGCTTGAAATCAATTATGAATGCAAAAAAAATTATTTTAATTGCAACGGGCTCAGCAAAGGCAGAAGCTGTTAAAAACTTAGTAGAAGGGCCAATATCAAAAAATTGACCTTGTTCAATTTTGTTAAATCACAAAGATGTAACAGTAGTAATTGACAATGAAGCTGCTAGGTTATTAAAATAAGTTAACTCTTAAGGGGTTTTTTATTTTAATTAATTTGCAACATTATAATATGGTGTAAAATTATAGTGTAATCATTAGAGGAGCATATAAAAATGAGAAAAAAAATTATTGTAGGAAACTGAAAAATGTTCAAAACAAACTCACAAGCAATCAAATTTATTGAAGCTGTGGATTCAAAAGTTAAAGTAGATAAAAATATTATTGCAGGTATCGCTGTGCCTTCAATTATGCTAAGCGATGTACAAAAAGTTGCTAAGAATATAGCAATTGCAGCACAAAATTGTTACTTTGAAAAAGAAGGAGCATTTACTGGTGAAATATCAGTTCCAATGTTGCAAGATTTAGGTATTAAATATGCAGTTATTGGTCACTCAGAAAGAAGAGATTTTTTTGGCGAAACTGATGAAATGATAAATAATAAAGCAAAAAGCTTATTAGCAGCAAATATTACTGCAATTTTATGTTGCGGAGAAAGTTTGAAAACTTATGAAAGTGGTAAAACAATTGAATGAGTTAAAAATCAAATTACTAATGGATTTGCAGGGATATCAGCTCAAGATGCTAAAAAAGTAGTTATTGCTTATGAACCAATTTGAGCAATTGGAACTGGAAAAGTTGCAACTCCACAAATAGCTCAAAATGTTTGTAAAGAAATAAGAGAGATTATAAAGGGACTTTATAATCAAGAAGTTGCAGATGAAATTTTAATTCAATATGGTGGAAGTGTTAAACCAGAAAATATTAAAGAAATTTTAGAGCAAGCGGATATAGATGGAGCACTAGTTGGTGGTGCATCATTAATTGAAGATTCTTATCTTGGATTAGTAAATTACAAAGGTTAATTTATAAATATGAATTATAAAATTTTAGCCTTAGATATGGATGGTACCACTTTTAAATCTTTAGATGATATTGTAATGGAAAATGTGGAACCAATCAATCAAGCCATTGAAAAAAATATAAAAGTGGTTTTTGTAACTGGAAGACCAATTCACACAAAATTAAATAGATTAGAGTTATTTAATTTTAAAAATGATGGAGCTATTTTTGCTGCATTTAATGGAGCATTAATTTATGATTTAAAAGAGAATAAATCAATCGATGCAAATCCAATTGATAAAAAAACAGCTCTTAAAGCTTTTGAAATTTTAAAAACTGACAAAGATTTTAGCGAAATAGAACTTTGAGCATATACTGTAAATGATAAATTGAGTTATATTAATATGCCAATTGAAAAAGGAAAAGTTTTAAAACATGAAACTCATTTTTTTGACTATGAACCTGTAGTTTATAATTCAAGTATGGAAATGTTAGATTGTCATAAAATATTGACAATGAATACTAATAAAAAATATGTAGAAAAATTAAGAGAAATTGGTTTAGAGGTTTCTTGAACAGAAGGTTCATTAGCAGGAGAAGTTACTAAAAAGGGTATTAATAAAAAATATGCATTAGAATTTTTATCTAAAAAGTTTTCTATTAAAAAAGAAGAAATCTTGGCAATGGGTGATGGTGCAAATGATGTTCCAATGTTTGAATTTGCAGGATTATCAATAGCTCCTGCAAATGCACATGATGAAATTAAGGCAAAGGCAACTGAAGTATCTCAATATACAAATTTAGAAGGTGCTGTGGCCAAAGCAATAAAAAAATATATACTAGGAGAGTAAAAATGAAAACAAAAAAACCAGTAGTATTGGCAATATTAGATGGATGAGGAATTGCAGAACAACAAAAAGGTAATGCTGTTTTTCAAGCAAACATGGAGTTTGTAGAAAGTCTTAAAAAGCAATATCCGTGAGCAAGTTCTCATGCAAGTGGTGAATGAGTTGGACTTCCAGAAGGACAAATGGGGAATTCTGAAGTAGGTCATATTCACTTAGGAGCGGGAAGAATTAAGTATGAATCATTAACACTAATTAATAAAGCAATTAGTGATAATAAATTTGAGTCAAATGATGAAATTCAAAAGGCAATTAAAAACTCATTAGATAAAAATAGTGCTTTTCATATAATGGGGTTATTTTCTGATGGTGGAGTTCATTCACATATGAATCATATGTTTGCAACTTTTAAAGCTGCTGCAAAGGCAGGAGTTAAAGAAATTTATATTCATTTATTTACAGATGGAAGAGATACAAAACCAATTGTTGCTTTAAATTACTTAGAACAATTAAATGCTTTATTTAAAGAATATAAAGTTGGACAAGTAGGTTCAATTTCAGGAAGATTCTTTTCAATGGATAGAGATAAAAGAATGGAAAGAGTTGCAGAAGGTTATAAATCATTAGTAGATAGAAATTGTGAAAATTCATTTACAGATCCTGCAAAATATATTCAGTCGCAATATGATTTAGGAAAAGATGATGAAGGTATCTTACCAGCTTATAATAAAACTTGTGAAAATGGTTTTATAAAAAAAGGTGATACACTAGTTTTTATAAACTTTAGACCAGATAGAGCAATTCAAATGGCAAGTACATTTACAAATAAAAATTATGAAGCGTGAAGTGATCAAAACTTTAAAAATTTAACTTTCTTAGGTGATCAAATATATTTCTTATGTATGATGGAATACTCAGACTCAGTTAAATCAAATCATATTGCTTTTAAATCAATTGAGGTAATCAATGGTTTAGGTGAATGATTAAGTAAAAAGGGTTATAAACAATTAAGAATTGCTGAAACTGAAAAGATAGCTCATGTCACTTTCTTTTTTGATGGAGGAAAAGATTATTTTAAAAATGGTTTAGCAACACAAGAGGAAATAAAACTTAAAGGTGCTTCAATAGATTTAATTGCTTCACCTAAAGTTGCAACTTATGATTTAAAACCAGAAATGTCTGCAGTTGAAATTACTGATAGATTAGTTGAAAGAATAGAGTCACAAGAATTTGACTTAATTGTTTTAAACTATGCTAACTGTGATATGGTTGGACATACAGGTGATTTACAAGCAGCAATTAAAGGTGTAAAAACTTTAGATAAACAATTAGAAAGAGTTTATCAGGCGTGTGAAAAAAATGGCTCTACAATGATTATTACAGCTGATCATGGTAATGCTGAAATTATGATTGATAAAGAAGGTGGACCTAACAAAAAACATACAAGTCAGCCAGTACCAATTATAATAACAGACAAGTCAATTAAAATTAGAAAAAAAGATGCTGCAATTGCTGATGTAGCAACAACAATATGTGAAATTCTGGGGGTAGAAACTCCAAAAGAAATGACCCAACCATCATTAATTGAAAAATAAAAAAATAGAAAGCCTTATGCAAATTGCATAAGGCTTTCTATTTTTCTTTTTAAATAATTTATAAATTTTAAAAGATTATTTAGTTACATTTGGGTTATCTTGTATTGCTCAATCATACATTTTTTTTAGATGGTCTTTTGTTTCATTGTTTGAGTATTTATCATTTAAAAAAATATCTGAAAGTCTTATAAATTCTTCTTTACTTACTGCACTAAAAATAATTTTTCTTCCATTATCTATTTCAAGTTCCTTTGAATAGTTTTCATTAAATTGGAATACCTTATAAGAATATATTAACATTCAAAATCTAAAAATTATATCTTTTTGTTTAGTGATAGAGTTAAGATTATAATTCATTCGCTCCTTCTCTTGCTCTTCTTCAGTCATTTTTTCAAATTCAATTCTTATTTTATATTCAGTTCACTCTTTTTCATAATTAATCTTTAAACTATCAGATTTACTTGCTGCAGTTTTTACAGTTTTTTCAATTTCTTCAATATTTTTTGGTTACTCAGATGGTATAAAGTAGTCTTCATCATCGATATCAGTTTGACAGCTAATAATATTTAAACTGGGCATAACTGTTAATGATATAGAAAATAATGTTAATAATAGTTTTTTCATAATTCACCTCTTTAAAAACTTTACAATAAATTCTCTATTTATTGTAAAAAATATAAAAAGTATTGTAATTTATTTATGAGTAATAGGCGACTTTGTACTCTTTATAATCAATAAATGGAGGTTTTATGAAAGGACTAATATTAAATGCTATAAAACAAGAACAACTAAAATTAATTAAGGAATTTGGTAAATTACTTGCAGATACTTATGAGAAGCCAGAAAAAAGCAATTTTTGCAAAGTAACCTGAGTCTTAAAAAAAGATATATTGCTTATGATGTTTTTGGTCAATCAATAGAGAGTGGAAATTCAGAAGAAGAAGCAATTAGGGCATTAAAAAGCACAATTTCATTACAGTCAAAAATGACACATAAAAAAGAAATAGAGTCATGAAATAATGTTAAAAAGTCTTATGATTCAATTATTTCCGATGGAAGGTATTTAGTTTATAAATTAAAAGATATAAAAACTAATAGCTACATTTATTATGCTTCTCAGGAAATGGCTTTAAAAGCAGCTCTTTCAAATGCTAGAGTCAATGGTGATGTAAATAAAACATCAATTGATAAATATATGTATACTTATCATCACTCTTTAACTGGAAAAGAAATTAGTGTAATTTTTTATAACAATGATATTAACTCAGCTATTGATAAAATCTTTCTTAAAATTGATACTAAAAGACGAGTTTTGAATTAATTTTAAAGTTTTATCTAAAAAGTTTGTTATTTATTGAGTAACAAACTTTTTTTATTTTCTGTAACTCTTTCAAAAATAATTGGAATAAGAATTATCAATGATAAAAAATAAATATGTATTAAAAAGAAACCAGAAAAAGCTGATGAGACGAATTCAATATTTTTATTTTCATATATTTTAAGTAATTTTAATATTGTAACTATTGTCATTATGAGATTAGTTCCCAATGAGAATAAGTATAAGAGTATATAAGCTATATAATATAATTCACTGTCTTTTTCACTGAAGTTATAATTTGAAAATATTGTTAACTTATAAATTGAAGCTGAGATAAAAATTAAACCCAAAGAAATTTTTGAGTAAGCAATTATTTTTTCTTGTTGAGATAAAATAATTATCTCTTTATTTTTATTTATTTTATTTTCTTTTAAAAAAGTATTATTAATTCATATTAATAAATATTGACACAAAGTAATTAAAAGTAAACAACCTATAGAACCAATTACAATAAGTTCTAATCCATTAAGAACAAATGGATTAAAGAAAAAATAGGGGGTGGACAGAACACTAACAGATAAATCTAAAACTCATTCATAATTTTCTTCAAGCCAAATAATTTCACTATTTGGAGTTTGCATCATAAAATGTTCAGTACCAAAATTATTCATTATCAGCATTCTAATTAAAACAAAAAACAAATAAAACATTGGATATATTCAACCAATTAATAAATTTTTTTTATATCAAGTTTTTGTATCAACTTTTTCTCTTTTTACTATAAAAAAATAATAACCCATAGCAATTAAATATGTTACAAGATGTGTAGTAACTGTAATAAATCACTTAATAAAAGTATTATATTGATTAGATCATAGTACTAATGGATATTCTTTTGAACCTGACAAAGCAGACCAAAAGAGGACCATTGTTAAAGTAAAATAACTTAAAAAATTAATTCATGCAACTTTTCCTGGTTTTCATAAACCCCATTTTCCATTTAAAGCAACAAATAAAAAGAATATAAAAAACATTCAGTTTGTTTGCGTAGTTCAAAAAGCCATATCTGCAAAAATTTTATTTAATCATGTAAAAATATGATATCTAGGTGCTGGATTAATTTGAGCCATAGTTGCAGAGAGCATTAAAAAAGCAAAAAAATAAATAAAAAAGATATATCATGCTATTATTTTCACTCAGTTTTTCATTTTATTCTCTACCTCTAATTAAATGCTTATTGAACATTAAATTTTTATTTTTTATCAACCATTATTTACAACTTTTCTATTTTTTAGAGTTTTTTCAATATGAATAACTGCTTGCATAGATTCATAAACTCCAGAAACTAAGTTTCTAACTTTTGTAGGATAAATGCAACAATCACCAGCTGCATAAATTCCAACTACATTAGTTTGCATAGTATAATCTACTTCAAATCTATTTAAATTATTTATATTTAATTTTAGATTTTCAAATTTTTGCTTTTCAATTGTTTGTCCAAATTGAACAATAATTGAGTCAAATTCTAGATCTAACTCCTCATTTGTATTAATATTGCTTATTTTTATTTTCTTTGCAATATCTTTATTATGCTCTAAAATTTTAACAAAATTATATGGTGTTAAAAATATAACATTATTTTTTTGTGCCTCTTCAATACTTGCTGGTTTTGCTCTAAATTCTTCTCTTCTGTGAATTATAGTAACTGATTTAGCAATATTATTGCTAAGTTCATTTGCTCAATCAAGTGATGAGTCACCTCCACCAAAAATTAATACATTATGGTCTTTAAAAGCACTCATATTTGTAATTGAATAAAATATATTATCATAATCTTTTTTAACCAGTGGTATCGGTTTAGATAAGCCCATACCATCTGTAAAAAGAACTCTTTTATATTTTCTCTTTTTTTTATTAGAAAATTTAACTTCAAATCAATTCTCATGGCCAATTTCTTCTGGTTTTATTATATTTATTTCTAAAACATATGTATTATAAATTGCCATAATTTCATTATCTTCTTTTTTAATTGCTTCATACATTTGATCCATAGCTTCTTGTGCTTGAATTTTTGGAATTGCTGGAAAATTATAAATATATTTTTCTGGATAATAGGTACTAACTTGACCACCATATGTGTCTTTTGACTCAACTATATCACCAGTTAATTTTAATTCGGCTGCCATTTTTCAAGCATATAGTCCCGCAGAACCACAGCCAATTATTAAAATATCTTTAACCATAATTACCTCCAAAATAGTGCAAATTCATTATATCATATATACATATAGGCAAAGGAGTATTGCTAAATGAGATTAGAAATTTGCAATCTTGATGAATTAACTACAATTATTAAAATAATTTTGCCTAAAATTAAGGAAAATAGTTGCTTAATTCTTGAGGGAGAAATGGGTTCTGGAAAGACTACATTTAGTAAATACTTGCTTAAAGCAATGGGATTAAAAGAATTGGTGACTTCACCAACTTTTACAATAATGCACCAATATCAAATTGATAAATTAAAAGTAAATCATATTGACGCTTATAGGTTAACTCCAAAAGAAGATGGTGAAATGTATTTAGAAGAAATGTTTAATTCCTTTAATATAGTTGAATGAAGTCAAAATTTAGCAATTGATTATTTTAGATATTTTAATGTAATAAAAATATCAATTGAAATAATTTCTGAAACCAAAAGAATTTTTTCTATAGAGGAGAATAATTAAATGAATCTTTTTTTAGATACTAGTAATAATAAATTGATTATCATTTTAGAAAAAAATAATAAAGTTATCGATACTTTATTTTTAGACAATCAAATAAGAGTAAGTGATATTGTAATGAATGAACTTATTATTTTTTTAAATAAGAACAACTTAACTATAAAAGAAATAGAGAATTTATATGCAATAAAGGGTCCAGGAAGTTACACAGGTGTAAGGGTGGCTATTACTATTGTAAAAACATTGAAAACTTTAAATGAGAAATTTAATGTCTTTACTTTATCGTCATTAGCATTTCAAGCTGGTAATAATAAGGCCATAAGTGTATTAGATGCAAGGGGAGCTAAAATATATTTAGGAATTTATGATGGTGGTAAAAATATTATTGAAGATCAATTATTACCTTTTGAATATCTTGATGATTTTCAAAAACAATTTTCAGATTTTAGTTTAGTTACAGATTATAAGGATATTGATTTTAAAAAATGCTATTTTGAAACTAAGTCACTTTTTGTTGAAATAAAGGATTTAAAAGATATTAAACCATTGTATATAAAAAGTTTTATATAAGAAAAGGAGTTTTATTATATGAATGAAATTAATAAAGGTACAAGTATACCAGTATGAGCTTTATCATTAATAATAATTTTATTTGTTATTGGTCTAGTTGTTTCAGTTTGAGGTGCTTCTTCTGTTTTTAAATTAAAAAAAGAAATGGAAAATAATGACATTAAAAAGATCTTTAAAAATAAAAGGGTAGTAAAATTTGGGGATAAATTTGAAAATAAGTCAGGTATTTATGCCCTAATTTTTAATAATTTTAATTCAAAAGAGTATTTTTGACCAATATTAATATTCAAAAGTAGCAATTTTAGTGAAACAACATTAGAAATTGTAAATAAAATTGAACATAAGGAATATAAAAATATTGAAGACTATATGAATGAAAAGGGTTTAAAAAATGAAGATATTAGATTCATTGAATTAGAAAAAAATCAAGACAAGAGTAAATTTAAGTATTGAATAGAAAAAACCAAAGCTGATACTAGAGGTTTTAATATATAAAATTAAAAAAATTTCTTTAGCAACACTTATATATTTAAAATTTAAAAAAATAGTATTGCAATAAAAAAATTTCCACTATATAATAAAAGTGTGGAGAATTTTAAAAATGGAACAGAATCAAATTATAGGGTTGTCATTATTAATAATTGGATTATTAATAATTGTAGGTTTTGGATATTGGGCATATTATGCCAAAAATAAAATAAAAGATAATTCAAATTTTAAAACTGGAAATCAAGAAAGTCAGACAATTTGGGAGTTTACTAAAAAAAACTTTCCTCTTTTTGTTGCGATTTTTGGTTTTATAATGGCATTTACTGGTTTAATGATGATGTTCTAGTTAGCAACCACAACAAAAGAAAGGAAATAAACTAAATGAAAAATATTACTCAAAAAACTGGTGAAAAGTCTTCAAATAAGTTTACTGCTAAAATGAAAAGCATGGGTAAAAATATTATGCCCACACTTTCAAAATTAAGTAAAGCGTTCTTATTACCTATAGCACTTTTACCTATAGCGGGTGTATTTCTTGGTGTTGGTGCAGCGATTTCATCTAATGCTGGTGATGTTGCATTTCTATTTTATTTTGGATCACTTCTAAATAAAATGGGTGATGTTTGTTTTGGGAATTTACCAGTACTATTTTGTATATCAGTTGCATTAGCGTATACTAAGGACTCAGGTATAGCAGCTTTAACAGCAGTTGTTGGTTTTCTTGTTATGAATGGGATGCAAGCTGCATTATTGCATACAAGCAAAGTAGATCAAAGTACAGTTTGAGTACAATTAAATGACCAAACTTGACATCAACTTTATACAAAAGTTACAGAAAATAAATGAGAAATTATTTGAGAAGATTTAGGATTTGGATTACAAGATATTGCCAAATATGTATCTGCAGCTAGTCAACAAATTGCTGAATCTGGAAAAGGCTCAACAATTAATTCGAATCTAGAATACATTGATGCTGCTGGAAGTGCTTATTATTCATTGCTATGAATTAATGGAATTCCAAATGGATTAATCACTTCAAATATTGGAGTTAATTCATTAAATACAGGAGTATTTGCAGGTATATTTGTTGGTGCCATTGCAGCAAAATGCTACAATAAGTTTCATGATACTCAATTACCTTCTGCAATAAGTTTCTTTAGTGGAACAAAGTTAGTTCCTATTGTAACATTTGTTGCAGTTATACCATTATCATTTATATTTATGTTTTTATGACCATATCTAGGTATGGGATTAGCAGCCTTTGGACAAGCATCAGGAAAACTTCCTTATGGTGTAGATTCATTAATTTATGAAGTTGCAGAACGTTCATTAGTTCCATTTGGATTACACCACGTGTTCTATGCGCCACTGTGATGAACAAACGCTGGAGGTTCAATTGCTGAAGCTTTTGAAAAAACAATTGATCCAATTGTTCAACAACAATTTGCAGATCTATGAGCTAAAAACCATGATGGAGTTAAATTATTAGGAACAGCAACACCATCATTTGAACAAATTAGAAATTTAATAAGTACTAATTATACTGATTTATGAAAATCAATGGGAGATCAGACAATGGCTTATAAAGTTATTGCTAATTCAGAGGTTTTAAATTTTAAAGATTTAGATATTTTAGGATTAAATATTGGAAGATTCCAATCAGGTAAGTTTGGATTTATGTTGTTAGGATTACCAATGGCGGGATTAGCAATGTGATTAAATGTACCTAAGGAAAATCGAAAATCAGTAATGGGAATTTATTTCTCAGCTGCCTTTACTTGTTTCCTAACAGGAATTACAGAACCAATAGAATATACATTCTTATTCTTAGCACCTTGATTATTCTATGGTGTACATATGCCGTTGGCATCAATTTCATTCTTACTATCTGGACTATTTAAAACTCATGTTTCAATGACAGTTTCAGGAGGATTTATTGATTATATAGTATTTGGAATAATTCCATTCTTTGGAAGTAAAACTATGAGTGCAACATCAGTATTTGCAATTCTAGGGGTGGCAGGTATTATGGCACCAGCCTACTTCTTCTCATTCTACTTTGCAGTAAAATATGGAAATGTAATGGTTCCAGGAAGAGACGGAAGTAGTGATGTTAAATTAGCAACAAAAGCTGATTATAAAGAAGCAAAAGGTCAGAATGTTGATGATATGAAAATTGAAAAAGGTAAGAGTTCTTCTGAAAATGCAAGAATTCAAAAAGCCACAAAGATAATTGAGTTTTTAGGTGGAGAAAACAATATTGTCGATGTTGATGCTTGTGCTAGTCGTTTACGTGTAACTGTAAAAGACGGAGGTGTTGTTGACAAAGAAGGTATCATATCTTTAGGAGGAGCCAATGGAGCTCTTATTAGAGGAACAAATGTTCAGATTGTTTATGGTGGAGAACAAGAAGCCATTAAACCACGTATGATAAAAATTCTAGGTGAACAACGAAAAGCCAAAAAAAACAATGAGGCTTAGTAAATAAAAATATTTTAAATTAAAAGATAAAACCTTATTAAGTATGTCTTACAAGAGAATACTAATAAGGTTTTTTATAGTTTATAATTAAAGAAAATGGAAAGAACTTATAATATGAAATTATCTTATAAAAAAATGAGTATTGAAGATTATTAAGATATTGCTGATATGCTTTTAAATAAAAAAGTTATAAAAGCTTGAGAATATGACTTTAATGAAAAAGATGTACATGATTGAATAAAAAAACAACAAAAAAGATATTTAGAAAATGAATTAGGTTATAAACTTATTACTGACTCAGAAAATAATTTAGTAGTTGATTAAGCACGAATAACACTACAAGAAGTAAATGGAAATACTGTATATGAAATTGAATATATTATTAAATATAAATTTTGAAAAAGGATATGCTACAAAAGCACTTTCAGATTTATTAAAAATTGCAAAAAATAAATATGGATTAAAGCAAGTTTATTCTTTAATAAAATATGATAATTTAATCTCTCAAAAAGTTGTTTTAAAAAATGATTTTATTAAAATAGGAGATTTTAAAAATATTTACTACAACAAAGAAATGAGACATCTCATTTTTAAAAAAGACCTTCAATATTTCTAAATTATATTTTTCATTAGTTAAATAAAAAAATCCAACATAGATAAATGTTGGATTTAAAATTATAAAATATTTAAATGAGATTTATATTTTTGATTTTTTCTTATAAATTAATAAATTCAAATATGTTAATATTGCCGAAAAAGCTATTCAGCATATTATGCATAATGTCATATTAAATCCACCATTTATTTTCATCTCTAAATCCTTATAAAGAGATAAGTCTTCATCATTTAATTTTTCTTCTTTTGGTTTTGTTCTTTTAATTATCTCTTCAATATCATTTTTTGAATAATATTTTAAAGCCTTTGTAGGTTGCATCATAGCTGAAATTGAAGAAACATAATCATTTACAAAAGGTTTTGTATTATTACCTCTATAAATATATCACCAGTTATTAAAAAAGTTCCCATTAGCAGAGCTATTATTTGTTTTAAATTCAGAAGCATAATTAATACCATTATTTTTAATACTTAAAATATCATTGTCTGAGTTATTAAAATCATTGTACATTGATGCTCTATAACCCGACATAATTAGTCAATTAATAATCATAATTTCAGGATGCTTTTTATAAACCTCAAATATTAGTTCATTCTTTTTATTTAAATCTTCATTTTTAAATTTGAAAGTAAATTCAATATCCAAAGAGTTTTTTTTAAAAATTGAGTAGGCTAATCCATTTGAATCTCCAGGTTCACCATCTTTAATAATTGTTAAATAATTTTTATAAGTATATTCAACTCAATTGAATAGTTTTAATAATTCTGGTAATTGTTTTTTTAAATGTACTATAGTTGGTTGAATTTCAATATATACTTGTTTTTCTGATCATCCTTCTTTAGACAGCAATCAATATTGATTTTCAATATCTGAATTATAAGGTTCAAGCTCTTGTGCTTTTTCAAAAATCTCAGTCATAGGACCTGAAATTTTATATTCATCGTTTAGTAAATTAAATTGACCATTTAAAAAAGCTCTTTTCTCAATATTATCAAGATTATTATTTGTAAAATCTTTATAACTAAAATCAATTTCACTTTCTTTGAAAATCTCATTATACTTCTCAATATTTTTTAAATTATTATAGAATGAGTGACCTAGGTACATATTAATATTGGCATTTACATAACTAGTTTCTGATATTTTATTGATAGTTCCATTTAACTGACTACTTAATGCAGCTCCAAAGGGGTATATAAAAATTATCAATGCTAATAGCAAGTTATTTAAAATTCCAATGGCTACACTAAAAGTCATTGAAATAGCTATTATAAAAGGTATTAATACTATAGGTAAAAAGAAATAAAAAGCCAATTGACTCAATAATATATCATTTATAATTACTTGCTCATAGCTTGAAATTAGTGTAAACAAAGTACCTAAAATAAAGTTTACTAAAACATATAGTATTGAGATTAATATCGCAAGAGAATATCTATATAAAAACGATTGTCAAATAGGTATTCCTGCTCTAAGTTCTATATTTTGAATTCCATCATCTTTTTGCTTTTTAAAAAAGAAGAATGCAATTAAAGTCAGAAAGATACTAAAGCAAAATCCACTACAAATATATGAGACTGCTTTAAACAATGACAAATTCATTAACTGCATTTTAGGATAGGTACTTGAAAGTGATTGCATAAGAATAAATAAGGAACTAACAAAAATGAAAATTAAACCTGTGATAATAATAGATTTATTTCTTAAAGCTAATTTTAAGTTTAAAAAATAAATTATAAATAGACTTTTTACATTCTTATTTTTCATTTTGGTTATCCTCCTTATATAAGTTCGATATTAATTCAATATTTACTTTTTTTGGATCAATAAACTTTTTATAAATATTAATTATTAACTCTTTCTTATTATCAAATTGTTTATCATAAACAATTTCTCCGTTTTTGATAAGAACTAAATGATTTGCTATTTCCTGAAGTTCTTCAATGATATGACTTGTAATAAGAATTGTAACACCGAGTTTATTTAACTCCTTAAGAATTGAAATAAACTCTATTTTTGATTCAACATCTAGATTTGCTGTTGGTTCATCTAAAATAATATATTTCGGAGAACGAACAAGTACACTTGCCATAATTGCCTTTTTCTTTCATCCAGCGGATAACTCTTTAATCTTTTTATTTTTAAATTTATTTAAATCAAGCATTTCATAGATATTTTTAATTTTATTTTCTAATTGTTTTTTGTTGATTCCATTAGCAGCACATAAAAATAATATATATTCGTGGAGTTTCATGTCTAGTGGAATATTGTTAGTATCTGGAAAGAAAGCCAACTTTTGTAAGTTATTATTAATAAATAAATTTTCATTATTTATTAAAATTTCTCCTTCTTTTAAGTGAAGTTCGCCAAAAATGGCTTTTATTGTTGTTGTTTTTCCAGCACCATTATCACCAACAAAGGCAATAATATCTTGGTCATTAATATTGAAGCTGACATTTTTTATACCAGTATCATTTTTAAAGACTCTTGTTAAGTTTTTAATTTCTATCATCTATTTTTCTCCATTACTTTATTATATAGTCATTTGCATTTTTTTTTTTTTTTTCAAAAATGTCGTCATTTTATTAGACCAAATTGTTTTTAATAATTTAAAAAAATCTATTTATGTTAAAGCAATATTTTTGTTATAATTAAAAATGTAAATGGATTGGTACTCAAGTTGGTGAAGAGGGCACCCTGCTAAGGTGTTAGGCCGGGTAACTGGCGCGAGAGTTCGAGTCTCTCTCAATCCGCCATTTTTTTAAAAAATATAACCAAGATTTTAAAATCTTGGTTTTTTATTTGAATATATAATGTATTAGATATAGAATAAGTAATATGAAATATGTTAAGAGGTTTATAACATGAAAAAAAATGATAAAAATAAGGAATTAAGTGAAAATAAACCTAAAAAGGGTTTTTTCAAAAAATTATTTAAAGGTAAAGAACAACAAAAAAAAGTCTTAAATATTATTAAGACTAAAAATATTAATAACTTATATTTTTATACTGATGTAAATAATATATTACTAATTTTAGAGCGCGGTATTAGACTTTTAAAAGATCAAAATCTTAAAAAAAATGAAGAGTATATTGTCTGAACTTATCTAGAAAATGAAAACTCAATTGGATTAGAATTTGATTCATCAACAAGAGCTCATTTTTGAAAATGAGCAAGTGAGTCAAAAGTAGATATTGAAAAAATTAGTGTTATTGGAATTAACCCTCATAATTTAGCTAAATTAACTAAAAATGATTGAGCATTTGATGAGGCAAAAAATATTGTTTATATATATGAAACAGTACCTTTAGAGGCAATTGAATTTATATTAATTAAAGATAAGGCAAATTTGAAAAGAATTCAAACATATGTAGAAGCAAATGATATTGATATTGATGTTTTCTTTGGAGAAACTGGAAATATTGATAAAAAGAAAGAGAGAAAGTAATTAATGGCAAATAAAATGGAAAAAATAACTTCTAGAGATGTGGATTTTAGTAAGTGATATACAGACGTTGTTAAAAATGCTGGACTTATGGAATATGGGCCTGTAAAAGGAACAATGATTTTTAAACCACATGGTTATGCTATTTGAGAACTAATTCAAAAAATTGTAGATATTGAATTTAAAAAAATATCAATTCAGAATGTTTATTTTCCACTTTTAATACCAGAGAAACTTTTTCTTGCTGAAAAAGAACATGTAGAGGGATTTGCTCCAGAACTTGCAACTGTTACTAAAGTTGGAGATAAAAATTTAGGAGAAAACTTATTCATTCGACCAACAAGCGAAGTTCTAGTAGCTGATTTTTTATCTAGGGAAATAAATTCATACAGAGATTTACCAGTTAAATATAATCAATGAGCAAATGTTATGAGATGAGAAAAAACAACAAGACCATTTTTAAGAAGTAGTGAGTTTTTATGACAAGAGGGTCATACTTTTCATTCATCAAAAGTTGAAGCTAAGGAAATGACTTTGGATATTTTAGAAATTTATAAAAAATTGGCAAATGATATTCTTTTGTTACCCGTAATTTCTGGCAGAAAAACTGAAAAAGAGAAATTTGCTGGAGCTAAAGAAACTTATACAATTGAATCATTAATGTATGATGGACAATCATTGCAGTCTGGAACAAGTCACTATTTTGCAGATAACTTTGCAAAAGCATTTAATATTAAGTTTCAAAACAAAAATCAAAAGGAAGAATATGCATATTCTTCAAGTTGGGGAATATCTACAAGGTTAATTGGTGCAATTATTATGACTCATTCAGATGATTTTGGACTTGTTTTACCAAGCAAAGTGGCACCAATTCAAATATCAATTATTGCAATTAATGATTCTAAGGAAGTACTGGATATTTCAAATAATTTACAAAAGAACTTAAATTTAAATTATCGTGTTGAACTAGATAAAAGTGACAAGTCTTTTGGTTTTAAAATCTCTGAAGCTGAAATCAAAGGAGTTCCAATTAGAGTAGAAGTTGGGCCAAGAGACTTAAAAGATGGAGTTGTTACTATCTCTAGAAGAGACTTAAGAAATAAAGTACAAGTAAAATTAGAGGATGTTGAAAATTATATAAATAATGAAATTTTAGAGCACGATAAAAATCTTTATCAAAAAGCTTTAAAAAATAGACTTGATAAAACTTTTAAAGCAGATAGTGTAAAGCAATATTTATCAATTATTGAAAAAACACCAGGATTTGTATTGGTACCTTTTTGTGGAGAAATTGAATGTGAAAATGATGTAAAACAAAAAACTTCAACAAACTCAAGATGTATTCCTGATGGCATAGATCAAATCAAATCAAAATGTTTTAATTGTAATAAAGAATCAAATTTAATGGTATATTTTGCAAGAGCATATTAATAATATTATTTAAAAAAACAAATATTAAAGTATTTGTTTTTTTAAATAAGGCTTGAATTGAAGTTATAATTATTTTGTATATTAATAATAATATAGAATGGGTACTGAAAGGAGGTTTTTGAATGAAATCAAAAACTGGAGATTTAGTTTTTGTTCATGCGTATAAACACAATGGCAAAATATATAGATCATGAGAAAAAGTTAGTATTTTTGAAGAAACAGAAAATCATATAATATTAATTAATGAGGAAGTACTAATTACTGAAATTAATGGTAGAAAATGAAAAACAAATGAACCAGCTATATGATTCTTTTTTAAGAAGGAATGATATAACATAATATGTATGTTTAAGGAACGTGGAATTAATTACTATTGTAATTTAGCATCACCTTATATTTTTGAAGAACGTACAGTAAAATATATAGATTATGATTTAGATTTTAAAGTTTTTAATGACTATAGTTATAAAATATTGGATTTAAAAGAATTTAATAGAAATAGAATTAGTTGGAATTATTCAAGAGATATTATAGAAAAAGTATGAAAAAGTGTTGATGAAATTAAAGAAATGATAAAAACTAGACAAAAACCTTTTATTCATGACTATGTAAATGAAATATGAAAAAAATACTTGGAAATAAAAACTAAAAAATAATATAATAAAAAACTAAATTTTTTTTGAATCTATTTTCTATAATTTGGAGAATATAATTTTTTAGGTCCTTTTAAGAACTATTTTTTAGTGACTCACAATAAATTAATTTTTATTAATAGATTATTGGTTATAATATTTAAAGAAAACTACGAGGCGATTAAAAATGGATAAATCGAAAATTAGAAATTTTAGTATAATCGCTCATATTGATCATGGAAAATCAACTTTAGCGGATAGATTACTTGAATTAACTGGAACTGTTCAAAAAAGAGATATGCAAGCACAACTTTTAGATTCAATGGATATTGAAAGAGAACGTGGAATTACAATAAAACTTAATTCTGTTCAATTAAAGTATAAAGCTAAAGATGGTGAAGAATATATTTTTCATTTAATTGATACACCAGGTCATGTTGATTTTACGTATGAAGTTTCTAGAAGTTTGGCTGCTTGTGAAGGAGCATTGCTAGTTGTTGATGCCAGTCAGGGTATTGAAGCACAAACATTAGCTAATGTTTATTTGGCATTAGACAATGATTTAGAAATAGTACCAATAATTAATAAAGTGGATTTACCTGCAGCAGATCCAGAGAGAGTAAAAGAAGAAATTGAAAAAGTGATTGGAATAGATTGTTCAAATGCTCCAATGATAAGTGCAAAAACTGGTTTAAATGTTGAAGATGTTTTGGAGGCAATTGTAAAGTTTATTCCTGCACCTTTAGACCCTGATGATAATAAGCCATTAAAAGCATTAATTTTTGACTCTTATTATGATAAATATAGAGGGGTAATGGTCTCTGTAAGAATTATGGAGGGAACAATAAAAGTTGGTCAAACAATTAAAATGATGCAATCAAAAGCGACATATGAAGTTACAGAATTGGGAGTTAAAACACCTTATGAAGTAAAGAAAGACAAACTTGAAGCTGGAGAAGTTGGTTGAATTGCTGCAGCAATTAAAACAGTAAGAGATGTGCAAGTTGGAGATACAATAACAACAAAAGAAAATGGCGCAAAAGTTGCCCTTGATGGATATAAAAAATTAAATCCTATGGTTTATTGTGGAATTTATCCTGTTGATACAGCAAGATATAAAGATCTAAAAGAGGCATTAGAAAAAATCTCTTTAAGTGATGCAAGTTTGGTTTATGAACCTGAAAGTTCTCAATCTTTGGGATTTGGCTTTAGATGTGGTTTTTTAGGTTTATTACATATGGATGTTATTCAAGAAAGACTTGAAAGAGAATATGATTTAATATTAATTGCTACTGCTCCATCTGTTATTTATAAAGTTACTCAAACAAATGATGAAACAATTCAAATTGATAATCCGGCTTTTTTACCAGATCCTCAAAAAATAAAATTTATTGAAGAACCTTTTGTTAAAGTGACAATTATGACCCCAGATCAATATTTAGGAGATTTAATGAGTCTATGTCAAGATAGAAGAGGAAATTATATTGATATAGAATACATTGATGATATGAGAAGAACTTTAGTTTATGATATGCCATTAAACGAGATTGTTTTTGATTTTTTCAATAAATTAAAATCAATGTCAAAGGGTTATGCATCTTTTGATTATGAATTAATAGGTTATAAGCAATCAAAATTAGTAAAAATGGATATTTTATTAAATGGAGATATTGTTGATGCTTTATCAACAATAGTTCATAGGGATTTTGCTCAAACAAGAGGAAGAATTTTAACTGAAAAGTTAAAAGAAATAATCCCAAGACAAAATTTTGAAGTTCCAATTCAAGCTGCTATTGGTGGAAAAATAATAGCTCGTGAAACTATTAAGGCAATGAGAAAAAATGTTTTAGCCAAATGCTATGGTGGAGATATTTCACGTAAGAAAAAATTATTGGAAAAACAAAAAGAAGGTAAAAAAAGAATGAAGGCGATAGGTTCTGTAGAAGTACCACAGGAAGCTTTCATAGCTGTTCTTAAATTAGATGATTAGGAGGATAATTAATGAATTTTTTAATTGAATACTCAACACAAAATGATATTTTCAATCAAGCATGTCAAATTAGAAAAAAAGTATTTTGTGACGAACAAAAATACCCAGAGGCTGATGAGTATGATGAGTATGATTCACAAAGTTTTCATGTTATTGGTTTTGAAAATGATAAAGTTGTTTGTTGCGCAAGAATTCTAAAGAAAGCTAACCAATGATATATTGGAAGAATTGCGGTTTTAAAAGAGTTTAGGGGTAAAGGAATTGGAAATAAAATTATTAATTTCTTAGAAAAATTTATAAAAAATAATTTAAATGCTCAAGAGATTTTCTTAAATGCTCAAGAATCTGCTTTAAATTTATATAAAAAAAATGGTTTTGAAGTTATTTCAGACAAATTTTTAGATGGTGAAATATGACACTACAAAATGAAAAAGGTTTTAGATTGCTCTAGTTAAATTTAATTTTATTTGAGAATTAATAAATTCAAATATTCTATATTCTTTTATGAATTGAGTTTTTATGATAATAAATATATAATTCTTTAGGAATTGTTATATATTTATTATTAATAAAATTATATAATTAAACATATAGGCGGTATTTAGATGAAAAAAATTAAAGTATGAAAAATTATAATAATGTTATTAATATCTGTGTCACTTATTCTAATCTTGCCTTGAATAACTGTTGATTTAAATAATAAGATAATTTTCTCTTTTAAGGATCTTAATATAAACAGAATTGGATTATTATTTAGTGGTTTAGCTTACTTTGGAATTAGTTTATTCTCAAGTTTAGGAAAAAATAAAGTGGAAAAAGTATTTGGAGTATTTGATATTATTATAAGTTTTTGAGTAATTATTATTTTATCTATTCATACATTTTTATATTTAAATGCAGAAATTCAAATTAAAATGACTTATTTTATGCCATTGCTTTCTCTTTTAATTGTAGATTTAATTATTACAATTATTAATATTTCTATAAATCCAGAAAATTTTGTAGCTAAAAATAATAATCAAAAATTAGACTCAGTTGCTAAAAAAATAGATGACCAAAGTTATCAATCTCAAGATTCTCTTAAAGATGTCTCTGATTTAAAAAATAAAATCCTTAACATGAAAAGTGGGTTAAATAAATCGTATGAAGAAGCAATTGAAGAAATTGAAAGAACTGGAGCTTTAAGCGGAATGGATATGTCCTCTTTAATTGCAGAGGAAGAACCTAAAGATAATAAAATAATTCCATATTCTATTGAAGAAAATCAACTAATATTAAATGACATTGAACAGGAAATTAAACCTGAAGAAATTAAAAAGAATTTAGCAAATGAATCAGTTAAATACGATGATGAATTAGAATTACCATTAAATTTAGATGACCCAATTGCAAATTCTAATGAAGATGAAGATTATGATAATGTTAATTCTTCTAATTTTGATACAGGGGAATTTAAATATATGTCAAGAAGAACTAATACTGATGAAAATAAACATTAAAAGAATTTAAACATTTATTTTGTTTAAAATTTTTTTTATATAGAATTATAGTATTAGGGGATTTTATGAAAAAAGAAAAAGCATTAAAAAAAGAAAAAAATAAAGTCAAAAAAATCAATTTTAAAAATTTTAAAACTGGCTCAATTTTTTTTATGACTATTTTATTGGTTTTTAGAATATTAATGATAATTTTTTGATTATTGGCCCCAATTATTGTTGGTTTTACAATTGGTTTTGATGATGGAATAAGAAATTTAGTAAAATTTATTGGAGTATTTATGTATCCAGATAGACTAACATCTAATACTACACTTGTAATTAATATAATAGCTCCTCTTTCATGATTAATGACCTTGCTAATCTTACTTTTTGCAGTTGTAAAACCATTTTTTAATAAAAAACTATGAAAGCAAAGAGCTTATTTAGCTTTTAGTTTAATATTTTGACCAATATTGTTTGTGGGCCTTATATATGGAATATACTTTATTATTCCTTTGTTTGAAGCAGGTATTCAAACAAATCCAACAGACCCCAATTATGATGCAATATATCAAGCATGAAAATCTTTAAAGGATACTTTTTCTCCATTTAATAGTTGAATGATTGCTCTACAATGCATGTATGGAGTTATAGTAATTTTTGGATTATTCTCAATTTTTGAAGCACATATGATTAGAAAAATGAAATTAGATTACAGTGATTTTTTCATTAGAGATGAGAATTCTAGAAGTTTAGTAACTCAAGTTATAGAGGGAAAAATTGAGTTTGGAGAATTTGAACCAGATCAAGTTAATAAAGAAATTAAAAGAGTAAGACGAGAAACAATTGAAGAAGAAAAAAGAGAGAAATTTGAAAAGTTTCAGAAAATGGAAGAAGAAATATTAAATAAAAAGAAAGAAAAAAAAGAAAGAAAAAATGCAAAAAGAAAGAAAAAGGGTAAAACTGAATAAGAGTTTAAGCTATAAAGGTCAACAAATTGATTATTGTTTAACTTTAAAAGACCAAAAATTTATTAGATTAAAGTTAGAAGAAACTAGTATCAATGTTTCTGCACCATTTCATGCATATGATTGAGAAATTGAACAATTAATTTATAAAAATATTCAAAGGATTCAAAAAATAATTGAATATAGAGAAAAAAACCAGTTTTATATGATCTCAGAAAATGGCTTTTTCAAGATTAATGATAAGAAATATGTTGCAAGATTTTTGGATAAAGTTGATAAAAAGGAAAAGCTAGATTTCAAAATTTATGAAACTAAAGAAGAAACAATAAAAAGAATGTATAAAAAAATAGCAATTAATTATTTTTTCTATTTTGAAACTATTGTTAATAAATATAAGCAAATAATGAATTTAGACTTCAAAAATCTTTCAGTAAAAGTTATGAAAGGTAAGTGGGGTGTTTGTTTCCCTGAAAAATCAAAAATAGTTTTAAATACAAGATTAATTCATTTTCCTGTTATTGCATTAGAGTACGTTGTCATTCATGAATTAAGTCATTTGGTTCATAAAAATCACTCAAAGGACTTTTGAAGATATGTTGAAAGATATATGCCAAATTATAAAAACATAAGTGAAATACTAAAAGTGAAAGTATAATAACTTTATGGAGAAAACTTATGGGATGAAAACGAGAATTTAAAAAAATGCAAAAAGAGACTAAAAAAACATCAAATTTTTTTGATAACTCTGAAGATATTTCAAGTTTGATTATTTGAGATAGAGCAATGAAGCCTGCTAATCACTGAAATATAGATAATTTAGTTATTGATATTTCAAAGTATAATGATTTAATTCAAGAAATAATAAAAAATCAAAACTCACCTGAAAACAAGGATAAGTACTCTTGAAATTTAGGTTCAATATCAATAGTTGAGAAGTTTTATTCTTATCCTATGGCAAGTTATTTCAAAGAAACATATAATAGTATTTCTAATCGTTTAGGTAGTTATGAAGCTGCATTAATTGTTAATAGTATTTCTAAATTTAGTTTTTACATTACTAAAAAGTTTTGAAAACTATTTAATTATACTTTTGCAAATAAAAATATAAATGATACTCCATTAATAAGGGTTTTTGAAGTAATGCAAAGAACTTCTTTAGAAGCATTGGACGGAATTATTGAGAAGGCTTTTTTATTAATTGATAAAAGAAAATTAGATCCATATAGGCACCATCTTTTAATTGAAGAAATTATTGATTTGGGTGACGATTTCACTTATCACTGATCTAGAATGTATGATCAAGTTATTGATTTAACAGTTGAAACATTTATTTTTCAAAGTAAATACGGTAAAGCAAAGTCAACTAATAACTCAACTATACAAGCAAATTTTTTCTCAGTAGATGAAGATGAGGAATTTGATACTTTCTTTGAAAAAACAAAAACTCTTGTATTTAATGATGAAGTAAATGATGCATTTAATTACTTTGGTATATCAAAAATGGCAAAGCCTGATGAGTTTAAAAAAATTTATAGAAAAATGGCAAAGCAATTTCATCCAGACTTAAACTCAGATCAAAATTCTGCAATGGAAATGAAAAAAATTAATTTATTTAAAGAAATTGTTGAGAAGTATTATGAAAAGTATGAAATTATTTAAGTTTGAAAAAAAGAATTAAAGCCAAAAATTATTGAAAATATAGTAATAGATAAATCTTTAAATGTAATAAAAATTTGTTTCATTTAGAACTTATTAATCTATAAATATTTAACTTATTTAAAAAATAGCTCACTTGGATTTTTCCATTTTATAGTAGGAGATAATTAATGATTATTAAAGAATATGAAGAATATAGTTTTATACAAAGTGATTTAATAAGTAAAGAAATTTTTATTTTATATTCAGTATTTGGTGAGGAAAGTAAATTTTTAAAAGTAATTCAACAAGAATGATTTGAGACAAAAGATATTGAAAAATTTAGAGATTTTATTGAAATAAAATTTGAAGAGATTGAAGTAAAACAAAAAAATCAAGTTGATAGAGATAGCCTAAGTTGTTTATTAAGGATGATTTCAATTTGTGATAATTTTTTTGAGTATGAGTATCTATATGATTCGAGCAGAATATTATTTTTAGAATCAAAAAAGGAAATTATGAGTAATCTAAAAATATATGATTATGCATTTAAAGAGCTTATTGATCTCAATTACAAAAGTTTTGTTGAAGAAATTGATACTATGAAAATTTCACACAAATACATAATAGTAACAAATGAAATTAAGAAAATTATACATAGATGTGAAGAAATAAATGATTTTTATTTAGTAATTAAAGAGACATATAAAATAAATGACTTATTAAGTGATTTATTAGACTTATTGGAAGAAGATGAAGATAATAGTCTTCAATTTGGTACAGATGAAGAAGTTATACTTTATAATTTTGCAATTTATCACTCAACAAAAATTTACTTTTCATTATTATTAAGAGAGTATATTGTCTCTGAAGAAGAGAGAATTACAAATACTATTATTGAAGAAAATAAGCCTTTAATTGAAGAAGAAGAATTAAGAATAGCAGAAACTAAAATGCTATCTGATCAAACTAAAGAAATTTTTTATAAAACATTAAAAAATTAATCTTAATTAAATATTAAATTGCTATTTATCAACAAAATTTTATAAAATAAAATAAGCCATTTTGTTGGTATAATATTTAAATATTTGTTATTATCAATAGGTTATTAAATAGGAGAGAATCATGAATAAAAAAATTATTAATATAGCAGTTATTGCTCACGTTGATGCTGGAAAATCTACATTAGTAGATGCTTTTTTAAATCAATCTAACGTTTTTAGAGCAAATGAAGAAGTAAAAGAACAAGTAATGGACAGCAATGACCAAGAAAGAGAACGTGGTATTACAATTTATTCAAAAAATTGTGCTATTGAATATAATGATTACAAAATTAATATTGTTGATACTCCTGGACATGCCGATTTTTCAAGTGAAGTAGAACGTATTATGAAAACTGTAGATACAGTTATTTTGTTAGTTGATTCAGCTGAGGGACCAATGCCTCAAACTAGATTTGTTTTATCAAAAGCCTTAGAGTTAGGGTTAAGACCAATACTATTAATTAATAAAATTGATAAAAAAGATCAAAGAGCATTAGAAGTAGTTGATGAAGTTCTTGAATTATTTATGGAACTAAATGCAAATGATGAACAAATTGAATTTCCATCATTATTTGGTACAGCTCGTGATGGTATTGTTCAATACTCAATGGAAGAAACAAGTGAAAATTTAGTACCTTTGTTTGAAACAATTATTAAACAAGTTGGAAACTACCCATTAGAATTGGCAAATGAACCAATTCAATTACAAATATCATCTTTAGCTTATGACTCATTTATTGGAAGATTAGGAGTGGGAAGATTATTTAAAGGTGTAATCAAGGAAGGTCAACAAGTTGCAATTTCTAAAAATGATGGTTCAGTAACTAAAGGAAAAATATCAGGTTTATTTATCTATGAAGGAATGAAAAGAGTTGCTGTTAAAGAAGCACAAGCTGGTGAAATAGTTGTTATTTCAGGTATTAGTGATTTAACAATTGGAGATACAGTTTGTGAAATTGATAAAATAGATGCTTTACCTCCAATTATTATTGAAGAGCCAACAATGAGTATGAATTTTTTAGTTAATACTTCTCCATTTGCTGGAAGAGTTGGAAAATATGTTACAACAAGAAATATCAAAGAGAGATTAGATAAAGAATTAGAAGTAAACGTTGGTTTAAAAGTTGAGGCTTTAACTGATTCATCAGCAGATGGGTTTAAAGTTTTAGGTAGAGGAGAACTTCACTTGTCTGTTTTAATTGAAACAATGAGAAGAGAAGGATTTGAACTTGGAATATCTAGACCAGAAGTTGTTGTAAGAATTGATGAAAAGGGTCAAAAATTTGAACCTATGGAAAAAGTTATTATTGACGTACCAACAGAATTTTCTGGAACAGTTATTAATAAATTAAACTTAAGAAAAGGTATGATGGTTGACATGGATTCAGATGGTTTAAGAGATAAAGTAACTTACCATATACCAACAAGAGGTTTAATTGGATTTAAATCAGAGTTTACTAATGATACTCGTGGTGAAGGTGTAATGGTAAAATCAAGTGTTGGTTATGAAGAGTATAAAGGAAAAATTGAAGGTAGACAAAATGGTACTCTTGTTTCAATGGCAAATGGTATAACACTTCCTTATGCACTAAATAATCTTGAAGAAAGAGGAATATTATTTGTTGGACCTCAAGTTGAAGTTTATGATGGAATGATTGTAGGTTTACATTCAAGAGATAACGACTTAAATGTTAATCCAACGACTGGTAAAAAATTAACAAATACAAGAGCATCAGGAAGTGATGATTCAGTTAAATTAACTCCTGCAAGAAAATTCACTTTAGAAGAAGCATTAGAATTTATTGAATGAGATGAACTTGTTGAAGTGACACCAGAAGATATTAGATTAAGAAAAAAATGACTTACAGAGAATGAAAGAAAACAACATAGAAATGATCCACACTAAAAATTCCATTATGGAATTTTTTTTTAAAAAAAGTTCCACTATTATATTAGAAAAAATTATTTAAATATACAAAAATAGGTTTATTATAGAAATGTAAGGAGAATTTAATATGTCAAAAATAACTAATATTATTGCACGTGAAGTTTTAGACTCACGTGGTTTCCCAACAGTTCAAGTTGATGTTACAACTGAATTTGGAGGATTTGGAACAGCAAAAGTTCCTTCAGGAGCTTCAACTGGTTCAAGAGAAGCATTAGAATTAAGAGATGGAGATAAAAAACGCTTTAATGGGAAAGGTGTTTTAAAAGCTGTAGCAAATGTAAATACTAAAATTGCAAAAGAAATAATTGGAATGGAAGTAACAGAGCAAGTAAAAATTGATACAAAAATGTGTAAATTAGATGGTGATGATTTCAAGAAAAATTTAGGAGCAAATGCTATTTTAGGTGTTTCTTTAGCTGTTGCTAAAGCAGCAGCAAGTGAATTGGAAATTCCATTATATAGATATATTGGTGGAACAAATGCAAGAAGATTACCAGTACCGATGTTAAATGTTATTAACGGAGGAGAACATGCGGATTCTGCAATTGATTTCCAAGAATTTATGATTATGCCAGTTGGAGCACCAACATTTAGTGAATCATTAAGATGAGCTTCAGAAACTTTCCAAGCTTTAAAATCTTTATTACATGATAAAAAAGATATTACAGCTGTTGGTGATGAAGGGGGATTTGCACCAAACTTTGCTTGAGCATATCCAAAAGAAACTATTGAAGCATTTAAAGCAAAAACTCCAGTTGAAGTTGCTTTAGATTTATTAGTTGAAGCAATTAAAAAAGCTGGTTATAAAACAGGTAAAGATGGTATTATGATCGCAATGGATTGTGCTAACTCAGAATTATACATTAATGGAAAATATCACTTTAAGAAAATTGAAAAATTAACAGGAAAAGAATGAGCATTAACAACTGATGAAATGGTTTCATTCTTAGATAAATTAGTTGATAAATATCCAATTATCTCAATTGAAGATGGTTTAGCTGAATCAGATTGAGATGGATTCCAAAAACAAGTAAAAGTGATGGGTCACAAAATTCAAATTGTTGGAGATGATTTATTTGTTACAAATCCAAAAATTACTGCTGAAGGAATTGAGAAAAAAGCTGCTAATTCAGTACTAATTAAATTAAACCAAATTGGAACATTAACAGAAACAATTGAAACAATTCAAATGGCTCAAAAAGCAGGATGAACAGCTGTTACTTCACATCGTTCAGGTGAAACTGAAGATTCAACAATTGCTGATTTAGCTGTTGCTTTAAATACAGGTCAAATTAAAACAGGGTCAATGTCAAGATCTGATAGAATTGCAAAATATAATAGATTAATTGAAATTGAAGCTGAATTGGGAGAAGCTGCAATTTACGATGGTTTAAAATCATTCTATAATTTAACAAAATAATTTATAAAGGAATCTTAAGGATTCTTTTTTTGTTGTAGATTTTTTATTTATAATTAAATTATGAGTAAAAAACCTATGCTTAAAAATAAATATTTAATATTAACTTTATTTCTAGTAATTTTAACTTTTTTTATTCTAAGTTCAATTTTTGATCTTAGAATATCTAAATTAGTAAATGAAAACTTAAATAAAACATGATTCACATCTGTTTTTGATACGTATGGTAGAGTTTGTTTATTCTTTCCAATTTATTTATTTCTATTTATATTTTTATTAAAATTTTTAAGTTACCTAAAAGCAAATATAAATGCAAAAATAGTTTATGTTATTTTATTTAATCTTATTTATTTTGCAAGTATAACTATTTTTCTTTACTTTAAAAAACAATTTTATTTTAAAAACAACTCATTTGATATTTCTAAATTTAGTTTCTCCATATTTCTTTTAGTCTTATTAGTTATTTTTATTATTTTCATAAATATATATTTAAGATATTTATTTGATAGTGAAAATAATTATATTAATATATATTTTCAACAAGCCTTATCAGCAGCAATTTTTATATCATTATTATTTATTAATGTAGGGATTTTTAAAATTCTCTTTGGAAGAAATAGGCCCTATGATGTCTTAATAGAGGAAGAAAATTTTCAATGACTATTACAAATAAATCTTTCAAAAGTAAGAGGAAGTAGTTTTCCTTCTGGTCATACAGCTGCAGCAGGAGCAATGTTAAGTTTAATTTATTTTTTAGATAATAGAAGGGTTTCAAAAATAATTCTTACTACTTCTATATTATCTTTAATATTAATTACAGGTATCTCAAGGATATTAATGTTAAAACACTTTTTAACAGATGTTCTATTTTCTATTTTATTGGTAAGTATTTATTATTTTTTATCAAAAATAATAGTCAAAAAAATTTATGAAAGGAAAAAATAATTATGGCTAAATATATTGGATTAGATCTTGGTAGTAAAACAATTGGTATTGCAACAAGTGAAGGTTATTTCTCAAATCCAAAAGAAACAATTAGATTTCAAGAGTATAACTTTTTAGAGGCAGTTAATAAATTAAGTACTTTTTTAAATAAGGAAGGTTTTGAAGAAATAGTGATAGGTTATCCTAAAAATATGAATGGTTCTTCTGGTGAAAGAGTTGAAATGGTCGAACAATTTATTGAAATTTGTTTAGAACAAAAAATTGTGAATGAAGAACAAATTAAAAGAGTTGATGAGAGATTAACTACAAGACTGGCAAAACAAATAATGATCTCAGCTGATTTTAGTAGAAAAAAACAAAAAGAAAATAAAGACCAATTAGCAGCTAAATTAATTTTAGAAACCTATTTGAACTCAATTAAGTAGTATATAATTACAATATAAATAAGTGGGGGTATCAATGAAAACACATCCTTTAGTCAAAAAGATTTTATTTAATCAAGAAGAGATTGACAAAAGAACTAGTGAATTGGCAACAGAAATTGAAAGTTATTATAGACAACAAAATGTAAAGGATAATACAGTTATAATTGTAGGACTATTAAAAGGTTGTGTTCCTTTTATGGCAAATTTTATTAAGCATTTTAATCACGAGTGTCAAACAGAGTATATGGTTGTTTCATCGTATATGGGTGGAACAAAAACTAGTGGAGAGCCAAAGATTAACTTAGATTTAAATTTATCAATTAAAGATAAGCATGTTTTAATAATTGAAGACATAATTGATTCAGGAATAACACTAAATTATATTAAAAAGTATATTTCTTTTAAAGGAGCTAAGGAAGTCAAAATAGTGACTCTTTTAGATAAAAAAGAAGGTAGAGTTATTCCAATTAAATCAGATTGAGTTGGTTTTGAAATTGAAAATGAATTTGTAATTGGCTATGGTTTAGATTATGATGAAAGATTGAGAAATCTTCCTTACATTGCGGTTTGTGATGTTGAAAAAATAGAGAATTGAAAATGAAAATAATAGCATTTTCTATTATTTAATTAGATTTTTAAAAAAGTTATATAATCTATATATGGAGGAAGTTATTATGATAAAAAAAATAGGAGTATTAACTTCAGGAGGAGATGCTCCTGGAATGAATGCAGCTGTTGCATCAGTTATTAAAACTGCAATTTCAAAAGGAATAGAACCTTATATTATAAGAGATGGTTATAAGGGCCTTGTTAATAATTGAATTGAAAAAGTAGATATTAATTTTGCAGCAGATATTATTTCAAAAGGTGGAACAGTAATTGGTTCAGCTAGATTACCTGAATTTAAAGAAGAGTCAGTTAGGCAAAAAGCTGTTGCAAATTTAAAAATTTTAAAAATAGAAGCATTAGTTGTAATTGGTGGAGATGGAAGTTATCAAGGAGCTGAAAAATTAACAAAAATGGGAATTAATTGTGTTGGTCTTCCAGGAACAATTGATAATGATATTGTTTCTTCAGATTATACAATTGGTTTTGACACAGCTTTAAATACAGTTATTAATGCTCTAGATCAAGTGAGAGATACTATACAATCTCATAACAGATGCATAGTAGTAGAAATTATGGGAAATGGTTGTGGAGATTTAACATTATACGCTGCAACAGGAAGTGGAGCTGAAGTATTCTCTACAAAAGAAAATTGCTTATCAGAACAAGAAATTATTGAGCAAGTTAAAGTACTTCATGATAAAAATAAAAGAAGTGTAATTGTTGCTGTTGCTGAAAAAATTTATAATGTTAATGAATTAGCAAAAAAAATTGAAAAGCAAACTGGTTATGAAACAAGAGCTACAATACTTGGTCATATTCAAAGAGGTGGTAAACCAACAGCTATGGATAGATATTTAGCAGTAAAAGCAGGTATCTTTGCAGTTGAAGAATTAATAGCTGGAAAAGGTGGTTTATATATTGGAATGAGCAACAATAATTTAGTTGCAAGAGATATAGAATCAACATTAAATATGCCAAAAGTAGATAAAAATGAAGAATATAAAAAATTAAGAGAAATCAATAAAGCAGTATAGTTTTAACAAGGAGAGATATAATGAATAAAGAAATAGAATTTTATGAACCAAGTAAAATAGCGAAAAAAATAAAAAGAACTAAAATTGTTACAACAATTGGACCAAGTACACATTCAAAAGATGATATTAGAAAACTTTTTGAAGCTGGTATGAATGTTGTTCGATTGAACTTTTCACATGGAAAACAAGAAGAACAAGCAGAAAAAATTAAATCAGTTATTGAGTTAAGAGATGAGTTAGAAAAACCAATTTCAATAATGCTAGATACAAAAGGACCAGAAATTAGAATTGGGAAAGTTCATGATGGTGCTCAAGAAATAAAAGCTGGAACAGATATTAGAGTTTTTACAACACAAGAGGAATATTTAAATCGTGAATGTAAATCAAATGAAATGACAGTTTCATATGATATGAGTATTGATTTAAAACCTGGAGATAGTGTTTTAGTAGATGATGGAAAATTAACATTGAATGTTATTAATGTAGAACCAGGATTAGTCAATTGTAAAGCTTTTAATAGTCATATTGTTAAAACAAATAAAAGAGTAAATCTTCCTGGTGTTGAATTCTCTTTACCATTTTTAGCTCAAAAAGATATTGATGATATTAAATTTGGAGCTAAGGTAAAAGTTGATTATATTGCAGCGTCATTTGTTAACTCTGCAGATAATGTTAATGAAATTAGAAAAATACTAAAAAAAGAAAAGGCAGAACATATTCAAATTATTTCAAAGATAGAGTCAAAAATAGGAATTTTTAATATAGATTCAATAATTGAAGCATCAGATGGAATTATGGTTGCTCGTGGAGATTTAGGATTAGAAATACCATATTATGAAGTACCATATTGAGAAAAACAAATGATTAGAAAATGTAGAAAAGCTGGAAAAGTTGTTGTAGTAGCAACTCAAATGTTAGAATCAATGACTGATAATCCACAACCAACAAGAGCTGAAGTGACTGACGTTTATTATGCCACTGAATTAGGAGCTGATGCAACTATGTTAAGTGGTGAATCAGCTGCAGGAATTTATCCATTTATTACTACAGAAACTATGGCAACAATTAATAAAAGAGCAGAATTAGGGTTTTATGGAAAAATTTATTATGATAGAGCTTTAGAAGTAGCTCGTCAATCAACTACTGGTAAAAGAGCAGAAATTGCTGATGAATTAGCAAATATTACAAGAAATGGGAAATATGAATTTGCTCTTGTTCTTTCAAGAACTGGTGAATTATTAAGAACTATTTCAAAATTTAGACCAAATGTTACAATTTTAGGGGTTTGTGATAAAGAGGAATTATGAACTGGTTTTGGAGCAATGCATTCAATCTTTATGAATAAAGTAAAGAGCATTGATCAAGCTATTAACAATAAAGATGTCTTAATAGAGATTGCAAGATCTTGAGGGGCAAAAAAAGGCGAAGAAATTTTAATTGTAAAAAATGAAGATATTAAAGTTTATCAAGTATAAAAAAATACCACTTAAATGTGGTATTTTTTTATAGAATTGTGTATTTAAGCAATTACTCTAATAAAGTGATATAATTTTTTTGTTATTAACAAGGAGAAAAAAATGAATAAATTTAATTTAAATGAAAAAATGAAAAGAACAAAGGTTATTACAACTATTGGGCCAAGTGTTCACTCAAAAGAAGCTATAAAGGAATTGTTTGATAAAGGAATGACAACAATTCGTTTAAATTTCTCACATGCAGATTTTCAAGAACATGGTGAAAGATTTGAATGAGTAAAAACTTTAAGAAAAGAAATTAATAAACCAATTTCAATTTTATTGGATACAAAAGGTCCGGAAATTAGAATTGGTAAAATGAAAGATGGAAAACAAGAAGTTAAAGTTGGAACAGAAGTAATTGTTTACACAAATCCAAAAGATTTTTCTACTAGAGAATGTAGTGCAACTGAAATGCAAATGTCATATGATATGTCACAAGATGTTAAAGTAGGAGATACTGTTTTAGTAGATGATGGAAAATTAACAATGCATGTAACAAAAGTTGAACAATTTAAAGTTATTTGTAAAGCATTTAATAATCACTTAGTAAAAACTAATAAAAGAGTTAATTTACCAGGTATTGAATTTACATTACCATTTTTAGCAGAAAAAGATTATAACGATATAAATTTTGGTATTGATAATAATATTGATTATATTGCAGCGTCATTTGTTAACTCAGCAGATAATGTTAATGAAATAAGAGAAATTTTAAAAAAGAAAAATGCTGAACATATTCAAATTATTTCAAAAATAGAATCACAAGTTGGATGTGATAATATTGATTCAATTATTGATGCTTCTGATGGAATTATGGTTGCTCGTGGAGATTTGGGATTAGAAATTCCATATTATGATGTACCATATTGAGAAAAACAAATAATTAGAAAATGTAGAGATAAAGGAAAATTAGTTATTGTAGCAACTCAAATGTTAGAATCAATGACTGATAATCCACAACCAACAAGAGCTGAAGTTACTGATGTTTATTATGCTACTGAATTAGGAGCTGATGCAACTATGTTAAGTGGTGAATCAGCAAATGGGGATTTCCCATTTATTACTGTTGAAACTATGTCAACAATTAATAAGCGTGCTGAAGTGGAATTTTATGAAAAAAATTACTATACAAAACAATTAGAAAAAGCTAGAAAATCAAGTTCAGGTAAAAGAGCAGAAATTGCAAATCAGTTAGCTAATACTACAATTAGTGGAAGTTATGAGTATGCAATTGTGGTTTCAAGAACTGGTGAATTATTAAGAACTATTTCAAAATTTAGACCAAATGTTACAATCTTAGGTGTTTGTGACAGTGAAAAATTATGAACTGGTTTTGGATCAATGCACTCAATTTTCATGAATAAAGTTGATAACTTAGATGCCTTCATGAAAGATAATAAAGCAATATCACAAGTTGCAAAATCATGAGGAGCAAAACAGGGTGAAAGAATATTATTTGTTAGAAATGAAGATATTAAAGAAGTTACAGTAGGATAATCATAAACCTAAACATCAAAGTTTAGGTTTTTTTATTACTTAAAATAATAAATAGAAAATTTTCTATGTATTTTTTTAAATTTTTATTGAATAAATGTTATTATTTTTTTGAAATTAATAAGGAATAGGAGAAAACATACATCTATAAAAATAGAGTTAGTATGTTTTCTTTTTCTTTATAGTTTCAACATAATTAATAGGAGAAAAAAATGAAAAAACTACTTTCAATTTTAGGATCATCATCAATAGTTATATCTTCAGGTACATATGTAGTATCTTGTAATCCAAATAAGGATACAATAAATATATTATTTGTACCATCTCAAAATAGCACAGAAATTATAAGTACTGTAAAACCATTAGAGGAAAAATTGGCAAAGGAATTATCAAAAATTGCTCAAGCAGATAATAGAACATCTACAAAAAGAGTTAAGATATCAACTTCAACAAATTATGAAGTTGCTGGAAAAACTTTACAAGATGGAAAAGCCCATTTAGCTTTCTTACCTGTAAATACATATACAAAATATAGAGGAACAGAAAAAGAAGGAGTATTTGATAAGCAAGGAATTCTTTTAAATGCTTCAAGAGCAGGAGCAAAACCTGAGACAAGTTTTGAAAAATTTCAAGATGATAGTGGTAAATTTAGTTCAGAATTAGCAATGAAAAAAGTTACTTCGGAAAATTCATGAAAATTATCTAAGCATTATAATGAAATGGTTAAAGATAATATTGATGAATTAAAGACTCAAGAAAAGGCAAAGGCACTTTTATTAGACCAAGAGAATGAAGCATCATACTATAGATCATATATATATGCTAATAATAAATTTCTAAGTGATAACAATTTTAACATTGATTCATTTCAAGACTCTGCTAGTTATCATGAAGCATTAAAGGAATTAATTTTAAAAGGAACAAAAGATAAAAACTTCCAATTTACTTTTGGGGCTAGCAAAACATCAAGTTCAGGAGTTTTATATCCAATGCTTTGACTACAAGATGTTTTAAAAATTGGAGATAATGAATTAAAAGATTTATGACAAAATAAACATGAACAAAGTAGTTATCCTCAAGCTTCTCAAGAAGTTTCAAGTGGAACTGCAAATTATGCAGTTGGGTTTAGTGACATAAGAATGGAAAGTAAAATTTCAAGTGATGTTGAAAATGGTTTTAAAAATACAACAATAATTGGAGCAACTGATCCAATTGTTAATGATTTAATAGCTTATTCTAAAAAAACTATAAAGGATGAAACTTTTAAAGATGATTTAAGAACTGCATTTAAAAATTTAATTAAAGATAAAGAAAATGCAAGCATATTTGAAATTTACAATCATACAGGTTATGTAGGACCAATAAGTAAGGAAAATAGTTTTGATTTTGAATTAGCAACAGATAAATCAATTACTCAAACAACAAACGCAACACAAACTCTATTAGATAAGATGAAAAACTGATAGAAAATAATATAATACAAAAAGCTTAAAGCTTTTTTGTATTTTTTTAATATGATAAAATTCATAAATGTAAACAAGGTTTGACCTAATGGTAAACATGTTTTAAGAAATATTAATTTAAAAATAGAGGATGGCGAGTTTGTTGCAATAATTGGGTTATCAGGGGCTGGTAAAACTACACTTTTAAAAACCATTAATAGTATAAATAAAATATCTTCGGGAGAAATATTAATTAGTTGAAATGATATTGAAGAATACAATTTAAGTAAAATAAAAAATAAAAAATTAAGAGAATTAAGAAATAAGATTGGTCTTATGTCTCAAGAATATAATAATTTAGAAAAACAAACAGTCTTAACAAATGTATTAAATTCAAGAATCTCAAAAGTGAATTTTTGAAGATCTCTTTTTGGAATATTTTCAAAAAAAGATAAGGAGATTGCATTAAAATCTTTAGAAAAACTAAATTTATTAGATTATGCATATATTAGAGCTGAAAATTTAAGTGGGGGTCAACAACAAAGAATTGCACTTGCAAGAACTTTATCTCAAGAACCTCAATTAATTATTGCAGATGAGCCAGTCTCTGCATTAGATCCAATACTTGCTAATCAGGTTATTAAGGATTTTCAAAATGTTAATAAAACTGAAAAAATAACAATAATTTTAAATATACATCATGTTGAATTAGCACAAAAATATGCTTCAAGGATTATTGGATTAAAAGATGGAAAAATTATTTTTGATGGAAAACCTGAACAGTTGACAAAGAAAATTTTAAAAGAAGTTTATGGAGAAAATTATTAAAATGAATAGAAAAGTTAATGCGATTACTTCTAGAAATGTTTTTGCAATAAATAATAGATACACAAAAGCTCCTAAAAAAACATTTTTTATAACTCTATCTATTATAGTTTTTATATTAATAATATTTGGTTTCAATATGTTAGAAACCAACTGACCTGAATTTTTTTCATCTTTTGGCTTATTTTTTGAAAGAATTGGAGATTTATTTAAATGGGATTGAGAAGATTTTCTTAAACCAGATACTGTAGGAATAGTTTTCTTAAATACTGCTCTAAATTCTATTTTTATGACTATGATAACGGCTTTTGCTGGAACTATAATTGGTGTGCTTATAGCAATTCCTGTTGCAATTTTAGCTGCAGGAAATATTGTAAATAATAAATTTATTAATAATACTGCTAAAAGCTTTATTGCAATTTTTAGAACAATTCCTGCTTTTGTCTATGCTCTTATTTTTGTTGGATATTTTGGACAAACAATTTTAACAGTGACAATTGTTTTATCAATTTTTACATTTTCAATAACTTCAAAAATTTTATTTGAGAGAATAGAACATATAAATACAAAAATTTTTATATCACAACAAGCAACAGGGGCTAATAAAATGAGATCTTTTAGATCAGCTGTTGTGCCACAAATATCAAATCATATTACTTCAGCTACTTTTTATGCGCTAGAAACTAATATAAGATATATTTCAGTTATTGGTGGAGTTACAAATTATGGTATTGGTAAATTAATTGATAATTCAAGGGATAACGATGATTGATCTAGAGTGGGGTTTTTATTATTTCTAATAGTTGCTGTAGTAATTTTATTGGAAATAATAATATATGTATTAAAGAAATATATCTTATTAGATAAAGATTATATTTTAGATGAAAAAAAACAAAAAAAATATACCACTTTAATTAAAAAAATTTCAAGAATGAATAATATAAATTTTTATATAAGGTATATTATTCAAAAAGATTTATATTCTAGTTTAGAAGTTGCAAAACAAGATAAAAATTATGATTTAGTTAAGCAAATTAAACAGGATATAAGAAATAAAAAAGTTGATTTCTTAAGTGAACATAATTCAAAATTAAAACAAGATATAATTTCATTTGAAGAATTTAAAAATAAAAATTTAAACTCAAAAACATGATTTATTTGAGATGAAAAAAACTCAATAAATGTTAGACGAGATAAGGTTTATCTCACTAATTTTAATTTTGAAGTTCTTAAATTAAAAGAAGAAATGAGAAATAATTTAGATAATTCGGCAGTATTAGAACATGAAATTTATTTAAAGAATCTAACTATAGATGAAGTTATTAAAAAGAATCCAAAAAGATACATTAAAAGATTATGTTTATACTTTACACTTTTTGCGCTTTTTTGTTATTCATTAACTTTCATTGAATTTAGTATTGAAAGTTCACAAACTATTAAGGATACTAACCATAATATATTAGAGATGTTTAAAATAAACTGATTATCATTATTTATTCCTTATGGATATGCACCTCAATCAGTAATTTATTTATTATTTCAAACTTTATCAATTGCTATTGTTGGTACTTTTATAGGAGCAATTATAGCTTATATTTTTGGTATATTAAGTTCAGAGAATATAGTAAATTATTATGTTGCAAAATTCTTTGTACTAATAACTTCTATTATAAGATCAATTCCAACTTACATCTATGCAATTTTATTTATTGCACTAGTTGGTATGGGGCCATTTACAGCAACTCTAGCAATTGCAGCTGGAACTGTTGGTATGCTTACAAAATATAATAGAGAAGTTTTTGATGATATAAATTTAAAAGTCCTATATCAATTAGAGTCTACAGGATTAAATAAATTCCAAAGATTTAAATATGGTGTAATGCCTCAAACTACGAGTAGTGTTATTTCATACATAATTTATAGATTTGATATAAACTTTAAAGAAGTAGCAATCTTAGGTGTTGTTGCATCAGGAAATATGGGTTATTTATTAAATAGTTATTTTGCAGATAAGTTATTTAATGAATTTGGTGCTTTGCTTTTTGGTATTATACTATTTACTTTATTAATTGAATATATCTCTACAACCTTAAGAAATAAAATTAATTTAGGAATTAATCCTAAATATATTGAGAAAATAATTCTTGCAATCAAACATAAAAATTTTTCAAAATACAAAGCAAATGAAGTTTTAGGATTATCAAAAGATGGAATGGAGTTTATTCAATCAGAAGCTTATTATGCATATATTAATAAACAAATTCTTCAAGAAGCAAAAACAATTAGTAAAAGGAAAAAAGTTTCTAATAAGCATGCATGATACTTGAGTTACATTAAAAACTTTAAGTTAAGTGATAATTTAGAGTTAGATTTAATTGAAGCTAAAAATATTTATAATACTCATAATTTGAAATATAAAAAATTAATAGAAGAATTTAATAAAAAAAGAATTGAATTTATAAAAGAATTAAAAAATAGTAAGATTCAACAGATTAAAGACCTTGATTTAAATTCTAAAAATCTATTAGAAGATAAGACATTAAGGAAAGAAATAAAAAAATCAAAATCTTTTATTAAAAAGTCAACAAAAATTAGAATTGAAAGTTTAGAATATTAGAGGAAATAAAATGTTTAAAAAACTTATTAAACTAATAAATGAGAATAAAAAAATAATACTCTTAAGACATATTTATCCAGATTTTGATGCTATAGGTTCACAAATGTCTTTATATCAATTTATTAATGATAACTTTAAAAATAAGGATATCAAACTAGGTGGAATTTTACCAAATGAATATAAATGTATTGGTAAAACACAAGTATTAAAGCAAAATGATTTTCAAGACTCATTAGTAATTATTACAGACACTGCAACAAAACAGAGAATCGATATTGAGGATTTAAATTGATTAAAATCCGCTTCAGATATTTTTAAAATTGATCATCATGTGAGTGTTGATCAATATGGAACAATGGAAATTGTTGATGATTCTTATCCAGCAACTTGTGAATTATTAACAGAGCTTTATAATAAATCAAAATTAGCTTTTTCAGAACAAACAGCTTATTATTTATTTCATGGCCTTGTAACAGATACAGATAGATTTATGTATAGAAATGTAACTTCTAGAACTTTTGAAATGGCAAGTGTTCTTCTAAAAAAAGGTTTTAATATAAGCGATGCTTATAAAAATATTTATGGTTTAACAGAACAAGAAGTTAAATTGAAAGGCTATATTCTAAGCAATTATAAAATTTCAAAACAAAAAATAGCCTATATTATTTTAAGTAAAGAAATAATGAAAGATTTTAAATTGAATAATTTTAATAAAGTATCGCTTTGAGTTAATATGTTAGGTGAAATTAAAGATGCTAATGCTTGAGTATTTTTTACAGAAGAGAACAACTTTATTAGAGTTGAGTTTAGATCAGATAAATGTAATGTCAGAGATATTGCAATTAAATTTGGTGGTGGTGGTCATATTAGTGCATCAGGAGCCAAATTAGAAAATATTGATGAATGTATAGAAGTTATAAATTATTTTGATAAAAATTTTAAAGCCTTTAAAATATAGTTCTTTAAAATATACTCTTATTGATGAGTATATTTTTTATTCTAATATTTGGTTTTTTTTCTTGAAAAGTTTCAATAAAATATAATATAAAGTTAATTTTGTTGTTAGTGCTTAATAAAATTATGTATAATTAAGAAAGTTAGTTTATGTATTTTTTATAAAAATAGAGGTGGAAAAAGATGAAAATAACACTACTAGATGGCAATATTATAAATTATGATGAACCAAAATCTGTTCTTGAAGTTGCTCAAGAAATTTCAATATCACTTGGAAAAAAATGTGTAGGTGCAGTTATTAATGATAAAGAGGTTGTACCAAATACAGCACTTATTGATAGAGACTGTAAATTACAATTAATAACAGAAAGACATGAATTATATGAATCTGTTATAAATTATACTGCTAAGGTGATTGTTGGATTAGCACTTAAAGAAGTTTTTCCTGAGGGTAGTCTTTACCCTGAAGAAGAAGGATATAATAAATTAGAATTTTTTAGTTATTTTGATTGTGATCAAAAATTAACTTTGGAAAATATTAAAAAAGTTGAAGAACTATCAAATAAATATATTTCATTAGCTCTTGATATTGAGTTCAAAGGAAATACTTTTACTGAAAAAGATTATATTGATATGATGAATAAAATGAATGTTAAAGAAAAATATACAATGGGTATGGTTGACTTAAATAAAAAAAGATATATTAAATTTCCAATTTCTGCTATAAAAGATGTTTTATTTTATTCAAGATTTGCAACTCTTAATAAAACAAGTGACTTATTTAAAATTCAATTAAATGAGGTTACTGCTTTTCAAATAAGAGAAGATAAGTTTGTATATAAAATTCATGGTTTAACTGCAATTACTGAGAAGGCTTTTGAAGAAAAACAAAGAAAAATTGAAGAAATTAAGGAAAATGATCATAAACATATTGCCAAAATTTTAGAAATTTATCATTTAGATCCTTTAATTGGGCAAGGTTTACCAATTTGATTGCCAAATGGAACCATTTTAAAACAAGAGATTAAAAAGTATTTAATGCAAAAGGAATTCGAATACGATTTTATTCAAATTGAAACTCCTGTTATTGGTACTAGTGAGCTTTATAAAACTTCTGGACACTGAGATCATTATCGTGATGATATGTTTGCTTCAATGATGCTTCCAAAAGAAGAAATGGTTTTAAAACCAATGAGTTGCCCGCATCATATTGCAGTATATAAATATAAACAAAGAAGTTATAGAGATTTACCATTAAGATTTGCAGAACATGCTTTACAACATAGATATGAATCATCAGGTAGTTTAACAGGACTTGAAAGAGTTAGAGCTATGGAATTAACAGATTCACATATCTTTGTTACACCTGAACAAGTAAAAGATGAATTTATTAGATGTTTTAATTTAATTACAGAAGTACTATTAACTTTTGATATTAAAGTTGACTATCTTTCTTTATCTCTAAGAGATCCAAAAGATAAAGAAAAATACTTTAATGATGAAAAAATGTGAAATCATGCTGAAGCTGAATTAGAAAATGTTTTAAATGAATTAAAAATTGATTATAAAAAAATGATTGGTGAAGCAGCATTTTATGGTCCAAAATTGGATATTCAAGCAAAAACTGCTTTAGGTCATGAAATAACAGTTTCAACGATACAATTAGACTTTTTATTACCACAAAGATTTGATATAAGTTATATCAACAGTGATGGAGAACTTGAAAAACCGATTATGATTCATAGAGGACTTGTAGGAACTTATGAAAGATTTATATCCGTACTTTTAGAGCAAACAAAAGGTGTTCTACCACTTTGATGTTCACCATTACAAGTTGAAATTATTCCAGTTAATTTAGTAAATAAGGAATATGCTGAAAAAGTAAGAGATCAACTTAAAGCAAAATTAATTAGATCAAAAATTGATTTAAGAGATGAGAGATTAAGTTATAAAATTCGTGACTCACAAGTAAGAAAGATTCCTTATCAATTAGTTCTTGGAGAAAAGGAATCAGAAAATGATACAGTAACTTTTAGAAGATATGGTAGTGAACAACAAACTACAGTCTCATTAAAAGAATTTATTAAGATGGTTGAAACTAAAATTAGAGATAAAGAATAGTATAATAATTAGGAGAAAAACTTTATGAATAAAAATAGAAATATTGAAGAAGAAATAAAACTTCTAAAAGAACAAGACTATGGTATATTAGATGCACAACATTCATTTATGATTGATGGTACACTTGGTGGATTCAAGGCAGCAATTCATAAATTGCATTATACTTTTGTTAAGCAAATTCTTTTAGGAATTATGAGTGGTGTAATTATTGGTTTTGGTTATGTGGCATGTGTTATTGCAATGGTTTCTTTACAAGGAACTGGTTTTGAAAAAGTAGGAACTCTTTTATTGGGTTTTCTTTTTCCAGGATGTATAATTTTAATTACATTTCTTGGTGGAGCTTTATTTACAAGTCATGTTTTTAGTAGTATTCCCGTTTTTAAAGGATGTGCAAGTAAAAGGTCTTATTTAAAGGGAATCTTTGGTGTTCTTTTAGGAAACTTCTTAGGAACTTTTATATTTGTAGCTCTTTTTGCAGGTGCAGGTGGTTTACTTAAGAATAATGAAGCGTTTTTACTTAAAACTTTTGATATGGTTATTCATAAATTATATTTAGTTGCAGATGATTTATCAAGTGGTACTTCAATTAAAGCAGTTAGTATCTTTGCAACAATAGGTATTGGAATCTGTTCTGGAATTTTATGTAATATGATGGTATGTTCAACATTGCCATTAACAAGTTCAACAAAAAACTCAGCAACTATAGTATTATTATTAATTTTTCCAATTGCTTTCTTTGCAATAGGTGGATTCCAACATGGACCAGCAAACTCATTCTTTTTATGAATGTTACTATTTGAAACAATATTTAATCCACAATTAACTTTAGAAAGTGGATTAACACCTCAATTTTCTCAGGTTCTTTTATTTATTGCATTAAGTACTATTCCAACATTAATAGGTAACTGATTATCGGGAGCTTTATTATTACCAGGTATTTTATATTATATTAATAAGGAATATGTTTCAATTTTATTCAAAAAAATTAAATTGGAATATTTAGAAGGAAAAACTATTAGTTTTAAAGATAAAGCTGATAAACAAATTAAAAGAATTGATAAAAAAATTAAAGAACAAAAAGCTGAAAATGACTCAAAGGAAAATAAGTAAATAAATAATTTTAAAATCAAAAAATATATTTTAAAAGTGTCAGAATTGACATTTTTTTATATTATAATTTAATAGATAAAAGCACAGGAGTATTATATGAGATCAATAATCAAGCAGAACAGTAAGGGCAAACGCAAGTAGTTTTAAACTATGTTTTTTGATTAATTTTCAATTAATACTTATCTTTAAAATTTTTTAATAGACAAATAAAATAATAAATAATAACCATTAGCACATAATAAATAGCAATAGATTATATTAATTAGAATGAGAGAAATTAAAATGAATAATAATGAATTAAAAATTAATAAAAAAAGGAAGTTCAAAATTCCTACCTCTTTTACAATACTTTTCTTTGTATTAGTAATCATAATGGTAGTATCGTGAATTTTACACTATGCAGGCGTAAAAGCTGAAGATGAAAAAATTAAAGCTATTGGTATTATTGATTTATTTGTCTCTATTTTTCAGGGATTTAATGATAAGGTTGAAATTATTGTTTTTGTTATGGCAATTGGTGCTTTTATTTATATTGTTATGAAGTCTAAGTCATTAGATGCTTTAACTCAAAAAATTGCATGAAAATTTAAAGATAAAACAATATGAGCCATTCCTATTATTGTAGTATTTTTAAGTTTTTGTGGGTCAGCATATGGTATGGCTGAAGAAGCTTTAGGGTTTCATATGATAGTTATTCCACTTATGCTTGTTGCAGGTTTTGATGTATTTACAGCCACAATTACTGTCCTTCTTGGTGGTGGTATTGGTCCAATGCTAGCAACATTTGATCCTTTCTTAATTTTTACAGCTTCAGCAGCAGCTAACTCAAGTCAAGAGGGAATTTCTAATCCAACTGATGGACTAGCATTCAGAATAATTGCTTGGTTCTTAGTTACAGGTTTTACATCAGCATATATTATGTTTTATGCAAGAAAAGTTAAAAAAAATCCACATTTATCATATACTTTTTCTACATTAGAACAGGATAAAAAATACTTTTTAAAAGAACAAGTTAATGAAGTGCCATTGACAAAGAAAAGAATAACAGTATGTATAATATTCTTACTTATGTTCCTTTTAATGATTGCTTATTTATTTCCTTGAGATACATTAATTGGTAAAAATATTTTTGAGGGTGCAGGTATTTGAGTACAAAAATATATGCCATTTTTTACATCGTTAGTTCCTGGATTTGGACATGGAGATATGTACGTTGTAGCTGGTTTTTTCCTTATAGGTTCGTTAATAGTTTCTATTTTAAATTGAGAAGGTGAAGAAACTTTTGTAGAGGATTTATTAACTGGTTCTAAAGATATGATAGGAGTAGCATTTATTATTTCAATAGCTGGAGCTATTACTTATTTATTAAGTGAAACTGGAATTAAGTCATTAATGTTAAGTTCAATAAATGGGTCAAATAGCAATGCAATGAATCCTTTTGCATTTATAATAATTACTTTCCTATTGTTTATTCCATTATCATTTGCTTTACCTTCAACCTCAGGATTTTCAACTGCCATTTTTCCAGTGTGAGGACCACTAGCAAATTCAGTTACTGTTGGTTCTTCTTCAATAACAATGGTTTCTGGAAGTATTACAGCTTTTGCATTTGCAAATGGAATGGCAAATATGGTATCTCCAGCATCAGGAATTGTTGTTGGAGCAGCACAAATTGGTAGAACAAGTTATGGTACAATAATGAAAGGTACGTGAAAGTTCCATTTATCATTATTAGGAATTAATATTGCATTACTATTAATCGGAACTGGACTGAATTATACAGGCTCTCATATTTTTTAAGATGAACCATAAAAAAACCTAGAAAGGGTTTTTTATTTTTGAGGTATTTATGAAAAAAAAGAAATTTATAAGTGATAAAGCATTCTCTAAAAAGAAATTTATAGACTCTTTTAAAATGATTGGAGAGTGCATTAAACAAAATCCTACTACTTTTGTAGGCTATATTATTTTTACAATTATTGATGCAATTTTCTACTCTTCAATGACTATTGTAGTTAGTCAAATGACAAAAAATATTATTAATAATGGACAACAAGCTAATAGTTTTTTATGATTTTCAATGACTTGGGTTAGCTGAGCGTATGTTGGATTAGCACTATTAGTACTAATTATAATTTTTGACTATTTGACAAATATTTACTCAGCTTATTTTTCAAAAAAAGTTGAAATTTATTTAAGAGTTAAAGCCTTAAAAAAACTTGTTGAAGTTGATATTAGTTACTATTCAAGAAACCAATTAGGACTAATAATGTCGAGAGTAATTAATGACAGCCAGGGAGCAGGAGATTCATTTAATGATTTTTTATTAAATTTATTGTTCACAACTGTTAGTTTTATAACAATGATGATATTTATGTTTATTTTAGATGTTAATCTTGCTTTAATTGTTTTAATGATATTTATAGTTTTAGTAATAATAATTTGAGTTTTATTTATTTATTATCGAAGAGCCATTATTGAGTCAGTTGATGTTAAACAATCAATTGATGCAGATATTACAGATCGATTAATTAATATTAGAGCGATAAAAGCAAATGCATCAGAAGATAGAGAAACTAAGCGAAATATGAAGTTACATGATAAATATGATAAAAAATTAAGTAAAGTAATTTGACTTCAATCTTTATTATCATTTTTTTCTTATACTTTTGCATGGTCATTACCAATTATTACAATTATTTCAGCTATTGGTCTTTATAAGAATTCTATGGATCCATCAGAACTATCTCACTTACTTGTAGCATTTACGTCAGCTACAAATAACATTCTTTATTCATTATTAACATTACCAATGTGAATGAGAGGACTTACAAAATTATCTAATTGTATAATGAGATTAAACTATATTTATGATACAAACTCATTATTAACCTTTGCAGATCAGCCTGAGAAAATAGGAGATATTGAAAAAATAACTTTTGAGAAAGTTACATTTAATTATCCCGAATCTCCAAAAAAGAAAATATTAGCTGAAATAAATCTAACTTTTGAAAAAAATAAAAGCTATGCTTTTGTTGGAGAAACTGGTGTTGGAAAATCAACAATTGCTAAATTATTGTTGAGATTTTATGATGTAACAACAGGACAAATCTTAATTAATGGTAAGAATATTATGTTGTTAGAACCAAGTAGTTATTTAAATAAAGTGGGTTATGTTGAGCAAGAACCACAAATTCTTTATGGAACTGTTATGGAAAATCTTAAATATCCCTTTTTTGATAAAACGGATGAGCAAGCAATTGAAGCAGCTAAAAGGGCAAAAATCCATAATTACATAAAAAAACTCCCAATGGGTTATGATACAATTTTAGGAGAACGAGGTTTTATGCTGAGTGGAGGGCAAAAACAACGTTTAGTAATTGCAAGGATCTTTTTAAAGGACCCTCAATTACTTATTCTTGATGAAGCAACTAGTGCATTGGATAATGTTGTAGAAAAAGAGATTCAATTAGAGTTAGATAAATTAATGGTTGGTAGAACAACAGTTGTTATTGCACATAGATTAAGTACAATAAAAAATGTTAATGAGATTATAGTACTTGATAAAAATGGGGTTTCACAAAGAGGAACATTTGACGAACTTAAACAAAAAGAAGGTCGTTTTAAAAAATTATATACATTAGGTCTTATGAAATAGGAGAGCAAAAATGAGTGAAATTAATTGAGAAAATATATCAATGGAAATGATTTCTTGTATTGGAACTTCAAAATCGAATGCAATAAAGGCAATTCGTTCAGCAAAGGTAAAAGAATTTAATATTGCAAATAAATTAATACAAGAAGCTGAGTTGGAAATGACAAAAGCACATAATCTTCATTTTGATATTGTCTCAAGAGAAGCAAATGGAGAAAAACTTGATTTAAAATTAATATTTATTCATGCTGAAGATCAAATGATAACTACTCAAGCAATTATCGATCTTGGCAAAGAAATGATTGAAATGTATAAAATTATAAATAAATAAAATTTTGGGAGGGCATAATATGCCAAAAGCATTTACAATAGATTTAGGAGCCACAACTGCTAAATGTGCTTTTTTTGATAATATGAAAATTAGACATACTTTTATTTTTAATACCATAAATAAAGATAAAATACTTGAAAATATTGCAAAAGAAGCTTTTAAGATAGCAAAAGAAAATGAAATTAATATGAGTGAACTTGATTTCATTGGAATAGCAGTTTGTGGAATTGTTGATAATAAAACTGGAACAGTAATTTATTCAACTAATTTAGGTTGAAAAAACTATCCAGCTAAAAAAAACTTAATAAAATTATTTAATAATAAAAATGTATTTGTCTTAAATGACGCAAAATCTGCAGCTTACGGAGAATGAGCAATTTCTTTAAAAGGAAAACCAGACTCAATGGCATTATTTACATTGGGAACTGGCGTTGGTGGTGGAGCAATTTTTGATAGAAAGTTAGTTTTTGGAGATAACACTGGACTGCCAAGTGAACCAGGGCATGGTGGTGGTTTTCAATCAGAGTGTCAATGTAATTGTGGTTTAATTGGCTGCATAGAACCAGTATCTTCAGCAACAGGTATTGAAAAAAAATTAAAACAGGTTGGTGAAAAATCTAAGGGTCCATTAGGTAAAATATTTAATCAGTTAAATGGAGATATTCATATTATTGATGTAGCAGATTTAGTTAAAATTAAAGACCCTGAAGTTATAAAAGTATTCGAAGATAGTTTAGAACCATTAGCTAAATGTATCTCAGTATTAATTCATTTTTTTGATTTATCAATGATTGTTATTGGTGGGGGTCCTTCCAATTTAGGTGAACCATTAATTAAAATTATTAAACAAAAATTAAAAAAATATGTTTTACCAGATTTTTACTCAAGAATAACTATTAGAACAGCGCAATTAGGAAATATGGTTGGAGCTTGAGGAGTTTATAAATATGGTATGGATAATTTAATGACAATAAAATAAATTTATTTTATTAGTAAAAGACAAGACTTATATTTAATAGGCTTTGTCTTTTTATTTTATTTAATAATTAAATAATGACTTAAATTTAAAGTACTTATTTTTTATACTTATATTATTAATCATTGTATCTTTTAGTTAATTTTTTTATTAGAAGTATAAAATAAGAAAAAGTTTTATTATTTACAAAAATTAAATCTTGAGTTTATTTATTTGTATTTAATGCCTTAAATATTATAAAATATATATAGAAAGAGTTGATTATATGAAAAAACTAATATCTGTAATTGGTGCTTTAGGTTTAAGTACTTCTTCAGTTTTACTAACTACTCAAGTTGTTTCATGTAATGCAACTTGAGCATTGGAATTTAAAGCAATTCTAAAAAAGGATGCACAATCTATTGCTGAGAATGAATATTTTAATATTACAAGTAAAATCGATTTATCAAATAAAGTACGTAGAAACTTATTCTCATTGGATATTAATAGTGAAATTAAAAGAAACAATGCTCTGTTAAAGGAAATAACTAATGAGTCATTACAACTATTTTCAACAGCAAAAAGCTATTTTGATTCAATGGTAGTAATCGATGAAGAAAGTGATAACAATAATGATTATTATTACTATGTACTTCAAGATAAAGAAATTTATGGTAATTCTTCTAAAATAATGAATTATGAATCAGAAAAGAATTTTTTAGATTTTTTTGGAGATGAGATAATAAAACCTGAATTTCAATCAAATGCAGCTAGATTTGCAGTTCTAAAAAATAACTTAAAATTTACACAAACCTATTATAAAGTAATAACACAAGACAGCTCTAATAATTATCAACAAACATCTCAAAATAAGGCTTATATTGATAGTATTGATGAAATGAATAAATACGTTGAAAATGGTTTTTTTGTACCAATGCTAAAATTTATAGTAATGCAAAAAGTAATTAGTAGTGGAAACTCTTTAACAAAACTCAAATTTGATAAGAGTATTATTAATTATCTTAATGTTGGTCAAAAAGGAGAGGATTCATTAAAAGATTATACTGGTTATTGATATGATTCAAAAAATAAAGATACTAATGGGATCTTAACTTATAATTGAAGTTGCGAACACACTTCAAAAAGTAATAGTGAGTTAAATTATACAGAAATGGAACCAGAAGAACAAATAGCTTATTTAAATAGTTGAAGAGTATGTGAAGATTATAAAGGAAAACCTCCAGAACAATTAAACGATGAAGAGGCATTGAGAATTGACGATAATTTAATTGAAGTAATGTCTTTGGGTATAAAAAAAGAGGATTGAAAGATTAATGAAGCAATAGTTGAAAAGGATTTTGGTTTTGAAGAAAAAATAATAATTGCTCCTAGAGTTCATTTTAATGGTCTAGAGGGAAGTTTAAATAGTGAAGAAGTTCAAAAATTTTTTAAATATGGTTTTCAAGAAACAGATGATGGGGGTAACTTTTAATTATGCAAAAGTATGAAAACTATTCTGAAATTTTTGAAGCAACAAAAATCATTAAAGAAAACAAAATAAAGTTAAAAAAAAATAGAAAAGAATTATTTGAATTATCTAATGAACTTCATCAAAAGAAAAGAAAGTTAAAGTTGGTATCCTCAACTTTTAATAAAATTAAAAAAGAAAAACAAAAGGATTTAAAAGCAAGTTTTGATTTGTCACTTTCAATTGCGAAATATCAAAAAACTGATATAAATAAACTCTATGAGGATTATGACAAGAATATTCAAAATTTAGATTCAGAATATGAAGAGAAAAAAATAAATAGGCTTGAAAAAAATAAATTGGATATTGAGCAAACTAAAAGTAAAATTTCTTTTATAAAGTCTCAAAAAACCTCTATGAATTCCAAAAATAAGGAACTTAAAACAAAAATTAAAAAAGAGTGAAATGATAAAAAGAGTTTAATTAAAGAGGAGCACTTAAAATTAAAGGAACAACTAAAAGAAATTAAATTAGATGTTACAACTAAAATATTTAATTATAGAAAAAACTATAAAATCGAATCTAAAAATCTAATGGAAAAATGAAAAAAAGATAATCAAAGTCTTGCTGATATTGATGATATCTTAAAAAAACAAAGAAAAGCCAGAAGAATTAAACCTTTTCAAAATGAATTAGATGAAACAATTTATGATCTTTCATTAAAAATTAATGAAAATAAAATTTTTTATGAAAATAAAATAAAAGAAGAAAAATTGAGAATAAAACATCAAAAACTTTTAATTAGATACAATGCTGGTAAAGCAGATCCTTTAACTATAAAAATAACTGTAGATAAAGTAACTAATGCTTCTGGAAAGCTTTCGAATTGAAAATTTATGGTTGCATTAAAAAATGGATTTTTTTCATTAATGCCATTAGTAATAGTTGGAGCTGTTTTTATTTTAATTAATAATATAATTTTAGGAGCAGCCAATGGGGGATTTTTTAACTTCTTTTATTTAACTGCTGATGAATTAGCTATTTTAGATAAATTTAAAACAATAGGTTCATATATTTGGAATGGAACTTATGCATTCTTTGGATTTTTACTAGCAGGTGCAATTGCATACCATTTAGCACCTTATTATAAGGTTAATCAATGATCTGCAGCTGTTGTCGCATTTGTAGCATTTCTTATTATGAGCCCGTCATTTTGAACAAATATAGGAGTTTTTGGAACTTCAGGAATGTTTACTGCCATGATTATAAGTATTACTTCTACTGTTTTATTTGGTAGACTTTCACAAAATGAAAAATTTAAAATTAGAATGCCTGAATCAGTTCCTGATGGAGTTTCTAAATCATTTAATATTTTAATTCCTTATACTATTTCAGCAGTGTTTTTTGGAATTATTGCATTTTCAATTACTTGAATTGGTCAAAGTGTAGGAGAGATTTCTATTGGAACTGAAAAAGTTACATTCATTGATTTAAATGGTTTAATAACTGTAGCAATTCAAAAACCTATGGTTAACGCAGTTTCTGGATTTGGTGGAATGATAGCAATAGTTCTTTTATGACAAATATTATGATTTATGGGAATTCACGCCAGTGGAGTACTCTCACCAATATTAGAACCAATTCAACTAGATGGACTTACTCAAAATCAACAATCGTTAGCTGAGGGATTAAATCCGGAATATGTTTTTACAAATCCATTTATGAATAACTTCATATTTATGGGAGGTACTGGGGGAACTATTGGTTTAATTCTTGTCATATTAATGTTTTCGAAACGGGGCGATTATAGAAGTATGGCAAAAGTAACTTTAATTCCGGCTTTATTTTGTATTAATGAGCCATTGTTATTTGGGTTGCCTTTAGTCTTAAATCCAATATTATTTGTACCATTTATTGTTGGACCACTATTAGCAGGTTCATTTGCTTATTTTGCAACGGTAGCAGGAATTATGCCACATTCAAGCGTTATGGTTCCATGAACAACACCACCAATACTTGGTGGAATCTTAACAACAAAAAGTATTATGGGTGGCTTTGTTGCTGGAATAAATCTAGTTATATTAATGGGATGTTATGTGCCTTTTATTTTAATGGCAAATAAAATAGAACAACGCGAACTATTAAGCAAGTTTACAAAAAAACCGAAATCACATGAATTAAATATGTTAGAAAATAATAATGGAATAAATAATTTAAATTCATAAAGTTAAATTATCTTGGGAGGAAATCAAATATGAATAAAAAAATACTATTAGCTTGTAATGCAGGAATGAGTACATCAATTTTAGTTAAAAATATGCAAAATTATGCATTTGAAGAAGATATAAATGTTGAAATCAAGGCTGTTTCAATAAATGAAGCTAAACTTAATGGAAAAAACTGAGATATAGTTTTATTAGGTCCTCAAGTAGGTTATGAACTTGAAGAAATGAAATCATATCTTAATATGCCTGTTTTTGTTATAGAAAAAGAAGATTATGGTAAAGCAAATGGAGAGAAAGTTTTAAAATTTGCTTTAAAAAACTGTAAATAAAAATCACTTCAAAAAGTGATTTTTTTATTGATAAAATTATACTAGTGAGGTAATTTATGAAAAGAAAATTAGGAATATCAATTTATCCAGAACAATCAACTTTTGAAAAGGATAAACAGTATTTAGATTTAGCAAAGAAATTAAACTATGAAGTAGTCTTTACAAGTATTTTGCATTTTGTAGGATCACAAAATGATAAGGAAAAGGCTGAAATGGTTTTAAAATCTTTAAAATATGCAAAGGAAATTGGATTTTATACTATATTAGATGTTGAATATCAGTCAATGGAGCTAATTGGAATTAATGTTAATGATATATCAAAATGTAAAGAATATGGAATTGATTGCTTAAGATTAGATTCACCAAGCTTACCATTTGAAATTGCAAATATTACTCATAACAAGTCGGCAATTGATATACAGTTAAATATGTCAAATAATGATAGTTTAATTGATAATGTAATAGATTTTAAACCAGTAAAAGATAGATTAAGTGGGTGTCACAACTTTTATCCCTTAGAATATACTGGTTTACCTTTTGACTATTTTAGTGAAGCAAATAAAAGATATCTAAAATATAATTTGTCTACTGCAGCTTTTGTAGGAAGCCATCATGGAAATATGACCTCTGCTGTAGGTTGAAAAGAATTACCTACTTTAGAAGAACAAAGAAATCTAAGTATTTCTGAACAAGCAAAGATTTTATTTTATACAAACGAAATTGATACAGTTATAATTGGTAATGCATATGCAACAAAATCTGAGTTGGAAGAACTTGGAAATATTGATAAATATGAAATAACTTTGAATTTAAAACCTATTTATAAAATTAGTAAAATAGAGCAAAATATATTAGAATTTAATCATTTTAGAAGGGGAGATATTACAGAATATTTTATAAGATCAACTTTCTCAAGAGTTGAATTTAAAAATGATTCAATTCCTTCACAAAATGCTAAAAAAATTTATAATAAAGGTGAGGTAGTAATAGTAAATAATAATGACATTAAATATAAGGGAGAGTGTCATATAATTTTAAAAGATAAGTTTGAAGATAAACATAAAAAGTATAATTGAATTGGTACAATAAAAAAAAGTGAGTATAGACTACTTGACTTTATTGGTCCATGAAGTCATTTTAGATTTAGAATTGAGGATTAAAAAATGTTATTAGGCTCATTAAGTACAGGAACATTTTGAACATTGTTTAGTTTTGGTATTTTAGGATTATTACTTGGAATTTTTTCAACTATCTTTTTTATTAGATTTAAAGGAAATAAAAAAGATGAAAAAGATTCCTTTAAAGTTATTACAACTAAGTTCAAAATATTTAGATTTTGACAATATTATGGAATTTTTACCTTAGCAGTTGTAGGTTATTTGATGGCATTAATTTTCTTAGCTATTTGTTTAGGTGAATTAATTTAGCTCAAAAATTTTTCTAAAAATGTAACTTTTTATAGAAAATTGTTGCATTTTTTTTTTTTTTTTGTACTATGGACTTATAAGTAGAAAAGGAAATAAAAAAATGAATAATAAAGGTTTACATCTGACTAATGAAAAAAAGTTAAAGACTAAAAAAGTTAAAGATTCAAACGATTCAAGTAATAGCTGAAGTAAATTTTTAACTATGCTTCAAGAATTGGGAAAAGTACTACAATTCCCAATTGCAGTTTTACCATTTGCAGCTATTTTAAATCGTTTTGGTGCTTTAGGTATTACTTACAGTACTAATATTGATGGTGAAATAACTAATCAAATAGGTTATTGAATTTCATTGATTATTCAAAAGCCAGGTTCAATTCCATTTGATAATCTTGCATTATTATTTGCTATTGGATGTGCTTTTGGATTAGCCAAAGATCATCGGGGTGAGGTTGCTCTTGTAGCTGTAATATTTTATTTATCTATTGCAGCATTAACTGGAGAGGGAACTCTTCCTGAAATGCTTTATGGAAAATTAATGACATTTACTACTAAAGATGGAGATAGTTTTTCAAAATTACTTTATGTGCAGCAAATTAAAGAGGGAAATGTAGTTGGTGGAGTTTATGTTTTAAGTACTGGAGTGCTTGGTGGAATAGTATCTGGTTGTTTATCAGCGTTTCTATATAATAGATTTAAAGATATAAAACTTCCAACTGCTTTATCATTCTTTGGGGGTCGTAGATTTGTACCAATGATAGCACTTGTAGTTACAATTCCGACAGCTTTGGCTTTTGCAATTATTTGACCTTGAATACAATTAGGTTTAATTAGTTTTGGTACAGCAGTTGCTAATCCAGAAAACCCAGCTGTGGCAATACCAGGAACAACAGCTTACTCAGTTTTAAATAGACTATTGTTACCATTTGGTTTACATCAAATTATGAATACATTCTTTTGATTCCAAATGCCAGTTAGTGGAAATATAGTTCAACCAGGTTTTGGTTCAATTCCATCAGTTGGAAATGAATGAGTAACTGAAATGGGAGATATTAATGCATTTGCAAAAGGTATTAGTAACTCAGGATTATTTCAAGCAGGGTTTTTCCCAATAATGATGGGTGGTCTTCCAATGGCAGCTGTTGCCATGATAATGACAGCTGATAAAAATAATAGAAAAGAAATTGCTGGATTCCTTGGAGGAGTTGCTGGGGTTTCATTCTTATCAGGAATTACAGAACCATTAGAATTCTCATTTGTATTTATTGCACCTGTTTTACTTGGAATTCATGCAGGACTTACAGGAATATTTATGGCAATAACTACAGCTATGAAAATACAAATTGGATTTGGATTTAGTGCCGGATTTATTGATTATGCAGCTTCATTACCACAGTCATGAGCATTGTCAAATAATCAAGGTACTATAGTATCTAACCCATTGTGAATCTTAGTACTTACAGCTGCTGCTGGAGCTACTTACTACTTTGTATTCTACTTTGTAATTAAATGAATGAATCTTTCTACACCAGGTAGAAATGTTGAAGCAATATCTGCTAAAGGTAATTTAAATACTTCAAGTAAAGCTTCGACTTCAAAAGAGGCTTCACAAAAGGGAGATAAATATGAAAATATGGCTTTAAAAATTGTTGAAGCCATTGGAAAAGATAATTTTGTAAGTATTGATAATTGTGCAACTAGATTAAGATTAATTTTAAAAGATAATAGTAAAATTGATGATGCCTTAATAAAATCTGCAGGAAGTTATGGAATCAAACGATTAGGAAATGAAAGTTTACAAATTGTTATTGGTCCAGATGTTGAACATGCAGCAAATGCACTGAAAAAAATAGTTGAAATTAAAGAAACAAAAGAAGTTAAAAAATAGTAAAAAAAGAAATGGTTACATTTCTTTTTTTGGAGGAAAATATGGCTTTTAATTTTGAACAAGATACTGATTGAATATTTACTTTTTGCAAAAGTTGTTGAGATTTTAAAAAATTTGTTTTTAAAAATCCAATTAATTTTGAAACAAAGTCTTCTTATAATGGAATTTGTGTGAATTGTAAAAAAGAACAAAGAATAAATTTAAAGGAGGCAAGAGATTATTATGAACATCTTAATGATCATAATAATTAATAGAAATTATGGATAAATTTCCTTGATGAGCTATTTTTATTATTGTTTTATTTCTTATATTAATTTATTTTATTATTCCTTGAAACAAAATAACTAAAAAAGTAAAAGAGAAGGAAGACATAGTAAATAATCCAAAAGAGTTTATAGATTCTGAAGTTGATAAGAAGATAACAGAAGCAAAAGAGAATAGAAATAATAGACCAATGCTTGGGATTTATAATTGATTTGGTAAAAAAGAAGCTTTGAGATTAAGAACAATTGTTTATGTTCAACCAGAAGAAGATAGTTGTGAGTTATGTATTCCTTTTGAAAATACTATTTTATCTTTAGAACAATATGATAATAAATATATTACAATGAGTGAAGCTATTTCAAAAGGATATCATCATATAGGTTGTAAACATATTGATATTGATTATTTTCCTGGTTCAACAGAAATTCCAGATAAAAATATTACAAAAGAAGAGCAAAAAATGAAGCATAATAAAGTTTTAGGGTTATATAAATTGGAAAATGCTATTAGAAATTTAAGGTATGAATATGATAATGTAAAAGCAACTGATGTCTTAAAAAATAAAATTAAAGTCATTTCAGACGAGATTGAAATTTATTGTAAAAAGAATAAGCTTATAAGGAATATTGAAAGAGAAAATCCTAATATAGCTGATATAGATAAATTTAGATAAAAAAATTCAACTAACCTAATTTAGTTGAATTTTTTATTTAACTAATATATTGTCTATATCTATTTGATTAATTGAATTAACATCTTTTGAATCAATTACAATTTCACCATTTTTAAAACAAATGATTCTATTGCAAATTTGTTTTATTTTTTCTAAGTCATGATCAATAATAAAGATATTTTTGTAATTATTTTTTATTTCTTTTATATCATTTAATAATTTATTTTTTCAAGCACTATCAAGAAAATTAAATGTCTCATCTAAAATTAAAATATCTGTTTCAAATAACTGAATAAGCATAAATTTAAAACGCTGCTGTTGTCCTGGAGATAGTTTAGCAAAATAGGATTCTTTAAAAGGAAGTAAATCATAGTTATCAAAAAATTTATTTATATCAATATTTTTCTTATTTAGTTTATTAAACAGAATAACTAAATCTACTAATTTAACAAGTCCAAAATCACTTACTTGTTGTAATATACAATAACTATAATTTTGATCAACCTTAACATTTTTACTATTTTTAAAACTATTTGACAATAGTCTTAGAAATGTAGTTTTACCTGAACCATTTGCACCCATAACTCCAATAATTTCATTTTCCTTTATTTCCAAATCATTAATATTAATTTGAAAAAAGTCTGATATTTTTTTATTCATATTGATTTTCATAAAAACCTCCTATTTTTTAAAAGTAAATATTAGTGCTCTAGACACTAATAATGAATAATTAACTAATATGGCTAATCAAATATATTCATTTGAACTATTAATCATTGATATGTTAATAAGTGGAATTAAGTTAATTATTATTTTTATTAGTTTATTATTTAGACTAAAACTAAGAAATGGCAAAAAATAATCTATTCATGTGAAATACAATAGCATCACTGCTAAAAAAATTAATGATAATTCTTTTTTATCAGGAGAGATTTTAAAAATTAATATTAATATAACAAAAATAGTTATAATTAATGAAAATTGTTTAAAAAAATTATTTATAAAAAAATTAATAATTCCATAGTCATTTAAATAATTTCTATAAAAAATTATAGATCAGAGAAAATAAGTTATTAAGTTAGTTATTGAAATAATAAAACTAGTTAATATATAAGCAAGAATTATTTTTTTAGATTTAATTTTTGAGCTTATTAAATGATTTCAGATTCCGCTTTGATAATCTTTATAAAGATATCAATTAAAAAACATAAAAAATAGAATAAAACTTATATTTATAAATTGACCTCTAATATTTATAAATTCCATTTTCTCTTCAAAACTTATTTCAGCAATAATAAGAGTTGCTATATCAAGAATCAGAAAATAAAAATAAAAAATAAATAAAAACCCAAGTATTAAATATCACTTACTTTTCATTCTTTTAAAATTAAATTTAATTATATCCAACATAAAATCACATCCTAATAAAATTATATTCCTAATAAAATTTTAAAGTTTGAAATATTGTTTAAAACTTTACTTTTAAAGATAAGATTAACTAGGAAATAAAATTTCTTAAATAGATTTATACATAGAGGAATATTAGTATGGAAGAATTAAAATTTTTAGCAATCTTAAAATCAATGGCCAATAAAAGTATTGAAGATATAAACTCATATATTGCAAATTTTATACTAAAAAATCTCAAAATTATTAATGACTATAGTCTTGAAAAAATGGCTTTAGAGACAAATATCTCTAAACCATCCATTATTCGATTTTGTAATAATACTGGTTTATCAGGTTTTAGTGAATTAAAGTTTGAAATTAAAAACTTAGTAAAAAATAATTTGAAATTAAATGATCAATTTAATTTCAAAAAGCAATTAATAGATAATGATGATAAATATCTAAATTATTTAGAGATTAAAAACATGTCTTCTAATATTGTTTTAAAAAGATATCTTTCAAATGAAGATAAAGTAAAAGAACTCTTAGATAAAATATCTAAAGCAAATTCAGTTTATATGTTTGGAATGAATTTAGCTTATAATATATCAAGGAATTTTGCTCAAAGAATTAGATGGTTAAATAAGACTATAATACAAGAAAGAGATTTAAATTCTATAGAGTCCTACGTCCAACAGATTAATAAAAATGATGTTGTATTTATTTTGAGTTTATCTGGAAATAGTAAATATCTAATTGAATTTGCATCAAAGTTAAAAGGCAAGACATATATTTTTGGAATTCTTGGCGATAATGGAGAAATAAAAAAGTATTGTGATAATGTAATTGAAATACCACAGCTTGAAGATAAAATTTGAGACTCATTTTCAATAAGAGGTCAATGTTTAATCCAAATTTTGGACTATATTTATATGGATTTAACAAATCACTTACTTAAGAAGGTACAAGGTAATTAACTAAGGTACAGCATTAACTAGAACTCTTAATTATTTTTTTGCTTTAAGTAATATTAAAGTGAAAGGAATAATAAGTATGAAAAGATTAGGGTTTAAAAATCAAAAAAATATGGAGAAAATTAATACTAAAAAATCAAGAAATAGTTTATTAAATAAATTTCAAAAGTTAGGAAGAACATTTATGCTTCCAATTGCAATGTTGGCTTTTTGTGGAATTTTATTAGGAATTGGTGCTTCACTTACTTCTAATGCAACAATTGTACAAATTCCTTGATTAAAAACTAGAGGTCTATATGATTTTTTTGTTTTATTAAAAACAATTGGAGCAATGGGATTTACTTTTTTGCCATTTATGTTTGCTATGGCTATTCCAATAGGTTTAGCTTCTGATAATCAAGGATCAGCTGCGTTTAGTGGTTTTATTGGTTATGTTACAATTCTTTTTGTTATTAATTTTACTTTAAATGTTTTACCTGAGAATTTAACCTCAGAAGGAACATTTATTGGTAAATCAACACAATCAATTTTGGGCATTAAAACTATGGATATTGGAGTATTAGGAGCTATATTTGTTGGTCTATTAGTATATTGGCTACATGAAAAATTTCAATATATTAGTTTACCAAATGCAATATCATTTTGAGGTGGGACTAGATTTGTTCCAATAATCTCATTGTTAATATTTTCTGCAATAGCAATACCTACAACTTTTATATGACCTTGTTTTAATCAATTAATATATTGAATTGGCTTAGGAGTACAAAAGGTAGACTGATTTGGTCCTTTCTTATATAGATTTACAGAAAGTTTAGTAAGACCCACAGGTATGCATCATGTTATAAATACAATTGTTAGATTTTCAGCTGTTGGAGGAACAATTGTTCTTCCAAGTGGGGAAAAAATTACAGGAGCTTTAAATATTTTTTATAAGGAATTAGAATTAGGATTGCCAATTTCTGCATCGGCAACTAGATTTCTATCTCAAGGATATATGCCTACGGTAATGTTTGGTTTACCAATGGCAGCAATTGCCATATATATTCTTGCAGAAAAGGAACAGAAAAAAATGGTAAAGTCTGTAATAATACCTGGAATTGTTGCAAGTGTTGTAGGGGGAATTACCGAACCCTTAGAATTTCTGTTTCTATTTGTTGCTCCATTGTTATATTTGGTTCATTGTTTTTATATTGGACTAGCATATATGATTGTAGGGTTATTACAAGTAAAAATTGGAAATACGGACGGCAACATTATTGATTTTATTGTTTTTGGATTAATGCAGGGGCTAGTAACTAAATGATACTATATTCTACTAGTTGGTCCAATTTGGGGAGCACTCTATTTCTGAACCTTTTATTTTTATATAAAATATAGAGATGTAAAAATTATTGGTAGAGAAGCATTAAGTGAAGAAGAAAAAATTACTTTAATAAGTAATGAAAAAAATAAAAAAATAGATACTTCAAATGAGGTGGTTGTAAAATATATTGAATTATTAGGGGGAAAAGAAAATATAAAAACTTTAAATAATTGTTATACAAGGTTGCGAATTACTTTAAATAATCCTAAGAATATTTCCCAAGAAGCAGTAAAAGATTTAGGAGCAATAGCAATTAAATATATAGATGATTATAATATTCAAATAATTATTGGTCCAAAAGTTGAGAAACTAAAAAATGAAATTGCAAAATTAATAAGAAACTAGGTGAAAATAATGAATAAAGACTTTAATAGAAAAATTGATAGATCAAAAAACAATGAAAGAAAATGATCTATTGAATACTTAGAAGAAAACTATAAAATTGATTTTTCAAAAAAATTTTATAATCTTTCAATTGCGGACTTAGACTTTCAAACACCAAAACCCATTGTCAAATCAATAATCTCTAGAGCTAAGAAAAAAACTTATAGTTATACTTACACAAAAAGAGAGTCTCTTGAAGCAATTAAAATTTGATATAAAAAAATGCATAATATAATTTTAGAAATTGATTTGATAAAATTAGTTCATGGAACAGTAAATGCAATGTTTGAAGTAGTAAAGTGCTTTACTAAGAAAAATGAATCAGTTTTGATTCAATCACCAATATATCAACCATTTGAAAGATCAATTATTAAAACAAAAAGAAGTGTAATATATAATAATCTAATTTACAAAAATAATAATTATTATATTAATTTTGAAAATTTTGAAAGTCAAATTGTTAAAAATAAAATAAAACTATTTTTATGATGTAATCCTCATAATCCTGGAGGAAGGGTTTGAGAAGAAACAGAAATACTTAAAATTATAGAGATATGTAATAGACATAATGTTCTAATATTTTCTGATGAGGTTCATGGGGATTTGGTCTTAAATCAAAAACATAATTCTTTATGAAATTACTCGTCTCAATTTAATAATTTTATAGTATGTAATTCACCAAATAAAACTTTTAATTTAGGAGGTTTAAAGGGGTCATATATGATTTGTTCTAATAAAAAAATCTTGGAACAAATCTCAAATCAATACGAATCTGATTCCTTAACTTCTTCAAATATCTTTTTTCAACCAGCCTTGGTAAGTGCATATACAAATTCCTATTCTTATAATTGATTACAAACGCTAAAAAGATATATATACTCAAATTATATTTTTCTAACTCAAGAATTATCTAGTTTTAAGAATTTAGAAATTATGCAAATGGAAGCTTCCTATTTAGTTTGAATAAAACTGAAATTAAATTTGGATTTAAAAGAATTAAAACAACAATTTATAGATAATAACTTAATTTTAAGTTATTCAGATGACTTTGCAGATTGTAAAGATATCTGAATTAGATTAAATATAGGTATAAATAAAAGAAATTTAAAAGAGGTAATTAAGAAAATAAAATTAGTATTATTAATTACAAAAGGAGAAAAAAATGAAAATAATTAACACTTTAAAAGCACCCAAGGCAATAGGACCATATTCACAAGCCATATTAACTGAAGAAAACTTTTTATATATTTCTGGACAATTAGGATTAAATCCTGAGACAATGAATTTAGAAGAAAATATTGAATTGCAAACAAAAAGAGCTTTACAAAATATTGATGAGATATTAAAAGAAGCTAATTTTACTAAAAAAAATATAATTAAAACTACAGTATTAATTGAAAATATGGCAAATTTTGATGTAATTAATCATATTTATGCAGACTATTTTGAAGAACATAAACCATCCAGAAGTGCCTTTGAGGTCTCAAAACTGCCTAAAAATGGACTAATTGAAATAGAAGTCATTGCTAAAAAATAAACGGTTTCAGCTAGAATATTATAAATTTTAAAAAAAATTTGAAATTTCAAAAAACTATATTATAATAATTAAGGTTTAAAGAAAGAAGCGCACAGCTCACCGTAATTTGTAAAGAAACGGTATAAAACTTATTTATTATCTATATATAAAATAAATAAATTTTAAGTGTGCTCCTAATCTTTTAACGGCACACTTTTTATTTCGGAGGACAAATGGCAGACAATAAAAAAATAATAACAGATTTTGTAAATAGAGAAATTAGAGCAAAACAAATTTTAATTATTAATGATGATGGGACTAAAAATGGTCCATTAAACAAATTTGAAGCTTTAAAATTAGCAGAAGAAGCAGGTTTAGACCTACTTCAAGTTGGTATGCAAGATAGTAATACAGCTATTGCTAAAATACTTGATTATGGTAAGTTCAAATATGAACAAAAACGTAAACAAAAAGAAAATAAGAAAAATCAAGTTAAAGTTGAAAATAAGGAAATTCGTTTAACTGTAGGAATTGGAGAGCATGATCTAGATACTAAAGCTAGAAAAGCAAGAGAATTCTTATTACAAGGCGATAGAGTTAAAGTATCATTAAAATTTAAGGGTAGAGAGATAACTTTTCAAGAATTTGGTAAAGAAACATTAGATAAATTCTTTACTAAAATTGAAGATATTGCAAAAGTTGAAAAAGAAGCTAAACTAAATACAAGATTCTTAGATATGTATGTAGTGCCAAAAAAAGGTTAATTATAGGAGGAGAGAATTTATGCCAAAAATGAAGACAAAAAGCTCTTTAGCAAAAAGAGTTAAAAAAACTGGTGCAGGTAAATTAAAAAGAGGTAAAGCTTATAGATCTCATTTAGCACAAAATAAATCAACAAAAAGAAAAAGACATTTGAAAAAAGCAACTTTCGTCTCAGCTGGAGATATGAAACGTCTAAAAGGATTATTACAAAATTAGGAGGTAAAACAATATGGCAAGAGTAAAATTTGGTAAAGTAACTAGAGCAAGAAGAAAACGTTGAATTAAAAGAGCAAAAGGTTACTATGGAACAAAAAAAGCAAACTATAAAAAGGCTCATGAACAAGTTGTACGTTCTATGGCTTATGCTTTTGTTGGACGTAAACTTAAAAAACGTGATTTTAGAAAATTATGAATTATTCGTATAAATGCAGCAGTTAGACCATTAGGATTAAGTTATTCAAAATTTATGAATGGTTTAAAAATAGCAGGAATTGATATTAACAGAAAAATGTTATCTGAATTAGCAATTCATGAACCAAAACAATTTGAATCAATCGTAACATCATCTAAAAAAGCTTTAGAAGCTAAAAAATAATATAAATGAGCAAATTTAGCTCATTTTTTTAATTGTGTTAAAATTATAAAGATTAAAAGAGGTAACTTATGGCAAAAATATTAGATAATAATAAAATTGAATTTTCAAAAGAGGATATAATTAGTGCTTGAAATAATTCACCCAAATTAATTAATAGAGATGAAGATAAATTTAGATTGTGTTTTATATGTAAATTTTTTATGGATAAATCAAAATTTGAAAAGGGAGATTTCTCATGAGTGTGTGAATTTATTGATCTTAAAGATTTAAAATTAACATCAGATAATATAATTGCAATTCATCCACAATGTAGAGAATTTAGACATAAGGATGATTGCACAAAAATTGTTAAAAAAATAAAAGCAACACAATGAAGTGCCGCTGATTAGTTAGAAACTCTACTTAAGAGTTTCTTTTTATTTTCTTTTATAATTTAAACCAGTTAAATTTTTTACTTTTGTTAATTTTTTACTTGCTAATTTTCTTGCTTTTTCTGCGCCTTGTTCTAATCAAGAATCTACTAAATCAGAGTTAAATAATTCCTTAAATTTTAGTTGGATTTTTTCTAATAAATCAACAACTACATTTGAAACTTCTTCTTTTAATACTCCATAGTCCTTATTATGAAAAAACTTTTCTGCCTCTTCAATTGAAATATTTTTCAAAGCTGAGTAAATTGTTAATAAGTTACTTACACCTGGTTTTTTTTCAATATCATATTTAATAATATTTTCTGAATCAGTTACAGCAGACTTTATTTTCTTTTTAACTTCATTAATATCATCTAATAGAGCAATAAAACTTTTTGGATTAGCAGCAGATTTTGACATTTTTTTTGTAGGATCTTGTAGATCCATTATTTTTGACCCAACTTTTGGAGTGTAATCTCCCGGAATTGTAAACATTTCTCCAAATTTATTATTCATTCTTTCTGCAATATTTCTTGTTAATTCAATATGTTGCTTTTGATCTTTTCCAACTGGTACAAATTCAGCATCATAAAGTAGAATATCTGCTGCCATTAGTGCTGGATATGTTAGTAAACCAGTAGGGATAAATTCAGTTCCATTTTCAGATTTTACTTTAGTTGATTTATCTTTAAATTGAGTCATTCTTTGTAATTCACCAATTGTTGTATTACATGTAAGAATTCAACCTAGTTGAGTGTGCTCTAAAACATCACTTTGTAAGAAAATTGTTGATTTTTTAGGATCCATTCCACAAGCAAAATATAAAGTGACCATTTCTTTTATATTTTTTCTTAAGGTTTCTTTATCAATTGGGGTAGTTATTCCATGCAGATTAGCTACAAATACATACATTTCAAATTCATCTTGTAATGCTACAAAATTTTTCATAGCTCCAATATAGTTTCCTAATGTCATTTTTCCTGTAGTGGTTATACCAGACAACATTCTCTTTTTAGTCATGATTCTTTGCTCCTTGATTTACATTTAATATTATACAATCTTTATATATTTTTCTTCCAAAAATAAGTAAAATTAATAATAGTTTAGAGGTGAAATAATGCTTTCATTTAGTATTATAAAAAATGATTATAAATCAACAGAAGAAGTTGTTTTTCATTTAAAAGAAAAGTTAGAGTCAAGAGGATGAATTTATAATGAAAAGTTACCTAATTATATCTTTATATTTGGAGGAGATGGAACTTTTCTAAAGGCTGTTTCTAAATATAAAGAGCAAATAAAAGATGTTAAATTTGTGCCCTTTAAGTCAGGGGGAATTGGTTTCTACACTAATAAAAATAGAGTTGAAAACTTAGACGCTACAATAGATTCAATTGAGAAAAATAATTTTAGTTTAAGTAATTTTGAATTATTAGAAATTAAAACAAAATCTCAAAATTTAATTGCTGCAAATGAGGTTAAAATTCTTAATGAAAAAACACCATTGTATGTTGAAATTTATATAAATAATGAATTTCTAGAAAAATTTCATGGAACTGGACTTGTTGTTTCTACTTCTAATGGAAGTAGTGGTTATATGAAATCAGCTGGTGGAGCAGTGATTTTATCAAGAAATAGTCAAATGTATCAATTGCAAGAATTAGTTCCTGTAAGTACTAATAAATTTAGAACATTGAATGCACCTTTAATTTTAAATGATCAATATATTTTAAAATTAAAATTTGAAGATAAATCAAATGAGATAATGATAATTGATACTGTTGAATATCCAGTTAATGATTTAGAAATTGAAATAAGACCTTCAAAAATAAATATAAAAGTAGTAACTGATATTAGTAATTCTAAAAATACAAGTAAAATTCAAATTTTGAGAGATATTTTTATTAAAGATAAGGAGATAATTGAATAATGAATAATATTCTATATATTGTTATTGCCATTTTATTTATTATTTGTTTCATTTCTTTATTTCTTTACTTTTCAACATTAAGTATGTTAAGAAAAAGAAAAGAAAAGTTTGGAATAAACTCAATTGAAAAAGGCTGAACTATTTATGAAAAAATTTTAAATGAAATAGGTACTATTCAAAATATTGATAGTATTAATAATGACAAGATTTTAATTTTATCAAAGCACTTAGTAAATACAAATAATCTAAAAAAACTAAAAATTAAGGCAGAACTTGAAGGAAAAACATTAAGTTTAACTTCAAAAGAATTTTCGATTAAGTTATTTTTAAAAAAATTAGAAGAGGAATTAAAAAATAAGATAGACTAATTATCTTATTTTTCTTTTATACTTATAAATTCCACCATCAAGTGTTTTTGCATTATAGCCATTTTCTGATAAAAATCTAGCAACTTCACCACTTCTATTTCCTGCATTACACACAGTCACAATTGGCTTATTCTCAGGATTTTTTTCTTTTAAAATGGTTTCAAATTTTTTTATAAATTCCTCAATATGCACGTTTATTGCTCAATCAAAATGAGGTAAAGTCTTAAATTCCATTTCTGTTCTAACATCTAAAGTGAAATATTTATCGTAATTTAATGAATAATCTTCTACTGAAATATACATATAAATTTCTTCCTCTCTCATTAAGATTTTATTCTTTTATTTAAAAAAACTTTACTTTAACTATAAATAAATTATAATTAAATAGAATTCAATTCTGGTTAACGTTTATTAAAAAAATTAAACAAAATAATAAGAAGAAATTAAAAAAATAAGGAGAAAAAATATGGCAGATATTAAATTTATGGCTCTTGGTGGTCAAGACGAAAGAGGAAAAAATATTTTTGTTATTAGTGTTAACGATAGTTTATATATTTTTGATGCAGGAATTAAGTTTCCAGAAAGAAGTGTATTAGGAATTGATGTAATAATTCCCAATTTTGACTTTTTAAAAGCAAATTCAAAAAAAATTAAAGGAATTTTTCTTTCAAATCCAAGCTCAAATAATTCAGGAGCAATTAGTTACATTTTAAGAGAAATAGACGTACCAGTTTATTGCAATGAACTTACAACAACAATTTTAAAATATAGAAATTTAAAATACAGAATTAAAAATAGAGAAAATAATTTTAAAATTATTAATGATAAAGATATCATTAATTTTGGTGATGTAAAAATAGAAGCTTTTAGAACAACAGCTGCATTTCCAGAATCATATGGTTTTGCAATTCATACACAAGATGGTGTAATTGTATATGCAGGTGATTATATTATTGATGGAAATGAACAATCATATTTCTCAACAGATATGAATCACTTAAACCAAATTGCTCAAAAGGGTGTTTTGGCATTAATAAGTGACGCAGAATATGCATCAAGGATTGGATATACAGTTCCAAATCATAGAATTGAAAAATTCATTGCAGCGCCAATGAAAGATAAAAAAAGACGTTTAATTTTAGGAATGTTTGAAGAAGATGTTTTTAAATTATTTGAAATAATAAAACAAGCAAAGGCAAATGATAGAAAAATAGCAATTTATGGAAAAACAATTACTAAGGTTGTTGAATCAAAAGTAATCCAAGAGAGTTTACAAATTACTGAAAAAGATATTATATCTATTGAAGACTTTATGAAATCTCAAGATGGTATTTTGCTTTTAACTGGAGCAGGAGATCTTCTATATGCAAGACTTGCAAAAATAGCTGCGGGAAATGATGATAAGGTTGAATTTACAGAAAATGATACTATTATACTAGCAACTCCGCCAGCAGCTGGGGTAGAAAAAAGACATGCTGAAATTTTAGATGAATTATCAAGAACAAATGCAAAATTAATATCATTAAGTGATAAAAATATTTGATCTATGAGAGCAAGTTATGAAGATATAAAATTGATGACAAGAATAATGAAACCAAAATCTTTTATTCCAATTAAAGGTTTATATAAAGATTTTTTAAGTGCTGAAAGAGCAGCAATCGAAGCTGGAGTGGAAAAGAAAAATATACAACTAATTAATAATGGACAAATTTTAAAAATTAGTGATGGTGGAAAATTAGTTATTGGTTCTGATTCAATAAAAACAGCCGATGTAAATGTTGATGGAATTGGTGTTGGTGATATTGGAGCAGTTGTTTTAAATGAAAGAAAACAACTTGCAACTGATGGTGCAGTTATAATCGGTGCAAATGTAAATAGTAAAACAAAAGAATTGATATCATTAATAGATATTCAAATGAGAGGTGTTATTTACATTACTGATGAAAATCCTATTTTTAAATTAATGCAAAAGCAAATAATTGATATTTTAGAGAAATATAAAAATGAGGCAAAAACAAAACCTGCTAGTTTTGATTTAAATGCAATTAAAAAGGAAATTGTTTCAAGAATTAGAAGTACTTTGAAACAAGAAACTGGAAAGCAACCAATTGTTTTAGTAATCATTAATGAATTAGATGGTTCATTCTTTGAACCAAAAATGACTAAATCAAAAAACTCATAGTCTCTATGAGTTTTTATTAATTGAATGTAAAAAAAGGTTAAAATATATTAAAATTATATGGTAAGGGCAAAAATAAGGTGAAATGATGAATAATAACAAAGGGCTAAATAATCATAACGATAATGATCGTACAAGGGCTTTTTCTATTCAAAAAAAACAAAGAAAAAATGACTCAATTTCTTGAATAGTTGGAGCTTTAGTATTATTTTTTTTAAATTTAATGTCACTGGGAAGAATTACAATAGTAGGTCAATTCTTCGATGATGTAATTTTTAATTTGCCATTTGGATGATTTAAATATTTTTTATACTCTTTATTTTTCTTACTAGACTTTTCAATTTATTTTGGAATAAAATTTAAACCTAAAAAGAGGTTTATAGCTATGATTTTTTTAACTTGGATTTGCTTATGTTGAATTATTAGTGCAATTTTATTTATTGTTGCTTATCATGTAAAAACACAAGATTTTATAGTAAAAGATATATGGTCAGGAACAATACTAAAAGACTCATTGAATTCTTATTTAACTAATTGAAAAAATAACTCTATTTGAGGTGAAAATAGTGGAACAATTTGAATAGCAGACCCAAGTACATACTTTACAACTTGATCTGGTGGAGGATTAATAGGAACTTTTCTTTCTGGAATATTTGCATACACATCAATATATGTTGGTTTAATTATTGCTATTTTATTTCTTGCTTTAGATATGATATGAATTTTTACTGGAGATCCTTTCTTTTTCTTAAAACCAAAGCATAAGCGTAGAGGCAAAAGATTAAGAATTCTTTCCCTTAAAAATACTCAAAGTGTAAATTATTCAGCTTCAGAAAAACCTAAAAGAGAAAGTAATGGAAGAGGGATTTTAAATATTTTGAATATTCAAAATGACGAGACTTTTGATGAAAGAATAATTTTGTCTTCATCAAAAGAATCAGATATTACAATTGAGCTTCCAAGTTTTAATAGAAACTATGAAAATAATATTTATGAAGAAGTAAATACTGATTTTTACAATGATGATTTTTCTAATGTAAATTTAGAAAGTTATAATTCAAATCAAAATTATAAAGAGCAATATGTTAATCCAAATCAAAATCAAAATTTAACTCAAAACCCAAATCAGAATAGGGTAGTTGATTATAATTTAGATCAAAAAATTAATGAAGCTAGAAGACAAGCTGAAAATTTAGTTAGAGAAGAACATAATTATATTCCAAGAAGAGAAAAAGATTATAGTTATGATTCTCTTCCATATGATACAAAATATGGTCAAGTATCAACTGAAAAAGCAAGAGAAGAATTAGCTAAAGAAACAAATATAACTCCTTTTGGTGCAAATGGAAAGACACTTGAATTAGTACAATCAAGAAATAGAAAAAATTCAACTAAAATTGAAGAAGTTCAATCAGGTCAAATTACACTAGATCATTTTATTAGTGAAACTAAAAAAGAAAAAGAAGAAGAGAAAAAAATGATTGAAGATTATGGTGACTATACTTCACCAATGCAAGAGAACGTTTCAAGAAATATTTTACATTCTTCATCATCATATCAATCAGCAAATAAAGTTAACCAAACTATGGAAGTTAATAAAAATAAAGCAGTTGAAAAGGAACAATTTGTAAACCATTCATATCAATTGCCATCAATTGATATTTTAAAAGTACATGTTGTGAATTTAAAAGACCAAGAAGAAATTACTAATTCAGCCAAACAAAAGGCGGAAAGCATTAATGAAACATTTAAACAGTTCGGTGTAAAAGCAAGTGTAAAAAATATGAGCATTGGGCCTAGTGTAGTTAAATTTGAAGTACAACCTGAACCAGGAACAAAAGTTAATAGTATTACTTCATTGGAAAACGATTTAAAATTGGCACTTGCAAGTCAAAATGTTAGAATTGAAGCTCCAATTCAAGGAAAAGCTGCCGTGGGTATTGAAATCCCAAATGATAAACCAGAAGCAGTTCCAATGAGAGGTGTTATTGAAAATACACCAATTGTAAAAATGGGAAATAAGTTATTATTTGCTATTGGTAAAACAGTTACTGGAGATTTACTATTTGGTGAATTAGATAAAATGCCTCATTTACTTGTTGCTGGTTCTACAGGTAGTGGTAAATCAGTTATGATAAATGGAATAATTTCTTCAATCTTAATGAGAGCAAAACCGCATGAAGTTAAGTTCTTAATGATTGACCCTAAAAAAGTTGAACTTTCAGTTTACTCTTCAATTCCACATTTACTTGCACCAGTTATTAGTGATATGAATATTGCAAATAGTGCTTTGAAAAAAGTTATAAATGAAATGGAAAGAAGATATGCATTATTTACAACATATGGGGTTAAGAATATAGCAGGATTTAATGCTAAACAAAAAACAGATTCAACTAAGTTACCTTATTATGTAATTATTATTGATGAACTTGCTGATTTAATGATGACATCAAATAAAAAAGATGTAGAAGATTCAATTATGAGACTTACACAATTGTCAAGGGCTGCAGGAATTCACTTAATTGTAGCTACTCAAAGACCATCAACTGATGTTATTACAGGTGTTATTAAATCAAATATACCTGTAAGATTAGCCTTTTCAGTTGCTTCATCAATTGATTCAAGAACAATACTAGACTCAAATGGAGCTGAAAAATTAATTGGTAAAGGAGATTTACTTTATACAATTCCAGGAAGTACATCCCTTGTAAGAGCTCAAGGAGCTTACATTAGCGATGATGAAATTGAGAAATTGGTAAAACATTGTTCAAGTCAACAACAACAGATTTTTGACACAGAATTTTTAAAGGCAGAGGCAGAGGAACCAAGTTTTACAGTTAATCTTGGAGCTGGTCAGGACTCAATGTTTGATGAAATTAAAGATTATGTAATTAGAACACAAAAAGCTTCTACAAGCTTAATCCAAAGAAAATTTAATATTGGTTATAACCGTGCTGCAAGAATTATTGACGAACTTGAAGAAAGCGGTATCATTGGACCTCAAAATGGTTCAAAACCAAGAGATGTTTATATTCAAAATGAAGATGTATATTAAAATCAGCAAATTAGTTTTGCTGATTTTAATTTATTTAACTATATATAATTATATTTGAGGTGAGATTTATGGAAAACATAGTTAAAAATTTACCAGAGAAATCTGGTTGTTATTTGTATAAAAATAAAAAAGATCAAGTAATCTATGTTGGAAAAGCCAAAAATCTTAAAAAAAGAGTTGCAAGTTATTTTAATAAGGCTCATAATTTTAAAACAACACAACTTGTTAGAGATATATTTGATATTGAAACTATAGTTACTGATAATGAAAAGGAATCTTTAATTTTAGAGCAAAACCTAATAAAAAAATATCGTCCAAGATATAATATTGTTTTAAATGATGATAAAAAATATCCTTATATTGCTATTACAAAAGAACATGATCCAATTTATGTATATACTAGAAATTTTGATAATAAAAATCAAATATCTTTTGGACCACTTCCAGACGGAACTAGTGCTAGAAATATTTTAAAAACACTAGAAAGAATTTATCCCTTAAGACGATGTAAAGGAAATTTGGGTAAACCATGTATTCACTTTCATATTGACCAATGTTCTGGTGCTTGCTTTAAGGATGTTGAAAAAGAATATTATCAAGAGCAAATAACAAAAGTTAAAAATTTTTTTAATAGAACAAACAATGATTTCAAAAATAAGCTAGAAGAAAAAATGATTGTTGCTTCAAATAATCTTCAATTTGAAGAAGCACAAAGAATAAAAGATATTATAGCTCATTTAAATTTTTCAATTGTAGAACAATTTGTTGATATTAATGATAATTTAAATCGTGATGTTTTTAATTATTTTGAATCAGAAGAGTACATCTGTTTTGTTGTTTTATTTTATAGAAGTGGAAAATTAATTTTAAAAGACCAATTAATTATTAAAAATAGTGTAGAGGATTTAGTATCTCTATTTGAAAATTTTATTATGCAAATATACTTAAAAAATATGCTCCCTGATTATATTATTCTTCCTAAAATATTGGAACATACAAGCCTAAAATTTTTATTTCAAGAAAAAATAACTTATGGAAATGATGAAACTAGTTTAAAAATATTGGAACTAGCTAGAAATAATGCTAGGGAATATATTAGACAACAAGAAATCTACAAAAATCAAAAATCAATGAGTAATGAAGAATTACTTGATAATTTACAAAAAACTCTAAAGCTTCCAAATTATCCATATCATATTGAAATGTTTGATGTAGCCAATATCTTAGATGAATTTGTAACTGGTGCTATGGTTGTTTTTAAAGGAGCACAACCAAGTTTTAATGACTTTAGAAAGTATAATATTATAATTGATGAAAAAGGTGACTTTCAAAGAATGCAAAATATGATTTATCGAAGATATCAAAGGGAAATCGGTGAAGAAAAAGGTTTACCAGATTTAATAATAATGGATGGAGGTAAAATTCAAGTAAATGCTGCTAGGTCGCAATTAGAACTATTAGATTTAAATATTCCAATAATTGGACTTGTTAAAAATGATAAACATAGGACTGAATATATTTTGAACTATGATATGCAAGAAGTATATTTAGATAAATCTCAAGAGGTTTTTAAATTCTTAGAATTAATTCAAAATAGAGTGCATAATTATGCTATTGCTGGTTTTAGGAAGAAACATAATAAATCATTTACAAGAGATGAATTAGCTACAATAAAAGGCATTGGAGAGAAAATGATTCAAAAAATAAATAGTCAATTTCCTTCTAGAATAGACTTTTATAATGCCAGTTTTGAAGAAATAAAGAGTATTGTTAAAAAGGATGAAATTGTTTTAAATATTAAGGAAATAAAAAAACAATTAGATATTAAAAAATAGAATAATATAGTCATTTTTATAATAAAAAAATGTATAATATTTTAGTTAATAAAAGGGGATTCATATGATAGATAAAGATATTATTTTAACAGCAGAGGGTCTTAAAGAATTAAAAGAAGAGTTAACTCATTTAATCAATAATGTCCGTCCACAAGTTATTGAAGAACTTGTTGAAGCACGTGCACAAGGAGATTTATCAGAAAATGCTGATTATGATGCAGCAAGAAATAGACAAGCAGAAGTAGAAGCAAGAATTAAAGAAGTAGAAGCAATGCTTTCAAAAGCAAAGATTATTAAAGATTCTAATTCAAAAAACAAGGAAGTAAAAATTGGAAGTCAAGTTACATTTACAAGTCAAAAAACTAAAAAAGAAATGACTGTTAAAATTGTAGGAGCTATTGAAGCAGATCCATTTGAAAATAAAATTTCAAATGAATCACCATTGGCAAAAGCAATGATGGGTAAAGTTGTTGGAGACTCAGTTGAAGTAAGAGAACTAAAAGAACCTTATAAAATAACAATTAAAGATATTAAATAATTAGCCTAATAATTTTATTAGGTTTTTTTTGTATAAAAGGAGAGTGCCATATGTTAAAAGTTCAAAGCACATTTAAAAATGATTTGACAACTATATATCTAGTGGGAACTCCAATTGGTAATTTAAATGATATATCAAAAAGAGTAATTGAAACTTTTGAAATCTCTGATGTTATTTATTGTGAAGATACTAGAGTAAGTTTTAAATTATTTGAAAAATTAAAGATATCAAAAAAATTAAAAGCTTTACATAAATTTAATGAGTATTCAATCTTGCCAACAATAATAGATGATATTAATAAATGTAAAAATATAGCAATAATTAGTGATGCAGGTGTTCCTTGCATTAGTGATCCAGGAGCCATTGTTATTAAAAATATTATTGAAAATAATATAAAAGTCAATATAACTTCAATTAACTGTGGTCCTGCATATATTCATGCAATAGCAGCTTCAGGTTTTGTTGCAAAAAGGAATTTATTTTTGGGTTTTTTAGATAAAAAAAATATGGAAAAAGATATGCAAGAAATCTTTAAGAATAATAATAATAGTGATACTATTATATCTTTCTATGAATCTGTTCATAGAATTCAAGCAACATTAAATCAGCTCTCTCTACAATTAAATGAAAATACAAATATTGTATTAGCAAGAGAATTAACAAAACTCAATGAGGAGTTTCTAAGGGGAACAATTGTTGAGATCTGTGAATATATTAATAATAATCAGTTAGTTTTAAAAGGAGAATTTTGTATTATTATTGATTCTAAATATTCTTTAAAAAATGAAATAAAAGTAGATATGGAATTAATTATATATGAGGTTGAAAAACTAATATCAGAAAATATTAGTAAAAAGGAAGCAATAAAAAATATCTCAAAAAAATTCTCTGTAAGTAAAAATGAATTAACAAAATATTTTTATAAAGATTAATTTTTAAATATTATGACGATATTAATATAGGAGGTCTAAATATGGAAAAATTATCTATACAAAAATCAAGAGAAATTATTGGAGGTAAAGGGATGTTAGGAGCTTTACTTAATGGTTTTGGTTCTATTACAAAATCAATTGGTGAACTTTTCTCAAATTCAATAGGAACAATTGCCACTACTGTTTTTACAGCAATTTCATTAAATAAAGTTGATAAGTTAGATGCTAAAATTGGAAATTCTACTTTTAAGACAGATAATTCAGTTTCGAATAAAGCTGCAATTGAAGCTGAAAATAATGTTCCAAATGTGGTAAATTTATTTTAATATTTGCTTAAAAAAGTAAAAAAAAGTAAAAAAATCTATTAATTTGGTATAAAATTATTTAGGTTGCTAGTTTCAACCGCACTTTTGTATGTTATAAAGAAGTTTGCAAAATAACTCACATACAAGGCGAGTCTAGACTGGGAGGAATAAAGATGTTCGCAATTATAAAAACTGGTGGAAAACAAATTAAAGTTCAATCAGGAGATGAAATCTATATTGAGAAATTAGAGGTTGAAGAAGGTAAAAAAGTTACTTTTAATGAAGTTCTAATGATTGATGGAACTGTAGGATCACCTTTAATAAAAGGAGCAGCAGTTGTAGGAACTGTTGTTAAACAAGGTAAAGGAAAAAAACTTAGAGTTGTTAGATATCATCCTAAGAAAAATGTTAATAAAGTATATGGTCACAGACAACCTTATACTAAGGTTAAAATTGATACTATTTCATTAAGTGGTTCAAAACCAACAATAGAATCAACTGCACCAAAAACAACAGCTGCACCAAAAACTTCTACTTCAAATAAAACAGAGGAATAGTTGATGGTAAAAGCAAAAATTTTTAAAAAGGAAAATAAAATAAATTCATTTGTAATAAGGGGACATGCAAATTTAAAAGATCATGGAGAAGATCTTGTATGTGCTGCAATTACAGGAATAGTTTCAGGATCATTAAATGCATTAGATATTAAATTTAATAAAAATATAAAAATTAATGTTGATGCAAATAGAATAGAAATAAAAGTAATAATAGAGGATAATTTATTAAATCATCTATTAGAGTTTATGATTATTCAACTAGAAACTATTGAGGTACAATATCCAAAGAATTTTAAAATAGAAAGGATGATTTAATATGCGTTTCTTATTAGGATTACAATATTTTGCTTCTAAAAAGGGAGTAGGGTCAACTAGAAATGGTCGTGACTCAGAATCAAAACGTTTAGGAGCTAAAAAAGCAGATGGACAATTTGCTAATGCAGGTTCTATAATTTTCAGACAAAGAGGAACAAAAATCCATCCAGGTGTAAACGTTGGACGTGGTGGAGATGATACATTATTTGCATTAGTATCAGGAATAGTAAAATATCAAAGATTTGGTAAAAACAGAACTAGAGCTGTTGTTATTCCCCAAGAATCTAAATAATAATAAATAAGGCTCCTTTAAATAGGAGTTTTTTTAATGAGAAGAGGAGTTTAATAATGTCATTTTGAGTATTAGTTTTTATTTTATTATTTTTATTTGGTATTTTAAGTTTTTTATATAAGATTAAATTAGGAAAACGTGAAAAAAATAGTAAAGATAATATTCAAGTTAATGAAGCACTAAAAAGTTTTAAATCCTCATTTGCAAGTCAAAAGGATAAAGTAGTTTTAATAAAAGAAATTGATTTAGTCGAAAATTTTAATAGATTTCCGTTCAAGTCTGAATTTAAAGAAATAAAGAAAAAATATAGAAATGAAAAATTAATTTTAACTATTGAAAATACTCAAAAAAGTTTTTATGACTATTGAGCAGTTAAAGAATTTGATTTTTTCGTAATTTTTGAGAACCTATCTAAAAAAAATTTTATTGTATTTTCAACAAAAGTTCTATTATTGATATACAGTGAATTTCTTACAAAAACTTTCAATTTGTATAAGCAGACATTTATTTTAGCAGTTATACCAGCTATCATTTTTAAAGAGGAAAATAAAAATTTTAAATCAATTAAACCAGAAAATTTAAATGAATATATTGATAGTCAGTTTCTTGAATTTTCTAAACAATTAAATAAAATTATTGAAATGATTGAAATTCAATTGCAAGTTAAATCAAAAGAAAAAAGTAAAACAAATTTTGAAGTTGATGAAAAGCAATTAAAATTAATAGAAGCATATAAAATATTGGAAGTGTTACCAACTGATTCAGATGATAAAATTAGAAAAGCTTATTTAAAACTTGCTAAAATGTATCATCCTGATAAAAATAATAATGAATATGCAAAAGAAAAAATGGCTCAAATAAATGATGCCTATGATATCGTTGTAAAAGAAAGAAATAAAAATTAAGGAGATTATTTATGAATGTAGTTAAAGAAATACTATTAGGTCAATATTTTGATCAAGCATTGGAAGAAACAAAAAAAATAGTGGCTATGCCATCTTATAGAAGAGATCTGACATATGGAGCACCTGTACATCAAGAAATAAAAAATGTTTTAAATCATTGTATAGATTTACTAAAGGGTTTTGGTTTTGAAACTTTTATAGCTCCAGATTACAGATATGGCTATGCAGATTATGGATTTGGGGATAAATTATTTGGAATAATTTGTCATTTAGATGTTGTTCCTGCAGGAAATATTGATGAGTGAAAAACTAATCCATTTGAACCAATAATAAAAGATGGGAAATTAATAGGTAGAGGTACTTTTGATGATAAAGGACCTACAATGATGAATATTTTTGCTTTTAAATATTTGATTGATAATGGTTTTAAACCAGATTATAAAGTTAGATTTATTTTTGGGACAAGTGAAGAAACAAACTGAGAATGTATGGAGGCATATGTTGCAAATGAGCAATTGTGTGATTTAGGATATGTTCCTGATGGTCATTTCCCTGTTGTTTATGCAGAAAAATGAATTGCTGATGTTGATTTAGTGGGAAAATTTGAATCAGAATTTGAACTAAGTGGAGGAGAAGTATATAACGCGGTAAATGATTTAGTTAAATATGATGGACCTAAAAAAAGCGAAATTGCAGCTTGACTAAAGAAAAATTCAATTGATTCTTATGAAAAAGATAACTACTTATTTGTAAAGGGAGTATCAGCTCATGGAAGTTTACCTTTTAAAGGAATATCTGCATCAACTTGATTATTAAAAGCGATTGCTGAAATTGGATTGAAACATCCTTTAGCTGACTTTGTTTCAAAATATGCTCACTTAAATTTTGATATGAAAGACATATTTGGAGACTTAACAGATGAGACTGGAAGTTTAACTGCTTGTAATGGAATAGTTGAAGTTTCTAAAAAAGACTTTAGATTTACAATTAATTTTAGAATACCTTGTACAAGAGATCCAAAAAAGGATGTTGTGGAAGTTTTAGAAAAATTTGTTTCAAATCAAAATATTGAGTTAAAATTATCTTCAATTGAAGATAGAGTTTATTTTCCAAAAGATAGTGAAGTTGTAAAAAACATTATGCAAGTTTATAAAGAAGTAACTGGAGATTTAAAAGCTGAACCAATAGCAATTGGTGGGGGAACATTTGCTAAATCAATGCCAAATATGATTGCTTTTGGAGCAGAATTTGATATGAATGATTCAACTATGCATTCATATAATGAATATGTAAAAATTGATGATTTAAAGAAAATGATGGAAATTTATGCAAAATCCTTAGTTAAATTAACAAAATTAAAATAATGCTTTTAAAGCATTATTTTTTTGTAGAACAAATATTAAAAAATGATATACTATAAATATTGTATATTTAATTTTGGGTATGCAATCACATATGGGAATTTTACATCCTAGTGCTTGTTATTTTTAATTAAACAAGTGGATTTATTTAGAACCATTATGGAAGATTAACGAATAAAAATTTGAAAGGAAATTAAAACATGGCAAAAGATTTAACAAGAGAACAGTTATGAGATGCTGGAGCTCAATTTGGACACCAAACTAAGCGTTGAAATCCAAAAATGAAACCATATATTTATGGAGCAAAAAATAAAAATCATATTATTGATTTACAACAAACTATTTGAAGATTAGAAGACGTTAAAAGATACGTTACTTTAATTGGACAAAAAAAAGAGAAAATAATTTTTGTTGGTACAAAAAGAAGTGCCAAAAATGCAGTAAAAGAAGCAGCGTTAAGAAGTGGTAATTTCTTTGTAAACTCAAGATGATTGGGTGGAACATTAACAAACATGAAAACAATCTCATTAAGAATTAAAACTTTATGAGACATTGAAAATGAAGAAAAAACAGGAAAAATAAACTTAAGACCTAAAAAGGAACAAATTTTAATTAGAAAAGAAAAAGCTAAATTAGAAAAGACTTTAGGTGGAATTAAACAAATGCATAAACTACCTGCAGCGATGTTTGTAGTTGATCCTAAAACTGATGAAATTGCTGTTAAAGAAGCAAGAAAATTAAGAATTCCAGTTATTGCTATTTGTGATACAAATGTTGATCCAGATATGGTTGACTTTGTAATTCCTGCAAATGACGATATTCAAGAATCAGTAAATATTATTACTAATTTTATAGTTGATGTTTATGCTGACGCAGCAGGTATTAAAATGCAACCAAGTAGTTTAAAAATTGTTGCTCAGAAAAAAGAAGAGAAACAATATGGAGAAGGTCAAAGACCATATACACCAAGAAATAATGATTCAATGGGTGAAAGATCAGCTGCACCTAAAAAACCCGCTGTAAATAAAGAAGAAACTAAATAGGAGAGATTAAAATGGCAGTTACACCACAATTAATTAAAGAATTAAGAGAAATGACTTCTGCTGGAATGATGGACTGTAAAAAAGCTTTAGAAGCTACAAACGGTAACATTGAAGAAGCAGTAGTTTGATTAAGAGAAAATGGTTTAGCAAAAGCAGCTAAAAAAGCTGATAGAGTAGCAGCTGAAGGAGTTTCATTTGCAAAAACTGATGGTAAAAGAGCAATTATTTTTGAAGTAAACTCAGAAACTGATTTTGTTTCTAAAAATGATAAGTTTATGGCATTAATTGAAAATATTGGTAATGCTTTATTAAAATCAAAAGCTACAAATTTACAAGAAGCTTTAAATGTTAAATTGGCATCAGGACAAAATATTAGTGAAGCTTGTGTTGAAGCAACAGCAACAATTGGTGAAAAAATTGAATTAAGAAGAATTGCTGCAGTTGAAGGAAAAAATTTAGCGATATATAATCATGCAAATAAAAGAATATCTGTCTTACTAAATTTTGATGGAAACATTTCAAGTGATGATGCATATAATGTTTGTATGCATGTTGCAGCTATGTCTCCAAAATATTTATCACAAATTGATGTGCCTCAGGAGTTTAAAGATCAAGAAATGCACATTATTAAGGAAACTACTGATTTAACTGGTAAACCTGAAAATGTTGCTGAAAATATTTTAAAAGGAAAACTAAATAAAAAAATTGCTGAAATAACTTTATTGGATCAAGGATTTGTAATGGATGAAAAGCAAACAGTAGGAAACTTTGTAAAATCAAAAGGTGCAACTTTAAAGCAAATGTTTAGATTTGAAGTTGGAGAAGGAATTGAAAAAGTAACAACAGATTTTGCAGCTGAAGTTGCAGCACAGTTGGCGGGTAATTAATATGGTTAATAATTTATTATCTTTACAAGCAAGTAATTTATTAATTCTTTCAATTGTTCTTTTAACTGTAGCACCATTATCATCAATCTATTCATGATATTTAACAGGATTATTTAAAACTAATAAATCTGAAGTTAAGTTTGCTAATAAATTATTAGTTGGAATTATGATAGGTTTACAAATTGTATCAATTGTAGCAGCAGTGATGTCGTTGGTATTTTATTTTATAGATTTAAAAAGTTTGACTATGTCATTGTTTATTGTTTGCATTGTAATATCATTTGTAACATCGGCAATTTGGTTTTCAATGGTTTTATTTTTTTCAAATCAACTATGATTTTATATTGATGATGAAAAAATTGTTACATTGGGAGAATCAATCAAATTATCAAAAATTCAAAAAATAATTGAAGATGATGAAAAAAGTGCTGTTTATGTTAACTACTTAGAAGGTAGAAGAACAATTAAAAAAATAAAATTTAGTAAAAAAACAGCTTTAGGAATTTATTTTTTAGAGAATGCATCAAAAACAGGTGTTAATCCAGAAAAGGGAGATGAGGTTACTTATTTTAAAGAACAAGTGGCTAAAATTAGAGCTGAAGCTTTAGAGATTTCTAAAAAAGATGTGAAAGCACCAATTGAAAAAGTAGAATTAGAAACTGAAAAAACAATTGAAAAAGCTGAAAAAGTAGCTGAAAAAACAGTTGCTAAAGCACAATCAACTGCCAAAAAGACAGTTGCAAAAGCAGAAAAAACAGCTGAAAAAACAGTTGAAAAGGCTGAAAAAACAGCTGAAAAAACAGTTGCCAAAGCAGAATCAACTGCCAAAAAGACAGTTGCAAAATCTAAGAAAGATTTAGAGAAATAAAATTAATAGATAAAAACACATTTTAATATGTGTTTTTATTTTATTTAATATAAAATAAGTATGAAAAAGGCAGAGGTAACTTTTAAATAAGTTTGAGAAATACTCTTAGAACCTGATCTAGTTAATACTAGCGTAGGAAGACCTTTAGAATAAAAATTCTGCTTTTTTCATGGAGGAACTTCATGAATAAAAAAATTATAAAATTATCAATAGTTTTATCTACAATAAGAATATTAATATGTTTAGGCTTGGTGATTTGAGCAATTATTACAATTATCGAGGCAGGAGATCAAAATGGTAGTCTTTTACTTGGAAAAATAATAACCATCTCTTTTTGCTTTTCATTATTTTTTGTTTTATTTACTTTAATAAATTTTTCACTAATTCTTAATATTATCCTCGATAAGGATAAAATTAATAAAAAAAATATAATAGCCTTAGCTTTTATAACTTTTAATTTAGAGACTTTAATTTATTATTTAAGTAAATGAGAGTTTAAAGTTAAAAAAATAAAAATGAAAAGATGAACAATATTTGATATGACTTCAATTTCACTATTATTAGCCTTATATTTTTCAATAGGTTTTGTAACTGGATTAATACCACCAATGCCTTTTTATATTACATTGACATTTAAGTATATACCACTTTTTTTTGGAGCTTTTATCTTATCATTATCTGCTTCAATTACTTTATGCTTCTTAGCAGCAACTTTGTCAATACTTTTACCAGGAGCATACTTACAGTTTTGACAATTTTTCTTTGATTATTGATTGCCAACTCTATTAATTTTTACAGCTGGTTTTTTCACACCAAATGTAAAAACGGAGAAAATGATTACTAAGATTGGAGTATGATTTGCTTTTATTTCTATACCAATTATATTTTTATATTTCTCAAGAGTTACTTCAGGTGTTGTATACTGATTAAATCCAAATAAAATTGAAGTAATCAATAAAGAATTTAATTGAGCAAATAATATCGGTTACTCATTTATTTATAATTCTATAAATACAATTTTTGATTATATACTTTTAATAATTTGCATTCCCTCAATATGTGAGTCACTTTGAACTGTAAAGGAAAGATTTTTTTACAATAGAAATTCAAATCGAGAAGATTATACTGATTAGGTTTTTTAATATAAAAAAAATTTTCATTTTTTATAAAAATGAAAATATATGCAGTATATATTTTAAAATTTTTTTGTAGGAATCAAAATGAAATTTTTGAGAGGAATAGTTTATGTCCAAAAATATAAAAAAATATAAGTATAATTTTTCAAGAATTATACTTACAACTATTTTAATTCCTTTAATTTTAATAAAATCAAAAAGAGACTTTAAAATATATAGGGATTTTTGTTATACATATCCAAGATCTGAAAAAGAGAGAAATATTGGTCAATATCCAAATATTACAAGCAAATTAAATTGTTTAGATTATCACTATTGAGATTTAAAAAAAATGAGTTTAAAAGAGGAATCATTTAAAAATAGTGATATTAAAGAGTATAAGTTGGAAACCAAAAAGGGAGATATAAGTTGTATTAAAGTTATAAACAAGAAAAGCGATAATTGAGTAATTGCTTTACATGGTTGAACTGAAGATAAATATTTAGCGTTAAGACTTGTTTATCACTATTTTAAAAAGGGATATAATATCTTGTCTTTTGATGCATTTGCACATGGAGAGAGTTATGGCAAATATACTGATATTGGCTATTCAAGTATTGAAATGATAGATGAAATTATAAGTGATTTGAAGATTAACAATAATGTTAAAAATATTGGTTTAATCGGTAATAGCATGGGCGCTTCAACTTCTATTTTATATTCTCAAAAAGGTCTTTTTAAAAATGAAATAAGTTGAGTAGTTGCCGACTGTGGTTTTAATAAAATTAAATATCAGTATCGTTATTATATTCAAAATAATTTTTTTAAAAAAGCCTGATGATTTAATGGTTTAAATTATACTAAGAAGTTTAGTAAAATTACAAAGACTAATCAAAGTAGTTACAATTTAATTAAAAATATGAAATTTAATAAGGAAGTACCAATATTTTTTATACATGCTATTGGCGATACATTTATTCCTTATGAAATGAGTTTAGATATGTATAATAAAAAAATCTCTTTAGAAAAAAATAAAAGAAGTATATTATGAACACCAGAAGGTTCTGAACATGTAAATGTAATTGCAGATTATAATGAAGAGTACATTAATAGAACTTTAGAGTTTTCACAGGAAAGCGAGAGAATAAAAAATGAAAAATAGAAAAATGGGTTTTTGAACTGTGTTAGCTTTGACACTAACAGCAACAATTGGTTCAAGCTTACTTGTTACTTTCAATCAAGTTTTTATGATGGTTGGTAATAATCCATTGCTTATGATATTAGCTTGAATTATTGGGGGAATAATAATTCTTCCTGAAACATTTTTAATGGTAGAACCTGCAATTTCTTTTCAAGAAAATGGAACTACTTATAGTTGATTAAGAAAAGCAAACTGAAAAGTTATGAGTTTCTGATTTGGTTGAGTTTTAACATTATTTGTATCAGCAACTGCAATAGCAAGTAGTTGTTTAGCTTTATCTACAATTATTATGAGTATGGCAAAATCTGATAATATTTATTTATTAAAGAGTATATCAATTTTAATTTTGTTATTAATTGGGGGAACTCAAATATTTTTAAAAAATAGTAGTCAAGTAAGTCAAATAATATTTTTAGTAATTAAAGCTTTACCTATATTATTTGTAATGATATTAGCTCTAGTTTATGGTTCAACTAATGGGCTTTTAAGTAATAAGGAAATGAATCAAGGTCTAGGTCAAGCATATATTTCATCTTCCTTATTAATTCCAGCAATTACAATGACTATGTTTTCCTATTCTGGTACAGAAGTACCAACTTATGTGGCAGGAGAAATTAAAAATGCAGAAAAAACTACACCAAGAGTAATCATTTCTGGTGTGATAATTGTTATTACAATTTATTTAATATATGGAATTGCTCTGTTATCATTAGCGTCATCAGGTGATGAAATGGCAAATGGTAATCAAGGATTATTGGCTTTTTCTAAATTACCTTATTGATCAAAAATAACTTTTAATGTTTTAGCAATTTTACTATTTATTGGTTCAATTAATGCATTTTTGTTATATCAAACAAGACTGATATACAAGATGGCAGAAGAAAAAGATTTATCTAAACCTTTTTTAAAAACTTCTAAATGATCAAATCAACCATATATGGCTATGTTACTTCTAATTGGCTGTGCTATATTGTATATAATTTTTAATCAAATTATTGAGTTATTAGCGTATTTTTCATTAGCAGTAAGTGCATTAAAAATATTAATGACAACTAATGTAATTTACTTAAGATTAAAAGAACCTACTTATAAGAAAATTTATAAAAATTGATTATTTTGAATATTTGTTACTTTTGCATATTTAACTTGTCTATTAACACTTGGAGGTTCAATGATGTTAATGTTAAGTACAACAAAAATGGCAGATATTTGAAAACCTATTTTAGTTATATTGTTAGTTATTTTAATTGTTCCAATAGGTTTTTTAAAATTCTATTTACAAGAAAAGCAAGTAAAAAAAGAAGTTGTTGATAATAAGGAGATTTAATAATATAAATATTAAATTGCAAAAAACCCATATTTTTATTAAAAAAATATGGGTTTTTGTTATAATCTATCTAGCGAGGTAAGTATGGCACTAAAATTTAAAAGAGTTCTATTGAAAATATCTGGAGAAGCCTTAAAAGGAAATGGAGACATTTATGATAAGGAAAGACTAGATGCTGTTGCAAAACAAGTAATTGAATTAACTAAGCAAGGTTTGCAAATTGGAATTGTAATTGGTGGGGGAAATATTTGAAGAGGAAAATTAGCAGATACTCTTGAATTATTTAGAATTGAAGCAGATTATATGGGAATGTTAGCAACAATTATGAATGCATTGGCATTTGAAGCTACATTAAGAAAATTAGGATTTGATAAAGTAAAAGTTTATTCATCTTTGGAAATTAAAACTGTAACAAGTTCATATAACTATAGAAATGCAAGAGAAAAACTTGATGAAGGTTATGTAACAATATTTGCTGGTGGAACTGGTTATAGTTACTTCACAACAGATACTGGAGCAAGTATTAGAGCAATTGAAATTAAAGCCGATGCTTTATTAATGGCTAAAAATGGAACTAAAGGAGTTTATGATTCTGATCCAAATACTAATTCTCAGGCAAAGTTTTTAAAAAAATTAACACACAATGATTTAGTTGCAGGAAATTTACAAGTTATGGACTCAACAGCTGCAGCATTATCAAGAGATGGTAAATTGGAAATTGTTGTCTTTGATATGAATGGTGCAGACAACATTATCAAAATTGCACACGGTGAATTAGAAAGCACTGTAATTAAATAAATAAGAGAGGATTTTTAAAATGTCACATGAAATAATTGATATCACTGAAATGAGTATGGAAGAGACAATAGAAAGTTTTAAAGAATACTTATTGAAAATTAGAACAGGAAGAGCTAACGCAAATATGCTAAATAGTGTTATTGTTGATTTCTATGGAACTCCAACACCATTAAATCAAACTTCACAAGTATCTTCTCCTGAGCCTCAACAGTTAGTTATTAAGCCTTATGATAAAGGTCAGGTAGCTGCAGTTGTAGCAGGAATAAATAAGGCTGATTTGGGATTAAATCCAATTGCAGAAGCTGATTTAGTAAGAATTAATATACCAGCACTAACTGAAGAAATCAGAAAAGACTTAGTTAAAAAAATGTTAAAAGAGCTTGAGAGTTTTAAAGTTAGAATTAGAAATGCAAGAAGAGATGCAAATGATAAAATTAAAAAAGATAGTTCATATCCAGAAGATGTAAAAAAAGATTTGGAAAATCAAATTCAAAAAAATACTGATAAATTTATTGATATGCTTGATAAAATGGCAAAAGATAAAGAAAATGATTTAATGAAAATTTAGTATTTATTAAAAAGCTTATGCTTTTTTTATTTTTGTTTATCTAATATTTGATTCTAATTCAACTTAAAAGATACCTTATAAAAGTCCCTCAAGCAAGGTTGTAAAACATTTATTTATATATATACTAAATATTAGAGGTGTATCTTATGGGATTTAGTATAGGGATGGTTGTATCATATAATCGCCAAAATTATGTAATATTAGAAATAATTGAAAGACAGATTAATTCTAGTTTCATTAAATTTTTGAAATTAAAAAACCTAATAGATCAACAGATAGTAACAGTTAATTCTCAAGAAGTTCAACAAATTGAGTTAAGACCAAGAAAAGAAGTACAAAAAGAGGTAACTGAAAATCAAATTACTGATACTAGTTATATTGAATCTTTATTTTCAGAAATTGGTATAACACAAGAAACTGAAGATGTTAGTTTGTTTGATTTAACTGGAGAAAATACTTTTACATTAGATGATGTTATTTTTGATAATTTTGAAAATGAAGATTTTGAAAATGACGAAACAGTAAATATATTTGAAAAATCTAACACATCATCTACATTAGTTGAAAACTTTCAAACTCCTGAAACAAAAATTCACTTGACACCAAGGAGAAAATCTTCATTAGAAAATATTTCACCAATAAGTGAGACTTTTAGTGATTTGAAGTTGGTTGGAGAAGTAGCCACTAAAACTACTGAAATAATTCCTACAAGAAAATTACAACAAGAAAAAAAACAATCTGAAATTAATAGAATACAAGAAATTAAAGATTTTAAAAAGCATGAAATAGAGTATGAGAAGAGAAAATTAAAAGAGAGTTCATCAAATGATGAAACAAATTTTAATCAAAATGATAAATTTAAAAATTATTTAATAAAGGAATTAGAATCTAATCCTTCAAATGAAAGAAATTCTCATTTATTAAAAGAACTAAATTCTGATTTAATTAAAGAGATTACTCAAGTTGAAAATAACAATAATACAAACTTATTTAAAAATGATTTTACTGAGTCATTAGATCATAAAGTAATTGAAAAAGAAATTGAGCTTAATAAGTTTGCAAATAACTCAAATAAGGAGTTTGATGAAAAACATTTTGATACTTTGGAAACTGGACCTTTGAATACTAGAAAATTGTTTGAAAACTTCAATAAGCAACAAAATTTTCAAGATAGTTTAAATGAAAAATATAGGGATAATGTTAATAATACAAATACTTTATTTGGAGTTAACAGAAATTTTAATCAGGATGCTTTAAAAAACTCTAAAATTTATAAAAAATTCAAATTAATGAGTTTATGGTTAATAATTTTATTATTAACTATGCTAATTACGCCAATCATTGGACTATTTATTAAAAGTTCAGTTTACTGAGTTCAAAACAAAACATTAAATCTAAGTGTAATATTTACTTTTAATTTTAATAATGCAATAGATGTTATTTTTATGACAGCATTTATATTAACAACATTAGTTTTCTTAATTTACCTAGTTTTCTATTTAATAATAATTAGTGATAAACAATATAAAAAGATTGCATTTTATAATTTTCAACTTGAGAATAGGGTTGAAATAATTGACTCAATTCAAAATTATAATAATGAATCAAGTGTCTACTTAATTAAAGTTCATAATGAAATTAAAAAAATTAAAAAAGATATTAAAAAAATTAATCAGCAACAAATGAACCCAGTAGTTTCTGAAAAAGTACAAAATCATCAAAAAATTTCACACTAAAAGGTCATTTAAATGACCTTTTAGTTTTAATTTGTAATAAAATATAATTTGAGGTGCAAAATGAAACACTGAGATATAATAATTCTATTTCCAATACTTTTTATAATTTGTGCTATTTCAATGGTATTTTTGTGCAAAAAAGAAAAATTACAAAGGACTACTTATTTATGATTAATTCAAATTATTTTATTTTGAGTAGCAGCTGGATATGCAGGTATTGAAATAAAAAATCAGATAAGTTTACAACAAAATATTAGTTCGACAAATTTTATTTTAGCTAGTATTTTTTCAACTTTTTTATTTTTAATTATTCTAAAGCCAATTGCGACTTTTACTACGGGAATCATGCAAAATAGGAAAATTTGAATTCAAATAAGTAATATTTTACTAATTTTAGTTTTAGCATTAATAAGTTTTCTAAATTTGCCATTATGAATGTTAATCATTGTATCAATTATGCTTTCATTTTGTTTAGCAAGCTCAACATTATTTACTCTATTTTTAAATGAGCAAAGCTTTTTTAGAATATATATTATGCCTTCAGTTTGAATTACATTTATATTTATTTCTTTTTCATCTTCTTTAGGAATTTATTTTAATAATGTAAATATGGTTGCTAATAACAATGTAAGTACAATTTTATTTAATTTATTCTTGATATCGATGTTACTTACAGCTTTTGTACTTAGCTTTATCATTAAAGAAAATAAAAACCTAGTTCAAGTGTTTGATAATGAAGTTTTAGAACATTTACCAAAGAAGAATAATTTTACTTTTTTTATTATTTACACATTGGCTTTTCTATTAACTTTGACTAGTGCAATAAATAACTCATTATTTATAAAGTTATATATTGCTTTAAATTTAACTAATTTAAATTTAAATGATGAGAATGTTTTGACCTGATTAAGAATTAATGAATTTATTTATTTAATTCCAACAATATTAGCATCCGTATTAAGTTATAAAGTTTTAAGAAAAATAATAGAACAAAAATATTTAATCTATATTAATCTATTTATTTTGTTTTCAGCATATACAATAATGGCATTTATTTCTAATCCATTTATATTTATATTATTAAATATACTTACTGGGATTTGCTTTAACCAAATTATTTACTCATTATTTTCAGCTTGTGTATTTTGAAATTATAGAGCTAAAAAAAATCCAGTTACAGGTTTTTATGGAAGTTCAATGTTTCTTGGATATTTTATTGTTGAAGTGACACAAAATAGTTTATCTAGTTTAAAAGTAGGTATTTTTAAAAATTTTTCTAATTTAGATCAATTGTTTATTTTTAAAGAGACTTCAACAAGTGAAGAAATTGAAAAATTTTTAAGAACCTTTGATAACTTCTCAACATTAATAATGTCAATTGCTTGTGTAATTGTGCTTGTTTCAATATTAATATTTTACTTTATGAGTAATAAAATATTTGCAGATTATAATAAGTATAATTCTGCTACAAAAAATTTAAAAATGTTAATTAAAAAAAGAGTTATTGCAAAAACAAAAACAAAATTGAACTTAAAAGCTATAGAGGAGGATATTAATCAAGATTATGAATAAAATTTTTAATGATGAAATTGAGGTTATTTTTGAAATTAATCCTTTTGAAATAAAAAGTGTTAAGAAATCTAATGTGGAAATAATATATCAAAAAAGTTCAGAATGAAAGAAAAATTGACCAATTTTATTTCCTATTTGTGGTAATTTAAGCGGTAATTTAGAACATAACGGCAAACCTTTAAAACTTGAAAGACATGGCTTTTTTAGAGAAATAAGAAACTGAAAAGTTACTGAGCAGAGCAAAAGTAGGGTGATTATAGAATATATTTCAAATAATGATTTTTATCATATATACCCATTTAAATTTAAAATTATAATTGAATTATATTTAATAAAGAATAATTTATTTTTAAACATAATTGTAAAAAATCTAGAGCATGAAACTATGTTTTTCTCACTTGGACATCATCCTGGCTTTAAGTTTTTCAATAAAGCAAATTTAAGATTTGATAAGCCAATCTTATTTTCAGATAAATTTGAAAAAGGACTTATTGTAAGTTTAAATAAGGATATTGAAATTAAAGAAATCACACATAAAAGTTTAGACTTTAATAATAGTAAATCATATATAACTGATAATTATTATAATGAAGATATTATTTTAAATAATGGAGAAATAGAATTTAAAATTAAAACTAATGATTTTAAAGATTTAGTATTATGAAGAGAAAATAATGATTGTGATTTTATTTGTATTGAACATTGAAATGGATTACCTGATATGAAAAATAAGATATCTAAGGAGTTAAAAGATAAGCCAGAAGTTTTAAATTTAGAATCTAATCAAGAAAGGAATTTTTTATTACAAATTGAATTTTAAAAAAGATGCTATTGCATCTTTTTTCATTCCTCATAATATTCTAATATTAATTCTTTTAATTCTGGAACTAACATATCTTGTTGAACAGTTTTAAAAATTTTTCCCTTTTTAAAAATAATACCACCTTTATTTCCACCAGCTATTCCAATATCTGCTTGACTTGCTTCACCTGGGCCATTAACAACACAACCAAGTATTGCTACTTTTAAAGGGAATCGCAGTTCCTCTACAAATTCCTCAACTTCCTTAACAACTTCTCTTAGAGCAAACTCTAATCTTCCACAAGTTGGACAAGCAATTACCTCAACCATATTTTTAAATAGACCTAGTGAGTTTAATAATCTTTTTGCCACTTTAATTTCTTCAACAGGGTCTTCACTTAAACTAATTCTTATAGTATTTCCAATTCCTCTTTGAAGAAGATAACCCAGACCAAAACTTGATTTTATTGCTCCATTTAATAAACTACCAGCTTCGGTAATTCCTAAATGTGCAGGATAATCTCAATTTTCACTAGCAAGTTCATAGGCTTCAATTGCCATTAAAGGATCGGTTGCCTTTAAAGAGTAAATAATATCTTTAAAATTATACTTTTCTAATATCTCAATATGTTCTCTAAGAGATTCCACCATTGCTTTTGCTGTTCAACCATATTGAGCAACCATTTTTTTTGGTAAGCTACCTGAATTTACTCCAATTCTTATTGGTATTTTTTTCTCTTTGCATTTTTCAACAACTGCAATTGTATTTTCTTCAATTCCAATATTTCCTGGATTTATTCTTATTTTAGCGCAACCAGCATCTGCTGCAATTAAGGCAAATTTATAATTAAAATGGATATCTGCAACTATAGGGACAGGGGAGTTATCTACAATTTGTTTAAGTGCATTAGCATCATCAATACCTAATACTGCAACACGAACAATTTGACATCCCTCTTTATAAAGTGAATTTATTTGTTCTAGAGTTTCCTTAACATTGTGAGTTTTTGAAGTTGTCATTGATTGAATAACAACATTGTTATTTCCTCCAATTTCAATATTGCCAACTATAACTTTTCGTGTATTAATTCTATTTATCATAAATTTCTCCAAATTGTCTTCTCTTTACTAAAATATTATACACTCTTTTATAAACTAAATTTTAGTACACATAATGGGTTATAAAATTTTTTTTATGTATAATTAATATAGTAAGGGGTAAAAATTATGTTAGAGAAAACTACATTAAAAGATATAGTTAAAATCAATAAATCACTTGCCTCTAAAGAATATGAATCTTTAATAGAGTTTAATAAATATAGTGATATTATTCAAAACTACATTGATGAGACTTTTTTTAAAAATGATGCAATTATTGAAAAACTAGTTGAATATTGTGATAATAGTGCCAGATATTTAGATATTACTTTTAAAAAAGAAAGTGGAATTAAATTAAGTACTGAAAATGTTCACAATTATACAAGCAATGTAAAAAAAGCAATTGAAAAAACAATTTATAGTGAAGAAAGAACTTTCAATTTCTCAATTTTTGTAGAAATAAAAAGTATCTTTAAATATCTCTTAGAAAAATCAAAAGAATATGATGCACTAAAAAATTTTAAAGAGTTGTATAGTGTAAGTTCAGTTGAATTTCATCAGCAAAATGAAAGTTTTAAATATCTTTACACAATATTTGATAAATTAACTTATATTGCAAAGCATTTAAACGATAAGTATTGTAAAAAAGAACCTACAAAATACTCTAGTGAGTCATTAAGATTCTCCAATGATTTTTTGCCAAATATTTCTTTTTTATCAAAAAGCGCTTTCGATTTCCAACAACTATCAGATGTTATTGAAAGAGTAACTTATTCTAAAGCTTGACATTATATTAGAAGGTTAAGAAATTCCATTGAACATGATTTTGTTGATCCAGCATATAAATATAATATTTGTTTTTCATTAGAGTTATTATTCATAATAATTGGTAGAATAATGCTAGCGTTAAATAAATACTTACAATCAAACGAGCAAATCAAAGAAACATTAGATTCATTAAGAGTGGAAAAATAGTTTAATTTAAGAGGTACATTATGAATAATTGAAATGAAATACAACTAAATAATTTTAATGGACCACTGGACTTACTACTTCATTTAATAAAAGAAAAAGAAATGAATATTATGGACATTAATTTAATTGAACTTTCTTCACAGTATATAAGTTATATTAAAGAATATGAGTTACTAGATATTGAAATTGCAAGTGAATATTTGGTTATGGCTGCATACCTTATAGAATTGAAATCAAAGTTATTAATTCCAAAAGAAGAAGTTGAAGTTGATTCAAATTATGAAGATCAAGAACGAGATGATTTAATACGTAGATTAATGGAATATCACAAAATTAAAGAAGTAACAAATTTCTTTAAAACTAAACAAGAAGATTTTTTAAAGACTTTTAGTAAAGCAAAAAGTATAATAAAGATATCTAAAATTGATGATGATGAATTACCTTTAGCTCAAAATAATATTGATATAGAAAAATTCTCAAATATATTCTTAAAAGCAATTGAGAAAAATAAATTCCAAAGAATGGAAGTTAATACAATTAATAGAGCTGATGTTTCTCCTGAAGAAGTAGCAGAAGAAATCAAGGCATTTTTAAAAAATAATAATATTGATGAAATTGATTTGGCAAAATTAATTGAATTAAAAGAATTCTCAATTAGAATGATGGTAGCGACTTTCTTGGCTGTCTTAGATTTAGCAGCTAAGAAATTTATAACGCTTTCTCAAAATGGTGATGAAGTTATTGTAAAGTATTTGAATTAGATTATTAAGAGGAGAAAATTATGGATAAGAATAAAAAGATAGCAATAGTTGAAGGTTTATTATTTGTTAGTGGTGATGAGGGAACAACAATTGAAGATTTGCAATTTATATTAAATGAAGCTAGTACAAATGAGATTGAAATAATAATTGATAAATTAGTTGATAAATATAAGAGCGATGAGTCATGTGGTTTAAATATTCAAAAATTTGCAAAAAATAAATTTAGATTAATTACAAAAAAGGAAAATGCTGAATATTATACAAAATTAGCAAATGTAAAGACTGAATCAAAACTTTCAACAGCAAGTATTGAAACTCTTTCTATAGTTGCCTATAAAGGTCCAATTTCAAGAGCTAATGTTGAAGATATTAGAGGTGTAAATTGTGAAACAATCTTTTACAAATTAAAACTAAGAAATTTAATTCAAGAGGCTGGAAAATCTCAAGATGTTGGTAAGCCAATGCTATATAAAGTAACAGATGATTTTCTAAAATATTTTAATTTAAATAGCTTAGATGAGTTGCCAAAACTAAAAGAAGCAATAGAAGAAGAAAAAGACATTTTTAATAGAGGTTCATAATGGAAGAAAGATTACAAAAAATAATAGCCACTAGAGGTTATTGTTCAAGAAGACAAGCAGAGAGATTAATTGAACAAGGTAGAGTAAAAGTTAATGGAACTGTTATTAGAGAAATGGGTTCAAAATTTGATACAAATGTAAAAATTGATATTAATAATAAAAACCTGGATGAAAATAAAGAAAAGGTTTATTATTTGTTTAACAAACCTAGATTAGTATTAACAACAATGCATGATCCAAAAGATAGAAAAACTGTAGCAGAATTTTTTAAAGACTCAAAATTAAGAGTATATCCAGTAGGAAGACTTGACTATGATGTATCAGGAGCTTTAATTATGACAAATGATGGAGAATTTGCAAACTTTGTAATGCATCCAAAATATGAATTTAGAAAAACATATCAAGCATTATGTAAAGGAAAAGTTCATAAATATCAAATTAAAAAACTTGTAGAAGGTGTAATTATTGATGATGATTACAAAACAAAAGCAATTCAAGCAAGATTACTTAAGTATGATGAAGAGTATGATGAATCTGTTATTGAATTAACAATTGCAGAGGGAAGAAAACATCACGTAAAAAAAATGCTAGTTGCAGCAGATATTTATTTGAGAAAATTAAAAAGAACTCAAATAGAGTTTTTGACAATTGATGATTTACCAATTGGTAAATTTAGAGAACTAAAGTCACATGAAATTAAGCAGTTTTATGGAATTTATAATTCATTGAAAGTTAAGAGAGGTAAATAAATGAGAATAGCTATTTTTGGAACAGTTGGTGCAGGTAAATCAACTATTAGTGAAGAGATTTCAAAAAGACTAGGTTATGAAATATTTCCAGAACCAATTGATAATAATCCATACTTTGATGATTATTATAAAAATATGGAGGCTAATGTATTTAAAATGCAAATATATATGCTTACTGCAAGAAGCCAACAAATAATTGCAGCAAAATCTTTGGAAAATGTAATTTTTGATAGAACAATTTTGGAAGACCCAATTTTTGTTGCAGTTAATCATGAATTAAAAACAATGAATGATGTTGATTATAAAACTTACACTGATTTTTATGAGCATGTTGTTATTCCAAATTTAGCGCATAGAGCAACATTTGATTTGGTAATTTATTTAAAAGTGTCAACCAACAAAGCAATCCAAAGAATTAAAGAGAGAGGAAGAAGTCAAGAACTTAATACTCCAAGACAATATTGAGAAACATTAAATAAAAAATATGATGATTTCTTTGAAAGAAGAAAACATATGTTTGATTTTTTGGTAGTAGATGCGGAAACAGACAATTTAGAAACGAAAATGGACTTTATTATGAAAAAAATTTATTCTATAGATCCAAAATTAGTAAAGTAAAACTTGTATAATCTTCGAATATAATGGTTGTATTTAATAAAAATAAACATTTTTATTAAAGGACTTTCTAAATATTCTATATAAATTGAAAAAGAAAACTTTATTTTGAGTTTTCTTTTTTAATATTTAAAAGAGTTATTAAATAAAATTATAAGTAGCTAAAATTATGCGGTTATAAAAAACACTGTTATAGGGAATTGTTTTTTTTTTTTTTTTGTCTATAATTTTAAAAGTTATAAAAGAGGTTAAAAAAATGAAATCGGGAATCATTAATTTTAAAAACAAAATTTTTTTAATATTTGCAATCTCAGCATTAACAGTATTACCATTATATTCTTCCTTATTTTTGATTACCACTACAATTAAAAATAAAGAAGAGGGTAGATCAGGTGCCCTTGATAATTTATTAAATTTTAAAGATATTCCTTTAGAACCAAAATATAGGTCAAGTTGAGAAAATCTTGTAAACTCTTCTCAAACTTACTCAGCTGCTTATGATTGAAAATATAAAGTTGAGCTTGAAAATGAAGCAAAGAGAATTAAAAATGGTAATGTTGATGAAATTAGTGTTGACTTAATGCAAAAAAAACCAATAAGAATAAAAAGTAAACGTGTTGATGCAATTTATTTAGGTTTACAAGTAATGGGACATAATAGTCCATCTGCATCTCCCTTGCATGAAGTTGAAAGATATGAAATATCTAACTTTAGTGCTTTAGAGGAAAATGGATTTAAATTATATGTTAATCAAAGTTCAATAAGTGATAAAAAAATATTAGATATAGTTAATATAAATCAGGAAGATTCTTTTATAGATGAATCAGGAAATGAGTATTTTAACTTAGTAAATTTAAATAATACTGATAATATTTTTTTTAAAACAAATGAGGAAGTTAATGAAAATGATATTGGTCAGGTAGTTAAATTAAATTTTCTTGCAAAAAAGAATAATAATAATGGTGAAGAAGAAACTTTAAATGTATTTGATCCATATTATAGAAGAAAAGAATTAAATATTAGTATCCAGGATAATAAAGTGGATAGTTTTATTCAATTCAAACTGTGAGATTGAAATCAATATTATTCTAATAATGAAAATTTACAGTGTTATATTGCAAGTAATTTAATAAAAATATATACAGAGATTGCCTTAAATTATATTAATTTCATTGATCCGAAATCTGAAATGTATCAAAAAAAAGCAGCACCATTAGAAGGAATAGATAATGTTTTTAATAATAAGGGAAAAGAATACAGACAAGATAGTCCGGGGTCTTTACTTTACTATGCCTATAAATATAACTCATTTTATGATTTAAGAATCTTTTTATTTGATTTAGGAAAATCAGATAATAGATACATTTATATTAGCTATGATCAAAATAACTGAGTTGAATTTATTAAAGCAGAAGAAGGAAATGAGGATAAAGTTATTGTTGATAAAATTGAAGAAACTTCAAATAACTACTCCAATAGAGAGAAACTACCGTTTAATCCTTGAATAGAATTTAATACTCAGCTTAAGGATTTTACACAAAGAACATGAAACTTATTGCTTTTTGCAAATAGTGAAATGAGTTAGAGGTATAAAAATGATTAAAATAGAAAATTTATCAAAAAAATTCGAAAAAAATAAATGAGTTTTAAAAAACCTAAATTTTGAAATTGCAAAGGGAGAGGCAATTGGTATTTTAGGAGCAAATGGTAGTGGTAAAACTACTCTTATAGAAATAATATCTGGAATAAGTGAACCAACAGAAGGTAAAGTAAATTTTATAAGTGAAAATAAAGAAATTGATAATAAAATTAAAGAGAGTATTGGAATACAATTCCAAAAAGGAGACTGACCATTTAATACAAGAGGGGTAGATTTACTTAATTTGTTAATTTCAAAAAAATGAAATAAAGACGAATATATAAAAGAGTTAATTAATATATTTGAGGTTGAAGATATTTTAACTAAACGATTAAGTGACTTATCTGGTGGTCAACAACAACGCTTTAACTCTATGATATCAATAATTAAAAAACCAAAAATATTAATTTTAGATGAATTAATAACAGGACTTGACTTAAAAATGCAAATCAAACTAGTTAATTTTTTTGATAATTTAAGAAAAAAAGAAGATATTACTTTAATAGTAATATCTCATATACCTGAAGAAATTGAAAAAATATGTAATAGGATAATAGTTTTAAATAAAGGTGAAATTTATAGGGATGAAAGTGTAAAAAAAATTATTAAAGAGTATGGATCAATTAGATATTTTTTAGAAAAATATTATGAGGAAATTGATGATGAGAAATAATAGTAATTTTAAAATAGGAGTTAGTAATTTCAAAAAAACAATATCAATAATAACATCATTAAGCTTAAGAAATGAAAGAGCTTGAATAATAATATCTGCTTCTTCATTAATAATTACTATTATTTGTTTTATAGGCTATACAAATTATTCAAATACATTTGAGTTACTACCACCTCAAATGACTTCTTTATTTCTGATTCCTTCTTTTGTTACTGGAGCTTATTTCTCTAGTATGCTGTTTTCGTGAAAGGATACGTCTTTAATTAAAAGACTTAAATTTATAGGCACTAAGCCATATGATATTATTTTATCGATTATAATTTGTTCTACATGTTTTACTTTTGCTGCAGAGCTTTTAAATATATTAATTGTCTATTTAATTTCTAAAGTTCAGTTTAAAATAAGTTTTAATTATTTAGGAAACCTATTTTGATGAAATTGGGTTTGATTTATTTTTGTCTCAATTTTAATTCAAATAACTGTTTTTTCTTCTTGTGTTATAATTATGAATCTATTTAATTCAAAAAATATTCAAGCAGTAGTTCCAATTTTAATTATTATTTTCTATTTAATTATGTCTGATGTTATTATACCTTCGTTTATTTCTACTAGGAGTTGATTTATAACTTTCTTAGGTTATATGTCAATAACAAAGTATATGGTTTGAATTTTACTAATTACAGCTTCATTTACCTTTGTTGATTTTAGAGGTGGAATAAAACAAATTATTTCTGATGATCATAGTTACACATTTATTACTAATATATATGTTTTAGTAGTCATTTCAATTATTTTAGTATCAATCTTAACGTATCTATCAATTAAATTATTTAAATGAAAGTAGGTAAAATATGTTTAATTCTTTAAAATCCAATATATCATTTCGGTCAACTTTTAATTATGTTTTTAAAACTATATTTAAAAACTTTAAAGTATATGTATTAGCAATATTAATACCAACTTTTATATTTATTAGTGCATACTTAATTAAAACATCTTTTGGTAATAAAGACTATGCTGAAAGTAGTGGACAGATTTTTAATTTATTTATAATACCTTTTACTTTTTCTTTATTTACTTTCTCCTTATTGATTTCAAATTGAGAGCAAAGTATTCTTGTTAAACAAGCTAAAATATTTGCGATAAATAAGTTCAAAATATATTTCTCAATATTAATTTGTACCTTATTAATAACTTTTCTATCTTTATTTTTTTGTTTAATTATTGTAAATATTATAGATAGCTTTTTGTATTTTAAAAATTTTCAATATCTATTTTTTTCAATGCAAAAAATATTTTTCATTAATAATAATGTATGAGAATACTTTAATTTATTTTTTTGTATTTTGAATTCGTTAATTACTTCATTCTTATATATGTTATGTCTACTTGCCATTTGTTATTTAATGTCAATGCTGTTTAAAAATTTAGTTATTATTCAATCAATAAATTTAATAATAATAATAGTATTTTTATTACTAGGAGATTGCTTAATTGATATAAATTTAATAACGAATAATAGAGCAGTTATTGTATTAAACTTATTTGGATACTTGATGCCGATAAAATCCTTTCAATGATTATTTTTATCTTCAATTACTAACATAACAATGTATAAAATTAATATATTACAAACAATAGTAAATCCAAAATTAGAAATTCCATTTACATTTTTAACGAATAAAGCAAATATAATATTGCCAATTACTTATGTTATGTCCTTGCTATGAATTTCTTTTTTTACACTGCTTATTAATATTAAGCAAGGAGGGTATAAAAAAATATGAAAAAAATAATTGAATTATTATTAGTAGGCTTTATTATTTCAGGAGCTTCTTTAAGTGCTGTATCTTGTAATATCGGAGATATAACAACAAGAAATTATATTGAAGGATTACCTGATTTTAATTGAAGTACAGGAGAAACAGAAGATGGAGATGGTTATAATTGATTTTATGATCAATTTGATAAAAGTGGAATTGCTTTTAATGATTCACTTTTAAAAAAAACTGATTCCTCAAATGGTGTAGTTGATAAAATTTTTGACTATGACAATTATGCTACATCATATAAAGGAGCAAATTTTATAAAAAAACAAGGAGCTACAGGTTCACCAATAATAAAATCATATAGACCAAATGGAAATAAATGATTAGATTTTGGAATTCAATCTAGATCTAGAAAATTTAATTATATTAATTCACTTCCCACTTGAAATGATGGTAAAGATATGGATTTAAAATATAATATATCAAAAGAAAAGCTAAGAGCAAGAAATTATGTTGCAAAAAGCACTGTAAAAAATCAACAAAAAAGTAGTTTTTTCAATATGTTTCATGCTCCTTCAAGTTCATCAAGTTCTATTTTAGGAACAAAAAATCCATTTGGTGGTAACCTAACAAATTTAAGTTATATGCATCAAATGTATACTTGACCAGCAATAACAAATAAAGGTTGATTAACTCCATCATTTGCAGATTATAGTGAATATATGCACAAAAATGGTGTTCCAGTATTAGGTCTTTGATATATGTCTGGTTGAGAAGATTTAACTAGAGAATCTCTAAAAAGTATTTTAGAGATTGATTTAAATGGCAATTATAAAATGGTGGACATTTTAATTCAACAATGTATAAAATTCAATTTTGATGGTTGAATGATAAATAATGAGGCAAATGGATCTCAAGGTGACGGGTATGTTATTAAAAATTCAGAGATAAATAAAATAATGGAGCAGTTTAATAGGGAAGCAAAAAAAATAGAAGATAAAATCGGAAGAAGATTATCAATTGTTTATTATACAAATGATGGAAGTTTAGAATATGATAAAGTTTCATCACGACCAAATTCTAAAAAGACAGTTGATGCCTCTAGAAGTGCTAGTTCTATACAACTAGATTTTGGTATTTCAACTCCTAATCTTAATGAATATATAAGTTCAGAACATAATGGTAATAATGAAGCTAGAAAAAATGCTTATACATTATTAAATGAAAGTATTACTATCCCTAGTGTTGGTGCCTATGATTATAGAAATCAAATATTTAATAAAAATAATTTAAATGAATATGATAATGAACCTAATAATTCTTTTTCAATATTTGGATCTGGTGGAGCAAATGAATATTCAAAGTCCTTTAAAAACTTTTTAAAAGCAAAAAATATCTGGAAAGAAAAGAATCTATATAAATATTTAATAATGCAACAAGAAATATCAAATCTCTATTCCACTTATCAAATGACTGGTAAAAATGGTTATTTAGAAAATGATGCTGAAGGATACGATATGATGATTGGACAGGGACAACAAAATATCGAAGCTATTTATATGTCTGATCCAAGAATTAAATATGATTTTTTTAATTCAGAGGAAAAAAATTGAAATGAAGCTTATAAAAATAACTTTATTTTAAATAATAATGGTAAGTACAATAAGAGTTATGGAATAGGTAATAGTTTTTTAGAAAAAACAATAGTTGCGGATAGAATTATTGATAATAACTATAGTGAGTTTTCTGATAAGCAACCTGAAGAAATTGAAAATGATCCATCTATGAAAACCTATTTTTCAACAGGATCAGGAATATATTTTATAAATAGAGATAGTAATAATGAGATTATTTATGACAAAATTAATCCATGAACTAACTCCAGAATTGCAGATTCAAATCCTACTTACCAATGGGATTTTTGAAGTTCAATAATAAACCCAAATACAAACTCAATAAAAACAAATGATGGAGAAAAATTTGTAAGTCAAATAAATAAAAATGGTCAGTTAGCACCATATTATGATTATTACAATCCTTATATGAAGGGTAACTCTATATCAATAGGAATGGGTTATGACTTTAATAACGATGGAAGAGTTATACCTGGCATATGATCAAAAAATGATTATTTTTGAAATTTAATGGGAACTAATTTGAGTAAAAGTAATTATAAGGTAAGTTTTTATATAAAGACAAGTGATGAAGATAAAATAGGTAAGTCTTCAAATTTACAATTAGAAGATATTTTAAATAATACTCAAATAACATATACGGACTCAAAATTAAATGAAGGACCTAAAAGTATTGATACAATCATTGAAGAGAAAAATAAGGATGGATGATATAAAATTAGTGCTGATTTATCGTCTGCTCAAGGAATAAATAAAGATAATAGAATTGCTAAACTTGGATTAAAAATTAATCCACAGAATAATAATAATTTTATTTTTTCTGTTGGAGGATTTGAGATTAATAAGCATGAGATTGATTCCAATCAAGAAACAATAGTATCAAAAATAAATAGTGAATATATTATTAAAAGAGAAAAAAATGATAATAATATAAATATTAGATTTAATTGAGAGACAAATAACTCAAGTGCAAGTTATTTTCAAATTTATTACTCAATCGATGGTAGAAAATGATATTATCAAGGTCAAAATAATTTAAATAGTCACTATATTAGAGAACTTAATGAAAACTCAGAAAATTATATATATTTAGGAATACAACCTATTTATAATAATGGTATAGTTGGAGATATATTTTATTCCAAAATAAGTACAAAGTATAATTATTAAAATTAAATATTTATAATAGAAAAGTTACATATCTGTAACTTTTTTTAATTAATTTAAATTATGTAATTAAATTGAATTAAGAAGATTCTAATATAAACCTAATTATAAAAAATAAATGTAACGCTTTTCCTAAATAAATAAAAATTTTAGTGTAAAATTTTATAGTAAAGTTTTCAAATGCAAAGGAGTTTTAATATGGGAAGAGCACATGAAGTTAGAAAAGCAAGTATGGAAAAAACAGCTGCTATGAAATCAGCAATTTATGGTAGAGCTTCAAAAGAAATTTATATGGCTGCAAAAGCTGGCAGCAAAGATCCAGATTCAAATTTAGCACTTAGAAGCGCTATTGATAAAGCAAAGTCAAAACAAGTTCCAGCTGATGTAATTCAAAGAGCAATTAAAAAGGCTGAAGGTGGAGATGCAGATAATTATACTTCAAATAGATATGAGGGTTATGGCCCAGGAAACTCGATGATAATTGTTGATTCACTAACAAATAATGTTAATAGAGCTATTGCTGAAATAAGAGATGCGTTTAATAAAAATGGTGGTAAGATTGCCAACAGTGGAGCTGTATCTCACTCATTTCAAGCGGTAAGCATTTTTGCATTTGATCAGAAAAATGTTGAACAAACATTAGAATTATTAATGGAAACAGATTGTGAAGTAAATGATGTTGTAGAAGAAGAAAATATGACAGTAATTTATGCACCTTTTAATTCATTTAATCAAGTTAAAAAAACTTTAGATTCTGCTGGTATTAATAATTATAATATTGCAGAAACTACAATGTTAGCAGATGAAATGATTACAATAACAGATGGTGCAATAAAAATTAATTTTGAAAAATTAATTGAAAAATTAAATCAGTTAGAAGATGTTCAAGATATTTATCATAATGTTGAGAATTAAAATATAAAGGGGTACTATGACAAAAAAAATTCTACTTATTTCAACTCTTTGTTTACAATTCATTTTAATAATTTTTTCACTAGTAATATTTATAAATAAATCTAGTTTAGAAAGAAGCGTCTATTTGGATTTCAAGTTAACAAATGAAATGAAAGAAAATTTTAAGGGCAAAGAAAAGCTACATGCTTTTTCTACAGATGCTTATGAAAATTATGCTTTGTATATCCCAAGCGAAGAAAGCAATTCATTGGAAAATGCTGAATTTTATGGAGATATAGAAAAATATAATTATTTAAATAATGAGCATTCAATAGACATTTGAGAAAATGATTTTAATACTGCACAAATAGTTGTAGTGGCTAATGAAAAATTTGACTCAATAGAAGTTGAATTAGAAGAAAAAATAAATGAACAAGATTTTGAAGTAGAATTTGGATTTAATGAATTTATTTATGCTAGTGATTATAAATTAACTAATGGTATGAAAAATCCATTTGGTATTCAACAAGCGTTACTTGTTCCTGAAAAAATTAATAATAGAAAAGCTTTAAATAATGTTTATGAAAATAAAGTTTATATAATAAATGTTTCTGTAAAATCAAATGAAATTAAAAATAAAGCAGTTGAAAAACTTAATTTCAAAATTACTGGTAAAAAAGAAACTGAAAAAGATTTCTCTATTAATAATCAAATAACTCTAAATTTATTTGACATAAATTATGATGATTATAAGGAAGCAGATTATAATATTTTTTATTTTCCTGAATGAACCTCTGCTTATTATAATAGTGTTTTTAAAGAGAATGAAAACAAATGAGTTCCAGTAGGAATCCAAGATAAATTATCTTTTGATGAATATCTTGATTTTAATTGAAATAAATATTGAAAAAATGAGTATGAATCACTTGCAGAACTTGGAATGGATTCTTTTCAATTAAGAATTGATGATAGTTGAAATACTAATTGAGATGATGAAAGAGAGTTTCATAATCTTTGAAAAGTAAGGAGAAAATCTTTAAACTTCACTCCGTGAAGATATAAAGGAAATTTTGATACAATTAGTTCTAAAGAAGAATTTATTACTATTGAGGATATTCAAGATGATCTTTATATTGATGAAAGTGATTGAGCAACTTTTGATACATATTTAAATCTTTTAGCTGATGCTGGAATGAAACATGGTTTTGTTAACTCAACAAAATCTGGTTGAACTACAGATAATAAAACTCTTAATATTTATAATGAAAAAGAAGAGAAATATTTTTATGTTAATGGTTCTTTAAATTATAGTGTAGGACAAGGTTTCATGAATTGATGATTTAAGGAATTTAAAAAGCACGTAGATAATAAAAAACCAAAATGAGCTAATGAAATAAAATTATATTATTATTTAGATGAAATAAATTCTGGTGAAGTTATAAAAACTAATGAATGATTAAAAAAAGTTGACCCAAATAAAGATTATTTAGGAATGGCTTTTTCAGATTGAGAAAGAGATATTGATTATAAAAATATTGAAAGTTATGATCATATTGATTATGCTTGGACTCATTTACTAGATATTTATAATGAGAAAAACAAAAACTATAATAATTTTAAAAATTTTAGAAACAAGAATAATTTAAAAAGTGGTGAATACTTTTTAGATTCAGATAGTACTTTTAGTTTAACAAGAGCAGAACCTGGAATATTAGGTTATATACAATCTTCACTTTATAAGCAAGGTGAGCCACATTATATGAAATATATATTAAATGGATGAGAAGAGGGTCATTCTGCTTGATCATCTGATTTTAATGATTATAGTTTTATAGATATAAGTTATGTCTCTGGGGATACCTTATTTACTTATCCACAATATGATACACAAAAAGATAAGCAAAAAATAACTGAAATTGCAGATATTAATTCTGATGAGGACTTTAAATTTATGCCTTCAACTAGACTTTTACAATTAGCTGTAGGAACAAATAATGTTAATAAAATTAATTATTTAATTGATAAAAATTATTTTTCAGAAGAATTTCTATATAAAAATATAGCACAAACTCTTAAATTAGGTAAAAAACTGAGTAGTACAAAATTTGATTTAAATTATAATAAAACTGTATTTGATAAAAATATTATGTCAAATAAAACAAATCTTGAGAAATATATTTCAAGTAAAAAAGGATATGATGAAATTCAGGGCTATAAAAATATTATTAATAAATTAAAAATAGAAACTAGAAAATATTGAGGAGATAGATAAAATGATTGAGTGATATATGATTATTTTAGAGCTTATTGGCTATATGTCCTTATTATTTGTTATTGTAACTTTAGGTTGATTTATTTTTGGATATACTATTTTTTTAGTAAATAAGAAAAAAACTAAAATAAATTGAATATATCTATCAATTAATATTTTTATTTTTCTACTAATAATAGTTTTATCAATAATATGGGGAATTAGTCTAAGAGCCCCAGAATTATTAAATGGATTTGATAATACAAATGAAAAGTCCAAATTGTTATTAGTTAAGATGACAGTTACTTATACTGTTTTTTCTATAATTTGCTTTATATATGCTTTTAGTTTTTCAAAGTTTTTTGGAAAACTAGTTATAGAAGATAAAACTCATTTTTTTGGAAAATTAGTTTTAAAGGATAAAAAGGTAATTAAAGAAGCAGCAGTTGATAAAGAATAATTTAAAAAAATAAAAATCAATAGATACTAATCTATTGATTTTTATTTTATCAAATTTTAATTCTTTTTGATTTTTCAAGATACATTTTGTCTTCTGGTTTTGTTTCATACGCACTATGAAACTCATCAATATTTATTAAAACTCCATTACATCTAAACTCCTCAGGTGAGTGAGGGTCTATTAAAAGACGAGTATTTTTTAATTCATCAGTAGACTTTCTCATTCAAATTGTTGCATAATTTTCAAAGAATAGTTTTATATCTTCTTTACATTGAGCCTTACAAATATCTAGCGCTGCTGCAACTCCACTTAGATCTCCGATATTTTCACCTAATGTTAATTTTCCATTAACATTAGTTCCATTAATTTCATATGAATTATATTGCTCAACCAATTTTTGAGTTCTTAAGTTATATTGCTTATAATCTTCTTCGGTTCATCAATTTTCAAAATTCCCATTTTTATCAAATTTACTTCCTTCATCATCAAATCCATGACTTACTTCATGACCAATGACAGCACCAATACCACCTAAGTTTTTAGCTTTTGGTTCTTTAATATCATAAAATGGTTTTTGTAATATTCCCGCTGGAAAACAAATTTCATTTGAAGTGGGATTATAATAAGCATTAACAGTTTGAGGATTCATATATCATTTTGTTTTATCGACAGGAAGATTTATTTCATTTAACTCCTTTTCAATAAAGTGTTTTGAAAGATTTCTGATGTTTTCAAATAAATTCCCACCTTGTTCATAGCTTCTAATTTCAATTTTTGAATAGTCTTCAAATTTATCTGGAAAACCAATTTTTACTGTAAACGAGTTCAATTTATCAATAGCTTTTGCTTTTGTAGTTTTACTCATTCATTCTAAATTATTTATTCTTTTTGAGTAAACTTTAATTAAGTCCTTTACAATTCCAAGAACATCTTCTTTTGATTCTTGGGAAAAGTGTTTTTTTACATATTCTTTTCCTAATAACTCTCCCAATCTTGAATTTGTAAATTCAACAGCTCTATCAATTTCTGGCTTCATTTCTTTAACACCACTAAAGATACTTGAATATTTAAAATTTATTTGATATAAATCTAAACTTAATATTGATGAGAAGGCTATTAAAGTTTTTATTTTCAACAAATCCTTTAATTCATCTAATTCAAATTTATTAAGCATATCATTTAGTTTTTCTAAAAATTTAGGTTCAGTTAATATTAATATTTCAGCTTTTCCATATTTTGTTTCATTTAAATAGTTGTCTCAGTTAATAAATGGGCAGTACTTATTTAAATCACTTATTTTAACAACATTATAAATATTTTCTGGACTTCTTAATTCTTCTTGCTTTAACATACTTTGAGATATTTCTTTTTCAAAGTTATAAACTAAATTAAAAATGCTTTTTGTTTTAAATTCTAATTTTGAAGCTTTTGAAATATCTTCTAAATATATTTTATAAGCAGCTTTAATATCTTTATGTCTTGGGTGATTCTCATCATAAAAATCTCTATCTGACATACCCAAGCCCATTGAACCAATCATTAAGGCTCTTTTATTACTATCTTTAAAATCAGAGTCTATTCCCTTTGAGTGAAAAAATGATATATTAAATCTTTTAAAAGACTCTATTAGAAAATCAGTAAAGTTATCCTTTGAATTTAATGAATCAATTAATTCTATAATCTCCTTTATTGGAGTGATTCCTTGCTCATTTCTTTTTTTTACATTTAAGTAATTTTCAAAAATATTAGTTATTTTTTCTTGATCTCCTTTTAAATCTGACCTTTTAGACTTGAATTCCAAAATTAATTCTTTAATATCATCCATTGATTTTTTATGTAGCATCTCAAAACTACCTCATGATGGATATCCACTTGGTAATTCAGTTTTATCAATTCATTCCTTATTCATATAGTCAAAGAAATTATCTTGTGCTCTTATTTTTTTTGACATAAATACATCTCCTTTATACAAATTAGATTATAGACTAATAAGGAAATAAACAATACAAAAGAGCTAAAAGTAGATTCAGATAATTTTGTTATAATTATTTATATAAGGGGTATTCAAAATGAATCGCGATATTATTTTATTAAGAACTGTTGAAGTAGCTGCAATTGCTTCATATAAATATATTGGTAAAAAAAACAAAAACTTAGTAGATCAAGCTGCAGTTGAAGCCTTTCAAGTAATGTTAAAAAATGAGAAGGGATTTAAATTAAAAGTAGTAAATGGAGAAGGAGAGTTAGATGAAGCTCCTATGCTATTTGTAGGTCAAATACTTGGTGATTTAGAAGATCCTAGTGTTTTAACATATGATGTTAGTGTAGATCCTGTCGAGGGGACTCATCCAGCAGCATATAATTATGCTGGAAGTATTTCAACAATTGCTTTTTCAAGAGAAAATACAATGTTACAACTTCCTGAAATGTACATGGAAAAACTCTTTGTTAGCACAGAATTTAAAGAGTGCATTAATTTATCCAAGGGACTAATTTATTCGATTGAAGCAATGCAAATTCATGCTAAAAGAAAAGATCTGAAGTGTATTATTTTAGATAAACCACGTCATCAAGAAATTATAAGAAAAATGAATGATATGGGAATAATTGTAAGGCTTATCCAAGATGGAGATGTATTGGCAGCAATTGATGTTGTGAATGGAGAAGCTGACTTTGTTTATGGAATTGGAGGAGCACCGGAGGGGTCCTTAATGGCGGCTCTTGCAATTTCAGCTGACTGTAAAATGCAATCAAGGCTTGTAAGATATGAAGAAGTCTGACCAAATGAATTAGAAACATTTGAAAGACAAAATAAAGAACGCGCTTGATTGGAAAAATATAATCTTGATTTTGATTCAATATTACATGATTTAGATTTAATTGATGATCATAAAGTTCGTTTTTTTGCTGCAGGATTAACTGCAGGGGGAACTTTAAAACCAGTAGACTATAAAAATGGTAAATTCTATGTAAATGCTTTTATGTCTTCCCATGGAATAGTTAGAAACTTTAATTCTATTTATGATGTAAAAAAAGTAAATTCATTAAAGCCGGAAATTAAATTTTTATTTGATAAATATAAAAGATAGTATTTTAAAGTTATATAATTATTTTAAAGAAAGGTGAACTTATGGATTCTTTAAATAAGATACTTTTAATTGCATTAGGATTATCATTAATTTCTCTAATAACTATAAGAATTTTTAATACTTTTAGTTTGAATAAAATAATAATTCATGAGATAAATACAGCAGATAGCAATATTTCAAGTTCAAAAATTGATTCCATAATCTCTAAATTTAAGGTATATTTGAGAGCAGAAGAATTAAATGTTATTTATGGTGAAACTGAAAGCTATTCAAGAATTAATCAAATGATAAATAAAAGAAAAAAACAGATAGTAATACCAAAATGAATAATGCCAAGCGTTGGATATGAATTGGATTATATATTAGCAAGTATTTGATTTAATACTAAGCTTTATCAAAAAGATAAAGATATAAAAAAATTTCAGTTAATAGTTAAGTGAATACCTTTATTTCTATATACTATTTATTATTCAACTTTAATTACTGCAATAGTTTTTTCTTTTTTAGATAAGACATCAATCATTAAAGAAAATCCTTCCAAATTTCTAATTTTTATTTTTGAAAAACCAATATTTGAGTTCATTTCCATTAGTTCATTTTTATTTATTGTCACTTTAATCTTTTTTTCAAATAGTTTAAAAAATGGTTTAGAGGAAAAATATGAAATGGAAATTATTCAATTCGTAAAGAATGAATGTGAAAGTTATAAAAAGGATATTTCTATAGCAAGAATTTATTCAAAAGAATTTAATAAAATAGATTTTAAAGTTTTTAGATTTAATTCAAAAACTTCAAATTTAAAATTTGTTGGACCATTCACTTTACTTTAAGAAATAAAAAATGAGATAAATATAGTGACCAAAATTGTATTCACTTTATAATCTCATTTTTTATTTCTTATCCTTGGCCTAAACCTTTTTGTTTTCATTCAGCCATAATTTCTTCTTTACCACCAGGTTTAGAATATCTATCCTTGTATTGAATATATCTTTCCTTACATTCCTTTAATTCATTCATAGCTTCTTTTATAGAACCTCAACCATTAATTTTTACTTCTTTTTTTTGTAATGCTTTATACTGTAAAAAGAAATTTTCAATTTCATCTTTCAAGTGTTGAGGAACATCTTCTATTTTTTTATATGAATCAAATCTTCTATCATCTGCAAATACACCAAATAGTTTAGTGTCAATTTCACCTGCATCAATCATTTTGATTGATCCTAAGATTCTAACATTAACTCCAACCCCAGGAAGTGTAGGGTATGTTGCAAGACTTATAACATCTAATGGGTCTCCATCTCAATCAAGAGTTTCAGGAACAAATCCATATTCTCCTGGATAAAAATTAGCTCCGTATAAAACTCTGTCTAAACTAATTTCATTAGTATTAATGTCATATTCATATTTATTTGAGCTACCTTTTGGTATTTCAACAATCATTTTAATTACATTTTTTTCCATCGTTAAGTTCTCCTTTATAAATTATTTTATATTAAATTATTTCAAGTATAGCAATACTTTCTAAAATAAATGTTTATTGATAAGTTTAACAAGTAATTTAGTAGTTAATAAAAAAATAATCAGATTAACTGCTAACTTGGCAATTGAAACTCCAAACCCTGTTCATAACAAAATATTTCATCCATAACTGTTCCTTTCAGGAACAATACCAGGATATAAAATGTCATATCATTCAAAAATAAAATGCTGATTACAAATAAGAGAAACAAATGCAGATATCATAATCGCTAAAGTTCCTGATATAGTGATCAATAATAGATATCATTTCAGTTGATTCTCTCTTTTAATTTTAAATAGTATAATTTTCTTTAATAAAAAAAATATAACTGCAAAAGATATTATAAATGTTAAATCAGAGATAGTCATTGCTAGGACACCAATGTAATTACTTGGAAGAGGTAAAACCATTCTAAGTGAATTTGCTGCAATATTAAATATGGCAGCGTAGAAAACATTTGTGGTTAGATATATAAATAAAATTCCAATTAAAGATATTTCTATTGTAAAAGCTTCTGCTATTGCTAAACCTCCAATAGTGTATTTACTTATAATAGTAAAAAGTATTTCAATTGCAAAAAGCATAGCCAATAAAGATATTCTTTTTATGTCTAGAACAAAATTATCTTTTAGTACCATTCTTCAGTTGTATCTATTTATTTCTGCAAAATCATATTTATGACCTCAGAAATTATAAGTATTTTCCATTTTAACTCCTTTGAAATAAAAAACCCTTACCATTATAAAAAAGAAAAGGGCGCTTAGTATACAACAAAACTATAAACTAAAAAGTTTATAAAAATGTTATGGTATTTTCTCTCATCCGGACTTTACCGTCGGTTTCAGAATTTCACTGAATCAACTCTTTTACAAGTTCATGGACTATTACCATCGGTAAGGAATCACACCTTGCCCCGAAAATACACACAATATTATTATAAACAACAAATAAAAAAAGTAAAAATTATAAAAATTATAATTTTTAATTATAATTTTTATAATTTAGTATATAATATTTTTGAACAATAAAAGGAGAAAAAAATATGGAAGATAAAAAACATGAAATACCAGATCATGATGATGTAAAAGAGGGTAAAAAAGACCATTATCATGATGAACACCACTTTGATTCTCTAGGTAACCACGATGATATAAATGATACTGATTTTCATTGGAAAAGTAGCTTATTTACAAGTCGTAGAAATTTAACATTTAAAATAACTCTGACAGGAGTTTTCTTAGCATTAGCTGTAGCATTATCAGCATTTGAAATGTTATATGAGCAATTATTAGACAAAATACCATTATATGGTGTGGCAATTCCATTTAGAATATTAGATATTTTAGTTATAACATTATCACTTGCAGCACTAGGACCAATCTTTTCTGGAATAATAGCATTTATAGTGCCATTTATTCACTTAATAGATGCTCACAATCCATTAACTTTAGTAATTGATAGTTTTGGCTATTTTGCATCAATTTGATTGATGTGATTTGTCTATTACTTTATTTTTAGAAATTCAAGTATTCATAAGCATCCAATTAAAAGCGTGGATAGATTTAAAAAATGAACACCAATAGTTATTTATGTACCTGTAATAACAATAATTTACACACTATTAGTATTTTTAATGTTATACATTACAACAAATAGTGATCACGGTCATACTCATAATCATTTTTCAACAGGAATGATTACCTCATATCACGAGGCACATTCAGGAGAATGAACAAGTATAAAAGAAAATTTAGGAATCTTTATAGGTGTTATTTCAGCAATAGAATTAGTTAGATTTTCAATTTGCTATACATTATTTGCAGTAATAGAACCTCAAGTTAAAAAAATTAATCACTTTTACAAGTAAAAATAAATTTTTTGAGTTTTTGGCTTTTTCTTTGATAAAATGTATATGAAAGTTGAAAATAGTGAGGTAAATAAAAAAAATGGCAGGAAAAAAACCAGTATTTGTTTCTATGGACTTAGGAACAGCGTATACATTAGTTTATATTGAGGGAAACGGAATAGTTTATAATGAACCTTCAATAGTAGCTTACAAAATTAAGGAAAATAAAATTGTAGCAGTTGGAGCAGAAGCATACAAAATGATTGGTAAAGGAAATAAAAACCTAAGAATTGTTAGACCAATGGTTGATGGTGTTATTACTGATATCAAAGCTACTCAAGCTCAATTAAATTATATTTTTGCAAGACTTAGATTAGAAAAAACTCTTAAAAATTGTGTAATGTTATTAGCTTGTCCTTCAGCAATTACACAATTAGAAAAAACTGCACTTAAAAAAATTGCAATTAGTTTAGGTGCTGGAGAAGTATTTATTGAAGAAGAAGTAAAAATGGCTGCTTTAGGTGGGGGAGTAAATATTAATGCTCCTACAGGAAGACTTGTTGTTGACATGGGTGGTGGAACAACTGACGTTGCAGTTATTTCATCTGGAGATATAGTTATTTCAAAATCTATTAAAATAGCAGGTAACTATTTAAATGAAGAAATTCTAAAATTCATAAGAGCACAATATGGAATGGAAATTGGAATTAAAACAGCAGAGATAATCAAAATTAATATTGGTTCACTTGCAAAATTTATTGATGAAAAATCAATGAAAGTTTATGGACGTGATGTTGTTTCAGGATTACCAAGAGAAATTGAAATTACACCAGAAGAATTAAGAGAAGTATTAAAAGTTCCTTTGTCAAGAATTATTGAATTAGTAGTTCAAGTTCTTGAAATGACACCTCCAGAATTAGCTGGAGATATCTTCAGAAATGGAATAGTTTTATGTGGTGGAACAGCATTAATTAATGGTATTGCAAAATATGTTGGAGATACTTTACAATTACCAACAAAAGTTGGAGAACAACCATTATTGGCTGTTATTAATGGAACAAAAAAATATCAATCAGAAGTATTTAATCAATTAAGAACAGTAAAAGAAGAAATAAGTTATTAATAAAAAAATCCTAATATTAGGATTTTTTTATTTAACTTATAGTGGAAAAAATTCTATATTATAATTAAAAATTATAATATTTTTTTAACTATGATATAATAATTTTGAAATTACAAGAAATTATAATTTCGCATTATCAAAAAAAAAAAAAAAAGAAAGAAAAGATATTAGACTGTCCAAAAGGCTAATTATTTTATAGTTGTAATAAATAAATTTAATAGACTATTAATGAGTGAGTTTTATTAAATAAGTTATTATTATAAAATATTAATAAATAAATGAATAAAAAAAATTCTCTTTTGAGAACTTTTTTTATTCATCACCAATTTTAACTGCACCTGTAGGACATACCATTTGGCATTCAACTAATTCTAGATCATTATCGTTTGCTTCAGCAAAACCATCTTCATCCATGAAAAGAGTCTCAGTTTCATCAATTTGCACACATGCCATACATCCTATACACATTGATTTATCAATTCAAGTTTTCTTCATAAAAACCATCTCCTTTTCTTTAATATAATAACAATAATTTCAATTATTTCCATATTTAATTTATAATATATAAGTTAATGGGGTGAAAAAAATGAACCTAACAAGAATGGAACGTAATAAGCCAATTCATGAAAAAGTGAAAAAGGAAATTGCTTATAAAAAAAATATACAAGATGAAAAATCAGTAATACATTCAACTTTTGAAAAATTGAAAATGATAGATTTAGATTTTTTTAAGGAAAAGTTATCAATTTTTGATGCAAAACATGAATTTGAAAAACCTTATCTAGATAGAGACAAGTCATCAAGTTTATTTCCTGAAGATTTAAAATATGAAATGAAATTAGAAATATCAGAACTTAAAAAAATTGGTTTAAATCAAGTTAATAAAAATTTTATTAGTGAAGTTGAAGAAGATGAAGGTTCACTTAACCTAAGAAATGATAAGTATATTAATTTGTATAATAGCTTACAAGCAAACGATAAAAATTTTCAAAGAAATATTGATAAGTTAAAAGAAAAGCAAGCTTGATTAAAAACTAATCCACAAGATATTTCAATGACAACTGTTCAACAAGTAAGAAGTAAAGATAATAGAAGTACTCAACAAATGATAATAGAGGTTAGTGAAAAAAATGAAAAGGGTTTAAATAAAGTTTTGAAAACCTGAAAATTACAAGAAAGAAAATATCGATTTAAATGAGTTTTACCAATTTTAATTGTTTTAGTAGTATTAATGTTTTTAGCAATAATAATTCCAATATTTGTAATAGGAGGATAAAAGCAATTGAAATATATTAATATCGCAGTAGACGGTACAGCAGGTTCTGGTAAAAGTTCAGTTATGAAAAGAATAGCTGTTAAGTTGAAAATGAATTTTATAGATACTGGAGTTATGTATAGAGCTTTTACTAAATTTTGTTTAGATAATGAAGTTGATTTTTTAAAGGATGCTGAAATTGAAAAACAGATTAAAAGCTTTAATTTTGAATATATAAATGAAAAGTCTATATTAGTAAATAATATAGAATATGGAAAAAGTATTTTTGACTATGAAGTGGCAGAAAATATTAAATATGTAGCAAAAAATAATAAGGTTAGAGAGTTTATGGTTTTAGCTCAAAGAAAAATGACTCAAAATAAAAACAATATTGTAATTGGAAGAGATATTACTACGGTTGTTCTTCCAGAAGCAGAATTAAAAATATATTTTGATTGTTCAGTTGAATCAAGAGCAGAGAGAAGATTTAATCAAAATAAAAGAAGAAAAATAAAGCCAAATGTTTATGAAGATATTTTAAGACAAATTCAACAAAGAGATGATTATGATAAAAAAAGAGAAATGGGGGCACTTAAAATAGCCCCTGATGCTTGATATTTAGATACAAGTAAATTAAATATAAATAAAGTAATTAGATTAATTTTAAACAAAATAGAAAAACTTAAATAGTAATTACTTTTTAAGGAGGTGTAGTTTATGGCAAGAAAAGGAATTGTAGCAGTTGTTGGAAGACCCAATGTTGGTAAATCTACACTTTTTAATAGAATAATCAGAGAAAAAAAGGCTATTGTTGAAGACAAACCTGGAGTCACTAGAGATAGAATGTATGGTAAAGCTGAATGACTAACTTTACCTTTTATTGTAGTTGACACGGGTGGAATAACTTTACAAGATAGTCCATTTTCAAAAGAAATAAGAATGCAAGCAGAAATTGCAATTAAAGAAGCAGATGTTATTGTTTTTGCAATTAATTATAAAGATGGAATAACTCAAGAAGATGAAGCAGTTGCTAAGATACTTTATAAGACTCATAAACCTGTAATTCTTGCTGTCAATAAATATGATAAAAAGGATCAATTTGATGAGTCCTTTACTTTTATGACTTTAGGTTTTGGTGAACCCTTTATGATATCTTCTACTCACGGTATTGGAATAGGAGATTTGCTGGATAAAATAATTGAAAGTTTTCCAAAGTTTGATGAAAGTCAAGAAAGTGATGAACTTAAACTAGCAATTGTTGGAAGACCCAATGTTGGTAAATCAAGTTTAGTGAATTCATTAGTTGGTGAAGATAGAATGATAGTTTCTGAAATTGCCGGAACAACAGTTGATGCAGTGGATAGTAAAATAAAATATAATGGAAATAGTTATACAATTATAGACACTGCTGGTATGAGAAAAAAAGGTAAGATTTATGAAAATCTTGAAAAATATAGTTACTTAAGATCAATAAGTACGATTAATAAGTCAGATATTGTTTTATTAATTTTAGACTCAAGTGAAAATATTAAAGATCATGATACAAATATTGGAGGTTTTGCTTTTGAAGAAAATAAACCTATAATAATTATTGGTAACAAATGAGACTTAGTTCAAGATAAAGAAACCAATACTATGAAAAGAAAAGAAGAAGAAATTAAGGCTTATTTTAAGTATTTAAATTATGCAAAGGTTTTATTTATTTCGGCAAAAGAAAATAAAAGAATACATAAGATATTTGATATTGTTGATTTAGTTCAAAAAAATATTAAAAAAAGAATTAGAACAAGTTTATTAAATGAAGTTTTCAATAAGGCTCAATTAATTAATCCCGCTCCAAATCATAATGGAGGTAGATTGAAAATATTCTATGCTTCTCAAGTAGAAGCATACTTACCAACATTTGTTTTATTCGTGAATAATCCTGAATTTGTTCACTTTTCATATAAAAGATTTTTGGAAAATCAAATTCGTTCACAATTTGATTTTAGTGGCGTACCAATAACTATAATTTTTAGAGAAAGGAAATAAAAATATGCAAAAAGAAAAAATAGCAATAATAGGGACTGGAGCTTATGGAACAGTTTTAGCTAATGTTTTAGCAGACAATGGTCATGATGTAATTATGTATGGAATTGAAGAAACTCAAGTTGAAGATATTAATAATAATCATTTGAACTCTAAATTCTTTCAGGACTTACTAATTAATTCAAATATAAAGGCAACAACAGATTTTGCAGCAGCCATGGAAAAAGCAAATATTGTAATTTTAAGTGTACCAACTTTTGCTTTAGATAATGCAATTGAAAATGTAATAAAATTTGGAAAGCGTGAAATGCATATAATAAATGTAGCCAAAGGTTTAGATGAAGAAAATCTTGATTTATTAAGTAAAAAAATTAAAAAAAGATTTCAAGGCAAAGATGTTATGAAATCTTATGGTGCAATTTATGGACCTTCTGTTGCAATTGAAGTAATTATGAGAAAACCAACTTGTGTCATGAGTTGCAATGAAGATGAAAAAACTGCTATATATATAGCAAATTTATTTTCTAATGAATACTTTATTGTGAAACCCACAACGGATGTAGTTGGGTGTGAAGTTGCTGCAGCATTAAAAAATAGTGTTGCTATTGCTGCGGGATTGCTGCATGGTTTTTCAGCAGCAGATAATTCAAAAGCATCATTAATTACAATAGGAAATGCAGAAATATATACTATAGCAAAACAATTTGGAGCTAAAATAGAAACATTTATGAATTTTGCAACACTTGGTGATTTGATCCTAACTGCTTCATCATTAAAATCAAGAAACTTTTCATTGGGAGTTCAAATCGCTCAAAAAGATGATGCAAAGACTGTTTTAATTTCTCATAAGAATACTGTTGAAGGAGTTTTATCTTGTAAGTTAGCTTATGAGATCAGCCAGAAATATAAAATTAAAGTGCCAATGTTTGAAATACTATATAAAATACTATACAATAATCATAAGCCTAGTGCGTTAGTAAATGACTTTTTCCAACATGCTAAGGTAGTATAGAGATAGGGGTGTATAGCCATGACAAAAAAAGAATTATCAGAAAAAGTTTCAGTAGAATTTGGTAATACAAAAGCTGATGCTGAAAAAATAATTAACTTCGTATTTGATGAAATTGTAAATGCTCTAGTTAATAAAGATGAAGTTGCAATAGCAGGATTTGGTAAATTTGTTACTGCTGAAAGAGCTGCACGTGAAGGTGTTAACCCAGCAACTGGAGCGAAAATCCAAATTGCTGCAACAACAGTAACAAAATTTAAAGTAGCTAAACAATTAAAAGAAGCAGTAGCTAAATAATAAGAACAAAATTTAAAAGACTTGCAAATAGCAAGTTTTAATTTTGTAAAAAAATATGTTTGAACTTTTTAAAACAGGGTTAATAAGCAAAAAAACTCTTTTAATTTTAAATTATTCAAAAATTAAAATTAATGAAAATCAATTAGCTATTTTACTAATAATTATGGAGTTATCAAATGATGAGCAAAAAAATTTTACACCTTCACAAATAGCAGAACATATGATACTTTCAAAAGAAGAAATTGAAAAAGAAATATCTTTGTTATTAAAAAATCGAATTATTAAGCTGGAACAAAAAGGTAAAAAAACTATCCTTGATCTTACACCTTTATTTAATAGGTTGCTTGTAGAGTTAGAAGAGAAACATTCTAAATTAAGAAATGATAATACATATAACTTTATTGAAAAAATTTTTGATTATAAACTTACAGATAATGAAATAGATAAAATTGAAAATTTTATTGAACTTGGTATTTCAAAACCAAAGATTATGTCAATAATTGATGAATGTAAAATTAATAATATTAAAGATTTATTGAAGAAACTAGAAGATAAGTCAAAAGAAACTTCTGTAAAAATAACTATGTATAATTGATTAAATGATTAAAAATATCATTAAAATTAAAACTAATACCTGAAAAACTTATTTCCAAGAAACTATCTTTGAAATACTGATAGGGTATTTTTTTAATTTTTATATTTTCTAATTCATTTATATGGATAATATATATTTTTTCATATAAATGAAAATATATTATTAGAAAAGCTAATCCATAATTTTTATTTACTAATCTTAATTTTTCAAATTGTTGTTGAGAAAGATTATTCAAATTAAAATAGTCCTTCTCAGACTCTTTGGTTTCAAATTCTAAATAAGTTCCTTTTCATAAACCAATATAATCACAAAAATAGCTCTTCTTTAATCTTGCTGTAATAATATTATCTTTAACTGAAATAATATTGTTATTAATAGGCATTTTATAAATAAAACCACTATTTTCTTCAATAGTACTTATACTATTATTTATAATAGTTTCTAAATACATTCCTTTATTTTTTAATATCAAAATCTCACCCAAATATATTAGTCGATATATCTCTACAAAAAATTATAAAATGAGATACAATTAGACTAAATGGGGGTATAAAAAATGGCAGATTTTATAAAATTAACTAAACAAGAAATTATTGATAAAGATTTTGAAGTTGAATATAAAGGTTATAAAGTAGAAGAAGTTGATGCTTTTTTAGATATGATAGCAGAAGATTATAAATTTTTCGAAGAAAAAGATATTAAAAAACAAAAAGAAATAGCCACTTTAAAAGAAAATATTAATAGATTATCAAATGAATTAACAGAAACATTGGCAACTTTAAAATTAAGTGAAAGTCAAATGGAAGCATTAGCAAGAGCGGGACTAAATAGTTCAGATCTTATTAAGAGAATTTCTAATTTAGAAAAAGAGAGATATAATAAGTAATTTAGTATAAAATAAACAATGAGATTAATTTTGAATCAACTGCTATATTTGAAAAATAATATAGAGGAAACTCCACGCTTGCACATTCTGAGATGAATGTAGTGTTTGTGCTAGAGAAAAAAATAACTTTAGGTACCAATTTATTGGTAACGACTTAAGTATAGTCTAAGGGCATTTATGCCTATGATAAGCTTTTTAAAGTGCCACAGAGACGATTAGCTAGAAATAGTGAAATGGAACGGGTAAACTCCACAAGCAAGAAACTCAAATTTTGGTAGAGGAGCTTAAGGGTGAGGAATTCAACAAGCCTTTGGGATCGCATGCATAAGCGATAGATAGATAGTTGATGCACGTAAGTGTTACAAAACGTGGGTTATGATAATTTAATCTCACTATATTTTTTAAGGATTTGTATATGAAAAAATTATTTGAATATTTAAAATTAAATAATTTAACATTATCTACTTGTGAATCATTTACAGGAGGGTATTTTGCAAATCAAATAACAAATATCTCTGGAGCTAGTGAATATTTCAAGGGTTCATTTATTTGTTATTCTGATGATTTTAAAACAAAAATTTTAGGAATAGATATAGAAGTAATTAAAAAATATAGTGTTGTTTCAAAAGAAGTTCTAGCTTTAATGTTAGAAAAAACTAGTGAAAAAATTAGTTCCGATATTGTTATTGGTTTTACAGGTTATGCTCCACCAAAATATGAAGATAACAAATCTGGTTTAAGTTTTGTTGGTTTTAGATTTAAAAATAAAAATTTTATTTATAAATTTCTTATTAAAGAAAGTATTACAAGAGAAGAGTATAAAACTAGAGCAAGTGAATTTATTATTAATAAAATTTTAGAAATTTAATTTTAATTCCTTATTGTCGATAATGATAATTGAGGAGGAAAATATATGATAGAAAAAATATTAGAAAAAAATACAAATGAGGTGCTTTTAAATATGAGTGATAATAATATTTATGATGATCCTGCTTTTAAAAGTGTATTAAAAGATATTGAAAAAACTTTTGGAAAAGGATCAATTATGAAATTAGGAGATGCTGCCAATTCAGCAATTGAAGTTACTCCAACAGGTAGTTTTTTACTTGACAGAGCTATTGGCGTTGGAGGATATCCTAAGGGTAGAATTATAGAAATTTATGGACCAGAATCAAGTGGTAAAACTACGCTTTCTTTACATGCAATTTGTGAAGCACAAAAAAATAATGGTAGGGCAGCTTTTATTGATGCAGAGCATGCATTAGACCCAAGGTATGCTCAAAATATTGGTATAGATATTAAAAATTTAGTTGTGGCTCAACCTGATTCAGGTGAACAGGCTTTAGATATTTTAGAAATGTTAATTAAATCAAATACTATTGATATAGTTGTAGTTGACTCTGTTGCTGCTTTAGTTCCTAAAGCAGAATTAGAAGGTGAAATGTCAGATCAACAAATTGGGTTACAAGCAAGATTGATGTCAAAAGCTTTAAGGAAAATTAATGGTATAGTTTCGAAAACTAATACTACAGTAATTTTTATTAATCAATTGAGAGAAAAAGTTGGTGTCATATTTGGAAGTCCTGAAATAACTCCTGGTGGAAGAGCTTTAAGATTTTATTCATCTATAAGATTAGAAGTAAGAAAAGGTGAAACAATATCTACAAATGGTGAGGCAACTGCAAATAAAGTTAAAATTAAAGTTGTAAAAAATAAAGTAGCGCCACCTTTTAAAACTTGTCAAATTACTATTGCATATAATAAAGGTGTAGAAAAAGATCTTGAAATTATTGAAATGGCTACAATATATAATATTTTAAATAAAGCTGGAGTTTGATATTCATATGGTGAAGAAAAAATTGGTCAAGGAAAAGAATCAGTGAGGGAATGATTTAATAATAATCCAGAAAAATACTTAGAAATTCAAGCTAAACTTAAAGAAAGTATTGAATAAATTTATAACTGTATTTAATGCAGTTTTTTTTATTTTAAAATTTTTTATTAAATTTAAATTATTTTTATTTATAAAAATTATAAATAAAAATCATAAATCTAATTTATAATTTTTATATCTAATAAAGATATTAGAAATAGAAATTAGAGAAAAAATATATGAAAAAAATCTTGACTTTATTGGGTTCATTTGGACTTATTGGTACAGCTAGCACAAGTGTTATTGCTTGTAATAATGTAAATACTATTGAAAATACAGTAAAAAATTTGCAAAAAGTTTTAAATAAAGTAGCTGTTGAAACAGAAGAGGAGGCAATTAATGCAATTGAAGAAGCTGCAAAAAAAGTTGAAAATGTAATTATGGATGAATCAATTTTACCTACAAAAAACTTTGAAATTTTATTTATTAGTGCAGTAAAAGAGGAGAATGAAAGTGCCTCATTTAGTTTTAATGAAAATATAATTTCCAAAGCAGAGCATTCTCATGAACATATTCACTATATTATTACATATAAAAAAGCACAATCAATTAATGAGAATTCTTCTTTTAATTGATCAGCTCAGAGTTTTACTTTTGAAGTTGAACTACATGTTGGATAATATTTTCAAATAAACAAAAATTATTATTATTTTTGTTTATTTTTTTATTTATAAAATCTTCTTTGCTATTTATACTATTGTTATTAATTAATGTAAAATAATAACGTTGCATAAGGCAACGCCACGCTTTTCTAGGATTGGAGAACAATGCTAGTTATGAACGATGATTTAGTACATGTGTATATTGCGATAATATCTTTTTTAATAGTGCTTTTAATTGTATTAGGTACAGTTATAGTATATTTAATTAAGTCTCGTCAGCGCAAATACATTTTTAAAAAAACATTAGACGAGTCAAAAGAAGTTAAAATGAAAATTCTAGCGGAAGCAAAAGCAGATGCAGCTTTAATAAAACTTAATGCTGAAAATGACGCTGAATATATCCGAGAAGAAATTTTAATTGAAACTAAAAATTTAAAACAAAAAAAAGAAAAATTCTTTGAAGAAATAGAAATTTTGAATAAGAAGGAAGAAGAACTAATTCAGGAAAAAATTAATACAAATAAAATAAAAAATGAATTAGCCATTCAAAAAAAGAAATTTCAGTTAGCTCTTGAAAATATTTCAAATTTAACTGAAGATCAAATAAAAACAGAGTTATTTAATATTGTAGAAAATAAATATTTAAATGAACTTTCAAATAAAATTAAAGATTATGAAAATAAATTAAAAGTTAGAGCTGAAAAAAAAGCTTCTGATATATTAATAGATGCAATGCAAAGTTGTCATATTGAAATCACTTCTGAAAAAAATACAACTTTTTTTGAAATTGAAAATGATTCTTGAAAAGGTAAAATTATTGGTAAAGAAGGAAGAAATATAAAAACATTTCAATCTTATGGGGGTGTTGATTTAATTATTGATGATACTCCAAATAGGGTGACAATATCTTCTTTTAATCCAATAAGAAGAGAAATTGCATATTTAACTTTAAGCGAACTTATAAAAACAGCAAGAATTCATCCGGCTACAATTGAAGAACAATTAATAATTCAAGAAGAAAAATTGGATAAGCATTGTTTGGAGATTGGAAATGAAGTCCTGTTAAATTTAAATATTGATGATTTACCTGAAGAAATAGTTAAAATGCTAGGTAAATTAAAATTTAGACATAGTTATGGTCAGAATGCTTTGCAGCATTCAATTGAAGTTGCAAAGATATCTAGAAAAATTGCTTTAGAGATGGGTCTTGATGAAAAAATAGGACTTAAATCTGGTCTTTTACATGATATTGGAAAAGCTGTGGACTTCGAGCAAGAAGGAAGTCATGTAAAATTAGGAGTAGATATTCTAAAAAAATATAATCTAGAGTCTGAAATAATTAATGCAGTTGAATCACATCATAATGATGTTGAAAAAGAAACATACTATGCAGAAATTGTAGCTATAGCAGATACTATGAGTGCTGCAAGGCCAGGAGCCAGAAATAATGATGCAGATCAATATTTTATAAGAATGCAAGAACTTGAAGATATTTGTTTACAACAAGAAGGTGTTCTTAAAGTTTATGTTCTTAAAGCAGGAAGAGAAATAAGAGTTATGGTAAATCCATCTGTTGTAGATGATTATAGTATGAAAAAAATATCTTTAAATTTAAAAGAAAGCATTCAGAAAATAAATAAGACTCCAGGAGACATTTATATAACTATAATCCGTGAAAAACGAGAAGTAATAAGATTATAGGAAATGTGAACTAAGGAAAATAAATTCCTGTCTTAAGATTTATAACGCTAGTTTCAACTAGCGTTTTTAATTTATCTTCATTAAATTTTTTAATTATAGATTTACAAAAAAACTATAATTTTATTTATTATTAACCTTTACTTTTTAGATAATTATAATTATTTTTTTGGCATTTCAAAAATTGTGTTTTTTGTTATAATTAATTGAGATTGGAGTGAAACTATGGGATTTGGAGATTTTTTAGCCAATAGAATGAAAAAGTCTATTGAAAAGAATTTAAAAAAAACTACTTTAAATAGTGATAATGTAAAAGATGTATTAAGAGAAATTAGATTAGCTCTTTTAGAAGCAGACGTTAATATTGATGTAGTTAAAAAGTTTATAGCAAACATTGAGGAAAAAGCTCAAGGTGTTTTCATTGAACAAGGTGTTAGAGCAGATCAACAAATGGTTAAAATAGTTCACGCAGAACTAGTTGAAATTTTAGGGAAAACAAATAAACCATTAGAAATAGATAAAAAGCCATCAATTATTATGATGGTTGGTTTACAAGGTGCTGGTAAAACAACAACAGTTGGTAAGCTTTCCCATTTAATTACCAAAAAAAATAAAAAGAAAACATTAATGGTTGGTTTAGATATTTATAGACCAGGAGCTATTGATCAATTAGTTGAATTAGGTCAAAAAAATAATCTAGATGTTTTTCAACAAGGTAAACAAAGTCCTGTTAAAACTGCACAGCAAGCAGTTGATTATGCTCAAAAAAATGGTTATGAAGTAATAATTTTAGATACTGCAGGTCGTTTGCAAATTGATAAACAATTAATGGATGAACTTAATGAAATTAGAAAAGTTGTTTCTCCTCAGGAAATAATTCTTACTGTTGATGGAATGACTGGGCAAGATATTATAAACGTGTCACAAGAATTTAATAACTTATTAAAATTAACAGGAGTTATTGTTACAAAACTTGATGGAGATGCTCGAGGGGGAGCAACATTTTCAATAACTGATATTACAAAACTACCAATTAAATTTATTGGAGAGGGTGAGGGAATTGGAGCTCTTGCTGAATTTTACCCAAAAAGAATGGCTGATAGAATTCTTGGAATGGGTGATGTTGAAACATTATTTGAAAAAGCAGCTGATGTTGTTGACCAAAGAACAATGGAAAAAACAATGAAAAGAATGTTTGCAGGTCAATTTGATTTAGAGGATTTAAGAAATCAAATGGAACAAGTTGCAAAAATGGGAAATCTTGGAGGAATTATGAAAATGGTTCCAGGATTAAATGGTAAAGTTAGTGAAACACAAATTAATCAGGCTCAACAAAAACTTTGAGTTGCAAATATTTTAATGACTTCTATGACATTAAAAGAACGAAGAGAACCAAGACTTCTAAAAGCAATAACTAGAAAGCAAAGAATTTTAAAAGGTTCAGGTAGAACAGAAAAAGAATTTAATGAGCTTTTAAATCAATTTGATAAAGGTAAAAAGCAAGTTATTGAATTAACTAAATCACTTAAATCTGGAAAAATGCCAAATCTTGGTGGAATGAAATTTTAAAATTAAAAAACCAATAGATAATAATCTATTGGTTTTTATTTATTGCTTTTATTAGTAAAATCATTAGATTTTTTTGATAATTAGGCTTTTACTATTTTAAAATAATAAAACTCCCTATATATTTTAATAAGTTTTCTTTTATTAAAATACCTTAGAGAGTTTTATTTAATTTCAATTTTCTTTATCTCTTTTTCTCTTTGAGAAATAGCCTGTAATTTTTTATTAGCTTCTTCAATTGTTTTTTGAGTACTTTCTAATTCTATTCTTCTTTTTTCAATATCTTTCATTTTTTTTCATACACCAGTTTTGATTGCGTCTGACATTAATAAGACTGAAAGTAAAGTTATATTAAAAATATCATTAATAATTTTAGACACATGTTTTTTTTCTTTTGCAGATAAATTATCTGCTTTATAAGATTCTAAACTTTTAACATCTCTAAAATAATTTTCTGCAAAATATTTTCCAAACTTTTGATAAATTAATGCTTCACCCTCATGAGCGAAAAGAGAAATGCTTTTAAATAATATTAATTTCATTTCAACTTCATCTTCACCAGTAGATCTAAATTGCTCTATAACATAGTTCAATCTATCATCATGAAATTCATCCACCAATTCTTCAACAACAATTCTTGAAGGCTGTCCAACTAATTTTAAAATTGGTTTTTTACTTGCAGTTTCATACTCTATAAATTCATAATTCATTGCCTTAATATATTTTTTAATACGTAAAGGTAATATATACATATCATATGCAATATACTCAGAATATCTTCATTTTCTTGCAATGATTTGTGTAATTATATTATAAACCATTTCTAAAATAGTTAAGTTTAATGCTCTTTCACTAACTTTAAATTCTAATTTATTTAATCTCAATAATTGATAATATTCATATCCATAATATTCAAGTGAAATCATATTAAAATATGTTTGAATAGTTGAATTATTCATAATAGCAGAATAAGAAAATTGAATATCAGGCACAAGTGCATCAACTATATTTTCAAATTGTGGTCTGTAGTCTAAAATTGAATAAAATTTATTTTTTTCAGCCATAAAATATCCTCCAAAATATATTTATATTTTATCATATTTTTTTTTGAATAAATATGTAAGTGTATAATTATAAGAGTTTTAGGAGTAAATATGAAAATAAAAATAATTTGTTTTAATAAAGTTAATAAGGAATATAGAGAAGTATATGAAGCATACATTGATAAGCTTAAAAAACATTCTATGTTAGAGATGATTGAAATTAATGAATTTGATCATGGTGATATAAAATCTAATATGGTAAAAAATGAGCAAAATATTAATTTAAAATTACAAGAAAGTAAAGATTACGAAATATTTTTATTAGATATTAACTCTAAGCAATATAGTTCTGAATTAATTGCTGAAACCATAGAAAAAAATCAAAATTTTAAAAATGGGAAAATATGTTTTATAATTGGTCCAAGTGATGGATTTAGCCAAGAGTTTAGAGAAATTCATAATAATAAAATTAGTTTTGGTTTAATCACTTTACCTTATAATTTGGTAAGAATAATTTTATTGGAACAAATTTATAGAGGGTTTAAAATAAATAAAAAACAAAAGTATCATAAATAATTAAAAAATAAATTAGATTTTTTAATAATTAAACTATAAAATGATACTATCACTGAGGAGGTAATCCTATGAATGATGAAAAATCAAGTTTTAATTGATTCCCAGGTCATATGAATAAAAGTATTAAGGAAATTGAACAAAAGATTTCTATAGTAGATCTTGTTATGGAAATTGTTGATGCAAGAGCACCTTTTTCAACACAAAATCCATTATTAAGAAAAGTTTTAAACACTAGACCAAGATTAATAATTTTAACTAAATTTGACTTATCAGATAAAGATATAACTAATCAATGGACTGAATATTTTAAATCCATTGGAAATACAACATATATTGTAAAAGATAAGCAAGCTGATATTTATAGTGATGTTTTAAAGCTTATAAATGAAATGACAAAAGAATCACAATTAAAACAAAAAAAACGGGGAATAGAAAAACCACAACTTAATGTTTTAGTTGTTGGTATTCCAAATGTTGGAAAATCAACTGTTATTTCAAAACTATCAAGAGGTAAGACTTTAAAAATAGGCAATAAACCAGGAGTAACAAGAGGTATGCAAAGAATTGTAATGACAAATAATATTACATTGATTGATACTCCCGGAATTTTACCTGCAAAGTTTGAAAATGAAACTGTAGCTTGTAATTGTGCTGCTACTAATTCAATTAGATTAGATGTCATTCCAAAAGAGAGAATGGCAACTAAATTAATGAGATATATTTATAATTCATATCCATCATTAATTGAAAATACTTATAAAATTAATAAGCACGTATTAAGACCAATAGATTATGATGATACATTTACTATCTTTGAAGAAATTGCTAAAAGAAATAAATTTACAATTCTTGATGAAATAGCTGATGTTGAAAGAGCTATTGAACTTTTTATTCATGACATTATTAAAAATAATTTAGGAAAAATTTCATTTGAAAAACCAATTGAAATTAAGGAAATATCAAACCAATCAATTAAGGAAAATGATTTAGATTCAACAGTAGTAAGTGATTTAACAGTTGAATGATAGAAAACTCAAGATACTTATTTGATCAAAAAATAAGAGAAGAAAATAAGGTTAATTTAATTTCTGGAAGTGATGAGGTTGGTAGGGGAGCAATGGCAGGTCCAATTGTTGTAGCAACTGTAATTTTAAAACCTGAGTATAACAACTTTAAAATTAAAGATTCTAAATTATTAAATGAAAAGCAAAGAGAAGAATTGTTTGATGAAATTAAAAAAAATTGTATTGACTATAGCATTTGTGAATATGATTCAAAATTTGTAGATGAATTTAATCCAAAGAAAACAAGTCGAATAGGAATGGTAGATTCTATTAAAAAATTAAAAATTAAGCCAGAAGTTTGCTTAATTGATGGAGAAAATATAGAATTAGATTTGTGTAAAACTATAAAAATTATTAAGGGAGATAACTTGAGCATTACTATAGGAGCTGCAAGCATTTTAGCAAAAGTTTATAGAGATAGGATAATGAATAATTATCATTTAAAATATCCACAATATAACTTTATAAAAAATAAGGGATATTGTACAATTGATCACCAAAATAGAGTTAAAGAGTTTGGTGTTTTGGATATTCATAGATTTTCTTATAAACCAATAAAATTTCTAAAGGAGAAAAAACATGAATTTTAATAAAAATAATGAAGTCTATCAGGAGTGATTGAAATCTAATCACTTAGATGAAAATTTAAAAGAGGAATTATTAAAAGCTAGTGATGATGAATTAAATGCTGCATTTAATATGCAATTAGAATTTGGAACTGCTGGTATAAGAGGTATTCTTGGTGCCGGACCAGGTAGATTTAATTTATATACAATTAAAAAAGTGACAATGAGTTATGCAAAATTATTGTTATCAAAATATGGAGATGTTTTAAATAGAGGTGTTGTTATTGGTCATGATAATAGAAAATTCTCAAAAGAATTTTCTCAATTAGCTGCTGAGATTTTAACAAGTTTTGGAATTAAAGCATATTTATTTAAAGATAATATTATGAAACCAACTCCAGTAGTTTCTTTTGCAACAAAGCAATTAAATGCCATTGGAGGAATTGTAATTACTGCAAGTCATAATCCTGCAGTTTATAATGGATATAAAATTTATGATGAATTTGGATGTCAATTAATTGATGAAGATACAAAAATAATTGCTGAATATATGGAAGAAATAAGTGATATTTTAAATTGAAATTATAAGTTTGATAAAACTCTTTTAGAAGTTGTTCCTCAAAATGTATTAAAAAAATATAAAGAAATGATTGAAAATTTACAATTTTATAAGAATGAATCAAGAGATAAATTTAAAATGATTTATTCAGCTGTTAATGGAACAGGAACTGAATTTACTCCACCATTATTGAGAAGTTTTGGTTATGAAGTAATAGAAGTAAAAGAACATGCATTTGAAGATGCAACGTTTAAAAATGTTGGTAATCCAAATCCAGAATTTGAACCTGCTTGAAAAATTCCTTTAGAATATGGAGAAAAACATAAAGATGCTTCAATTATTATTATTCAAGATCCAGATGCAGATAGAATTGGTTGTGCTGTTAATCATAAGGGAAAATGAATTAGAATTGATGGTAATCAAACTGGTCCATTATTAATTGAATGAAAATTAAGTCAAATGAAAAAACATAAGTTAACTCCTAAAAATCCAGCTATGTACTCAAGTTTTGTTACAAGTGATTTAGGTGATAGAATAGCAAATGAAACTTATAATGTTAAAGTTATAAAAACTCTAACAGGTTTTAAATGAATGGGTTCAGAAATTTTAAAAGAGTCTGAAAGAGATCTAAATTTTGTATTTGCATACGAAGAAAGTTATGGATATGTTCTTGATTCATCAACAAGAGATAAAGATGGAATTCAAGCAACAACAATGTTAGTTGAAGCAGCATGATATTATAAACAAAAAGGTAAAACTTTAATAGATGTATTAAATGATCTATATGCTAAATATGGATATTATTATACATACACTGAAAACTTAAATTTTAAGCCGGAAGAAATTAAATCAAAAGTAGAGCCTATTATGAAAAAACTTAGAGAAGAAGAATTTTCATCAATGGGTGGCTTAAAGTTAAATTATGTTGAAGATTATATTGACGGTTTATTCAATATGCCTGGACAAAATTTAATGAAGTTTTACTTTGAAGATGGAAGTTGATTTGCAGTAAGGCCTTCGGGAACTGAACCAAAAATAAAAATATATTTCATTTGTGTAAGTAATAATGAAGAGGCTGCAATGTCTAAATGTGAATTATTATTTAAAGATTTGAAAAAATTCTTAGAAATATAAAAAAATAATGCTTGTACAGTGAGTATAAAAAAGTAATCATTTTAAGGAACTACAATTCGTATTTCCTTTTTAAGTTAAAATAATACAAAGGAAAATTTAAATGAAAAAAATATTATCTTTGTTGAGTTCAATTGTAATTGTGACATCAGCAACATTCGCATCTATTTCGTGTAGTCCGAATAACAATGATAACAACGAACCCGAAAAACCGGAAACTACATTTGGAACTTTATCAAATTTAATAACTCCGCAAGACGTTATTTATAGTGTTGATATTTTCGCAAGGGATGAACAATATTTTAGTTATAAAGACAAAAAAGTTATAGAAAAATTTACTTCAGGATATGATCAAGAAGATTTAAAATTATTCAATAAAAATGGAAAAATTGTGCGACATGACGAGGATGTTAAAAGGTTCTTTTTACCACTTTTCAATGAGTCAAAAGATTTAGATAAAAATAAGGAGTATAAAGTTTTACTCTCTGCCGATAAAGGGGATTCTGAAATAACTATAGAAATTTATGAATTTGAAGCAACAAATTTAATTGAGTTAAAAGTAAGTTATATTCTAAACTTAAATGATGCATGCAAAATAGGGATTAGAAATACCAATAATCTATATACAATAAATGAACAAAATATAAACACACATTCATCTTATAGAGCTATTGAAGTTTTGGGAATTGGCTTTATTGATGATCTTGTGATAGAAACAAATGATACAAATAATGAAATTATCATAGCAAGAAGAACCGGGCCCTCATCAGACGCAATTGATGGTGTGGCGTTAGATGCTTTTGCAAATGGTGAAGTAAGGGTAAGGATTTTTGATAAAAGAAAACCCAAAGAATTTGTTGAATTTTTAGTGATTGTTGACATTAAAGAAATTCAATTGTCAGAAGTTTTTTATAACTCAAAGATATCCCTGAAAGAAATTCAAAAAAAATCAAACAACAAAACTAATAATATGGAATTATTTGACTATTGTAGTTTGTTAGTTGATACACTTTACAAAAATAATAATATATCAGAAGATGAAATTAATTTACGAAACGGTATGAGCAATGCATTTTGACACTATACTGAAAATAATAATATTTATAATGTTGAGCAATTCAAAAATAATCTAATTAAACAAGAGACTGTCATTATAGATGAAAATGATATTGATGAATCAAGTAACTGTTTTTATTTTAAAGGACAGGTTAAATTTGAGTTCTCAGAATAAAGTAAAAAATCCCAAACGAGTACAAAATAGACCTTATATATTAATTCAGATTCATCATTAAAATATTAAAGGCGCTTAATGGTGCACTCAATTATTTATTAAAACTATATTATCTGAGTAAATACTATTTGTTTTTATAAAAAAAAGCATATTTTATATATGCTAATATTTACTTATAGAATAAGGAAAACGAGAAACATGGCTAAAAATGCAGATTTAAGAAAAGCTGATAAAAATAAAAATGATGAGTTTTATACAACCCTAGAAACTATCGAGGATGAAATTAGATATTATCCAGAAAAATTTTTGGGAAAAACAGTTCTTTGTAATTGTGATGATCCAGAACTTTTATCTGTTTTGAAAAATAGAATTAGTGTTAAAAGGTTCAAAATTAAAACTGAACGTACTATGTTTTATGAAAGGTTTAAAGATAAAGAACTTTTAGATAATGCTTCTAGTCAATTTTGAGTTTATTTTCATAAACAATTTAAATTTTTGGGGCTAAAAAAATTAATTGCAACTCACTATAAAGAGGATGGCGGAAAATCATATGCTATGGTCTATGATGGAACGGGCGATGATTCAAATATTTATAATTTTGATATGATTAATTTCAAAACTTCAAACGGGGACTTTAGATCGGATGAGTGTATTGAATTATTAAAAGAAAGTGATATCGTTGTTACAAATCCGCCGTTTAGTCTTTTTAGGGAATTTATAGATTTAATGGAGGAATACGGTAAACAATATTCCATTATTGGAAATGTAAACGCGATTACTTATAAAAATGTTTTCCCTTTAATAAAAGAAAATAAAGTTTGACTTGGGAAAAGTATACACTCAGGAGACCGATGGTTTGCTGTTCCAGAACATTATGGAGCCGACGCTGCAACTGTGAAGATTGATAAAATAGGTAGAAAATTCATAAAAGTAAAAGGAGTAAGGTGATACACTAACTTAGACTTTGCTCAACGTCACGAAGAACTTGTGTTAACTGATAAATATGATAATAGTAAAAATCCAAAATATGACAATTATGATGCAATTAATGTTGATGTTACAAAGTCAATTCCCGAAAATTACTATGAACCAATGGGTGTTCCAATTACATTCTTAGATAAGTTCAGTCCTGATCAGTTTGAAATTATTGATGGAATTGGAAGATATAGTATTATGAGCAACAAAGAAACAAAAGCTGCTGGTAATTATCTTTCAATGATTAATGGAGTAGCTAAATATTTTAGAATAATAATAAAAAGGAAGAATAAATAATGGATATAAAATTAAAGAATATTCCAGTTAGAGATTTGGTGCAGGGTTATAAAAATAACGCCTTAACTGGTGTTCAGGCTTATGGTGGAAAATTAGATGTAAGACCAGCATATCAAAGGGAGTATGTTTACAAAGGTGAGCAACGTGAAGCGGTGATTAATACGGTATTAAATAATTTTCCGCTCAACGTATTATATTGAGTTGATAATGGAGACGATAATTTTGAAGTCTTAGATGGACAACAAAGGATTATAAGTATATGTGAATATGTTTCTAACATTTTTCATATTAAAAGTAATTATTTTCATAGTTTAAGCAACGTTGAAAAAGACAAGATATTAAATTATAAACTTATGGTGTACTTTTGCACGGGAACTGATAAAGAAAAGTTAGATTGATTTACTACTATTAACATTGCGGGTGAACAACTATCGAATCAAGAGCTTAGAAATGCTGTTTATACAGGAGCGTGATTAAGTGATGCTAAGAGATATTTTTCCGCTCCGGGTCAAGGTGCAGATAAGATTTCAAAATATTATGTAAATGTACAAGTCAATAGACAAAATTTATTAGAACTTAGTTTAAGGTGAATAATTTTAGACAAAAAAATGAAAACCATAGAGGAATACATGAGTACTCATCAACTTGATAATGATGCAAATGAATTGTGAACATATTTTAGAAAAGTTATTAATTGAATTGAAACCACTTTCGTTGATCATTATTCAGAAATGAAAAGTGTAGATTGAGGTAGACTTTATTTTAAATATAGTGAAAATTCGTATAATTCAAGTGAATTTTCTATTAGGGTAAAGGAACTTCGTAGAGATGATGAGGTCACTTCTAATAAAGGTATTTATGAGTTTCTTCTTTCTGGAGAGGAAAAACACTTGAGTTTGCGAGCATTTACAGAAAGTCAAAAAATTTCTCAATATGAAAAACAAAACGGACAATGTTTTGTTTGCCAAAAGAAGTTTGATATTGAATTAATGCAAGGTGATCATTGAATACCATGGTCGAAAAAAGGTAAAACAACACCAGAAAATTTAAAAATGTTATGCAGAGATTGTAATAATATTAAAAGTAATAAATAATAAATTAATTTTGTTTACTCAATTTCAAAGAATATTTTTTGCAAAGGATATCAGTTTTTTGCAAATGTGATATCATTTGCAAGTTTAAAAAACATAGTGTTTAAAGTACTTTTAGAAAAAATCGGGTGCCGATTGTTAAAAGTGATATCAAATGTGATATCACTTTTATTTTCACTGATATCATTTTTTGGCCGAATAAACCAACCTTTTAGGGGGTTTATAGTCAAAATGATATCAGTCTTTATCCTGCTACCCAAATTTACAAAATTTTTACTATGATATTTGGGTATAAATTTTTCATTTGTAACGTTATAATATAAATATCAATTAAGGATTTAATTGTGGAAAGCTGCTTGTAGGTGACCTAGTCTACTTGTGGAACAACTAGCTTCTTAGGGAACTTTTTAGAGGCTAAAACTAGAGTGTTGGGAAGAAGTGAATTTTCACTTCTTTTTATTTTTTTGTAACGCTATAATAAAGGTATATTTGGAAAGTGATTTTCAAGAGGTAATTTTTTTCGCCTAAAGAAAAGGAAAACAATCCGTGCTTGATTGGGCTGATGCACACTAAAACTCTTCGGAGTTTTTTTATTTATTAAATATAAATGTTTAGATTCTATAAAAAAATCATTGTGTTAAATGATATAATATAAGTAAGGAAAACAAAGCACTGTGTGAATGGCTCTTTGTTTTTTATTTTCTAAATTTAATATTTTGAGAATCGTTCACTGGTGTAAAAACCAGTGTTTTTGTTTTTCTGAGTTTATCTTGGGGGAATATAGTGAAAAAAGTCAGACTCGATTATTATATGAAAATTGAATTACTAAAAAAACATAATAAAGTTATTGATATGAAAAATATTAATAAAGTTTTTTTCATAAAAGAATTGGTAGATAAAAATAACTTTTTTTAAAAGATGTTTTAGAGCTATTTAATCTTAAAAGATCATACTGACTTAAATATAAAAATATTTATTCACAACGATTAAACAAAGATAAACAAATAACAAAATTAATACAAAAAATTTTCATTGATAGTTTATGCCAATATGGTTATAGAAGAATTACTGCAGATTTAAAATATGAATACAGTATAAATATTAGTCATTGAAAAGTAAGGAGAATTATGAGAGAAAATAATATTTATTCAAACTATGTTATTAAGAATAAGAAAAAAGCAGAAAAAAGAATATATAAGGAAAAGCCTAAATTTTCAAAAGATTTAATTAATAGAGAATTTAACTTATCAAGAGCTGAAAATCAAATTTGATATACAGATGTTACATACTTGATATCAAAAAATGGTAAAAGATATCTTTCTACAATAATTGATGAGAACACAAGAAAAGTTGTTGATTACAAGATTTCATTACATAATGATAATGGATTAGTAATGCCAAATATTATAAAAGCCGTTAAAAGTGTTGAAGAAAAATTTATGAGCACTGAAGGTTTAATTCTTCACTCTGATCGAGGAAGCCAATATACTTCAGGTGAATACAAAATATTTACAGATAAATATGGAATTTTAACTTCAATGGGAGAAACTGGTGTTTCATATGATAACGGTTTAATGGAAGGTTGACATAGTCAACTCAAAAAAGGAACAATTCACAATAATAAGGAATGTAAAGAAGATATAAATATGTACGTTGAATGGGTTCATAAATGAATTAAATGATGAAATTTAGAATGTATTAAAAAAATAGATAGAAAAGAAAAGGAGAAACCTGTATGGTAAAAAAAATAACTAAGGACGAAGCGTTAGCAAGTCTAAAAAAACTTATAAAACATATATAAAACCAATGATTGAGCATTCAAATAAGAATGGCGAATGCCCAATATGTGATAAAGTGGATCTTATGGCAGGAGGAGTTTGCGAACCATGTTTTTTTAGATTCTTTTTAGAAGATAGACTCACATATTGAAAAACTGAAGGAGTTTATCAACTTAAATTAGGATTTGAAGAAATTTTAATTTGCGATGTTTGTTATATAAGAGATGGTGAATATATGAGTGCTGATACTATGAAAGTAATGTGCGAAGTTGATTTTCAAGAATTTAGTAAGCATGAAAAAACTTACGTAGTTGAAGGTAAACAAATAACTTGCGAATGTATTCAAAAATACGACAGTAATAAAATGCTGACTTTAGATCAAGTATGCGAAAAGTGTAGAAATGAGTTTACTAAAGAATTAGCAATTAAGAAAAGTAATTAAAAATCATCAGTTGAGCAAGAATTAATTTTTATTAATTCTTTGCAAGACTTGATTTTTTTTTTGTCAAAATAACTACAAGCAATATCGGATAAGACAAATTGCGTTATTGATTAAAAAATATTATTAATCAATAGTCGATATTCGCAATAACAATATAAAACAAAATTAAATTTTTAAAATAAGGAAAATTAAAATATGAAAAAATTATTAGGAATTTTAGGAGCTGCTGGTTTAGTAGTTTCTACAAGTGCTGTATTGGTTTCTTGTGGTGGCGGAAATGACACTGTTGAAAAAGAAATTGTAAAAAATGAAGAACTTTCAGAAATTGTTGAAAGTAAATTAATTAATGAAAAAGATGGTGGAAAAATTGATGCCGATGCACCCGCAAACATTACATATAAAGACTTCTTTCACAAAGAAGGCAGTAATCCAGAAAGTTATAACTTTTTACAAGTAAATGTTTATGACAAAATTAGTGAATCACTAACTAATGTAGAAACAAAAGCAAAAGATATGGAAACAGTATTAGACTGATCACATAAAGCAGTTAGTTTAGCGTTATTCGAAGACGGTAAAGAAATTGATGTGAAAGTAATCAATTCACCCGAAGATGAAAATAAAACAATGAAAACTTTATTTTTAGAAGCGGTTAAAAAAATGGGAATTGGTGAATTTGATGAACAAGGAATTTGAAACAACAAAGGACACGAAACAACTTCATTAGCTTTAAAGTTTGATAAAGATGTAAAAAGTGAAATTCAATTAGAAAATATTCACTATATGACAATGACATTTTTTGAATAATATTGATATCAAATTATAAATAAATTGAAATATAAACAAACATTAAAGAATTGAAAACTCAATTCTTTTTTTGCGCTTTAATTAAGTAAAGGAGAAAAATGAAAAGAGTAAATCGTAAATACGATTTAGAGTTCAAAAACAAAGTTATATCTGAAATTACAAAAAATAATTATTCAATAATGTATGCTGCAAAATTATTCAAAGTTAATTTTGCAACAATAAATACATGGTTGTATAAAAATAGAAATCCAAAAGTATCTAAAAAAAGTATTATTGAAATTGCCCCAACCAAAAAAGAGTTGCTAGTAGCAATGAGAGATGAATTAAATAATAATTCAAAAATCAAAGTAAAAGATCTTTTAATAAAATATAATCTCAAAAAATCCTATTGGGATAAGTATAAAAACATTGATGAAACTTATGATCGTGATTTTGATATTTATCAAAGAATCAAAAAAATATTTGATGATAATTTATGTCAATTTGGTTATAGAAGAATACGGGATTATTACATTAAAGAATACAATACAAATATAAGTACATCAAAAGTTTTAAGGATAATGAGAAAATATAGTATTATTTCAAATTTTCAAAAAAGAGCAAATTTAGTTAAGTTGATAAATAAAGGTAGAACTAAATCTGACTTAACGTACAAAGACCTTATAAGGCGTGATTATAAGTCCGTTACGGAGCCAAATAAGGTTTGGTACACTGATGTTACGTATTTGGTTTCAAACAATGGTAAATTATATGTTTCAACAATTATTGATGGCAGTACAAGAGAAGTTATTGATTACAAAATTTCAAATAAAAACAACAATGAGTTTATTATTAAAAATTTAAAATCAGCAATTAATAAAACAAAAAGAAAAGGTTTGTTTAAAAATGGAATGATTATCCATTCCGATAAAGGGTCGTCATATAAGACGCATGAATATGCTAGTGTTGTAAATAAACACAAGATGATTATTTCTATGGGACGCACTGGAGTTTGCTATGACAATATTGTTATTGAATCATTTCACTCGTTATTAAAAAAAGGGACAATACATAATAATAAGCTTTGTAAAAAAGATATTAGCATTTATAAGAAATCAGTTATCAAATGATATTCTTGATATTCAAATTATAAAAAACAAGGTAAATATACCTTGTTTAAAAAACTCTAAATTTATGATTACTTTTTTTGTATCACTACATTGTCATTATTTTTTTATATTTAAAATGAAAAAAGCGAATTTAGTACTTATAATAATATTGGCATTAATATATTGCAAGCTAAAGGTAAGGAGAAAAATGAAGACATTAATTATTGGCGGTAGTGCAACTGGAATGGGTGTTGCTGCTAGACTTAAGAGAAATGATCCTAGTATAGAAATAACTGTTATACAAGAAAAGGATTACGTTTCTCTTGGAGCATGTGGACTTCCATATTTTGTTGCAAATAATTTTGAAGATAAAAATATTTTAATAGCAAGAACAAAAGAAGAGTTTGAAAAAACAGGTATTAAAATTATATCTAATACAAAAGTAGATTCAGTTGACTTCAAAAATAAAAAAGTATTTTTTAATGGTCAATTTGAAGATTACGATAATTTAGTTTTAGCAGTAGGGGCAAAGCCTATTAAGCCAAATGTTAGTGGTGTTGATGGAGAAAATGTTTTTTCTCTTACAACATTAGAAGATGGAGTTTTATTAAAGGAAAAAATAATTAATAATGACAAAATCAAAAAAATTGTTGTTGTTGGAGCTGGTTTTATTGGATTAGAAATGACAGAAAGCCTTACTGAATTGAATAAACAAGTATATTTATTGGAAATGGAGTCAAAAGTTATGAAAAAGGCTTTTGATGAAGAAATTTCTAATTTAATAGAAGAAAAATTAATTGAGAAAAAAATTAATACTTTACTTGGAGAACAATTAGTAGAAATAAAATTGAAAAATAAAAAAGTTAGTTCAATTTTATTAAAAAGTGGTAAAGAAATTAAAGCAGATGCAGTTTTACTCTCTGTTGGTTTTCAACCAAATACTTTATTCTTAAAAAATAGTAATTTAAAAATGAATGACAGAGGAACAATTATTGTTAATCAAAAGGGTGAAACAAATGTTAAAGGTGTTTATGCAGCTGGCGATTGTGCAACCTCTAAGGATTATATTAATAATGAAGATATTTATTCACCATTAGCTACAGTTGCAAGTAAGTTTGCAAAAGTGATAGCAGATAATATTTCTGGAAAAAAAGCAAAATTTATTGGTTCTATTCAAAGTTCAATGTTAAGAATTTTTGATTTAGAGATAGCAAGAACTGGAATAACAGAACAAATGGCATTAAAAAATAATATGAATATAAAATCTGTTTTTATTAAAGATAAGGATCACACGAACTATACTCCAAATCAAAAAGACTTATATCTTAAATTGATAATTAATGAAAATACAAAAGAAATAGTGGGAGCTCAAATGGCTGGAAGTAATAGTTCTGTTTTAAGAATTTATGCTTTGGCGGCTTTAATTTGACAAAAGGCAAAAGTAAACTCTGATTTAGAACAAATTGATTTACCTTATGCTCCACCATTTTCAAGAACTGTCGATATTATTCATATCGCTTTATCTAAGTTAAACAAATAAAAAAAGGAGAGATTATATGCAATTCTTAGCAGAAGAACAAGGTCATAATTTACTTAGAGATTTTATAGCTATTAGTACATGACAATCACTTGTCTCTATAACTATATTTATTTCTTTACAAGTAGGTTTATGATTCTTTTTAAAGAAATATAAATTTGCATTTATGTACAGAGTTATACTCGGAATGTCAATTGGGTTAATATTTGGTATTGTTTTACAATCCATTGTTGGTTTTCCTAATTCAGATTCATTTGAAGAAATTTCCAAACCAGGAAATGAATTATATTGAATTTATGAGTTAAATATTTGAGCTTCATTCTTTAAAAATATATTTATAAATGGAGTTTACTTATTAACAGTGCCAATTGTATTTATTGCAATATTTAAAATAACATCTAAACCTGGTGAAACTGGTTTAGGAAGAATTACAGCAAAGGGGATTGCTCTATTATTATTTAATGTGGCTGTAATGTTTACAATAACTTTCTTTATAGGATTATTAGTAAAAGTAGGAAAAGGATTTGAATTAACACCTGATTCTTCTGTTACTGGTAAAGAAAATGTACCTTTACCGCAAATAATTTGAGATTATATTCCCAATAATATTGTAGGAGCTTTATCTAAAAACACAATTATTCCTGTAATGGTAGTTGGTGCTTTAGCTGGTGGAAGTGTAAAAATTCTATCAAAAAGAAAACATGTTGAAATGGAAGCAATTAGAAAAGCTATGGATACAGGATGAGATGTCATGATGTCAATTTTAATGACATTTATGAAAATAATGCCATTGGCTGTTATGTCTATGATTACTGTTTCAATTACTTCAAGACCAATAGGGGCATTAGTTTCAATTGGAAAAATTATAGGAGTAGGTTATTTAGGTGTTGCAATTGCCTTAGGTCTATTAACACTAGAAATTTTCTTAAGTGGAATCAAAGTTGGCGCATGATGAAAAAATGCTTGAAAACCTTTAATACAAGGTTTTTCTACTCAATCTTCCAATGCATCCTTACCAATTGCAATGGAAACATTAACACAAGATATGAAAGTAAATGGAAGAGCTGCTAATACAATTCAACCAATTTCTACAACTATGGGATTGATTGCTTGTGCTGGAGTTCAATCAGGATTAGCTACAAGTATTCTATGAACAGGAACTGGTTCAGGAAGTGCTGTTCATGATATGGGATTATTTACATTCTTTATAATGGCTTTGTTTGTTACTGTCATTGCATCACTTGGAATAGCTGGTGTTCCTGGAACTGCAACAGTTGTTACTGTTGGGGTATTAGGAGGAATTGGATTTGGTGGTTATGCAGGAAGTGTTCTACAACTAATTGCTCCCTTAGATGGTTTGTTTGATATGGGAAGAACAGGAGCAAATGTTGTTGGAGGTGTAGCTGTTGCAACAATTGTTGCAAAATCAGAGGGACTTATTGAAGAAGGATCAAATCTTTTAAGTGAAAAGGGAATTAAATCCCAACAAAGAATTCTTGAAAATAAAGGTTTAAAGGACGAACATACTAATAAAATTATTACTTTAAACTCTTCTACAATGAAAGAACTTAGAAATAAGGACTTAACAAAAGAAGAAAAAGAAAAATTAAAACTTAAATTAAAAGATGATTTAAAACAAGAAAAAGAAGTATATAAAGAAAAACTTAGAGAATTTAAAAGTAAAAAAATAATTGATTAATCAATTATTTTTTTTAACTTTATGTCGATATTAATAGTAGGAGGAGTATTGATATGAATAATGTAACTATTATTGGCCAAATGGAAGGTGAACCTCAAGTTGTCTTTGATTCTAAAGATGGTCAAAAAAAATTATATAAATTTGTTTTAAAAGTACCAAGAAATTATAAAACTAAATCGGGAGAAACTATTGAGGATTTTATTAATGTAAAAGTTTGATCAAATATTTTAGGAGAAGAATATGAATATTTTGATCAATCCTATATTGGTGTTGAAGGAAGAATTGTATCTTTCGGAAATGCGGAAAATAATAAATATGGAAATGAATTAGTTGCAAATAAAATTTTTCAATTAAATTAATGGAAAATGTATTATTATATTTTTCAATAAAATATAATGGTGATTGAGATCAAATCTATAATGCTTTGGAAATCAAAGAAAAAATAACTCATAAAGATTTGGATGAAGTTTCAAATTCAATTGATTGTAATTTTATAACTATATTAAGTCCGTTATATCCAAATTACTTAAAAAATACCCATAAACCACCATTTGTGATATTTTACAAAGGTGATATATCTCTTATCTCTAAACATAATAAAACAATTGCTTTGGTTGGGGGAGAAGAAATTAATGATTATGGAATTAAAAGTACACAAACTTTTATGAGAGATTTAAATGAAGAGGGTACTGTATTTTCAACAATTGAAAATATTGGTGTTAATAATGAGGTATTGGATACTGGATTTAAAAATGATTATAAATTAATTAAAATAATTGAAGAAAGCATGAAAGATTATCTTAGAAAAACAATTGATGTACCAGAAAGAAAGAATTTATTGGCAATTACAGAAGTATATGAATCTAATAGTAATATTATTAATATTATGGGAGACTATGCAAATAGAATGATTTGTGGTATCTCAAAAGCAATTCTTTTTATTCAATTTAAAGAAAAAGATATTATAAAAAAACTGTTCTCATTTTCAATAAACGAAGGTAAAGAGGTCTTTGCAATTCCTGATAGTATCTATTCTAGGAATTCTACAAATAAACTAATAAAAGACGGGGCAAAATTAGTAGAAAATGCAAAAGATATATTAAATCAAATCTAATAATGATATAATAAATTTGTGATAGAGATATCACACTTGTAAGGCTAAGGCCTAAAAAAACTAAGTATAAATTAACTAATCATTTTATTCCCGACACACAAATGATAAAAGTTATTTAATTCAAAGAGAGATTTATCTCTCTTTTTTTTGCTTTTTAATGTATAATTTGTAAGAAAAGGTGAAGAAATGTCAAATAAAAATATTACTGAAGAATTAATTTCAGAAGAAAATACAAAAAAATCTAATAATAATGATTTCAAAAAGAAAAAAAGTGGAAAAGCATTTTTTGCTATTGTTTTTCATTATTTAAAAAGACATCCTATAGTTGGTATTTTTTTAGTTATACTGACACTTGCATCTTCAGTTGCAGGAGTTCTAAGTCCTAAAATTATTCAAAATATTATGATAATATTAGTTCCTCCACGTGAAGGTGAGGGAGAACCAATTACTACTACACCATTATTTGGTTTTAATTTAACTTGAGTAGATTGAATTTATGTTCAACTTGGATTATTTGCATCATTAGCAATATTTACTTTTGCTTCAAATTACTTAGCAGGAATAATGGGAAAAAATGTAGAAATTGAATTAAGAAATAAAACTCTAGAAAAATTAGTAAAACAAGATATGAGTTATTATTCTGATAAAAAAATTGGAGAGATTTTAACAAAAATTGTTTCAGATACACAAATTATTGGAGATCAAGCACAACAAATACCAGTAACAATGTTAAATGCCTCATTTACATTTTTTGGGGCATTAATCATGATGTTTACAATAGATACTTATTTGACAATAGTTGTAATAATAACAATGATTGTAATTGTAACATCAATTTTTTCAAGTTTTGGAATTGTAAAAAAGGCTGCTTTTAAAACAAGAGATTCTATAACATCAATTAATGGAGATGTAACAGATAGAATTGCTACAGTTAGACTTATTAAAGCTTCTGGAACTGAAAATTATGAAACTGAAAGATTTAAAGAAATTCATAAGGATTACTTTAAAAAATCAAGTAGCTTAATTAAGTTGCAATCTACAATAGTAACTATTTTAGTGGCAGGAATAAGTTCAATTCAGATGATAATTGTTATTGCAGCTGCAATAAAATGACATGATGATCCAACAACAATTTCTGTTGTTTTAACATCATTTATATCATCTGTTGGAACAATGGTTGGACCAGTTATGCAAGTGGCAAGGTTACAAATAGGATTAATTCAAGCTTCAACTTCAGCTGTAAGAATTGATGAAATTATAACTTCAAAATCAAGAATTGACCCACATTATAATCCTGAAGAAGGAATTAAAATTGAAAATATTGATAAAGAAATTATTTTTAAAGATGTTGAATTTAGATACCCAGAAAAACCAGAGAAAGTTATTATTCCAAAATTTTCATTTACATTTGAGCATGGTAAATCATATGCTTTTGTTGGTGAGACTGGAGCTGGAAAATCAACAATTGCAAAGCTTTTATTAAGATTCTATGATCCATTTAAAGGTCAAATTTTAATAAATGGAACTAATGATTTAAGAGATGTAAATTTAGCAAGTTACTTAGATAAAGTTGGTTATGTTGAACAAGAACCTCAAATTTTATTTGGAGATGTTCTTGATAATATAAAATATGGACGTTTTGATGCTAGTGATGAAGAAGCAATAGAGGCAGCGAAATTAGCTGAATTACATGATTTAGTAATGACATGACCAGAAGGTTATAATACTATTCTTGGTGAGCGTGGATTTATGTTGTCTGGTGGACAAAAACAAAGATTAGTAATTGCAAGAATGTTTTTAAAAGATCCTCAATTATTAATTTTAGATGAAGCAACAAGTGCTTTAGATAATATAGTTGAAAAAGAAATTCAATCTAAATTAGATAGTCTAATGAAGGGGAGAACAACTGTTACAATTGCACATAGATTAAGTACAATAAAAAATGTTGATACAATTATAGTATTAGCTCCAGAAAAAGGAATTGCTCAAGTTGGTAGTTTTAGTGAATTAAAAAGTAAAACTGGACACTTTAAAAATCTATATGATGCAGGTCTAATGGGTTAAATTTGTGCAAAAAATATTAAAAGACCTCTTATTCTAATAAGAGGTCTTTTAATATTTATAATTATGATAAAGGACTAATTTTAGCTCAATTGATTATTGAATTTATACTCTTTTTGCTCTTTGATGTTAAAACTTCTTGTGTGTTAGCATCATTTATAATTGCTTCATATTCTTCAATAGATTCGGTTGGTTGTTCTTCTTGTAAAAATCATAAGACCTTAACCATATAAGCAAAAGTTCATGTCGCCTCAATCAAAGCTTCTTGATATTTTGTACTTTTAAGAGCTCAATTAATTGCTTCTTTTTCAGTTTGAAAATCAGGTATTTCATTTTTAATTTCAGCTTGAAGCTTTTCATTATTTTTCTCCCTTTGTGTTTTTCAACATTATTATTTTATTAAAAAAAATCAGTATTTATAAAATATTTTTTATTTTTTATTGTTAAATTAAAACTAAGATAAAGGTATTATACTTATTGAGTCTAAAATTTAAATGAGAGGAATAATTATGATAGAAAAAGAACAAATAAACAAAAAAGAATTGGGTATTGATGAAACAAAACCTTTAATTGAGATCACTAATATTACAAAAACTTATAAAAATAAAAATGCATTAGATGATGTTAGTTTAGTGATAAATCCAGGAGATAGGATTGGTATTATTGGTCCTAATGGTGGGGGAAAATCGACTTTGAGTGAAATACTTGGAGGTATTAGAAAACCAACTTTAGGTAAAATTAAAAGACAAGAAAATATGACAATTGGATTACAATTCCAAGAATCAAAATATCCAATTGGAATTACAGTTTTGGATATGATTAAGTATTATTTAGAAACTTTTAATATACCAATGACTCATGGGAAATTAATTGAAATCCTAAGAAAATTTCAAATTGAAAATTTTAAAAATAAATTTTTAGAGGGTTTAAGCGGTGGGCAACAACAAAGAGTAAATATACTTCTAAGTTTAATTCACAATCCTGATTTAGTTATATTTGATGAGATTTCAACAGGATTAGATATTGAAGTTAGAAGTGAAATCTTTGATGTTATTAAGGAAAATGTTGTAAGTAAAAATAAAGCTATGATTTTGGTAACACATATGATGAGTGAAATTGAAGAGCTTTGTGATAAATATATCTATATTCATAATGGAAAAATTAGAGAACAAGGACTTGTTAAAGATTTAGTAAAACAATATGGGTCAGTTCATAATTTTACTTGAAAAAAATTTAAAGAAGAAAAATCAGCTGATTTAAAAAAAGATATTGAAAAATCAGATAAGGAAAATAAAAATAAATTAGATAGAATTATTAATAGTGAAAAAAATAAAGGGAAAAATCTTCCTTTAATAAAACTTTTAATGAAATACTATGCAAAAGGTTTTGCAGTTCCATTCTTCTTATTTTTCTTCCCATTGATTCTTTTATTTCTTGAAGGTTTTGTTTTTAAAACAATGGAAATACCTGGATCAAGTGGTCAACCTAAATATGCTTTATTACATAACTTAATAGGCTCATTAGCAATAATGCAAATAATCTCTGTGGGGGTTTTTATAATTCCACAAACAATTTTAGAATTTAAAAATAGTGTTCTTATGAAAAGAATTGGTGCAACAAATATAAAACCAATTTTTTTTATACTAACTGTTGTAGCAATGGGAATTGTTTTCATGCTTATGGGATTTTTATGAACTTTACTTTGAGCTGGGATAATGTTTGGTGGCGAGTTTGGATGAGCAAATGTTGCTTTACCAGTACAATTTGGAGAATCAATTCCATTTTTATTGTTGACATTAGTTCAAGCAGTTGCAATGGGAATGTTATTGGCAAGTATATTTAAATCAACAACAACTTATATTGCAGTTTCAAATATTATATATATGCCAATTGCTTTTTTAGGTGGTTCCTTCATACCAATTGATTTAATTATGAATAGTCCAGTTCTAAAATATGCAACTTATTTAAATATATTTAAATATTGCATGGAGCCATTTACAAATGCTTGAGCAGGAAGATTTATATTTGATTTAGAGACTGGAATTTATTTAGCAGTTTCAATAGCATTGGTAAGTGCCTTTACAGTGACAGCTTCATTTAAATTAAAATGAGAATCTTAAAATATTTTATGCACAATTTTATATTGTGCATTTTTTAATATTAGAGATTTCCATTTTATTTATCTAAGAAATAAAAAGATAACTTCTTTAAAGATACAAAAAATAGAGAAATAAGACCAAATTAATATATTTAAATTAAATAGTTAATAATGTAAAAAAGAGAGTAATTCTACTTCTTTATGCAAATAAAGGAAGAATCTTAAAAAGAGTCAAGATATTAATAATAGGTTTTAACTGCTTATTTAGTAATAATTTATCAAGATAATTAATTTTAAAAATATATTTATAAAATTTAGATAAATTGATATTTACCTTTTATTTTTAAGTCAATTTTTTTGTTATAATTAAACAATGAAAAGAATAGTTAATATTATTGGAGCTGGATTATCAGGTTGTGAAGCAGCTTACCAATTGTCAAAAAGAAATATCAAAGTTAAATTATATGAAAAAAAGACCCTAAAAAGAAATCCAGTACAAAAATTGGATTATTTTGCTGAATTAGTATGTTCAAATACTTTGAGATCAAGTGATTTAAAAAATGCGGTAGGAACTTTAAAAGAAGAAATGAGAATGTTTGATTCATTAATAATTAAAGCTGCTGAATTTGCTCAAATACCAGCAGGAGGTAGTCTTGCAGTAGATCGCGAATTATTTTCAAAATATATTACTGATGAAATGAAAAATAATAAAAATATTGAAGTAATTGAAGAGGAATTTAAAAAAATAGATGAAACTCAAATAACTTTAATTGCCTCAGGTCCATTAACCAGTGAAACATTACAGTCAGAGATCTCGAAGTTAATTGGACAAGATTATTTTTATTTCTTTGATGCAGTTGCACCAATAATAACCAAAGATTCAATAAACATGGATATAGCATTTAGAAAGAATCGTTATGAAAAAGGAGAAACTCAAGATTATATTAATTGTCCTATGAACAGAGAACAATATGAGTTATTTTATAATGAGTTAATATCTGCTGAATTAGCTCCTGTACATTTAGAATCGGAACAAAATCTAAAATACTTTGAAGGTTGTATGCCATTAGAAGTAATGGCAAAAAGGGGATTTGACACTTTAACTTTTGGCCCTCTTAAACCAGCAGGTTTAAGAAATTTTGATGGAACAAATAATTTTGCTGTAGTTCAATTAAGACAAGATAATGCTGCAGATAATCTTTATAACTTTGTAGGATTTCAAACAAATCTAACATGACCAGAACAAAAAAGAGTTTTTAGATTAATTCCTGGTTTAGAAAAAGCCAACTTTATAAGATATGGTGTTATGCACCAAAACAACTTTATAAATTCACCAACTGTTTTAAATGAATTCAATCAATTAAAATCAAATAATAATATATTCTTTGCAGGGCAAATTACAGGTGTAGAGGGCTATGTTGAATCAACTTCATCAGGTATCATAGCTGCTATAAATATTGCAAGATTATTAAATCAGCAAGAACTTATGAAATTTCCAATAAATACTGTAATGGGTGGATTACAAAATTATATTATTTCAACAAGTTCAAAAAACTTTCAACCTATGAAAGCAAATTGAAGTATTGTTGAAAATTTAGAAATTAAGTCTAAAATTAAAAAAGAAGAAAAAAAAGATATGTATTCAAATAGAGCTTTAAATTCAATGAAGCAATTTATTAAAACATTAGTATAAATAGCGAAAGGTTAATATGAGAGAAATTGATAAACAAAGTATTTTTTGGTATGGTTTACATAATTTGGTACACGAAAATGCACAACTTAAATACTATATTACAACTCAAAAGGAACTTATTTATAATTTATATCCAGTAGTTTATTTAGGAGTTATTCAATATTCTTTATATCGAGGAATTGTTTTAACAGAAATTCCTTTAGAAGAAAATAACTCTTATACAGAATATATTTTAGAAAGATATGAAGAAATCTATAAAATTAGGTATAGATTTGTAAAAGATAAACCAAGAAAAGCAAACTTAAAAGACGAAGAAACTTATGAATTATGTTGAGATATAATTTCAAATCTATTATTACCTTATATTAATGAGTATTGTTTTAGAACATATGAAATGTGAAAAAATTTATCTCAAGCTTATATTAGAGAATTAGTAATTAACTATGAGTATGACATTAATTATGAAGCTGACGATGGTAAAATAAAAGCTTCAACAATTTATCCATTTGTTTTCACTTTAAGTTTAATAGGTATTCAAGAAAAACAGGGTTTATATCAAAGAATTGAAAAATGTTATCAAAGAGATGTTATTTTGAGAAAATTTAATTCTGGAAGAGAATGAAGGGAAAAAGAGTTAGACTACTTAAATGAAACTCATGAATTGATTCAAAGTGATGAAGAGTGGCTTTTCTTTTTAAGTAATTTTTCATCATCAAAATGAAATAATTTTGATTTAAAAGAACGCTTTAAAGCGCTTTTCCAATTAACAAAATTAACAACTATTCTTATGAAAGAAGAAATTAGTGCAGTTACTATGCTTGATGATGGTGAGGAGTTATTTGATCAATTAAAAAACTATCTTCCTTTATTTATATCTGATGATAAATATATTAATGAAAATGGTGAAATAAGGAATGAATTAAAAAAATCAAATATTAAAATCTTATCACCTTTTGCAAATCAAAATATTAATATAGAAGTTTTAATTCCTTATATTGAATCAAAAAAGGAAAGATTCATTTCATATAATAAAGAAACTCTTTTTAGAGCATCTGAAATAATTTATACAGTACTTGCAAAGTTAAGATTAATTTTATTAATTCATGAGTATTTACCAAATTTAATAGATTCAAGAATAAAACCAAAGAAAAAGCTTTTTGTTGATGTTTTAAATCTTTTTGAAGAAACTAAAGAAGATAAATTTAAAAGAAAATTAGATGTTGAAAATCTATTAGAATTTGACTTTTTAATTTCTGAAGATGATATTAATGAAGTTTTAGAATTAAAATATACAAAACTTGATGACTTTTATGATAAAAAATGCTTTTATAAAATTGGAAAAATAATGAGTTTATTGCTTGGAGTTGAAAATACAACAGCTTCAAAAATGAATTATGACTTATTTGAACTTTTTAAAAACATTCTAATTTTAATGGGTCCTCATCCTTTAGATCATACTGTTCAGACACAAGAACTAGTAAAAAAGCTTTATTCAAAATTTGAAAATATGTGTAAAGAATATGAAAAATTATTAATTAATGACTTTGAAAAATCTAAAATGTATATTTCAAATTTAGAACTTCCTTTAAAATTATTAAGATGAAAAAAATAGATTAGTTATAATATAAATTCTTTATTTTTAAATGTTCAATCTTAGAAGAATTTTAGTTAAGTTAAAATAAAGTTATTTATTTGTCTGTTTAAATCCTATAAGTCTTTTAAACAGAAAATATTTTATAAGTACTTAGTAGGCATATTTTTAAAGACTAAATAATATTTTTATTGCCTTTTATATATTTTAATGTTAATTTTTAATATATATACTTTTAAAAATAAAAGTAATTGAGAAATAATATCAAATGATTACTCTACTAGTTTCACTTTGCATATTAAAGTTTTAAGATAGACTAAAATTAGAATATTTAAGTAAATGATTTTATAAAAGGCAAACCTTACCTATAAAAAATAAAAAAACTCATAAATCTAATAAATTTGGTAAAAAGGCAAAATAATTTAAATTTTAGAATGTTTATAATACTATATTTTTATAACCAAAGAGATAAAATTGTAGCATTCTTGTCTAAAATTTGCTATTATTATTTTGTCTTATTTTGCCCACGTAGCTCAGTAGGATAGAGCATGCGCCTTCTAAGCGTAGGGTCAGAAGTTCGAATCTTCTCGTGGGCGCCAATTTAAAAAAATACATGCCAGCTTTTGCTAGCATTTTTTTTATTTTTTTGTAAAATAAGTGTGTTGAGGTTTAGAGGTAATAGTATATGGAATTCAAATATAAATCAAAAATATCAGAAGTAAAAAAATATGACACAATTGCAAAAGTTTATTTAAGTTATTATGTTGATCCAGTTAATAATGAAATTAACAAGTTAGAAATAAATGAGCATGAATTATTATCTTTTAATGATCATCCAACCTCAATTATAAAGAAAAATTGAGATTATAATTTTGAGGGACTTAATGAAATTAAAAAGTATAGTCCAAAGTTTTTAACTAATTTTACAAATAAAGCTTATCAAAAGCAAAAATTAATTAAGGAAATTAAGTTTAAAATTAATTATCAATTTATGTCGCTTAATTTAAAAAATCTACAAAAGTATGAAAAATATAGTGTTAAAAAAGCGGAATTTATAAAAGTTGATACTAAAGAGCAATTAGACAATTTTGTAAAGATAGTTGGAGCAATATTTTCAGATGAAGTAACAGACTCTAAAAAATTTTATGGGATTTTTGAAGAGTATCAAAAGGTAAGCGAGCTTTACATTATAAAATATGATGGTCAATATGTAGGAACAGGTCATTTAACTCACTTTGATGAAAATATAACTGTTATTGATGATATTGCAATGTTAGAAGTTGCAAGAGGAAAAGGTCTTGCTACTTTTTTAATGAAGTCATTAATAAACAGATGTTTAGAAAAGGGCCAAAAGGAAGCATGTCTTTTTGGTAGTAAAATGGCTTTTAATATTTATAAAAAATTAGGTTTTAAAGAAGAAAATTTTTGATTAGAACAATTTAAATTAGTTTACTAACAAAAGAATATAGGTGATTTTATTAAAAAATTTAGTATACAGTTAGTTTTTATATGTTTTTTATTTTTTATGTATTATTTTTATAGTGCTTGAGTTAATAATTTAAAAGATAAAGGTGAAGGAGAATTGATGTTCCAATTATTTGATCCTTTTAAATTAATTCTTTTAGGTACAATTTTTACAATTATTTATGGAGCAATTAAAAGTCTATTATTTTCAAGATTTGTAAATCTTAAAACTTATAGAAAAAATTTGAGAGATAATATTCTTTTTCAATTTGAAAATACTATTATTTATATTGATAATTTAAAAAAAATTATTGTAGCAAATGATTTAAATGGAGCTAAAAAAGCTTTAAAGGATTTTAAATCTATTAGTTATATACCAAATTATTTATCAGATTTTATTGATAAATTAGCAAATAACTTATTATTAGAAAAGGATATAAAAGTATTTTCAGAGGCAATAGAAGTAATTTCAAATAATGTCAAAGAAACTTTTAATATTGAAAGAGAAAGAGCACTTAAAAATCAAAGGGGATTACAAGAATTAAAAATGTCAGAAGCTTATTATACAAATACAAGTTGAGATTCAATTAAGTATAATTTAGCTCTAAATAATTTAGATAATAGTCATGCAAGTAGATGAAAAATATCTAGCTTATATATTTCTAAATTTAAGAACTCTTTATTTATGGCATTTTTATTAAATATGACTATTTTTGTAATTGCCGGAGTTATAATGTCTTTAAATAGTATTAAAATAAACAATTACTTTTTTGCTGGTTTTGCATTAGCAATGTTAATAGTTGCTATGATTCATTACAATATCTCAATTATTGTTTCATCAAAAAAATTGAATATTAAAATATATTGGTTGCATCTACTAGTTTATTACGTAATTATTTCAATAATATTTGCAAATATTATACTTAATGTTATTTTCTTTCCAGATGTATCAATAAATAGTGGCTCAGAAGAGCCGGCTTGATATAATTCAGAGCTTCTTAATCTATTAAAAAGTATTTTATATATTGTATTTTCAACAATGTTATTAACATATGTATTTGGTGGGCTTTTAGAACTTTTAGAACAATCTAAATTCAATTTAATAAACTCAATTGAAACATTTATAGTGCCATTGATAATATTTATTACTACTTTAGTAATAAATATATTATCAATATCTAAAGATCAGAATACATACTATATTATTAATTTTACTATTCTTATAATGTTTTGAATATTTATAGGTTTATGAAATAAATTTTTTGCAAGATAGGATTTTAAAATATTTTTATATTTCTAAATTCTAATATTATATAAAATGTAAAATATTATATGTTATATTACTTTTAATATTATGTTGTATGAAAAAAAATATACACGCTAAAATTTGCTATAAATGCAAAACACGAATTTCAGATGGAGATGTCTATGAGTATTTTGAAGAAGAGGATATATTCTCAAACAGAGTAATATTTTATGCTCATAATAAGTGCTTAAAATAAGTTTGTTAAGTAATTTGACTTGACAAACTTTTTTTTTAGTTTAATATTAATAATGTTCTTAAATAGAAAAAAGGAGGAAAAAAATGGTTAAATTAAGATTAAAAAGAGCCGGTAAAAAAAGAGCTGCATTTTATAGAATTGTAGCTTCAGATGCCCGTGTTAAACGTGATGGAGAATACATCGAATTAATTGGTACATACAATCCAATTAATGGAGAAGTAAGTCTTAAAAAAGAAATAGCTTTAAAATGACTTCAACAAGGTGCTCAACCAACTGACACTGTAAGAAACATTCTTTCAAAAGAAGGAGTTATGACTGATTTACACAATGCTAAATTGGAAAGTAAAAAAGGTCAACCAAAAGCTACTAAGAAAGTAGCAAAACCAAAAGTCACAACTGTTGCTAAAACTACAAAGGCACCAACTAAAAAAATTACTGAAAAAAAAGAAAATAATTCAGATAAATAGTGATACAAGACGTTTTTAAGACATTTGAAAGAATTTTAAAAGACATTATTCCAAAAGAGATATTATATGTTTTAAAGCAAAAATACGAAACTGATAAAACTTATGAATTTATTCTTGTAATTGAAGAAAAGAATGAAGATTTTTTTAAAGGCAAAAAGAATGAAGGTTTTATAGAAGCAATTACTAATTTATGTAATTCTGAAGTATCTATTTTTTCTAAAAAAATTATTATAGATTTAGAGGTTTTAGAACTACATGTTTAATAATTTACAAAAAATAGGAAAAATTGTTGCAACTCATGGCTTAAAAGGTGAAGTAAAATTTAAGTTGGAAAGTAATTTAATTCTTATTAAAGATATAAAAAATGAGCAATTCTTTTTGGAAAGTAGTTCTGAAAACTTAGATGTTTTCGAAGTTGAAAAATCTTACTTTTTAAATAAAAAGCACATAATTGCTTTAGAAAATATTAAAGATATTGAAAATGCTCAAAAATTAATTAATAGTTTGGTCTATGTAAAAAAAGAATCTGAGATTGTAGAAGAGGAATTTAGCTATATTGGATTTGAATGTTTTTATCAAAAAAATTCTTATGGAAAAGTTATTGATGAAATGTTTAATGGTGCACACGACTTGATAAAAGTTGAAATAGACAATAAGCAAATTTGGGTTCCTTGCGTTGAATTCTATTTGGAAAAAATAGATATTGAAAGTAAGAAAATATATCTGAGACAAATTGAGGTTTTATTATAATGAAATTTTCAATTATAACTCTATTCCCCAACTTAATTAATTCTTATATATCAGAGTCAATAATTAAAAGAGCAATTGAAAAAAATAGCATTGATGTCGAAATTATTGATCTTAGAAATCACACAACCCTTAAACATAATCAAGTTGATGATTATCAACTTGGTGGTGGAAAAGGAATGGTTTTAATGCCAGAACCAGTTGTGAATGCAATTGAAAGTTGTAAAAAGGAAAATAGTTTAGTAGTTTTAACAAGTCCTCAAGGTCAAACTTGAAATCAAAATTTGGCAAGACAATATTCTTTAAAATATGAACATATAATATTAATATGTGGTCATTATGAAGGCTTTGATGAAAGAATTCTAGATTATGTTGATTTAGAATTATCTATTGGTGATTATGTTTTAACTGGTGGTGAAATAGCAAGTATAGTTATATTAGATTCTATAACTAGATTATTAGATGGTGTAATTGCAAAAGATTCATATATAAATGATAGTTTTGAAAATAACTTATTAGATCATCCAGTCTATACAAAGCCAATTAATTTTAGAGGTAAAAAAGCTCCAGAGGTTTTAACAAGTGGACATCATGCAAATGTTGAAAAATATCGTCAAGAAGGTAGATTAAGAAATACTTTTAATAAAAGACCAGATCTTTTAGAAAAAAGTGAATTAAACAAACTAGATTTAGAATTTATAGAAAAATTAAAAAAAATGAAAGGAGATAAATAATTATGAATATGTTAACAAAAAACACAAAAGCATTAATTGATGAACAATTGAATACTAATCTTCCAAATTTTACATCAGGAGATACTATCAAAGTTAATGTAAAAATTAAAGAGGGAGAAAAATTCCGTATCCAAGCATTTGAAGGTGTAGTTATTAAAACCCAAGGAAGTGGAATTTCATATTCAGTTTGTGTAAGAAAAAACTCAAATGGAGTTTTTGTTGAAAGAACTTTCCCAGTTCATTCACCAATTATTGAAAATATTGAAATAATTAAACGTGGACGTGTAAGAAGAGCTAGAATTTACTATATTAGAAAATTAACTGGAAAAGCTGCACGTATTAAAGAAGTTATTAATAATAAAGCAAAAGATGCTTCAGCAGTTAAAAAAGCAGTTAAAAAATAATTATTTAATTTGAAATCTTTCATATATTTGAAAGATTTTTTTGTTTCTATTTATTTAATTCTTAAAAAAGGTAAAATATTAGATATTAAGAGGTACTTTTTATGAAAAATTATTATGAAGAAATAATGCAAAAAATTAGTGAAGCAATGGCTGAAAATGATTATGATAAGGCTTTTAAAATTGTTTGTGATGAATTAAATGCTCCATATGTACCTCAAGATTTTGAAAAACAATTGGAACAAATGCAAAAAAAAATAATGGAAAAACTTAATTTCAATGAAAAAAATTTTATAAATTGAACAACAAATAAAGTTGTTGATATTATGTCAAAAAAACTAGATCAAGAATCTCATCTAATGGCTTTTGATGCTTTAAGGGGATTAAATGCTAGATTAATTCTAGAAGAAATTAAAGCTTATTTATTAGATAGCGAGATAAAGCCAGAATATAAAACATTCTTAATTATGGTTTTAATTGAACAATTAGTAGATCAAGAAATATTTATTGAAAAAAATGGTTCTACTATAGCTATAAATCCTTCAAAATTTAATTTAAAAGAAGCACAAGAAATTTTAAAAGATATTGAATTAAAAATTGAGCAAACTATTTATGATTCAAATCCAAGTCTATTTACAATTTGTCAGCACATTGCAAACTCATATTTTTACAATGTTTTTCCAATTCTAAATTTTGATAACTTTACATTAAATGATTTAGCAATGGCAATTATTATGAAGGCTTGTGATTCATTAGGAATTAGTTTAGAAGAAGGTTTAGAATTAAAAATAGATTTTAATAAGGAAAATACAATGTTATTATTAAATGAGTTAAATAATATCATTTAAAGAGAAGAGGTAAAAATTATGATAAAAACAACTTTCACAGAAGAGGATTTTGTAAAATACAATGACCCAAAAAATGTAATGATGCAATTATTTGGAGTTACTTGTTCAGTTTGTGGTATTGATGAAATAGATTTTATAGATGAAAAAGCACCAAAAACATTAGGTCAAATTGCTAAGGGAATACTGGATGAAAATCCTGAAATTGATGATGATGAGTTAAATGACATGATAGAGCCTCAAATTGAAGCTTGACAGGAATTAGATGATTATAATGCTTCAATTGGTATGCCAACATTTTTATGTCATAATTGTTATACTCAATTGATTAATGGTGAAATATCAATATCAATGAATAGTGATAGTTTAGAATAGTATATAAAAGAGGAGAACTTAGTTCATGAAATTTGTAGATTTAGCGCATTTTAATATTAAATCAGGTAAAGGTGGCGATGGAGCTGTTTCTTTTCGTCATGAACTATATGTAGCAAATGGTGGTCCCAATGGTGGTGATGGTGGTAAAGGTGGTGATGTTATTTTCATAGCAGATGAAGGTAAGTCATCATTGTTAGACTTAAAATTACAAAAATTTTACAGTGCAGAAGATGGTTTTAAAGGTGATATTAAAAATATGCATGGTAAAAATGGTAAGGATACTTACATAAAAGTCCCCGTAGGAACAATTATTTATAATAATGATACAAATGAATTATTATTTGATTTTATTAGTGATGGACAACAAGAAGTTCTGGCTCAAGGTGGTAAAGGTGGCAGAGGAAATGCAAGATTTGCAAACTCAAGAAATAAGGCTCCAACAATTTTTGAAGCAGGAGACCCAGGACAAGAAGTAAATATTAAAGCAGAATTAAAAGTATTAGCAGATGTTGGATTTGTTGGTCTTCCCAATGCTGGAAAATCTACTTTATTAAGAGCTATTTCAAACTCTAAACCTCAGATTGCAGATTATCCTTTTACAACCTTAAACCCACAATTAGGAGTAAGTAGAGATAAAAGTGGAAGAACTTTTACTGTAGCTGATTTACCAGGACTAATTGAGGGAGCTAGTTTAGGAAAAGGTTTAGGTCATGAATTTTTAAGACACATTGAAAGATGTAAAATAATTTGTCATGTTATTGATATGTCAGGAAATTATGCAACAGAAGATGTTGTAAAAAATTATGAATTAATTAGAAAAGAACTTATTGAATATAATTTTAATTTAGAAAAAAGAGTTGAAATTATTGTAGCTAATAAAATTGATATTGATGAAGCTAAAATAAATCTTTTATACTTTAAGGAAAAATATAAAGATAAAAAAATTATTGAAGTTTCTGGATTGACTAAAATTAATATTGATCAATTATTATTAGAAATAGGTTCTACTTTAGAAATAGTAAAAGATATTCCTTTATGAGAAATAAAAGATGAAAATCCTCAAGATTATAAAGTTTATAACTTTGAATCTGACTTAAAAGATATTCAAGTCAAAAATCTTGGAAATGGTAGATGAAGAATTGAAGGTGAGGATGTTTATAAAGCGTATCAAAAAACTCCAATCTCAACTTATGATAATTTACTACTGTTTAATGAAAAACTTAAACATTTAGGTGTTTATAATATCTTAAGAGAAAAAGGAGCCCAACGTGGTGATGTAGTTAAAGTTTTTGATATAGAATTGGAGTGAATGGATTAGTATGCAATTAAAAGAATATTTAGATTATTTAGTAAATTGATTACAACAAGAAGTTAAAAAAGCAAATCAAAAAGGTGTTATTGTAGGAATTAGTGGTGGTATTGATTCAGCTGTTGTTGCAGCTCTTGCAAAAAAAGCATTTCCAGATGATTATTTGACTGTTTGAATGCCATGTAAATCTAGTGAGTTAGATGAAAAAAGCAAATTAGAATTAATTAATAAGCTTAATTTAAAAAATGTATCAGTTGATTTATCTAAAACATTTGAGGTTCTATCAGATTCATTAAATAAATCTGGAATTGAGCAATCAAAAATAGCTCTTGCAAATTCTAAAGCAAGATTAAGAATGACAACACTTTATTCAATGGCTCAAACTCATAATTATTTAGTTTTGGGAACTGATAATGCTGATGAATGACATATTGGTTATTTTACAAAGTTTGGTGATGGAGGAGTGGATTTATTACCAATTGTTCATCTTTTAAAAAGAGAAGTTAGAGAAGCTGCAAAAATTTTAGGTGTGCCTGAATCAATTATAAATAGAGCTCCAACTGCAAGTTTATGAGAAGATCAAACAGATGAATCTGAAATAGGTTTTAGTTATGATTTAATCGATGATTATATTAGTGGTAAATTAGTGGATATTCAAGTAAAAGAAAGAGTTGATTATTTGCACAAAATTTCAGAACATAAAAGAAAAGCTGCTCCAGCTCCAAAAAATATTAGATAGTACTTTAAAGTTTTAAACTTTAAAGTTTTTTTTATTTAAAAAAATAACACTTATTTAATTATTTTTTGATAAAATGAATTTGAAAGGAGAAGTAAATAATGAATATAATAAAAAAGTATAATGTGGTGAATAATAAATAGATTTATTTAAATTTTTAAATTGAGATTATTTTATGTATTTAATTCTAAAAAGTTTGAATTTAGTTTATACATATTAAATTTTGTTTTATATTAAGTAACTAGTATTTAAAAACTTTAGTAAGAATAATAGGTGGGAAAATGCATATTAATTTTGATTTTTTTAAAGAGCATATTAAAAATGCAAAGTCATGAATAGTATTAATTTCACTGACTTTAATATATTTTTTAATTTTTAATATAGCCTTTTTTACATATAAATCAAATTTATCGTATAATTCAAAAAGCTCAGCTGATGAAAATAAATTAATCCTTATAAATGTTTTAGTTTATTATGTTGATTGATTTATTTATTTTTGCATAATTCCCTTTATATCATTTGTAATTATAAATTATTTAAAAAAAGTAAAAATTCTTAACTATTTCTTTCAAAGAGATGCATATAGAAATTTATATATTTTTAGATATATTTGTCTATGATTATTGAGTAGTTTTATTATTTTATTAATTGTAACTTCTTCTATTCACTCAATATTTATTTTATTTCACTTTTGAATAATAGGATTTAATAATATTGGTTTTGTTTTTAAAGTTTTTCTTATAAAAGAACTCTTATTAATATTGTATATTCCAATTTGTTTTTTAATTATTTCAGGAGTAATAATAATTTCTAATAAACTATCAAGTATAATTTTTAGCTCTTTATTTGTAATTTTGTCTTTAATGAATATTTTACATTTAACAATTGTTCAAAAAAATATTTCAGAAAGAAGAGTTTCTTATGAATTAGTAGATCAAGTTTCAAAAAATAAAGAAAAATTAAATTTTTCATTTGAAGATATTAATCTTATTGCTACAGCATTAAATAATCCTATTCATAATATGAATTTTAAAAATTTAGAGATTATTAATTATAAAAATGAGGTAATTTTTGATGAGTATACTAAATATATGATTAATTTTTGTGAAGGTTATAACACTGAAATTGTTTATGTAAATAAAGAATTATATCCAGTTTGTAATGTATATGATTATAAAATTAACAATGAATATAACAAAAGTGATGGAATAAATTTAATTTGAAAAAATTTAATGAAATCTGAGGATTTTGAAAAAATAATGTCAAAAATAACATTTTGATTCAAAGAATCAAACAATTTTTATAGAGGTCTAGAAAAATTTAATCAGACACTAAAAAATAATTATTTATGAGATGATCAAAAAATTGATGAACTAAAATTTTTAGTTTCTCAATTGGACTTCAAAAATGGCAAACTTATATTAAAAATTAATAACGCCAGTGATTTTCAAATAGGTCTTGTAAACAATTTTTATAAAGATATATTTTATTTTTATCTTATAAATTATCTTAGTAATCCCTTAGAAATTGATGAAATAACTGAAAAAAGTTATATTGAAGTTTTTCAAAGTTTTTTATACTTTAAAGAATATGAAATGAATTACTGATTAAATGTCATAAATTCTTTTTTATGAAAGGATATTAAAAACATAGATATTAAAGATCAAGAACTTAGATATATTTATAAAGATTTCAATAGATATGGATTTAATTATTTTTTTAAGACAAATATTGAGCCTTCAATTTATTTTAATGTTATTAATACAATTGGCATTGAAAAAGAAATAGCTTATGAATATAATCTAAGTTTTAAAAAAATAAGAACATATAAATTGCTAGATATTTCTAGTTATAATTCAACTATTTTTAAAAGTATAATTAATATTAATGAATATCAAAAAACATTATTTAAAAATATTCAAAATAATAGATTAATGATAAGAGAATTAACTCAATATAATAATATTAAATTTAATATTAAGAGCAATTCGTCAACCATTAATGAAATTACAAAAAATAATAGTTCAATTATTATTATTTTCATATTAATGATATTTATGCTAAATATTTCACTAATGTTTTTCATTGAATTTATTTCATACATAAAATTCAGAATTATTAATAATCAATTTAGCATTCAAGAGTTTTTAAAAGATATTTTTAAATATATTAAAAAATAATAGAGAGGGTGAGAAGTATTAAAAAGATACTAACAATATTAGGTACACTATCTATTGGAGCAAGTTCTGCATCAATGGTAGTAGCATGTAGTCGTAACATTGATGAAAATGGTGATTGAAAAAATCCTATCAATGATTTATATTATGAATTATTTGGAGAAAAATTTGACTCAAAAAAGGAGGCTATTGACTATTTTTTATATAATAAAGAAAGTGGAGTAAAGTCTCAAAAATATCAAGATATTTATAATCAATTAATTCTTGGTGAAAATAAATTTGAAACTTTTGAAGAAGTTTTTGATTATATTGAAAATTCTTATGAAATAAAAGAAACAAAAACAAATAAAAATGTAGATGATTATGTAATGGATTCGCTAGGACAACTATATCCTGAGGTTTTAGCTGATTCAAATGATGAAACAATAGTTTATAAAGATGCAAATGGTAAAGCTATTTCTGAATCTAATGAACAAATTGCAAAAGAAGCAGTTGAAAAAAGTTATCTTGATAAAATAGAAAAAGTTTACTATTCAAATGGTAAGGAATATGAAAATAAATCTGATTTAGAAGAGGATTATTACTCAAATTTTTTAAACAATAATTCCCTTCCAAGTAAAGATTTATATAATTATGGAAATTTAGCATATACAAAAGAAGGTTTGAAACAACAAATAGAAAACTCATTAGAATTAGAATATACAACTAAAAGTGGAGATAAGTTTTTAGATAGTCAAGTTAATGATTTATCAGTTATAAATCCAACTGAAGTTGATAAGGCAAAAATTGATAAGATTTATAACTCCCCAGGACTTTATCATCTGGAACAAATTGATGAAAAAGATGGTGTCTATACAGGTGATTCAATAATTGAATCAACTTCAGATATACAAAATATTATTTTAAATAAAAATAATTGAGAGTTAGTAAGTTCTGAAACAGGTAGTGCAAAAGAAGCCTTATTTAATTTAATAAGTTCTACAATTGTTTATTTGGTAGAACAATTAATGTTTTTAGTGACAATGAATGTCAATTCAATTGTAGATTTAGGTATTTTAGAAAATAGATTTGGAAGTTTAGAAAACTTTACTGTTAATACTGTTTTTGATGGATTTAAGGCAGAAACGGAACTATCTGACTTTAAATATTTAATAAAAAAATATGGTCTTATTGGAGAATCCAATGCAGCTGTTAATAGTTTAAAAAATATTAAAAGTATGGATTTTTCAACATTATGTTCAATTTATCTATATCAAATGAAGGAGGCTTTTAGATTTACAAATATCACACAAGAGGATAATTTAATGCTCTCTAAAATTTATTATAATTTCTTTTTAAAATTTGATACAAGAAAAGAATGAAAAGATTTTGTAGAAAAAATTGGTATTGAAGATGCAACTTATATAACAGATTTTTTAGTTAATAAAAAGGAATTTAGTAAGTTTAATAACTCAAGAAAAGATTCAAATGAAATAAAAAATATTCTTAATCATCTTGCAGATAAGAGTTTAGATTTTGCTGAGAGTAAATTTAATGATTTAGTTTCAGATATTCAAAAAAAAGTAGCCCAAAATAATGGAGTTTTTGAAAGATATGTAACAAAGGTATTGGATTTATCTGTTAAGGCACAAAAGGCTTTAATTATAACTTCAATTGTTATTGAGATTCTAGATTTTATACCTATAAGTAGTACAAAAACTTATCAATTATTAATACCAGATACTCATCAAAGATTAGAATATCAAATGACAAATTTTATTCTTTCATCAAAAAAATTTGATCCTTCAAAAATCTTTAGAGTGACCCAATTAAAAAAACCTATTAAAAATGATATATATTTATATCAGGAAAGATACTTTCCAACTTATGATGATGCTATTATTCAATTAAAAAGAGATATTATTAATGAGACTTTAATGAATGGAAAAAAAGTTTATTTCTCTTCTAAAGACAAAAACTATAAAAATGAAAATAAGGATGATCTTGTAAATATTTTATTAGAGGAATATTTAATTAGTGGAAAAATTGGCGAAAGATATACAGATTTTTTCGGAGGCAGATTTGATAATGAACAAATGGCTCTTCAAAGCATGCTAGAAAAATTGGAAAAAGAAGAATATCAAATTTTCTATAAATATTCATTTGAACAAAACGAATATAGATACTTTACAAATTTTGAAGAAGCAAAGGAATATGTATTATCAACATTTACTTATACAAGTAAAAAGGTTTTATTTTCAGAATTAGTACAAGGTAAAAATAACTATGATGAGTTGTATAATTTAGATTTTGAAGAGACAACTATTTATTATTTTGATTTTTATGGAATAAAATACTATTTTAAAGACAAAACTAATTTAATGTATTACATTATGAAATTATTAAATTTTAGAAATAATTTAATTGAGATTGAAGTTGAACAATTTTGACTAAATGATAAATTTTTCTCAAATAGAGCTGAATATATAGATTACTTATATTCAAACATTAAAGAAATTGATAATTCAAATACAAGGGGGATAAATTAATGAAAGCAAAGTTTCTACTATCTATGGCAGCTCTTTTTTCAACTACTGCTCCATTATTAACAAACAGTTCTGAACAAAATACAAGAAAGAGTTTTAATGAAAAGGCTGAATTGCAAATTAGTGAAATTGAAAAGGATTTAAAACTTAATTCTAAAATAATAGGTTCTGAAGTACTTTATAACTACCAAGGAGAGCAATATAGGGATAAGAACTCTATACTTTCTCAAGAATTTCTAAAAAACCCAATTTTACAAGAGACAACCTCTTCAAATCCAAATAAAATTATTAAAAACTATTCAACAAATGAGCTTGATCCAGATAAACTATATGGAGTTCATTCCAATGACTTTGTAAAAGTATATAAAAATGCACTAGGAAAAGTAACTCTTCCAAGCTGTTTACCTGGTCAAAACTCAGGATGTTATCAAGACCCGATTAATAAGGAAACAAAATCAGCTCAAGAAAGAGCTTTAGATAGTTATGTAAATAAGGGATTAATAAGACCAAAGTATTCTTATGATTCTCTTAAATGGTTTGACTCAGAATTTGAGGCAAAAAAAGCATTTCAAAAAAATAATGCAACAATTAAGCAATCATTATTTTATTTTCATAATGGTATTTATTATAATGCTTTTAACAAAAAGGATATGACAGATCTTCAATCAAAAATGCATAAAGGATACTACTATGATGCATTTAAAACAAAATATGATGCAGATGGCTTAATGTATGAAGAAAAAAATAGTCCATTAAAAAATACTATGAATCAAAGTCCTTTGGAAGATTCTTTCAGATATAAGGAAGACTATTTTAATGATTATTTTTATGATAATTTCTGGTCTTATTTTTCTAGTAATATAGATGATATTATCTCAAATCAATTTAAGTATAAAATTACTCTAACTGCTCCAAGTGGTCAATGATTTGAACTAATTCAAAATAATCTTGAAGGAATAGACATTAAAGTATTAAATTCAGGAAAGAAATTAGAAATTAGTGTTAGTGATAAAGGAAGGGGTCAAATAGTACTTACAGAATTTATGAATAGTTTAAATACTAGAGGAAGTTGAACTGAGCATATGGTCTCTGATTATTGTAGTTTAGTTAAAAATAATAGAAGGCAATGACATGATTTTAAATATTATGACTCATTAAATGGCAAAAAGTATATTATGTTTAGACTTGACACAAATAATGATAGATGTGTACAAAGCGGGTATAATGATACAAACCCAGAAAAAATAATAATTGATAAAGAAGAAATTAAAGATGAAAATTATGAAATAAATTTTTTAGGGAATAATTTTATTAATAAGTTAGATAGTGCATTTAGCTTTAAAAAAAATCTTTTCAATGAAAGTGAAATTATTAATTCTATTGCAAAACAAAATGGTATTTCATTTAAAGAAACTTTACAAAAAATTGCAAATTTTACAAAACTCTCACAATTTAGTGAAGTTCAAAAAAAAGTAGTATTCAATTCCATTTATGATGAACTTTTTAAAAATTTATATAATACAGATATAAAAAGCTCTCCAATATATGATGATTGATTATATGGAAAAACGTTAGATAATAAAAAAACAAAATATCAATTTTCTTTCCGTGAAAGTCAATTATTTTTTCAAAGTGAAATATTAAAGAATGTACAAAATAAAAATAGCAAGAATGTAACTTTGGATATTGGAGATATAGAATTTACTACAACTTTTGAAAATTGAAAGAATAATTTTTATTATTTAGACAATGATAAAAATAATAATGGAATAAGAATTAAAAGAATGTATTATGTTGACAATAACGATAAAAAAGATATATCTGATTTTTCAGATCAATTAAATGAAAATATAGCATCAAATCCAAATGCGGCAAAAGAAATAATGTTTCAAAACTCATTACAAATCTTAAGAAAGGCATATGAAATTTATGATATAAATGGAAAAGTCTACTTTTCAAGAAAAAATGAAGAAGAGGTCATTATAGAATTACAAAAACAAATAGAATTGAGTTATAAGTATATTCATAAAAATGAGTCAGTTAATTTAAAAGATCAAGAAAAAGATTGAGAAAATATTATTAGTGATGGTAAATATACTGTCTTTAAATTTAAACTTAATACTGGGAAATGAGTTTATTATAAGGATTATCAAAGTGCCTTGGAATTATATAAAAATCAATTATCAATTATCAATTCAATATCTGAAGAGTTTATTATTTATAAAATGTATTCAACCATTATAAATAATAAATTAGTAACTTATGAGTGAAATTCTAAAACAAATACTAGAAATCTATCAGAAAATATTTATAATGATATTATAAGAAATGGAGAAAATTAAAATGAAAAAATTATTAGCAGTACTTGGTTCAATAACATTGGTAACTTCAAGTTCGTTTACAGTAGTATCTTGTTTTGGAGGGACAACTGACCCAGAAAAAGAGAAAACTAACTGATCAGATGAAGAAATTTTAGAAAGATTTGGTTCATTAGAAGTTAATGAATTAGAAAATGGTGACTTAGAGTTATCATCAAAAGATGATCACTTTAAGATTTGATCAGGTTCAAACAATGGAAATAAATATGAAAGAATCGTTAAAAAAGATGATGTAGATAATAATAATGTTAATTTTTTATATGATAGTTTACTTCCAACTGATGCAAGTTTAGAAAAACCATTTGGAATAGAATTGATGTCAGGGTTTTATGTTGGTAAAAGTGAAGATGAAGTAAAAAAAGCTTTTTCAAATGTTTATAATAATATTCAAATTGAATTTGGATCAGAAATGACAAATGATAATCATTGGAATCTAAAAAAGAAAAATGCATTCTCAATATTTTTGGGATCAGGACATATATCAGGTAATACATTTTCATGTACAAGGATATGAGAGGATGTACTAAAAATCAAAACAGATCAAGGAGAAGATATTTATATTGGTTTAATTTCATTATATATAGATTACTTTGTGGGGTATGTAACAAGTAATTTAAGCACTTGAATGAAAGAATTTTTTGAAGAATATAGTAGTCAACTAAACTCTCCAGATTTACTAATTGAAGAAGTGGTAAATGAAAAAGGCAAGATTATTGCAAATAGCAAAAATCAACATCTAAATTTAAAATTATATAATGCTAATTTTACATTTAAACAAAAGATTGATTATAAGCAAGATGAAGAAACAGAAGTTAGAAATACTGAAATTGAATATGCGTTAAATTCATATATTAAAAGTAAAGTTTCATATCATACCTCTGAATTTAATTATAAATATGAAAATTCATCTTATAAAGATTTTTATTTTGACCATATCATAGATTTAGAAGATCCTAATAAAGATAGGGAAAATCATTATAATAGGGGATTTGAAATATGAGGACCAAATAATAAGAGTTGAGATTATAACAGTATAATATATACAAAAATGGATATTATAAATAATTAATTTATTTAAAAATACTAGATATAATTTTATTCTTAACTTCAACTATTAAAAGTTGAAGTTTTTATTTTAATTAAATTCTCTTATATAATTGTCATTAGTATAAAGCCATTAAATAGATAATTATTAAAACTTTTTTATATTAATGGACTTTTTTGTTAGATAATTAAATAAATAAGGAGAACTATAAAATGACAGAAGTACAAGCAAATAGTATAAGTGAATATATTGATAATTTACCAGATGAAATAGCAGATAAGATGTTTGAAGAATTAATAGCTGGAATGAGTTTATATTTTGCTATTGTTTTATTTGGAGAAGAAATTGAAAAAAATTATGAACCATTAAAATTAGATGGAAAACCCCTTGAAGAAATAGCAAGAGTTGTTAAAGAAAATGAAATAGGTGAAGAAGAGGTTTATTCTGCTCTAATGGGTTCATTGCAAGAAGAATCAGATGCTGAATTATTTGCAGAAGATTGTGTACAATCAATTGCTTTTAGTCCTGATTTTCCTAAAGAAGTTTTAGAAAAATTAAAAGAATTAGATATTGAATTAAATGACTTTTCAATGAACTTAATTGTTACTTTAAAAGATGAATTTATTGACTTTTTTGTTAATGATTTAGATATTCAAGAGTGAAAAAATGATATTATTGACGCTTTAGTGGCAAGCTGAGACTAAAAAAATGAAAAAACTAGATTAAAAAAATCTAGTTTTTTTAATAAATATGTTATTATAATTAAGATTGTAGATAGGGTAATTTACAGTTGGGCTAAAAAGGTGATTGTTATGAAAACACTATTAATGAGTAAAACAAATTTTAAAGTATTAGACTTTAGTCTTCCTTTATGAGTTGTATTGCTAGTTTTTACAATAATTGCATCTATTTCTTTAACTATATATTTTTTGATACTTTTTAGAAAAAATTCAAAATTTTACTTTGAAAAAGAGCAAGTATCAGCAGATGAATTTAAAAGACTTGAAAAATTTGAAAATCAAAGAAATAATTTTGAGCTAGAAATAGCTAAAATTAAAAAAATTCAAAGAGATAGAAGAAAAAAATAAAACCTTTTTATGCTCATAAAAAAAAGGGGCGTTTTTTATGAGTGGATTAGTAAATCCAATTAAAAATGAAGAATTAAATGAAAATCAAAACCAACAAACTGTTGGAAATTTTGCGTTAAATTCAAACCCTCAAAATAATCCTAATTACTTTAATGAAACAGCAATATATCAAAAAAATCTAATTGAAAATAAGAACTCTGGGTATATAAGACCAAGACAATTAAATTTTGATAATAGTTATCAACAAAATAGAATGCCTGATTATAAGAGAAGTGAAGTAAGAGATCCAAATGAAAAATTCTATCTTCAAAATAATCAAAGAGATTTAATTCAATATCAACAACCAAGATATCAACCAACTCAAATGCAGTCATATGTAAATTATCAAAATCAATATAGTAATAATTTAAAACAAGAGCGTTTAGATTTTGAGAATATGTCAAGAATTAATTATGGAAATTATAGAGATGAAAATCAATATAATAGAATGGTTTATCCTCCAAACAATCAAATCAATAATCTTCAAAGAAATGAAATTTATAATAATAAACCTTTATATGAAAATTATCATATGCCAAATAATAATATGCAATATGGCTATAATGATTTTTCTAATAATAATCAATTTTATAATCCTAATCCTAATCCAAATTTTGGATACAATCCAGAAGTTGACTATGCACCAGTTAGTTCAAATAATTATAATCCTTATGAACATAATTCATATGGAGAAAGAATGAAAAAGGCAAATATCATTCCAAAAGAAATAGCTAGGGAAATAAGAAGTGAGAAATTAAGAATATTTTTAATATTCTTAATAGGAGTAGTTGGTATAATTACAACTTCAATTATGTTAGCAATTTATTATAAAGCTGGAGATAATGGAACTTACATGGGAGTGGAAAGAGCAAAAGTAATGTATCCTTTCTTCTCAATAACATTATTAATTGTATCAGCAGGATTTTTTATAACTAGCTTGACTGACTTTGCCTTTATTTATTCAAATGTCAAAAAATATGAAAAGGATCTCTTATTTGGAAAAGAGCTCGTACCTTATTTTATTACTAGAAATTATAGAACATTAATATCAAGAGGAGTTTATTTAAACTGAGTATCATTTTGTATTTATATTTTTGGAGCAATTTCATTAGCAATAATGTATGGTTTACAAAGTAAATATTTAAATGGAAATCCAGATATTTATTTCTTATTTTGAAAAGTTGGGCGTCTAAAATCGTTAGATTCAGAAATTAAAACAAATATAGTTATTTTATTTATTACTTTAATAGTTCACGTATTAAACATAGTAACAACTAGAACAAGAAAAAATAATTTAATTGGGTATTATGGATATGAAATAATACCACAACAAGAAATAAAAGAAATAAGAAAAAAAGCAAATAAAGTTTGTATGATTATATTCTTTACTTCAATGGCAATTCTTTTATTCTTAATTGTTATACCTTGATTAATTATTAGAAAAAAAAGAGGTCTTTCATTAAAACCATGAGGAGTAGTAAATCAATAGATAGAAAAATTAATAGCTTATATGTTCACATTCCATTTTGTGAACATATTTGTTTTTATTGTGATTTTGTAAAAGTAAAAAAACCACAAGATCCAAAAATAATTGAAAAGTATTTAGATAAAATTGAACTTGAATTACAAGACTATGAAAATAGATTAGAAGATATTCAAAGTATTTATATTGGGGGAGGAACTCCAAGTTGTTTAAACGAAGAGCAAACAATAAGGATGTGCAATATTCTCTTAAAGTTTACTAACAGACCAAACTTCGAATATTCAATAGAGTTAAACCCTGAATCAGTTACACTAGAGAAATTAAATATTTATAAGGAATTTAATATTAATAGAGTTAGTATGGGAATTCAAACTTTTGACAATGAGTTATTAAAAAAAATTGGAAGAATTCATGATAATTCATTAGCAATAAAGGCTTTCAAACTAATTAGAAAAGCGGGATTTAAAAACGTAAGTATAGATTTAATGTATAACTTATATGATCAAACTAAAGAAAATATTGCAACAGATTTAAAGTATCTTAAAGAATTAAAGCCAGATCATATTTCATGATATTCATTAATAATGAAGGAAAAATCAATTTGGGGAAGAAAAAATATGAAAGTACCCGAAAATGACGAGTTATTTGATGAAATAGTTAATCAAGGCCTTAAGGATTTGGGTTATATTAGATATGAAATATCTAATTATGCTTTAGGCGAAAATAAGAAATCATTTCATAATATTAGTTATTGAAATAATTCAACATTTGCTGGTGTAGGTATTGGTGCTACAGGATTTGAACAAATTGATAATAAATATTATTTGACTAAAAATGAAGGTAATATTTTGAATTATAAAAAAGAGTTTGAGTTGCTTTCACAAGAAGATTATTATTTCCAAATTATAATGATGGGTTTAAGAATGGTAGAAGGAATTGATGTATCTTTAGAAAAAAATAAAGAGATAGTTACTTTTTATAAACAAAAAATTGAACAGAAAATTGAACAAAATTTATTAGAAATAGTTAATAATAATCTTAGATGTACAGAAAGGGGATTTAATATCTTAAATGAGATATTAATAGATTTTTTATAATATGAAAAAAGCTTTAATTGTAGTAGATTATCAATATGACTTTGCTAATCCATTGGGAAAACTTTATGTGCCTGAGGGTGAATTAATTAAAAATGAAATTGAAAATAAAATTAGTGAATATAAAAAGAATGGAAACTATGTTATTTTTTCAGGAGATTTTCATCCCCAAAATCATATCTCTTTTACTGAATGACCAGAACACTGCATAATTAATTCACAAGGAGCAGAATTTATTATTGATTCATCAAATGCTGACTTAATAATAAGAAAAGGAACTAAATTAGATTATGATAGTTATTCTGCTTTTTATATTTCTAAAGATAATGAAAATAAGAAGTTAAATGTTGAATCTGAATTAGACTTTTGATTAAAAAGTAAAAAAGTAGAAGATTTAGAGATATGTGGTTTAGCTTTAGAAATTTGTGTACAAGCTACATATGAGGATGCTATTAAAAAAGGATATAATTCTGTAATTAATTATGATCTTTCTAAAAAAATAAATTAAAAAGAGCGATTAATTGTTTGGAGGAACACATGCTTAAACAATTAAAAACTATTGATAATAACAATTTATCTTTTTTAAAATTAACTAATGATGATAATTTTATAGATTTTAAAGATATTATATATAACTTTTCAAATCAACCTCAGGTAAGAATAGAGCAAAAGTACGATATACTTTTTTCTGAGGCAATTAAAAGTAATTCTTTTATAAAAATAGTAAAAGAGTTAGAAAGAGAATTTAATAAGACTTATATTTTGTGAAAACTAACAGAAAATATATCTTATTGAACAACAAACTTTTTTTCTAGTAAGTTTACAATTGGAAATGGATTTAAAATTCTACAAAGAATATTTATTTTAAAACAAATCTTTTTAACTCAATTAAGATATAATTCAAATATTTGATTAAAGTTGACTAAAAAACAAACTGAAAAAATTAAAAATTCTAAGGATTCAAATGCTATTAACTATAAGTTAATTTTACTATTTTGTGATTTTAATGAAAATGAAGATCTAAAAAGTCTAATTAGTGAGGAACAAAAAATTCTTTTAAGCTTAGTTTTGAGATCAGATAAAATTGAAGATTTTATTGAGCTAAATAAAAAAATAAATTTGGATGTATTTAGGTATCTACCAATAAATATAAAACTTTTTCAAGGAGAAGTGATTAGATCAACTTCAAATTTAAATTTAATGGAAAAAGCAAAATTGGCTTATTCCACTTTTATGCAACTATATTGCATTTTTATTGAAGAAAATTATTCTAATAAAATTTAATACTTAATAGCACTGGTATAAACTAGTGCTTTTAATTTGTGTTTTTATTTTAGTTGGGTTATATATTTACAAGATAGTTTTCTAATTGATAAGTAAATAATTAATACCTTATTCTTTAATTCAAATTATTTTATAAAATTTCAAAAAATTAGCACTTAAACATTGACATTGCTAAAACAAAATGTAATATATTATTGATTAGCAATTAGACACATAGAGTGCTAATCAAGAGGAGGAATGTTTATGGATTTTACACAAAAACCAGATCCTTTAAATGATCCAGAAATCCTAAATAAATATACAAGGGATTTAACAAAGGATGCAAAAGAAGGAAAAATTGATCCAATCATTGGAAGAGATGACGAGATTATGAGAGTAATTAGAATTTTAAGTAGAAAGACTAAAAATAATCCGGTTTTAATTGGTGAGCCCGGTGTTGGTAAAACAGCAATTGCAGAAGGTTTAGCTCAACGAATAAATAAAGGTGATGTTCCAAGTGTTTTAAAAGATAAAAAAATTCTAGAGTTAGACATGGGAAGTGTTATGGCTGGAGCTAGTTTTTTAGGAGATTATGAAGCAAGAATTAAGGGAATTGTAAATGCAATTCAAAAAGAAAATGGTCAAATAATATTATTTATTGATGAATTACATCTAATTGTTGGAGCAGGAAAAACTGGAAATGGCGGAGGAATGGATGTTTCAAACCTATTAAAACCTTCTCTTGCTAGAGGTGGTATTAAAGTTATTGGAGCAACAACTTTAAAAGAGTACAGAGAATATATAGAAAAAGATTCTGCACTTGAAAGAAGATTTCAAAAGGTTATTGTAAGTGAACCTACTATTGAAGAAACAATTTCAATTTTAAGAGGACTAAAGGAACGTTTTGAAACATACCATGGAGTAAGAATTCATGATAATGCTTTAGTTGCAGCTGCACAATTAAGTGATAGATATATTTCCGATAGATTTTTACCAGATAAGGCAATTGACTTGGTAGATGAAGCAAGTGCCACCATTAAAACGGAGTTAGCATCAGTTCCTACAGAGTTATATCAAATTGATAGAAAAGTTATGCAATTAGAAATTGAAAAAGCAGCTCTTTCTAAGGAACAAGATGAAAAATCTAAAGATAGATTACAACAAGCCGAAAAAGAATTAAAAAATTTAAAATCAATACAAGCCGAGTTTAATAATAAATGAAATTCTGAAAAAAAAGCTTTAGAAAAAATTAATCAGTTTAGATCTACTATTGATAGTTTAAAAGTTGAACTAGAACAAGTTCAAGCACAAGCTAATTATCAAAGAGCTGGAGAAATTCAATATTCATTATTACCAGCCTTAGAAAAACAATTAAGTTCTGCACTTGATAATAATAAGGAGAAATTAATTTCAGAGGAAGTAACTGAAATTGAAATTGCTTCAATTGTATCTAGATGAACTGGAATAGAAATGGAAAATCTAATTGAAAGTGAGAAACAAAAACTTTTAGGTTTAAGTACAACACTTAAAAAAATGGTAAAAGGTCAAAATCAAGCATTAGAACTTGTATCTGATGCAATTATTCGAAGTAGAAGTGGAATTAAAGATCCAAATAAACCAATAGGTAGTTTCTTATTTTTAGGTCCAACTGGTGTTGGTAAAACAGAAGTTGCAAAATCACTTGCAAAAAATTTATTTGGAAGTGAGAAAAAAATGCTGAGGTTTGATATGTCTGAATATATGGAAAAACATTCAGTATCTAAATTATTAGGTTCTCCTCCTGGTTATGTTGGTTATGAAGAGGGAGGTAAACTTACTGAGGGTGTAAGAAGAGCACCATATTCAATACTATTATTTGATGAAGTAGAAAAAGCTCATCCGGATGTTTTTAATATATTTTTACAAATCTTAGATGATGGTAGAGTTACTGATTCTCTTGGAAAGACAATTGATTTTAAAAATACAATCATAATTATGACTTCAAATATTGGTTCTGAATATCTAATCTCAACACCACCAGAATTAATTGACCAAGATGTTCTAAATGAGAACTTAAGAAAATTCTTTAGACCTGAATTTTTAAATAGAATTGATAATATTGTGACTTTCAATGCTTTATCTAAAGATGTTATTAAAGAAGTTATTATAAAAACTTTAGATGAATTGAAAGAGAGAGTTTTATTATCAAATGAATATATTATAAATTTTACAGATTCATCTATAAAAAAAATTTTAGAAGAAGGTTATGATCAACAATATGGTGCTCGACCAATTAAAAGATATATTGAAAGAAATATTGAGACTTTAATTGCAAGGGCAATAGTTTCGAGTGAGATAGAACCTAAGAGAAATTATGTAATTGATGTTAATAATAACAATTTTGTACTATCAACTTCAAATAAATTAAATTAGCACTTGATTATTAAGAGTGCTATTGATAAACTAGAAATGTATTGTTATGGAGGTGTTTTTAATTGTTAACAAAACGTCAAAACCTAATTTTAAAATCCATTATAGAAGAATATATTAAAACTGCATTACCAGTAGGTTCTAAAAGGATTCAAGAGGTATTAACAATGGAAGTATCTTCTGCAACAATTAGAAATGAATCAGCATTTCTAGAGGAACAAGGCTTTTTAGAAAAAGCTCATACTTCTTCAGGAAAAGTTCCTTCAACAAAAGGTTATAGATACTATGTTGATAATCTTATGGAATCGAATAACATTGAAGATATCAAAGTTCAGATTAATGAGATCTTTAAAAAAAGAGGAGCCACTATTGATGAGATTTTAGAAAAGACTTCATCAATATTAAGCGAAATGACAAAATTAGCAACAGTTGTTGCGACTTCAGAAGTAAATGGTGAGTTACTCTTATCAAAAATTGAGTTGATACCTATTTCAAATAAATCTGCAGTTGTAATATTTGTTCTTTCAAATGGAGCAATTGAAAATAAAAACATAAATCTTGATTCAATAACTTTAGAAGAACTAAGATTATCAATTGATTTATTTAATGAAAGATTAGTAAATTCTAAAATTTCTGAAATTGAAACAAAATCACAAGCAATGATTCCTGTATTAAGGCAACAAGTTAAAAAATATGAGTTTGTATTACAAACTTTAATAGGGGCTTTAATACATACAGATTCAAATAAATCAAGAACAAGTGGTGTTAAATATTTATTAGAAAACCCAGAGTTTAATGATGCAAATAAGATAAAAGATATTATTCAGTTTATTGAAAATGCTTCTCCCTTTGTTTGATTTAATTACCAAAGTAAAACAAACAAAACAACTGTAGCTATTGGTTTAGAAACAGGCAATGAAAATGATGATATTGCAGTTATTGGAACAAACTTTCCCACAAAAGGTGGGGGCAAAGGTGCTTTAGCTCTAGTTGGGCCTAAAAGAATTGAATATGATAAAGTATCAAAACTTTTAGAATGAATAAGCAATAAAATTGAAGAAAAATTTTTGTTGGAAGGAGAATAAAAATGGAAAAAGAAAAAATGAAAAAAATTTTGGATCTATTTGAAAATATTAAAAAAGAATTAAATATAAATCCAAAAACAAAAGAAATTAAAGATGAAAAGTCTGATAAAGATCATAAGAATATAAAAACTGAAGACAAAAAAAATAAGGAAGTTAATGTTGAAGAACTTTCTAATATTGAAAAATTGGAATTAGAGTTTATAGCATTGAATGATGAAATTGCAAAACTAGAAGAAGCAAGATTAATTGCGGTAGCTGATAATCAAAATACAGTTAGAAGATTTCAAAATGAAAGTGTTTTGGTTAGAAAGTATGGCGGTGAAAAATTAGCTTCGGAATTGATTCCAGCAATAGATATGTTTAGAGGAGTTTTAAATTCAACTCCTGATAATGCTGAAATTAAAAATTATTTAATGGGATTTGAAATGATTATTAATCAAATTGACCAAGCATTAACAAATGCTGGTGTAGCAATGGTTGTTGTAAAACCAGGAGATGATTTCAATCCAGAATTGCATTCTGCAATTGAGCAAGTAAAAAGTGAAGAATTTAAATCAGGAAAAATAGCAATTGTTGTTTCAAATGGTTATAAATTACATGATAGAGTTATTAAACATGCAGCTGTAAAAGTTGCAGAGTAATTTAGAAAAATATTAAAGGAGAGATTAATTATGGCAAAAGAAAGAATTATAGGAATAGACTTAGGTACAACAAATTCATGTGTAGCTATTATGGAGGGTGGACAACCAATGGTTCTTGAAAACCCTGAAGGTCAAAGAACAACACCATCTGTTGTTGCATTTAAAAATAGTGACATTATTATTGGGGGAGCTGCAAAAAGACAAGCAGTAACAAACCCAAATACAGCAATATCAATTAAACGTGATATGGGAACAAATAAGAAAAGAAATTTAGAAGGAAAAGATTATTCTCCAGAACAAATTTCTGCAGAAATTTTAAGATATTTAAAAAAATATGCTGAAGATAAAATTGGTACAAAAGTAACAAAAGCTGTTATTACAGTACCAGCTTACTTCAATGATGCTCAAAGAAAAGCTACAAAAGATGCAGGGAAAATTGCAGGTTTAGATGTTGAAAGAATTATTAATGAACCTACTGCAGCTGCATTGGCATATGGAATTGACAAACAAGATAAAGAAATGAAAGTTTTAGTTTATGACTTGGGTGGAGGAACATTTGACGTTTCATTATTAGAATTAGCAGAAGGAACATATGATGTTTTATCAACTTCAGGTGATAATGAATTGGGGGGAGATGACTTTGACCAAAAAATTATGGATTGAATCGGTCAAGAAATTAAAAAAGAACACAATATTGATTTATCAAAAGATAAAATGGCTTTACAAAGATTTAAAGATGAAGCAGAAAAAGCAAAAATTAACTTATCAAGTCAAGTTGAAACAGAAATTAACTTACCATTTATTGCAATGAATGAAAGTGGACCAGTTAACTTTTCAACTAAATTATCAAGAGCAGAGTTTCAAAAAATGTCAAAAGATTTAGTTGAAAGAACTAGAAAACCAGTTGAAGATGCTTTAAAAGAAGCAAAATTAAAAGCTAGTGATATTGATCAAGTTCTTTTAGTTGGGGGATCAACAAGAATTCCAGCAGTTCAAGAATTAGTAAAATCATTACTTGGAAAAGAACCAAATAGAACTATTAATCCAGATGAAGTTGTTGCTATGGGTGCAGCTATTCAAGGTGGAGTTTTAGCTGGGGACGTAACTGATGTTCTTTTATTAGATGTTACTCCTCTAACATTAGGGATTGAAACAATGGGTGGAGTTATGACACCTTTGATTCAAAGAAATACAACAATTCCAACTGAAAAATCACAAGTATTCTCAACAGCAGTTGATAATCAACCAGCAGTTGATATTAATGTATTACAAGGTGAAAGACCAATGGCTGCAGATAATAAATCATTAGGACAATTCCAATTAACAGGAATCAAACCAGCTCCAAAAGGAACTCCTCAAATTGAAGTTACATTTAAAATTGACGTAAACGGTATTGTATCTGTAACTGCAAAAGATAAAGCTACTAATGAAGAAAAAACTATTACAATCTCAAACTCAGGTAGTTTATCTGATGCAGAAATTGAAAGAATGGTTAAAGAAGCCGAAGAAAATCAAGAGTCAGATAATAAAAAACGTAAAAATATTGAATTAAAAAATAAGGCTGAAAGTTACTTGAATATAATTGAATCTTCAATTAGTGAAACTGGAGATCAAGTAAATGAAGAGCAAAAAAAACAATCTGAAGAAATGGCAAAAGAAATTCGTGAATTAATTTCAAAGGAAGATTATGAAACTTTAGAGAAAAAAATGAATGATTTAGAGCAAGCAATGAAAATGGCTTCTGAAATGGCAGCTCAGCAAGCACAAGCTGGTGCAACTGAACAACCAAAAGAAGATATTGAAAACAAAAAAGATAAAAAAGATAAAAAAGATAAAAAAGACAAAAATAAAGATGAAGAATCTAAATAATTTTAAAAAACAACTAATTTGTAGTTGTTTTTTAAAGATAAGAAAGAAGGTATATTATGGCTAAAAGAGATTACTATGAAATTTTGGGTATTGCCAAATCTTCATCTGAAGATGATATCAAAAAAGCATATCGTAAATTAGCTAAAAAATACCACCCAGATATTTGTAAAGAACCGGATGCAGAAGAAAAGTTTAAAGAAGCTACAGAAGCAGCTGAGGTATTATTAGATGCAAATAAACGTCAAGCTTATGATCAATTTGGTCACGATGGATTAAGTGGAATGGGTTCTGGTTTTGGTGGTGGATTTGGACAAGGATTCGGAGACTTCTTCTCAAATATGGGAGGAGCTGGAGACTTTTTCTCAGACATCTTTTCTAATTTTTTTGGAGGAAGAGGTAGTTCTTCTTCAAGAGCAAGAACTTCAAGAGGAAAAGATGTTGTAATAGATGTTAATTTAACTCTAAAAGAATTATTATTTGGAGTTGACAAAGAAATTAAAATGGATTTAATTTCAAAATGTGATGATTGTGATGGAACTGGTGCAAAATCGAAATCAGATATTGTTGAGTGTGAAGTGTGTAATGGACACGGTGTAGTTACTGTACTTCAAGATATGGGTATTGCTAAATTTCAAACACAACAATCTTGTCCAAAATGTAAAGGAAATGGAAAAGAAAATAAGAATCCATGTAAAACTTGTAGAGGACATGCAACTGTTCTTAAAAAGGAAACTGTCATGATGCCAATACCAAAAGGTTTAGTTCCAGGTCAGCAAATTGTTTTAAGAAATGCAGGAAACTATTCTCCAAATGGTGGAGAGCGTGGTCATTTATATGCAGATATACATCTGAATGGTTCCAAAAAATTAGCAATAGTGAATGAGTTTGATATCAAATTTAAATTTGATATAAGTTATCTAGATGCTATTCTGGCAAATGAAATTTCTATAAAAACATTAGATGGAAATATTAATGTAAAAATACCAAAAGGTATCAAAAATGGAGATATTATTACTGTTAAAAATTATGGACTATATAAAGGTGTTAAATCATCTCACAGAGGTAATTTATTATTAGAAGTTAATTTTGTAATTCCAAAAGATCTTGAAAAAAGCGAGAGAGAAAAATTGCAAAGCATATCAGACTCAACTAATTTTAAAGTTACAAATAATTTAGAAGAATAACCTTGAAGGTTATTTTTTTACATAAAGTATTATTTTTCATAGCCACTAATTATTGTATAATTAGTTAGTGAGGTTTATTATGTCTGATAAAATAAAAGTTCTAAAAATTAATAAAAATTTAACAAATTCATTTGATGAAAACTTAGGGGATTTTCATACAAATAAACTATGATTTGATGAAAACTCTGGAGAGACAATTTTAACAGAATTGGATAAAACAATGGAATTTAAAACAAAAAACATATCAAAAATTGATCTTGTTCAAAATGCTAATTCTCATTTTTTTGCTCCAGAAAATTCAAATAATTTGGCTTTTCAAAAAACTGATATTGGGAATAACAAATATGAGTCAATTAATTTAGTTGATAAAATGATTATGCCTAGAAGATCTGATATTAGAAAAGAAATTATTGATTTAAGAGTAAGAAGTTATGAAAATGAACAAAATGATAAAGATTATCTTCTTAATAAATTAAATATTGATTTAAAACCAAATAATAAATTTAAAAACTATAATTTAGCTAGAAATGAGAATTTAATACCTAAAACAAATTCTTATCAACAAGAACTAAAAGAGTTAGAAGTTTCATTAAATAAAAAAATTGATGAGATTAAAAAAACTGTGGAAATGACTTCAGAACAAATAACTGATATTTTTAATAATAATAATAAAGAAGTTGTAAAAAACAAAGTAAATAAAGAAAAAGAGAGTTCTTTAGTTCAAAAATCAATTGAAGTAGATTTAGATAAAAAAGATAATGAAACTGTATTTTTTTCTAAAATTAATAAAGAAGAAGACAAAAATAATGCAAAAGATAAAATAAATTTTGATAATAAAAAAGAATTCTTTGAGAATCAGTTAGATGATGAAAAATTATTATCTGCAAATATGTTATTAGTAGAAAATAAGTTGTTAACAGAAAATAAAAGATTAATGGAAGAAAAATTATTAGTAGAAAATAAACTTTTAGCTGAAAATAAAAAACTAAATGAGGAAAAAATTTTAATGGAACAAAAATTCTTAGCTGAAAAAAAACTAATTGAAGTAGAATTAGAAGAAGAAAATGGATTAGCACAAATAAAACTATTAGAAGAAAAAAGAAAAATGACAGAAGAGCGATGGTTAACTAATAGAAAATTAATAATTCAAAAAAAACTAGCAGAAAAAAGACTTCATGATGAACAATCAAAAGCACTTGAGGAACAGAAAAAAGTAATTGAAAAACAAAATCTTGAAGAACATAAAAGTCTTCAAGATCTGCAAGAAATTGAAGATGATAAAAAACTTCAAAAATTAGAAATTGAAAGAGATGAAATGAATATCAAACAAAATTCAGAAACTAAAATTGAAGCAGAACAAAAAATGGATAAAATTGTGCATGTCAATTTTGAAGATGAAAATGCGAAAAAGAATAATGATAAAGCTTTAAACATTAGCAATACGCTTCCAAGTGCTGATTTAGATACAAAGGAGTTAAATTTATTCTTTAAAGAGGATAATAATTACTCATTACCAGTAATAAATAACTCTGATTACACTATTGCAAATACAGTTGATGATCTTCAAAAAGCTTTTAATAGTCTTGAAAGTAGAAATAAAAAAAATAAGGTTAAAACTGATTTTTTTGAAAAAGATGGTGGTACAACTCAACTTGTAGAAAGCTTACAAGTAAAATCAAAATTAACTAAGAATCAAAATCAAAACTCTTTTAATTTTGATTCATTTGAGGATTGATATAATGACTCAAAAGTAGATAAAAAAATTAGTAAACTATTAAAAAAGGAAAAGAAAAAAAATAAATAAAATAAGGCGAAAATTATGAAAAAAAAGAAAGTTATTGTTGGTCTAAGTGGAGGAGTAGATTCTTCTGTTACTGCAGCAATATTATTAGAACAAGGTTATGAAGTTGAAGCTCTTTTTATGAGGAATTGAGATAGTAACTTAAATAATGATATTCTTGGAAATAAATTAGATGAGGAAGTATGTCCACAAGAAAAGGATTACTTAGATGCTTTAGAAGTAGCTAAAAAATTGAATATAAAAATTCATAGAGTTGATTTCATTAAGGAATATTGAGACTATGTTTTTGAGCATTTTGTAAGTGAATACAAAAAGGGAAGAACACCAAATCCAGATATTCTTTGTAATAAATACATTAAGTTCGATAAGTTTTTAAATTATGCAATTAATGATCTTAAAGCAGACTATATTGCTATGGGTCATTATGCAGGAGTTAGATTTGATAAGGATAAAAATACTTATGAATTAATAAGAGGACTTGATAAGGAAAAGGACCAAAGTTATTTTCTTTGTCAGTTAAACCAAAAACAGTTATCAAAAACGCTTTTTCCACTTCAAAAATTTCAAAAGAGTGAAATTAGAAAAATTGCAAAAAAATATGATTTAATAACAGCTGAGAAAAAAGATTCTACAGGTATTTGTTTTATTGGAGAGAGAGATTTTACTAATTTTTTACAAAATTATATTTCAAATCAACCAGGAGATATTATAGATATAAAATCTAATAAAAAAATAGGAACACATATTGGTGTAATGTACTATACAATTGGCCAAAGAAAAGGATTAAATCTTGGTGGTCAAAAAGAACCATATTATGTTGCTGAAAAGGATATCAATAATAAAATTATTTATGTAGCTCCATTAAGCGATGAGACTTTTTTAGAATCAAAAAGTTGCATAGTTGAGGAATTTAATTTTATATCTAATTATGAAATATATTTTAAATCAAATAAATTTCAATGTAGTGCAAAATTTAGATATAGACAAAAAGATATTAAAGTTGAAGTAGAAGTAATCTCAAATAATAAAATTAAAATTAATTATCAAGAGCCAGTTAGGGCTGTTACTGAGGGTCAAGAAGCCGTATTATATATTAATGAGATTTGTCTTGGTGGTGGAGTTATTGATAAAGTTTTAAAAATTTAAAAAAATGAGTTAAAATAAAAAAGAATTAGAAGAAGGTGTAAAGTTACATGTTACTAAGTAGTTCAACAAGTACTATTGTAATTGGAGTTGTTGTTTTAGTTGTTTTAATATTTGTTATAGTTTCATCAATAACAAGTAAAAAAGCTCAAAAAGTTGAACAACAAAAAAGAAAAAAAGTAGTTAAAGAAGAAATTAAAAACTATCTGGCAAAAACACAGAACATTAAAAACATTAAAGTTGAATATGAAAAGGTTTATGCTAGAAAAGGTGTAGAGTACAAATATAGAGATGTTTTTGATGTTGTTGTTCAAATGTTTGAACCAAAAACAAATAAGTTAATTTCAACTAATGCATATGAAGTAGAAGGAATTACTACAAAATCAGGAAAAAATAACTATGTAACTGCTTGACAAGTTAATGGTGAAATTGACCTTGAAAATACAAAAAGAAGGATAGCCATTGCAGAAAAAAAAGTTAAATTAACAAAACAAGAAAAAGTTGTACTTAAAAAAGAAGAAAAGTTAAAAACTATTGAGCATAAAACTCAAGTTAAAGAGGAACTTAAAAATATCAAAGTTGAGAAAAAAACTCAAAAAAGTAATAAGGATATTTCTCTTCAAATGGATAAAGCTATTAAGGCAACAACAGTTAAATTTGTACCAAGAAGAAATAAGTAACATATTTTATAATATGTTTTTTGTTTAGGGGATTATAAGATGAAAGTAGTTACAAAAGAAGATTTTAAAAGATATATGGGCGTTTGCCCAAAAATAGCTTGAATTTTTCATAATTTAGAAAATTTTAAAACAATTATTAATTTGAAAAAAAATAAGATTCTGGAAACTCATTACAAAGTTGAAATGAACACAGAAGATGATTTTAATTCTTCGTCTGGATTTAATGCAATTGATTTATATTCTGATTTATTAACAAAAGAAGAAAGTCTTTTATCAAAAGAGGAGTCTAATCAAAAAGATTTATTAATTAAACAATTAAATGATCTTAATGGTTTTGAGATATCAGGGCTTCCTGCAGAAACAATTGTTGATGGATTGGCAGTTGGTGAAGCTGCTAGGGAGTATTTTATTGAAAAATTATATGAAGAGAACTCAGTGAAAAAAACAAATTTTGAATATTTTGATTTTCAGGAAATGGAATATAGTCAAACAATTCAAAAAACACGTGAGATTTTAGAAAATAATAATATAAAGTATTTGTTCGAACCCACTTTTGAAGCTAATGACTCTATGTTAAGAGTTAGATGTGACGTTTTAATTAACAATGGTAATAAGCACGTTACAATTGTTGAATTTAAGGGGTCAACCTCTTCAAAGACTGAGCATTTTCTTGATATTATGTATCAAAAAAAAGTTTTAGAGAAAAATGGTTATATTGTTGATGATGTAAAAATAGGCCTAATAAATAGAGACTATATTAGAGGAATTGGTATTAAAGAAGAAAGACGAGACTTTAAAGTATCAGATTTATATGATATAGATTATGAAAATGATATAGAACCTAAAACTAAGGATTTAAAACTTCCAATTAGTGGTGAATCTGATTTAATATATTCACAATTAATAAGAATTACAGATAAATTGGAGAATTCTATAAAACTTCCAAAAATTAATAGTTTAATTGAAGGAATGGAAGCAAATGATTTCTATTTTGATGGTTGTATAGCGGAGATATCAGCTTTTTTTGAAACAAAAGAGAATTTATTTAATGAAAAGTGTAAAAAAATTAAATTGGAATATGCAAAATTAAGCTATAAACTTGATGAAAAATATTGTCAACATGTTGTTCCATATTATGATAAAAGCAAGTTTAATCTTTACGAATTATCAAGATTTAAAGCATCTGCAGCAGTTATACACTCATTATTTCCAAAAGACATTTATATTGAAAATATTAAGGATGTAGAAGATAATAAATATATTTATAATTCTAAACATTTGTTTAAGCAAGATGAAAAAAGAGTAATTAATGTTGTTTCTAATTTTATAAAAAATAAAAAAATTACAGCCAAAGATATTATCAAAGCTGGTTCATATGAAACAATCTTAAAAAATTTAAAACAATATTATGATTATCCAGTTTATATGTACGACTTTGAAACAGTAAAGTGAGCAATTCCTAAGTATGATAATTCTTGAGCTTACCAACAAATTCCATTTCAATATTCAATTCACGTTATTGATAATCCAAATTACGATTTTAATGACCCAATAAATACAATGAAACATTTAAACTTTATTGCAAGTAATCAAGAAGATCCAAGACCGCAATTTTTATTAAATTTTATTAGAGATTGTTTTAAATATGGTCCAGGTATTTATGTGGCATATAATAAATCTTTTGAAAAGGGAGTTTTAAAAAATCTTATTTATTGTTATCCTCAATTCACAATTCCCTTGACTTACATTTATATGAATACTATTGACTTAATGGAATTTTTCAGAAAAAGTGGAGACAATTGATTAATTTATCATCCAGAGTTTAGAGGATCATATTCAATTAAAAAAACTCAACCTGCTTTGGATAGTAGTTTGAGTTACAAGGATCTAAAAATTAATAAAGGTGATAAAGCAAGTCAAACTTTCAGACAATTTTTAGATAATGTAATTAGTCAAGAAGAATATGAAATAATTTTAAAAGAGGATATGCTTAAATATTGTGACAGAGATACATTAGCCATGATTGTAGTTTTACAAAAAGTTGTAGATATTGTTAAGGAATATAATCCTAATTTTTTAGAAGATCTTATGAAATTAAGAGAGGATGAGAATTAATGTTTAAAGTGATATTTTGTGGTACTCCTGATATATCAGTTGAGATTTTAAAAGGTATAGAAAAAACTGGCCTAACAATTGTTGGTATTATTACTCAACCTGACAAGCAAATTGGTAGAAAAAAGGAAATTAAGTTCTCACCAGTAAAAGAATATAGTTTAAGCAAAAATTATAGACTATTTCAACCTTTTAAGATTTCACAAATTTATGATGAATTAAAAAGTCTAGAAGCAGATTTTATGATTACTTGTGCTTATGGTCAATTTATTACTCAACCAATTTTAGATCTCTTTAAAAATTGTATTAATGTTCATGCAAGTCTTTTACCAAAATACAGAGGGGGAAGCCCGATACAATATGCAATTATGAATGGAGAAAGCAAAACTGGTATTTCATTAATGAAAATGATTAAAAAGATGGATGCAGGTGATGTGTATTGCCAAGCAGAAATTTTAATTACACCAGAAGATAACGCTGATTCAGTTTTTCAAAAAATGGCCGTTTTAGGTAAAAAAATGATAGAAGAAAGTTTATTACAAATATTAAAAGGGCAATTAATTGGAGTTCAACAAGATGAAACTAAAGTTAGCTTCGCATATAATTTAAAAAATGAAGAAGAAAAAATAGACTGAAATAAATCAGCTGAGCAAATTTGTAATTTTATTAGAGCTTTGAGCCCTCAACCAATTGCTTTTACATATATTGACCAAGAAAGAATTAAAATAAAATCAGCAAGAGTTATAAAAGATGAAGAGAAAATAATGACATTAGATAAAATATTTGCTAATGGAGAAATAATTGCCATTGATAAAGAGGGAATAATTGTAAATACAACTAATGGATTTTTAAAAATTATTGAACTTCAAAGAGAAGGTAAAAAAATGGTTAGTGCATCTACTTTTAAAGATCCAAATTCACCTATAAAAGTGGGTTTAATTTTTAACTAATTTTTATTTACAAATAAATTCTTTCAAATTAGCACAAGAGAGCATTTTTTATATATAATTTATTTAGATACATTAAAGGGAGATTATTTTATGTCAGTAAACGATTTAAGACCTGGAAATACATTCTTATATGATGGGAATATTTTTGTTGTTTTGGAAAACTCATTTTCTAAAACAGGTAGACAACAGGGAAAAGTAACAGTAAAAGTTAAAAATTTGAGAACTGCAGCAAGAGTTGAAATTACTTTTACAGGGGGAGAAAAAGTAGATAAGGCTTTAATTGAGAAAAAGGATATGCAATTTTTATATAATGATGGTTCAAATTGTGTTTTAATGAATACTGAAAATTATGAACAAGTGGAAATTGCTTCAGCAAAATTAGAATGAGAATTAAAATTTATAACAGATGGTATTATGGTAAAAATGACAGAGTATGATGGTGAAATTCTGGGAATAACTATTCCTGAAAAAATAGAACTAACAATAGTTGAAGCTGAACCTGCTGTTAAAGGTGATACAACTAGTGGAGCTCAAAAAAAGGCAAAAGTTGAAACAGGATTAGAAATAACTGTTCCTTTATTTATTAAAGAAGGAGAAAAAGTGTTAATTAATACTACTGATGGAAAATATGCAGGAAGAGCAAACTAAAATAAGAAATTAGAGGTGAATGATATGTACATATCTATTGAAAGAAACTCTAGAGGTAATCTAGAAATAGATGAAAAAATACTAAGTAAAATAATTGAATTTGATGTTATTTCAATTGCAGTTGGCTATAAAAGTATAAATGTAAGTGTAACTATTCATCAGGAAACTGATCTATTTATTTTGGTAAGAGTATACGCGCTTGGTCAAGGAAAATTTTTTATGGATGGAGTTAAAGCAACTTCAGTTATTAATGATTCTATTTATAAAACTTTAAAAGTAAAACCAAAAAATATATCTTTTGCATTTATTAAATAGACTTTTGTTTATTTAATTTTTATTTTATAAACTCAAAATTATTTATCTTTTAATTATAACTGTTCTAGGCAAGATAACCTTTAAAAATAGGCCTAAATAGTGTATAATAAATCTATATTTAAATGGAGGAACTAGGCATGGCGGCTAATAATAAATCATTAGGAAAAAATATAAGTACTACAAGGACAAAAACAGTTATTGTAAAGAAGCCTGGCTCAAATGAATATTTATATCAAAAGTTTGGTCCCAAAGCATTAGCTTTAATTAATAAATATAATCTGCAAATTGATGAAAGTTATAAAAAATTAATCTCTTCATATGAAAGAATAAACTCATTACCTAAGAACGACCCAAGAAGACCTAATTTAATTGACTTATGAGAAGGTGAATTTAATAGGATTTTTAAACACTTTTGAGAAAATTTTGCTAACGGACAAAATTATACTAATGAAAGAGCAATTTCTGGTTGAAAAGATAGATTAGATGTTAAACCAGTATCAGTATTACCAGATGAAAAAAGAAAAGATTTAATATCAAGACTTTCTCCTACTGCATCAAGCTTTAAAGGTAGCAAGACAACTAAGGAAGAAATTTTATCTAGAGCTGGTTATTCAAATCAAATTAAAACAGAGAAATTTAATTTTACTGCAACAGCTAAAACTGGGCAAAGCTTATTTGAAATTGAGAACTTATTAAGTGCAGCAGAAGAAAAGGGAGTTGGAGAACCAGAAAGCATTCTAAAAAATAGTTTTGCAGCTCTTCAGTCTAGTGAAAATGAAGTTGCTTCAACTAAATCAGTTATTAGAATAGACGAAGAAACTGAATTGATGACTTCATCTGCAATTCCAGATCCTAATTTGTTAGATTTTATTAATGATGGAAATGTTTCAAATAGTTTAATTCAAGAGGAAAAGGCTAATATTGCAAATCAAGAATTAACAAAAGAAACTAAAATTTCTGAAAGTGAATCTCAAGACAATAATTCAGAAAGTATTGGATATATTACAAGAGAAAATATGTCTAGAGAAGAATTTAATAAAACAAACAATATTGAAGTACAAGAAAATATTTTAGTAAAAGAAGATGAGAATCTTGCAGCTTTAGAATTAGGAACAGAATTTTTCCAAAAACACTTAACTGAAGAATTTGACATTAATACTAATATTTATGTTACAGAAAAAATGGGTAAAATTGAATATAGTATAAAAGATGAAATGATAATTCCAGAAAAAAGAAATATTCTTTCAAAAGAAGGATTTGAAATTAATTTAAATCCTGAAAAAACTAACTTATTAGTAACAAACAATGAAAGAACTGAAAAAAAAGGGCAAGCAAAACCTTATCATGAAGAAAGACCAGTAGGATACTATCCAATAAATTATGATGCTGCAAAAAGACCAATGATTCATGATTTAATTGCTTCAAATGAAAGAGAAAGCTTAGCACTTGATGAAATGACTCATAAAGTTGAGTATTTGAGACAATTAAGAAATGATCGTCGTCATAGAGTTAATATGATGAAAATTGAAAGAGCTAACAGTTATATTGTTACTCGTGCAAGAAGAATGGCCGAATCACGTGAGTTAAGAAGACTTAAAAGACGTGAGGATGTAAACTTAAAAGCAATCGAAAAAGCAGAGAGATTAAGAAGATTACATGAAAGACAAAAATTAATTGAATTAATGAAAGAACGTCAATTAAAAAGAACTGAAGAAAAACGTGTTGCTTCAGTTTTAAGACTTGAACGTGAGAGACGTTATGAAAGAGATGCTAAATATAGAGCTGAAATAGCAACTATTGACGCGCAAATTAGACAAGAGCAAGAATTAATAAAAGGAACTGAATTAAAAATGAAAGCATACTTTACAAAAGTTAATGATAACGAAATGTTTGATGAGTCATTAAAAGTTGCTAAAGAAATAGTTCCAAATTACAAAGCAATTCAACAAAAAGCAGAAACTATTCAACAATTAGAAGAGCAAAAACGTAAGGATAGAGTTGAAAAAATTAGTAGAAAATTTATAAAAAATATTAAATAATAAAAAAGACAGTTTTTATGATAAAAATGTCTTTTTTTTTATTTTTTAATGATATTTAAAAATGTCTTTTAAATTTAATAATATACTTTATTTTGTAAATAAAATATGATATTTATAGTAAAATATTTTTAACTAGTAAAAGTTTGCTTAAATTATTTTAAACAAACTATAGTAATTAATTTAATATTTATTTTTAATTGTTTTAAGCAATTAAAAAAAGAAAAAGAGGTAATAAATAAAAATGACAGTTAAGAACAAAAGTAGAGTAAGAACAGAAAGTGATTTCTCTTTACTATCTGGAAAAGTAAGAGCTAGAGTTAAAAATTTAATTGAAAAGAGGCTTAATAGTAAAACAATAGTATTATTTGCTCAAGAATATGAAGCATATGATATAAATTTTCGTCTTCAATTAGTTGACTATATTAATTATTTAATGGAAATTGAGAATTCAAATTTGCCTGCTTATTTAAATAACAGAAACCAAGCAACTAATGAAGCTGTTTATCAAAGTTTAAAAAAGACTATTTTTAAAGATAAGGAACTTGATAAAAAAAGTTTTAAATTCCAATTAAATGATTCTAAAGCGGCAACTAGTAAAAAATTAGTTAATAGTTCTATTCAAGCAGATCCAAGAAAAAAAACTAAAGAAAATGATGTTCCTAAACTAAATTCAATTAATAGAAATTCAATTGAGAAATTATTATTGGAAGCAAAACAAAGAGAAGAGCAAGAAACTAAACTTAGAGATGCAAAATTAAAAGAACAACAAAGATTAGTTGAGGAACAAAAAAGAGAATTAGAAGAAAAAATGGCCTTAGAAAGAAAAAGAACTGAGGAACTAGCAGCTAAACTAAAAGAAGAAAAAAGAATACTTGAAGAGAAAAGACTTGCAGAAGAAAAAAGAAAAGAAATAGAAAAGCAAAAAATTCTTGATAAAAAATTAAAAGAAGAAAAAGTGGCTAGATTAAGAGAAGAAAAAAGATTAGCTGAAGAAAAGAGAATTGCTGAAGAAAAAAGAAAAGAAATAGAAAAGCAAAAAGCTATTGAGAAGAAACTAAGACAAGAGAAAGCAGCTAAATTGCGAGAAGAGAAAAGAATAGCTGAGCAAAATAGAGCTGAGGAACAAAGAATAGAAGAAGAAAAAAGAGCAGCTGTACAAAAAAAACTAGCTGAAGAACAGAGAATTATTGCAGAAAAAAGAAAAGCTCAAGAAGAAAAAAGAGTAGCTGAACAGCAAAGATTATCTGAACAACAAAGATTAGCTGAAGAACAGAGAATTGCTGAAGAACAGAGAATTGCTGAGGAAAAAAGAAAAGAAATAGAAAAGCAAAAAGCTATTGAGAAGAAACTAAGACAAGAGAAAGCAGTTAAACTTAAAGCAGAGAAAGCTGAAAGAGAAGCAAAAATAAAAGAAGAAAATAAACTAGCTGAGAAAAAAAGTTTGGCTGAGCAAAGACAAATTGCTGAAGAAAAACGTATTAACGAAGAAAAAAAACGTTTAGAAGAAGAAAAGGCAGCTAGGGAAGAAGAAATGGCTTCTGTCGAAAGAGTTATTGAGACTAGAACTGTAAAAGAGAGAGACTACTTTAGAGAGCAAGCAGAAAAAGAGAAACTTTGAATGCAATTATATGGTAGATCAAGAGAGGATGCACAAAAATATAGACAGAGTCAAGAAGAAAAAAGAGTATCTAAAATTAGTGAACATAATAAAAAGATATATATTGATTCTTCAGTTGAAGCTCAAAAAACTTTTACTATTCTTGGATATGAGTTCTCAATGTCTGAAACTATAGACCCAAAAAACAAGTTCTTTAGTTTTTGATATGATTTAAAAAAGAAATTAAACACTTCAAATATCTCTGTTTGATTAAATATTCATCCAGAAAAACAGAAATCAATACTTAAAAAAAGATTAAAACTTGAAGCGGGACTTTGAGAAAAAATAAGATATATATTTACAAGTGAACCAATTAAGAAAAAAAATCTACCTAAAAAAAATGAAAAAAATAAATAAAAAGAATATAAAAAAATTAATGAGTAAATATTTTAATCTAGTAATTATCTTCCAAATAAGAAAATAATTTAGTTGCAATATATTAATTTAAACTACTGATGGGAGATGCAATTATGAAATGTTGTAATTGTAAAAATAAAATAGATAATTGTAGTTGTTCAATAATTGAGTGCAATTGCAATGAAATCATTAGTTGTTTGTGCTGTTTATTTAAGTTTTGGGAAGAAAGAGATAAACAATTAAGTATTCATGAAACTTTTATAAATTTTTGAAAAGATACAATAAAAATTAAAGCCATTCCTAGTGTCATAAAAAAAGATATTGAAAGTATCTTTAAGAAACTTTCAAAAGTAGAAAACTGTTTAAATAAGCTTAATAAGTTTAATTATATAGAATATCTTGATTTAAAATATGATCCAGAATATATTGCAAAATTAATGCAGAAAAATAATATGTCTAAATTAAGCTATTTTATAACTAAAATTGAATTATATATTGAATTTTCTAATATTGTAATCGATGTAAGTGAGTATTTAAATTCTAGAAATATTTACTTAAAATTAAATACAAATATTAAAGCAATAGTTAAATTGTTACCTATAATTGTTGAAATATTTGTTTGTTTTGAACCATCAATTGAGAATTCTCTAGAGTATGAAACTTTAAAAGAAAAAATGTATATTTTTGACTCAAATTTAATTAATTTAGAAAATAAGTTAGAGATTAAAATTACTTAATAATAGTCAATTATTTGTTATAATAAAAAAAGTTATGTATAAAAGAGGAGAAATTTATATGAAATTTAGTACAAAAAAAATTGCACAAAAAGGACAAGGAATTTGGATAGTTACAATTGAAGGTAAAGAATGAGAAGAAGCAGTTAAAAAAGGTAAATCAAAAGCAGCAGCTAACATTGAGATACCAGGTTTTAGAAAAGGTAAAGCACCAAAAGAAAAAATTGAACAGTATTTAACACCAGTTAAATATTTAAATGCAGCAGTTCAATCAATCATGGATAAAGCTTGGACTTTTGCAAGAGATCAAAAGTCTGATATTGAACCATTTACTTCACCAGTACCAACGCCTGTTAAAATTAGTGAAAAGGAATGTGAGTTACACTTTATTTTTGACTTAAAACCAGAAATAAAAATAGGAACTTACAAAGGGCTAAAAGATAAAGAGTTATTGAAAGAAGAGTTAAAAGTTACAAAAGAAGAATTAGATAAAGCAATTGACCAATATAGAGAAAGATTTGTAATGGAAAAACTAAAAGAAAAAGGTGCTAAAATTGCTAAGGGTGATTCAGTATCATTTGATTTTGAAGGATTTATTGATGGTAAAGCTTTCAAAGGTGGAAAAGGACTAGATTTCAAATTAATTATTGGAAGTGGCCAAATGATTCCTGGTTTTGAAGATGCAATGATTGGTAAAGGGCTAGGAGAATCTTCAATTAATGTAGAGTTCCCCAAAGACTATACTGAGGAATTAAAAGGAAAAAAAGCTGAGTTTAAGTTAGATGTAAAAGAAATTAAAGAGAGAATTTTACCTGCAAAAGATGATGAATTAGTAAAGGATTTAAATCTACCGGGAATTACTACTTTTAAAGAGTTAGAAAATAGTTTAAAAACTCAAATTTTAGATCAAAAAACATTACAATCAAAAAATGTTTTTGTAAACAAAGTGATAGATTTAATTAGATTGAATTCAACTATAGAAATTCCAAAATCAGCTATTAATAAAGAAATTGAAACTTTATACAAGGAATTTGAAGCAAAGGTTCAAAGTCAAAAAATAACAATCAAAGATTATAAAAAACAAACAGGGTTAACTGATAGTGATATTAGAAACGAATTATTTGGGGATGCAAAAAAACGTATTGAAAGTTATTTAATAACAGATCAAGTTAGAAATACTGAAAAATTTGAAGTATCAGAAGAAGAATTAAAACAAAAGTATGAAACTTTAGCTAAATCATTTGGTGTAGAAATTGACTTTATTAAGAATTCTTTCTTACCAGAAGCACAGATAAAAGAAGAAATAATTAAAGAAAAAATCGTTGATTTCTTATATACAAATAACGGTTAAAAATACAAAATTTCTTGTATTTTTTTTTTTTTTTTTAGCACTTAACACTTGCAAGTGCTAAAAATTATGATATTATATTTTTGTACCTAAGGAGGAATATTATGAATAAAAAATTACCTATGTTAATTACTCGTGGTAGTTATATTTACCCAACTTTTGAACAAGTTTTAGAAATTGGTAGAGATAAAACAACACTTGCAGTTAAAGAAGCTGTTGAAAAATATGAGGGAAAAATTCTAATGGTTTCACAAAAAAAACCATTAGAAGATGATCCAAAATTAAATGATTTATTCACATTTGGTGTATTGGCTGAAGTAAAAATTAAAAAGGAATGAAAAGATGGTACATTAACTGTAAATATAAAATCAATATCACGTATAGAAATTAGTGATATTGAGTTGAATGAATTTTATATTGCAAATTATAAAGTAAAAGATAGCTTAAAGAGCTCAAATAAAGAAGCGTTAGATAAGATAACAAAATATATTAAGGCAATGATAAGTTCACAAGATGAATTCCCATCAGAAGTTGGTGATATTATTAAAACTTCTGCTGCAAATGTTGATCCTAATTTTATTGTAGATAGTGCTGCTAATTTGATGCCGTTTATGCCAATTGAAAAGAAACAGGCAATGCTTGAAGAATTAGATCCTGTTAAAAGAATTGAAATAATTAATGACTTTTTAGATGAAAAACGTCAATCAGCAGATATTGAGTCATCAATTAGTAAAAAAATTAAATCAAGAGTTGATGAGCAACAAAGAGAATTTTATTTAAGAGAAAAATTAAAAGCTATTAAAGAAGAATTAGGGGATATGGATGGAGAAGGAGATGATTTGGCTAAATATAAAAAACGCCTTGAATCAGAACCTTTCCCAGAAAACATAAAAAAAAGAATTTTATCAGAAATTGATAAATGTGAAGGAATGCCTGCTTCTTCTTCAGAGGCAAATATTACAAGAACATATATTGATTGAATGATGCAAACACCATGATGACAAAAAACTGAGGAAAAAACAAATCTAACTTTTGCAAAAAAAGTTTTAGATAAGCATCACTATGGATTAGAAAAAGTTAAAGAAAGAATTATTGAGTATTTAGCTGTCAAACAAAATACTAACAAAGTGAAAGGACAAATAATTACATTAGTAGGTCCTCCAGGAGTTGGTAAAACAAGTTTAGCAAAATCAATTGCTGAATCAATGGGAAGAGAATTTGTAAAAATGGCTCTTGGTGGTGTTAAAGATGAATCAGAAATTAGAGGTCATAGAAAAACTTATATAGGAGCAATGCCAGGTAGAGTAATTCAAGGAATGAAGAAAGCTGCAGTTAAAAACCCAGTTTTCTTACTTGATGAAATTGATAAAATGGCAAGTGACTATCGAGGAGATCCAGCTTCAGCAATGTTAGAAGTATTAGATCCAGAACAAAACTCAAAATTCTCAGATCATTATTTAGAAGAAGAATATGATTTAAGCGATGTTGTATTTATTGCAACTGCAAATTATCCTGAAAATATTCCAGAAGCTTTATATGATAGAATGGAAATTATTGAATTATCAAGTTATACTGAAATCGAAAAAATGAAAATTGCAGAGGAGTATTTAATTCCTAAAGTTTTAGATGATCATGCGGTTACTAAAGAACAAGTAATCTTTAAAAAAGAAGCAATCAATGAAATTATCAAACACTATACTAGAGAAGCTGGTGTAAGACAATTAGAAAGATGAATTGCTTCAATCACTAGAAAATTTGTTGTAAAAATGTTAAAAAAAGAAATTGAAACATTAACAGTTACTCCTAAAGTAGTTAATGAATTACTTAAAAAAAGAATTTTTGAACATACTGAAAAAGAAAATGAAGCTCAAGTCGGAGTTGTTACAGGACTTGCTTATACTCAATTCGGGGGAGATATTTTACCAATTGAAGTTAACCACTTTCCTGGTAAAGGGGGATTAATTCTTACTGGTAAACTTGGAGATGTTATGAAAGAATCAGCAACTATTGCTTATGACTTTGTTAAATCAAATTATAAAGCGTTTGGTATTCCTAAAGAAGTATTCAATGAAAATGATATTCATATCCATGTTCCTGAAGGAGCTGTTCCAAAAGATGGTCCCAGTGCTGGTGTAACAATTACTACAGCAATTGTTTCAGCATTAACAAATAAACCTGTACCAAAAGAAATAGGTATGACAGGTGAAATTACATTAAGAGGATTAGTATTCCCAATTGGTGGATTAAGAGAAAAATCAATTTCTGCCCATAGAAGTGGTTTGAAAAAAATATTAATTCCATTTAAAAATACTAAAGATATCGAAGATATTCCTGAAGAGGTAAGAAAAGAATTGGAAGTAGTTCCTGTTCAAAAATATTCAGAAGTTTATGAAAATGTATTTGGTATTAAATTAAATGATCTTGTTAGAGAATTACCAATTGCAACTTCATCGAAAGAAGAAGGCAAAAAAACTCACTAATATATAAAAACAACTTTCTAATAGTTGTTTTTATATTTTTATGATAATATATCAACAATATAAAATAGAGGGGAAAATTTATATGGATAATTCATATAATGCAACAAATAATCCAATTGGAGATGCGATTGTTGCTGATAATAGAGAAGAATCTAAAAAATATATTCCAGATGATAAGGTTTATAAATTAGTTAAAGAAAAAAATAAACTTAAATTTTCATGAATAGTATTAATTTATGGATGAAAATATAAGGCATTGTTTTTAAGTGTAGTTTTTGTTGTAACTTTTAGTGCTTTTTTAGTAAGTTTAAATACTTTATTTCTAAGAAATGTTCTTAGTGCAGCACAAGCTCAAAATGGACAATATTGAAATTTATCTTGAAAAGCATGAATGGCTATAACAGCTACAGATTTAATTTTGCTATATTTTTGTACATATATCAGGAACTCATGTTCAATTATGCTGGCAGTAAATATAGAAGTAGAGTTAAGAAATTTAACAATAAAAAGATTATTAGAGCAAGACATTAGTTATTATTCTGATAAAAAAATTGGAAAATTAATGACAAAATTAGTTGGAGATACTAATGTTATCGGAAACGAGATTTCAGGAATGATTGCTTGAGTAATTCAAGCACCATTAGTTATTGTAATGGGAACAGCTATGATGTTCGCAATTCATTGACAACTTGCTTTAGTTGCAAGTATTTGTGTTTATTCATTAACATTTATTGTAATAATGTTTTCACTTCAATATCAAAAAAAGGTTAAAAAAGTTAGAGATGTAATTTCTGATGTCAATGGTGATGTAATTGATCGAATTGGAGCAATTAAATTAGTAAAAGCAACAGGAACAAGAAGATATGAAGAATCAAGATTAGAAGAACTTCATAAGCCTTATATTAAGGCCTTTAAGCCAATTTCAAAAATAGATGGTACTTTATTAGCAATTTTAATTGCTTCAGATGTTCTAATTAATTTAATTATGATAACTATTGCAATAGAATTTTTTAATGATAATAAGATGTTAACAACTACTTTACCATCATTTATTTCAGCTATGGTTGGTTTAACTCGTCCTTTATGACAAATAGCTGCAATTATTCCAGGTCTATCAAGAGCATCCGCATCTTCTGCACAAATATATGAAGTTATTGAAAAAGAACCAATTCTTGATGATAAAGATAAATCAGGGATTTTATTTGATGAAAATATTTCAAAAATTGAGTTTAGAAAAGTTAAATTTAATTATCCTGAGAAACCAGAAGTTAACATTGTTCCAAATTTGGATATTACTTTAGAAAAGGGAAAATCTTATGCTTTTGTTGGTGAAACTGGAAGTGGTAAATCTACAGTTTCAAAATTATTGTTAAGATTTTATGATCCAACTGAGGGTTGCATTTTAGTTAATGATAAGAATTTAAAAGACTTTAACTTAAAAAGTTATTTAAGTCACGTTGGTTATGTTGAACAAGAGCCATCAATAATTTTTGGTGATGTTTATGATAATGTTAGATATGGTCATTTTAATGCTACTGAAGAAGAAGTACATGAAGCTTGTAAAAAAGCCCAAATTGATCAAATTATTAATAGTTGACCTTATGGTTATCAAACTATTTTAGGAGAACGTGGTTTATTACTAAGTGGTGGTCAAAAACAAAGACTTGTAATTGCAAGGATTTTACTTAGAAATCCTGAGTTATTAATTTTAGATGAGGCTACAAGTGCGTTAGATAATATTGTTGAAAAAGAAATCCAAGTTCAATTAAATGAACTGATGAAAGAAAAAACATCAGTAATAATTGCACATAGATTGAGTACTATAAAAGATGTTGATAAAATATTTGTATTAGCTCCTGGTAAGGGAATTGTTCAACAAGGAACTTATAAAGAATTAATAAAGATTCCAGGAAAATTTAAAGATTTGCATGATGCAGGTAAGTCTTAAAAACTAGCCAAAAGGTTAGTTTTTTTATGCTATTATTCAATTAGGAGTTAAAAAAAATGAACAAACCTTTAAGTTTCTTATTAAGACCAGATACTTTAAAAAATATCATTGGTCAGTCACATTTAATTAATAATAAGTATGGTTTAATTTCAAAACTTGTTGAAAAAAAATTTCTTACTAATTTAATTTTTTATGGTCCTCCAGGAGTTGGTAAAACATCTATGGCTATTTCTATTGCAAATGATCTTAAAGCAAAATATGATTTTTTTAATGCCTCAAATGATAAAAAAGAGAAATTGCAAAAGTTAATTGAATCATCAAATCATGATGAACAATTAATATTAATTGTTGATGAGATTCATAGAATGAATAGAAATATTCAAGATTATTTATTAGAGTTTATAGAGTCAAAAAAAGTTGTAGTTTTTTTGACTACAACTGAAAATCCTTATTTTGTAATTAATCCTGCTATTAGAAGTAGGTGTACAATTTTAAAGTTAAAAGAAATTACTATTGAAGAAATGAAAGAGGGTATAAAAAGAGTATTAAAAAATAATAAAATTAATCTAGATATTGAAAAAGATGCATTTGTAAAACTTTGTGAGCTTTCTAATGGAGATTTAAGGGTGGCTATCAATTCAATAGAATTAATGCTCGAATTATATCCAGATATTAAAATTAATAATGAAATTATTGAGGCAATATTTGAACAAGCTGTTACTAAGGGAACAGGAGAAGGTGATGAATATCATGATCTAAAATCAGCATTACAAAAATCAATTAGAGGAAGTGATGTTGATGCTGCATTACACTATTGAGCAAGATTAATGAAAATAGGTGATTTTGAAATTTTGATGAGAAGAATGATTATTATGGCTTATGAGGATATTGGACTAGCCAATCCAACAATTCCAATAAGAGTTTATCAAGCATGCCAAACTTTTAGACAAATAGGAATGCCAGAGGGAAGAATTATCTTGGGCTTAGCTATTATAGAAATGTCTTTAAGTGAGAAATCAAACTCATCTTATTTAGCTTTAGAAAAGGCAATAGAAGATGTTAATAACGGTTTAGCACCTCCAATTCCACCATATCTTAGAGATAATCATTATCGAAATGCTCATAAATTAGGACATGGCATTGGTTATAAATATGCTCATAATTATGAAAACGATTGAGTTGAACAACAGTATTTACCAGATGAAATTAAAGATATAAACTATTTTACTTTTAAACCTCATAGCAGTTATGAAAAAAAATTAATGGAAATATACATAAAATTTACAAAAGGAAATAAGATAAAATAATAGATAGAGAGTAGGTAATTTAAAAATGAAAACTAGTGCAAAAATAAAAGAAGAATTAGCTCAACAAGGTTATATTTGATTGCCTACATACAAAAATATCTTAGAGAAAGTTTGACAACACAGTGAAACTTATATTGATGAAGATGAAATAGTTTTATCAGCACTTTGAGCAAGTTTTAAAAGATATGATGAAAATATGATTGGAATTGTTTTTATTACATCTAAAAGAACTTTTACTTTAGAAATTAGTGATGATGATTCAAGTACACAAATAAGATATTTACCATTTGACTCTTATTCATTGCAAAAAATTCAATTGCAATTTTCAAAAAATGCTGGAGGCTTACATTATGTTTCGCTTCAAAATGATAGTTTTGGAAATGGTATTACATTTGGAACTACAAATAGAGAAGTAGCACAGCACTTTGTCGATACTTTAAGTGGAAGAACAAATGGAGATATTGAAATGCTTCCAGATTCTGATGAACCATTACTTGCAGAAAATGAAAGGGAGCAGTTCATTGATGAGGATTTAAATAAAGCAAAAGAAAAGAAACCTCATAAATTTGAAAAAAAACATGAAGAAATAAAACCAATTAAAGAATTTGAACAATGAAGAAAAGCTCCTCCAGAGGCAAAAGATAAAAATGTAGAGATTAAAATAGTCCCTCCTAAAAAAGAAAAGCCTAAAAAAGATAAAAAAAAGGGTTATGGAGTAAAGTGAAAATCAAAAACATGATTGTTATGATTTTTGTTACCAATTTTAACTTTAGGAATTATTATAGCAATTATATTTATAATGTAATATTTAAAAAACTCGTATTTTAAACGAGTTTTTATTTTTTTTCAATTGAACTAATTTTTCATTCATTAGAGCCATTTAATAATAATAGTTCTACTTCATATGTAAATGTAGCATTCGTGACAGGTATTGTATATAAGGTTCTATATTTTATAATAGCATCAGTGTTTTGTTCATCAATGCCTTTATAACTTAAAATTTTTGTCTTAAAATTTTTATGATAAATTAAAGGTTTATAATAATATGTTGTAAGTTCACTTTTTATTTTATTAACATCCTTAAAACCAAGCAATATCTGATCTAATAGATCGTTGATATCAGAGTCATCTAATATTTTTTCCAAACCACTTAATATCGTTTTTTCTCTAAATGTATTCTTTTGTCTACCATCTTCGTCATAGTCATTTCCAAGAGCAAACATAGCAGATCTCATACCTTTAACATTTTTATTGTTTTTCTCATCAAAATTTATATATAATCCATTTTTATTATTTGTTATCATTAATGTTTGAAGAGCTGTATATTTATTATTACCTTCTTTATATGGAGTATCTTGACCATAAAAAATAGAGTACTTATTGTCAACTAATGCTGAAGAAATATCTCTAACTCCATCAGCTAATCTTGTTGATGTTTCTTCTAAATCTTTTATTTTTATATAATTTGGATTTGTTGAGCTAATTGAATAATATATAAAATCCAATATTTCAGAAATAGTTTTTCCTTCATATATTTGAGAACTTAGTATAGTTTGCAATGATATATTTTTTTCTCCTCCAATGATAGTTTTCAAAAAAGTTGATTCAGAGCTTCATAAAGTTTTTCAAGATTTTTTCATCATTTCATCTTGGTTAAATCTAAGTGGAATATTAACACCAAAAGTTTTTAAAAAATCAAATAGAGAGTCTAAACCATTAATACTTCTGTTTTCAATAAAAGCATCAATAATAGCTTTTACAAAATTACCTATTTGATTAGGTCCAATTTCTCCAATCACATTAATTTTAATATTTTTTCATTGTGCAAAACCATTACCCATTGCATAAAGAAGCGGTGAAAAACCCTCAGCACCTTTATAATCTCCTGATAAAGTTCCTAATTTTGCTAATAAAGATGGCACTCAACCAAGAATTCCTGGTTTTGATATGTCTAAGGTTTTACTACTTCCACTTTGAAATAATAATCCTAATAGTTTTGCAAAATTTAAACCATCATTATCTTTTGCATTTAATGCAATAGAAAGGTTTTTGATTAGTTTTTTAGTGCTAAATTGACTATTTTTAAAGTCAGTATCAGCAAGTTCCTTTAAAAATTTTAAATTCCTTTTTTCTTTTCTTCCAACTTCTCCTTTATATGAATAAAGATCATCATGGCTTTGTGGAGTGTCTTGTGAGAAATCAATACTTGTAATTCTTTGAAAAATAGCTGAAATAACAAAAAGGACATCAAAAATAATAGAAAAAATATTTGATGTGTCTAAATTATTTAAGTTATTTAAAAATCCTGCAAAGACATCACCAAATTTATTTTCAAAATCAAAGTCAATATCTTTATATAATTCATCTTTATTTTTTATAACTTTATCTTTTTGACCTGAAAGTTTTGCAAATATATTATTTGATCTTTTTATAGCAGCGTTCATTATTTTTTTATTTGTTAAGTTTTCAATTTTATCTACTCTTAAAATATTATTTACTAATAGGTCTAATATTGATACAAAGTCTATATTTAAAAAAGTTTTAATAATTGATTCTTTAATGAGTTTTCAATTATTTTCTCTTAATGCTGTTAAAAAATTAACATTTAATAAATTCGAAATTAAAGTATATGGTAATTTTGCGCTAACAGCTATTTTTATTGTTATGGCAATTATATCAGCTCATTGATCTAAAGTATTTGAAATTGATGCCATTTTTTCGCTACTAAATTTATCTACATTATCTTCACTAAGATTTAATTCAGGCAAAAAAGATTGTATTAGCCCTGAAGAATTTGGATGAATTCCTCCATTAGACTTTATAATTCCTATAAAGACTGTTAAAAGACTTCCAATCGAATCAGCAGCTCCAACAGGAGATTTTACATTATCTGTAAGAAAAGAGCCGTTATCATTAGACCCATTCACTTTAGCTATTTTATTTATCTCTTCTCTTGTCAAATTTTGATTAAAATAACTACTATTTAATGAACTCATATCTGTTTGATAATTTGTATTAAAACCTGGCATAAGTTCTTTTGCTCTGCTTGAGTGTATTAAATCTAGTAAATAATTTGCATCATATGCAAGTCCATAATTTACTTTTTGACTAGCATTTTGTACCATTGCACCCCTTAAAAGAGTTGATGATATTTGAGTTAAATTATTTACTTTATTAATAACTGACTTTTTTTTGTTATTAATTGTACTGCAACTTGTGACACTTGCTGTAGATGCTGTTATTGAAACTATTCCTAAAAGTGAAATAATTCTTTTCATTTTCCCCGACTACTCCCTCTAATTATAGTTATTATATATTAAAAAAGTTTCTTTACATAAAGAAACTTTTTATAACCAAAATCATGCTTATACTCTTTTTATATTATTTATTTTTCATGAAGCTTGATCAGGTTTAAGAATTAGATTAATTTCATACTTAAAACTTTTATTATTAAAGGGGTCAACGTAGGTAGTTTCATAAGTTATCGATTGTACTAAATTTGGTTTATCTATATTAACATAACTTAAATTTTTTGTTTTAAAATTCTTACTTTGAATTAATTTTTTATAGATATTATTTGAAACCTCAGTATCAATCATATTTATATCATTAAATGCTTTTACAATATCTTCTAAAATATAATTAGTTATTTTATCATCAAAAATATATTCCAATCCTTCCATAATAGAAGATTCTCTAAAATTGCTAAATACTTGATTTCCATTTGAATCAAAATTAGTTCCCAAAGCATACATCGAAGCCTTAGAACCTTTAACTTTTTGATTTACTATTATTGGGTTTTCATTAATTTTTAAGTAAAGCCCATTTCTTGTTGAAGATAAGATTAAGGCCTGTAGGGGATTATAGTCTCCCGTTTGACTATTTTCTATGAATTGCTTTTCACTATTTTTGCTTTTATATCATAATTGATATTTATCATTTACAATTTCTTTACTAATGATATTTAGTCCAATAGATAATTTTTCTGCCTTTTTATCAATACTTTTTTCTCTATCAATTTTATTACTTGGATCAGCCTGAGCTATATTTTTATAAATTAAATCAATAAGTTTTGATATTGTAATACCGCTTGCAATTTCATTTTTAAAAATAGAGTATAAACTAATTTTTTGTCCAGTTAAATCTTCAATTAAAGTTGAATCCTCATCTCAAATAGCACTAAAGAGATGTTTTAGTTGATTTGTTGTCTTTTCACTAACTTTTAAATCTATTGTAATGCCAATACCATTTAATATTTCAATAACTTTATTTAAACCACTAAAGTCTGAATTAAATCCAAGACCATCACCAATTACTCATCTAAGTACATTTCCAACTTGATCGGGTCCAATTCCACCAAAAGATCATCCTTTTCAAATTGCAAGTCCATTGCCAATTCCGTAAAGAAGAGAAGAGTAGTTATTTTTTTTATTTTGTCCCAGTATTGGAGAACTTAATTTTGATATTAAGCTTATTAACCCAACATTTTGATCAATATTTGTTACTTTTTCACCAGAGTTAAAAAGTAAATAAAAGAGTTTTTGCATTTGCTTACCATCTAAATTTTTTTCAATGCCTGTAATCGTAGAAAGATTTTTTAAAAGTTTCTCTGTACTATAAGGATTTTCTTTTAGGCTTAAATTATTTAACTCCTTTAAAAAATCATTGTTTAATTTTTCACTATCAAATAAATAATCATTTGATAGTGGAATATAACTTGTAAAATCTATTGAAGAAATATATTTAAGTAGTCCTGAAATTATAAATAATATATCTGTAATATTTTCAGTCTTTTCAAAAACCAATTTTAGTATTGTTTCTATATTTAAATTTAGATTATTTTTTTCTATTTGTTGAAAGAATTCCCCAATTATTTTTCCTAGGTTTTTATCAAAATTTTTATTTAAATCATATATATTTTCATTGCTAATAATTTTATCTTCTTGTTTTAATACTCTGGCAAAAATATTATTAAACTTATTCAATGAAGCATTTACGATCATTTGTCCACTTAATTTTTCTGCTTGTTTATCTTGAATTAATATTGAATTAATTAAGTTATCAAGTATTTTGGCTCCTCCTGATAAATTTACCTCATTTAAAAAATCTATTATTCATTTAAATATTTCTTCAACATTTTTCTCTTTTATAGCATTTTCAAATTCAGAATTAAAAAAATTCTTCAAAACTCCATAAATAACATTTGACTCTTGCAAAAAACCTATTGTTTTTGATAAAGGCTCATTAATTGTTTGAATTAATTTTGCAATTGGTTGAATATTTTTACTGTTTAAAGAGTCAACTAAGCCATCATTTAAACCAAGTTGAGGTATAGCACCCTGAATTAGACCAGAAATACTTGGATGAATTCCTCCATTTGATTGGAGAGTAGTTATTGCAAATATAAGAGTTCCTGCAATATTTTTAACTGACGTTATTGGAGCTTTAACTTTATCATTTAAAAAATTTTCTTGTAGTTCATTAATTGCATCTCTATTTAAATCTTGATTATCAAAATAAAGATCTCTAAGGTTATTTAAATTTGTTTCTTGACCTGTTTTAAAAAGAGGCATTAAAGAGTTTGCTTTTGAGTTGTAGACAAGATTATTTAAATAATTTGAATCATATGCAAATCCTGTATTTGTTTCTTGACTTGCATTTTGAATCATTGAACCTCGCAATAAAGTTTCAGATATTTTAGTTAAATTACTAACTTTATTTGTAATTGATGCTTTTTTTAAATTTATCATGCTACAAGATGCAACAGTTAGAGTAGAAGTTGTTACACTCATTACTGCTAATATTGATATTATTTTTTTCATTTTATCCCCCGATAATTAAATTATATTTTTAAATTATGATAAAATATTTTTGAAATAATATAATATTTCAAAAATAAACCAATTAAGTCGGGAAAGATAAAATGAAAAAGACGCTATTTTTGTATTTAAAACAAGGTATAAAAGGTGTAATGAAATTTAAAATACAGTTTATTGTAATTGTAATTTTAAGTTTTTTAGCTACCTTTATTTTAAGCGTGTCTTTTTCAACAACCAAAAGAATTAGTGAAGATTATGAAAAAACTATGTCTAAAATGGACCCATTTGATTTTGTTAACCAACAGGTAGTAGGGGTTAATTTATCAGAAGGAAAAGGTTCAAATATAATTGCTCCTATGGATATTCTTAATAATCAGTTTTTGTATGTTAAAGATTCAAATGATTTAACTAGTCAAAGAAGTAATAAAGCAATTGAATTGAATTATAATATTTCTCACTTTGAAAATTTTTCAAGTGAGGGTTATGAAGAAACTTTTTTAACTAAAACTTTTGAAGATTCAAATATTCAAGAAAAATTTTTAGAAATGTTAGCACATAGAGATTATTGATATAGCATTTTTCAATATACTTATGATCCAATTAGAGATGAAGTTAAGTGAGATCCAAACTTAGATGTTAATTATTATCCAGGTGCAAGTTCTCACTCATATTTAACAAAAACTGCTGCAAATTACAATAACACTATTTCAAATTTTTATTTACCAACGATTGAACTGCTGAAAAAGAATTATTTAGAAGATTTATTTAGTGAAAATCCTCCAAGCTATGTCAAAAACACTTTGTTTTATGAGTTAAAAACTAAAGAACTCATTAACTATGATAATTTTATTAATAATGATTTAGATGATAATAATGATTTTGATATTTATAATCGATATCTCTATTTTGCATTAGAAACTTTTATTAGACAATTGATAAATTCAACAACTGAATATCCTTCGTATTGAATTAATCAAGCAATAGCAAATTCTAATTCAAAAGAAAGAGAAGATATAATTGCAGAATTTAATAAATTAAATGAAAATAATGAAATAGGTTTTAATTTTTTGTTAGAAAAGTCAGAAGAAGAAAATAAAACTGAGAATAAAAAATTTGCACTATCAATATTTAAATGAATTTTTGGATTTAATCCTACTTTACCAAATGATTGAAATGAAGAAGAATTAGGAGTTAATAATAATTTTCTTGTTGATAATAATTCTAGACCATGAAAAAACAATATTGATTTAGGTTCAGCAGATCCTGATTTAGATAGATATCCAAACTCAAAAGAAGATATATTTAAAAAGGGAATGAGAGGAAGTTTCAATCAGATTATTGTTAAAAGAAGCGATAGTGGAAAAATTTATAATTATGATAGTAGTTTTAGTAGTAAACATTTAAGGCATTATGAGAATAATAGTATTGAACAATTAATTGGTTATAATAGAGATTTTGAAGAGTTTGATAATTATAATAAAAAATATAATTATGAGGAAATATCGGCTTCAAAGGCATTCTATCTTAAAAATGAAATTTTATCTAAGGCAATGGGCTTTAAATATGAAGCTAGAGCTGAGATGGAATTTACAGATGTAATATCTGAAGTTAATTATAGAATTATTGATATTAATAATGATTTAAAAAATAAATTAACTTTATATGAAGGAAATTTACCAAGAACCAAAAATGAAATTTTAATAAATCCTCAATTTGCAACAGCAAATAAATATCAACTAGGGGATAATATAGTCTTAGGTGAAAGCAACTTTGTTATCTCAGGGTTTGCTGTAGAACCTCTAAGTTATTTTCCAATGGGGAATACTCAAGATCCACTTCCAAATAATAAGAAGAATGCTATAATTTTTGCTACAAAAGATAACTTTAATAAAATAATATCTACTCAATTGGAAAAAAATGCTACAAAGTCTATTTATTCAATGTTAACTGTTGAGAATAAAGAAAATATATCAGAGAGTAAAAAAAATCTAGAAAAATATAGAGCTTATTCATTTAATAATATTGTTGAAATATACAATTCATATAATTTTATAACTGGAAATAATGATAAATTAAATGATGAGTCATTTATAAATACATATTCAACATTTGATTCAAGCAATCTTAAACTTAATTGAATTGTTGCACCAATGCTAATTTTAGGGTTTAAAATATTCTCTTATGCTTTTTCAATTTTAGTTTTTATAATTACAATAATAGCAACTGTTGTAGCAGTTAAAAAGACAGTTGAATTAAACTCTGGAGAAATTGCTATCTTAAAAGCAATGGGCGCTGGGAATTTTGAAATTTCATCGTCATATATATCTTATGGAATAATTGTAACTATCTTTGTGGCTCCCATCGCTTGACTTTTAGGTTCCTTTATTCAAGAATTTGTTGCAAAAGTATTCTTGCAATTTTCTTCAGGGAAATCAGATTTAATTATTTTTAGTCCGCTAGCCTTACTAATATCTATATTGATTTTTGGATTACTCTTATGTTTAATTTCATTTGTTACAGCGTTTTTATTAGTTAAAAAACCGACGTTAGAAATTATGTATAAAATGGAAAAAGTTAAAAGAATTAAATGAGTGGACAAAATTAATAATAAAATGTTTAGAAAAAGATCTTTCTCTACTAGATTTAGTATAGAATTAGCAACCTCTGGTTTCTCTAAAACAATTCTTTCAGCTACAACGGTATTCTTTGCTGGTTTTTTAGTATCATTTGGTTTAACAATTCCAGGTTTAGTTCAAAATGTGGTAGGAAGTTATTATAAAAATGTTTATTACTCTAATTATTTTGAAAATAGAGAATTAATAGGAAATGCGCCTTTAGCAAAAACTTCTTTATCACCAACGAGAGAAATTGACTATTATGAGAAATCCTTATTTGATAGCAATAATATTTTTGGAAGTGGAATAACAAAAATATCTAAAAACGTATCTGATTTTGGACCACCTTCAGACAACTCAGCAATACCTCAAATCTTGTTAAGTCAGGGAAAAAATAATCAAATAAAAGCAAATTGACTTTATAATTTTATGAATGGAGTTAGTTCTGAAGGAAATAATTCAAGTGAACAAAACTCTTTAATTGCAATAATTGCAAGTTTATTAGGTAATAATATTAATCAACTTGTTGGTAAAGGAATCTCAATTTCAGATATTCAAAAAATATTAGAATGAACAATTCATTCTAATTCACCTGATTTAGAAAACTTTGAAGATAGATTACAAAAAATAAAAGATCTATCTGGATTATTAACTGATGGATTACCACAATTGTTGATAAACTTTATTGATGGCTCATCAATAACAGAGGGAGATTGAAAAGAGCAAATTGTAAATATTATAATTGCTCAAACACCTTCATATATAAAACAATATGTAACTAGATCAGAAAATAGACTTAATAATTTTGCTTTTGGTTGACAAATAAATAAATATATTCCAGGAGTGGATAACTTTTATACAAGACTAAATGTTATGACAAATAATAATAGGAAGTTAGACTTAACTGGTTTACAAGCAACTCAAAATGCTTATAAAATGACTATGAATGATAGAGAAAATTTATTTATTAGTGATTATCAAATTAAAATCTTGCAACAATTAATAAAAGGTGAAGAAATTGAACCGAATGAACTAAAAGAAATTAGTAGATTTTATGATGGAAAAAATTTAACTATTCCTGTTATTTCAAATGAACAAACAGATTTTGAATTAGATAAAAATTGAGATAATCTTGAAAGTCCAAAAATTCAAAAAGATAGACTTATATTAAGAGAAAACGCTTTAAATATTCCAAATGAGGCATGAATGTATGATGATGGTGATTGATTAAAATATAAAAACTCATCTAGTTCTAAACCTTTTATTGATATGGATGGACTATCTGCAAGTAAATTTACACATGCTCCAATATTTGATCAAACTGGGTTTAATTTATTTAAGAGTGAAAATGATATAAAACTTAAAGATAATGCTTATGGATTTTTCAATTTAAATTCAACTCCAACACCAGAAGGTGAAAAATTGGATTTTGAAATAAGACCATACTATTCTTTTGATAATATAACAATGTTTATTCCATCAATCTATAAAGAGAATTTTATGAAGCTGAAACAGAGTGGGAATAGAGATAGTAGTAAATGATGACAAGAGGATGCTTCAGATTTTGTTCCAGAAGAAACTAGAAAAGCTTGAGCAAAAGTTAACCCGAATTTAGACAATAATAGCGAGTATTTTGCATTCAAACCTTATTCTCTATATTATGATGCATCAGGAAATTTTGAACGTGAGCAAGAGAACTTATCAGGAGTTCCAGTTGAATATATGTCAAAAGGGTATGAAAACCTTTTTGCAAGAACTCTAAGAGAAACTGATGGGCCAATAACTTTAGGAAACGTTGAAATGAATTGAATATCAAATAATAAAAATATTGAAAAAATAAAATTTAAAAAAATTGGGTCAATTGGAGTATATGGAAAGCCTATAGTAATTGCAGATCAAAGTATTGTAAATATATTAAGTGGATATGGTATTTCAAAATATATTCCATTCAATTTAAAATATGAAGACACTTCGAAACCTGTTGGTTCTTATAATGTTAATGGAGTTGACATCAAAACATATGATTATATAAATCCAAATGACTTTAGTGAAAAAGCTGATAATAATATTAAAGATTTAATTTATGGTGATAATGACTTTCAAAAAAGTGTTAGACCAAGTATGTGGTATAGTGGTATATTATCAAATGCAGAAGAACCATATTTTATTACAACTCAAGCATCTTTTTCAAGAGACTATAAAGCAGGTCAAGATACTATGAATGGAAATAATTATGGATCAAGTACACTTGAAATGAAATCAACAGTTTTATTAGGTCAGCAAAAAGCTCTAATAAACCAATTATCTTCTATAATTTTAAGTGTAGCCACTGTGGCAATATGCTTATTAATAATAATTATGGTTTTAACAATTACCTTAATAAATGATTTATACGTTAATCAATATAAAAAATTTATGATTGTTATGAAATCATTGGGGTATTCAAATTGAAAAATTATTAAATATACATTTGGTAGTGTTACTATATTATCTGCATTATTCTACGCATTAGGAGTGTTTGCAAACTTCACACTAATATCAATATTATTTAACGTAATTAGTAAACAACTTGGTTCAATACCATTTGGTTTAACTTGATGAAGTCCAATATTGGCAATTATTCTTGTTTTTGGTTCATTCTTTGTTTCAATTGTTATAACAACTAAAAATATTAGAAAAAAATCTCCCTCAGTTCTTATGAAATAAAAGAAAACTAATGAGAAGTAAGAAAAATTTATAATTATGATATAATTTTATAAATTAAAGGAGTTTAAATATGAGTGAAAAAGTTTATCAATTAAGTTCAGATCAATTGGGTGTAGTTAAATTTCCAACTTCATGACTTTTAATTCATTTTGAACTTGAAGAGGAATTGGAACCAAGTCAATATTTTTTCCCTACTTTAGATGAGGGAATAAAGAAATTTGCATTGATTTTTGAAAAGAAAATAATTAATTATTGATTGTCAAAAGGAAATGAAGGAAAATTAAAAATTGCTAAATTAAAAGAATACCTATTAACATCATGAAATAATCCTGGAATTGAAACAATGAAAGAATTATTGATTAAAAATTATGACTACTTAGAATTTAAGCAAAAATCATCAAAAGAGCTAATTGACGAAAATCATAGGTTTTTAGCATTAACAATTATTCATATTTGCTTAAATCATAATAAAAATCACTTTTATTTTAATGGATTGCATGTTTCTACTAAATTTGTTGATAAAATGTTAGCAGTAGATTTTTGGTCAAAAGTTGAACAAGAATCTTTGGAAGATAACAATAAAATATAATTAAAAAATAAAATTGACTACCTAGGTAGTCAATTTTATTTTAAAATTTTCAATAAATCGTTTTGTTTGATATTAAGATATTGATTCATATTATTTGCTAAAACATATATTGATGATGCCTTATTGTAGTATTTTGTCATTTTGTTAGGGCCAAAATTTGAATAAGTTTCAATAACTTTATTTTTAACATCACAAATAACTAAGTCTATATTTTCTTTAAAACCAAAAGAATTAAATCCTTTTGAATAAATTAGTCTAAAACCATTTTCTGGAGAAAATTTATCTTTAAAAATTAATGAGCTAAATTTTTTAGAAGCATTTCTAATAGTTCTTATATTTATTTCTAATAGTTCTTGATTGTGGATTAGTTTTGAAGAACTATTTTCTTTAAATAAATCTTTATTTTTATCTTTTTTGAATATTTTTGTTACTAGTATTAAATTTTTAATAGTTCCCATAGAAATCACCTATAAATATTATATATAAAAATTAGTAGTATAATATTAAAAGAAAAGAGGAATAAAAAATGGCAAAAGTGGCTATCTTTGTTGCTAATGGTTTTGAAGATACAGAAGTTGTTGCAACAGTAGATGTTTTAAGAAGAGCAGAAAAATTATTTCCTAAAAGTTTTCCTGTTGTTGATATAGTATCAATTAATGATTCAAAACAAGTAAAGGGAGCTTGAAATATTGAAATTATGGCAGATAAATTAATTAATGATATTAATTTTTCTGAATATGATTGTTTAATTTTACCTGGTGGAAGAGTTGGTGTTGATCATTTAAAGGAAAGTGAAATTTTAATGAATTCACTTGAAAAACATGCAAAGGCAAATAAAGTTATTGCAGCTATTTGTGCTGCTCCAGAAATATTAGGTAAGTTGGGATTAGTTGATGGAATTGAAGTTACACATTATCCTGGATGCACATCTAATTTAGAAAAAGCAATTAAAAAACCTCATATATCTGCAATTGCTGATAAAAACTTTATTACTGGAAGTTCAATTGGGGGGGCTTTACAATTTGCATTACAAATAGTTGATCACTTTACTTCAACTGAAAAAATGTTGGAGCTACATAAGACTTTAGTATTTAATTATTAGAAGGAGCACATTTATGTGCTCTTTTACTATATAATAAATTGTGAAATAAAATTTTAAAGGAATTTATGAGAAGAAATAACAGCAATCTACAATTGGTTAAATATTTAATGGCTTTTTTAATTATTTTGTATCATGACTGAACTGCTTTCGGATATCAAAATATTATTTTTTTAGAACCAATTATTGGAGCTTCTATGAGCGTTTTCATACTTATTACTGGATATTTTAAAGTGGATAGTAAAAATTATAACTTTTTAAAACTTTTTATGATTGTAATGTGTTGTTTAATAATAAATACAATAGTTTGTCTTTCAATTAATAATTTTACAAATATACTTGATCATGTAAATAATTTATTTCTTGGTGGTAGAGATTGATGGTATATTTGATGCTTTTTATTATTACAACCATTTATTAAATATCTAAATGACTTTGTAAACAAAACCACATCAACTTTTTTATTTATATCAATATGCTTATTATTTATTTTTTCTTCTGCAACAACCTCTCTATATAGATTTGGACAAGTATTTACAATGTTTAATTTATTTTATATGATTACTTTTTATTTAATTGGAGCCTGAATTAAGAGATATTATAATTTAGAGGGTATTAAAAAATTTCTTATTCCAATGTTCTTATTTCTTCTAATTTACATTCCTATTATGTATTACAATATGAATGTAATAAATTATAAAATTTCAATGAGTACCTCAAATATTATTACATTTCTTATGTCTATTCCATTATTTTTAATTTTCCTATCTATTCCATCGTATAGTAATAAATTTATTGATTATCTAGGAAAATTATCATTATATGTTTATTTATTTCATTATCTTATTCAAATAATATTTATGGAGAAATTATTTAATAATAACTTCTTAAATTTTAGTCCAGCTCTTATAAGAAATATAGTATATGCCTTAATAATTTTAATTGGCACAACACTTATTTCAGTTCCTATTTGTTATTCTTCTGAAAAATTTTCAAAATATACAACAAGTCTCATTTTCAAAATTTGAGATAAATATAAAATCTATTAAATAAGTTAATAATGGAAAATTATTTTTTATGCTATTTAACAAGCAAGTCCTTGCTTTTTTTTTTTTTTTTTAGATAATATTGATTTTAAGAACAAAGAGCTTAGTACTTACTTATTTTTTTTCAAACATTTTTGTGAAGGAGAAAATGAAAAAATTATTAACTATATTAGCAGGTTTAGGAATCGCTTCCTCTGCAACAACTTCAGTTATTGCCTGTGGAAATAAAAAACAGCCTCCAATTGAAGAAAATAATGATGTTTCGGAATTGATTGAACAATTTAAAAAACAATCAAGCGAGATTATGGATTCATTTATTAATTCTAAAAAAAATAAATTACTAGGATTAATTGATGATAATGGAGTATATAACTTTTTTAATAGAAAAAATATTGAAAAATATGGAACAAATACTAGTCCAGAGGGTTTAAATGTCAGAGAAGACTTAACTGAAAATTTAAAAGATGATATTGTAACTGACTTTAATAATATTTTAAGAACAGTTGAACTAAGAAATAAATTAAATGAATTAGCAAACTCTTCAGATAAGTTTAATGTCATCATTTGAAATAATGAAGTAGTTGATTCATTGGACTTTGATAAAAATTCTATTGATATTAAATATACAAATAAAGACTGACAGGAAAATGAAGAGTCAAATCCAAATTACTTTTTATCTTCAACAGTAATTAATTTAAAAATCACAATTCAATTTAAAAATAATGATGGTAATAAGCAAAGTTTTGATACAACAATTCCATTAGTCTTTACTTATACAAATGATGAGGTTTTATTAAAAAATATTGATAAAATTCAAAAAAATATTGAAAATGATTTCCTAAGTAGTGAAAGTAAATTCTCTTGATTAGATTATCAAAATAGTTTATTAAATTTGGATAAAAGAACTAGCTATAAAATATTTGATTTTTTTAATAGTAAAAAAAGAGCATCGATAATAGAGAATATTTATGCTTCAACTGATTTTAGAGACGAATTTATAAATTTTATTAAAAATAAATATTTGAGCGAGATAAATATTGGATTAGAGTTTTCATCTAATAATAAGCCAACTATTTCAAAAAATTCAATTTCTTCAAAAGTAGAAGCAAATAATTATAATGCTTTTCTAAATGAAAAGGATGGGCAAAATTATAAAGATGCAAATCAATCAATTTTAATAAATATAGAGGAAAATGGAAATGAAGTAAACTTTAAAGATTATGGCACAAAAAATGTCAATAAAGATGCTTTTAGTTTATTAAATAAAAATCTAAAAACCATGTATCAAAACTATGAAACTTTATTTAAAACTTTTTTAGCAGAAAGTAATTATAACGGAGTTAATAAAAATACAAACTCATTGGCGAATGGTAAAGTTACACTTGAAGGATTATCTTTAGTAATTAACTCAAACTATAAGTTACCAATAAATAGTGTGGCTATAAAATACTCTTTAGCAATTGATAATGCTGAAAATAAGGATTTAAATGGGGAAAATTTAATTAAGGATACATCTTTTGGAAATGCAATTTACTTTAATACTATTGAAGGTATAAAATCATTTCAAAATGTTTTCGATACAAGAGAATCAACAATATTAAATGGAAGTAGTCAATTTCAAACACCATTTGCTTTTAGTGGTAAAGTTAGAGATGAGGAAATTGAAGGAAATATTTGAGATAATTTACAAAAAGTGAGTGATGGAAGTTATGTTGCCTCAGTTAATAAAGGTCTATCCTTATTAAATGATAATCAAATTGATTTTAGAGATAAATTATTAGAGAATGGTCATCAAGGAATTTTTAATTTATACTTTACAAATTATTATTCTAATGGAAGTGTAACAGATACAAACTGATTTGGAATTTATTCAGATGTTGAGAAAACAGAAAATGGATATAAACAAATTAGAAGATATAAAGGTTATCAAGAAAGAAAAACTGGAATACTTTTAAAATTTAATTTCCTAAATATTGTTTTTGTATTTGAAGAATATGGAAAACCTCTTGCAGATGACTCAATAATAATTGAAAGAAGTAAAATTTAATTTTTTTACTTAAAAATTATGAAAATACAAAATAGTATATCCTTTAATAAATTGTTAATATTTAATTTTAAAATTATATTTCATGAAAAATCATTTATAGTTTTAAATTTATTATTATTGTTTTTTCCATTTTTCTTTTCTCTTAGTTTATTTTTTTTAACAACAGGAGAACAAATAGTTATATTTTTTAATTTTTATATTTTAATTTATATATCATTATTTATCTTTCTTTTAGTTTTGAGGTCCATGCAGTTTTATTTTGTTAACTCTATAGAAAATAAACTCTTGTATTTAGTTTTAGCAAATCAAGTCTCAAGAGTTAAAATGCTAACAAGTCAATATACTTTAATAAATATTGTGGTTCTATTTAATTTAGTAATTTCTACTTTATTAATTACTCTATTTGGATACTTATTAACAGAAAATTTTAATTTAATTGCAAAACTAAATTTAGCTTTTTTTCTCTATTCATTTGTATCTTCACTTTTTCTAATGGCTTTTATCTTACTACTTTTATTATTTTCAAATATTCAGTTTACAACAATTATTTGTACACTATTAATATCTATTACTTTTCTTTCAAACATTCCTCGTCAATTTATAGAAGCAAAAGAAAGTCAAGGAACAATAAAGTTCAATTATAATAATGGACAGATTTATAAAATAAGTGACTTATATGACTCATTTGACTTACAAAAATATGTATTAAACTATCAAATAAAATATCCATATTTATCGTATGCTCTAAATGAATTTATGGTTAAGGAAAATGAATTTACTAAAGAAGACTTTTTTTTGGAAGATTCAATAAATAAAAGAATAAATAACTTTTGAAGCAAACTAAATATCATTAAAAAAGAGGAAACATTAATTACTGGAAAAAATTTAAAGATAAAAAATTTACCTGTTGGTTCAAACATGACTGATCTGAAAGACTTTAAAGCAGATGATTTAATTGATACAGAAATATATTTAAAAAATATATTCATTTCAAAAGATAAATTAGTGGAATTAATAAAAGACACTGAAAAGAGTGATAAGAAATTAAGCTTAATTTTAAGAGATTTAAGTGATTTTCTAGATAGTATTCAAAGCTATCTACCAAATTTTCAACAATTTACAAGTGATTACTTTGAGGAATTTGTTTTTATTGATGAATCCAAAAGTAAAATTTATAAAGATAATAAAACTATAAGCGCTGTATTTAAAAAAAATTACTTAACAAATATTTATAAATATAATTTAAATTCATCAACTTCTTTACAAAGTGGATTGACTTTAAAGTCTGGAACAATTGAAAATTCATTTATAAGAAATGACTTATTTTTTCCTTTAATGCTAGCATCAAGGGTATTGGAAGAGTACTTTATAAATTACACTAGTAAGTATATTGTTGCTTCCAAATACTCAGTTGATGTTCAAAATGATGGATGAAATAACTATTATTCTGCAAGAAGTAAATTTGATTTATATAATAATTTAAATTTATTTAATGGTATTTGAAATAATTATACAGAGTTATCAGGATTTTCTTATAAGGATTTTTGATTTAAAAATGGCTCAAAATCAAAAATTGATTTGAATAATCAAAAAAATATGTTTCTAAATTATAGCAATTACACTTTTATATTAAATGAATTTAATATTATAGATAAAAATTCTTATAACCATTATACAAAGCCATGAATATATTTGGCTATTCAAGCTTTATTATCTATTGGATTTTTTGCAATGATTTGTTATCGATATAGCAAATTCGATTTAAGTTAGGATATAAATATGGAAATAAATATCAAAAGTTTTGTAAAAAAATTTAAAACTCATCAAATTGGTGAAATTAATATGGATATTAATTCTCAAAAAATAACAGCTATTCTTGGCTCTAGTGGTAGTGGTAAAAGTGTTTTAATTAATTCCATAATTGGATCTATAAGAAATTTTAAAGGAGATATTTATATCAATGGGGTATCAAGAAAAAAAATATCTCATTATAAAATTAATAAACTAATTAGTTTTTATACTCAAACAGATTTTTCACTATATAGTGTTAATGCTGTCTTCTTTTTAAGAACCATGTGCATAATTCTTGGAATAAATAAAAAGGATAGAGAAACAAAAATTGAGTATTGACTAAAGTTCTTTGATTTATGAGAAACAAGAAATAAAATTATAAGTGAATTCTCATGAGGAATGAAAAATCGTCTAAATTTGATATTGTGTTTTATTAAAGATACGGAAATAATTATTATGGATGAACCAGGAGCAAATTTAGATTCGTATTGAAGAAATAAAATTAAAAACTTATTAATAGATTTTAAGAATCAAGGTAAAACAATCATTATTACTGTTCATAATATTGATGAGATTTCAGATATCATTGATGATTATATTATTTTAGAAAAGGGGAAAAAAATATTTGAAGGTTCAAAAGAAGCATTAAATATTTATTCCAAGTACAAATTATTTATTAAGGATCAATTTGATGTAGAAAAATTTAGAGAGTTTTTATTACAAGAAAATATTAGATCCTTTAAATATGATAACTATGAGAATTCCTTGGTTATAGCTGTTGATAATTATAGGCAGATAAATTATTTATTTTTATATTTAATTAAAAATAATTTACCATTAAATAACCTTATAAAATTACCAATAAATATGGAATCGATTCATAAAGCTCTTGAAAATAACGAACTAATTAAATAATTGTTTTATAATAAAATATAAATTATAGTTATATAATTTACTTGTTTATTAATAAAAAAAGATAACATTTTGTTATCTTTTTTTATTAATTCAAAATATAGGAGCAAGTAAAAATTATGAAAGAAGATAAATTTTTTACAAATAAAGATGAGCAAGAACTTTTAACTGAAATACAAAATGAAATTTTAACATCAGATGAAGTATATTTAATTTATCCCTTTATATCAAAATCTATTTTAAATAAGATTTCATTAACATTTAATTATTGTCAAAAAAATAAAATTTTAATAAGAATAATTTCTACAACATTTGATGATTTATCTCAATTCAATAATTTGCAAGAACTAAAAAAATTAATTGAAAGTTATGACAATATTCAAATAAGGATAGAAGACAATTTAGAGGGACATAGTGAAAGAATACATATTAAAGCAGCGATCTTTAAAAGAAAAACAAATTATAATAGTGCAATAGTAGGTTCTTCTAATTTAACTTATAAAGGAATGATTAGTGGAAGGGAATGAAATATTAAATTTGCTTCAAAAGAAAATAATGATTTAGTTCAAAAAATGATAGAGGAATTTAATTTACTATGAGATGATAATTTGGTTGATTTTTCAGATGATTATGAAAGAGATTTACTAATTCAAAAAATTAAGGAGAATCAAGAGCAAAAAAATATTTTAGAATTAGATAACTCATTTATTTATAAAAAAAGAAATTTATATAAATTTCAAAAAGATGTTATAGATAAGCTTTCATATAGAAGATTTCAAGGAAAAAATAGGCATCTTATTGTAATGGCAACTGGAACTGGAAAAACTTTAGTTTCGGCTTTTGACTTTAAAAGACAATGAGAGACTTCAAATAAAAATCTAAGTATTTTGTTTTTAGCACATCAAAAAGAAATTATTGATCAAGCTTTAAATACCTATAGAGAAGTTTTGAATAATCCTAATTTTGGAGAGGTTTTATATGATGGTCAAATAATTAGTGAGAAACCTTTACATCTTTTTGCAACCATCCAATCTCTTTCAAATAAAATAAATAATTTTTCAAAAAGCCAGTTTGATATATTAATTTTTGATGAAGCCCATCATATTGCAGCAAATTCTTTTGAAAAAACTTTTAATTTTTTTCAACCTAAACAAATTATTGGTTTAACTGCAACACCTGAAAGAGAAGATGGAAAAGATATAAAAAAATATTTTAATAATGAATTTGCTTCTGAATTGAGACTATGAGATGCTATTAATCAAAAATTATTATGTCCTTTTGATTATTACTGTATTGATGATACTTCCACTGACTTAAATGGAGTTGATATAAATTCAGATAGGGAAATATTTAAAAAAATTAATACACAATCTAGAAATGAATTATTATATAAGACTATTGAGAAGTACTTGGGTATATATGCCAGACCAACAGCTTTAATTTTTTGTATCACAATAGAACATGCCAATATTATTTCTAATTTTTTAAAAGCAAAAAATTTAAGGGCAGAATCATTAACAGCTGAAAATAATAAAGATAGAAAAAGAATATTGTATGAATTTAAAACTGGTAGAATAAACTATTTATGTGTAGTAAATATTTTTAATGAGGGTATAGATATACCAGAGATCAATACAATAATATTATTAAGACCAACAAATTCAAAAACTGTTTATTTGCAGCAATTGGGTAGAGGTCTTAGAAAGACTGAATTAAAAAATAAATTAGAAGTATATGATTTAATATCAAATATAGATAATAAATATGATCTTACTTTAGGAATAAGAAACCTATTTAGTTCTCAAATAATTGGAACAAATTTTAATGTAATTAAAAAGGGACTACCTTATAATTCAACAATAACATTAGAAAAACATACTGAGAATATAATTTTGCAAAGTTTAAAAAAATGATATGGAAATAAAAATATTATTAAAAGTAAAGTTATAAAATATTATAAAAAATATGGTAGTGATTCTTTAGAAAAAATAATTAACAACTATGAATTCTCTTTACAAAATTTTTATAATGCTTTAGATGATCTATTTTTAAAAACAGCAAAGGAAATATCAAAATTTAAAGATAAAGAGAATAATACAAACAGAAATAAAAATATACTAAAACAATTTATTTTTTTAGATAATCATCAAATAATAAGTTATTTCTTAAATCGTTTAGAGGGAAAAATTAATAAAAAGAATATAGATCTAGACTTCGATAATTTACTTATGACATCCTTTTTATACGAGATAACAAGTATGGAAAAGTTTTTATCTTTATATCCTAATTATTTGGAAATAGACGATCTTGTAGAAGAATTTATTATAAATAATAAATTAATAGTAGAAGAACTAATTTTAATTTTAAAATATAAATTAAAACATGAAATTTTGAACTATAAAGGAAATTTTGATAAGTTATTATCAGTTAATTCTACTTATACTGTAAAACAATGCTTATCAGTTTTAGGAAGAACTAATTTTTTACATTATAGAGATGAGATGAAAGTGCTAACTTTTCAAGCTGGTTACTTAACTTTTGATAATTCAAAACAACTTATTTTAGCTGATGAAGACTCAACTAGTTATGGTAAATTAACCAAATATAATAAAACAACAAATAAATTTTATTGATCTATTCCTGAGACTATGTCAATAGAGCATAAGATAATTAGGGATTTTAGTAATGATTCTATTAAGAAATTCTTATTTCTTCATGATAAACAAAATTATGAACAGAAAAATATGTTTTTAAAATTATATAAATTTGTAGGCATAGGAATTTATAATAAAATGTTAAATGAAAAATATCTAACAGCAGAATTTGATGTAAATTAATCTTTATTCTCTAATTTTTAAATGAACAATAATTATAGTGGTCATTAACAATTCCAATTGCCTGAAGAAAGGAATATACAGTTGTCTTTCCTAAAAATGAAAAACCTTTTTCCTTTAATTCAATACCTATTTTTATTGATAATTCAGAAAAGGAAGGGGTAATTTCTTCATCTTCAATTGAGTTGTTGATTATTTTATTATTTGTAAAAGACCAAATGAAATTACTAAAGCTTTCATAATTTTCTTGAATCTTAATAAAAGCTTTTGCATTATTTATAGCAGCCTTTATTTTTAACCTATTTCTTACAATTCCTTGATTTAGTATTAATTCTTCTCTCTTTTTTTCATCATAAAGAGCAATTTTATGATAATCTCAATTATCAAACGCTTCTCTAAAATTCTCTCTCTTTTTCAAAATAATATCTCAACTTAGTCCAGCTTGATTTATTTCTAAAATAAGCATTTCAAAGAGCAATTTATCTTCATAAATTGGTTTAGCTCATTCATTATCGTGATATTGCTGATTTAGTATATTTTTATTAGCTCATTGACATCTTTTTTTCATTGCTTTATTTCCTTTTTTTATTTAAATACAATCAAATTATATATAAAAGGTCTATGCATTATTTAAAAATAAGCTTTAATTTAATTTTTTTACTTAAATTAATAAAAAAATACAAATTTTTAGATAATTTAGTTATAATTAAAGTGTCATATTTAAAGTAAAAGAAGACGCAAGTCTTCTTTTATATTTGTTAAAAACATAATTGACAAAATTTATAGGAGGATTAAAAGCCATGACAGATGGTGCAAAACTATTAGATGCGATTTTTGAAATCGTACAAGATAAAAAAATAGACAAAGATATTGTTTTGGAGGGTATTAAAGAAGGTTTTCAAAAAGCATATGAAAAATCATTTGATCCTGAAGCAACAGTAAGAGTAGATATTGATCAAAATACTGGTCAAGTTAAGGTATTTAAAATTTTAACTGTTGTTCAAAAAATAGAAGATGAATGATTAGAAATTGGCTTAAATACAGCTAAAGAGCTTTATGGAGAAAATGTTTCAATTGGTGACAATGTATATGAACCAGTCGAATTTCAAGAAGATTTCTCAAAAATAGCTGTAATGCAAGTAGGACAAATTATTAAGCAAAAAATTCGTGAAGGTGAGAAAAATAAAATTTATCAAGAATTTTTATCAAAAAATCATGAAATTGTTGGTGGATTTGTTAAAGATATCACAGAGAATAGTTATTTAGTTGATATTAACGGTTCAATTATTCCAATTTGAAATAAAAAAATTATTCCAGGAGAAGATTTTGATATTGATGATAGAATTTGTTTCTATATTGAAGAAGTTTCAAGAGATAACAAGCATTCGCAAATTCAAGCTTCAAGAATTCATCCAGAATTTTTAACAAGATTAATGGAAACTGAAGTTCCAGAAATTTCTGAGGGAATAGTTGAAGTTAAATCAGTTGCAAGAGAACCAGGACATAGAGCTAAAATTGCTGTATTTTCACACGAAGAGGGTGTAGATCCAATTGGAAGTTGTGTTGGTGCATCAGGAAGTAGAATTAAAAATATTACTAAGGAATTAAATGGTGAAAAAATTGATGTAGTTTTATGAAATGAAGATAAAAAGACATTTGTAATGAATTCATTAGCACCCGTTAAAGTAATTAGTATTGATATTATCGAAGAAAACAATGAGTGTTTTATAGTTGTTCCAAATGAACAATTATCATTAGCAATTGGTAAAAAAGGGATGGCAGCTAGATTAGTTGCAAATCTTGTAAATATGAAAATTAATATTTTCTCATTGGAAAATGCCAAAGAAAAAGAAATTGAAATTAAATGAAATGGAAATATTGATGAAGCAGAATTAAGTAATCCAGATTTCCTAAATAAAGTTAACAAAAGAAGAGAAAAAACTGCAGGTAACTTTAATAAAGATAAAAACTTTATCAAAAAACAAGAAGAAGCAGAAGAAATTGCTTTTATTGAAGAAGATAAATCAATCGATGAAATTCAAGCATCAATTGCAGCATTTGAAAGTCTAAGTGAAGAAGATAATACTTTTGAATTCGAAGAAAGTATTGATAATGTTGATGACAGTTATGATTCATACTATGAAAAATAGTTTTAAAAAATGTCAAAAGATATAAGTCTTAGAAAAGATGCTGCATCTAATAAAATGTATCCAAAAGTTGAATTAATTAGAATTGTTAAAAATAAAAATGGTGAAGTTTTTATTGATAATACAAAGAAGGCTAATGGCAGAGGTGCGTATATAAGACCAACTATAGAAGCACTTGAAAAAGTAAAAAAAACTAAAGCTTTAGAAAGAAATTTAAAGACTAGTTTGGGAAATGAATTCTATGAAAAACTTTTAGAAGAGGTAAAATTAAATTGGGACTAAATATAGATAAATTATTAGGTTCTTTAGGAATGATTTCATCTGCAGGTAAATTAGTTTATGGAGAAAAACTCTTTGATCAAATTAAACTAACTAAAGTAAAAATTGTACTAACAACTTCTGACATGGGAAAAAGTCAATTAAAAAAAATCAATGATAAGGCAAAATTTTATAATGTCAAAATTATTAATAATTTACTTAATTCCGAACAATTAAGCAAGGCTATTGGAAGAAACAATATTAAAAGTATTGGAATTAATGATGATAATTTTGTAAAGTTAATTTTAAAAAACATTGAATAAGAAAGGAGAAGTAGTTATGGCAAAAAATATAAAACAAGAGAATAATAAGAATCAACAGTCTAAAAATAAATCTAAAGCACATAGTGCAAATATAAAAAATCAACTAAAACAAACAACAGAAACTGGTTTGATTGATGGTATTTTTGTTTATACAGAACCGTTATCAATTGCGGATTTTGCAAAGAAACTAAATAAAGGACCAGCAGAAATTGTAAAATGATTTTTTACTAATGGTTCAATGGTAACTCAAAATCAAATTCTCTCAGAAGAACAAATGGGTGAATTATGCATTGAATTTGGCTATGATTTTAAAAAAGAGACTACTGTTACTAAGGAAAATATTTTTGAAACGTTTAATGAAAAAGACGATCCAAAGGACTTAACAGCAAAACCTCCAATAGTAACAATTATGGGTCATGTTGACCATGGTAAAACAACATTATTAGATTCAATTAGAAATGCAAATGTTACAGATGGAGAGTTTGGGGGAATTACTCAACATATTGGTGCTTATCAAACAACAATAAAGTCAAATAAAATTACCTTTATTGATACTCCTGGACATGAAGCTTTTACAGAGATGCGAGCAAGAGGAAGTGAAGTTACTGATATAGTAATTTTGGTAGTTGCAGCAGATGATGGTGTTATGCCTCAAACCGAAGAAGCAATTGACCATGCAAAAGCAGCTAGTGTTCCAATTATTGTTTTTGTAAATAAAATTGATAAACAAGGTGCAGATCCAAATAAAGTTAAAATGGAATTAATGAATTATGGAATTGTAGCAGAAGAATATGGTGGCGATATTCCATTTATTGAAGGTTCTGCAAAAGGAAAAGTGGGTCTAGATACATTATTAGAGACTATCTTATTAATTTCTGAATTAAAGGATTTAAAGGCAAATGCTAATAAATTTGCAAGAGGAACTGTTATTGAAGCTAAATTAGATAAAAATAGGGGTCCTATTGCAACAATTTTAGTACAAGATGGTACTTTAAAAATTAGAGATATTATTATTGCTGGGGGAACATTTGGAACTATTAAAGATTTAGAAAATGAAAATAAGGCTAAACTTGTTGAAGTATCTCCAGGTCAACCAGCAGTTATTATTGGTTTAAACGAAGTTCCTAAAGCAGGAGATAAATTTATTGTTGTTACTGAAGAAAAAATGGCAAGAGATATTGCAAAAGCTCAGTTTGAAAAACAACAAAATGAAGCAAGACAAAAAAATCAGACATTCACTTTAGATTCAATTAAAAATAAAATTGAATCTGGTGAATTAAAATCAATTAATTTAATTTTAAAAGCTGATACTCAAGGTACAGTTGAAGCTGTTCGAAATTCAATGCTAAAAATTAGTATTGAAGGAGTAAAAATTAATGTAATTCGTGCAACAGTTGGAGCAATATCAGCAAGTGATGTTACATTGGCTTTGGCATCCGACGCACTAATTTATGGTTTTAATGTAAGACCAACATCACAAGTTAGACAAAAAGCGGAAGAAGATAGTGTGCAAATAAGATTGCACAATATTATCTATAAATTGATTGAAGAAATAACAGAAGCTGCTACTGGTATGTTAGATCCTGTTTTTGAAGAAAAATCTCTTGGAGAAGCTCAAGTAAGACAATTATTTAGACACTCACAAGTTGGAACAATAGCAGGATGTAGAATTATGAGTGGAGTTGTACCACGTTCTTCAAAAGTTCATATTTTAAGAGATGGAATTGTAGTTTATAGTGGAGAAATATCTTCTTTAAAAAATAAAAAAGAAGATATAAAAGAAGCTAAAGAAGGACAAGAATGTGGTATTACAATTAAAAACTTTAATGATCTAAAAGAAAATGATATTATAGAAGCATATAAGGTAGAAGAGGTGAAGTAATTATGGCAAATGATATAAAAATTGAAAGAAATCAATCAACTATTTTGAGAGAATTAAACTTAATTTTGCAAAGAGAATTTCCAGATAGTGAATACTTAAATTCACTCACAATTCATGAAGTGAGATTATCAAATGACATGGGTCATGCAAAGATTTTTTATTCATCAATGGATGTTAATTCAAATAAAGATGAAGTAAAGGCTGAAATTGAAGAGAATTTAAAAGAAATAAGAATGATTCTTGCAAGTAAAGTTGAAATGAGAAGTGTGCCAGAATTAACATTTGAATTTGATAAAACTTTAGAAAATGCTAATAAAATTGAAAAAATACTAAAAGATATTAAATAGAAAAAACCTGCATAAAATGCAGGTTTTTTCTATTTATTTTAGCAATTTTTCAGTTAATATTTGAATTCTATTAGTAGTGAGTGTGAATAAAATAATTGCAAATAGATCAAATACCATAAAACTTAGTCATGAGTGAAAAAATTTAAATATTCCATATATTTCACCATATTCAATATAGAATCTTAAATAATTCAAAAATGCTGAGCTTAATGGCCCAAAAATAAATACTAACATTCCTGAGAATATTAGAGAAATACTTCTATTAAAAGAGGCATTTTTACTATAAACTCGAAATACTTTATCGTATATTAATCAAAAAAGTACTACTCAAATTGCTAATCCAATTCCAGATGTTAACCTAAATAAGGGACTATAACCTCAGATTAGAAATTGCAGTAGACCATCTAACAAACCTATTATCATACCCCAGTATACACCTACCACTTGGAAGCTTATAGCAATAACAAAGTATTTTAGGACAAAGCCTAGATTTACTCCAGTAATATATAATGGAATAATTACATTTATTAAACTAACAGCTGTGGACATACTTAGTAACAAACTGACAAGAGTTATTTTTAGAGTCTCACTCTTAAATCTTGTATGTCTGCTTGACTTCTTTAGTTTGCTGAATTCATAGTCAATATCAATTGATTCCATTGTTTGAATCAATTCTTGCTCTTGACTATTTTTATCAGTCATCTTCATTGTCAAATTCTCCTTTTAAACAAACAACTTTATAGAATTCAAATAATATTCACCTCAATAAATATTATATTATAATATATAGAGAATTGGAGTTATTATGCATAGTTTCTTTTTAGATAAAATTGAGAAAGATTATTTTGAAATAACAAATGATGACCTTCATCATATTAAAAATGTTATAAAATTAAAAGAAGAAGAGCAAATATTTTGTATTTATCAAGATGAGAAGTACTTATGCAAGATTTTTGAAATAAGTGAAAAATCTTGCAAAGCAAGAATAATATCAAAAGAAAATTTAATTAAAAAGAACTATAAAGTAAATTTGATTTTGGGTATTATTAGAGAACAAAAATGAGACTTTATTCTCCAAAAAGCTACGGAACTTGGTGTAGATAATATTATTCCTGTTGAATTTAAAAGAAATGTTGTAAAAATTGATGTCAAAAACGAACAAAAAAAGATAACTCGTTGATATGCAATTTGTGAAAGTGCTGCAAAACAATCAAAAAGAGTTGATATTCCAAAAATAAATTCAATTGTTAGAAATTTACAAGAATTGGAATATTATAAGGCAGACATTAATTTAGTTTGCTGAGAAGAAGCAACAAATGAGTTCCTTAAAAAGGAAATTATAAAGAAATTTAAAACCATTAATATAATTATTGGACCTGAGGGTGGAATTGATGCTCAAGAAGTAAAAAAATTAAATAAAATAGGTTATAAAAGTATTGGTTTGGGAGAAAATATAATGAGAGCTGAAACAGCTTCTCTATTTGTATTGAGTTGCTTAAATTACGAAAAAAGTGGGGGATAATTATGGATAAAATTTCAAGTAAATTAGTTACAGCTGATATTGAACAAATTAATAATCAGCTAAAAAAAGTTTATATTGATAATAAATTTAAGAAATTTATTGATAAAAACATTTACTATTTAAAGACAAAATTAAAAGATATTGTCCAATTAAAAACTCATGGTAGTTTTGCAACAGGAGAACTTTATAATTTTGATAAAGAACTTAATATTGATTTACTAGCAATAAAATATGTAAACAGAAATATGTATAAAACATATGAAAAAGAAATTGAAACAAGAGAACATTTTGATGATTGTTGAATTTGTGAAATTAATAAAGAAATATTTAAACTTGTTACTAATTTTTACAAAGTATCAAATGATATTAAAGTTAGTTGAATTGTAAAAAAATATAGATGTAATAGTCCTAAAAAAATAGTAACTTTTGCAGACTCAATAAAAATTACTTTCTATAAAGAGGGAAAAATTGGTTTTTCAATAATTATTAGAACTGCGCTTAAGCATAATGAATTCCTACCAATTATTTGTAATAAAACAATGTATAACAGATCATTTACATTAGAGTATGTGAAAAGTTTTCGTACGCTAAATAAGCTGCTAGTAAAAAAACTACAAATTCTTTTTTACTATGTAAGAATAAAACTTAGAAGTTCATTAACTAGACAAGAACGTTTGTTTTTAAAAATAAGTATTATGTCTGAGATACAATATGATTTAACTAAAAATATTTACCTACAAAGATGATTAGATTTTGGTTTTGACTATAATTTTTCAAGTAAAAAAGAGGTAGATAATGTTTTAGACTCAAAATATATTTTTTATAAAAGAAGTAAAAAAATTGCAAAAACTTATAATTCTTTTAAATTAAAAAACTTAAGTTGAGTTTTTCATAGAACATATCCAAGTATGCAAAAATTTCTAGAAAAGTATTTTCACTATATTAATAAATTTTTAGAAAATAAGGAAAGAAATATTAATGGAAACTTTTTCTTTTGATATGACTCTGTTGTATATTTAAAAAATACTAAAGGTTCTACAACTATTTCCATAAAAAAGGAAAGTCAAAAATATGATAATTTGGATTTACAAATTCATTCAAGAACAATTTATCCAACAAATAAAGAAAATGGTTTATTTTTAATTTTTTTACAGTACTTTACTTTTGAAATAGAAAGAGATTAATATGAAATTAAATAAAGATATATGAAAATTTAATAAAACAGTAAAAATCTTAACTCTAGAAGAGCAGACATTTACAACTAAAATAAATTCCTATTTTAAGGAATTAAAACAACTTTTTTTAAATGAAAAAATTCATTTAAAAAAAGTTGGTGATTTTGCATATCATTCATATATGAAAATAAATAATGTAATTAATCTTGATCTTTGTGCAGTTAAATATCTAAGTGCTTCTTTAATTAAAATATCAGATTTAAGTGAAACAATATTAAGAGTTTCAAAAACATATAAGGTTGTTCCTGAAATCCATACAGATAAGAATTATATAAATTTAGTTTTCAATTATAAAAATGTAAAGATAAACTTTAGAATTGTTTCTGTAATTGCTAGCATGGTAAATAATGAATCAATATACTGGGTAAATCGTAATGGAATTAAAGAAAATGATATAGTATTAAAACTAACAAAGGATTTTAAGAATGTTAATAAATTAAGTTCAGGATTATTAGTTAATTTAAAAAGACTTATAAACTACACAATGAAAAATGAGTTTAATTATTCATATGATGCAGACTATTATTTATTAAGGTGATTTAATGAATATGTTTCAAAATCATTAGAGTCCTTTATTTATGAGCGATATATAAAAAGAGAGTTAGAAATGAATATCGATCAATTTATGAAAACTGAGAATTTAAGGAAATGAATAAAAAGAAACATTAGTTTTTTTGATTTAACTAATTTTATTTTTATAAAATTGGACTCAATAAATACTTATTACTTTAATCAATTTAATTTTGAAAATGAGGAGATTTTTGAAGGTATTTCTCGATATTCAGTAAATACTAACTCAAATTTCAAATTACCTATTGATTACTTATCTACTATCAAACTATTTGATACTAATTTGATAGAACATAAGACATATATTCAAAACAACTTATCGAATGAAAATGGAGTCTCAAATACCTCATGAGAAAAGTTTAAAAATTATAGACATAGATACATAGTTTCTCCTGTTATTCAAAGCGGTGTATCAAATTATGCTATGTTTCAAAAATGATTAACTTTAAAATCAAATGAATTATATGGTCAATTAAACTCAGATTTAAAAAGTGAAATTAAATCTAGAAAACAAAGAGAAGCAATGACAGAACTTAATGACATTGCCAATCAATGACTTACAAAATATAATACAAAATTAAAATATATGCAGCCTTATTTTGATAGAAAATATCCTTTTTATTCAAATTATCAAATTGAGCAGCTGGTTTCTTTAATAATTGAGTCTATTAATAAAATAGGTGAAGAACAATGAGTTATAAAAAACGATAATTAACTCTAAAATTATTTTAGCTTTCATATTTTAACTAAAATATTTTTATATCTTAAATGTTCCTAATTATGACCTTTCTATTTTATATAATTAAATTAATAGTACAAAAAATAATGATATAAAAAGGATGGACAATCTATGAAAAAATTATTAAATTTATTAGCAACTGTAACTTTATCAGTTTCAGCAGGATCTTCTGTTGTTGCTTGTACAAGTAACTTAGATAAAGATGATAAAGACTATGAAACTGGAGCAAAATGAAAAGGTAATGGAGCTATTAATCAAGAGGTTTCTAAGCTAAAAGAAAATAGCATTAAAAAGCAAATCTCTAAGGATTTGTTGATAAAAAATACAAGTATTAAAAGTTCAACATATGCTACTATTGAAGAAAAAGATAGATCTTCTTTAGCAAATAAAGATATTTTAACAGTTAATGATGGGGAATTTGTATTTTCACCTTATGCAGATATGGGAATTGTTGAAGATACAGCAGAGTACTTGATGAAAGAAAAAGGTAAAAGTCAGGGAACTAGAGATGTTGCAGAAAAAAGTTTAAAAAACAATGTTGTTTATAATGACTTAGGACAAATTGCTGAAGACTCAACAGTTATAACTAATGATTCAGAAGTAACATTAGGATTTATGCAAAATGCAGCAGACACAGGTGAGTTAGTTCCGATGTGAAATGCTGGTCCATCAAAAGGAGATGGTAAAGGAATCTTAGCTGAAAAAGGCAAAGAAACTGAATATGCTCAATGATTTAATGACAGATACAGAAATTGAACTGGGCAAGATAAAAATGGAAGTGAAAAAATAAAAGGAAAAGGTGGGCAATTAAATCCAGAAAATGTAAGAATTTCATTTGGACCTTTTGCTAATTCATTGTGACATACAGCATGACAAAATAACAAGACTCCAGAAGAGTTAGCGCAAGTTATTAAAGCAGTTGGATATAGATACGATACTAAAAAATTTGATTTCTATTTTGCAGCACCATATTTATCAGCTAGAGGAGATTATGCTGATTCACAAAAATTATTAGCAAGTGCTTTAAAAATATTAATTGAAAGTGACCCAACTTATGATTTTCAATTATCACTTGTAATGTCAACAAAAGATGGAGTTGCATTAGCTCCTGGTTTTGGAGAACATGGTCAAGTAAACTTAAATTTAATAGGTGATGAGATATATCCATTATATAACTTTACAAAATATTTAGGAATGAACTTTAGATTAAATTTAGTTACAGGTTACTTAACTGTACCAAATGATGTTAATACTGATAGTGATTGAGAGTTAGAAATTGTTAAAAATGGAGCTTTACAATCAGCACAAAATTGAAATAAATTAAATAATATTATAAATGGTGTATCAAAAGATAAAAAATTTGTAAATAAAAGAATTAAAATCACTCCTTGAATTGGAAGAAGAGCTGAAGCAGCAGCATATAACTTTACACCTAAAAATGCAGCTGATTTAAGAGTTTGAGCAAAAGAACAAAACTTTGGTGGTTTAGGAATGTTTTATATATCAAGAGATGTACCAAGTGAATTTTTAGACAATGGCGCAACAGGTCCTGCACAAGCTGACAGAAATGCACTAGATCAAAATATTAGATCAGGTACAGGTTTTGAACAATTTACATATGCAAAAGCTTTAAATGGAACAATTTCAGGTGAAACAGTACCAGTAATTGAGGAAAAAGATAAAGATGGAATTAAAAAAATTGGTGGAATTGATTATCATGAAGATATTCTAGCTAATACATCTTTGGATAATTTAGAAACTGGTGGTAGTTGAGAAGGCCCTTCATGAGAAGGTGGTGGGGGAACAAACCCTGGACCTGGAACAGGTGGAGGAAATGGTGGAGAGGTTATTGCACCTCCAACTGGACCTGGAAAAAGTCTTTATACAAAATGAAGTGAGTCAAATCCGAATAGAACTTCTTCAATTACTAAAAAAACAAAATCTAACAGTTTTACTTATTTTTCTCCATATTTAGATGCTGGATTATATGAAGGAAATAATATGCAAAATATTACTTCTAGTGTTAACGGATTTGATCACCTAACACTAGCCTTTGTACAACAAGTTAATAACCATGGTGACTACTTAGATTTATCAATTGCAGGTAGTGAAACAGGTACTGAAGGTTTTGAGTGATGAGAAAACAGTCAATTCTGAGGTAAAATTTTAGAACCAATGGCAAAGCAAAATAAATTTGAAAATATTAAAGTGGCTTATGGTGGAGCAACTACAGGTGGATTTACAGATAAAAATCCTTGAACTTTAGCAAATAAATTGTTTGCTAAAAATACACTAACAGCAAAAGAAGAACTTAAAAAATCTTTAATTGGCTATCAAGAATCATTAGTTAATTTAGCTAATAAAAATGGTTATAAAGATGTTAATATGCCAAAAGCAATTGACTTTGATATTGAAGGACATGCTCAAGAATTAGATGAGGATAATAGATTGTTGGCAGCAACAATTGCTGAAATGAAAAAAGAAGATAAGGATTGAGATTTCTCATTAACTTTACCAGTATTGCCTACAGGTTTAACTTCTGTTGGTTATCGTGTAATGAATATATTTGTTGAAGAATTTAAAAAAGCAGGATTAAGCCAAGCTGATATACCAGTTGTTAACTTAATGTTAATGGACTATGGTGATCCGATTTATGTACAAGCTATCAAAGATGGATTAACTAACTTTGATTTAGCAAAACAAGCAGTAAATGCTACAAAAAATAACTTAGCAACTTCAATTGAAAGTAATTATGGAAAAGTTTCAATTGGTAATGAAGGACTTTATAAATTAATTGGGGCAACTCCAATGATTGGAGTTAATGATACAGTTTGAGGTGTATTTACTGAAGAAGATGCAAAAGAATTGTATAATTGAAGCCACAATGTTGGTTTAGGATATATTGGAATGTGATCAATGAATGATGATAGAGGATTAGATGTTCATACTAAAAAGCCAATAAACAAAAGTTTATTAACTCATGGTTTAGCTTATTTGGAAGAATATGACTTTGCTAGAGCCTTTACTGGAGATTGAACAAGTTCATTGAAAAATCCTAAGCCAGAACATAAAATTGCTAAAAACAGGTATAAACTCTAGTTTAAAAATCAAAAACTCTTTTAAAAAGGAGTTTTTTCTTTTATAATGATATTTATCCTTATAGAAATATTTTTAATTTATAAAAATATTTTTGAAAAATAAATACTTTTTAGATATAATAAAAATATTAGTAATATTCTATACTAAATGGATAAGGACAAAATATGAAAAAATTATTAAATTTATTAGCAAGTACAAGCTTAGTTGTATCTGCTGGTGGTTCAGTTGTAGCTTGTGGAAATGTAATGGATGCAAAAGACAAAACTTTTGAAACAGGTGAACAATGAAAAGGTAATGGAAACATAAATAATGAAATTAATACTATAAAACAAAATAGTGTTAAAAAGCAAATATCAAAGGACTTATTAACAAAAAATACAAATAAAAATAGTTTAACTTATGGAGTTATTAAAGAAGAAGATAGATCTTCTTTAGCAGGTGTTGAAAAATTAACAATTAACTCTGATGAGTTTATTTTCTCTCCCTATGCAGATATGGGAATTGTTGAAGATACAGCAGAATACTTGATGAAAGATAAAGGAAAAAGTCAAGGTACAAGAGCTGAAGCAGAAAAAAGTTTAAATGGAAAAAATATTATTTATAATGACTTAGGTGAAATAGCTGGTAAAGAAAATGTTATTACACAAAATTCAGAAGTAACATTAGGATTTATGCAAAATGCAGCAGATACTGGTGATTTAGTTCCAATGTGAAATGCTGGACCTTCAAAAGGTGATGGAAAAGGAATTTTAGCTAAAGAAGGTGAAGAAACTGAATATGCTAAATGATTTAATGATAGATATAGAGATTGAACAAAAAAAAGTTCTAAAACAAAAATAACAAGTCATAATGATGGTGGGAATTTAAATCCAGAAAATGTAAGAATTTCTTTTGGACCTTTTGCCAATTCTTTATGGCATTCCGCTTGACAAAATAATAAAACTCCAGAAGAATTGGCAGAAGTAATTGAAAATGTTGGAAAAAAATATGGTACTAAAAAGTTTGATTTTTATTTTGCAGCACCGTATTTATCACGTCAAGGAGATTACTTAGATTCACAAATACTATTGGCTAGTGCTTTAAAAATTTTAATTGAAAAAGATTTAAGTTATGATTTCCAATTATCACTTGTAATGTCTACAGAAGATGGTCTTGCATTACATCCTGGTTTTGGAGATAAGGGAGTTAATAATTTAAATTTATTAGGTGATGAAATTTATCCTTTATATAACTTTACAAAATATTTAGGTATTAATTTTAGATTAAATTTAGTTACAGGTTATCTAACTGTGCCAAATGATGTTAATACTGATAGTGATTGAGAATTAAAGCAAATCCAAGATGGAGCTTTACAATCAGCACAAAATTGAATGGAAATAAATAAAGTAACAAATGGAGATGAAAAAGATCTAAGTTACATGAAAAAAAGAATTAAAATCACTCCTTGAATTGGAAGAAGAGCTGAAGCTGCTGCTTATAACTTTACTCCAAAAGATGCAGCTGAATTAAGAACTTGAGCTGTTAAAGAGGAATTTGGTGGTTTAGGAATGTTCTATATTTCAAGAGATGTACCAAGTCATTTTCAAGATAATGGATTAACAGGTCCAGCTCAAGCTGACCAAAATGCATTAGATCAAAACATTAGATCTGGCTCAGGTTTCAAACAATTTACATATGCAGAAGCATTGAATGGAAATTTATTAGCAAATGCTATTCCAAAAGAAATTACAGATAAAGAGGAAGTTATTAAGGAGTTAAAGGCTATTGATTATAAAAATGATATTCAAGCAAATAAAGCATTAGACAATTTAGAAAATCCTGGTAATTGAGAAGGACCTTCATGAGAAGGTGGTGGGGGAACAAACCCTGGACCTGGAGCAGGATCTAGTGGAGGAGAAGCAATTATGCCTCCAACTGGACCTGGAAAAAGTCTATATACAAAATGAAGTGATGCAAATCCAAATAGAAAATCTTCAATTACTAAAAAAACAAAAGCAAATAAATCAACATATTTCTCACCTTATTTAGATGCTGGGTTATATGAAGGAAATAATATGCAAAATATTACTTCTAGTGTTAATGGACTTGACCACTTAACATTAGCTTTTGTGCAACAAGTAAATAATCATGGTGATTACTTAGATTTATCAATTGCAGGTAGTGAAACAGGGACTGAAGGTTTTGACTGATGAGAAAGCAATCAACTTTGAGATAAAATTTTAAAACCATTTGCAGATCAAAATACCTTTGAAAATATAAAAGTAGCTTATGGTGGAGCAACTACAGGTGGATTTACAGAAAAAAATCCTTGAACTTTAGCAAATAAATTAAATCCAAATAGTCCTGAAAAAGCAAAAAAAGATCTTAAAGAAGGTCTAATTCGTTATCAAGATTCATTGGTAAAATTAGCTAACAAAAAAGGCAAAAATGTTAAAATGCCAAAAGCAATTGATTTTGATATTGAAGGACATGCTCAAGAATTAGATGAAGATAATAGATTATTGGCAGCAACAATTGCTGAAATGAAAAAAGAAGATAAATCATGAGACTTTTCAGTAACTTTACCAGTATTGCCTACCGGTTTAACTTCTGTTGGTTATCGTGTAATGAATATATTTGTTGAAGAATTTAAAAAAGCTGGATTAGATGAAAAAGATCTACCAGTAGTTAATTTAATGTTAATGGACTATGGGGACCCAATTTATGCACAAGCAATCAAAGATGGATTAACTAACTTTGATTTAGCAAGAGAAGCAGTAAATGCTACAAAAAATAACTTAGCAACTTCAATTGAAAAAAATTATGGAAAAGTTTCAATTGGAAACCAAGGTCTTTATAAATTAATTGGAGCAACTCCAATGATTGGTGTTAATGATACAGTTCTAGGCGTATTTACTGAAGAAGATGCAAAAGAATTGTATAACTGAAGTCATAATGTTGGTTTAGGATATATTGGAATGTGATCAATGAATGATGATAGAGGATTAGATGTTCATTCTAAAAAACCAGTTAATAAAAGTTTATTAACTCATGGTTTAGCATATTTAGAGGAATATGATTTCGCTAGAGCATTTGCAGGGGATTGAACGAAGTCTTTAAAAAATCCAAAACCTGAGTATAGAAAATTAAAAGGATAATAATATTCTGCTTAAAAATAATATTAAAAAACCCTTTCTTTAAAAGGTTTTTTTAATTTAAACAAAATATAAAAAAAGTTGTATTAGTTAGATAATCTAATACAACTTTTTTATATTACTAATAAATTATTTTTATCACTTATCAGTTCCACCATTATGGTCTTTTAATATTTGAGCACGTTTTCTCATATAATCCTTTTCAACTTGACCAATGTTATTATAAACATCTCTACTTGCCTTAATTCTTAATTTTTTTAATTCTTCATCACAATAAACTCATGTAAGTCAAACAATATGAAAATGTCTTAAATATTTAATTTCACTTTCATCATACATTTCATAACTTAAAGCTTGTGCTTCTTTTTGAGCAAAATCCACTCATTTTTGTGGATTAATATTTTCGCTGAATACCTCTTTTGCTAGTCTTTGAAAAGAAAGTGCTTTTTTTACAATTACTTCTTCAAGTGATTGTAGTGTATTTGAAATTTCTTCTATTATTGCTTGATCAAATTCTTCAAATGAGTTAAAGTGATGTTTTAATAAATAAAACATTTTTGTATTAAGATTATTTACAGGATTACCTGAACTATTTAAATGTTCCTTTTCAGAAATAATCTTAAATTCATTTTCAATACTTTTATAAAAATCTGATTTTCTACGCATAATAATCCCCTAAGTTCTTTAACTTAGTATATTATAACATATTTTTAGAAATTATTTTTATAGCAATAATGGGTTATGTGTAATAATAAATATAGGAAATTTTTTGGAGGAAATAAAATGGATGGTAAATCAGGAATACTTTTAGTACGCAAACCAGAAGGAATTACTTCAAATGATTTAATTCAAAATATTAAGCGAAAATTTAATATTAAAAAAATTGGTCATGCTGGAACATTGGACCCTCTAGCAACAGGACTGATGGTAATTTTAATCAATCAAGCAACAAAAATATCAAATTATATTTTAAGTAGTGACAAAAGTTATATTGTAACAATGAAGCTGTTTATACATACTGATTCACAAGATATTACAGGAAAAGTAGTACAAGAAGAGGAATATAAAAAAATTTCAAAGTCTCTAGTAAAAGAAGTTGTTAATAAATATAATGGCTATATTTATGATCAGTATCCACCAATATATTCAGCAGTTAAAGTGAATGGGAAAAAACTATATGAATATGCAAGAAAACAACAGGAAGTTGAAATTAAACCAAAAAAGGTTACTATTAAAAGCTGTGAGTTAATAGAATTTAATCAAAAATTGGGAACAATTAAATTAAATGTTAGATGTAGTAAAGGAACCTATATTAGAAGTTTAGTTACAGATTTTGCAAAGGATTTAGAAACAATTGCAACGGTTTGTCAATTAGAAAGAACATCTTCTGGAGGTTTAAATTTAGCTGATGCAAAAGAGATAGAACAAATAGAACAAAAGGATCTAATGTCTATGTATGATGCTTTAATGAAAAATGAACATACACTAATTGAATATCATAGAATTAGAGATATTAAACAAGGTAAGGCAATTAGTTTAAATGGTATTAATTATCCAATAATTTTTATTATTAATGACTCTAAAGAGGTAATGGCAATTTATAAACATATTGCCCATGACCTTTATAAATGTCAAAGAGGTTTGTGAGATGAGGTTCCTTTAGATCAATTAACTGAAGCTGAAAGGAATGGATATTATGATTAAATATCAAACCTTTCTTAAAAACAGTGAATATTTTAATTTGCAAGAAAAGGGAAATGTTGTGTGTATTGGTTTTTTTGATGGTCTTCATAAAATGCATAAAGCAATTTTTTCTGAAACAAAAAGAATAGCTAAAGAAGAGAATTTTATTTGATCAGTAATTACATTCTCTGAAAAAGTTTCAGATTTTTTAAAGGGAATAAAAAAAACTTTACAGTCAAGAAATGATAAGTATCAAAATATTGAAAGAAATTATAAACCTGATTATCTATTTGAAATTGATGTTAATAGTGAATCTATTAAATTAAATGCCAATGATTTTTGTCTATTTTTAAAGGAAACACTAAATGTCAAAAAAATAGTTGTAGGTGATGATTTTAGATTTGCTTATAAAGGGGAAGGAAACATTTCCTTTTTACAAAACTTTTTTGGAGTTGAAAATATAATAGTTTTTAAAAGAGTTTTAAATATTTCAACCTCACTTTTAAAAGATAATTTAATAAAGGGAGAAATTAGCAATGTTAATAAAATAATAGATGATAACTTTACAGCTAGATTTAAAAAAATTAGTGAAGATAGTTATTTAATGGAAGACTACAATATAGAAATTGCTAATGGCCTTTATTTAGTAGAAATTGATGGTAAGAGTTTAGAAATAAGATTGAAAAACAACATTGTTAAAATACACAGTAAAAAAGATTCATTATATATTGAATTTTTAAATAAATTATAAAAACTCCTTTAAATTTGATATACTTTTTAAGTATTGATGTTTTATCTTTGATTTGATTTACCCTAAATCTTTTCTATGATAGAACAATTTTCAATCAAGGATTAATAGGGGGGTTATAAACATGGTTTCTAAAACACAAATTGAAAATATTGTTAAGGAATTCGGAGTTAATACAAATGACACAGGTAGAGCTGAAGTTCAAATTGCTATTTTAACTCAAGATATTCAAAATCTAACAGAGCACTTAAATTTACATAAAAAAGATATTACTTCAAGAAGAAGTTTATTAAAAAAGGTAGCTCAAAGAAGACATTTATTAAACTTTTTGTTTAAAAAAGATGTTGAGAGATATAAAACAATTATTGAAAAACTAAAAATAAGAAAATAGTGTAGTAAATTATATTATTTTTTTATCTATTATTATTTGAGTAGAATAGTTTTAAAAAATAATGTATAATTAAATCATATTTTGATAATAAAAAATAAAATTATTATTAAAATTTAGTATTTTTATTAGAAAGACGGTGTTACTATATGGCAACTGCAAAATCAACAACAGGAAAAAGTACAACTGCAAAAAAAGCAACAAGTGCAAAAAAAGTAGCAGTAAAAAAATCAACAACTGCTAAAAAATCGACTACTAAAACATTAATTGCAAAAAAAACAACTGCAAAAAAACCTAAAACAACAGCTGTTAAAAGAGCTGCTTCAAATAAAATGAGACCTGAGCATATTCAAACAAGAAAAAAAGTTTCAGATCCAAAACCAGAGAAAATTATAAATAAAGATATAAAATTAACTGATGGACAACAAAAATTTATTTGAGAGAAATCAGATCCAGTTTCAGCAACAAACGCATCTATCTATAGACAAGATATTGCTGGAGCAATTATTAAAGTTAGCGAATATGGACAAGCATCAGAATTCGGTTGAGTTTATAGTTTAATCGATCAAGATGGTGAAAGAGATGATGTAAATAACGTTGTTGCTTTACATTGATTAAATGCAAAAGTTAAACGTAAATTAAATGAAAACTGAGTAGCTGTAGTTACTGGTGGAAGAGATATTTCAGGTCTTTTTAATCAAAAAAAAGAAGTAAAAATTGCTGGTAATCAACTAGGAAAAACAAGAAAAACTGTTTTATTCCAACCTTCAATAGTTGAACCAAGAAAAGTAAACATTAAAATTAGATCAGCAGTAACAAAAAAATAATAAAAAAACCTTATTTATGTAAGGTTTTTTTATTATATAATTATTATGTCCTTAGGGACGCCAAGAATATTTGTTATTCTTTATGTTTGCGTGAGATATTAAAGACCGCTCAATAAATAAGTATTTCCTTTCTCATGCATTTGATAGCGGGTGGGAATATTTTTTTTTGTCAATTTTTGAAAGGTAGTAATAATTATGAATAAAATAATAGTTATAGTTGGACCAACAGCAAGTGGGAAAACAGACCTATCAATTAAAATTGCAAAGGAATTTAATGGAGAATGTATTAACGCAGACTCTACTCAAATTTTTAAAGGAACAGATATAGCAACAAATAAAATAACAACACAAGAAATGCAAGGAATAAAACATCATTTACTTTCTATAAAAGAAGTTAATGAGAGCTACTCAGTAGCAGAATTTCAAAAGCATGCAAGAGAAAAAATTGCAAAAGTATTGGAGAACGAAAAAACTCCTATACTTATTGGTGGAACAGGACTTTATATTAATTCGGTTTTAATGGATTATAACTTTAGCAGTGATGATCATATTGATAATTATGCAAAAAAATATGATACAAAATCAAATCAGGAGATTTGAGATTTTTTAAATTTAAAAGATAGTTTAGAGGCCAAAAAAATTCATATGAATAATAGATATAGATTAATTAGAGCTTTGGAGCTTATTGAACTAACAGGAATAACAAAAACTAAACTAACAAAGGACAATAAAAGGTATCTTTATAATAATTTATTAATTATTGGAATATCTGCCAAAAGAGAGGAATTATATAGTAAAATAAACAATAGGGTACTTAGCTTAATAGAAAAAGGTTTGTTTGAAGAAATACAATTGGCTTATAAAGCTAATAATTTTGACAAAAGAGCCCAATCTTTAAAATGCATTGGAGGTCCAGAAATCATAAAATATTTTGAAAAAGAAATAGATTATGAAAAATGTATCGAACTGATGCAACAAAATAATAGGCATTATGCAAGAAGGCAGTTAACTTGATTCAAAAATCAATTAAATAACGTTAAATGATTTGAACATGATTATAAAAATTTTGAAGACATATCTAATGAAATTATTGAATATATCAGATCAAATCTTTAACTTAAAAATTGAATAACAAGTTAGGAGACTTAATAATGTTGTCTGTTTACGAAAGAGTAGAGAACTTAATTAAGGACAATAAAAATACTACTTTTAAATTAATTGGTAAACAAATTCTAGCAGATTGATCTGTTGGAGTCTTTAAAAGTCAAAGCGAGATTAGCAAAATGTGTTTTGTTTCTTTAGCTACAGCTACACAATTTGCAAAAGCTTGCTATTGTGAAGGATATAAAGAATTATCAATTAGATTAAAAGTAGAATATGAAAATGTTATGCAAAATAAAATAAGAGCAGATCAACCTAATGAAGCTGATATGACAGGGATGAGAGCTGTCATAAACAACTGAGTTACTGAAAATGATGGTTTCTTATATGATTTAGCTAGTAAAATAAATGAAAGAAGGAAAGTATGAATATGTCCATCATATCAATCGATGTATTCAGCTAAATTTTTAGAGGATGTTTTAACCAATGTTGGAATTCAAACCAAAATAATTGACATCTCTATAAATTTAGAAGTTGGGAAACACTTAGAGTTCCATAATGAATTAGTTGTTATTCTTTTAACTGGGAGAGATACTGATACTACAGTAATTGCTTTAGAGTATTTAATAAAAGCCAAAAATGAAATTTTTATTATAACTACTCCAAGTAATATATCAGAGCTACCTGAGATTAAAGAACAAAAACATATGTTAATTAACTTTCAAGATAATAATTTCTTTTATAAGTATAGATGTTATGCATTAATTTCATTGTTCTTTTCATTAAGTGAAAAAATAAGTTAAAAATATAAAATCTTAAAGTGTAAAAAATATTTTAAAAGTATTGACATCTGCGTAGTAATTATATATATTTATTAATGTGATTATACGCGGGTGTAGTTTAATGGTAGAACTTCAGCCTTCCAAGCTGACTGTGAGGGTTCGATTCCCTTCACCCGCTCCATTATGAAAATTCAAATCCCTTAAGGGATTTTTTTATTTTATATTTATAATAAGTATTAAAGGGGAAGAACTAATGTTAAATAATCAAATTAAAAATTTTAATGAATCAAGAACCCCATTTTTTAAGAGTTTACTTTTATTAATTATAGAGTCAATAATTCCTGGCTTAACTATTTGATTTTGTGTTGGATTTGACTTTAATTTTTCTCTTACAAGTAAGCTGCCATATCCAAATGTAGGTTATGTTGCACTAATTTGTACTGTATACTTTTTATACAGCTTTTTGATAACGTATTTATTTTATAAGTTTAAATTTCATGAAGCAGATATGTTTACTTTTAGTTCCTTAATTACTTTGATATTAATTATATTAATTTTGTTTGGTAGTTTTATGAATACTTCAGGTATTTGAATATTTGTTAGATTTATTGCTATAGTTGCCTTTGTTATAATAGCAACTCCATTTTTTGTTTTTATAAGTGTTTTATTTAGAAATAAGGAAAATAAAAAAATAGAAGATTATGAAAAAGTGCTAGAAGCTTATAAAAAAGGCGAAATTATACCGAGTAATAAATTATTAAGAGCTCAAAGATATCAAATTTATTTAATTAAAAAACAAAATAAGATAGAGGAATTAAAGAATTTTAAAATAGAATTAGATGAAAAAATAACAAAAGAACTACAAGAACAAGAGTTAAAAAGAAATATTAAAATGAAAAAAATAATAGAGAAATTAGATCAAAAAGAAGAAAAGCAAAGACAAAAAAAACAGAAAGATTAGTATATCTTTCTGTTTTTTAATCTCTCTAATTTATGATTAAAGATATCTTTAAAAATCTTTTGTTTCTCTTTTTCAAACATAAAATTTGATCATAATGTTCATAAAAGATCTTGGTATTTAATCATTAAATTTAAAGTTTCAATTTCGTTAATATTTACTAATTTTTCTTCAATACATTTTTTTATAAAGTAACTAATTAGTTCTTCATTATCATTTAACGTTTCACTTATAAAACTTGCTATATCAAAGAACTTGTTATTTAAGGAAATATAGTCGTAATCAATTAAAATTATCTCATTTTTATTTATTAAAATATTTCCGGGGACTAAGTCATTATGACTTAAAACCAAATTTAACTTTTCAAATTTATCAATATAGTTATTTATTTCATTAAAATAAGGTTCAAAATTAGTTAATGGATTATTAATGTTATTTTTAAAAATATTTAAAAATTCATGATAATTAAATTTATTTATTTTAAATTCTTTTGAGTTAAGTTTATGAAGTTTTTTTATTAAATTAGTTACATTATTAATTATTTCCTTAGTTATTTTAATATCTTTAAGTGTTTGAAAATTTCTTAAAAATTTATATTCTGAAAATAATTTATTATCTTTTCAATAAAATTTTAATGGAGTTAATAATATATCTTGCTCAGTTTTCTTTAATTGTTTCAAAAAATTATATTCATTTTTTTTATCTAGATAAATATCATGAAAAGGTATTGACTCTTTTTTCAAAATATCATTTTCTAGGGTTACTTTATTTGTATAACCATTAAATTTCATTTATTTCACTCCTTATTGCTATTATTATTATAATATTAATTAGAAACTAAAAGGAGTTATTTATATGAACGTTTTATGATTTGCTTCACAAAATTTTAATAAAATTAAAGAGATTAAAGAAATGATTCCTGAAATGGAAATTAAATCGCTAAATGATCTTCCTGATTTAATTGATATACCTGAAGATGAACCAACATTTGAGAAAAATGCTTTATTTAAAGCTAAGACATTATCGCAGATAGTTGAGGGAGTAGTTGTTGCAGATGATTCGGGACTGAGTATTAAACGCTTAGATAACTTTCCCGGAATTTATTCAGCAAGATGAGCTAAACCAGAAACAGATTGGATGAAAATAAATGATTTATTATTGAAAAAGTTAGAGCGAGAAAATTTAATGAAAAGCGAAGATAGAAAAGCATTTTTTACATCTTCAATTGCCCTAATTGACAAGAATAAGGGTGTTGAACAAGTATTTACAGGAATAGTAAATGGAGTTATTGTTGATAGTCAAATTGGTGAAAATGGTTTTGCATATGACAGAATTTTCAAACCAGATAACTTTGATAAAACTTTTGCTCAAATGACCAAAGAAGAAAAAAACTCTATATCACATCGTAATCGCTCAATAACTTTATTAAAAGAGTTTTTAAAAAAGAATAACTATTTTTAAGGAGGACAAAAAATGAAAAAAATCAATATAGTATTGTTTCAACCAGAAATTGCTGATAATGTTGGAGCTATAATGAGAACTTGCGCACTTACAAATTCAAAACTACATTTAATTGAACCATTTGGTTTTATTTTCGATAAAAGAAATTTTGTAAGAAGTAGTGCTAATAATTTTGAAGGTTGTGAATATGTAAGATATGATGACTGAAATGACTTTATAACTTGCAATCCAAATGCTAATATATTTTGCATGACTCGATATGGTAAAAAACCAATTAGTGATTTTCAATTTAAACAAATTAATGATGAAGTGTTTATTATGTTTGGAAAGGAATCAACAGGTATTCCAAAAAAGATTTTAAAAGATAATATGGACAAATGTTTTAGAATTCCTATGGTAAGTTCAGGAAGAAGTCTTAATATTGCCAACTCTGTGGGAATTGCTACTTATGAAGTTTTAAGACAATGAGATTATTTGGATCTGTCAAAAGTTGAAGTTGAAAAGGGAGAGGACTATCTAGATATAGATTAATAATATATAATATATGTTGTATGAAATAGGTGAAATAATATGAAATTTTCAGATTTTGGCTTTAAAAAATTTATTAATGATGCTTTAGAAGAAATTGGATTTGTCTATCCAACTAAAATTCAAGAGAAAGTTATTCCACTTATAAAGAAACATAGATCAGTTATTGCTCAGTCGCACACAGGAACTGGAAAAACGCATTCTTTTTTATTGCCTATATTAAATAATATTGTATATGATGAAACAAATAAAATTCAATGTTTAATAGTAACTCCAACAAGAGAACTTGCTAGACAAATCTATGAAAATACTAAAGATATTTTAAAGTTAAATGATAAGGGAACAGTTGGGTTATTTGTTGGTGGAGATGATATTGAAAAATCAATTCAAAATGTTAAAACAAAGCAGCCTAGTGTTGTAATTGGAACACCAACAAGATTAAAAAAAATGTATGAAGAAGGTAATTTATTTATTACTACTGCAAAATATGTAGTAATTGATGAATGTGATATGATTTTTGATCTTGGATTTATTGAAGAAGTAGACTATATGCTCTCAAAAATTAATAGGGATGTAAACGTATCTTTATTTTCTGCAACAATTAATAAAGGATTAAGACCTTTTTTACAAAAATATTTATCAAAATCCATTTTTATAGAAAATAAGGATTCAAATCCAACTAATAAAAATATTGAGCATGTTCTTGTTTGAACAAAAAATAAGGAAAATAAGGAAGTTCTTAGAACAATTGTGAGTGAAATTAATCCTTATGTTTGTATGGTTTTTTTAAATAAAAAAGATCAAATAAAAGAGATTATCTCTTGACTAAATGAATTTGGCATTAAAAATGTAGGTGAGTTACACGGAGATTTAGACTCAAGACAGAGAACAAATATGCAAAAAAGAATTCAAAATGGTGATTTTAAATGAATTGTAGGTTCAGATGTAGCGGCAAGAGGAATTGATATTGATGGAGTAAGTCATATTATTTCAGTTGACCTGCCAAAGGACTTAGATTATTATATTCACAGAAGTGGTAGAACTGGAAGAAATCAATATTCTGGCCAAAGTTATGTTTTATTTAACTCTACAAATCAACACCAAATTGATGAACTAAAGTCAAAGGGTATTTCATTTTCTAACTTTAAATTGGTAAATAATCAATTAGTTGAAATTAATACTGTTAAAAAGAAAAAAGAATTTAATGCAAATTTACCAGTAAATGTTGAAACTAAAAAAATTATTGATAAATATAAGGGTCAAAAAGTAAAACCAGGATATAAAAAACGTAGAAAAGCTGAAGTAGATAAAGTTAAAAAAGATATCAGAAGAAAGCATATTAAAGAGTCAATAGCAAAAATTAAAAAAGATAAATACAAAAAACGTAGAGAAGAATTATTTGAGAATTAGGCCAACAACTCTTTTAAAAAGAGGCTTAATGTTTTATAATAATATGTATTAGAGGGAAATTTTATGGATATTACAGAAAGAATTAAAAAATTAATAAAAGCAATTTCATTTCAAGTTTATGAAAAAGAAACAATATTTAGATTAGCAATGTTAGCTCTTTTAGGAGAGGAGTCAATTTTCCTTTTAGGTAAACCAGGTATTGCCAAATCACTAATTTCGCGTAGATTAAAATTTGCTATTAAGGGTGGTACTAATTTTGAATACTTAATGAGTAAATTTTCAACTCCAGAAGAAATCTATGGACCAATTGACTTAAGATTACTAAAAGAAGGTAAATATGTTAGAGTTGTTGAAAATTATCTACCTGCTTCAAATGTTGGTTTTTTAGATGAAATTTGAAAAGCTGGACCAAGTATTCAAAATACATTATTGACAATTATTAATGAGAAGCTTTTTAGAAATGGTGGAACAGATATAAAAGTTCCATTGAAACTATTAATTTCAGCTTCAAATGAATTACCTGCAGAAGGTGAAGGATTGGAAGCTTTATTTGACCGTTTTATTATTAGATTTATAGCTGAAGGTTTAAAAAGTGATGATAATTTTGAGCAACTTTTAGATGGTGAATCATCACTTGACGTTGATGTAGATCCAAAACTTCAACTTACAATTCAAGAATTGGAAATCTGAAAAAAACAATCAAAACAAGTAAAAATTAGTAGAAAAACTTTAGACTTTATTCATTATTTTAGAAAAAAAATATTAAAAGAAACAAATGGAGAAGCTTATATTTCTGATAGACGTTGAAAAAAAATATCAGGGTTAATGAAAACAAGTGCATTTTATAATGGAAGATCAGAAACTGATATTGCTGATTTATTTGTAATTCCATACTGTATTTGAGATAACGAAGAACAAGAAAAGCAGTATTCTGAAATTTTCTTTAATACATTTTTGGAACAATTTGGTTTAGAATGAAGAAATGAAAAGAAAAACTTAATGAATCAAATTGATTTAGTAAACTCACAAATTGGTCAAGTTGAAGCACAATTTTTAAGATTAACACCATATACTGATCCATTTAAAGGTGCAATTAATGGAACATACTATTTTATTAATTTTACAGATGGTGGAGATAGCTATAAAATTTGTTTTATATCTGCAGCGGATTGAAATAAAATAAGAAATTTAACAAATGAGTCATTTGAAATTGATTTACATTTTGGAGTAAATTTAAATAAATATTCAGGAAGTCAAAAAACATTAGTTAAAGCTTATAAAGCAGATCAGATTCTTTTTGTAAATGAAAACAAAAAATACTTATTACAAAATGAAAGTCCAAATGAATTTAATCAACAAATGAATAATTTAGCAGATAATATTGTTGAACTTGAAACTAAATATAAAGCATTGTCAGCAAAAATGTTTAAAGAGTATAAAAAATATATGAATATGAATTGTATTTTCTTTGAAGAAATTTATGATGAAAAAATTGCGCAAGCATTCGATGCAAAGACTAAAAAACAATTGGAACAAGAAGCTGAATTAGAAAAGCAATTTAAACTAAACGAAAAAAATAATAATCAAAAAAATCCAATTGATGATTTAGACTTTAAATTAGAAATTTAAGTAAAGAAGGAAACTATTATGAAATTTGACTTAGAAAAACCAGTAAGTGAAATCAAAAAAGAGATTGAAAAACTTAGACGAAAAGATATTCATAATAGTGAGTTTTTAACATTTAAAAAAAATCATGAATATGCAGCTGAACAATTAGATGATAAAATTAATAATTTTTATTCAGCTTCAAATTTGTCTACAATAAGACAAATAAAACTTCCTGAACCAATTAGAAAAGAAATAATTTATTATAATTATATTTCTGAATACTATGATGAAGTAAGTTTTGCTCAGAATTTAAGACTTATTCAAAATAAATTAGTCGAGTTTGATTCTCCTTTTTCAACATATATTGATACAATGAGTTGAAAAATTGATAATGGGTATTTAGAGTTAAAAGGTAGAGATTGATTGACTGAGTTTTTTAAAACTTGAACTTTTATGTTAACGAAGAGAATTGTTGACTATAGAATGAAAGCTGTGGAGGATTTAAGATATAACTATTTAGTTGAAATATATTCAATAATCAAAAATTATGGAAAATATGCAAAAATTTATAAAACAATGTATGATGTTTTTGGAAAAGTAGCCAATATTGAAGACGAACTGAGAAATCAAAACATTGAATCAATAGCTAGATTTGCAGACTTCTTATATAAAGATCCTTCAATTTTAATGATAGCTGAGATGTTAGGGCGATTAAATGGTGAAGATGATTTAATGGAAATAAATATAACAGAACAAGTTGTTACATATCCAACAGAAGTTAAATTACCATATAACCCAGAAGAAATTGTAGGACTAACTGTTTCAAAAGATCTTGAAAGATTGCTTCCAATGGAATTTGCAAGTCTATTTGACGAGGAATTAGAAATTATATTTTATAAGAAATTTGTGGAATCACAACTTCAAACTTTTTTATTTGAATCAAATGAAAGAGTCATTGAACATGAAATTGAAGAAGTAGAATATGAAGCACCAATACCATTAGAACAAGGAAAATTTATAATTTGTATTGATACATCAAGTTCTATGGAAGGTGCTGGTGAATATATTGCAAAAGCATTATCAATTGCCATATCGAAAGTTGCTTTGAAAGAATATAGGGATTTAATCTTTGTAAACTTTGCAAATCAACATGTTGAAGAATTTACCATTAATGGTAAAAATGTAAATATTCAAAAAATGTTAGAGTTTTTAGCTAAATCTTTTTATGGTAAAACTAACGCCAAACCTGCCTTTGAAAAAATTATAGAAAAGATGCACTCAGAAGATTTTAAAAGAGCTGACTTATTATTTATTTCAGATTTTATGATGGAAACTCTTCCAAATTCAACAAGAGCAAAAATTGCAGATTTAAAGGAAAACTATAATAGATTTCATTCTCTAATAGTAGGAACAATGCCAAATGTTGAAACACAAGAAATATTTGATAATATTATGTATTATGATCCAAATGATCCTTTTGCCACAAATCAAATTGTTAAATCATTAAATGAAACTTTAAGAGATTTAAGAGAATTAAAAGATGAAGAAGTTGCATATCGTAGCGAGCAAATTAATAACTTAAATACAATTAGAGATAAAAAACGTTTTAGAGAAAAACATTTAGATGATCCAAAGGCAAAAAAACTAACAAAACAAAAACAAAAATTAAAAGAATTAGAAAATAAGAAGCAACAAGTTAATCAATAGGGGGAAGGAAATAAGAATGTTAGTAAAAGAAAAATCAAATTTATTAGTTATTTTTTTGGAGAATGGGGAAGATATTGACCAACAAATTCAAAATATAATAAGAGAATATAAACTTATTGATGCAAAAATTACTGGATATGGTTATTTAAAAAGATTAGAATATGGTGTACTTTCTCAAATTGATCCATTTTTCTTATCAAAATTATTAAAAGAGGGACTTATTACTGTTACAAATTTAAATGGTATGGTTGATAATAGAGAATCAGCAATAATGGTTAGTTCTGTAGATGATAAATTTGAAAGACATCAAGGAAGATTAATTAGTGGAGTTGTGGCAAATTCATTCAATATAATTTTAGAGATATATAAAACAGAGTAAAATCTGTTTTATTTTTTATTTTTTATTTACTTTCATCTTTTTTTATAAAATGTTTTTAGTTTATCTAAAAAAATAATATAAAATCTAAATAACACTTTAAGCAAGTGGAAGGAGAAAAACATGAAAAATATTAAAAGTAAGTCTAATAAGATATTATTAATATTAATTTTATCTTTAACAACTTTCTTTCCAATATTAACCATTATTATGACAGTCCCAGGAATGGGTATTGAATCGTTAACTTTTATTAATAGTGTTGAAAAACAAATTAAGAGAATAATGCCTAAAAATAAATTTGTTTTTGACCCAAATCATCCTTTATATGAAGAAATGATGGAACACGTTATAAAATCTTCATTTAAAGCAGATGCATTATCAACAATAAATTTTGATGATTCACAAGAAAAACAAATGTTCTACTTAAAATATTCAAACTACTCTGATGAATGGTATGAAAAATATTGAGCAAAAAAAGTAGAAAATAAAGAACAAATTGATTTATATGATATCGGATTAAATTTTATTGAATTTGATAAGAGTGTAGCTGAAGAATTTCAATCCTTTGGTTTTGTTAACACCGGAATTCAATGAATATTTAAAAGTGGTGGTTTAAAAGAAATTTTTTCAAAAAATACATATGAAATGTCTTTGAAACAACAAACAATTCTTAATCAAGAAGATTATGATGAACAAATGCAATATAGTGGACCAGGATTAAATGGTATAAAAGTTAAGCATTCTATTGGAACAAAAATTGTAAATAACAAGGTATGATTTTTAAATACTCAAATTGATTCTATTAATTTTGCACTTAAATTAACAAATCCTTTTGTAGATAAAACTTTAAGTAAAAATCAAAATATAAGATATGTTACAGTAGATGACTTGAAGTTCCCAAATTTTACAGCAACTTTAATTTTTTTAAGATTTAGTGCTGTATTAATATTTTTAAATATTTTAGTTATCCCTGGTGGAATAGGTCTGTTTATAATTTTAAAAAAGAAATGAGAAAAATAAAAAAATAAGGGAAGGAAATAATATGAAAAAATTATTATCATTATTAACTGTATTTAGCTTTTCAATATCAACAGTAACTTCAACAGTTTCTTGTATGCCAAAGCAACCAAGTACTATTAAGACAAGTCCTTTAAAAATTGGTTTGGATATTGATAAAAGTAAAGCTATTGATACAAGTTCAAACCCAAATGATCATTTTGGTTTTACCAACTATTTTATAGTAGGTGACTCATTGAGTGATGTTAATGGTTTAACAACTTATGTTAAAGATAAATTTGTAGTAAATACATCATTGGATCAATATGTTGATTTCAATTTAACACTTGGAGGAGCATATGGTTTTGAAGAAGATGGTGTTTATAATAGTGCTTTTAGTAATGGAAAGACTACAGGCTATCTATTATCTGAAAAATTAAATTTTGGAGCAATGAAACCTAGTAATAAATACTCAAAACTAAATAATTCAAAAGAAGGTTATGGTAAAAATTACTCTGTTGGTGGTGCAACAGCTGGAAAATCATCAGAATTTGTAAATGGAATTATTATTAATGATTTTAGTACAGAAGAACAAGCAAGAGCTTTAGTTAAACAACAAAAAATTGGAGCAAATGATTTAGTGTTTTTTGAAATTGGAGGTAACGATATGTTCTCCTTAATTCAAAGTCAAGATAGTCAAAATGACAAAGTTGTAATAGAATATATGGATGAATCTATTAAAAGTATTAGAGCAACATTATTTACACTTTTAAATAATGGTATAAAAAATATTCTATTTATGGGACCACCAATTATGGATGTTGTTCCTAGATATATTAATAGAGAAGAAAAACAAGATATTATCGATCTCGGAAAAGAGTACGAACTTAAAATTAATAAATTAATCAATGAAGTAAACAACTATTATTCTGGAAACTTATTTTATAGCTCACTATATGAAGGAGATAATGATTTTCCAAATATTATAGAGGGATATGGGAAGACTATTAGTAATCAAATTGAAAATGAATATAATACTTCATCTCCATTCTCTGAAAAAACTATAATACAAGTAAATGGTAAAGAAACTTTTAATTTTAATGAGCTTTCAAGAATTAACTTTAAAAATTATATTGAGACAATTAAAATAAATAATACATTCAACAAAACTAAATTGGATGTTAAGGTTATAGGTCAACCTTTAGTTGAAAATTTATGAGGAGATGACTTGAAAAAGAGAGATGAAATAATGACTTCATACTTTTTTACTGACATTGTTCATCCAACTAAACTGGTTCATGAATATGTTTCAGAGATAATAAAAGAAATTGTCTTTAGGGAGTTTAAATAATTATGAAAAAACTATTAGCTATTTTTGGATCCTCTTTATTAGTGGTTTCACCAACTATTTTAGTAGTCTCTTGTACTAAAAATAAAAAAATAATAGATGATATTTCATTACAAACTGCAGTTGAACAAATTGGTAAATCAATTTATTTAAGTGATACAAAAAACTATAATTTTGATTATCAAATGGATGGTATATTAAAAAATAAAAGAATAAAAGATATATCAAATATATATGGAAATGATAATTATACTAAAGATGATTTAAATTCTTATTCAAGATTTGATGAACTATATAGATATTATTTTGATAAAAATCTTTTTAATGAGGATTTAAAAGTTGCTGAAACAATAAATTTTGAAGGTAATATTAAACCTCAAAATAGCGCAACTCTAGAAACAATTCTTGTAACAATTCCTAATTTATTGGAATTGTTAGGTAATGGTAAAATTATTGCTTTGCTATTTAAATTATTAACAATATTTCCATCATTTATTGTAAATTTAAGTGATAACTATTTAGTTAGTTATTTAGACAAACTTCTTTCAAAGGAAAATAGTGAAGCATTTTCAAATGCCTTTTCAAATGAACCTTATGCTGATTTTACAAATCAAGAGTCTTTAAATTCAGCAATTATTGGTTTCTCAAACTCAATTGATTATCTTATTGGAAATAAAAATCAATTAGAAATCCCAACAAAAGATGAGCTTGAAGAGGAAGTATTTCTGAACTCAATAAGTAAATTAACTACTAATCTTAAATCAATTTTTAATAATGAAAAATCAATTAGTTTCGATTTAATAATTGATCTACCTGCTATTGCTGAAATAGTTAGATTTGTAAGAACTCTAATTGTATATATTGCAAATGGAGTAGGAACAATTTATACAGAAAGTGAATCTAATGGAAATAAAAACTACTTCAAACAAATTGAAGTATTTAGAGATACAAAAATTGATGCTACTAAAAATGAAATAAATGTTTTAAACTTTCTTGATTTTTTAGAAAGTACATATAAAAATGGTGACGGTTTAAAATTAATATTGGCTTTATTATTTCAAAGTTATGAAAATCCTAAATTAAAAACTATTTTTCCTGGAATCCCAAGTGTTGGAGTAATTGCAGATGAAAAAATTCAACTAAAAGGGATAAACCCCTTGTTACAAGCTTCAATGAATGCTATATTTCCAACTTTTTATATAACTGAAGGATTATCACCAATAATTGTAAATCTTTTAAAAGCTTTTAAAATTGATAGAGTAAACTTAGGAAGTGTATGCATTGAGTTGGTTAATTCATTAGTATCTGGTTCAAACTTTAAAGGAATTATTGATATTATGAATAGTTTCTTAGTTAGCTCTATTATCAAAGATGAGATTTTAAAAGAAAAACTAAAAAGTTTGAAGAAAATTGATGAAATTTACAAAAATTCATTATGAGATGAACTTTATAGTGGAAAATTTATTAACAAAATTCTATTAGTATTGAATAATGAAGAAAATGAAGAAGATATTAATATTAAAAATATTATACAAAATACTAATGTAACATTTTTAGGGAGAAAATTAACATATAAAGAGGTTTTTTGAAACATAATTAATAATGAGGATTTTGAAGGTGAATTTAAAATTGATTTTACTAATATCTCTGAATTATTAATAAATTTAAGAAAAATATTAGATTTAAAAAATGGTGAAAAAAACGAAAATGATCTTTATAAATTTCAAACTAATTTACAGACTTTGTTTGTAAATCTACAAGGTAGTAAAAAACTAACATCATGAGTTACAAATCCAAAAAATGAAGAAGAATCTAGTTTATGAGAAGAATATAGAAAAGAACAATCTAAGTATAATAAAAAAATAAATGATGATATTTTAAATCAAGAAATCATAAGTGTTACTGACTTAAAAAATTATTCATATCAGGTTGAAGTTGAGAACAAAAAATATACTATTAAACTTAAAATGTTAAAAAGTAAAAAATTTCAAATTAGTTCAATTTTTTAATAAAAAAGTAGTGTTTTTGGGAACTTTTTAGTATAATTAAATTAATCTTTATTTTTGTATAAATACATAAAAAATAAAGGTATAGAGAAAAATAAAAGAGGAGACTAGAAATGATAGGTATTATTTCAACAGCTTACTTTACAGTTAAAGATCGTGAAGGGATTAAAACTGTAAAAAAATATTGATGAAGAAATATGGTTATTCAACATCTTAAATACAGAGGGAAGTTTTTTATAATCGCAACAATCGGTTATGGAAAAGCAAATGCTGCAATGGCAATTACTTATTTAATGGAAGAATATCCAACTTTGGAAACAGTTTTAAACATAGACTTAGCTTTATCAACAAATGATAAATTTGATACAACAGATACAGTTATGGCTACAAAATTTATTTATAGAGATGCTGATTTAACAGTATTCAAAGATATTAAATATGGACAAATCGTACATGAACCAGAAGCATATACTTTTAATACAGAATTTGTAACACAAGTTAAAAACTTTAAATTAGGAGTTTCAGATGGTATTATTGGTACTGCTGATATGTTAATTTATAACTCAAAACAATTTAAAGAAATGGTTGACAAATACGGTCAAACAATTGACGTAATTGATTCAGAAGCTGGAGCATTAGCTCAAATAGCTAAAAAATCAAGTGTTAACTTTGTTGCAATGAAAATTATGTATAATAATGCATTATCACCATGAGATAATGATCCATTACATAAGTTTAAAATTTATGAAACAGCTAATACTTTAAAATACTTATTGGCAAGATTATTTAACTTATTATCATCAAAATACATTATTGACTTTACAAAAAATACAAATGATGAATTAGAAGTAATTCATGAATTATTTGAATTATCTCATGATGAATGAGTATCACTTTTCAAAAGTGATGTTACATCAATTATTTCTGGTTTAGGACCATCATTGATGTTAGTTGATAAAAAAGCAGCTAAACCTGAAGCTATTGATATTGTAGAAATTTTAAAAAGTAAATTAGAAGATGAAGGACCAAGTAAAATTATTTTAGGAGAAGATGAATGAAAAAATGCTCCTAAAAAATGATTACGTAAAATGATGTTCTTAACAAATATTCATGTAAATGATGATGAATTGTTATGAAATAAATCAGCTAAATATGATCTTAAATCAACTAAAATTGTTTCAATTGAAGATGTTGCAAGAGCGGTTTCAAAAGTAATTGCTGATCGTTCACAAGATAAATCAGCATATACATATGATGGTGCTACAGTATTGAAAAAACATTTACTAGTTGCAGTAGATGCACCAATTTCATTCTATATTACTCATAATATTACTCATGAATTTGTTGAAGCTCCAAAACAAGGATCACAATTAGTTGCAAACGAATTTATAAAATATTTAAATGAACAATTGGCAGAAGTTGAATCTCCATTTGAAAAAATAATAGTATACTGTAAAGTTCCTGCAGAAGGAGTTGCAAAGCTTCCAGTTATTATTAAAACTAAATCAAAAGCTAATGAAGCTGTTGTATTTGGCGGATACTCAAGTAAAGATCAAAAAACTTATACAGTTGTTGATATTACAAGAAATGATTACGACCCATTGAAAGTTGGATCATTCAAAGTTACAGTTCGTTTAAAAAATGCATAGTAACAAAAAATAAAGAAATCACTTTAAAAGTGATTTTTTTATTTTTTAATATAAAGAAATTTAGTATATACTATTTTAGTAAGGGGTGAATTTATGGCTTGTAAAAAAAGGAAGGGTTTTTTTGAAGATAATGATAGTGTAAGTCATATTTTAGAGGATTTATTAGATTTATCTTTACTAAAGCTTGATGATAAACCAGTGCCAAATAAATTCAAAATACCTGATAGGGATAAAAATATAGATAATAAACCAGTTAATAAAAAAGTAAAGACTGTAGAAACCACTCAACTGAAAACACTAGACTCAATAATTAAAAATGCAAGACAAATGAATAGTAAAGTAAGCAAATCAAAATGAATTAATAATAGTGTTGAACCAGAAGAAACTATTCTAGAAAAAGCAAAAAAACAAGGAAAATCTGCATATGATTCAGATGTATTACGTCAGTTAATATTAGAGAGACAAAAGAAAAAAAGAGAATCTCTTGGTTTATCAAGTATAATAAATAAAGCAAAAAAAAGAAAATAATGTAAAACTTGGGAGGGGAAACAATGGAAAAGAATAATTTAAATGAAATAATTGAAGACATTCAAGAAGCAACTCAAGAAATTATTCAAGAAGAAGTTGTTGAATTCCAATCAAGTGAAGAAAAAAAATCAATTAATAAGTTGGCAAAAGAATTAAATAGAGGTGGAAATATTGATGGAGAACTTTTAAGTAATCTTGAAAATAAAATTATGTCTAAAAGAGAACAAAAATTACTTGTTCAGCAATATTTTAGAACCAAATTTATTAGAGACTTCTTTAAAATTATTCTAGCTGCCTTTTTAATTACTATTACTTTTGACTACTTTATTACTCCAACGGGTAGAGGTGGTCTTTTCCCAGCTGGAGCTGGAGCAATTGCACGTTTTTTTGCAACTTTGACTTTTCCTAATCAAGATCAAGTCCAATTGCAATCATCATTTTATTTTATTTATTATTTTGCTATAAATATTCCTCTTTTTATTTTTGGATATATTAAATTAGGAAAAAAATTTACATTTACAACATTTATTTTTATAATTATGCAGATTGGTTTTGACCAGATTATTCAAAATATTCCATTTATTAACCCAAGAGAATTTAATTTACTTGTAAATTATCAATTAATTGGTTCAATGCCAGGGTCATGAAATACAGGTATTTGATTATTTATATTTGCAGCATTGGGTGGGTTTTTACTAGGATTCTCATATTCAATTGTATATAAAATTGGTTCTTCTACTGGAGGATTAGACTTTTTAACTGTTTTTTTATCTAATAAAACAAATAAACCAGTTGGTTCACTAAACAGAAAAGTTAATTTTATTATTTTAGCAGTTGTTATTATTTTAAATACTATTATTATTCCTATGTCTCTTATTAATTCTGATATAAAAATTAATATCCTTCAAAGTGGTAATTATTATCAAGATAATAATCTATTAAAATCAATGTGAGATTTTGCAATTGAAAATGGTGCATTAGTTGGGGATAATAATAATTTACGATGAGATCCAGTATTTGAAGCCTGATTTAACAATATCATTTATTCTAATGATTACACTTCAATAGAATCTGCAAGGAATTTATTTGATGGTTCAGCTTCGTTTACAAAGGATCAATATGAATTTTTAGTTCAATTTGTTTGTAAAAAGGGTTATGGTGATGATTTAGTAAATGTTAATCAAGGATTAGTATGACATATTAAATTTTTATTTATTTTTGGACCATCACTATTTGCCTCTTTCTCACTTGTAATTTTTGCAGGAATGTCAACTAATATTTTCTATCCAAAATATACAGTAAGAACATATATGATAACAACAAACACTCCAAAAGAAATTAACAAAATGTTATTGGAAAATGGATTCCAAAATGATATTTTAAATTGAGATAGTATCAATAGAATTAATGGAAATTATTTACATAGAAGTGTTATTATGGTAGCAATGTCAGTTATGGATTGAGATAAAATTGAAAGAGAAATTTTTATGATTGACCCTCAAGTTAAAATTAATGCTATTATAACAAAAAGCGTACGGGGATTATTTAACTATGAAATTAAAAAGAATGATGATAGAGATATTATAAGAACCAAAATTGAAAAGAATGAACTGGAATTAGAAAAAATTAGACAAATTGCAATTGTTAGAGCTCAAAAAGAGCATGAAAAATTACATAAAAAGAGTCAAAGAAGGAAACCAAATTCTAAAAAACAAGATAATAATGATAAAAAAGATTAATTTTTTTAAAGAAACTAGTAAATTTATTAAATTTATTAGTTTTTTTGTTTATAATTATGATTATAGTGGTGATTTAATGAAAGAGGAAAATCTTAAAAAAATTATTTATGAAATGTTAGATCTTAAATTAACAGAAATAAGGAAAGAATTTAGTAGAATTACTTTGAAGGACTTATACTGCTATTTAAAAGATGTAATATTTAAGAAGAATAAAATAGTTGATTTAAATGATTTATCATTCTTTATTATGAACATTAAAATTAACAAAATATTTGAATATCTAAATGTTAGTGCAATTTTAGATAAAAATAATTCAATTGAAATGGATTTAAAAATTATTTTAGAAAGATAGTGGTTAACTTGAATAACAAGGAAAAAAATATAAGCAATAAGCCTAAAAAACCAATTTTAAAGATTTTTGCTATATTAATAATTATTTCTTCTTTGGTATTAGGGATAGTTTTCTCTAATTTAAAATTCTCAGAAAATATTAAGTTGGGTTCAGACTTTAAAGGTTATTACTCAGCTCTTGTTTCAGTTGGTAATTTAAATGAAAAGGAATCAATAAATGGTCAACCAAATGGTGATTCAACAGAAGGAGCTAAAGCTCTAAATGAACGTTTAAATCCAATGGGAAATAATCAAATAATAATTGAAAAAGCTGGTAAAAACTTTTTAAAAGTTTTATCTCCAGTAGATGCATATCAAAATGAAACAATTTTTAAAAATCAAATCCAAAAAAATGGGGGAATTGTTTTATTAGACTCAACAGAAGGTAAATTTAATGATTTACAAATTACAAACGAAAGTAATAAACTTGAAAGAAAAGGAATTAATGAATATTTTACTGGAGCATCTTCAACTTTCATTAATGAGTCAAATTCAAAAAACCCAGCAATTTCATATTCACTAAATGGTGATAATTTTAAAGCATTATTTAAAACAGAAGAAGGAGCTGAAGGACAAACTCGTGAAGCAGGAACTTTACCTCTATTTATCCTTTTAGACGCTGATGGTTTTTATAATGATATAAGAAACTATTACAATTTAATTAAAGGTGAGAAAAAAGATAGAATTGAAGAATTCTTTAAAGTTATTGTTGAACCTTTAAGAACTTTCTATGATGCAAGTAGTACTCCTACAAAAGTTAAAGAAGTTTTATATGACCTATTTTATGGTCAATGAACTGAAAAAACATCTTCAGGAATTAGTACAACTTATAGAGGTTCATTGATGAGTAAAAGAAATGCTTCAAATGAAACTTTAAAAGATGCAAACTCATTTTTAGAGGTTGTAGATTCATTTAACTATTTATCAGAGACTTCAAAATATGTTTATGATTCAAATGCTGTTACAAAGGATTTTGAAACAGGTGGAAGATATTCACAAAATGTAAAATTATGAGATTCTTCAAATACATTAACAGAAAAATATAAAGTTAATGAAATATTTTCTTTAATAAACCCAGTACTTTTAAATTTTGTTATATCAAATCAAATACTTTTTAATGAAACTTTTGCTAATAACTTAGTAACTAATTATTTCTTATTTAATGGAAATGTTACTGAATCAAAAGGGCAAGCTTCTAATGGGTATATTGATGGAAATAATTTAATAACTAAAGTTGATTCAGAAGCAAAGGCTAGAATTGGTGCTTCTTTATTTAACGCATCTGGTAAAGGGTTTGTTTTTACAGTTAACTCTGTTGCAACTATTGATGGAAAAGTAACACAAGTGATGTTAATTTCAGCATTAGTATTTATATTAATTATTGCTTTATGTTTAATTGTTTATATGGGATTCTTTTATAGACTACTTGGTCTTTTCTCAATGATAATTACATTAGCAATTATAGGAATGACTTTATTGTCATTATCATGATTCAATCTGGCAGTTGGACCAGAAACAATTATTTGCTCGTTTATTTTACTTGGGCTAAATATTGAGATCTTCTCTTCTCTATTTGAAAATATGAAGGAGAGTTACTATCTAAAACAAAGAGGATTAAAAACTAGTTTTAATATTTCTATTAAAGAAAATGTTGGAATAGCATTAGATTTAGTTGTTGCTTTATTAATTCCATCAATGTGTATGTTCTGAATCTCATCTAATGCAATTATTTCAATGGCAATAATGTTGGCAATGGGGTCATTCTTTACAGTATTATTTACAATATTGGTAGGTGTAATTCTATTTAAATTAATAATTAATTCTCAATTAATTGCAAATAAATCATATTTATTTGCTTTAAATACAGATTTTGCATCTCAAGGTAAATTCTTTATGAATTATAAAATAAGAAAAATAGAAAATAAAATTACTAAATTAAATTCAAAACCTGAAATTGACAAAGAAGCAATTTCAAAACTTGAAAGTGATCTTAAATCTTTAAACGATAAATTAAGTGAAATTAACTTAAAAGATATAGAAAAAAATAATAAGAAGCAAGAATTAGCTAAGGAAAAACTAAATAAAAAAATTGATTTAATAACAGAAAAAATTAATAGTTTAAATCCTGAAAAAGATGCTAAAAAAATTCAGTCACTTAATTTTAAAGTAAATGAATTAATATTTGTTAGAGATGATAATACTCAAAATATTATTGAAGAAGAAGGGCAAATTGTTACTTCTACTAATGAAAAACTAAAAATAAAGACAGTTGAAAGAAACATCAAAAATGGAACTAAGTTTGTTTCATTATTTGGAGTAATTCTACTGGCATTATCACTAGGTCTTGGTTTCTTATTCGGTCTACGTTTTGATGATACATTTGGTGGAAGAACAGATTATACTTTATGAGGAGATAATACTTCAACACTTTATTCTCAAATTAGAGAAGAGCGTTTTGAAGATACAAGTTATGGTAACGAACAAAAGTTAAAAGAAATCTATGAATTTAAAGAAGACTTAGTTGAAAAACATGAGAGCTTTAAATCTAATAATCAATCTAATGAAGAAGCTGTTAAATTAGATGAAACAAGAACAGTTAGTGAATTCTTAAACTTTGTATTCGATGATAGTTTTTATGTTAATTACTTGGCTCAAAATTTATCAGATAAGAAGTCATATAAAAGTAAAAATTATTCAGTTTCTTATGGAGATAAATTCATATTTAATGATCCCTCTTCAATAACTAAAGAAAATCAAAATTGAATAACATTGACAGTATTTACACAAGATTTAAAACAGTCAGCAATTATTAAAAAAATGTTTAATAATTTAGGTGTGGATAAAAATATAAATTCAACTTCAAATAATGGATTTATAACAAAAGCTATTAAACCAGCTACAATGTTCTGATCAATTAAGGAAATAGCGATCTCTATTTTAATAATTATTGCAGCGTTAGTTATTTATATACTTATTAGATTTAAATGAACATATTATATAGCGATGATTATATCAATAGTTTTAGCACCACTAGTTGCAGTTGCAGCAATAACAGCATTACAAATTCCTTTAGGAAATGTTGCAATCATTGCAATAGTTGGTTCAATATTCTTTACAATTATTTCTTTATTCATTATATTTGGTAAAGCAAGAACTCTAATTGCATCAAAAGATGAAAAATCATTAATAAACTTCTTTAAACAAGAAATTGAAATTATTTATGATACAAAATCAGTTAAGAAAAAAATGAATGATGAGTTATTTAATCTTAAAAATGAAATGAGACTAAATATTAGAACTAATAATTTACCAAAAGAAGAGAAGAAAAAATTAAAATTAGAATTTAAAGAAATTAAGCATGCTAAAAAAATAGAGTTTAGAAAAGTTAAAAAAGCTAATAAAATTAAAATAAATAGAGTTGCAAAACAAAACAACTATTTATCAGAAGTTTTAGTAAAAACATTTAGATTTGGGTTAGTTAGATCTTTATTATTAATTGTTTTATATACAGTTCTTGGAATCATCTTAGCTTCATCAATGTCAAGTATTTGATCATTTGGAGCTTCAATGATAATTGGGATTTTTGTTTCAAGTGTATTTGTATTATTTATTTCCTTACCATTGTGGGTAGTATTTGAGCAAATAAGAATAAGAAATCAATTAGCAAGAAAACGTTTCATAAATGGTTTATATGTTTCAAAAGAAGAACAAATCATAGAAGGAATAAATGATTAAGAGGTAAATAAATATGGATATAAAGAAATATATTTTAGATGTTCATAATTTCCCAATAGAGGGAGTAACCTTTAAAGATATTACTCCGTTATTAAATGATAAAGATGTTTTTAAATATGTAATTGATAAAATGGTTGAGTATGTCAAAGCAAAAAAGGCAACTGTTATAGTTGCTCCAGAAGCTAGGGGTTTCTTATTTGCATCAGCAGTTGCATATGCAGCAAACTGTAGATTTGTTTTAGTAAGAAAACCTGGAAAATTACCAAGAAAAGTAAAAGATGTTGAATATGTTTTAGAATATGGTAAAGGTCATATTCAAATGCATGTGGGAGACTTAAAAGAAAACGATAATGTAATTATCGTAGATGATGTATTAGCAACAGGGGGTACTATGAAAGCTATTGTGGAACTTGTTAATCAAGAGAAAGCAAAAGTTGGAGGAATAGTATTTGTAGCTGATTTATCATTCCTACATGAACCAGATTTATTTAAGGAATTTGACTCAAAAAGTTTAGTAACTTATTAGTATAAAAAGACAAAATATTAAAATATTTTGTCTTTTTTTAAATGTAAAAAAAACATAGCCAACTTACTATTATTAGTTTAATTTATATATAATATAGTTAATAATAAATTATCAAAGATAAGGGGAATTTTATGCAGTCAAGAGCCTCAATGAGTGAACAAGAATTTAATTTTATTGAATGCCGTGATGTTGAAGTTCTTGTTTCAGAAATGAAAAAGTATATTAAAAATAAAAAATTAATTGATGAAGTTAAAAGAGCATATTATTATGCTGAAGAAAAACATAAAAATCAAAAAAGAAAAAGTGGAGATCCTTTCATAATACATCCACTTTCAACTGCATATTATTTAGCTCAATGAAGAATGGGACCAAAAACTATTATTGCTGGTCTTTTACACGATGTAATTGAAGATACCCCAGTTACTTTCTCGGAAATTGAAGAATTATATGGTGTTGAGGTTGCAGATATTGTTGAAGCTGTAACAAAAGTAAGTTACTTTACAAAAGAAAATCGTGAGCAAATGAAAGCTAATTATTTAAGAAAACTATTCTTATCAATGATTAGAGATATTAGAGTTATTATTGTAAAAATTGCTGACCGTATGCATAATTTATTAACTCTTCAACATATGAAACCTGAAAAGCAAAAAGTAATTGCTAAAGAAACATTAGAAATTTACTCAACAATTGCTCATAGAATTGGTATGAAAAATGCTAAGAATCTTTTAGAAGATTACTCATTTGAATATTTAAATCCAAAAGAATTCAAAAGGGTTAAAAGTCTTTTAGAAGAAGATAAAAGTACAAGAAAAGAAATAATTACTGAAATTATTTCTGAAGTTAATAGAAAATTAAAAGCTGGTGGTATCTCAAATGTAACTATTTTTGGTAGATCAAAAACAATTTATTCAATTTATAGAAAATTAACTCAATTTGGTAAGTCATTTAGTGATATTCACGATATTTTGGCTGTAAGAATTATTACTGAAAAACAAGATGATTGTTATAGAATTCTTGGCTGATTACATCAACTATTTACACCTTTATCAGGAAGATTTAAAGACTATATTGCAACACCAAAAAATAATTTATATCAATCATTGCATTCAACATTAGCAAGTAAAGATGGAATTATTTTTGAAGCACAAATAAGAACGTATGAAATGGACGATATTGCTGAAAATGGAGCAGCTGCTCACTGAAAATATAAAGAGGGTGAAAAAAATATTGATATTGCTGAAAAACAAAAGGAAATTGATTTGAAAGTAGATATGTTTACAAGATTAATGGACTTAGAAAAATTAGCATCAGAAGCTGCAGAATTAGATTACGATGAAGAATCACAAAAAATTGATTTAAGTGGAGAAGTAGTTGAAGAAGCTTTTAAATCAGATTATTTAGCACCAATGATTTATATTTTAACTCCAGATGGGAATGTTGTTAACTTACCATTTGGATCAACTGTTTTAGATTTTGCATATAAAATTCACACTGAAGTTGGGAATAAAACTATTGGAGCTAAAATTAATGGGGTGTTTTCACCCTATAACTCAACATTAAATTCAGGAGAAATGGTGGAAATTCAAACTTCAAAAGAAACAAATCCTCATGAAAAGTGATTACGTTTTGTACGTACTTCAACGGCACGAAGAGCTATTGAAGATTATTTAAATACTGAAAAAGTAAAAGCACAAGCAAAAGAACAAATTACAAATCAAAAAATCATTAGAAATGTTAAACGTGAAGTTGATAGATATATAATTGCTCACAACTTAAAATGACAAGTAAAATCAATTGATGAAATTCAAAAAAAATTAAATGTTTTAGATTATAAAAATATTGATGAGTTTTTATTATCAGTTGGTAATGGTGATTTTACTATTCCAGAAGCAGTTGAAATTGTATATGTATCAAAACAAGAGTTAAAAGATATTGAAGTAATCAATGATATGAAAACTAGAAAATATAAGTCAGCTAAGGGAAGAGATGATTTAAGAATTAATGGAATTGAAAAAGTTAATTGTACTCTTGCACAATGTTGTTATCCAGTTCCTGTTGAACCAGTTACTAGTTTTATGTCAAAAACAAAAGGGATTCAGGTTCATCGCAGTGATTGTTTAAATATTACCAATATTAAAAGAGTAAAAAACTTATTAGAAACAGAGTGAATTGAAGCAAAAACTGAAGATAGAAATTATAATGCCAAAATAAGAATGACAACCTATGATCGACCAGGAATTTTATTAGATATAATTAACGTTTTTAATGCTCAAAGAGTAAATCTAAATGAGGTTAAAGTTATTTCTCAAGAAGAAGATTATTCAGGTAAGGGAAGTATGATTATAAGTGTTAATAATGCTGATCAATTAAATGTGATATTAAAATCACTTTCAGAAATTCCTGGAGTTATTGGAGTTACAAGAGCAACTTCATCAGAAAATCCAATGGCATAATTATATTTTATTGTGAAATGTCTTATAAAAGTTTAAATAAAAATTAACATTATTAAGAAATATTAATTAAAAGCACTTCTAGAAGTGCTTTTAATGTTTTATAACAATAAAAAAACTTTAGCTGCAATAATATATAAGACATATTATTAAAATTAGTGCTATTAATATTTTAATAGATAAATATAATTTTAATATTAATTTAGAGGAGATATATTACTTATGAAATAAATCTTGAGGAATTGCAGAGAATTTTTATAGTAGATACTTTAAAAATAGTAGGTTTTATTTTTTTGATTTAAATAAAAAGAGAAAATGTTTTTAAAGTGGATAACTGATGTAATAATTTTTTAGGGATATAAATTTAAATAATGTAACTATAAGTTTGGTACATTTTACAAAAATAATATTTTCACTAAATTTAATGAACCATTCAATAAAAAGAGTCTAGACTTTGTATACAACCAACCAGAAATTAATTATTGTTAGTATTAGGCTTATATGGTATAATTTAATTAATAAAATGAGGTTTATATGAAAAAGGAAATGATTTATTTACCAATTGAAGAATTTGTTAAAGCAAACCTAGACTTTAATATTGCTTCAAATAGAAAAGAATCTGAATTTGACTTTAATTTTACAAGATGAAAAACAATGATTTTCTCAAGTCAAAAATTAAAATTTGTTCTAAAATATACACAATCTGTTTTACATTGATTAAGTAAAGTGTCCGATGTTACTAATTTTAGTGTATCAATTGATACAACAAGCGTTGATAGATTTAATTTTTCAATTTATGAATTTGATAACCATATATTTAATTGTTCACTTATTACTAATTTTTATTTAATTCCAGAAGGTGATTGATCAAATAAAATATTTGAAATGCACTTCTCAAAATTTGATTTAAAAAATGGTAATTTAATAGTTGCAGAAGAAACAAATTTTTGAAAGGGAGAAGATGGCTTTGAAAAATTTGTAAATATGTTATATGCAATTATTAAAGAACCTTATAAATTTGAAAAGGCTTCACCAGTACAATGACAAGTTGATTTTAAAGATAAAAAAGTTTCAAGCTCACAAATAAGAATGCAAATAGCTTCTTTAGTTGAAAAAGGAGTTAGACCTGAAGATCCATATTTAACTATTGAACAAGCAATGAAAATTGAACAAGGTGCAAATCCTGACATTATTGCTAAAGAAGCTAGAGCTGAAAGTGAAGGAAGAGAAGTTATTAATCCAATTTGAGATGAAGGAATAGCTCAAGAAGCTAAATATTCTGACATAAACATAGCAATGGCAAAAACTAGAGGTCTATCAACAGATAATAAGAAAAAAAGAAAATAGTATGGTATTCCATATTTTTTTATTTTTAATTTTTGGTTGTTTTTGGTTGTTTTTTATCTTTTTTGGAATATTATATTATTGAGGTGAAAGAATGATCAGAGAAGAAAGACTAAAATTAATTTTAGATTTTGTAAATGAACAAGATTATTGTTCAAATGAAAAAATATCAAAACACTTAAATATTCCTTTCACCACTCTAAGACGAGATCTAACAGATCTTCACAATGAATCTAAATTAAAAAGAGTTCATGGAGGAGCAAAGACCATTAGAGAAAAATCAATATTGGAAGCATTTTTAGATGAAAAATTGCTTACTAATGTTGAAGCAAAAAAAAATATAGCAATTAAAGCATTAGCTTGTATTAAACCATTTGAGACCATCTTTTTAGATGCAGGCTCAACAACTTTTTTTCTAGCAGAGATATTAAAACCAGAATTAAATAACAAGATTTATACTAATTCAATTATCAATGCACAGATTTTAGCAAAAAATGGTATTAAAGATATTAATTTATTACCAGGAAAATTAAAAATATCTACAAGAGCAATATGTGGTGTTGAAACAATAACTGCATTATCAAAATATAATTTTGATTTGGCTTTCATAGGTATTAATGCCGTAGACAATGAATTTAATTTTTTTACAACAGATGAAGACGAAGCAGAAGTTAAAAGAATAGCTATTAAAAATTCACAATTTTCATTTGGTTTAGCAGATACATCAAAAAATAAATCTAAATCACTTGTAAAATTTAGTGATAAATCTCAAATAGCACTCATTAATGAAGAGGTATAAAAATGATATATACATTAACGTTAAATCCTGCAATTGATCATATTGTTTTAGCCAATAAAAAAGTAGAATTAGGTATAACTAATTATTATACTGATGAGTATAAAGTTATTGGTGGGAAAGGAATAAATGCTGGAATTATTTTAAAAAATTTGCAAGCAGATATTCAAGCAATTGGGATTATGGGAGAAAACAATAAAGAAATTTTTCTAAATAAATTTCAAGAAATAAATTTAAATAACAATTTTTTTCTTAATGAAGGATCAACTAGAGTTAATTATAAAATTAAACACTTAGAATCAAAACAAGAAACAGAATTAAATGGAATGGGATTTAATACTAAAAAAAGTGTTCTAAAAAATTTAATTGATTATTTAACATCTAATCTTCAAAAAGAAGATATTGTTATGCTAACAGGAAGTGTTGCAGTGGGTATTGATAAAGATATCTATAAACAAATTGGAAAAATTGCAAATCAAAAAAAAGCTATTCTAATTTGTGATGCTACAAATGAACTTTTAAAAAATGTTTTAAAAGAAAAACCTTTCTTAATTAAACCTAATCTTGAAGAAATTTGTTCAACATTAGGAATAAAATTTAACGAAGATATAAGTTTCGAAGAAACAAAAGAATTAATCAATAAATTAAAAAAACTAGGAGCTCAAAATGTATTGCTAAGTATGGGCTCAAAAGGAAGTTTATATTTTGATTCAAATAATGATATTTACAAAGTTGGAATTGCAAAAGGAAAACTTGTAAACTCAGTTGGTGCAGGAGATAGCATGTTGGCTGGATTTGTTTTTGGAAAATATAAAAATCTAAGTATTGAAAATACACTTCAATACGCAGCAGCTAGTGGAGCTGCAACTGCTTTTAACGAATGACTTGCTTCAAAAGAAGAAATAGAAAAATTAGTTTCAAAAATTGATGTTCAAAAAATAAAATAGGAGGTTCACATGGAATTAAAAGATTTATTCGGTAAACAAATAAGTTTTTTTAATGTTGATTTAAAATCAAAAGATGAAGTTATTGAATTTCTTTCTAAAAGTTTAGAAAAAGAAAAATACATTAAATCTATTGATGATTTTAAAGCAGCTGTTTACAAAAGAGAATCTGAAGGATCAACTGGGGTTGGAGATGGAATTGGTATTCCTCACGTTTTAAATCCTACAGTTGAAAAATCAGCAATTGCTTTTGTAAAATTAAAAAATAAAGTTGATTGACAATCACTTGATGATCAACCAGTTGATTTAGTATTTATGATTATGACAAATGGAAAAGATGGAAATGAGCACTTAACTGCTCTTGCAGATCTATCTGGTTTCTTAATGAAAGCAGAAGTACAAAAAAAATTAAGAAGTGCAAAATCAATTAAAGATGTAGAAAATGCGTTAACAAAACAAGAACAAAAAGTTGAAAAAGTTGAAAAATCAGGTAGTTATGATGTTATAGGTATTACAGCATGTCCAACAGGAATTGCACATACATATATGGCTCAAGAAAAACTTGAAGAATATGCAAAACAAAAGGGTTTAACAGTTAAAATTGAAACTCAAGGACGTAGAGGAATTGAGAACAAGTTAACACAAGAAGATATAGATAATGCTAAAGTTATAATTTTAGCTCATGATAAAGCTCTTGAAGGACTTTCAAGATTGAATGGTAAAAAAGTTATTGATACAAATACTAAAGAAGCTATCTTTAAAGGTGATCAATTAATTGAAAAATATAAAAAAGGTGAGGGATTAACTGAAGTTAAAGCCGCATCTGATTCATCAGAAGTAAGTGAATTTACAATGAGAAAATTCCTTGATATTAAAGGGAATTTACTTGGTGGAATTTCAAGAATGTTACCATTTGTTGTTGCAGGGGGAATTATATTAGGAATTGCTTTCCTAATAGACTTTGCTGCAGGAAATGGAAATGCTGGTGGAGATTTTGGAACAATTAATCCAGCAGCTGGTTGATTTGCAGCAATTGGAAAAATATCAATGTCTATGATGGTACCAATATTGGGAGCATTTATTGCGTTTTCAATTGTGGGATCTCAGGGATTAATGCCTGGAATGGTCGCAGGATTATTATCTACAAACATTTTAGGATTTGGTTATGCATACGATGCGGACGGTAACTCAATTACTAATGGTTGAAATGGTCTTTGATCAAGATTAATTCCATCTAATTTACAAGGAACTGAGTCTGGGTTTATTGGAGCTATTGTTGGGGGTTATCTTGCAGCTTTACTAGTTGTTGGTTGATCAAAAGCAATGGCAAAATTCCCAAAAGGATTACAAGGAGCTAGAGATATTGTCTTTATTCCTGTCTTGTCATTATTATCAATAGCATTAACAATGTTTGTTATTAATATTCCTTTAGGATTTGTAATGGGTGGTATAAGCCTTGGTATTTCAGAATTAGCACAATTAAACTTATTATGATTAGTATCAATTTTAATTGGATTTATGATGTGTGTTGATATGGGTGGACCAATTAATAAAATTGCTTATTCTTTAGGTAATTTAGCAGTTGGTGGTAAATTAGTTACAGATATCAATGCAGCTGGAAATGCCTTTAATGATCAAACAATTATTATGGCATCAGCAATGTTAGCAGGGATGTTACCTCCTTTAATGGTAGCAATGTCAACAATTATTTTCCCAAGAGCTTGAACAGCAAAAGATAGAGATGCTGCAAAAGCTAACTGATTAATGGGTGCATGTTTCGTTTCAGAAGGTGCAATTCCATTTATGGTTAAAGATCCAAAAAGAGTTGCAGTAAGTGCAATGGCTGGTGGAGCTTTAATTGGTGGATTAGTTGGCGCATTAAAAATTAAATTACTTGCATCACATGGTGGGGTATTTGTATTCCCATTATTAAGTTCAAGTTATTTAGAAGATGGTTCAATGAATGGTGGTTCAATTGCTTTAGGAGCAGGAGCAGCTGTTCTGATTGTATTAGGAGCTAGTTTATTGTCAGCAATACTTTTAGGTTTATGAAGAACAGCTGATATTAAAAAGGGTAAATTAACTCTTGATGCAACTAATGGAGTAAAAGAGTCTATTTTAGAAAAAATTGAAAATGTTAAAAATAATGTAAAAATTAACAATAAAGAAGAAAGATTGTCAATTTTAAATAAAAAATTAGATAATTACAGTGAATTTGAAAACGAATTAGCAACTAAACAAAAAGCTTATCAAGCTCTTGTTGAAGAAAAACATAAACAACGAGAAGCAAGAAAAGTAAATAAATAGTTAATAAAATTTTAAATAAAAACCCATTTTTTGGGTTTTTATTTTGCTCTTTTTAAAAAAAGTGTAAAATATAAAGGTTAGAGGTGAAAATATGATTCAAAAACCCAGAGGAACAGAAGATTTAATCGATTTAAAAGTAAGAGAATACTTTGCTTTGGAAATGATAATAAGAAATATTGTTGATTCATTTAACTATAATGAAATAAGAACACCAATTTTTGAAAGTTTAGAACTGTTTAAAAGGGGTGTTGGTGAAGAAACAGATATTGTTTCTAAGGAAATGTTTATATTTGAAGATCGAAAAAATCGAGAATTGACTTTAAGACCAGAGGGTACAGCACCAACTGTTAGAGCTATTTTAGAAAATAAGATGTATATAAATGAAAATTTACCATTAAAATTGTTCTATTTTGGTTCAATGTTTAGATATGAAAGACCTCAAGCTGGGAGAAATCGACAGTTTAATCAATTTGGAGTTGAAGTTTTTGGACCTAAAACACCTGAAATTGATAGTGAAATTATTTGTTTATCTTCAATAATTTTAAATACAATTGGAATTGAAAATTATACAATTCACTTAAATTATTTAGTAAATGGTCAACAAAGAAAAGAATACATTAGTGATTTAAAGAAATACTTAGAACCCAAATCACTTTGTGATGATTGCAAAAAAAGAATTCAAGCTAATCCATTAAGAGTTTTAGATTGTAAAATAGATGGAAATAAATTTGATGATGTAATTGATATGAAAGATTATCTAAATGAAGAAGACAAAAATTACTTTAAAACTTTGATTGACAATTTAAACAATATTGGAATAAAACCAATAATTGATAAGAAACTAGTAAGAGGATTGGACTATTATACTGGCTTTGTTTACGAAATCAAAGATAAAAAAAGTTCAACCTTATTGGGTGGTGGAAGATATGACGAACTTGTTAAAAAGTTAGGAAATGTTGATTTACCAGCATCTGGTTTTGCTATTGGTATGGAAAGATTGCTAATTGCTTTAGAAGAAGAAAAAATTTATATTTCAACTCCTAATACTTTGGATGCCTATATTATTGCTTTAAGTGAAAAAGCAAAACAATTTTCAAATATATTACTACTAATGTTAAGAAAATCAGGTTTAAAAGTTGACTTTGATTTTATGAATAGAAGTATGAAATCAGCTTTTAAACAATCTGAAAAACTAAATTCTAAAAATATCATAATAGTAGGTGACAATGAACTGAAAGAAAATAATGTTATTATAAAAAATCAATTAACAAAAGAAGAGAAAAAAGTTGCATTTGATGAAATAGTAGATGCAATTGTTGGAGAATAAAAAAATGAAACGCACGCACACATGTGGAGAACTTACAATAAAGAATGTCAAACAAAAAGTGATTTTACAAGGATGAGTTAAAAAAATTAGAAAAATGGGAGCAATGAATTTTATTGATCTTCGAGATAGATATGGAGTTACTCAACTTGTTATTGATGAATCAAAGAATTTGGAAAATATTAAATCTGAATATGTTTTGGAAGTTGAAGGAATAGTTATTGAAAGAAAGTCAAAAAATTCTGAAATTAAAACTGGAGAAATTGAAATTAAGGTTGAAAAATTAACTCTAATTAATAGATCTGAATTAACTCCTTTTGAAATTAAAGATAATATTGAGTCTCAAGAAGATACGAGATTAACTTATCGTTATTTAGACTTAAGACGAGAAATAATGCAAAGAAATTTAATTACTAGAAGTAAAATGAATCAAACTATTAGAAATTATTTTTTGGACAATAACTTTATTGAAATTGAAACTCCAATTTTTGGTAAGTCAACTCCAGAAGGGGCAAGAGACTTTTTAGTTCCTTCAAGATTGAACGCAGGTAAATTTTATGCTTTACCTCAATCACCTCAACTTTATAAACAATTATTTATGATTTCAGGTTTAGATAGATATTTTCAAATTGTGAAGTGTTTTAGAGATGAGGATTTAAGAATAGATCGTCAACCTGAATTTACACAACTTGATATGGAAATGTCTTTTGCAGATGATCAAGATGTTATGAATTCAATTGAAAATTTAATTAAGAAGATTATTTTTGAAATTAAAGGTCTTGAAATTAAAGAACCAGTTCAAAGAATTACATGAAAAGAATCTATGGACAAATATGGTAATGATAAACCAGATTTAAGATTTGGTTTTGAAATCAAAACACTAAATGAAATTTTTGAAAAGAGTGAAATACCATTATTCTGTAATATTGAAAATAAAAGTATTAGATCAATTTGTGTTGACTCTATGTTAAGTAAAAAAGATTTGGAAGAATTAACAGAGGTGGCTAAACAAAATAGTGTTAATATATTAGCATTTGCAAAATACGATTTAAAAGAATGAACAGGATCGATAGGTTCAAAATTATCGGATTTTGAAAAAAAAGAGTTAATAAAACTATTTTCAATAAAAAAACAGTCAACAGTTCTGTTTGTTATAGATGAGTATTTTAAAGCAAGTCAGGCAATGGGAGCAATTAGAAATAAAACTGCAAAAATACTAAATTTATTAGATCAAGAAGTAATGAAATTAGCTTGAATAATTGACTTTCCGTTATTTGAATTTTCTGAAGAAGAAAATAGATTTGTAGCATCTCATCATCCATTTACAATGCCAGCAGATATAAGTTTAGATAGCTTTGATATTGATAAGGCAAAAGCATTAGCAAAAGCATATGATATAGTATTAAATGGGTTTGAAATTGGTGGGGGAAGTCAAAGAATTACTGATCCCAAAATTCAACAAAGAATGTTTGATGCTATAGGACTTAAAAAAGACGAAATTGAAACAAATTTTGGTTGATTCCTTAATGCTTATAAATATGGAGCTCCATATCATGCAGGTTGTGCTTTAGGATTAGATAGAATTTGTATGATATTAACAGGTTCTGAAAATATAAGAGAAGTAATTGCTTTTCCAAAAAATTCATCAGGAATAGACAATATGACAAATGCTCCAGATAAAGTAGATTCGTCACAATTAGATCAACTTCATATTGAAATAAAATAATCTAAAGGATTATTTTTTTAATAAATTAATTTTATAATGGTTCATATATAATTCAATTATATTAAAAAAAGAAAGGAAGAAAATTATGAAATCATTAAAATTTCAATTAATTTATAAATATTTTTTTGGACTTTTATCGTTCTTTACTATATTTTCATATTATATTTGAAATATAGCAACAGCAGGTGAAGTAAATGCTGTTTATCAAGGTAATTATGAAATATATACAATAGATTACTTTACAACATTTACTTTACTTTCAAATGTTTTAGTTCAATTTTGATTTTTATATGCAGCAATAAATTATAAAAAAGAAGGTAAAACAAAAATGTTAAGTTATACAACAGCTAATTCATTGGCAACAATGATAACTGTTACTTTAATTGTTTACAATGGAATTTTAATTCCAGTTGAAGGTTTTCCAACACAACCTTTTAGTATTTTTGTAACATTAGTTGATCATGCAATTATTCCAGTTGCTTTTATTTTATATGTAAATTTATTTATGAGCAATAAGGAAAAAGTTAATTTTAAGGAATTCTTTATTAAAAAATTTTGAATTCAATTTACTATGGTTTTGATCTATTGTGTTTATGCAATGGTACGTGGAGAACTTAGATTTAACTCAGGAGATTACTATTTTACAGAAAATATAAATTTATTATATCCATATTTCTTTTTAGATATTCATCATGTTGGACCAGCTGGAATTCCTGGTATTGGATGATTCTTCATTGCATTTTTTGGAATAATAGGATTATTGGTAGGATTTAGTTTCTTATATAATTTTATTAATAACAAAGTAATGGATAAACAATATTATAAAAAAATAAATGATATTAGTTAAAACTACTTTTAAGTAGTTTTTCTTCTTTTTAGACTGATTAATAATATGTTAAAATCTAAAATATATTTATAAAGAAAAGAGAATATTTTAAATGCTTAAAAGAAAATATAAAAATATTAGGGGGTATTATACTTATAATTTAATCACTGTAATTATTGCATTTATTTTTTCTTTTCTTGCTTTATTTTCCAAATTTATTATTAGTTTTACTTTTGAAGATAAAAATAAGAATGGAGTCGTTATTTACAATAGTTTTGGAAAGTATTTGATAGGAACTTATCAGACTGCTTCAATAGATGATATTTTTAATACAAATTTAGAGTTATTAAAAATACTATCTATATCTCTAACAACAATTCTTATTATTTTTACATTAATATTTTTTGCAAATAACTCAATTAAAAAGCCATTTTTAAAATTTAAAAATTTAAATAATATATATGTATTTTTAACTATTATAATGCTTATTGCAATTGTAATTATTAAAGCAATACTACTTTCACAGTTTATTTTGATTGAAAAAAGCTTAAATAGTCACATTTCAATTGAAGAGGTACCCGGTTATCTTTCAGCAAATATTGATTTAGCATTGTTTCTTGGAGTAACAATTGTAGCTTTAATTATTACTTTATCTGCTATTTTATTTAATATTAGTATCTTAAAACTTTTAAATAGTGTAATTAAAAGTGATTCGACTAAAACAGGTACTAATTAATCAATTTAATTACTTAAAAGTTAAGTTTTTGAAAACTTAATTTAAATAAATTAAGATTGAATGATTATTCCTATATAATAATAAGAGTGTTAAATTACACATCTTTTGATAGCGTATTATTATTGCCTTTAAAAGAACTAAATAGAAAGGCAATGAACTTATGGGATTTGATAACAAAGATAACTTTAGAAGATCACCAAGCGATGGATCTAAAAGTCAAGATGGAGACCGTGATCGTGGTGGAGACCGTGACCGTGGTGGAGATCGTGGACGTGGTGGAGATCGTGGTGGAAGATCAGGTGGATTTGGTGGTGGTCGCGGTGGAGACCGTGGCGGAAGACCAGGTGGATTTGGTGGTCGCGGTGGAGACCGTGGCGGAAGACCTAATGGTGGATTTGGTGGACAAGCTGGAAATTCAGGAAGAATTGAAAACTTTGAAAAACCTCTTTTAGAATTATTAAAAGAAATTAATGAAAAATTAGACCTTTTAATAAATAAATAATTTTAAAAAAACTTTCTATAAGAAAGTTTTTTTATTTGCAAATTCAGTATTTAATAATGAATTTTTTACTTTATTTATAAAATAGACAAAATAATTAAGTAATTTAATTTTATATCGAGATATTTTTTCCTTTTAATAAACTATTTTTTAATTTAAACAAAAAAGACTTTTTATCTAAAAAATTAAAAATAGTTTATACATTTCTATTAATAAATTGTTTAAAAAGTTCTATGCTACGATTTATTTAAGTTAATAAAATTTAACCAATAAAAAAATGTAAAAAATCCTTATATTAAAAATAAAACTTAAAATGTTAATTTTTGGTAGGTTGGGTGGGTTTAAGAATGAAAGGTATATATGATAAAACTTTTAAGTCTTATAGGAACTTTATCAGTTTCTAGTTCTGCTATAGCACCAATTGCTACAATGGAGCAAAATGTTAATAATAAAATTACTTCAAATGATGAAGTTGGAACAATTTGATTAACTGTAAATAATGAAAAGCATTTTGACAAAGATGGAAAAATAATACTTGGTACAGAGGATTACAAGGAAGTACTAATTAAAGTTATTGAAGATCAAAGAAATTTTAATAGAGAGAATAATGTTACAAACTTTTCAATTACAGGTAGTAAAACAAGATTTCCAGGAACTGGTTTTGATGGTACAAGACCAGTAGGCTATGAGTTGGCCAGACTTATTAATGCTAAAGACTATGAAATCTTAAACATGAATGTTACAATTGATAAATTAGATAATTTAGGAAATTATAAATATGCAATTGGTTTTGAAGCAATTGCTGATGGAAAATCAATAGAGGGTAATCTTTATGGTTATCAAGTAGAGCAATCTTTAGCTGACTTTCAAATTAAACCAGGATATATTGTTACATTAGATACACAATATACAATAAGTGAATCTATGGATTATACAGACAATGAATATAAATCAAACATTAGTTTGCCAAACTTGGGAATTGACTATTTAGCAGGTCAAATAGTTGATATGTTTAATTATTCAGGAAATAGCTTAAATAGTGAAGCCATTAAATATATTAATACAACATTAAAATTAAATATTGGTGATGTTAAATCATTAAATGTTTATAAGGCAATTAATAAGGATGGCAAATTTGAAAAAAGTTCAGTCATTTCAAATAATGAGTTAGTTAATGATGATTACTTCTATGTTTCATTTGAATCAAATGGTGCTAATGGAACATTTAATATGTTAGTACATAAATAGTATAAAAACTGTTCATATTATTTAAATATAAATAAAACTTGAGTCAATTAGTATTTTTTTACTAATTGACTTTTTTATTTAAATTAAAACTTTTAAATGTTATTTATGATAATATTTAAATAAAGGGGTAAAATATATGAAAAAACTGTTAACTTTTTTGTCGTCAATTAGCTTAATAACATCATGATCAACTACGGTAGTTTCATGTAATTTAATTGGTTCAAAACCAGATAATAAAAAGGAACTAAGTATTGTAATCACTCAATATAACTTAGGTGAAATTGAAGATAATCAAGAAATAACAATTCAAAATAAGTTGCAGCAGTTAAATCCTAGCTTAGATATAAGTGCAATTAAAATAGAAAATATTTGAAATAAAGGTGCAACTATTTCAGCAATTGATGAGGGTATTTACAAAGGAAATAAGGAAATAAGATTTAGATTAAAAGATGCTCCAATTGAAACTATGGATAAAGTTTTAGTTGGGTATTACTATGAATGAGGAGGAGAAGCTCAAGTAAAACCAAGTTTCGATGATATTGCTAATACTAATTACAATGTAATTGATATCTCATTTTTATACTCACCAACAGCTTATACTATGCCAGTATTTCAACCATGAAATCCAGCAGATATGAAAGCAGGAATTAAGTTACTACAATCAAAAGGCAAAAAAGTACTTATTTCAATGGGTGGAGCTACTGGAAGTGAAATGAGATTTAGATCTGATCAAAAAAATGAATTAAAAGAAACAATTCTAAATGTAGTTAATGAATATGACTTTGACGGCTTGGATATTGACTGAGAAGGTAGTTGTCTTGCAGATAGAGAAAGTCAACAAGTAACTATTGATGCTTTAAAAGAAATCAAAGATGAAAATCCTGAATTTATGATAACTATGGCTCCAGAAATGCCTTATTTAAAAAATTCAACTGATAAAGATAAAACAGGTAGTTATATTCCATTTTTAAGACAATTAGATGACTATTATGATTGGATAAATCCACAGTTTTATAATGGTTGAGCATTTGGTCCGTATGTAGAACCTGAAGATAAAGAAAGATTAAATTTATCGATGGACTATATAACAAATGATGATGTTACTCATAGAGCGGAATTCTATTATTTAATGACTAAGTATTTAACAACAAAATATAGTCGATTAAATGACTTTTGATTAATTGATCCAGATAGATTTGTAATGGGAGCTTCAACAAATGAACCAGCTGGTAGAGGAGCTGCTACTGAAGAATCTATTAAAAGATCATATCAATTGCTAAGTGAAGATGGTATTTATACAAGAGGACTTATGACTTGAGCAATAAACTTTGATGCTTACGAAGGTATGATTCAAAGTAACGGTCAACAAGTTATGTTTAAAAAGTGAAGTTTTGAATCATGATATAATGACACTCATAATAAAGAAAATAAATAAAATAATTTGGAATTTAAAATACAAAGTATTAATATTTTATGAAAATGCAAGATTAAATTAAGGGGAAAATAATGAAAAAAATATTAGGTCTATTATCTTCATTGTCATTAGTAGCTATTGGAACAACTTCAGTTGTTGCATGTGGTTATAGTATTGGAGATATCAATGATGAAAATCATTTAGTTAATCATGTTCTAAGAACATCTTTAGGAATGCTAGAAAATGATAATAAAGAAACTATAAAAGCTAAAATTCAAGAATTAAATCCAGGTTTGGATGCAAATTCATATAAAGTAGCTAAAGTAAATAAAAATAAAACAGCACTTATTGCAGCAACTAAAAAAGGTGCATATACAGGAGCTATGGAAGTAAAATTCAATTTGTTGGGTGAACCTATTAAATTAGAAGAAAAAGTTTTAGTTGGTTATTATAATGATGGAAAAGATTGAGTTGTTGAAGGAGAGCGAATTCCTACTTTCGAAGAATTAGTTGAAACAAATTATAATGTAATTAGCATTGGAGATTTTTATGCTTCTAAAGCACTTGAGATGCCTACTTTTAATCCAAAAAAACCTGAAGAAATAAAAAATGGAATAGAGTTACTTCATCAAAATGATAAAAAGGCAATAATTTCAATGGGTGGAGCACTATCAACAAAAATGAAATTTACAACTGATAAAAAAGAAGAACTAAAGGCAGCAATTTTAAATGTAATAGATGAGTATAAATTTGATGGAATAGATATTAATTGAGAAATACAAAGTACTACAGATAGAGAAAGTCAACAAGTAATGACTGATGTTTTAAAAGAAATTAAAGGTGAGAGAGAAAATTTTATAATTTCACTATCAACTACTCCTGATGGACTAAGACTTGCAACTGAAATTGGAGGAGCTCCAAGTTACATTCCATTTTTTAAAGGTTTAGATGGTTACTATAATTGAGTAACTCCTAAAGCATATAATCAATTTGGCTATGATGTTATTATTGAAGATGCAGAAAAAAGAATTTTAAATTGAGATGATAAAGATGATACCTGTCAAGTTGAACAAAGTGGAGAACTTAAATGTAGTATTACAAATGATAATCTAGAACATAGAGCAGAATTTTATTATTTATTAACAAAATATGCCACTGCTAAGTATAGTAAAAAGAATGACTACTTTATTATTGATCCGGATAAATTTGTTTTAGGAGTTTCAACTCATGAATACGTTGCTGAAGGAAAAGGGGCAGCTTCTGAAGATGCACTTAAAAAATCATATGAGCTGCTTGCAAAAGATGGTATTTATACAAAGGGTCTTATGGCTTGAACAATAAATAGTGATGCATATGATGGAAAGATAGCGTCAATACCACAAGAAGGTAAAGATCCTTTAATTATTAAATGAGATAAATGAACTTTTTCAAAGTGATATAAAGATATTTATTTACAAGAAAAAAAATAGTTAATTATATTATTTTTTACCAGTATTATTACTGGTTTTTAGTAGTTAAAAAGTAATAATAGAATATATAAAAAATATATTTTTGCTTATACTTTTATATTTTTGAATTGAGGGTAAAATAATGAGAAAAATATTAACTTTGCTGTCTTCATTTTCTTTAGTTGCTACAACTTCAACTGCAGTTGTTGCTTGTGGCTTTAATATGGGAGATACATCAGCTGACAATCATTTAGTTCATCATGTATTAAAAACTAATTTAGGTTTTATTGAAAATGAACAAGAAGATACAATTAAAACTAAAATTAAAGAATGAAATCCTGATTTAAAAATGGAATCAGTTATTATTCAAAGTATTAAAAAAAGAGTTGTTGTTATTACAGCAACAGATGATGGAGTGTATAGTGGAAAACTGCAAATAAATTTTAATTTAAAGGGAGATGTTGTTAGATTAGAAGATAGAGTTCTAGTAGGTTATTATTTTGATTGGAATGGGGAAGGACAAACTATTCCAACTTTTGAGCAATTAGCAGAAACAAATTATAATGTCATTAATGCTTCTTTCTTTTATTCAAAATCAAATTATGAAATGCCTAAATATTTACCACAAAATCCAGAAGAAGTAAAAGCAGGAATTAAGTTATTGCAATCTAAAGGTAAAAAGGTTCTTATTTCAATGGGTGGTTCACCTTCAAGTGAAATGAAATTTAGAAGTAATCAAAAAGACGAATTAAAAGAAACAATTTTAGATGTAGTTGATGAATATGGTTTTGATGGTCTTGATATTAACTGAGCACAAAAATCATTAACAGATAAAACAAGTCAACAAACAACTGTAGATGCTTTAAAAGAAATTAAGGATGAAAATCCTGAATTTATAATAACTATGGCTCCAGAAATGCCATATTTAACAAATAAATCAGATACTACAGGTAAAGGTAGTTACATTACTTTTTTAAAAGGTTTAGAAGGATATTATAATTGAATAAATCCACAGCTTTATAATGGAAGAGGTTTTGGACCATATATTGAGCCTGAAGAACAAAAAAAATTAAAAATTAAAGAAGATTATATTGCAAATGATAATGCTAAGTATCGAGCAGAATTTTATTATTTAATGACCAAATATCTGACAACAAAATATAGTCCAAAAAATGACTACTATTTAATTGATGCAGATAAATTTGTAATGGGGGCTTCAACAAATGAGATTGCAGGGAATGGATCTGCAACTAAACAATCAATTAAAAAATCACACAAACTTCTTAAAAAAGATAAAGTTTATACAAGAGGTCTTATGTCTTGAGCAATAAATTATGATGCTTATGAAGGTATGATTGAAAGTAATGGTCAACAAGTTATGTTTAAAAAGTGAAGTTTTGAATCATGATATAATGACACTCACAATAAAGAAAAAAAATAACATTGTCTAATGTTATTTTTTATATATAGTTATAAATGACAAGTTATTAAAATTAATGTAAAATCAATTTAGTTAAGAAAATTAATTATTTATAAAAAATAATTCTTTATAAAATTTTGAAATATCTATATCTTTAAATAATACTAATTTAAAGATATAGAATTTCTTATTAGTAATAACTAATTGAAATAATAGAAAAGAAAATTTTTAAATAAATTTTTTGGGTAAATTATGAAGAGAATTGATGCAGAAGATAAATATAAATGAAATTTACTTTCTCTTTATGAAAGTGATAAAGAGTTTTTATTAGACTTAGACTTGTATGTTGAAAAAAATAATGAGTTATTAATGTATAAAAATAAATTGAAAAATAAGAGTGATTTTATAAATTTTTTAAAGGATTCAATCGCAGTGGATAAGAGTGTCTCTAAAATTAATCATTTTTTAAAGCATTTATATATCGAACAAAATAACCCTAGGTTATTAAAATTAGACTCAATTTTCAATAATAAAATGCAACAATTTGATGGCAAATTCTCATGAGTTAATGAGGAAATTAAAAATATTGGAAAAGAAAAAATTTTAAAGTGACTATCAGAAGATTCTGAACTTATTCATTATTCAGAAAGTTACAAAGAATTCTTTAAAAATATAAAATATCTTATGCCTCAAAACCAAAGAGAGTTGTTGTCAAAGGTTTCAAACTCTAGTTCAATTATTTATGAAATGTATGACTCAATGAGATTTAAAGATAATGAAGAAAAAAAGTTAGTGTATAAAAATGAAGAATATATTATTAATCAAAAGTTTATCTCAGATATTTTAACTTATTCAGATCCTATTAAAGATCAACAATTAAGAATTAAAGCAAGTTTAAAATTTAAAGAGGGGTTAAAATTTAAACAACATACTTATGCAAAAATATATGAATCTATTGTAAAAGAAGAAATTGAATCAATAAAACTTGTTGGAATGAAAAGTTTTAAAGAAAACTTTTTTGATAGAGCTGATTTTTCCATTACAAATTTTTTAAACTTAATAAAATTTACTTCTAAAAACTCTAGTGTTTATTATAGATATTATGAAATAATTAAAAAATACTTAAATTTAGAAAAATTTTATGGAACGGATTCAAGTTTGGAACTATTTAAGTTGGAAAGAAAAAATTATAGTGTTGAAGAAGCTCAAAAAATAATAAAAAATTCATTAAAACCAATTGGAGAAAAATATATTGCTAACTTAGAATATTGCTTATCAGATAATAAAATTGATTATTATGAGGATGAAAATAAATCAACTGGTGCTTTTACAGTTGGAAGCAATACTTATGACTCTTTAATTTCTTTAAATTTTACAGAAGATATAGAATCAATTTCAACCTTAACACATGAACTAGGTCATGCTGTTCATAATTTATTTGCTAAACAAAATCAACCAAAACCTTTAAATGGATTTTCAAATATGATTGCTGAGGTAGCATCGACATTTAATGAACATTTGCTATTTGATTATTTATTTCAAAATGAAAAGAATGAAAGTAGGAAATTGATTTTAATTCAAAATAGAATTGAATTTATTTTTTCTAATTTCTTTTCTGCTATTGCGGATGCCGAGTTTGAATATCAGTGCTATAACTCAAGCGAAAAAGGTGAGGTTCTTACTTTAGATAAAATATCAGAAATACTAAAAAAAGCAAATAAGAAAGTTTTAGGAAAATCTATTTTTGATAGATATGATGATCAAGTATATAAATATAGTTGAATAGCTATATCTCATATTTTTGAACAACCTTTTTATATCTATAAATATGCTGTATCAATTGCGGTTTCCTTTAAACTATATTCAGAATTTAAAAGAACCAAAGATGCTTCTCAAATAATAAATTTCTTAAAAGATGGGGGAAGTTTAAAAGCTACTCAATTATTTAAAAAATATAATTTTGATTGTAAAAAAGAAGAATCATATAAGGATTTAATATTGGAAGTTGAAAAATTAGTAGAGTATTTTGAACAGTTGCTAAATAAAAAATAAACCAATTATTGGTTTATTTTTTAATAAACATTACTTAAAAATCTTGTATAAAAATAGGTTATTGAATTTGAAAAGACAATTAATTCAATAGAAAGTATATTTAATTTAATAAGTTTTTCTTCACTTAGTTTATTTTTTTTCTTTAACATTTTTGAATAACTCATAACATCTCTTGCAGCAATGTCTACTCTAGTAATAGTGCTTTTATTTGAAAAAATTCTTTCAAAAATTAATTCTAAATATTCATCTTTTTTCATTATTTTTAAAACTTCTTTTTTATAAATTTCAAAATATGAAATTAGGCAATTATTTATCAATTCAATTGCATACTGTGATTTTTTTGCAATATCTTTTTTTGCAATATCTTCAAAGAAAGTGCATATTAATTCAATTGATTTTACTCAACCTAAAATAAAAACATAATCTACAATTAATTTATGAAATTTAGATAATAGCTTAGAGTTATTATTAATTAATTTAAACTTCTGATTGTAAAAATTTGAATAATTATCAATTTGCTGAAATAAAACATCATACAATTCGTAGTTATTCGTATATTCAATATTGAAGTCATTTGGATTTTTATTAAATCTCAATATTCATTTCATAAGCTTTTTAATGCTTTTTTTAATGTCCTTCTCTCAATAAGGACTTACATTTTTTAAATGTTCTTTATCTTTTAATGTTAATTTATATGCTTTAAAGTTATTTATCATTTTATTAAACCTTCTATAATTCATTAATTTTATTATATATTAATTGTATAAAGAGAAAAGAGAATAATTTATGTTAGGTAAATATGATTTTAATCATGAAAATTCTAAGAAAATATTTAAATTTTATAATCCAGCCTTGCAAATAATATCGATATTATTTGAAGATCAAAAAATCCAGCTTAAAAGAGATAACTTGCTAACTAAAGAATTTGAAAAGATATTTAATTATTTTAAAAATATTGAATATCTTGATCAATTTAAAGAAGTCAAAGATATGATTAACTTTTATTATTATGATTTTTGAAATGAACTAATTTCTTTAAATAGATTACAAGTCTTTGATCGTCATAAATATTGACCGAATATAGAGTCAATAAAGCAAATAGCAGATTTATTAGATAAGTGAATAGTTCAAAGTTATAATAATGTAAAAAATAATAAAGAGGTAATGAACCTATTTGAATGTCTTAATGAAATTCAAAATATAATAGTTAATTATTGCAATAGTTTAATTAAGGAAAATTTTAATTTTAATAAAAAAATTATAGAAGGTTTAGAACTTATAAAAAAATCAAATAGTTTTGAAACAATTGAAAGCTCTTCTGAAATAATTTTAAATATGCTTGAATATAATTCACTAAACAGTGAAAGCATTCATAATATTTTTGAAGAAAACTCTCAGAATTATTGAAAGATTTTTAATACTTTAACAAATATCTCAATATTATCAGTATTTGCTATACAAATAAAGGAGGAAAATAATTGAAATATAAAACAGTAGTAAAAAATGAATATTTAAAATAATTACTTTTAGCACCATAAAAGTTCCAAAATATAATTTTATTTATTTATTTTGCTATATAATAATCTTGATTTATATCTTGAAATAAGTTCTAAAAAATATATATGAAAATATAAAGAGGTAGTGAGAAAATGAAAAGAATTATAATGTTTTGAACATTATTATGATCATTATTTTTTTCTTTTACAGTTTCAACGTCTGAATCTGTAAAAACTAATATTGAGCACAATAATTTTGTAAAAACTATTAAATATGTAAATCAAGATGAAGAAATTTCATATAAATCTTTAATAACTCCAAAAAGCAATTATATGTATTATGGACGTCTTTTAAAATATTACTATGCAAATAGTATTTATATTTCAAACAGTGATATTCAAAAAGTTCAAACTACTTTAAGTATAAATGGAGCTCAAAGTGAAATTTATGAGTCATTATTTATTCAAAATATGTTGGCATCTACTGTTATGCCAAGTATTTATGGTTCTTCAAGTGATGCAGAGTTTTTTGCAGAAAGCTTTAGTAAGTGATTAAATACAGAAGATGACTTAAAAAATAAAAGTTGAGAAGTAACAAATAACTTTTATATTAATATTCTTCCTGAAATTATTAAAACAGGAGGGACATTTAATGGGTCTTATGAGAACTCATTGACAATATCACAAAAATTTATTGAACTAGTTAAAAATTTAGAAAATAAAGTATATTATGATACAACGTTGCAGACAATGCCAAGTAATGCTCTAAACTTGCAATATTCAAATAATTCAATTATTTGAGCAAATAATCAGCAAACTTTAAATTATATAATTTCACAACTTAGAGTACAAACAGGAAATAATATTTATCTTAATCAAATTCAAAAAAATAGCTTATTAACAGTTGCTTCTTCATGAATGCAAGATTCGTATACTCCAGCAAGTCAAGAATCAATTGATGCATTTAATAACTTTAATGAAAACCACTATGACTCATTTGATAATTTAGATAAAACATTAGCTGAAGCAACAAAAGATAAAAATAATTATAGTGGAGTTTGATTATCACATGTCTACAATAATCTTGAAGAGGTATATTTAAAAAGTACTCCAAATAGTTTGGGATCAGATAGTGAAAAATGATCAACTAATAATACTCAAAAGTTAAGAGATATTACTTTAAAAACTTATAATTCGCTATATAACATTATACAAAATGATATATGGGTAAATAATATATTAGTAGCACTTATATTAAGTCCTGATTTTCCTTTAAAAAATGATGATGGAACAGATATGAACGATGGAACAATGGGTTATACAAGTACAAATTATTATGTAGATAGTCAAAGTAATTTTGCAAGCACTGCATATTCTTATATTGTAATTACAGGACCTAGTTTAACTTTTAAAGAATTTAACAGTCAGTATAAGCAAGGTTTTTGAAGTAGTCCATATAAATTTAGTGTAGTTGTTCACGAAATTGGTCATGCTTTGGATGGATTTGGAAGTAAATTAAATTATTATAGAGGTCAAAATCATTCAAAAATGTTAGACTATAAATCACTTTATACAGGTGATACTTTTGGAGAGTATGTTGCTAAGAGCAATAATTGAAATATCTGGGTAATAATTTTGGCAGCTAGTGGAACTGCAGTCATTTTAACAATAACTTATATTGTCATAAGAAAAAAATCAGCTAAAAAAGGTGTTATTAAATCTTAATTGTTTAAAAAAATCTACGTAGTAGATTTTTTTTAATCTTGTTGTTTTAGAGCAAATATCTTGATTTTGTTTAATTTTAAGTATATAACATATAAGTGGTTAAAATTGATAAATCCAATTTCAGAGAATATCAATACAATATAAAGTTTTAAAGGGGAAAAATAATAAATGAAAAAATTATTAACACTATTTTCAGCAACTAGTTTATTTGTTTCTACATCTAATATGGTTATTTCATGTCAAAAAGAAAAGGTAATTAAATTTGAATTACCAGATCAACCTCAATCAGAAGAAGATATTATAAATGCTTTGGATTATTATACTGAAGAAAAAACAAAAGTGGATGAAATAATTAAACAGGAACTTGCAGAATGTTTAAATTGCAGTGAAAGTGAAAATAATCAAATACTATTAAAAAGTGAATCTAGACAAAGAAGTGTAGTATACGAAAGTTTTATTAAAGCTTATAAATCTTATAAAATGCTTCAATTTGAATGTGACCAATTAGTATCAAAGAACTCAGGAAAAACTTATAAAAGCGAAAGTATTAATGACTTCGAACAATTTATGGATAAAAGTCAAGGATATGATAATTTAACAAAGGATACAAAAAAATTTATGAAGAAAATTCAAGAATGAGCTAGAGTAGGAACAATAGGAGTTGACTAGTTGTTAAGCTTATTAATTGATTCAACGTTATCTTTAATAAAGAAGTAGATAAATTTATTTATAAAATAATCAATATTTTATGGAATTTCAAGGTAAAATTATTTATAATTAATTTGAGGAGAAAAACATATGAAAGATAAAAGTCTATTATTATTAATAATATTATTAATATTGGCAATTATACCTGGAATAATTTACTGATTATTACATCCACAACATAAATTGATTACATTAATTTTATTATTAATTTTAGCAATTATACCTGGAGTATTATACTTAGTATGACCAAAAGGTGGATATGCAAATTAATATAGAAATATATTAATTGAATTTTGAAAGTTATTATTTTTTAAGATAATAACTTTTTTTATACTAATTTCTCAGCTAAAGCAGATCTATCTATATAACATAAGAAATTGAATAGTTTTACAAATTACTTTTTAAAATTAATATTTAAAAATATTTTTACATATTAAGGTAATTACTTATCTTATTAGTTACTATTTCATATTATGAGTTGTATTATTAATGCTTTATTCCTCTTTTTATAAAAATATTTAAATATAAATGTGCTTTTTAGTTCAAATTAACTAAAAAGTAAACTTTTAAAGTATTTTTTTATCTTATTCTAAGTTTCTCATTTTTGACAATGTCTTTTAATTGTATATAATACAAAACATGGGAGACTATAAAAATGAAAAAACTATTATCAATTTTATCTACAATTGCATTTACTGCTTCAACATCATCAGCTGTTGTTAGTTGTAATTTAAAAGTAGATAATACAAAGGACATTGATAAAATCATTAAAAACAAAGATTTAGGAAAAATAAGCAATGTAAGTGAAAGTATTCTAAAGAGTGCACTTAAACAAAATAATCCAAAAGTAGATACAGATAAATTGGCATTAAAAGATGTTGATTTATTTAATGGAAATGCTACTTTTGTTGCAAAAAATAGAGCAACCGATTACGATGGGGAGGCTCGTGTTAAATTTGATTTTGGAAATAGAAAAGCAGATTCTCAATATTTATGAGAATCTATTAGCAATACATGATTAGGGACAATCACTAGCAATGATTCTGCAGAAATCTTAAAAGAGTTAAAAGGAGTTAATCCATTAATCAACACAAATGAATTAGAAGTTAAAGCTATTAATCCATGAGGAGCAACTATTGAAGCAAAGAGTAATTCAACTCTTTATAAAGGACAATCAACAGTTTCTTATAATGTAATTAATGGTGGAGATTCATCAGCAGTAGCACTTTATTCAGCAGTTAAAAACAGCTGATTGGGAGAAATACAAGCTGGTTCTAATGAACAAGAAACTGAAAAAAATATATTAAATCAAGTTAAAGCAAAAAATAGTGAAATTGATATTAATGAACTAGAAGTTACATCAGTAACTGAATGAGGAGCACAAGTTGTTGCTAAATCTGGTTCAACAGTATACCAAGATGAATGTTATATTAGTTTTACTTTAAAAGGAAATTCAGAAGGTTCTGAATCAGTATCTTCACTTTATAATGAAGTTAAAACAACTTGATTGGGTAATATTTCAGATATAAATGAAGTTACAATTATGGAAGCTGTTAAAATAAACAATCCAAATTTAGATACTTCAAAATTAACTTTAAAAAATACTAATGAGTATAACTCAATTTTAATCCCGAATGAAGAAGGTAAATCTAAATATAAAGATGAAGTATGACTTTCATACAGTGTTTCAGAAAATGCTAAACCTGTTGAAAAGAAAGAATTAAGTCAAGTTATTACAAAAACAAACTTTGAAAAAAGCAAAAGCACAGCAATTCATTTAGCTGAAGGTGAAAATCTAAGTGAATTAAAAATTAAAGAGTTAATTGACAGTGCCAATAAAGGATTAGATTTAAATCAAGTTGAAATTTCTAATATAAAAGAAACTGGCAATAAAGGAATAACTGAAGAATTTACAAATTATTCAGCAACAGTTAAAGCAAAAGAAAATTCATATAGTTATAAAGGAACTGTTGATATTAATTTTTACACAGTAGTTTCAATATCTCAACCTGATGAATTAAATGATATTATTAAAAATACTCAATTAGGTGATCTTAATCAAAATACAGAAGTAAGTATTTTAAGTGCTTTAGCACAAAAAAATACAAACTTAGATTTAGGACATTTAGAAGTTAAAAACATAACAGAAACAAGTGCAACTATTAATTCTATTAGTGGAAGCAAAATCTATAAAGGTTCTATTGAAGTTAACTTTAAAGTTCTTGAAAAAGAAAAACCTTCAAATAAAAAAGATTTATCTGTTGATTTAACACAAATAAATTTAGGAGTAATTAAGAACGCAAATACCTCAACAATCTTGGATGCAGTTTATGCTAAAAATAAAAATGTTAAAAAAGATGAAGTTGAAGTTAAAAACATTTCTACAACTGGAGCTACAATTAAAACAAAGGCAAAATCTGAATTTTATAATGAAGAATCACAAGTTGTAATCAATTTTAGTTTAGAAGAAAATGGTGAGAAACCAAAACCTTCAAATGATGCACTTTTAGTAGGTTACTGATATGAATGAGGTGGAGAAGGCCAACATAGTACTCCAGTTGATTTATTAAATAGTAATGAATTATTAAACTCTGCATATAATGTAATTGATATTTCATTCTTATATACATGAGAACCATATGCAATGCCTACTTTTGAAGCATTTAGTCCAACAAGTAAAGAGGGAATTCAAAGAGGAATTAAATCTTTACAAAACGCTGGTAAAAAAGTAATTTTATCAATGGGTGGAGCTACTGGTGGAGAAATGAGATTTAGACAAGATCAAACTGATCAATTAACTGCTACATTTATTAAATATATGGATGAATATGGATTTGATGGAATCGATATTGATTGAGAAGGTGGAGCACTTGGAGACAGAGAAAGTCAACAAACTACAATCTCAGCTTTAAAAGAAGCTAAAAAAATTCAAAACTCAAAAGGTAAAGAATTTATGTTAACAATGGCACCAGAGTTACCATATTTAAAATACAATACAGAAGGTGGTAATCAAGCAAGTTATATTCCTTTCTTAAAAGGACTTGATGGTCTATATGACTTTATAAATCCTCAATACTATAATGGTTGAGCATTTGGACCATTTGTTGATGAAGAAGAAAAAAACTATTTAGGAGTTAATACTTCATATATTTCAAATGATGATACTGAGTATAGAGGAGAATTCTACTACTTAGTAACAAAATACTTAACAACAAAATATAGTGCCCAAAACGATTTTTATGAAAAAATTCCAACAAATAAATTCGTTTTAGGAGCTGCTACTAATGAACCTGCAGGTAGAGGTGCAGCAACAAGAGAATCAATATATAAATCATATGTTTTACTAGAAAATGACAATATCCATATTCGTGGATTAATGACATGAGCTATTAACTATGATGCTGTTTCAAATTGAATGTTTGAAACTTGATTTAAAGAAACTTGAGGAAATAAATAGTTTGTAGTTTAATATAATCAATTAAAATCTTATTCAAAATATTGAATAAGATTTTTTTTACTTTTTTGAGATATGATGCTTTAGAAACTTAACATTATAAATTTTTTACTTTTTGAAAAATGAAGTTAAAATTTCAATATATATAATGAGATTAGAAATAATAAAGTTATATTGATTTAGAAATTTTGTAAACTCTTAAAGTAAATTACTTTAAATACAAATTCTTTAGGAGAGTTTAAAAATATAATTAATATCTAATGGTCTTTTTAAGGTAGAATCTGATTTTTTAAATTAAGGCAGACTTGTTATCAATTGATATTTTTTAAAAAATGAAACAAATCTTAGAAAAAGTTCATTTTTTCTTAATATTTTATCAACTTTTTTATTTTTTCTCTTTAATCTAATTAATATATATATGTATATAAAAATTATACGAGAAAGGAAAAAGAATGAATAAACTATTAACTATTTTGTCTAGTATTAGTTTATCAATAGAAACTATTCCATTTTTAAGATGGAATAGAGTTCAATTTTATTATAAAAACAATGATAGTATTGTATCTTATTTAGTCTACTTAAAGTTAATTGGCAATAAACTAAATTTCCAAGTAGTTAAAATAATTATGTATTATATTTGAAATAAGTTACAAAATAAAAATCAATCTATAATTGAAAAAACTATTAAAGTATCAAGCCTTACAAGTGTTAATATTGATTCTATTAAAAATAATTTTTTAAATAATGATAATAAAGTAACTTTTCTCAATTATATAAATAAAAAATATTATTATATGATTAATAAAGATACAAATTTTTGTGACTGAAGAAATTATAAAAAAAAGATTAAAAAATTAAGTGAGATGTCTTTTAAAGGCATTAAACTAAATTAGCTATGAGAAAGACTTTAATTTTTTCTTCATTAGTCTCATCAATTATTCTTACTAATTTAGTAATAAGTTGTGGACCACCAATTAGGGCAAATCCTTCATTAGACTCTGATAGAATTCCATTAGAAATCATTAATAAAATTACTGAAAAAACAATTCTTGAGTTTGAGAAATATTTAGATGATATTTATGGTAATAATGAAAATCCTAAAAAAGACTTTTATGATTTTGAAATAGAGATAGGGAAAGGGAATATCACTACAACTCTAGCTAATAAATTTACCTCATTATATGAATTAAATAAAAGGAAATATTTAAATAAAAGCAAGTATCCAACAGATAATATAAAGTTAAATATAAAAGAACTTGAACAAGATATTAATTGTAAAACAATTGATAAAATGATTTGCAAAATAGGAACAACCTTTATTGAAGATAATAATATTGTAAAAATTGGAGAGTATAATTTAGGAAGTTTTAATATTTTAATAGAGTCATTAAAAGGAATTAGCTCTTCTTACAAAAAACAATTAAATTTTCCAGTTAGAAATTACTGAATTAATAAAAAGAATTTTTCAAATCTTTGAGAAAATCATAACTTAATGAATGATCAAAAAATTCAAGAAGTTTTAATAAATGAAGATTACTTTACAATTCCTAATTTTGAAATAATGAAACCAAATGGAGTTACTTTGGAAGAACAAATAAATTTCATTACCAGCGTTGAAGACATTTTTGGTAATTGATTTTGAGAGATGAAAAAAACAAAAAGCTTTATGTATAGTTATTTAAGTAATAAATTTGCACAGATTGTTGAACCAATTAAAAGATATGACTTTAGAAAGTTTCACAAAGTAAATCCAAAAATAAATTTTTGTGAAATAAACTCTAATGAAAATTTACAAGAAAAAAATTTACATTATTGCTCTCAACTTGAAAGAATTAAAAATAAATTAAGGATTATGAATTTAGAGAATAATGAACTAGAAATAATTTTAGATATACCTTTAAATGAAAAATATTTAGATATATTAGATCCAGAAAATATAAAGAACAGCTTTAAAATGTACTTTGGAAAAATTAAATATATAAAAGACAATAAATTTTTATATTACTTTATTAATAAGTAGTTTTTTTAAAAAAGCAGAATATTATTATAAGCTTTTGAAATTATTAATTCATTATTTTTTAAAAATGAGAAAATATTGAGAATTGTTCCACTTTTTATGAAATTAATGTTGATTTTTTAAATTTATTTAAAAAAAAGAATTAATATATAAGCGTATGAGAAATCATACACGAAAGGATGAAAATATGAATAAACTATTAGCGACTTTGTCAAGTATTAGTTTATCAATCACTGCCGTTCCAACATTAGTTTTGGAAACAAATCAACATATTTTAGAAAAGAATGAGAATAATTTACTCAATTCAGAATATGCAACTATTAATTTAACTGAACTAGAATTAAAAAGTGGGGAAGTAAATTTATACCCTATTAAAAACAAATTAGATGATGAAAAATTAGTTGTGATAACTATTTTATCACAACTTTCAAAAATAAATGATAAGAAAAATGAGATTTCAGAAATTATAACTTCTGTTCAAAAAAATTATGATGACTGATTTGTGGCTATGCCACAATTGCCTACTACTGAGGGAAGTAAATCTAAGGGAGATTTAACTATGTTATATATGGGTGATAGTAATCAATTTGAAGGAATACTAAACATTCTAGATATTTCTCTAATAAATGAAAATACGGTTATAAAACCTAATTTAAGTGAAGCAATTAAAATTACTAATATGGGTGAAGTTACAAAATTAAATAGACAAGTTTTAGAGGAACTTGTCTTGGCAGCAAATAGAAAAAATAAACTAAAAGAAAGTGATTTTTTTATAGAAACAATAACTTATAAAAATGCAGTAGCTAGCTCAACTATGAATTCAGACTATACTGGTTCTGTAATTATAACTTTTGACGATCTTTTTTCAAAAGTTGCAGATGTTGGAACACAATCAGCTAGATCTGATGCATATAATTCAGAGCAATCTGATTTTAAAACTAGTGCAGTAGTAATAGATATTGATTTAGGTAAAAGTAAATTTTTAAGTTCTTATAAATATATGGATTATAGTTTAAATACAAATTACTATACTCAGGGAATGGGAAGATTCAATTATACTGTTAACCAAAAAGAACCTAATCCAAAAAATGAGCAATACAAAGATAGTAATCATATTAAGCCAAAATATAAAAGAATTAATGTTAATGAAAATACAACAATTAATGCTTTTGATTTAACTTATAAAAATGTAAATCAAGAAAAATCTTTTGGTACATTGACTACTACTTGATTAACTAATTTTAAATTTGAAATAAGACTGTCTGTAAACACTTGGGTTTGAGCTTCAGCTTGAAATGCTTATTGAGCAAGAGCAGAAGCAAGTATGTCAATATCAGACATTAAATTCAGTTAATTATGAAGAAACTAACTATTTATTCTTCATTGTTTGCAACAATTATTCCAAGCACTTTAGCTATAAGTTGTACTCCAGATTTTATTAGAGAACCTGATTTTATTGCTATTCCTTCAAAAGTGGTAAAACAAGTATACATTGATACAATTAAGGATTTTGAAAATTATTTGATCGAATACTTTGGAGACGATACTAATCCCGAAATGGATTTCTATATTCTCAAATCATACTTAGACAATTTTGAGGGATTAGAAAAAGCAATTGAAAAATTTGATAGCCTTTTTCAAAATAATAAGTTCTATGCTTTAAAAAAAATTAAATATAGAGAAGATGATATTTTTTTAAAAGTAGTTAAAAAAGAAAAAAATTATAATTGTTTAACAATTGAAGGAAGTGAGTGTTCTTCTGATAATATTTACAGTTTAGATGAGAATAAATTAAAAATAGGAGACTATCAAATAGGTAATTTTTCTGTAACAATGTATTCTAAGGAAAGTGATATATTTACCTATAGCAAAGAGATTGTTTATCCTATTAGAAATTATTGAATTGATAAAAAAAACATTTATAATCTTTGAAGAGAACATAATATGCTTAATGATCAAGGAGTACAATTCCTTTTTTGAGGAGATGACAAATATGCAATACCTAATTTTGAGGCATTACAACCTGAAGGTTTTACTCTAGAAGATCAATTAAATTTTATAACAAAAATGGAAGACATTTTTGGTAATTGATACTGAGGTATGAAAAAAACAGATAGCTTTATTTATAAAAGGATGAGTAATAATTTTATAGATATTACACCTTATGATAGTAAATATAATTTTAAAAATTTTCATGAGAAAAATCCAAAAGTAGGTTTTTGTGAGATAACTAGACCTGCAAATATTGAAGTAGATCGACTTCATTATTGTGGTCAATTTGAAGACTCCAAAAATAAATTAATTAATCTTGTTGGAAAACCTGAAAGTCCGGAACTTGAAATTTATATTAATGTAAAACTGAATCCTGATTTTTTAGGAATATTAGTTCCTACAATTACAGAAATTAGTTATAAATTTTATTTTGGAAGCTTTACAAAAGTGGCTGAGGATTTTTATCTCTATAGTTTTTAATAAATATATTTGAACTGCAATTGATGAGACACATGTGAATAGTAAAAATTTATAAGTGATTATTCTTAAAACACCATATTAGACATGGTGTTTTTTTATTTTTTATTTTTAAATTACATTTAAAGCCATTATAAATATTTTTAGTTAAAAAAAGTATAAAAGATATTGAATTGTTAATTATAAATAACTATAGAATATTATTGGTATTGGGGAGCCTAAGTAACATTATTTCCTAAAATTTTGGATCATTTCGTTTGGTGTACATCCATTTTTTAAGATTATATTTGTACTATTAAAAATTTTAACAAATTTATATATACAACTTCTGAAATGTTGATCATTATTAAATTTATTACCAAATATTAAAAAAAATACTTTTTGACTCATCTATGTGTTTGTTTTACAAATTGATTACCTTTAAAGCCTGAAACTGAATTTGATCTAATTATATTATGTTACTTACAAAATTTTTGTGTTTCTTTACTTGTAAACGCAAAACCTAAATCACTATGCATAATAATTCTAGTTATTCTAACTAAATTCATTTTTCTTACTAAACCTTCTAGCATTTCAAGAGTTACTAGTATATTTTCAGAGTTGCCAACTGAATATGAACTAATTTCATTAGAGTAAAAGTCGTATGCAGGTAAAAATAATCATTTTGTTTTAACTCCTCTAATATAAATATTTTTAAATCATGTACCATCGATTCCTATCTTTTCTAAATATTTATTAGAGCTGTAATCTCCTTTAATAAGATCTAATGAAGTATGTTTCTTATGGGTGTTTATTCCCATCCTTGTCTTTGATTTAGCAGAAGCTATTTTCTTTTTTAGTTTTAATAAAACTTCTGTTCTGAGCTCAATAATTGTTTCTCTAGAAAGTTTTATATTAAAGTCCTTTAATATCTTTAATCTAGCTTTCTCCGCACCAAATATACCATCCTTTCTTGAATAAATACTTTCTACAGCTTCTTTTGCATGAATATGATATTGTCTTTTATATTCAGGTTTTCCTCTTTTAATTCAATTATTATAACTACGATAGCCAACACCATAAATTAGAAGAGTTTGTTTCGCATCATTTCCCATTAATGATAATTCATATACTGTTTGATATATCTGATTGATATCCTTTTTTGTATATGTTTTTTTATTAACCTTTTGATAACCTATTAGAAATGATGCTATGGACTTTTTTAATAATTAAATCTCTTTCTCTGCTTGTTCTCTTTTTTTCTTTTCCTTCTTAAGTTCTATTAAATGAACACTATGTCATATTTAGGAGAAAGTAATAAACTTGAGAAATATTAAATGTTCAAAATATTTTTTGAACTTCTTATAAATATATAGATTATAATTTAAATACTAATTCTAATACTTTTCAAAAGTATTATAAGTTAATTTTTTATTTTTTTCAAAAACAGTTAGAATTTTCCAATAATTTCTTATTATAGTTTTCTAAATATTTTTAAACTATTATTTAAATTTTAAAAGGTTTCGAATAAATAAAGAGAGTAATTAAACTGTAGTTAGAATTATATGTATTGAAAATAAAAGAATCAAATATAAGAAAGAAAAAAGTATAGTCTTTTTAGTTACAAATTTACTTAATTTAGAAAAGCACAAAAAATAATTAGTATTATATAGTTTTACAATTAACATTTCTTGAGTAGTTATAGCCTCAGATAATAGTGCTTCAATTGGAGTTGTCTCAGCATCAATTGAATTTTATATACAAAAACCCAGTTTATATCTGAAATTATTTAGTAATGTATCATGATTCTATCGTGGAACATTTGCAATAATTTTGTAATATATGATTAAGTTTTTAAATTTGTATTGTTCCGCTTTTAAATTTATTTTTTTATAAGATAAATTCATTTTATGGAATTAAATATTTTTATAAAAAAATAATGCAAAGATACTAATTATTAAAATATTGTAACTTAGTAGATTTTAGAAAAAAATTATTAGCCCTTATTTTATACAATATATTTTTATTAAAATGAAAATTAAAAATAATTTATTTTAGTATTGTAATAAAATTTAGAAGGATGGTAGGGTGGGTTAGTAAGAAAGGTAAATTAAAAATGTTAAAATTATTGTCAATAATAGGAAGTATTTTATTAACAAATCCTAGTATTATTAATTTAACAACCAATATTAATAGTGAGGGAAAGGTAAAAGAGGGAAAAAATAGTGATAAAAATATTTAAAATCTTGTTAATTTTTTTATTTTCAATTACTAATAGTCAATTATTAATTAAAACTAATAACTTTGAATACCACAATAATATTGTTAACTATAAAATAAACGATGATGTAGAATATGTAATAAGTGAAATTAATAAATTTAAATATCCAAAATATAAATTTAATACATACATTACAGGATCTAATGCAAGAAACACTAATATCTCAAACAGTGACTGAGATATTAATGTTCGAATCAATATGCAAGCTATTACAAATGAATATTTATTTTCTGAAAATGAAGAATTATTGGTTTTTACTAATCCAAAATATAAAATTCCAAATGAAGAAAAAACCCCATTTGATTTTAAAAACTATAAATCTGAGTTTTTTGAGTTCAAATTTCTTTTAAATAATTTTTTAAAGACAAATAAAAATTTTTATACAACACTTGATAATAAAGTAATTAAATTAGTGTATAAGAATGAAGAATATGATATTGCTCCGACTTTCGAATATAAATTTAAAGCCGAAAATAATTATTATAGTGGTTCTTCTTTAATAGGACAACTTGATGCAAAAATGTATTTAAATTTCGATTCCATAATGGTCGAAAAATTCAATGAAAGAGATAAACAAACTAATGGTCGCTTTACTCAAATGGTACGCGATACCAAAACAGTTAAGTCTCAAAATAATATATCAGGTAGTTCTATTGGGTTTGAAAATTTACTTTTTTATATTAATAATAGTTATTTAACTAAAGATAAATATGTGTTAAAAGATATTCAAGAAATAATGAAGTATATAGATAAAAACTACATGAATGATTATGATAGTCTTTTAGCAGTTGATAACATAATGCTAATTAAAAAATTTTTACCATATCGATCTGCTAGAAACATAATTGATAGTATTTTAAATTTAAATGAAAAAAGTGTCCATAATGGATACTTTTTTTGATGTACTAGATATAGATAAAAAATTATTAATATATTTAGCTAATAACCAGTAAAGTTTATAGATTTTCTTCAACCAAATTGCTTAAAAATGGAATATAGTTTGAATAATATGGAACAAAATCAATTGTATGATTTGATAATTAAACTTTCAAAAGAAAAAACTAATTTTTGTGATTTTACTTAATACAATTACTATAAATGGTCCAACACTTAATAGTAAAAATTATAGTTATGTTAATGATAAAAAGATGATTGAGATTTGAGATAAACCTGATAAAGAAAAGCAATTAGCTTTTGAAAAAAGTCAATAAGATTAATTAAAAAATATATTAATGGGTAGAATATACACAACCTATTCAGAACTTAAAGAAAAATTTAATGAAAATTGAAAGGTAATTTATTGTTTTTTTAATTTAAAATCGCATTTTTAATACAATTGAGATAATTAATTTATCTGATTTTTTGTGTATATATAATAAAAAATAACCAATTAAGGTTATTTCATATATAATATATTTGTTACTAAGTAATGAATTATTGGAACCGAGGAAGGAAAATTTGATAAATACACACTCCATTCCCTTACTACCAGCATTTGGGGCAATAATCATTAAATATGGTATAGCATGAAACTCCTTTGTGGAGTTTTTTGTTATTAAATAAATTGTTAATCTGATATATAATATTTATAGATAAACAAAGACTAGATACTGGTCTTTTTTTATTTCAAAACATGAGAAATAAAAATGAATGAATTTTTAGAAAGAGGGATTAGTTTATTTGTAGAAGCAATTGAAGATCCAACACCAATCATAGAATATGTTATGAAAGTAATAACTCCATTATGTACGATATTGCTTGCGATTGTAGCTATTATGTTTGGATAAAAATTAATAATGACCTTAATTGAATTTTTTAATACAATTGAGATAATTAATTTATCTGATTTTTTTTGTATATATAATAAAAAATAACCAATTAAGGTTATTTCATATAATATATTTGTTACTAAGTAATGAATTATTGGAACCGAGAAAGGAAAATTTGATAAATACACACGCCATTCCCTTATTACCAGCATTTGGGGCAATAACCATTAAATATAGTATAGCATATAAAACTCCTTTGTGGAGTTTTTTTTGTTATTAAATAAATTGTTAATTATGAGTAATAAGCGATTATGTCCCAAAATACAAGATTTATCTAATAAATAGATCTTGTATTTTTTCTTTTTCTATCAAAAAAATATCAGTTAGTATGCTTTTCAAGAAGAGTGAATTTTGGGCACTTTAGTAGTTTCAAATTCTTCATTAGATAGTGTTTTAATACTTCTATGTAAGCGTTCATCTTCAACTTGAATAAGATTCTAAACGTCATTTCCAATTAGTGCATAATACTTTTTATTTATCGTTTCCATAACCATTACTTTTAACTTTGGCTTAAAGTAAATTGGAGTAAAGCACTTACAAATAAATCACTTAGTTTTTTTAAAACTGATACTATGACCATTATCAATAATTCTTTCACTTCGATAAGAGAATACAATATCTTCATCTTGATCAAATTTTCTAGTTACTGATTCTAATTGGTCTAAAGGTATTGAAAAATCTTGATTGTATTCTTGAATAAGATGGGGTAAATAATTATTTAACTGCTCAATATTTTTTAAATCTAAGAGTCTAATTATTTGAGGTCATCTTCTTTGTAATGTTCCAAAAGTTCTTTCAACTAATGTTTTTTCTTTGGGGATTGAGGTTGTTTTTGTATTTACTCCTAAAGAGTGAAAAATAAACTGCAATTGTGTATTTGAGACACTATCACCAAAATGGTCATGATTATTTTTACTACTAAAAACATTGCGATTATCACTAACATTTAGTTTTGGTAAACCATAATGTTTAAAGGCTTTTTTATAGATATTATAATAACTTTCAGTAGTTTCTTGTTCGCTGAAATAACCTGCCAAAATCCTTTTACTAGCTTTATCAATTACAATATGCAAATGACATTTTAAGTTCTTAATTCATTGATGATTTGAAGCATCAGTTTCGTAGATTTCTCCAAATTTTACAATTTTCTTTTGCGTAGGATGGGGTTTGCTTGTTATAATTGAATTTGAAAGATACTCGCGTGTTAAATTTTCTTGGTTTGCTGCCTTTAAATTTTTACGAATATCTTTTTTTGTTTTTCTGTTAAGAGTTTCAATTAAAATGTTTTCTTCTATTAATATGTGTCTAATTGCAGAGTAAATTATTTTTCTTTTCCAATTTAGTTCTCAATAATGTTTAATACTAAAGTCATAATATTTAGTTTGAAATAATTCAATTATTTCATCTTTAAATAATTGTTGAATTTTATTTATAGGTATTTTTATGAATAAAAGCTGTTGCTCCAATCTCTTGATATTCTTTAAGTTTTCTTCTTGTGTGTCTAACACTATAACCTAATTTATAGGCTGTATTTTAATAGACTCTTTTCTTAAAAATAATTGCTTAATTAATCTTAGTTGTTCTTGTTTCATGGTATTTAATAGTAGTCCTTTCATAAAACCTCCATTTATTGATTATAAAGGAGGACAAAGTCGCTTGTTAATATGTAGGGACATAATCGCTTATTACTCATAAGATTTTTTTTGTATATATAATAAAAAATAACCAATTAAGGTTATTTCATATATAATATATTTGTTACTAAGTAATGAATTATTGGAACCGAGGAAGGAAAATTTGATAAATACACACTCCATTCCCTTACTATCAGTATTTGGGGCAATAATCATTAAATATGGTATAGCATGAAACTCCTTTGTGGAGTTTTTTGTTATTAAATAAATTGTTAATCTGATATATAATATTTATAGATAAACAAAGACTAGATACTGGTCTTTTTTTATTTCAAAACATGAGAAATAAAAATGAATGAATTTTTAGAAAGAGGGATTAGTTTATTTGTAGAAGCAATTGAAGATCCAACACGAATCATAGAATATGTTATGAAAGTAATAACTCCATTATGTACGATATTGCTTGCGATTGTAGCTATATGTTTGGATAAAAATTAATAATGACCTTAATTGAATTTTTTAATACAATTGAGATAATTAATTTATCTAATTTTTTTTGTATATATAATAAAAAATAACCAATTAAGGTTATTTCATATAATATATTTGTTACTAAGTAATGAATTATTGGAACCGAGAAAGGAAAATTTGATAAATACACACGCCATTCCCTTATTACCAGCATTTGGGGCAATAACCATTAAATATAGTATAGCATATAAAACTCCTTTGTGGAGTTTTTTTGTTATTAAATAAATTGTTAATTATGAGTAATAAGCGATTATGTCCCAAAATACAAGATTTATCTAATAAATAGATCTTGTATTTTTTCTTTTTCTATCAAAAAAATATCAGTTAGTTGCTTTTCAAGGAGAGTGAATTTTGGGCACTTTAGTAGTTTCAAATTCTTCATTAGATAGTGTTTTAATACTTCTATGTAAGCGTTCATCTTCAACTTGAATAAGATTCTAAACGTCATTTCCAATTAGTGCATAATACTTTTTATTTATCGTTTCCATAACCATTACTTTTAACTTTGGCTTAAAGTAAATTGGAGTAAAGCACTTACAAATAAATCACTTAGTTTTTTTAAAACTGATACTATGACCATTATCAATAATTCTTTCACTTCGATAAGAGAATACAATATCTTCATCTTGATCAAATTTTCTAGTTACTGATTCTAATTGGTCTAAAGGTATTGAAAAATCTTGATTGTATTCTTGAATAAGATGGGGTAAATAATTATTTAACTGCTCAATATTTTTTAAATCTAAGAGTCTAATTATTTGAGGTCATCTTCTTTGCAGTGTTCCAAAAGTTCTTTCGACTAATGCCTTTTCTTGAGGGATTGACGTTGTTTTTGTATTTACTCCTAAAGAGTGAAAAATAAACTGCAATTGTGTATTTGAGACACTATCACCAAAATGGTCACGATTATTTTTACTACTAAAAACATTTCGATTATCACTAACATTTAATTTTGGTAAACCATAATGTTTGAAGGCTTTTTTATAGATATTATAATAACTTTCAGTAGTTTCTTGCTCACTGAAATAGCCTGCTAAAATCCTTTTACTAGCTTTATCAATTACAATATGCAAATGACATTTTAAGTTCTTAATTCATTGATGATTTGAAGCATCAGTTTCGTAGATTTCTCCAAATTTTACAATTTTCTTTTGCGTAGGATGGGGTTTGCTTGTTATAATTGAATTTGAAAGATACTCGCGTGTTAAATTTTCTTGGTTTGCTGCCTTTAAATTTTTACGAATATCTTTTTTTGTTTTTCTGTTAAGAGTTTCAATTAAAATGTTTTCTTCTATTAATATGTGTCTAATTGCAGAGTAAATTATTTTTCTTTTCCAATTTAGTTCTCAATAATGTTTAATACTAAAGTCATAATATTTAGTTTGAAATAATTCAATTATTTCATCTTTAAATAATTGTTGAATTTTATTTATAGGTATTTTTATGAATAAAAGCTGTTGCTCCAATCTCTTGATATTCTTTAAGTTTTCTTCTTGTGTGTCTAACACTATAACCTAATTTATAGGCTGTATTTTTAATAGACTCTTTTCTTAAAGATAATTGCTTAATTAATCTTAGTTGTTCTTGTTTCATGGTATTTAATAGTAGTCCTTTCATAAAACCTCCATTTATTGATTATAAAGGAGGACAAAGTCGCTTGTTAATATGTAGGGACATAATCGCTTATTACTCATAACATAAGAAAAAAAATAATATTGTATTTAATTTTAAATACTATTGTGATATTATAAAAATGAAAAGAAGAAAAGAAAATGAAAAATTTATTAAAATTATCTGGTGTAATAGGATTGTTATCTACGCCTTTAGCAAGTAATTCATTAATAATAAATAAAAATTTACTTTTAAAAAATAATGAAATTTTGGAAAATATGAAGGAAAATAGGTCAGTAACTGCAGACTCTACAACTGTACCAATAAGTATAAGTGATGAGGTTACAACAAAGGCAACTGGAACACAAACAAAAGAAAAATATGGTACTAATTTAACTACTATTTCTAATAGTAATTGACAAAGTGACTTCCAGGATACTTCACGCATTATTGCTAATGGAAATTTTAAGTATGGTACTTATACAAATGGAAAAGAAAGAGACAGTTTAACACTAAGTATTAAAGATATTGGTTTGAATAAGAGAGTATGAGAAAATGATGATACAGTGGATTCTTGAAAAGGATGAGGACATCATACATCAAGAATTAAATTAACAGTTGAAGCTACAAATAATATTCATGATAATACTATTTCAATTAAAGTGGATTACTATATTTATGCAAGAACAGCAGGAGCAGTACATAGTTGTAGTACTAAAATTAATTTAAACAGATTATTTTTTGTAACAGCCTAGTAATAAAGGACAATTATTTTAATTGTCCTTTATTACTATTAAAATAAGGAGATAATACAGTGATAGAAATAAAAAATATATCTAAAGTTTTTAAAAAGAGTAAGGGAATATTTAATATCTCTTTTTCTATTAATGAAGGTGACATTACAGGGTTAATTGGAGATAATGGAGCAGGTAAAACAACTTTAATTAAATCTATAATGGGTGACTATAAATTGGATGAAGGTGAAATAGAATTTTTTGGAGATAATAAAAATTTTAGATTATTAATTGGTTATTTTCCCGATCAAAATAACTTTCCAAAGTCAGAAAAAATTTATGATTATTGTAGGTATATTTTAGATTTAAAGAAAATAAAAATTAAAGATATTAAAGAAAAATTTGATAATTTAGTGAATATGCTAGGATTAGAAGAATATATAAATTACACATTTGAAAAATTGTCATCAGGGATGCAAAAAAGAGCTCTTTTGATTCCTTTATTATTAACAGATCCAAAACTTATTATTTTAGATGAACCAACAGAAAATTTGGATGTTAATTCGAGATTAGAATTTTTAAAGCTAATCAAGTATTTATCAACAGAATTTAAAATTATGATTTTAATAACTTCACATAATATAAATGAACTTGAAGATTATATTAATAAAGTTATATTTCTAAAGAATGGAAAAATTTGTTATAAAGATAAATTTGAAAAATCAAAATCATCTTTAATTGATTTATATCATAAACATCTAGGAACTGAAAATAAACATATGGTGTTTGATGATCTAAAGGAGATAAGAAAATAATGAAAGCATTTAATCCAATAGCTTCAAGAATAATAAATCATACAATAAAATCAAAATTTTTTTGAATTACTTTTCTTAGTTTAATCTTAGTTACCTTTATTGTAGATATACTTTTTTTAATGAAAATTGCATCAGCTAATTCACAACCAGGTAAGGTTGTGGCTTATAATTATATCATCTATTCTGTTCTTATTTTTTTCATACTATTATTCGAAATATTTTTTGCAAATAGGTTCTGAATGATGGATAAAGCTAATGGAATATTAAATATTGAACATCGCAATGATATTTCTATGAATAAAATATTTTGAATAAGATTTATTTCAAATAAATTGATTTTATTAGTAATGTTATTATCATTTTATTTTATAAATATCTTTTTTTTCTCATTTATTAATAATGTGTATTTTAAAATTAATTTGCTAAATCAAATTATAGTTTTAATAGGTATTTTAGCAATAGATATCTTTGTTTCTTCTATTTTTATTATGGTTTCTCAATTTAGAAAACCAATTATATTAGGGGTTATAGCTGGGATATTTATTTTAGTTTTACCTTTTAATAGTTTTCTAAATTTATTAACTAACCTTTCAAATGAAAGTTACATAGCAAGTGAGCAAAATATTAGATATGATACTACTAAAAAAAGTCATGAATTGTATGCTAAGAACTCAAATTTTAAGTTATTAACAGAACAATATGCTAATTTACCGATTTATTTAGAATTAAAAAGCGAATCAGAAAATTATTTGATTTTTGATTCAAAAGAGGAATATGCTAAATTTTTAGCTAATAAAGGTGCTTATTATTATTTTTCAGTTTATAAAGAAAAATTTCCTTATAGTAAATATTATAATTTCAATCATGAAGAATTTAATAAAAACTTAATTTTTCAATTTATTGAAGAAACTAATAATTTGTTTGAATTAGATTCTAAAAATCCAATTAATAACTCTAAAGATAGCATTGAAGAAATATGAAGTAATAGTTATTATTCAGTTAATTCTACAAAAAATATTAGTTTAGATGGAAAATATAATTTTAATGAGTTAATTAAAAAACTTAAAGACTATTATAAAAATGATCAAGAAAAATTAGAAATTATTAATTTGGTGGACTATTATTGTAAAAATATTTTAACTGTTGGTAGAGATCTGTCATCTTTAGAACCAGGAGATTATGAATTTCTTTATAAAGAAAATTTAGAAGAAACTGTACTTGGAACAAATATGACTCCAGGTGTTATGTTGTTTGAAAAGGGATTATTAGATATAATTGATGCTTATTATAATATATCTCAAAACTATGGTTATGAAATAAAGAAGGATCCTAATGAATTTGTTAATTCTCAAATAAGTAAAATGTATTTAAAAAGTTTTATAAATCCATTTTTTGTAATTAATGAAATGCAAACTTTTAGTTATTTCAATAATAGTTATCAACAAAATATATTATTGTCTAGTTTTCCTGCTTTTCCATCAGAAAATTATATTTACTATAATTTTGTTTTTAAAAATGAATTAGAAGAAACAAATTTTCCTAAGGAAACAATGATTGAGAAATATGAAGTAAAAAACTTAAAATTTTTAATAATTATTAATTATATTTTGTGTTATATAATTTCAATTTTAGTACTTTTAAGTTCATTTGTACTTTTTAAAAAGCATTTACAAATTTAATAATTTTAAAATCATTAATAATTAATGATTTTTTTTTTTTTTTTCTTAAAATGATTTTTTTGCAGTAAATGTTTCAAATTTTTTGAAATTTTTGTTGTTTTTTTGGTTTTTTCTAATTTATATATTTAAAATATAAATATATAAAAATCCTAGCAATCAAATTAAAATATAGTGTTTTATAAATAAAATATTGGTACAAATGATATTGTTTATCAATAAAATTAAAATTCATAAAAATATAAAACAAAAAAAAGTTAGGAAAGAATTTAAAAATGCTAATAGCTAAAGATGTATCAAAAAAATACAAAAATAATGCTGGAAACTTTAATATTTCTTTAACAGTGAATAGGAATGAAGTATATGGAATCATGGGGCCAAATGGTGCAGGTAAATCTACATTTATTAGACAAGTACTGGGTTTTATTAAACCTGATTCTGGAAAAATTACAATTGACGGAATGGATAGTTTTACAAATACAAAAGATATTATGCTGTTTTCTGGATATATTTCAGGAGAAATTGCATTATATGATGCATTAACTGGAATTCAATATCTAAAAATAATTGCTAAATTAAAAAGTAATATTGATTGAAATTATATTGATAAACTTTTAAGTTTTTTTGAATTGGATGCAAAAAAAAGAATAATTAAAATGTCTAGTGGTATGAAACAAAAATTAGCAATAATTGCTGCAGTTATGCATAAACCCAGATTTTTAGTTCTAGATGAACCAACAAGAGGATTAGATGCAGCAATCTCAGCTCAGTTTTATGAGTTGATCTTGCGTTTTAAAAAAAATTATAGAGCAACAATTATTATTTGTTCGCATGAATTTGATGAGATTTCAAAAATTTGTGATAGAGTTGGTTTTATTAAGGAAGGTTTTCTTGTAAAAGAGTATAGTGTTAAAGAAGTAAATATGACAGAAATACACAATAATTTTATAAAATTATTTAAAAGTCATGATGTAGAAGAGTTATTCTAATGAGATTAGTTAATACTATTGCAATTCATCTTAGAATTCACTGAAAACTAATCACTTTTATAACTATTTTTTGAAGTTTAATTAATTTTGGACTTCTTTGCTTGCCTTTTCTGTCAGAGGGATTTTCTATTGCATATGGATCTTTAATCAAAAGAACAAGTAGTTCTCAGGATTTCGGTGGATCAAGTTCAATGGAGATGATTCCTTTAGAAATGATATACAATATTCTTTTTAAAAATCTAGGGTGAGTGATTTATGGAATGATTATAATAATCTTTATTAATAAGATATTATTAAAAGAAGTTGATTCAACTCAAATTTCTTTATGGTTAACTCAACCTATTTCTAAAGCACAAATAATATTAGCCAAGTATTTAACTTTAATGTTAATCACAACATTTTTATACTTACCAGCATTTGTGATTCTTATTTCTATTGCTTCATTTGCACATGATTCCAAAGATGCTCTATCTAATATAACTTTAGGAGGATTACAAACTTATTTCTTTTTATTAATGTTAGCATCTATATTTTTTATTGTGGCTTTACTTTTAATAGAAAGAACTATGCTATTTAATATTGTAGGTTCGTTAATCTTAACTTACTTTACTTTAATAGGGTTATTAGAACTGATTGCTCTAATTTCAGTTTCAGAAAATGAAGCTCTAAAAATAATTATTAACTACATTGGTTTACAAGTTTTTATTTTAAATGTTTTGCCTCCTGATTTTGACAAAGAACTAGTTAGTTATTTAGTTTATGAAACTATGGAAAATGGTGAAAACATTAAAATACTTATAGAGACACCAGCTTTAAAAGATATAAATATTATTCTCTATTGTATATCAACGATATTAATGAATGGGTTATTGCTTACATTTGGTTGACTTTCTACTTATTTATTTAAAAATATTTCATTTAATATTTAAATAACTTTGATAAAAGTTTTTATATGTAAGACACAATTAGATTCTTATAAAAATAAATTCATTTTATAAATATAAAAGTGTATAAAATTAATTTTGTATTTAGAACTTATTTTATTATTTGGTATTGGGGAGCCTAAGTAACATTATTTCCTAAAATTTTGGATCATTTCGTTTGGTGTACATCCATTTTTTAAGATTATATTTGTACTATTAAAAATTTTAACAAATTTATATATACAACTTTTAAAATGTTGATCATTATTAAATTTATTACCAAATATTAAAAAAAATACTTTTTGACTCATCTATGTGTTTGTTTTACAAATTGATTACCTTTAAAGCCTGAAACTGAATTTGATCTAATTATATTATGTTACTTACAAAATTTTTGTGTTTCTTTATTTGTAAACGCAGAACCTAAATCACTATGCATAATAATTCTAGTTATTCTAACTAAATTCATTTTTCTTACTAAACCTTCTAGCATTTCAAGAGTTACTAGTATATGTTCAGAGTTGCCAACTGAATATGAACTAATTTCATTAGAGTAAAAGTCGTATGCAGGTAAAAATAATCGTTTTGTTTTAACTCCTCTAATATAAATATTTTTAAATCATGTACCATCAATTCCTATCTTTTCTAAATATTTATTAGAGCTGTAATCTCCTTTAATAAGATCTAATGAAGTATGTTTCTTATAGGTGTTTATTCCCATCCTTGTCTTTGATTTAGCAGAAGCTATTTCCTTTTTTAGTTTTAATAAAACTTCTGTTCTGAGCTCAATAATTGTTTCTCTAGAAAGTTTTATATTAAAGTCCTTTAATATCTTTAATCTAGATTTCTCCGCACCAAATATACCATCCTTTCTTGAATAAATACTTTCTACAGCTTCTTTTGCATGAATATGATATTGTCTTTTATATTCAGGTTTTCCTCTTTTAATTCAGTTATTATAACTACGATAGCCAACACCATAAATTAGAAGAGTTTGTTTTGCATCATTTCCCATTAATGATAATTCATATACTGTTTGATATATCTGATTGATATCCTTTTTTGTATATGTTTTTTTATTAACCTTTTGATAACCTATTAGAAATGATGCTATGGACTTTTTTAATAATTCTATCTCTTTCTCTGCTTGTTCTCTTTTTTCTTTTCCTTCTTAAGTTCTATTAAATAAACACTATGTCATATTTAGGAGAAAGTAATAAACTTGAGAAATATTAAATGTTCAAAATATTTTTTGAACTTCTTATAAATATATAGATTATAATTTAAATACTAATTCTAATATTTTTCAAAAGTATAACCCTTAATCTCATTAAAATTGTCTAGTCTATCAAAAAATAAAAGCAAATAGTAAACATAGTTATTAGTAAAATCATTTTAGTAATATTAAACCTATCAGTTACATTTTTGATAGTAATGTAGCTATTTTATTAAAAACTAAAAATATTTTATTTTAATTTAATAATAAAATAAAAATGATTAAGGTCGGTAGGGTGGGTTATGAAAGAAAGGCAAAAAATGATTAAATTATTAAATTTAATAGCAGTGTTTACAATGTCTGCTACAAGCACTGGACAAATGATGATCAATCCCAATCAAGTTCATAAAGAAAATTTAAACTATGAGTCAGGTATTATTGCTCAAAAAAATGTGGGTAAGTTATCTAAAGGGAGTCTATATGGTTTTAATACACCATTAAAAATTGAAAATAATTGATATGGAACAATTGTAAAAGAGAATATACTTGAGTTTTATAAAGTTGAAGACAAAATAAATTCAGAATTTATTTTAGTAAACTCTATTGAACTTCAAGAAAATCTTGAAGAGATAAGTGGTAAATCCATTTTAATTGGTAATGAAATTTATTATCAATTTATTATTAATGATTATAATAATTATAATAGAGCAAATTTTTATAAATTAAATTTAGATAATGGTAATGTTGAGAATTTAGGATCGGTTGTTTTAGATGAAGATGCTGTTAGGTCGACATTTAATTTTTCTGGAATTAACTTTCATATATATAATAATAAACTTTTTATTCTATATAGTGATATTTGATATAATGGAGCCTCAATTGTTTCAGTTGATTTATCTACTAGTGAAATCGTAGTCTTAAAATCTCATAATATGTTCTCAATGATTTTTGTAGAAAATAAAATTTATTATTTAATTTCATCTAATGTAGCTGGAAAATCAAATAATTTGGGTGTTTATGATTTAGAAACTAGTGAAGACTTAATATTTGAATGAACAGAGTCAAGATTATCAAAATTATTGTATTATAATAAAGATGTCTATGTATCTAAATGAAGTTCAAGTAATGATTATGATAGTTCATTAAATAAAATTAATTTTTCTAACAATAAATTAGAGTTACAATGAGTTGTTAATACTCCTAATAGTTCTATTTTCAATATTTTTAATTATAAAAATAAAGTTTATATGATAGAAAAATTTAGTAACAAAATTACTTTATCAGAATTTTTTAATAATAAATTAATGGAAATAACTATAATTTATAACTGAGATTCGCCTAGAATTAACTTTGTAAAAATTACTAATTTATATAATGAGAATAGTAATATTATTTTTTCTCTTGAGAAAACTAATAGTATTAAAGATGAAGTAACTGAAAATATTGTAGTTAATTTAGATTTGAATAGTTTTGAACTAAAAAATTATTCAAAAAAATGAAATAAAAAAGAGTTTTCTACTTTTGTTATTTATGAAAATGACAATATATATATTTCTAATATAAAAGTTTCAGGAATACTATATAATTCAACTTCTATATTTCAAAAAACTAAATTCATTTAAAGATATAACATGTATTATTAATTATAAATTTTTTAAAGGTAAAATTTAATATTTATGTTATTCTTAAAATAAAGTTGATAAATTTCTGAAACTAAGTAAATTATATTAACTTTATTTTTTATTCCTATAAATTAATAAATACTAGGGAAATTGTAATTGCAAGAATATAAAATTTTATTTTGTATATAATAACAGTCCTGCCCCGAAATAAGAAAATTCAACTAATAGATAAATCTTCATTAACTAAATTCTCAAGAGATCTTGCAATAGCACAAAATACTTTATCTTCATTAGCAGTTTTAGCGGGATTGCTTCAGCTGGGTTTTGAGCAGCAGCTTGATGATTTGGAGTTAGTATTCCTTAAGCATTTACAGCCTCAGCTACTAGTGCTTCACTTGGAATTGGTTCAGCATCAATTGGATTTTATAGACAAAAACATAATTTAGGTCTAAATTTTCTTAGTGCCGTAGCATGAGCACTTAATATTAGAACTATTGCGTCAGCATTTAAAGTTTTTTTATCTAGTATTAATTATTACAGAAACTACAGTAACAGCTCATGATTAGTTGCTCCCAGCATCATTTGCAGGAGTTGGAACTATTTTTGTAATATATGCTTGAGTATTTGAATTTACCTAGTTTTACTTTTAAATTTATCTTTTTATAAGATAAATTTTTATTTAATTATATTTAAATTAGGAATGACTTTGAAGAGATTTCATTTTTTAGTTAATTTACTAAAATTTTTTTCTTAAATTAACTAAGTATTTAAAAAAGGAGATTAAATTGCTATAAATTTATTTTGTTATTGACTAAATTGTTCAACAGTCAAATTAGATGATGAAATGAGAATTTTAAATTAGATATAAAAGATAATCTTTAAGTGAAAGGAAAGGATATAAATATTCCATATAAAAAACAGTAAATACATTTAAAATAAAAGTATTTTATATATTCTGAATTGAGTATAGACTACAATTAGAACACAATCTAGATTATTTTAAATTACAAGGAATAATAGATCCTATAGTTATTTCTAACAGCATAAGTCAAAATGATTTATTTGCTTTAGTTATTAGTCTAAATTTAAGTATTATTAATTCTCAAATTAGTATTTTTTTAAAATAACTGGCTAAAAATATAGTAAAGTCATTAAAACTATTTTAGTTGTTTTTATTAATATAACCTTATTTATTGAAATTTTTTTTATATCCTAAAATAATTAATACACTTAAAAATGTTTTAAAGTTAATAAAACATTTTTAAGTGTATTAATTTTCTTTGCTTTTTTTTTTTTTTTTTAAATAGAATAATAAAAATGAAAAGGAATAAAATATATGAAAAAATTATTAAGTTTATTAAGTGCTATTGGTTTAATATCTACACCAAGCTTAAGCGTTATGGCTTGTGGAAATAAAGTAGCTCCGCCTGTTTTAGAACTTGAAACATTGATAAAGGAGTTTAAAAATGATGTAAATAAGATTTTAAATGAACATATTGCAGATACTAATAAAAATTTTTTAATAATAGATAAACCTGGAAGTAATTTAAAATTTTTTAATAAACAGAAATTTGAAGATTTTATGGGAAGTGATAGTAATAAAATCGCAGATGATGAAGTGAGACCAATTATTATTGAAGACTTTAATAATTTATTTAAATTAAATGAATTAAAACAAAAAATAAATGATTTAAATAAGGTTGAAAAATATTCAGTTCTGCTTGCAGGAACTAGCTCTGTTTTTAAAGAACTAGTTATAGTTCCTAATAAGCAAATTGAAATTAAAACTAAATCATATGAAGAGGGTAACAAAAGAATATGATTTGGAACAACTAAATTCAATTATTCAGTCTCAGTTAATTTTCAAAATAAAACAGGGGAATTTGAAGAGTATAAAATTCAAGACGTACCAAATGTAATTTCTATAACAGATGATGAAGAAATTGGTGGAAATATTCAGGATATGTATAATAGTGTTGAAGAAAAATTTCTATTAAATGATATTAGCAGAGTTTATTCGACAGATTTAAATTTAGGTAGTAGAACATTTTTAGAGCAGAATAATAATGAAATTATGAATTATTTTAATGATTCAAGTTATTCAAATAAGTTTTTAAAATTTGTAAAAGATGAGTTCAACATTGATTTAACAATATCTAAACAAAAGTCTTTTACTAATCTTAAGAATTTATTATCTTACAGGGAAAATAAACTTGGAGAGGATGAATTAAAAAGATTTTTAGATAATACAGAATCAAATGATGCAAATATTAAAAGTTTGATCTCTTCTACTGAAAATATTTCAGAAGAATACATGATAGATAACTTATCATCAAAATTAAATCAGATTTCATTGAGTTTAGGTAATAATGAAAATATGAATGTTTTTATAAACTCAGTTATTAAATTCAATTCAATAACTTTAACTAATCTTAATTATAAAATTAATGATCAAGAACAGATTGATATACCTAATTTATCTTTAAGTTTTGGATATTTTCAAAATAGAGAAGTGGTATCAAGAAAAAGTAGCGAATTTGTTAATGTGCTAAAAGATAATTTTAAAGTTGCAACTAATGCTTTTGGTGATATTTATCAAACAGTTAAGTGATCCGGTGCAGGTTATGATCAAGAACATATAATATTCTCCTTTTCTAGAAACTCACAATTATTTAATAAATGATCTTCTTTAGGAATAGAAAATAAAACTCAAAATATTAATAGCTTTGTAAACTTAGAGCATTCTAATTTAAGAACAGAGAGAGATAAATTAATTTCAAATTCAAAACAGAGTCATTTTTTATTTAACGTATCATGAACTGCTGATAGCAAAGATGGAAAATATGCTTATATTATTAATCATTCTTATAATTCAGGAAGTGCTTATACTTTATTTAAAGATAGCTACTTAGGTGGTTATAAATTATCGGTTGCATTTGAAATGGATTATTTCAAATCAAGCTACACAGTAAACATAAATAAAAGAACTGTTTTATTTTCTCAAGGATACTCAAAATAATAATAGATATTGTCATAATTTTTAAAGAATAGAGTTTATTTTTTGTAAATATTAAACATATTGTCAAAACTGTAAATATGTTTCTGGTAAAAAACAAACTTAAATAGTTTGTTTTTTGTTTAAAATTAATTTTAAAATTCAAATTTTCAGATTTCCCATTTAAAAGCAGGGGCACTTTATCTTTAAGAGTATAAATAGTTATTAAATTTAAAAGGAGCTATTCTTTTTAAATATATGAATTCATTATATTCTGCATTTTATAAAGGAATCAGAGTCTTTTACATTTATTATGATTTCTAAAGTTTTTAAAATTAAATAGGCAAACAATATAATACCTTAATAAAAGATATATATTTTCTTAGTAAAACTTACTAAACTTGTTAATTAATTTTTTAGTAGGAAAATTTAAAATAAAAAAAAGGAGAGAAATTATGAAAGATATTAAGATGAATATTAGTTTTTTCACAATTTTTAAATATCAATTTAAAAGTATTTTAAGAGAAAAAACTTTTATGATAATGTATTTAATATCTATGAGTTTATCAGTATTAGTTGGTTTAATGTTAATGATATTTCCAACTTCTGATATGAAACTTATTGTATTTAACTATTACGTTTTAATACATACATGTGCTATTGTTATTTTAATTTCCATGAGATTATTAAATTATTTTTTTCATATTAAAAAAACTGATAAAACAATAAATATTATTTCTACACAACATTTGAAAAGATCTAAATTATTTATTACAACAAATATGGTTATTTGAGTTTATTGTTTTATACTATTTACTATTAATTTTTCAATTATTGCAGTTACTAACTTTAATAATCCAGTGGTTCTTAAAATATCTATGGTTTATACATTATATTTATTTTTAATTATAATTTTATTATCAAATTTTGTATTATTTCTATTATCAGTACTTTCACCACAAGCATCAATAATTATAGTTACTTTAATAATGTCATTTAGCTTTATTTCATCATTACCATATCAATTTTTAAAGACATCAGAAAAATCAAAAAATATAAGTTTTTCAGGAGAAGCAGGAACTGTTATTTTAAGAACAGATAATATTTATAACTCATTTGATTTAATCTCTAATGTTAATAAATCGCAAATAGCTTATCCTAATTTAAGTAAATATATTGTTGATAACTTCTTAGAAAATCAATATCGAATAAGCACAATAAGCGAGACTAAAAATATAGAGAATAGAAAAAACTTTTGAAAAGAGTTAGGAATAATTGATGATGAGCCATTGAAAATTCGCTTTGATGCTAAAATATCTTCAGTTCCATTTGACTCAGCTCTTTCTGATTTGAAATTTGATGATGAAATAAGGTTGGAAACTTATTTAAAATATAAATTTATTAGTACTAGCGAATTGGAAAATAAAATTAAAAATAGTGATCCCAACTTTAAAGATGAAAATGGTTATAACAAGTTTAAAATTTTAAAGGAACTACTAGAATTTAATAATTACATTAATTCATATACTACTCATTTTCAACAAAAGTTTTATTACTTATTTGATGATTATATTCAATTAGATTCATGTGATAATGTTGATCCAAGTGCATGTTGACAATCAGTAGATGAACAAGGAGTTATTACAGAAGAGAAAAAAGGCTATATTGAATTAATTAGAAAAGGGCAGAGTGGTAATAACTTAAATGATGATGCTTCTTTAGATAAGAGAAGTTTCAATATTTCTTATTTAAAAGATATCTATCAAAATCATTTTATGAATTTAAATGGTTTAAGAATTCAAGATGAAGATGGTCAAAGAGTAGTTGAAGCTGATATGGATGAAAATTATAACTCTAATGAAAAACTATTTTCTTCAATTTATAATCCCTTAATGATTACTACAAGAATTCTTGAAGATTATTTCATTAATTACACCTCAAATTATGTTATTGCAACAAACTATAAGTTAAATGAATCAAGCCAGGAGTGAAATGATTATGTAAGTACAAGAAACATTTATAATATGTTCTTTCATTTTAATTTTTTATCAAATGTATTTGTAAATTATACTTATTACTCTGGTCTAAGTTATGAAGATATTTGATTTGATCCACAATTAAAGTCTTATATTTCACTAGATTCACAAAAAAATATACTTTTACCTTATAGTACATATGATTTAAAAGTTAAGAATGGTTCAATTGATAAAACTTCTTATGATAGTGGAACAAATCCATGCTGGTATTTAGTTATTCAAGGAGTTATTAGTATAATTTTATTCTCCATAGCATTTTATAAATTTAATTCCTTAGATTTACAATAATAGAAAAGGAGGTTTGAATAAAATGGAAAAATTAATTATATTTGATAATTTTATTAAAAAATTTAAGTCAAATAAAGTCGGCCCAATAAGCTTTCAAATTGAACAATGTAAAATTGTTGGACTATTAGGTACTAGTGGTAGTGGTAAAACTGTTATTTTAAATGCACTATTGGGAATAATTAAAAAATATAAAGGTAAAATAACAATTAATAATATAAAAAGAAAATCAAGAAGTTATCACAAAGCAAATAGAATGATTGGATATTATACTCAAATGGATTTTGCTTTACATGATATATCTGCGTATAACTTTTTAAAAGATAGTTGTTTAATTATGGGAGTAAAAAAAGGCAAAATAAAAGAAAAGGTTAAGTATTGAATGGAATACTTTGATGTTTGAAATCATAGAAATAAAAAAGTTAAAGATTTTTCATGGGGAATGAAAAATAGAATTAATTTAATTCTATGCTTTATAAAAGATCCTGAAATAATTATTATGGATGAACCTGGAGCAAATTTAGATTCATATTGAAGAAATAAAGTTAAAAATTTATTAGTAGAGTTTAAAAAACAAGGTAAGACAATAATTATTACTGTTCATAATATTGATGAAATTTCAGATATTATTGATGAGTATATTATTTTAGAAAGTGGTCAGAAAATATTTGAAGGCACAAAAGAGACATTAAACATTTACTCCAAGTATAAATTATTTATCAAGGATTTATTTGATGTAGAAAAATTTAGAGATTTCTTATTACAAGAAAATATTAAATCCTTTAAATATGATAGAGATGAAAACTCCTTAGTAATTGCAGCTAAAAACTATCGTCAGATTAATTACTTATTCTTATATTTAATAAAAAATAATTTGCCATTAATAAATCTTGTAAAATTGCCAATAAATATGGAGTCAATTCATAAAGCTTTAGAAAATCAAAATATAGAAGTCAAATAAAAAAATAAATAATTGTATAAAAGTAGTTAATATAAGTTAATTTTTATTTCTTTTAAAAACAGTTAAAGTTTTCTAATAATTTCTTATTATAATTTATTAAACTATTATTTAAATTTTAAAATAAATGAAATATAAAAATAGTAATTAATTGTAGATAACAAGCGATTATGTGCCAAAATACAAGATTTATCTAATAATAGATCTTGTATTTTTTCTTTTTCTATACAAAAACTATCAGCTAGTTGCTTTCCAAGAAGAGTCAATTTTTGGTATTTTAGTCGTTTCAAATTCCTCATTAGATAGTGTTTTCATACTTCCATGTAAAGGTTCATCTTCTACTTGAATAAGATTGTAAATGTCATTTCCAATTAGTGCATAATACTTCTTATTTATCGTTTCATAACCATTACTTTTAACTTTGGCTTAAAGTAAATTGGAGCTTAGCCCTTACATATAAATCACTTAGCTTTTTTAAAACTATTACTATGACCATTATCAATAGCTTTTTCGCTTCGATAAGAGAAAACAATATATTCATCTTGATCAAATTTTCTAGCTACTGATTCTAATTCTTCTAAAGGTATTGAAAAATCTTGATTGTATTCATGGATGAAATGGGGTAAATAATTATTTAATTGTTCAATTTTTTTTAAATCTAAGAGTCTAATTATTTGATTTCATCTTCTTCACAAAGTTCCAAAAGTTTTTTTAACTAATACTTTTTTCTCTAGTCTCTTGATATTCTTTAAGTTTTCGTCTTGTGGGCATAACACTATAACCTAATTTAAAGGCTGTATTTTTAATAGATTCTTTTCTTAAAGATAATTCTTAATTAATCTTAGTTGTTCTTGCTTCATGGTATTTAATAGTATTCGTTTCATAAAACCTCCATTTATTGATTATAAAGGAGGACAAAGTCGCTTGTTAATATGAAGAGACATAATTGCTTATTACTCATATTATAAATTTGAAAATGTATCAATATTTTTATAATACGAATAGAGTTAGTTATAAAATATAGGTGTCCGAAAAAAAGGAACAGTACAACTCATAATATGAATGAAAATACAAAATTTTAAATACCTTTTTTCTGGCGTTTTTTTGTTATAATTAATAATATATTTGAATAAAAAAATAAATTTATATATCCATGAAAAAATGATTAGTATATTAGGAGTAATAATATGAATAATAATAAAAAAATTTTGTTAAGCTTTGAAGAATTTAAAAGGATTTTATCTTCAAATAATTTGCATTTTGTAATAGGTGCAGGATTTAATAATGGAGTTTTACCTTTGGCAAGTGATTTAAAAAAAACTATAAAGGGTATTACTAAAATAGTTAACTCCAAAACAAGTTCAATTACTGAAGATTTTGAAAGCTGAATGGATGATATGATTTCTGAAAGTGAAGATAAAGTAAAAGACGAAATAATAAACTCATTTTTTGAAAATATTAAAATGGATTTGGAGTTAGATAATCTTGAAACTTATGATGAAATTGTAAAATCTTTAAAAAATAGTAAAATGGATTTGAAATTAAATGATCTTGAAGAAATAAACTCATTTATAGTCTCATTAAAAAAATTAAATATAAATAAAAATAAAGGTAATGGCAATCTAACACAAAATAAGAAAACATATTTTTGAACTTTAAATTATGATAATTTACTTCAAAAAATATTGTTAAAAAACAAGATGCCTTCGTACATAATTGATAAAGAAGGATTTGATGAAAACGTTTTTAATTATACAGTTTATCATGATTCAACAAAGACTTTTATTCCAACTTATTATATTCAAAAAATTCATGGAAATAAAAATGAACCTATTATTCCTGGAAGAACAAAATATAGTAATTTTTTATCTGATATGAAAATTTTTAAAGGTTATATAAATATGAGAAATTTGTTAGATAATAAACAAGGAAAAAATATTATATTTGTAATTGGCTATTCTTTTGGCGATAAACACATCAATGAAATTTTGAGAGATTCTTTTAATGATGCAAATATAATAATAAATATGGAATTTTTTTCAAACACAAGTAATGGATTAGTTTCTAATATATTAGAAGAAGAAAAGGATTTTGATAATGTAATTTTAGAAAGAATTAATAAAAGTGAAGTTGAAATGGATTTATATAGTTTTAAAACTTCAAATGTATTCAAAACTTTGAAAAATTTATTTTCACTTATAAATAATGACAATAAGCAAATAAATGAGAGGGATTAATAAAAAATGGAAGACGCAATAGGTTATGTAACCAAAGTAAATTTGGATGTCAGAAAAGTTTACATTTATTGTTTTGAATCAGATTCAGATTCTCCTTACAATTTAAAAACAAAAAATTTTAACCCCCATGCAAATACATTAGTAAAAATTCAAACTGGATTTAATACTATAATACTTAAAATAATTGGTGCACAGTATATAAGAAATAAAAGCACAGGTGGAGAAATATATAAGGAATTAGATGCTACTATTTATGGCTCTTTTATAAATAAAAAAAATACTGAAAATTTTATAAAAGGAAGTTTTGGAATTCCTATAATTTTAGGAAGTAGAGTTTATGAATTAACGTTGGAAGATCTCAAAATAATTAACAATGATTTGAAATTGAAGAATGAATATGAAATAGGAAAAGATCTAGAAAATGATAATTTTAATGTTAAAACAAATCTAAATAATTTTTTTGCCTCTCATCTAGGTATTTTTGGAAATACTGGATCTGGAAAATCTGTAACCTTATCCAAAATTTTTAGTGATCTTATAGAAAACAGAGAACTTTTTAATTCACATATAAAAGTCAAACTATTTTTATTTGATTATAATAATGAATATTCAAATTCAATATGTGAAAATAATCTATCTAATTTTTCAAAAACAATATATTTGGATAATAAAAATAAAATAACTATAAATTTTAATGAAATTAATGGAGATATATGATGTAATGTTCTAAATGCTACAACAAAGACTCAAGCTCCATTAATTAAGAAATCATGAAAAGAATATAAAAAGATAATAAAAGAAGAAAAAAATGAAGTAGAGAAATATTTACAAGATATAATATTTAAAATTTGTAAAGATAAAAAATTTGATTGACTTTTTAAGCTTAAAACTATTATAGAAAACTCAAATTTTTTATTTAAAGACGACGAAAGTTGAAAATTATTTTTAAAAAATTTAAATAAAATTAGAATAGCCAAAAAAGATGGAGGAACAGGGTCAGCACATATAGGAGAAATTTTCTTAAATCAAGAACCGGATATAAAAATTAATGAAACTATTAAAACTGAAATATTTCAAAATTCTATTAAATTACAAACAAATATTTCAAAGGATATAAATTTTTTTGTTTTTTTAATTTTGTATCATATTGTAATTGACGGTGGAAACGATGATTGATTAATGCCAGTCTATAATAGAAGTTTGTTAGTACGTGATGAATTTAATGATATTTTTGATTTAAATTTTGAAAATGATTTTTTTGATTTTTTTGATTTTTTTGACAATGGGATTAGTATTTTTGAACTACAAAATTATACTGATTCAAATAAAAATATAATAATAAACTTTATAACTAGTTTAATTTTAGGAAAAATAAAAAAAGCTGAAAAAAACAAAAATTATATAAATTTAATTATAGATGAAGCACATAACGTAACAGTAAAATCAGAGGATGATGAAAATATAAGTTCACTTAATATATTAAAAAAGATTATAAGAGAGGGAAGAAAATATGGGTTATTTTTAACTTTGGCAAGTCAAAGACCAGCAGATATTCCAACAGATATTTTATCTCAAATGCATAATTTTATTATTCATAAGTTAATAAACGATAAGGATATTGATATCATTAAGCAAACTAACTCTTATGTTGGAAACGACAAAATAGGTTTGCTTCCAACATTGGTACCAGGTCAATGTCTTGTTTCAGGAACAGCTTTTGAAGATGCGCGTTTTATAAAGATTGATATAGAAAATATGAAAGGCACTAAACCAAAGAGTGAAAATATTCTTTTGTTTGATAAAAAATAGTTAGCTCTATTTTCAATATATTAATACGTCTATAATTTAAAATATTCTTTTTGTAATTATTTATTATTCAGAATATTTATACTAAAAATAGCATTTATATTGTAGATAGAAAACGATTATGTCCCAAAATACAAGATTTGTCTAATAAATAGATATTGTATTTTTTCTTTTTCTATCAAAAAAGTATCATTTAGTTGCTTTCCAAGGAGAGTCAATTTTTGGTATTTTAGTCGTTTCAAACTCCTTATTAGATAGTGTTTTCATACTTCCATGTAAAAGTTCATCTTCAACTTGAATAAGATTGTAAATGTCATTTCCAATTAGTGCATAATACTTCTTATTTATTGTTTCCATAATCATTAGTTTTAACTTTAGCTTAAAGTAAATTGCAGTAAATACTTACATATAAATCACTTAATTTTTTAAAATCAATACTATGACCATTATCAATAATTATTTCACTTCGATAAGAGAAAATAATATCTTAATCTTGATTAAATTTTCTAGCTACTGATTCTAATTGGTCTAAAGGTATTGAAAAATCTTGATTGTATTTATGAATAAGATGGGGTAAATAATTATTTAACTGCTCAATATTTTTTAAATCTAAGAGTAGAATTATTTGAGTTCATCTTCTTTGCAAAGTTCCAAAAGTTCTTTCAACTAATGTTTTTCTCCAGTCTCTTGATATTCTTTAAGTTTTGTCTTGTGTGTCTAACACTATAACCTAATTTATAGGCTGTATTTTTAATAGAGTCTTTTCTTAAACATAATTACTTAATTAATCTTAGTTGTTCTTATTTCATTGTATTTAATAGTAGTCCTTTCAAAAAACCAACATTTATGGATTATAAAAGAGGACAAAGTCGCTTGTTAATATGTAGGGACATAATCGCTTATTACTTATAATCTTAATAAAAAATATTATAATATTTTTTATTTTATTTAAAAATATGCATTATAATAATTTTGTATAAATAGATTTTATACATATAAAAATATTTTATGCCTATTAATTTATTAATTAATAGGCATTAGTTAACAATAATAAAAATTTAATATCAAAGTAAAATTATTCTAAAAATTTAATAATCAAAAAGAAAGAGGAAGCAAAAAATGTTAAAAAATGGAATTATTAATATATTTTTTGTATTAGTTTTATCAATTTTCTCTATATTAAATTTATCAACTCTTATTATAGATAATAAGAAGTATGAAGTAGTAGATATAAAAAAATCAGTAAATTTTAATAATGATGATTTATTAAATAATGATATTAAATTTAACGGTAAAAATTACGGAAGTAACTACAGAATTTTTATTGATACAACTGGAGATAAAAATTTACCTAGTGTTGTAAAACCTATTGATTATTTATTAGGATATGTACCCAAAGATACTTGATATGAACATTTAATTCAAGGTATTACAATTAATACCAGAGATTATGCAAATAGTAGAGATGAATTTGTAAATAATTATGCTGCACTTAATATAACATATGAATATATGGTTAATTTTTGAAATAATTGAGATATTAATAGATGAACATATCCAGCTGGAAAGAATCATTCATATTCAACAACTGGTATTACTTATCTTTTGCAAAATAAAAATAATAGTAAAACAATATTTAACTTTTCAGATTCAAAACATAATAATAATGAAGCGGCAAGACTTGTTTTATATGAAGAATGAAATGGAGATAATCTTACTATTAAATCTCATTTGGGAGTTTGATATTCTTGGGCTTGGGGTAGTTTAGTTCATCATGCTTCATTAGGACAATTTAAAAATGATCAGTATACTTTTTTATATACTAATGGTCAAGAAAATATTAAAGATGAGGTAGTTTCAAGCACTTCTAATTTTAAAATAGATTACTTATCGTATGTAACAGGGCTTAACAATATTGATAATAAATTAATTTTAAAAAACAATACTTTTGGATTAGCTACACTAACAACACAAATATTTAGTGGAGTAAAAATAGTTGGAAATACTTACTATAATATATGAGTTTCTATTATTTGGTTTCCAAACTCTTTAATGAATATAGATGCTACAAAGAATCTAAATAAAATAGTAACTAAAAGAGACCAGAAGGTTATAGCAAATGGTATTAGTATGTTTTTTGATTATGATAACTCACAAGGTCAATCAGAAAAAACTAATTCAATTGAAATAATACCAAATTTAATGAATACTTTTATGGTGGGGGCAACCTCAACTTATATAATTTATAGTTAGGAAAATGAAATGCTAAAAATAGATAAAATAAATAAGAGTTTTAAAGAAAAAAATATTCTTAAAGATATTTCTTTTTTTCTAGAAAAAGGAAATTGTTATGGACTCTTTGGAAATAATGGAGTAGGTAAAACCACATTAACAAAAATAATTTTTAATGAACTCAATAAGACTTCGGGAGAAATTTATTTAGATAATTTGGAGCAAAGAAATATTGATTTTAGGGATTGATATTTTTTTACAGAAAATAATGAATTGCCTAATGATATTAGTGTTAGAAATTTTATTGAAATACTAGTAAATATTAACTTACTTTCAAAACAAGAATATAAGAATAGAATTAATTATTTAGCAAGTATTTTTGATGTAAAAAAATATTGAAAAATTAAAATTAAAAATTTATCGGCAGGACAAAAAAAATTATTATCATTATATGCTTGTATGCTTTTTAAACCAAAGATTATTTTCTTTGATGAGCCTACAGCAAATTTAGATATTAAAAATAAAACAATTATTTTAGATGTAATAAGGAAATTAAAGTCTGAAGATACTATTATAGTTATAATTACTCACTTAATTTCGGAAGTATTGCAATTAATTGATCACGTAATTATTATGGATGATGGTCAAATTACATATAATAAAAAATTTAATAAGAGTGATAATATTAATGAGATATTTAATAAATATAGTTCAAACAATTCTGAGGAAATAAAAAGTAGTTTAGAGGAGTATATGAATGAAAAATAAAAAAAATTCTCTTAAAATTACTTTTATTAATCAATTAATTATATTTAAAAATCAAAAGACAAATTGATTAATATATGTAATAGCATTCTCATCTATTTTTGTATCTGAACTTATCTCGTCTTTAATTTTAAATACAAACAAAAGTGTAGAAAATATATATTTGTCAATTAATTTAATTATTATAATAAACTCTATAATATTTTTATTTATTACAATTTTTTACAGTTTGACCATACTATTAAATCAAATAGTTGATAATACTTATAAACTTGAGTTAAGATATGGAATTTCTAAAAAAAGTATTTTTTTTAGTAGAGTTATGTTTATATTAATTGTTCTGTTTTCTTTTTTACTTATTAGTTTAATTAAGTCAATTATTTTCTATTCAATTTTTTTAGCGAATGGTAATGCAAATATTTTAGTATATAAGATATACATCTCAGTATATGGGTGATACTCTATTTTTGTTTTAATGGTTTTCTCAGTGACTATTTTATTCTCAATGTTATTAAAAAGAGAATCAATTATTGGTACACTGGCTACATTATTTTCAGTGTTATTGTTGGTAGTGGTTAGTTTATTAGGAATGATATCAAGTTTTAATTCCTCTTCAAATATTAAACAACTTAATAATATGGCAATCAACTTTAGTTATGCAAATCAGCAATTTGAAGAAATAAAAAAAAGTGAGAAAATATCAAATCTTCACTTTGCTTTACAGCAACCTGAATTTATGTCTATGGATATTGAAGAAGTAATGGCTGGTTATAAAACTTGAGAATTGGAGGTTCAAAATAAAGCTGTAGTATTTAAAGATATCTCCCTTGAAATTGAATCTCTTTTTTCAGAATCAAAGATAAATACATGAGAAAATGTTTATGAATTTTCTAATGAGTATACTACTAATTCAGAAGAAATATTAAAACTAACAAATAAAGCTATAGAAGCAAAAAATGGCATAGAGTATCATGAAGTTTATAATTTTATTAATAAAGATGCTGTAAACTATTTGTTCTATCAAGAATTAGATCTGTCTTATAAACCAAAAAAAATTAATTTAAATTTAGATTTACAAGAAAAAATTAAGAATAACTATAGCCCTGATGAGTATTTATTTACAAGAACACTTATGAATAAAGTATATTATATAATTTCAGAAAGACCGTTTACTAAGATGGATGGTTCTGTAATAACAACCGAAGATATTATTAATGCTCAAAAGGTTGAAAATATTAAAAATGTATTTAATCCTCTTAGACATTTTTCATTGATGTATCAATCAGTGGATTATAAAAATGATATATTAATTAATCAAATAGGGGCACGTCAGAAGCTATTTTCAAGTTTAAACAATATTAAGAGTTATTCAAAAGAATCTGAAATAACTATAACAAATTTAAAAACTAAAAGATTCTTGAAGGTAGAAATATTATATATAACTTATACATTAATATCTTTAATTCTAACTTTTGGTGCATATTTAATTTTTATTAATAAAAAAAGTTATTAATAAAAAAAATTTAAAAATATATTAAATGAGAAGTTATCATTGAAATTAGGATAAACTATTAACATAAAGAAGCTCAAAGTAAAAAAATATTGGAAGGAGAATAATATTTTATTATTCTCCTGAAAATTGATAGTTAAATTACAAAATAATAAAGTTTTTTATAAAAGTAAATTCATTGAATGAATTTACTTTTATTTTATTTTGACGATTATAAAGCATTACATAAAGCTAAAAGTTAAGTGTTTTTAAATATTAATATTTTGTAATTATAAAATAAATATATTTATTAATAAAATGTTAAATTTTTAAAAGTGTTTAATTTAAAAACTCTTTATTGATTTTTTAATAAATAAGGAATAATCTATTCTAAATTTTAGCAGTTTTTTCTTAATGCTTAATTTTTCAAAAACAAATTATTTATTCTTTAAGCAAATATTATTAAATTTATAACTTTACTTATTTGATTGTAATTAAAAATTCTTTTGCATGTTTATTAGAACTGATTTTAAAATTAACTCTAAAAATAATTTTTTTAAACCAATTATATGATTTTGAGTTTCTAAAAAAGTGAAGATTGTTTTTAAAATAAATTAAAGATTGTTCAAGTAAAAAATTGAATCATATATTATATTTCTAATATTTGATTCAATTATTAACGTTCTCTATTTATTTTTTATTTCTCTTATTTTATTAATTATTGAAAGTCCAATTTTCTTATATGTATCTGTACTAATTCTCATGATAGGTATATTTTGAATTTTTAAAGCCTTATCTTTTAAATTATCTCTTCATTTTTGTTTTTCTTTTCTGTGAAATGTATATCCATCGACTTCAATTGCTAAGACAGGTTCAAAACTAAATTTATCATAAACCAGAAAATCAATATGAGATCAGTGATGATTTAAAAATTCTTTTTCTCTTTTATTAAAAATATCATTCTCTATAGCTTTAGGAATAATATGACTTAATTTTTTGAATAGGGTAATATCTAAGTTATTAAATTCCTCCAGCGATATAATTTTTTCTAGAACTGTATGTATTATTATTTCAGTTGGTTCTTTAGCACCATTGAAGTGGTTTTTATTATAGTTTTTAATAAACTCTATTAAATCATTATTATATTCTTTTGATAAAATATAAAACTCAGTATTCTTTTTATAAACTTCTTTGCTATTTGGAAAATTAAATTGAATATAATTTATTAAGTCTTTGATATCATTGTCAGGACAACTATTAATATTTTTTGAATATGCAAGTATAAATTTATTTTTTGCTCTTGAGACAGCTACATTTATTAATTTTGGATTAGAAACAAAATCATCTTTTCCTTTTATTGATTGTCTTGTAACAGCAAATAGTATTGAATCTTTTTCTTGTCCTTGAAAAGCATGAATTGTATTAGCAATTATCTTATCTGTACCTAATTGTTTATTTAAGATATTAGCTTGATCTCTAAAAGGGCTAATAATTCCTATGTCACTAATTTTATTATCACTAAGATATTGTTTAATATTTTCTAACTCTTTTCTACTAGTTTTAGAGTTATTTGTGTCAGTATAGTATAAAGATTCACCAACTATTAATTCAAAAGGACTTTGTTCATTTTCTGATTCAGTCATAATAATCAGTTCATTGTTGTAGTACTTTTGATTACAAAATTCAATGATAGCAGGATCACATCTATAATGTTCTCTTAATAGTTGATTAGGAATCTTTTCACCATATATTTTTATAAGAGATTTCAAAATATTATTTTCTCAGTATTCATATCCTTCATTTAAAAATAGTTTATTTTCTTCAAAGTAATTTTTATAGTTAGGGGAGTTAACTTGAGATAACTGTTTTAAATCACCAACTACTATTATGTTTTTTGCACAAGCCATTGAAGCAATGCTAGCTAACATGTCTGTTTGTGAAGCTTCATCTATTATTAAATAATCATATAGTACATCTGCTGGCTTAGAATTTATTAATGAAAAAATTGTACTTAGAACTATTGGCTGTTTATTAAATAATTTTATAAATTCAGAACTAACTTCAGTAAAGTTATTTGCTGTTAAGTTTATTTTTTCTTCTGACATATAATTTTCATAAATAGAGTTATATAATATTTCTTTTGATATTTTTATTAAGTCATCTAATTGATTATTATCAATCTCATTTAATAATTTTTTATTTTTAATTAAGTTTTCTTTTAGCTCTTTAGTTTTTTTATTTAGAACGTGAAAGTATATTTCTGATATGAAGTCGTATTTAAAAAAATTCTTAGGTAGCTTATATTTAAATTTATTTTTTAATTTAAATCATCATGATAGCTTATCTTTTTTGTAGACCTTAATTTTAATATAAAATTTATTTAATTTATCAAGGGATAATTTCAATAAATTAGTGTTATTTTTATATTTTAAGATAATTTTTGATTCATATATTTCTTTTTCTTTTTTAACTTTAGGTAATACTTTTTCATCTCTTAATATTTTTTTCTTTAAAATTTCAATTTCTTCAATTTCTTCAATTAGTACTTGAAATTTATCATTTTGCACACTAATTTCCATATTTACATTGGATTTTTCAAATGCTTTTTTTCATTTTTCTTTTGCAGATGCTATTTTTTCTTGCATTTCCAATGTAAAGTAATTTTTATTTTTTGAAAATGACCCTAAGAAAGAAGATAAAAATCAAATTACTTCTAGTTGTTCTTTATAATTATTACTATCCTTAATTTTGGGATTCAATTTATAAAATATATTATCAATAGCTGAATTATTATTTGAAACAATAGCAACTGTTTTTTTATCTAAAAGAATATTTGAAACAATATTTAATATTGTTTGAGTTTTTCCTGTTCCTGGCGGACCTTGAATTATAGAAAAATTAGATTTAAAAGCATTTTCCACAGCTTTTTTTTGACTATTATTTATTCCAAAAGGGTATATAAAATTTCTATTTTTTATATTGTCTCAGTTTTTATAAGAGCTATTTATGTAGTAATATAAAATACTTTCTTTATTTAAATTTTTATAGTTATTTTGAAAATGCTTATTAAAAAAATACCTTATACTGCTATAAACACTATTATTATCATTTTTTGTAACTGCTAATTGATTTTTTATTTTAGATGAATTTAATAGATTTTCTTTTTCTATTTGTTTTTGATCTAAACTAAATAAGTCATTTAAAAGTTTTATTCAATAATTAAAAATCTTTTCTTCCCTAGACATTATTTAAACTCCTTAATATATTATAACTGCAAATATTGCAAATTGCTAAAGGTAGATAATTGAATTAATAACACTTTTTATTATAATAATAGTTTTAGTTACAAATATTGGTGCTAAAAAGGCACCATAAGTACTTATAAATTACTTTTATTTGACCAATGGATATATCATTTGTAGGTGCTTATGGAGTTAAGGAAAAACAAATAAAAATGTCTAAAATGATATGTTTATTATGAATTGCATCCATAGGAAGTAGTGGCGCAATTCCAATTATTAGTAATGTATTAATCGAGGAAAGACAAGTTGAAACAAATTATAGAAGTGAATTCGAAAATGAAATATTTATTGATCTACTTCAGAATCTGAAAATTCTGTTTATGAAGTAGATCAATTAGTAATAAGGAATCTCTTAATTGAGAATAAGTTCGCTATGATTAACACACAGGGGGTTATGGTAGTCCAATTGTTGAGCAATATTTAGCTATTACATTGGGATTTAGTGATGAACCTAAATACAAGAAATTTACGAAACAATGATGAAATAGAACTTCTACAGAGCCAACATTAATATTTGGATCATCATTTGGTACTGATAAATCAAGCGAACAGGCATCTGTTTATAAATATTATGAAGAAGTTAAAGGAGATGTAAATAATATTGAGCCAGCTAGAAAATATAGTAATGATTTATGAGTTTTTAGAATTGGTCTAGCAGGAACAGTGTAAAAGCAGGAATAGTGTGAAGTTATAACGATAAAGAAAAAAGGTTTAGACTACATTTTATATTCCATACAAAAGTATGGATAAATGAAGGAAGCCCAATTATACCTTATTTTTCAAATCTTGATTGAGATCTTAATAATTCTTTAACAATAATTAGAGATTAAAAAGAAATTTATTTAAAAAACGAATTAAAAAGTCTTATCAAAGAATTTTTAATGAGAAATGACAAATTATTTTGAAATAATTGAATTAGATACAATTCTTAATTTTAAAGTTAAATCTTACAAATACAATACTGTTAATTATTGTTAATAAGTTATTAAAGTTATATATAACATTCTAAAGTATGCGCTTATATTATTGCAAAATTTTTCCAAAATTTGTTAAATTTATGGTAAAAATATTGATTTTGCAATAAATTAGGTGTATAAAATAATTGTGTGAAGTTTTTACTAATGCACATATGAGTAAATTTCAGCAAATAAGGGGAGGAAAATTTAGAAAATAAAGCAATTAGATAAAAACTCTCTATTATGCTTATTTAATTTATTTTCAAAAGAGAAAGAAAAAATGAAAAAAAATACTAATAATTTTACTGAATTAGTAAATAAAATATTTAAATCAAAAAATGGTAAGTGATTAACAAAAAAGAGACTTTCTATTGTTTCACTTATATCTATTGGAACTATTGGAACAATAGTTCCAGTTAGTATTGTATTAACAAATAATAATATTGTAGAACCTCAGCCAATAGGTTATAGTTTTGCAGGTAAAGAGTTTTTAACAAAAGAAGAAGTTTATAACTATGCTTATAATGAAGCACAAAGAACTTTTAACTACGAAACAAATATTTTTAAATTTGACAATCAGTTATTTAACACAAAAGAAGAACTAGATTTATATATAAATCAGAAATTCAAAATCACAGAAGAAAAAACAATGAGAAATCCAGGCAATTATACAATTAATGCTTCTGGAGAACTTTCTTCTGATATTGTAACTTCTAATGTAGAAGAAGAGGTTAAAGTTTATAGGGGTCATGATAATCAAGCATATCTTTCAAGAGATAATGCTTTAGAAACATACTTTAATTATGAATCATCAATTTTCGTTGAAGGTAAAGAAACAAACAATGAAAGTGATGCAAGATCATACTATGAAGAAATTAAACTAAAAGAGTTGGAAAAAAGTGATGATAAAACTACTTGCTATTTGCAAAGTGGAATATGTCAAACAGAAACAGAAATTAAATCTTGATTAAGAAAAAATATGACAACTGGTTTTGAATATAATGGAAAAGCTTTTTCCGATTATAACTACTTAGAATATGAAAATTTAATAAAACCTTTAGATCCAAAATTATCTAGAGAGCATATTAAAGAAGTTTTAGATGCAGATAAAAAATCTTATTGAGCACAAGTAGGAAATCTTAATTTACAAAATGGATATTTAGTTGGTCCAAAATATTTTGAATCAACTGAAGAGATTAAAGATAATAATATTAAATTTGAACAAACTGGTTCTGTTGATATTAATCCTTTAATTGCTTATAGTTATGCTGTCAGTTTATCATCAATGACAAGTACTGTCATTGATATTGTTTTGCCTTGAATTCATAAATCCAATTCTGGTGAAAAAAGTAATTTTGCCTCTTTTGAATATTTGCAATATTTAAAAGAGAATATTGATTGGAGTCAAGAAGGTAAGGAAGAATTAGAATTTATAATGAGTAATATTAAACAAAATTATTTTGAAGATGCGTCAATGGATTTAAATCTTATTAAAGATAAAGAATTTACAAATTTTAATAAATTGCTAGTTGTATTTAATAAATTATTAATAAAAAGTAAAGTACATAGAATTGGTGTTTCTTATGAAGAGTTAGAAAAATCGTTTGTATATATATTAGCAGATATAATTAATTCACAAGAAGAAATGGTTGAGAACGTTTTTTCAAATGATTCTGAAAATGGATTGGAATCTTTAAGAGAAAGTAGTTTTGAAGATATATATTCTCTTTTTATAAATGTGGATAAATTCTATTCAGAAGGTGGTGCAAATAAAAGATTACTGGATGGAGTTGTAAAATTTCAAAAAATAGCAGAAACTGTAATGGAACCACTTGAAAAGCTAAGCAAAAATAAGAAAAAAACTGAAAATACCTTTAAAGATAAAAATACTTCTCAGTTGCAAATAGATAGTAACATGGAAGAAATTAATAAAGAAAATCAAAAGGAAATTGAAAGTAAGAGTGAAGATATTTATAAAGGAATTGGTTTTAAAGGATTTACAGATAAGAATTATAATTCAAAAGCAAGTGCTACTAGTTTAGTATCAGGATTAAGTTGAGTAGGAAAGGCATGGAGTATAAGTCAAGCTTTAAGTTTTATGTCAGTAGTTAGTTTTGAAGCAAAATTAGATCAAAATACATCATTATTTTATACAGTGCCTACAATTAAAATTCCTTTAATTAATATATCAATTAAAAAACCAAATCCAAAAGTAAACGTTATAAAAATTTCAGATTCAGCAATAAACTATTTAGTTCCAAAAAACCCAGAATCTTCATCAACAACTATTTATGAGTTTAAAAATAAGTATTATTTGCATAAAGATACAGCAGAAGAAGAGTTAATATTAGATGCCTACAAAAATCCTCAAAATTACTTCTCTTCAAGAAAAATATTTGCAAGTATTATGAACAAAAGCAAGGTTTATACATTAACAAATGATAAATTTAATAAGCCCGTAAACTCACCAGGAGGATTTACTTGATCTGAATATCAAGAAGCTTTAGTTAAAGAAAAGGAAATATTTATTGAACAGCTATTTAAAGAAGAATATGTAATTCATAAAAAAGAATACTATTTAGATGGTTTTGGAAATGCTTTTGAAAATAAGTATGATGCAATATCAAGTTTAAAAGAAAACATTGCTAATTCCAAATTTAATAAAAAATATTTTTATATAATGAAAAATGGTGAAAAAATTTATAAGGATAGTGAAGAAGAAATTATTTCCTTCATTAAAATTAATCAACCTGTTGAATCTAAGTTAATTATTAACAGTGATCTAATAAAAACTTCAATCTATGATAGTTTAGAAGAATATCAAGGAAGTCAGTATGACTTTTATAAGTTGGATTTTTATGGACAAAATAAGTATTTTAAAACATTAAATCAGTTATTAACTTATCTAGATAATAATATTAATTATCAAGTAATTAATCAAAATGGTGAGTTAAAAACCTTTGATTTTAAAGACAATATATTTTTAAATGAATGAGAATTTAGAAAATGAATTGAGCAACAAACTCATGAAGTTTATTAAAAGAGGGGTGAAGTAAACATGTTTAAAAAATTATTATATAAAGTAAGTTTAGCTCTGGTATTAAGTAGTTCAACTATACTACCGTTACTTACTAGTGAAAACAATATTAGTAATATAAAATTTCGCAATTTATCAAATCAACAAATTGAAGAGCTTTATAAGGATATAGAAGAAAATAGACTATATATTGGAGATACTGAATATAGTTATTTTGATGGAAAGAAATTTAATTCTCCTCAGGAACTAGATGAGTATATTCTAAAAAATAACTTTGTACAAATGCAATTGACTTCTTCAAATCCATCAAAAATTATTAAAAATTATGAGCATATGACATTAGATGATAAAAAAATTTATGATGTTAATATCAATAATTTTAGTCAAGTATATAGAGATGCTTTTGGAAATATAGCTCTTTCAAAAGAAAATGCATTAAATACTTATGCTAATTTGGGAAATGTAAAAGCAAAGTACAGTTATGATCAAATTGAATGATTTGATACACCTGATGAAGCCAAAAATAATGAAAAATATAATCTAAAAATTAATAAATCTTTATACTATATTTATGCAAATGAATACTATAATGCTTTCAATCAAAATGATGTTGAGGCTTTAATATCAAAATTTACTTCTGGATATTATGTCAATAAAAAAACAGGATTAAATCAACAAGCAATTAAACCAATTAATTTCTTTGGAACTCAAGAAGAGAGTTTTGCTAAATTAAAAAGAGAGTTGGAATCAGAATTTTATGAAGGTTATTATAAAAATTTATTGGATACTAACTCTAAATATAGAATAAAATTTATGCCAAAAAAAGATTATAGAATAACAGTTCAATGTCAAGGAGCAAGTGATGATTATGGTTTTGGTGACTATGTTAATTTGGAAATGTTAGATAATAAAACATTTAATTCTTGATCTTCTTTTCTTGGAGAATTTAGAACTAATTGACAAAGTCAGAAGGAAGGTAAGAGACCTTATTTAACAAAGACTTTTAATTTTAAATATAATGAAAAATCATGTAGTAATGGAAAAATTAATTTAATGCATTCTAGTTATAAAAATAAAAAAGTTACAATAGATGATTTTAGTTATTACGATGAAACTCGTACTTCTTTTACAGGATATATTACAAAAGATAAAATAAGTGGAGATGAAATATGATTCTCACCAGAAATGGGAAATGCATATACAACAAGTGATATGACACAAGATAATTTAGCAAATTTTTATAGTAAATGATTCTCAAATTATTTTAATGGATTACAAAATTTTGAAAATCCAAATAAGGAATTAACTTTTAAAGATCTTAAAAATAATAATTTAAATTTAAATAAAGAAGGATCTATTGCAAAAGATAAATTATATGATGTTAATGGTAATCAAGGTTTCAAATACTCATTAATTCAAAGTTATAATGACTTTTTACCAATAAAGGAAAGAATATTAAAAGAGCCTTATATAATTGATAATAAAGCAATGTATAAAATGAGAGAAGATTTTTATGTTACAGAAGAACAATTAGATAATTTTTTACCACTGCAAGGTACTTTTAGTTCTGTATTAAAATATTCATATGGAACAGATCAAGATTTATCAAGTAGAGATGGTAAACTGTTGGCAAATACCCTTGAAGAGGCCAAAGAAAAGGAAATTATAAACAGTAAAAGAACATTACAAAAAAAATATATAGTTTATGATGCTTTTGGAAAAGTAGAATCATCTGGAGAAAGTGAAGAGGCAGCATTAAGAAAATTACATAATAATATTTCATTAACAGCAAAATATGTACATAGAGATGAAATAAAAACATGAGATCCAAATTTTAAATTATCTTATGATAATATTATTTCAGATGGTAGATATGCTGTGTATAGAATTAGAGATGTAAATGATAGTTCTAACTTTATTTATTATCAAAGTCAGGATTTAGCACTTGATGCCGTTAAAAAGGCTGCTAAACAAAATAGTAATATAAATGTACAAGTTTATAAAACTTATTTATATAATTACCAAACGAGTTTAGGTTTGACTATACCTTTATTAATTTATGATAATGATATTATGTCAACTATAAACAAAATTATAGAAATTGAATCGTCAAATATTTATTAATTAATTTAAAAGGAGAAATTATGAAAAAATTATTAACTTTATTTACAGCAATAACTTTATTTGCTTCAACTTCAACATCTGTTATATCATGTCAAAGTGAGAAAAAATTTGAATTACCAGATCAACCAAAATCTGGAGATGATATTGTAGAAGCATTAGATAACTATGTTTTAGAACAAGAAAAAGTGGACATAATTTTGGCAAAGGAGTTGGATGAATGTAAGGAATGTAGTAAAGAAGAACAAAATAAAATTAAATTAAATAGCGATGCTTGACAAAAAAGTTGAATATTTGAAACATTTATAAGAGCTTTTAAATCTTATAAAATGATGCAATTAGACTATGAATCTTTAAATTCAAAAATATCAAAGGTAACTTATTTTAGAAATCAAACAGATACTTTTGATGAATTTATTGAAGTGTGACAAAAGGATGAAACTTTAAATAATAATACAAAAGAGTATATGTTAGAAATTCAAAAATGAGCTAAACAAGAAGCAATCCATGAATAAAAAGAAAAATAGTAATTTAATTTATACATAATTCTATATTTATTAATTCATTTAAAAGGAGAAATTATGAAAAAATTATTAACTTTATTTACAGCAATAACTTTATTTGCTTCAACTTCAACATCTGTTATATCATGTCAAAGTGAGAAAAAATTTGAATTACCAAATCAACCAAAATCTGGAGATGATATTGTAGAAGCATTAGATAACTATTTTAGAACAAGAAAAAATGAACGTAATTTGAGCAAAGGAACTTGATGAATGTAATGAATGTAGTAAAGAACAAGAAAAATTAATAAAATTAAATAGTGAAGCTTGACAAAAAAGTAGAATATATGAAACATTTATAAGAGCATATAAATCTTATAAAATGTTGCAATTAGACTATGAAACTTTAAATTCCAAAGTTTCAAATGTAACTTATGTAAAAAGAGAAACAAGTACTTTTGATGAATATATTGAAGGATGACAAAGGGAAGAAACTTTAAATAATAATACAAAAGAGTATATGTTAGAAATTCAAAAATGAGCTAAACAAGAAGCAATCCATGAATAAAAAGAAAAATAGTAATTTAATTTATACATAATTCTATATTTATTAATTCATTTAAAAGGAGAAATTATGAAAAAATTATTAACTTTATTTACAGCAATAACTTTATTTGCTTCAACTTCATCATCTGTTATATCATGTCAAAGTGAGAAAAAATTTTAATTACCAGATCAACCAAAATCTGGAGATGATATTGTAGAGGCATTAGATAAATATCGTTCTGAGCAAGAGCGTGTCAATGAAATTTTAGGAAAAGAACTGGATGAATGTAAGGAATGTAGTAAAGAAGAGCAAAATAAAATTAAACTGAACAGTGATGCTTGACAGAAAAGTTGAATATATGAAGCATTTATAAGAGGTTATAGAAGCTATAAAATGCTGCAATTGAATTATGAAACATTGGAATCAAAGACATCAGAAATGATATATAGTAGAGATAATGAAGATTACTTTGATGAATTTATTGAATGATGACAAAAGGATGAAACTTTAAATAATAATACAAAAGAGTATATGTTAGAAATTCAAAAATGAGCTAAACAAGAAGCAATCCATGAATAAAAAGAAAAATAGTAATTTAATTTATACATAATTCTATATTTATTAATTCATTTAAAAGGAGAAATTATGAAAAAATTATTAACTTTATTTACAGCAATAACTTTATTTGCTTCAACTTCAACATCTGTTATATCATGTCAAAGTGAGAAAAAATTTGAATTGCCAAATCAACCAAAATCTGGAGATGATATTGTAGAAGCATTAGATAAAATTACTACTGAAAAAAGTCAAGCGGATGAAATTTGAAAAAATGAACTTGATGAATGTAATGAATGTAGTAAAGAGCAAGAAAAATTAATACAATTAAATAGTGATGCTTGACAGAAAAGTAGAATATATGAAGCTTTTATAAGAGCTTTTACATCTTATAAAATGTTGCAATTAAAATATGAAATTTTAGAATCAAAAATATCAGAAAAAACTTATACTATAGTTAATACGGACTACTTTGATATATTTATTGCATCAAAACAAAAGGATGAAACTTTAAATAATAATACAAAAGAGTATATGTTAGAAATTCAAAAATGAGCTAAACAAGAAGCAATCCATGAATAAAAAGAAAATAGTAATTTAATTTATACATAATTCTATATTTATTAATTCATTTAAAAGGAGAAATTATGAAAAAATTATTAACTTTATTTACAGCAATAACTTTATTTGCTTCAACTTCGACATCTGTTATATCATGTCAAAGTGAGAAAAAATTTCAATTACCAAATCAACCAAAATCTGGAGAGGATATTGTAGAAGCATTAGATAACTATGTTTTAGAACAAGAAAAAGTGGACATAATTTTGGCAAAGGAGTTGGATGAATGTAAGGAATGTAGTAAAGAAGAACAAAATAAAATTAAATTAAATAGCGATGCTTGACAAAAAAGTTGAATATTTGAAACATTTATAAGAGCTTTTAAATCTTATAAAATGATGCAATTAGACTATGAATCTTTAAATTCAAAAATATCAAAGGTAACTTATTTTAGAAATCAAACAGATACTTTTGATGAATTTATTGAAGGGTGACAAAACGATGAAACTTTAAATAATAATACAAAAGAGTATATGTTAGAAATTCAAAAATGAGCTAAACAAGAAGCAATACATGAATAAAAAGAAAAATAGTAATTTAATTTATACATAATTCTATATTTATTAATTCATTTAAAAGGAGAAATTATGAAAAAATTATTAACTTTATTTACAGCAATAACTTTATTTGCTTCAACTTCAACATCTGTTATATCATGTCAAAGTGAGAAAAAATTTGAATTGCCAAATCAACCAAAATCTGGAGATGATATTGTAGAAGCATTAGATAAATATCGTTTTGAACAAAAGCGTGTCAATGAAATTTTAGGAAAAGAACTGGATGAATGTAAGGAATGTAGTAAGGAAGAGCAAAATCAAATTAAACTAAACAGTGATGCTTGACAGAAAAGTTGAATATATGAAGCTTTTATAAGAGCTTTTACATCTTATAAAATGTTGCAATTGAATTATGAAACATTAGAATCAAAGACTTCAGAAATGATATATAGTAGAGATAATAAAGATTACTTTGATGAATTTATTGAAGAATGACAAAAGGATGAAACTTTAAATAATAATACAAAAGAGTATATGTTAGAAATTCAAAAATGAGCTAAACAAGAAGCAATCCATGAATAAAAAGAAAAATAGTAATTTAATTTATACATAATTCTATATTTATTAATTCATTTAAAAGGAGAAATTATGAAAAAATTATTAACTTTATTTACAGCAATAACTTTATTTGCTTCAACTTCAACATCTGTTATATCATGTCAAAGTGAGAAAAAATTTGAATTACCAGATCAACCAAAAACTGGAGATGATATTGTAGAAGCATTAGATAACTATGTTTTAGAACAAGAAAAAATGAATTCAGTTTGAGCAAAAGAACTTGATGAATGTAAGGAATGTAGTAAAGAAGAACAAAATAAAATAAAATTAAATAGCGATGCTTGACAAAAAAGTTGAATATTTGAAACATTTATAAGAGCTTTTAAATCTTATAAAATGATGCAATTAGACTATGAATCTTTAAATTCAAAAATATCAAAGGTAACTTATTTTAGAAATCAAACAGATACTTTTGATGAATTTATTGAAGGGTGACAAAACGATGAAACTTTAAATAATAATACAAAAGAGTATATGTTAGAAATTCAAAAATGAGCTAAACAAGAAGCAATACATGAATAAAAAGAAAAATAGTAATTTAATTTATACATAATTCTATATTTATTAATTCATTTAAAAGGAGAAATTATGAAAAAATTATTAACTTTATTTACAGCAATAACTTTATTTGCTTCAACTTCAACATCTGTTATATCATGTCAAAGTGAGAAAAAATTTGAATTGCCAAATCAACCAAAATCTGGAGATGATATTGTAGAAGCATTAGATAAATATCGTTTTGAACAAAAGCGTGTCAATGAAATTTTAGGAAAAGAACTGGATGAATGTAAGGAATGTAGTAAGGAAGAGCAAAATCAAATTAAACTAAACAGTGATGCTTGACAGAAAAGTTGAATATATGAAGCTTTTATAAGAGCTTTTACATCTTATAAAATGTTGCAATTGAATTATGAAACATTAGAATCAAAGACTTCAGAAATGATATATAGTAGAGATAATAAAGATTACTTTGATGAATTTATTGAAGAATGACAAAAGGATGAAACTTTAAATAATAATACAAAAGAGTATATGTTAGAAATTCAAAAATGAGCTAAACAAGAAGCAATCCATGAATAAAAAGAAAAATAGTAATTTAATTTATACATAATTCTATATTTATTAATTCATTTAAAAGGAGAAATTATGAAAAAATTATTAACTTTATTTACAGCAATAACTTTATTTGCTTCAACTTCAACATCTGTTATATCATGTCAAAGTGAGAAAAAATTTGAATTACCAGATCAACCAAAAACTGGAGATGATATTGTAGAAGCATTAGATAACTATGTTTTAGAACAAGAAAAAATGAATTCAGTTTGAGCAAAAGAACTTGATGAATGTAAGGAATGTAGTAAAGAAGAACAAAATAAAATAAAATTAAATAGTGAAGCTTGACAGAAAAGTTGAATATATGAAACATTTATAAGAGCTTATGAATCTTATAAAATGTTGCAATTAGACTATGAATCTTTAAATTCAAAAATATCAAGTGGAACTTATTCTAGAATTGAAACAGAAGGTTTTGATATATTTATTGAAGGGTGACAAAAGGATGAAACTTTAAATAATAATACAAAAGAGTATATGTTGGAAATTCAAAAATGAGCTAAACAAGAAACAATCCATGAATAAAAAGAAAAATAGTAATTTAATTTATACATAATTCTATATTTATTAATTCATTTAAAAGGAGAAATTATGAAAAAATTATTAACTTTATTTACAGCAATAACTTTATTTGCTTCAACTTCAACATCTGTTATATCATGTCAAAGTGAGAAAAAATTTGAATTACCAGATCAACCAAAATCTGGAGATGATATTGTAGAAGCATTAGATAACTATGTTTTAGAACAAGAAAAAATGAATGCAATTTGAGCAAAGGAACTTGATGAATGTAATGAGTGTAGTAAAGAACAAGAAAAATTAATAAAATTAAATAGCGATGCTTGACAAAAAAGTTGAATATTTGAAACATTTATAAGAGCGTATGAATCTTATAAAATGATGCAATTAGACTATGAATCTTTAAACTCAAAAATCTCAAAAGTAACTTATTTTAGAGATCAAACAGATAGTTTTGATATATTTATTGAAGGGTGACAAAAGGATGAAACTTTAAATAATAATACAAAAGAGTATATGTTGGAAATTCAAAAATGAGCTAAACAAGAAACAATCCATGAATAAAAAGAAAAATAGTAATTTAATTTATACATAATTCTATATGTATAAGTTTTTTTTAATATCTATCTATCAAAAAATAACTCATTGTGTAAATTAAAATTATAAGCTAACAAAAAAATGTTTAAAATATTAATCATTTGATAGAAAACTAATAAGAAACTTATTAGTAGTTCAGTTTAAATAATAGTTTTTCATTAAAATCTTTATAAAAATCTGCTTTTTTTTATATAATAATATTGTAGAACGAGGAAATAAAGAAATGGCAAAAAAAGATTTACCAACAATTGCAAGACATGCCTGAGAGAATGCACCAAAATGCAATTGTGGAGCACAACAAGATACTAGCGATAGAGGTCATAAAAAATGCTTTAGATGTAAGGAACAAATGGAATATGGTGCATATCAAGGATGACAACCTAATAATTCAAATTGTTGAAATGTCGAGCATTTAAATCCCAAAGCACAAGGTGGTACAAATCAAAAGGAAAATCTTAAAGCAGTGCATAAGAAATGCAATAAATAGTACTATTATATAGAATAAGAACCTTAGATACTTTTATGTTATAAAACTTCTAGATTATAATTAATTAACAAAATAACATTTCCAGTATTAAAAGTATTTTTTTATAAGACAATTATATTTAATGGTGTTGCTATTATTTTTTTATAGTTATAAAAAAGAAGGTATTTATTAAGAGAGGATTCATTTTTTTAATAGAGTCTTTTTTTTTTTTTTTTGCAAAAATTAATTTATATTGATAGTGTCTATCAAAGTATATTAGTAAGAACTTCTGTACTTACAAATTTTCATAATTTTACACATCTTTTAAGGTGTTTTTTTGATATTATTTAATAAAAGGGGAATTAAAATTAATAAATTAAAATTTAAATATTTAATCAACAATGACATCTAAAATTAATATGATATCTAAAATAAAAATAATTAAACAGTTTAGAAGATTATAAATTAGTTATAAGAAAAATATTAAATCTTTAATAAATAATAAGAGGTTAAAAGTGGTGGAAAAATAAAAATGGAAAAAAGTGAATTAATTAAAAAAAATATAAGTACTAAAAGTAATTTTGATACAAATTATAATAAGTTTTACAAGTACACAATATGAATCTCATTTTGTCTTCTTATTATAGTTATATGATCATTATATTTTATTTATCAAGAAGATAATTATTCTTTAAACAGAATTTTAATATTAATAGGCATGCCTTTTATTTATTTAATATTTGTCTCTACTTTTGTTTTTATTGGAGTATGCATATTAAAATATAGAAGTAAATTATTTGAATTAAAATTAAAAGAAATAGATTGAACAAGCATTTATTATTCAAACAATAAAAATAAATTTGATATAGAAAATGTTACTTTAAATAAATTTAATATATCATATTTTGAATTAAAACAATTAATAGAAGATAAAGTTGAAGAAATTAATATATTAAATTCAATTATTATTAACTTAAATAAAATTAAAATCAGTATATCTTATGAAAAAGTAATTATAAATAAAAAAATGAGTGAACTTAACCTAATATATACAATTGAATTGGATTCTAGGATTGAAAATAAAGGTAAAATAAATAAAATCCTTGATTTAATTAAATTAAAGAATTCAGATGAGATAATAGAGAGTAACTCAAAAAAACTTTTGAAATTTAAAAAAAGTCTTTGCTCTATTGATAAGATATTGGAAGAAATTAAAAAGCATAAGGGTACAAGAACCTATCGTACAATGAAAACAACCAAAAATAGAATTAAAGAGATTAATAATAATATTTTAGGGTTATTTTATTCTGTTTTACATAATCAAAAAAATATGTTGCAAGAATATGAAAAGCAAATAAATAAAGATATTGAAAAAACTAAAAAAATATTTATTTAAATAGCTTATTTTTCAATAGTTTAAGGGAGAAAAAAATGGAAAAAAAACATTTGAGCGAAAAAAATATAAGTATTAAGGAAAATTATGATACAAATTATGTAAAGTATATAAACTATATTATTGTAATTTGTATTTCTATTCAAGCTTTAACTCTTCTATTAATTACTACATTTTATAAAATAAATGATGTTATTACAATTGAGATTTTAATGGCTTTATTAACAGCAATTTTTTTACCTTTAATAGCTATTTTATTCTACCTTTGTTGTATTTTATTAGATAGGAAAAGTAATTTATTTTATCTTAAATTAAAGGAAATTGATTGAAAAGAAATATATTCTTTAGGCAATAAAGAAAGTTTTAAAATTGATAGTATTACTTTGAATAAATTCAATATCTCTTATTATGATCTAAAGCAGTTAATAAAAAGAAAAATTGATGATATTAGCATTTTAAACTCTATTATCATTAACTTAAATGATGTATCAATTAAATTCATATATGAGAAAATAATTTTAAATGAAGACACTAATGAACTCTCTCTAATTGTTTGTGTTAATCTAAATTTCAATATTAAAAACAAAAAAGAAGAAAATAATATTTTTAACTCGATTAAATTAAAAGTAGAAGAAGAAATTGTAGAAGCTATTCCAAATAAATTTTTAAAACTTAAATTAGATTTATGTTTAAAAGAAAGAGTATTAGAAGTTATTAAGAAGGATAGATTTACAAAAACATATCGTACATTGAAAACGACTAAAAATAAAACTCAAGAAATTAATGATAACATTTTAGGGCTTTTTTATTCTGTATCACATAATAAAAAAAATATTTTAGAAAAATATAATGAACAAATAGAAAAAGACATAAAGAGAATAGAATTATTTATAAATTAATAAAAAATTTTGTATCAATGATTATTTTATCTGAGAATAGCTTATAAGTTCTGAGTCACAGTTGCAAAAATTAATTATTTTATGTAACTTTTAATTATGATACTTATAAACAAATGAAATTAGTAAGAAGGAAAAAAATGAAGAAATATTCAAATATTATAGATGAAGAACTTAAATATAATAATATCCCTAAAAAATATGAAAGAAATTTTTCAAATAGAAAGTCTATACTATTAATGTCTTTTTTACTAATTTTATATTTAGTTATACTTATTGTTTTTTTATCATATATTTTTATTGCTAATAATATCTTTGTAGAGATTGTATCATTAAGTGATGGAAGTATTATTTGCTTTCTATTATTTCTTCCTTTTTATTTTTTTATTACTGTTTTTATGAAATTAAAAAACATTAAAATTAGTTGGCACTGTAAAAAAGTAAAAAAGATAAATTGAATAAAGCTATTTAATTTTCATAATAGTTATAACTTCAAGACTTTAAATTTAAATTTAGAGTTACTTTATATTGAAGAAAAATTATTAACTCAATTGATAGTAGATAGAACTATAAAAAAAATATTAATTAGTAATAATATTTTATTATTGATTAATAATATTGAAATTAATGTTAATCATTTAGAATTGTTAATTTCTGAGGATGAATTATATTTACAATTAACTCATGAAATAACTTTTAATAAAAAAATATCTTCTATTGAAATTAAAAAAATCTTCAAAGGCATTAAAGATTTTACAATAGTTGAAAAAAATAATAGTATAACTAGAATTGTATCTACTAATAACTTAATTTTGAAGCAAAAGCTAATTAAATATAGCAGAGATTATTTAAGCAAGAAATTATATATAAAAGATTTTTCATTTTCAGATTACATTTTTGGCTTATATGCACAAGATAATTATACTAAAAAAAATTTTTTAAATTATTATAATGAAGCAGTTTTAAATGACCTTCAAAAAATATTTTATTTATTGACTAATAGTAGGGAATAAATAAAATATTTTTTTGCATATCAGTCAAAAATATTTTTATTTCATTACTGCAAAAATATTAGTGATACTTATTTTACTATTTTTAATATAATTAACATTATTTTTTAAATCATTTAAAGAAATGACTTAAAAAATATTAATATAATTAGTTTAGTGTCTTATTGATTTTATTCATAAAAATAATTTCACTGTATTGGCTTCGAATTAATTAAATAATATACTAATTATTAGTTATTAGAGAATAGTATAGACTTTAATCAATCAAGTAAGTCAATTGAGTAAATTATATTTTAAATATTTTTGAATAAAGATACTTAGTATATTAAACTAAATCAATAAATTTACTTCTTTAAAATTAGTAACTAATTTGTGAAAAAATAACTATTAAGTGGAGAAATCATTAAATGCTTTTATAAGTACTTAGTTTAAATTCCTTGGATAGTTATTATTTTGATTAATACTTATTTATGTTTTCTTATGCTATTATAAACATATAAAGGAATTATAGTAATGATAGAAATAAAAAATTTAAATAAAATTTTTAAAAATGGTGAGGGAATACAAGATATAAATCTTAAAATAAATTCTGGAGAAATAACTGGTATTCTTGGCCCAAATGGAGCTGGAAAGTCTACATTATTGAAGTTAATTTTTAAAGAATATAAAAAAGATAGCGGAGAAATAATTTATAATAATGGAGATGAAAATTTAAGTAAATTTAGTTTTTTTACAGATCAATCACTTTTTCCTAGAAATATTTCATTAAGTTTCTTTTGTATGTATAGCGCGGAATTAGCAGGAATAAAGTCTAAAGAAGCAAAGAAAAGAATGAATCATTTATTGGAATTATTAGAACTTGAAAAATATAAAAGCAAACCCTTTAGATCTTTATCTGCTGGTATGCAAAAAAAAGCAATGTTGGCAGCTTCTTTAATTAATGATCCAGAATTTATTTTTCTTGATGAGCCAACAGCAAATTTGGATGTTAATTCTAGAATGGAATTAATAACTTTATTGAAAAATATGAAAGAAAAAAATAAAGCAGTAGTTATTACAAGCCATATTTTAGATGAATTACAAAATATAATAGATAGGGTAATCATAATTGATTCGGGAAAAATAATTTTGGATAAAAAATATGATAAAAATGTAGAGAATTTAGAAAAATTGTATTTTGATACGATAAAAACTCATGATAAAAATAAATCTTTTGATAGATTATTGGAGTGAGATAATTAAAATGATTTTTTACACTTGCTTTAAATACTCAATTCTATCAATTCTTAAATCAAAGACTTTTATATTAGTTAATTCAATATTTTTAAGTTTAATGGTTGTATTAAATTTATCTTTTGGCTTATATATTAAAATTTCAGAAAAAGAAATGGCACAATTATTTGTATTAGAATATATAAATGTAATTTTAATTATGATAGAAATAGTAGTTTTATCACTATTATTTTCAAATGAGTTTTTTTATAATCAAAAAAGAAATGGTATTAAAACCATTGAAGTTAAAAATGGAATGAAAGTTTGACAAATATTTTGCTCTAAATTAATTGCTTTAATTTTGATGATTTTAGCAGTTTCTTTTGTGTTATCTTCTGTTATTGTTATAGAAAATTTAATTATATTTAATGAAAACATTTATGTAACAAAGTTAATTTTTGTAAATCTCTACTTAGTATTTCTTGTTCCTCTTTTCTTATTTTCTTTAAATTTATTAATATTAAGTTTAAATATACAAAAAGTATCTTTAATTTTTTCAAGCTTTTTTCTTGGTTTGCTTAGTGTATTTCACTTTTTTAATGCTGCAGTTTATGATTATGAAAGCTATAATCCAGCTTCAATTGGTTCAAATAATGCTGAAATATCTAGTTATAGAATTTATTTTAATTATTATATACAAAAATTCAAACATGAAAATGAACATGAAAATGAGTTCTTATTAAATTTAAAAGACTTTAACGATAAAAACTTAGATTTAAAAAAAGTATTATATTATGAAGGAAATGAAAGTTTTGACTGTAATGGTAATAATTTTGATAAAGGTGAATTAAGTTGTGACATGAAAGAATATTATAACTACTTTCTAAATAATAATTCTTTTTATAGAAGTGGAAACTTATTTTATAATATTGATTTATTTAATAGTTTTAATAAGACATTTTTAGCAAATAAAGAAGATTATCGAGAGTTAGTATATGATAAAGAGATTATCGAGAAAAATAGTTTATTTAATGAATTGCAAAATTTTGATATTAAAAAGTCTGATTATGATCTATTTGAAGATAATAACTATCTATTAAAAAGCGTTTCACTTCTAAAAGAGTTACAGTTATATATTAGTGAACTTGAAAAACACTTTAAAAATAGTGAGGAGTTTAATTTTTATTATAATGATCTTAAAAAAATTAATAAAGTGATTCTAGATATTTATCAAAAAGGTTTTTATTTTAAAAATGAAGATTATTTTTTATATAATGATTTAGGATTAATTTCATCTGAAATGAAACAATACTTTAGTGATATCTTTGGCAAGGAATCTACTCGCATAGATAAAAGAAAAATAATTTTTGAGTTGCAAGAAATATCAAGTGGTAAATCACTTTATCAAGGAATTCTTTTTTACATAATAAATAACTATGATGAAGATAAACTATTTTTATCATCAAATCAAAAACCAAATGATTATATCCCAGGTTTTTTTGGGATGTCTAATTATTATACAAGTCCATTTTTATGACTAGAGTTTATTACTAAATTTGGATTAGTTGAAAAAAACTATGACAATATAGCTACAATAAATACTTCACATTTTATTCATACTAATAATTTTATTAAAATAAAATATGATATTTTTCAAGATGAAGATACTGGAAAAGAAAGATATATTATTCATGATTATTCTTATAAAGGGCCAAATACTGTCTTGTTAATATTTTTAATACTAATTTATTGCACATTATTAATTCTATTGTCTTATCTCTTTTATAAAATTAATTTTTATAAATAATTAATAATTTATATTAATTTCTTTTAAATACTGTATATTTTAATCTATTTTTAATAATTTATTTTAATAGAATTGTTAAAAACTACCGCTTATCCAAAATTTTTATTTAAATTTATTAGGATTTAAATTTTCTGAATATAAAAACTTAATAAAATGTATTAATTAAATGTGATAAAATATTAAAAATTTAAGGGGAGTTTTAATATATGTATAAAATTAGTGACTTGCAAAATATAATACTAAATTTTCATTTTAGTATGTTTTCTAATATGAGATGTAAATTTTGCTTTTATGCGCCTCTAATTACAAAAGCAAATTATAAAAGGAATTTAGAAAATTGATTAATAATTATAAATAAAGTATATTTTTTTAAAGCTATAAATTTTGCTGGTGGTTAACCAATTCTTTTTTGAGATCAATTAAAGGAAATGGCAAAGTTATCAAAAAAAATAAATTTAGATGTTACATTAATTACTAATGGAAGTATAATTTTAAAAAAATCACAAGATGATGTAAATGATTTGCTTCAATATTTTGATAGTGTTGGTATAAGTATGGACTCTATAAGTGACAATATTAATCAAGAATCTGGATGGACAATTGACAATAGAAATTCACTTTCTGAAAAGGAATATTTAGAAATTGCAAAGAAAATAAAAAAAGCAGGATGTAGCTTAAAAAGTAAAGCCAAGTAAATGAAAAATTATGCAAGTAAGCTCAGTTGGTCAGGAATTACATAAGAATTTTATTATTACAAAAAAAGAGTTTGATAATTTTTTAAAAATTAATAAATTATTTGAAAAAACTGAGTTTATAAAATCTATTGAAGATGAAGAAACTATTAAATCAAGTTATGTAATGATAGAAGGTGAAGAATATTTTTATAATTCAGACCAAATTTATGATAAGAAAAATATTAAAAGTTTATTAGAAGAGAATGTTGTCCCTATAGTGGAATTTAATAAATGTGATTTCAATATCGTATCACAAATAGAACGTTATAAAATTGAAAAATAGTAAGACAAAATTAAAAGATATTATTTCTATAATAACTAATTTTAGTAATAAAATAAAATATTTCTTTAAAGATTTTATTTTTTCACTTAATACATATATTTATACTAAAATATAGAAGACAAAAAAATATTAACTTATATTTTTTTATAATATAAGTCATTTTAAAATAAACTTTACTAATATAGTAGAAACAATTTTAAATTAAATAATATTATTATTGATAGAATTTTAAGGGGGGAAAGATTATAATGATTAAAAATGAATCTAATAAAATTAATTATAAAGACTTTAAACTCAATCACGAAAATGATATAATTTTAATTTTAACTATATCTGGTGTTTTTTCATTACTTGTTTTAATTATTTTTCTTATTACATTTACTTTTCTTAACTTTAATATTATTTATTTACTTGGATTATTTTTATTTGTAATTCTATTTATAGTGTTATTTTTTATTAATAAAAAAATATTTAAAAATCTTAGAAAAATAAATTATCAGAAAAATTATCAGAAATTATTGTTATTCAATTGAACTGATTTTTATAAAAAAAACTCAATAAAAGGCATAGAGATATTAAATGTAAACATTAATGCTTTCTTCATTCCCATAAAAAATTTATTTGTAAAAAATGATTTGATTTTTAGTGACAATTTAAATATTATTGATGAAATAATGAATGAAGAATATTTTCAAAAAAATTTAAAAGTAAATAATACTATAAAGTTTAGAATTTTAAAGCAAGAAATAGAAATCTCATATATGGAATTATTTTTAGAAGAGAGGACTAATAAAATTTATTGTAAGGTAAAAGTTAAATTATTTAATACTAAACATGAAAATGTTGTATTTAATGATTTATCAGAATTTCTAAATACTAAGAAGAAATATAAATTAGAAAATTCAAAAAAGGATACTATTATTACTTTCTATAAAAAAATTGATAGATATAATGATCTGGATAATTTAGATGAACTTCATACTAGTGAAAATAGATTAATAAATACAATATCAGTAATTCCAGGTCTTTTTAGTATGAGAAAAATGAATAATAAAAATTTTAATAAAAAAATGATAGATATTGTAAAAAAAGATTGCTTAAATTTAAAAACTTTTAACTTTTTAGATATTTTTTAGATATTCCTTTTAATTAATTACTAGGAATTATTTCTTATTATAAGGAAGTTTTTAATTAATGTAATTTCCTTTTGCTTGATAATATTTAAAATTAGTCCTTTTTATAAAAAATCAATTTATTTATTATCATTTATGTGATAGACTGATTAATATTAATGTAATATGAAATATTTTCTGTTTCTCTTTTTAAAATAATTAATATATTTAAAATTGAGTGTTTGCAAAAAGAGAGCTTTATTATTTCATACTATTCAATAAAATTGAAAATTGCGTTAATATTAAATTTCTAGATATAATTTGGAACCTATTAAAATCTTAAATAAATTAAGCAAAGAAACTGAAAAACTAAATAAAATATATTATGAAGAAGTTACTGAAGATGTAAATAATTCATGAGTCTGTTAAAAACATGCTAATGATTTATACGGTTTTACAATAGGCTTAGGTGGTAAAAAGTAAAAGTTGAAAGAGTGTGAAGTTATGATAATAAACAAAAGTAGTTTAGCCTAAAATGTTTATTTATATAAAGGTATTTATAATTACTTTTAAAATGCCTTTGTTTAAAATAATTGAAATTAAAAAAAGTTATATACAATTTATATATAACTTCTAAGTTTAAATTATTAATTTTTTTTTGAATTACACACTACGTGGGAAATTTGTAAGTTATTAATATCATCAGTTCCACCATTCTTTAAAGGAATTATATGATCAATATCTCACGCAAATTTAGAATTAGGCTGATTGCTTTTATGTGCTGTATAAACTATTTTATTGCTACATATTCCACATAATTTATGATTTGTATCACAATCTGATTCTTGACAGCCACAATCTTTTGCTTTATTTCAAACATCAATTGTTTTATTATTTAATTTCATCTTTTAATTTCTCTCTTTCTATGAGAAATTATCTTGATAATTTTTTTTGTTTTAACATGTTAAATTTTTCTCCTATTCTTTTATTTAATTGAAAATGTATATAAAATTTATTTTTTAATTCAAGTTGTTAAAATTAATACTAATAAAATTCAAATGACTAAATTATTTTCTATCAGTAATTTTTAAATTTATCGAGATAATCCTCACTTTTAAAATAACACTTTTTTAGCACTTAGTCAAGTAGTTTGCTAAAAAAAAAAAAAAAACTTCTTTTTATAAGAAGTTTTCTAGTCATTTGAATATTTATTCACATTAAGAATATCATATTTATAATAAATAAACAATAGATATAAATATCTTATATCTATAAATCTTATAATTTAGTTTATATAAGCTTTCATATATTTCGTAATTAGATAAAAAGTTAGAAATTCAGAAATTAAATAAAATTTTTAATAAATTAAAAATCCAATGTGTTCAAGGAAACAAAATAAGTATGCAAGATAGGATTTCTATCAACTTATCCATTATGGTGCTAAGAAAATTTATAAAATTATTAAAGCAGTTTTGGGAAGCACTTTATGAAAAACAGTTATAAGAAATATTTAAAGAATTAAGATGGTATCTTATATAAAGAGTTAGAAAAAAAGACAAACAAATTTAAAACAAAAGTTGTTTTTAATTAATTAAATATTCTAGTTATAACAGCTTTTATTAAAACGAATTTAGTACCCTTAAAGGTGTTTTTTTGGTATTATTTAATTGAGGAAATAATTAAAGGAGAAAATATATGAATGAGTTTGATAAAGATATTAGTGATTGTTTGCAGCAAATAAATACAAATATTACAAATGAATCAACAGATACAGAAATTTCTAAAATTAAGGATGAAATTTTTAGTTTACTAATAAGTAAAAAATTTAAAAAAACAAGTAAAAAAAAGTTAATAGAAAATATATTAAATAATGATGAAGATTCAATTCAAAATTTAAAAAAAATAATAAATAAAAAACTTGAATGAAAAAGAAATGAAAAAATAAAAGAATTTGAAAAAAAAGAAATTTTTAATATTATAAAAAGTACTCTATTTTCAAATAAAGATAAAAGACAAAAAACTAAGGATATTAAAAATAAGATTGAACAATTAGATAATGAAATTTATAAAGATTATGGTACTGTAATAACAAGAACTCTTGTTTATGAAGTTATTCAAAAACTAAGAAAAGAATTAAGACAAGAGAACTTTAAAAAAGGATATATAATATCCAAAAATGCTATTAAGGAAAAATCAGATAAAGAAGGTAAAGTTGATGGATGGGAATTTACACAAAATACTGAAAAAATTAAAATGTATTTAGAAATTGAATTAAAGGAAATAAGAAAAAAGGAGGAAAGCTTTTCTAAGTATTTAGAAATATTAGAAAAAAATATATAAATAATAATCTATTATGTCCCAAAATACAAGATTCATCTAATAAATAGATCTTGTATTTTTTTCTTTCTCTATCAAAAAAATATCAGTTAATTGATTTCCAAGAAGAGTCAATCTTTGATACTTTAGTAGTTTCAAATTCATAATTCTATAGTGTTTTCACTCTTCCATGTAAACTTTCATCTTCAACTTGAATAAGATTGTAAAGGGCATTTCCAATTAGTGTATAATACTTTTTATTTATCGTTGCTATAACCATTACTTTTAACTTTGACTTAAAGTAAATTGGAGTAAAACCCTTACATATAAATCACTTAGCTTTTTTAAAACTAATAGTATTACCATTATCAATAATTCTTTTACTTCGATAAGAGAAAACAATATTTTCATCATGATCAAATTTTCTAGTTCTGATTCTAATTGGTCAAAAGGTATTGAAAAATCTTGATTGTATTCCTGAATAAGATGGGGTAAATAATTATTTAATTGCTCAATATTTTTTTAAATCTAAGAGTCTAATTATTTGAGGTAATCTTCTTTGTAATGTTCCAAAATTTCTTTGAACTAATGCTTTTTCTTGAGGGCTTGACGTTGTTTTTGTATTTACTTCTAAAGAGTGAAAAATAAATTACAATTTGGTATTTGAAACGCTATCACAAAAGTGATCACGATTATTTTTACTACTAAAAACATTTCGATTATCACTAACATTTAATTTTGGTAAACCATAATGTTTAAAGGCTTTTTTATAGATACTATAATAACTTTGAGTAGTTTCTTGTTTGTTGAAATAACCTGCTAAAATTCTTTTACTAGTTTCATTAATTACAATATGCAAATGACATTTTAAGTTCTTAATCCATTGATGATTTGAAGCATCAGTTTCGTAGATTTCTCCAAACTTTACAATTTTCTTTTGCGTAGGATGGGGTTTGCTTGTTATAATTGAATTTAAAGATACTCGATTGTTAAATTTTCTTGGTTAGTTTTCCTTTAAATTTTTACGAATATCTTTTTTTGTTTTTCTGTTAAGAGTTTCAATTAAAATATTTTCTTTTATTAATATGTGTCTAATTGCAGACTAACTTATTTTTCTTTTTCAATTTAGCTCTCAATATTGTTTAATACTAAAGTCATAATATTTAGTTTGAAATAATTCAATTATTTCATCTTTAAATAATTGTTGAATTTTATTTATAGGTATTTTATTTGTATTTTTATGAATAAAAGCTTTTGCACCAATCTCTTGATACTCTTTAAGTTTTCTTCTTGTGTGTCTAACACTATAATCTAATTTAAAGATTGTATTTTTAATAGAGTCTTTTTTAAAGATAATTTCTTAATTAATCTTAGTTGTTCTTCTTTCATGGTATTTAATAGTAGTTTTTTCATATAACAACCATTTGTTGATCATAAAGGAGGACAAGGTTATTATTAAAAGGTAGGGGCAAAATTGCTTATTACTTATATAAAAATATTAATAAAATAGTTACAAATAGAAAAATATAATTAAAATAGTATATAATTTTTATGTCAATTAAGACGAAAGAGGTACTGAAATGAAAAAAATATTATCAATTTTAGCAACAACTAGTTTAGTTGCTTCAACAAGTGTAGCAGTTGTATCATGTAATACAAAACAAAATAGTGATTTTAAAATTCCAAAATTTCCTACTAATGTAGATGAGGCTAAAAAAATTATATTAGATTTATCTAAAGAACAGGCAGTTAGTCAATTAAAAATTGAAGAAATGGAAGAGCAAGAAGTTAGTGAAGTTGAGATTATAAATTTTAGAATTAAAAATAAATTTCTAGAAAATGAGGCAATTATAGTAGCATCAGCTTTCAAAATTAAAAATGAAGAGGGTGTAGATGCTGAAATTAAAGTTTGAACCTATAACAATGAAAAAGTTTTAGAGGAGACTTCAATGTTAATAGGAGACTATATTGATTTTTCAACAGAACTTGATGAAAATTATTATTTTTCTGAAACTGTGGATGGATTAATATCTACTGATATATCAGTATTTCCAGAATCAGTAGTAGGAGTTAAAGAAATGATTAATAACATGAAAGAAGTTAAAAAATGATGATTAGAGGGGCGAAACTTAAAATCTTTTAGTGAGCAGTTTAAATTAGAAAAAGTTTTACTTGTTGACAATGAAGATAAACAAGAAGCTCTGAAAGCAGCCGTTGCTTTAAGTAAAAATAACGATATAACTGTTCAAAATACAAAATTTGTTAATTGATATTCAAATGAAGCAGAAGAAAAAGATTCTTTCAGTATTGTTTCCATAAATAATAATGAATATTTAGGTTATGCGTTATTTAAATTTGCTATTACTAGTTAATAATAAAAAAATATTTTCAATTTACTGAGTATACTTATTTAAGTATTATTACTAATAAACGGTAGGGGGGTCTAAGTACATAGGTCTCCCATTTTTTTGTTTTATAATTCCGAACAAGATTATAATTGTATTAGCAAGAAAGGTTACATCTAAATGAAATATTCAAATGAGTTAAAAACTCAAGCTGTTAATAATTATATTAATGGAATTAAATTAAAAGATATTGCAATTAAATATAATATAAAAGCTAATTCAAGTATTTTAGATTGATATCAAAAATATCATGAGTCATCTGAAATTAAAGTATTTGATAGGAAAAACGTAGTAAAACCAATGAAGTTAGACTTTAAAATAAAGTTAGCAAATATAGCGAAGAGAATAAAGAATTGAAAAAGAAGCTTTTTGAATTAGAAGCACAAATTAAGCGAAGTGCTGATTTAATAGAACTTAAGAAGGAAAAGCCGAAAAAGCTAGATTAAAGATATTAAAAGACTTCAATATAAATCTTTCTAGAGAGACAATTATTGAGCTTAGAACGGAAGTTTTATTGAAATTAAAAAAAATAAATAGCTTCTTCTAAATCAAAAACAAGAATGGGAATAAGTAATCATAAGAAACATACCTCTTTAGATCTTATAAAAGGAGATTATATCTCTAATAAATATTTAGAAAAGATTGGAATTGATGGTACATGATTTAAAAATATTTATATTAGAGGAGTTAAAACAAAACGCTTATTTTTACCTGCATATGACTTTTACTCTAATGAAATTAGTTCATATTCAGTCGGCAACTCTGAAAATATACTAGTAACTCTTGAAATGTTAGAAGGTTTAGTAAGCAAAATGATTTTAGGTTCAATAAAGAAAATTATTATGCATAATGATTTAGGTTCTGCATTTATAAGTAAAGAAGCAAAAAAATTTTGTAAGCAACATAATATAATTAGATCAAATTCAGCTTCAGGTTTTAAAGGAAATAAATTTGTAGAACAAACACATAGATGAGTTAAAAAGTATTTTTATTTAATATTTGGTAATAAATTTTATAAGGATTAATATTTTAGAAGTTGTATTTATAAATTTGTTAAAATTTTTAATAGTATAAATATAATCTTAAAAAGTGGATGCACACGAAACGAAATGATCCAAAATTTTAGGAAATAATGTTACTTAGCATCCCCAATACCATTTTTTTACGTTATTTTAACAAGAGTTTAGCTCAAAGAAATAGATTGTAATAATTCTACATCTGCAATTACAATAAAAAAGCAGATAACGATGGAGCTGTTGAATTTTCATATGATATAGTAATATGTAATTTAAATAATAAAACTAATAAATTGAATATTATTAGAAGAATAAAGAAAAATGAATATTCATGAGAAGAATTTAGGGATTATTCAAAACATATGAAAAAAGTTAAGCAAATAATTGGAGAAAAATGGATTGAAGTTAGAGAAAAATATAAAGAAAAAAAGCAACAGAATTTAAAATTAGATGAAAAATATAAAAAAAATCTTTTTATATTTTTGTAGAAACAGTAGAAGAAACTATTAAATAAAAAATACAAATATTAAGCTACTAAGGATTAACTTTTTTACATAGATTTTTAAAATATCTTATATATTGATATAAATTATTTGTAAAAAATAAATACTTTATTTTGATTAAGTACTCAATAAAACAAAAAAATAAATTAGTATTTTTTATAAATCAATTTTTTATTAACATAGTATTCAAAAGTAATAGGAGTTGATAAATTAATGTCAAAAAATAAAATAAAAAGTCCAGATTTTAAATTAAGAGATGAAATATTTAAAGAATTAAGGTAAATGATTGAAAGAAAGAAGTAAATAAGTGAGAGTTAAATACATTTAAAGTAAAAGTAGTTTATAACTTTACAATTAAAATACCCAAATAATTGCAATTATAAGACTTTCTATACTAATTGCTTTAACAAAAAACACTTATTATAATTGAATTTCAAAAGGTAAGCCAAAAATTAAGACTATTAATTCAGATTTGATTTTGATAATTAATGATGTTTATAAAAATGAAGTTAAAATCTATGAATCTAGAAGATTAATGGAATATTTAGATTTAAATTGTAGTAATAAAAAATTTTATGGTTTGGTAAATAAAAATATTAAAGGTATAAAATATAGGTGTCAGAGAAAAAGGAACATTACAAGAAAAGAAATGCAGATAAAAATAGTGATTAATTCACTATTTTTTAATGTAAGAGTTATAATAATGATAAATATGAAAGGAAAGAAGTTATGAGTTTATTAAATAAATATTAGTTGGAAAATATACACCTGAATAAGCTGCAAAGTATAAAGCAAACTTAGCTATAAAAATCAAAAGAATATAGAGAATTAGAATGGCAAAAAAGTATTAATAAATATGCAAGTAAATTATTAAACATAGTTTTTAAAATAAAAGAAAATAATAATGGTGTCTATTCATCAAATTAATGAGCAAAAATTAAAAATAGACAAAATGAAGAAAAAGAATAGAAGATTTTAATAATTATTCAAAATTGAGTATGTAGTGAAGAAGATATTAATGATTTTCAAAGAGGAGATAATACTTTCAAAATCTGAAATTTTAATCTTTAATTTATTCATAAAGTTTTAAAAAATAATTGAGGAGTTCAAGAACTAAAAAAGAATATAAATCAAATGTTCAAAAATCTGAAAAAATTTTGATTATTTAAAATTTTTAAAAAGACAATCTTATGATCCATTATTAATTGATAAGCAGACTGAATATAGAGTTCATAATTTAATCTCTAAATATAATTGTCATCTTGAATTAGTAGTTAAACAAAATCTGCAAAATTGAAATGGTAATTTTGATAAACAATTAGAACTTTTAAGTAAACAACAAACTATTTTAGATAAACAAATTTAATTGGAAAAGTTAAAAGATAGAAATAAGAATAGAGGATAGAATAATGAATTTAAATATAGAAAATATATGTTTATTTCAAAATAAAAATAAACTAGAGATTTCAGATCTTACATTGATTTGTGGAATGAATGATTCAGGTAAAAGCACTTTAAATAAAACTATTTATATGATGATAAAAATTCAAAAAGAATATAGAGAGTATAGTCTTCAAAGTATAATTGCTAGAGCAGTTAAAAAACTTACTAATTATTATTTGGATTTAATTGAAAGTAATAATATTTCTCAAAAGTTTAATAAAATTTTTGAGAAATTTGAGAAAGAAATCACTGATAAAAAATTTTTGGACAAAATAGATTACTTTAAATTTAAGGAGAATATTGAGGAAGATAATTTAATTTCAAATATAACGAAATTAATTTTGGAATCCAATTTTATTAAAAGTAATGATGATTCAAGTTTAAGTGAAATTTATGAAACTATTAATTTATATGTAGAAATCATTGATGACTGTTTAGATGAAATAATTAATAAATCTTTTGAAGAAAGATTATCATTTAGAATAATTGATAGAATTAATTTAATTCTGAGAGAATTAAAATGAAATTTAAAAATAATTAAAAAAAATAATTTAAAAATGAAAAATATAAAAATTTCATTTTTAAATGAAAGAATTAAAAGTTATATAGAATCGCTTTTTGGAAGTAATTATGAAATAATGTCAAAATTTAATGATAGTAAAATTTCAAAAATTTCTATGAATTTATTTAATAATAAAATAGATATTTTAATTAATAAAAATAGTATTAAAGTAGAAGAAATAGAAATTAAAAATAGAATTATAAACGATGTTACTTATTGTGAAGGGATAGCAAATAATTTTATAAATAATATGTTCTTAAGACCATTGGAATTTAGAGAAGTATCTGTTAATGATTATTCAACTAATTATTCATTAGATTTTTATCAAAAAGTTAAGGAGTCTTTAGTTAATCGCTATAGATATAACGATGAAGAATTAGAAGAGAATATTAATAATTTGGAAGCATCTGAAAAAGAAAAAATTGAGAAAATTATTATGAATATCTTTAATAAAATAGGTTTTGAAAATGAATATGATAAAAAAAGCAGATCTTATAAGAAAAAGGGTAAATTTATCAATGAAAAAAATGTATCTAAGGGTATTTTAACTTTTCAATCATTAATAAAAATTTTAAGAGCTGGTATATTTAAAGAAAACTCTTTTGTAATATTAGATGAAGCGGAGAACTTTTTACATCCAAATATGCAAAATGAATTTATTAAAATTTTGCTTTTGATTTGTAAAGAAACAAAATGTAAAATCATTTTAACAACACATAGCCCTTTTATTGTAGATTCTATTGAATTTGAATCAGAAAAATTTGGTATAAAAACATCTTTTAATTATTTAAAATCTGAATCTGAATTTTGCTCTAAAATTAATAATTTTAGTGACTCTTTTGAAATTACTAATTATTTGTCAGAAATGTACAAAAGATATGAATAGTTTTATTGATATCTTTACAAAAATTTCTAATAGTGAAACTATATGTAAAAAGACAACTTGTCATATTTTAGAAACTCATGATACAGATGACGAGTATCACAGTGTTGTAGAATGTAAGTCAAAAGCAGTTAATATAGATAAATTTGCAGTTTTAAAAAAATATAATAAAAAAATTGTTGATGGTATTTCTATAAATAAAAATAAAGATTTCTTTTTGTTTGAATTTAAACATTTACATTCATCTGTTATAGATAGTAGTTCTAATAATGATTTTTATAAAGGTTTTTCGGCTAGTATACCTAAGTATGAATGTTTTATTGAAAATATGGTAAATAAGATTAGGGGAACTATTATTTTTTTGAAAATAAATAATATTAATATTAGTAATTTTCAAAGTATTTTGGTTTATAAATTTAAAAATAAATGTATACCAACATCTATAAATTATTTTAGAATAATTCTTTCAAATATAAGAAAAAAAATAAAAAAAAATAACTATAATTTTAAATTTATTGATTATAATGACTTTCAAAAAGAATGCAAAAAATTTAATATAGATATTAAAAATTGAAAAATATTGTATAATAAAATTAGTTAATAAAAGATATGTCATAATTTGTAAATGTCTTTTTTATTTTTTTAAATATTTATAGCATTAATAAATTTACTTTTCTTTTTATAAAATTTACTTTTTTATAACTTCATTTCCATTTCTAATAATTTAATATTTTTATTAAGATTTGCTTACTCTTTATCTTTTAATTCTAAACAATTTGGTCTAAAACTGAAATGGTTGTTTTATTTTCTATTTTTGAAATTAAAGCTTCAGTTACTTATATTTTATAATTTATACAAAGATTTATTGTTGTTGAATAAGATATACCGTATTTAATTGATAGTTATCTAAAAGTTATATTTCATTATATTGTCTATCAACTAACTTTTTTAGTTTGTTACTTAACAGTCTTGATTTATTACCTGTAATATTTGACGTATAAAAAATTCCTCTGTATTTATTTTATGTTTTTTTAATATTATGTATAATTAGAGAATTATCTTTTTTTATTTAAATTATGTACATTTTTATTTAAATTATATACATTTTTATTTAAATTATGTACATTTTTATTTAAATTATGTACATTTTTATTTAAATTATGTACATTTTTATTTAAATTATGTACAATAATTACTAAGAGGTGTTTTATGAAAAATAAAATAAATGAACTATTTATCGATGCTATAAAAAATATTTATAATAATTCTGATGAAAAAAATAAAATAATAACTATTATGGAAGTTAAAAAAATACTGGCTATTATAGATAAAAGCATACCTAATGCAGATAGTTTAAAAAGAAATCTTATAAATGCTATAGGCATAAATAGAGTTGAAATCACTAATGCTAAAAAAATCACAAAACATTTTGTAATTTCTGATTTAGATATTTTGGAAAATATCGAGAATGACATGGAAATAATAAATTATTTACCACCTTTCATAGAGAAAATTAATTATATGATATCTAAACTAAATAATGGCTTGTACAAAGAAGTAAGTTTAAAAATGCTTATATATGGTAAACCTGGTACAGGAAAAACAACATTAATTAAATATATTTCAAAGAAAACTGGACTTCCATTATATTATGTTAAATCTGCAAATGTAATTTCTTCTTTTTTAGGTGATACTCAAAAAAATTTTGAGAAATTAAAAAAAGATATTGAAAAAGTGGATGGTAAGGGAATTGTATTAATTGATGAAATAGATTCAATCCTAGGTGATAGAAATACTGCAACAAATGATGAATATAGAAAAATAATTGGTGCATTTAATATAATGTTGGATTCAATTAAAAAAAATGCTATTGTAATATCTATTACTAATAATGTTAAGCTTATAGATTCTGCAATTACAAGAAGATTTAATGTTAAATTAGAACTTGACTATGTTACAAAAGAAGAATTTGAAAAAGCGTTAATAAATAAATTAAAACAAAATAATATAATGTTTGATAAAATAACTATATCTAAAATTATTAAATTAATTGAAGCAAAAAATGTACATAATTTAAACTATTCAGTGATAGATAGCATTGTTGAAGATAATTTATTTTTTGATAATAATATATATTCCTCATTATTTGCAAATACTTTTGATTTTAAATTTAATTATGATAATTTAAAAAGTGATACAAAGAAATTAGAATCAATTGGATTCAATACAACAGATATTTCTAAAATATTAGATCTAGATAGAAGAACAGTTAAAAATAAAATAGAAAGTAATGAAATATATGAAAAATAATATAGAGTTTTTTAAATTTTCAGATAATAATAAACAATTTATTAAAAATAATTTTAGACCAGGAGGAACTCCAAAATTTAGAAATATAAAACTAAGTAAAAGGTATTATTATGAATTAATTGAAAAGTTAGAAAAGCTAAAAATAGATTTTCAAAAATATAGTGATTTTTTTGAAAATTTGCCAATTTCTATAAAATTTAATAGGTTACTTAATAAGGGAGACAGATTTAAATATTTATTTAAATCAAAAAGTAAATTAATTCAAATAGACTCTAAATATCAATTTGATAAAGAAATATTATTAGATCAATTAGAAATTACTTATTTATTAAACATGGATGATATTAATGGAACTATTAGAAATTTAAATTTAGTTATTAATTTTCTTAGAGATAACTCAAATGCAGTCAAAAGGTGTAAATTAATATTAGAAGATAATAATAAATCAGTTACTGTAAAAGATAAGGAAATAGAAGATACTCTATTTCCTGTAAAATCAGGATTAAGTAATAAAACTAGAATTAAAGGAGTTTTTGAAGATACATTTTATTTAGTTAACTTTTGAATTTATAAACATGATTTTTCAAAAATAAGTGATCAAGCGTATGTTAGATTTAATACTATAAAAAACAGTGATGAACTGATTGACATTTTATCTAAAAAAAATATCAAACTTTATAATGAACAAAAAGTTATACAGGATGGAAATATTTATAATTTGGATATTGATATTGTAAAAAAAATTTCTGATGAATTTCCATTTTTAATTAATTTGGCAACTAACGATAGGCATATTATTGATAGTTGAGAATCTCATAAATATCAAAAAGAGCAATTTACAAATGATGAGATAAGAGAATTTATTAAACTAAATCATGATAAAATTTCTAATACATATATAGGAGTTATAGATTCGCATGGTGAATTTCAAGAATCACTTAGTGATTTAATTGATGTACATAATGATTCCAGTTTAGGTATTAGTGAAATTGATTATTCTCATGGTACGGCAGTTTCATCATTAATAGTATTAAATGATCTTATAAATAATAAGGGATATAAAGATGGACTAGGCATTTTTAAAGTAAAACATTTTGGAATTATTGCTAATCAAATAATCTCTCAATCAATATTTTTAAATAAAATTAGTAAAATAATTAAAAAAAATTCAAATATAAAAATTTGAAACTTGTCTACTCAAATTTTATTTGAATTTCCATCTCCAAGAATTTCTGAATTAGGTAGACAATTAGATTTATTACAAAAAAAATATAAAATATTAATAATAATAGCATCAGGAAATGAGGGCTATATTTCAATTGGAGGAGACTCTATCTTATCTTTAACAGTAGGCTCTTTATTTATGGATAAATATAAAAAAATTAAAATAAGTAGCTATAGTGGTAAGAAAAAAATATTTAATCTTTTTGATAAACCAAATGCATATGAATTTGGTAATGATTTAAGTCAAAATTCAAATGTAGAAGATACTCTCTGAGTTATTGATAATAAAGAAGGTTTTTTAGATAAATTAAGTGAGGGAACTTCATATGCTGCGCCTTTATTAGCTAGAAAATGTGCTTATTTAATGGATCAATATAATTTTAGTATTGATGAAATAAAATCATATATTAATGCATGTAATGGCGAAAATGAAAAAATATTGAAGCAAATTAAGCAAATTAGTGTTTCTACCAAATCAAGTATTAATAAAAAAATAATAATTGGTAAAACACGTGTAAAACCAGGCTATGAAACACAATTTAAAATTTTTTTACCTTTTAGAGAAGCAGAGAAAAAAAGATATTATAGAGCATTTTTACCTTTAACAAGTATTTCCTATTTAAGTAATACTGATTTTAATGTTGGCGATGAGTATTCATCAACTGAAGTAGAATTAAAATTACATGCTAATTGTGAAAACAATAAAAATAACTTATTAAATAAAAGCGGAAATAAAAAAGATTTGGATTGTGCGGATGATAACTTTAAAACTCAACATAGTTTAATAAGTAAAATGAAAAAATATAATCCAAATAAAGTGTTGGAAGATGAACTATTTGCTGAAATAGAGAGCATAATAAATAATCCTGATAAAATGCTTAAGCCTTTACATTTAATTAACGGAGATAATAAAATAACAGTAAAATTAACATGCTCAGATTTATTTGATAATAATGAGGAAATTGAAGTTGGTTATACAATATTCTTGTATGAAATAGGTATAAATTCCTTAGCAAATTTTGAAAAAGAAAATGAAAAGTTAGTTGAAAGAGTTCAAATAAAAGAAAATCTACAAGAAAAAAGTAAAATTAAAGTATAGTATTAATAGTTTACAAGATATATGCTAGTTTTAAAATAAACAACCTTAAATAGAACAGATGTATCAATATAAAGGTTGCATTTTTTAATAATAAAAATAATAGATGAAAAATAAAAAGAATAGCATTATATAAATATCAAAAGGAAGAAAGTTATAATAAAATATAAATTTATATAAAATTAAGATCTAGCGATCAAATTGTATGTTTTCGGATATAAAGATGCAGTATAAATAATGAAATACTCATTAATAAGAAAACATGTGACTGACTTATTTATGAGCAAAAAATTAGGGAAAGTTTTTAAAAACAGAACTTAAAAAAATTGCAAAGAAAAATGAGAAATTAAAATCAACAGTTATAAAGAAAAAAATATAATCTATTACAAAAGTGTATGTATGCTTACGTGAACATAATAAAAAATCGGAATGTGATTATGTTTATTCATGAAGGTTTAAAAAAATGGAGCATTTAGTCTTATTTATTTTTATTATTAAAATACTACTTTATAAATAAAAGAAAAATGTAAAGTTTAATATTATATATGAAAAAATATGAATATTGCAACTTTATTAATTGATGAAAAGACTAAATATAATAAGCAAAGAATAGCCAGTATTAATGGATTCATTAAGAAAAATGGTAGCAATGGAAGTGGAATTGTAAGTTACAAAATTTTAAATGAATTAAAAACTCAAAATTATTAATTAATAGTATTTGAATAGACCAAAAAATAAGGTTGGAGTTGGAACTAGAGTTAATGTTGCTACTAATCTTATTAATCAAAATTATCTGAGCAAATATAAATATCAAAAAAATGTTTAGATAATTCTTGAAGACATTTAAATATTGGTATTAAAATAAAAAAATTCTGCGTGAGATTGCCTTTGCTTGAAATGCAATTAAATGATATCTTTTGACTTTCAGAATGCAAAAAATAGGATAGTTGTTTACTAATGTTTTGCCAGAAGTTCAAAAAATCGTTAATGATAATTTAGTTGAATAATCAATCATTCAATCATATAGAGGAACTAAAATACTTTTTTTATTATTTAATGGATTATTTGCTAATTTAAATAATTTTACATTTTCAATTTCAGATGTTGGACTTAAAAATAATTTGCCTACTGAACTTTATATGAATGATACAAAGATATTTTCTTCAAAAAATATGAAAACAATTTTGATTCATTGGAAAATTTTAAAACTAGAGTTAAGAAAGTCATTTTAAAAAAACTATTAAAATTAATTTAATATCAAGTGGTAGTGTCTTTAGGATTATCTGTTCTCTTTATTATATAAATTATTTATATAAATATTCAAAAAATTAAAAAAAAAATTTATAATAATTATATGGATAAAAAATGAAAAGAATTTAGTTTTGAAGTTAATTTAGAGAAGATAAAAAAAATTTTGGAGATTATTAAAAATGAAAAAAATATAGTTATAGATTTTGAAGCCTTTGATTTAAACTTTGAAACTAAGGACTTTCCATTAATATTTGGCTATTCTAAATTGGACTTTAATAAGGAAGAATTAACTTTTTTTATGGAAGAGTATAAGAGTATTTTTACACTGGATTCAAATAAAAACTTGAAAAGTTTTTGAGAGAAAGAATTAGGGTGTTGATTTGAATGTAATAAAGAAAAGCAATTTATTTTTTTAGATTCAAAGCTGGAATTACAGATATTTAATAAGTTTATTGGAGTTGAAAAAAGTAATATTAAATATATAGACTTATATGATGTATTAAAGGAATCAATTAATTGAAAAATCCCTTCTACGAGTTTTCATAAAACAAAATTTATAAATTTTGTAATGGAGGATTATAAAACAGTAATTGATGCAAGGAAAATAAAAGAGTTTTTTTCATTTTATCTAAATAATATAGAATGAAAGAATAGAGAGAGATATATTGCTGAAACTAAGGAAAAAAATTTAAAGGATTTAAATACAATGATTGAAATTTTAAATTGACTTAATAAATTAGTCTTCAATTAAATTAGTTTTAATATGTGCTACTAATTTAGTTTGTCTTGCTAGACTTTTCTAAATATGCAAATTAACAAAAGTATATATAACTAGTAAACCTACAAATTATATAATGTTTTTAGGTGAGAAAAGTTAGAATACGATAACATAGGCCTAACAGTTTTTAATATTTACAAACTGTTTTATTTATATTATATTTGAAGTTATGATTTAAATTTCACATTTCTAAAAAGCTTGCAAAACTATTAAGAAAATTTTTTATTGAAGTGAATTCATTATTATGTTGTCTATAAAATTTATATTTTACTGAATCATTAATTGATTAGGTTGAAGTATTGTGTTTAAAGTATGTCTGGGTATAAAATAAGCTAAAAAATTACTATTCTTATTAATAAAACTAAATATAATTTCATTGGCAAATGTTGTACCTTATCTGCTAGTATTAAAAAAATTTATATTGAGAAGTTTTTAAAAATATTTTTTATTTTTCATATGGCTTCCATCAACTCAAATCACATTCTCTTTTTTAAATTTATTTGTTATTATATAAAACTCATTACAAAAGTTTGTATTATTATAGTTTAGACTTGGATAATTTTGTGTTTCATAAATAAACTAATTGTATTTCAAAAGTTAAATCATACTCTTTTATTAGCTTTTTTGGTGTATGACCTTAATCCAACTTTTTTATCTTTATTTTCTTGAATTTTAATTTTATTCTTTGATTAAATTAGTTTTTCCTTTTTTTAAAAAAATAACGTTAAAACTACTGGTAAACTTATGTTACCTTTTTATTCTTATTTATAATATTAAAATAAGTACAATTATTTATTATTACTTAATCTAAAGCAATACCATTAACTTTAATATTAATAATATGATCTTATATCTTTTAAAAAATTGAATTTTATACATTAATTTTGTAACTTATTACTTTATTTGTCACATATTCTACTATGTATTAATAACCCCTTTAAAAACCTATTAAAATTTGATATAATAGAATAAATTAACTTAATGGGAGAAAGAAACATGAAATTACAAAAGATTATAGCTAAGAATTTTATTCATCCAGGAAAACAAACTTTTACATTAAGTGAAGATCACATTTTAAAACAAGGTATATATAGTGATGCAAATGATATCTTAGAGCTAAATAAGATATTTAATGGTTCTTGATTAGAATCAAATATGAGTTTTGAAAAGTATTATCCAAAATTTGCAAAAAAACTAGCAAATAAAGAAATGAATCTGCAAATTGATGCATTATTTTTTATTGAAGAAGAGGAATTAGTACAATTAAATAAAATTTTAAAATCTCTTGGGGTTATCAAAGCATGAAAATCTAGAATATTTTATTATTCAATTAAGTGTATTTATCCTTATATTTTTCCAATTGTAACTTTAGTGCCAGCAGAATTTAAAACAGATAAAGTAATTGGTATTGGAAGTCACTATGAAAAGTTCTTTAAAGCTAATTTAAGTAAAAGAGATATTTTAACTACTATGGGAATTAATGCTGTAGGTCAGTTAAGAGAAAAGTATTTCGAATATAAAGATGTGAAAGTTAAAGAAGAAGAAAAAGAAGATTATAAAAGATATCTAGAAGTATTAAAAACAACTTTCAGATATGATGAAGAGTTTATTAAAAAATTGGGTCAAGCAATTTATAGCATTGACGATGGTGATATTATCAATTATGCTGATGAAATTGAATTTTTCTTAAGAAATAGTCACTTTGATAATTTTTTAAATACAATTCCATTATTAAGAGAAAATAAAAAATATCGTGAAGATTTTGCTAATTTATTATTTGATTTCTACTTAGTAGATTTGAAATGAATTTATTCTGTAAAAACAGCAAATGATATTGTTGAAATAAGAAAAATTGCCTATGAAAATCATTGTGAAAAGGCAGTTTATTCAAGAGAATTAATAGAATTTTTTAATACTAAATTAGTTTTAAATAAGAAGAACTTTAATTATTATTCAGGAGTTAGCAAATTTAATGCTAAAGCTGATCCAACTTTGGTTTTTACAAATGAGCTTAAATATAATAAAATCTTTGAAAAGGATGCTGTTGAACCAAAGTACGTTGAACCAAAGTTTGCTTGAAATAAAAAAAGAAGATAAAAATAATAAACTTATTGAGATGTATAATATAAATGTAATAAAACTATTTTTATTGGGGGTTTGCTATGGGTGAAAAAATAATACAAAATGAATTATTAAAAAATCTTGTCAGTAAACAAGATTTATATAAAGCAGCTAAAAATATAAAGTTATCAAATGAGGACACACAAAGATTTATTGAATCAATTTTTAGTAACTATTTTCTAGATAATGACAATATTAATTTTTTAGTTAAAAATGGCTATAATTTTTTTACTTTTAAGGACCAAGAACTATGTTTTTGCCTTAATGGAGAGAAATTTTTAGCATGTTGCAAAAAACACTTAATAGAAACAAAAAATTCAAGTTATACGCCCTTTATTAAGGCAATTATTGCCAATGATAAGTATGAAGATTACTTAAAATTTTCTTCACAATTATTTGAAAATAAATACAAAAAAATGAGTGAAACTGAAAAGTGTAATTTTGTTAATTGTGAACAAAAAGCTGTTGAGAATAGTTTGTATGATTTTAATGAATTAGATCATAAAAACTATTTAACATCTAATAAAAGAAATGTGTTTGATAATAACTACAAAATGGGAGAATCTTTTTTCAAAGAAGTTGAACCAAATCAATTTAAGTATTTTGGCTTTTGTCAAGAGCATATGAATCAAATTGCAGACATTAAAATTACAAAAAATAGTAGTGATGAAGAAATCTTATTATTTAATTTTCCTACAATTGTAAATAAATTATTCATCTCTAGAGTTCAACTTGAAGCTTTAAAAGAAGAATTTAGAAACTACTTTAATTCAATTGAAGAAGATGGAGTTAAAACTATGTTTATTTATAATTTAAAGAAAGTTTCAAATCATGTAAGTTCTTTATTAGATACTTATAGTTTCTTTGTAAAAACTTTAAAAGGGCAATACAACAACTTTGGGATTGTGAAATTTAGTTTACCCAAAACAAATAATTTTACAATTAAAGATGTCTTTCAACCACAAATAACACCAGATGATTTTAAAGTTGTAAACTCAATTAATAACTTTTTTATCTCTGAAAATTTTGCAACGATTGTCATGTTTTCAGATAAAGCAAATTCTTTTGTGACAATGGTTTATGACAAAAGCAAAGAAAATTTAAATAGTTTCTTTGAACAGTACTTAAAAATTATTCATTTAAAATCAAAAAATGAAGCGGCTTTTATTTCAAATTGTTCGCTGATATTGGCTGATAATATTTTATTTCAAAAACAATGATTTGATAAATTAGATGAACAAGAAAAATTATTGTATTCAGCTTTAAATAAATTTAGATTCCAACATCCAAATATGGGTCAAGAATATTTAAAAATGAAATTCTTTGCTGGGTTTAATAAGGGCAATAATTTCTTTTAAGAAGTTTAAGTTTAAAATTAATTATAAAAAAATACTAACCAAGTTAGTATTTTTTATTATGAAGAATGTTCTCAATCAATATTATTTTCTTCAGCTTTATTTTTTTTATAACAATCATCACAAACATAAATTGCAGTTTCATCTTCTAAATTTTCATCATATTGATAAATTCTTTTTTTATCCATAAAGTTCAAATCCTGATCGCAATTTGCAATTTGACATTTTTCTTTCATTTAAATCACTCCTCAAGATAATTTTACTAGATATTTATAAAATAGAAAGTTAATTGAGCAGTTTTAGAATTTAAAGACTAAATGTCTTATAAAAGAGTGAGTAGGGGAGTTGAAATGAGCCGATAGGGGACTTTGAGATGTAATAAAAGTCAATAAAAATGCACTTTTTAGTGCATTTCTTTAATATATTCAAATTAGAAGTTACTTGTTTTTAAAATCACATAATCTACTTTTTTAATATCATTAAGCTTAGTTCCACCAGAATATGATATTGATGATTGCAGATCTTCTTGCATTTCTTTGTAAGTTTCCATTAATTTTCCTCTTACTTTAATTAACTCTTTTTTTCCTTCAACATATCTTTTTTCACCTTTATTATATTCACTGGCACTACCATAATATTCTTTAAATAATTCACCTTCAACAGTAACATTAGCTCCAGGTGATTCTTCATGAGCTGCAAATAAACTTCCAATCATACACATTGTAGCTCCAAAACGAATTGATTTAGCAATATCACCATTGACACGCAAACCACCATCAGCAATAATTGGTTTGTGAGCAGCTTTGCTACATCACTTAATAGCACCCAACTGTCATCCACCAGTTCCAAATCCTGTTTTTAATTTAGTAATACAAACTTTTCCAGGACCAACTCCAACTTTAGTTGCATCAGCTCCTCAAAATTCTAAATCTCTAACAGCATAGGGTGTTCCAACATTTCCAGCAATAATGAAAGTTGATTTTTTCATATGTTTTCTAATATGTTCAATCATATTTTTAACACTAATTGAATGGCCGTGAGCAATATCAATTGTAATATAGTCAGGGATAACATTGTCTTTAGCAAGTTTTTCAATTAAGTCATAATCTTCTTGTTTAACTCCCACACTAATTGATGCAATTAAATTAGCTTTAAGCATTTTTTTAACAAAAGCATATATGTCAACATTAAAACGATGCATAACATAAAAGTAACCTTTTTTTGCTAACAGTTCACATAATTGCTCATTAATTACTGATGCCATATTTGCAGGCATTACAGGCATTTTAAAAGTATGTTTACCAAGTTTAACTTCAGTATTACATTCACTTCTTGATTTAACAACACACATACTTGGTATTAGTTGAATATCTTCATAGTCAAAAGCGTACATCTACATTTCTCCTTATTCCTTTGAAATTATAGCAATAAAACTTCAAAAAAGAAAATTAGTTAAAACAAAAAAAATAACCTTTTAAGGTTATTTTTAAAACTTTTTAGCAGCTTCAATAATTTTGTCAGCAATGGCATTGATTGCATCATCTGGATTTGTTGTTGATACAGGTGCTATTTTAGTTCCTGCAAATAGAATTGGTTGATTAACTTTTGCCCCAACAAATTCTCAAGTTCCTTTTAAAAATTCAGTGTGATTTCCTCAAGGATATCAACCAAATGGTGCTCCTTGAGTTGTTAAGATTTGTACTGTTAAATGTTCTAATAGACCTCTAGCATCTCCTTGTTTAACATATTTATATGAAAATGTTTGATCTGCTAATAATATGTGATCTAAGTAATTTTTAATTAAAGCTGAAACATTAAAGTTATTCATTGGACTTGAAATAATTACTTTATCAACTTCTTTTAATTGATTAATATATTTTAAAGCATCTTGCTCATTAAAATAAGTTCCAAAGTTTTCTCTTGATAGAGTCTTATGAGCCATTTGCTCATTGTTTAAATCTAAATGAATAATTTCATCTTTCGAGTTTAATGTTTGATATTCTTTAACAAAACGATTTGTTAAAGCTAATGAAAATGATTTTTCAACAGGACTAACTGTACCTGTAATTACTAATATTTTTTTTGCCATATTTCTCTCCTTTATCAAGTTAATTTTATAGTTAAATTTGTTAAAATTACTTCATTTTTTTAATAATTAAATATAAAATATTAAGTGGTTATATAGAGGTACATATGAAAAAAGTCACAATAATTATTGTAGCAGGGGGAAGTGCAAGTGGAAAGAGTACTGTAGCACAAACTATTGCCAATGAAATCTTTATGAACAAACCTGTAACGCATTTAACAATGGACAGTTACTATAAAGATTTTAGTGATTTAACCTTTGAAGAAAAGCAGTTATTAAATTTTGATCATCCAAGTTCATTAGACATTGAATTACTTTGTAAACATTTAGATGATTTAAAACAGTTTAAAGCAATTGAAGCACCAGTGTATGATTTTAAAACTCACTCACAAAGTGGAGAGTTTATTAAAGTAAATCCTTCAAATGTAGTTATTTTAGATGGTATATTAGCATTACATATTGAAGAAATTCGCAAAAGAGGCGATATCAAAATTTTTATTAGAACAGATGATGATATTCGCTTTATTAGAAGACTTATGCGAGATGTCAATGAACGTGGTAGAAAGCTAGATGACATTACAAATCAATATTTAAATACTGTAAGACCTATGTATAAATTTTTTGTAGAACCTTCAATTGAACATGCTGATTTAATAATTCCCTATTATGAGGGTAATAATATTGCAATCGATTTAGTAGCTGCAAAAATTAGCAGTTTATTGAAAAAATAAAATCATTAATAATTGAAAGAAAGGAGTTACAAAACTCTTTTTTTTGTTAAAACTTTTCTCACATTAAATGTTTTTTATCCTAAAAAGTAACTATTTTGAAGACAAGTCCCTATTTTAAAGGGTTTTTGATTAAATTGACATTTTTTAATGAAATGTGATATATTAATTCTATTATGAAATAATGAGGTAAAATATGGCTGAAAACAATAAGAATTTATCGTATACAGAAGATAGTATTCAAATATTAGAAGGTCTAGAAGCAGTTAGAAAAAGACCTGGTATGTATATTGGTTCAACTGATTCAAGGGGTTTACATCATTTAGTTTGAGAAATAGTTGATAACTCAATTGATGAGGCTCTTGCTGGAGTGTGTAGTGAAATTAACGTTTCAATTGAAAAAGATGGTTCAGTGACAGTAAAAGATAATGGAAGAGGAGTTCCAATAGGAAGTTATAAAGGAACAAGTCAATCAACACCAGAAATTATTTTCTCAGTATTGCATGCTGGGGGAAAATTTGGTGGTGATGGCTATAAAACTTCTGGAGGATTACACGGAGTTGGTTCATCAGTTGTTAATGCACTATCATCTAAATTTAAAGTAATCATTCACAGAGATGGGCTTATATCACAAATTAAGTTTGCTCATGGGGGAAAATTAGTTGATCAGTTAAAACAAATTGGAACGTCAAAACAAACAGGAACAACTGTTAACTTTTTGCCTGATGAAACAATGTTTTCAACAACAAAGTTTTCATTTTCAACAATTAGTGAAAGATTAAAAGAATCAGCATTATTAAATTCTGGACTTAAATTAACTTTAAAAGATAATAGAAGTGATAAGTATGTTGAGTATCTATATGAAAATGGATTAACAGAATTTGTTAATGAACTAAGAGGTGATCAAAAAGCTTTATGCTCACCAATTATGTTAAAAGGTAGCGAACAAAATATTGATGTTGAAATTGCTTTAACTTATACAACTGATTTTTCAGAAACAGTATTAGGATTTGCTAACAATGTTAAAACCAGTGATGGAGGAACTCATGTAACTGGTTTTAGAACAGGAATGGTTAAAGCTTTAAATGAATATGGTAAAACTCAAAGTATTTTAAAAGAAAAAGATAAAAAACTAGATTCATCAGATATTAAAGAAGGTTTAATAGCAATTGTAACTGTAAAAATCCCAGAAAGTTTAATTCAATATGAAGGTCAAACAAAGGGAAAATTAGGAACAAGTGAAGCTAAATATGCTTGTGAAAAAGTAACAGAAGAACACTTTAGCTTTTGATTACAAGAGAATAAAACAATTGCTATTTCAATTATTGAAAAAGCACTGTTGGCTCGAAGGGCAAAAGAAGAAGCAAGAAAAGCAAGACAAGCAGTTAGAGATCAAAAATCAAAATCAAAATCAAGAACAATGCTTGGAAAATTAACTCCAGCACAAGGAAAAAATAAACAAGAAAATGAAATTTATTTAGTTGAAGGGGATTCAGCGGGTGGAAGTGCTAAATCTGGAAGAGATAGAAAATTCCAAGCCATCTTACCATTGAGAGGTAAGGTAATAAATGCTGAAAAAACAAAATTAATTGATTTACTTAAAAATGAAGAAATTACAACAATAATTAATGCAATTGGTGCTGGTATTGGAAGTGATTTTGATATTAGTGATATCAATTATGGAAAAATAATTTTAATGACAGATGCTGACACCGATGGTGCTCATATTCAAACTTTATTGCTAACTTTCTTTTATCGCTATATGAAAGAATTGATTGTCAATAAAAACATTTACATTGCAATGCCTCCATTGTTTAAAATTACAACAGGTTCAAATAAAAAGGACTTTATGTATTTATGAACAGAAGAAGAATTAGCAAGTCATATGAAAAAAACAAAAGCTAAAATTGAAATTCAAAGGTATAAAGGGTTAGGGGAAATGAACGCTGACCAACTTTGAGAAACAACAATGGATCCAGAACATAGAAAATTAATACAAGTAACGATTAATGATGCACTAGCTGCTGAAAATTCTTTTAGAACTCTAATGGGTGATAATTCTGAAAAAAGAAAAGAATGAATTGAAGAAAATGTTAAATTTACACTTGAAGAAAATACGGAATTTATTTAGTTAAACAGTTGCTAGGATGGATGTGGTAAAAGTGGAAAATAAACTTTCTTTTGCACAAAAGGCAAAGATTATTGTTCAAAAAATTGAAGAATATAATAAAATAAATAAAGAAATTAAAAGATATGGAGATATTTTTAATACATTTTCTTTTTATTATGAACTCAAAGAACCAATCCTTTTTTTTGAATTGAAAAGTACAGACTATGATGAAAATGATTTCTCAGCCACATCCTTAGCAACTGAGCAATGAATTGAAATAAATGTAGAAAACGACAAAGAAGTAAACTGATTAATAAAAACAATAAATAAATTTCTGGAAAAATCCAAAAGTGTTATGCAAAAAGCAAGAGAAATATCTAAACCCCATGTGGGTATTCTTGTCTATGATGAATTCACTGATTCATATTATTTAAACCCAACAACAGGACCAATTCTTTTAAAATCAAAAGAAGTTTTAAAAGAAATAAGTTCCACAAGAATAGATATTTTCAATATCTTTATTAACTTGCGTTCAGTTGCAGTTGAAGAGGATCGAGCAGTTGAGATTTTTGGACTTAATCTTGAAGAAGTAATTATAAAAATAGATGATTCATTAAAATCAATTAATTTACTTGCAAAAAAAATTATGAAAATAGAAGGTATTCCAAGATATATTTCATCAATTGAAATAGTTGATAAAATAATGTATTATAATGGTTATGCCACAATAGATTTTGGTTTAGCAGCTGAAGATAAAAATAAAGTTAATGAAGTTAGCTTAGAAGCTAATATTAATGAAATTGAAGAATTGGAAAAAGTTTATATTCAAATCAGAAAAGATGAAGAAGTAAGTAAAATAATGGCAAATCTTGGAAGAAGTTTAGTATCAAAAAATAATCCAAAATTATATGTTCAAAACTCAATTACTGGACTTTGAGAATTATCATATGAGGGTAGAAAAACAATCAAAAATTTAAATATTATCGACTTCATTAACACTGATATTAGTGAGATGGACTTTGATATAAACTAGGAGGATATAAAAATGTCAAATAATAATAAAGAAGAAAAAGGAATAATTAATTTCGCGCTTGAAGACTTAATGGGTGATCGATTTGGAAGATATGCCAAGTATATTATTCAAGAAAGAGCTTTACCTGATGTAAGAGATGGATTAAAACCAGTACAAAGACGTATTTTATTTACAATGAACGAAATAAATTTAACTCATGATAGAGCTTATAAAAAGTCTGCTCGTGTGGTTGGAGATGTTATTGGTAAATATCACCCCCATGGTGATACTTCTGTTTATGATGCATTAGTTCGTATGAGTCAACCATGAAAATTAAATATTCCTTTAGTTGACATGCATGGTAACAATGGTTCTATTGATGGTGATAGTGCTGCTGCTATGCGTTATACTGAAACAAGACTTGCTAAAATATCAAGTATTATTTTGGCTGACTTGCAAAAAAATACTGTTCTTTTTGCACCAAACTATGATGATTCTGAAAGAGAACCGACAGTTTTACCAGGATATTTTCCAAATATCTTGGTAAATGGTGCTACAGGAATTGCTGCTGGTTATGCAACAAATATGCCTCCTCATAATAGTATTGAAATAATAGATGCAGTTATTGCAACTATTAAAAATCCGAAAATAAAATTAAGTGATATTTCAAAAATCGTTAAAGGACCAGACTTTCCAACTGGAGGAATTGTTATGGGTCAAGAAGGAATTGACTCTGCATTTGCAACTGGTAAAGGAAGAGTAATTGTTCAATCAAAAATTCATAGAGAAGGTGACAATCTTGTTATTGATGAAATTCCTTATGAAATTATTAAACAAGATCTTGTTAAAAAAATGGGAGATGTTGTTGATGCAAATCCTCATTTAGAAGTAAAAGAAGTTCGTGATGAAACTGATAGAACTGGTTTAAGAATTGTAATTGAACTTTCTCCTAAAGCTGACTATGAAATTACAAGAAAATTTTTATTAAAAAATACACCTTTACAAATTTCATATAACTATAATAATGTTGTGATTGTTGAAAAACAACCAAAACAATTGGGAATAATTGATATTATTACTGCTTATATTAAGCATTACAAAGAAATTTTTTCAAGAAAAACTAAATTTGATTTAGAAAAAGCTGAAAAAAGATTAGAAATCATTGAAGGGCTAATTAAAGCTATTTCAATTCTTGATGAAGTTATTAAAATAATTAGACATTCTTCAAATAGAAGCGATGCCATTGCAAACTTAATTGAAAAATATCAATTTAGTGAGACTCAAGCAATAGCTATTGTTGATTTAAGACTATATAGATTAACTTCAACTGATATTGTTAAATTAGAAGAAGAGAAAAAAGAATTATCGTCTTTAATTGAAGGCTATAAAGCGATTTTAGGTGATGTTAAAGTTCTTGATCAAAAAGTAATTGAACAGTTGATAGCAACAAAAAAAGAATTTGGTGTTCCAAGAAGAAGTCAAGTTGTTAGTGAAATTGAAAATATTGAAGTTGAAATAAAAAAAACTATTGTACAAAAAGATTACACAATTTGAATTTCTCAAGATGGTTATTTAAAAGCAATTGAAGACTCTCAATTGGGAAAAAACTCAATGGAGGATTTCAAACGTAAACCAAATGATATTTGAATTTCACAAGTTCCAGCTTCAAGTTTAGATTTTATTTTACTTGTATCAAGTGCAGGAACATATTATTCAATTCCTGTTTATAAAATTATTCCAAGTAAATGAAAAGAAATTGGAATGCATATAAATAAAGTTGCAACAATTTCTGGAAATGAAAGAATTCTTGCTGCATTTGTTGTTAAACAATTTAAAAATGCAAAACAAGAAATACTTTTAGCAACTAAAAAGGGAATGATAAAACGTACACCAGTTGAAGATTTAGAAACTAAAATGTTTTCAAAACCTTTTAGAATTATTAAATTACAAAATGAAGATGAACTTGTATCAGCTTCACTTGTAACTTCAAAAACAAAATCTGCAACAATGTTAACAAGAACAGGTTTTGCTGTTAGATATGATATTGCTGAAATACCTTCAGCAGGTCCTAATGCAAAAGGAGTTAAGTCAACTGTAGTTAAAGATGAAGATATTGTTGCTGGTAAAGCATTTGGTAATGGTGATGTTTTAATCATTACAAATAAAGGAAATGTTAAAAAAATTAAACAAGATCATGTTCCAATTATGGCAAGACCAAAAAGAGGAGTTAGATTATATCCTTGAAATAAAAAACGTGATGAGTTTGCAACATTCTTATATAATATTCAAACAAATGATATTTTAAATATTCTTGATGAAGAAGATAATTTAATACAATTAAATGTTAAAAACTTTAAATTTGCTGACTTAGAAGATGTACCAGAAGATTTAGATATGGCTGAAATAATTACAACAACTTTAGAAAAATCATTCATTGTTAATAATAATGATGTACCACCAACTCCAAAAGGTGGAGATGATGAAGAGCCAAAGAAAGTTGTGAATGTAAAAAAGCAGTTAGCCGCTAAAAAAATAGCGGTTGATAAAATTGAAAAATCTGAAAATATAAATAGTGAAATTAAAGAAGAAATAGTTCTTGATGAAGTTGAAGAAGAAATAATTCTTGATGAAGTTGAAGATGAAATAATATCTGAAGAGTTTCAAGAAGAAATGATCAAGGAATCAAGAGAATCTAATGAAAGTAAAAAAGTAAGTATTAGTGATGAAGAAACTAGTGAACTTAAATTAGATTTAGAAGACTTAATTTAGAAACACATTATGTGTTTTTTTATTTTAATTATGATTAAATTAATATAATTTTAGAAAGTAAGAAACATGAAACAGTACAAAGGTAAAGTGTCAAAATTTATTTTTAAATCAGATAATGGCTATGCGATAGCAATTTTTGTTTTGTTTAGCGATGAAAAAAAATCAATTGTAATAACAGGACCAATTGGAATGATGAAAATTGGTATTATTTATGAAGTTAGTGGTGAAGAAGTTGATGATACAAAAAGAAATCAAAAAAGTTTATCAATAAAAAGTTTTAGTCAGGTCAAAACTTTTGATCAGGATGGTTTGATTAAGTATTTAAGTTCGCCAATCTTTCCAACTGTTGGAAAAAATTTAGCAAAAAATATTGTTGAATATTTTAAAGATGATGTTTTTGCAAAAATAATGAATAATAAGACTGAGTTATTTAATATAAAAGATATGACACAAGCAAAAGCAGAAATAATTTATGATGTAGTTATTTCAAAATTTGGTGATACAAAAATTTTAGACATATTTGTGGAAAATAATTTAAAAATAGAATTTTTAAATTTATTACAGAAGGAAGAGGAGGATATTAATTTTATTGAACAAATTTTAAGAGAAGACTTTTATAGTTATGCAAATGAAAAAGGAATGCAACCATTTTATGAAGTTGACAGAGTCTGTACTACTTTTGGCATGGAAGAAAATGATGAAAGAAGAGTTTCTTGATTTGCAAATGAGTTTGTAAAAGAAATTCTTTTTAAAGAGGGAAATACTTTTACTGATATAAATCAACTGCTTAAAAAAATGAAAACACATTTTAATTTAAGTGATGAGGAAATTAGAAATAAACTTCTTTATGCAAAAAATCAAAAAATTATTTATTTTAAAAATCAAAAAATTTATACTAAAGAGAGTTATGAAGATGAACAATTTATTGCAAAAGAATTATTTAACTTGCTAAATAGAACTAACTATTTAAAAAGAGAATTTAACTTTGAAGAAAAATTGGAAGAAGTTGAAAATTTTATTTCTTCTAGAAGTGGAATTAAAAATTTTAAATATAATAACGAACAAGTGGAAGCAATTAAAAACTTTATGGAAAATGATATTTCAATAATAACAGGAGGACCTGGTACTGGTAAGACAACAGTTATTACTGGAATTGTAAAAATGTATGAACTAGTCTATAACGATAATAATTTTGCACTAACTGCACCAACTGGTAGAGCAGCTGGAAAAATAAAAGATGATTCAGGATACAAAACTTCAACAATTCATAGGCTATTACAATATTCTGGTAATGATATTTTTGAAGCAAATGAAAATAAACCAATATTTAAAAATTTAGTTGTTATTGATGAGTGTTCAATGATAGATAATCATTTATTTGCTTCTCTTTTAAGAGGAGTAAAAGGTATTAAAAAAATGCTATTAGTAGGAGATGTGGAACAACTACCAAGTGTTAGTTATGGTAATCTTTATGAAGATTTAATTGTTAGTAATTATTTTAAAACAACAAGACTTATTAAAAATAATCGACAATTAAATAGTGAAGGAGAGATTAATTCTATTATTGAACTTTCAGATGCAATTAAAAATGAAACTATTAATAATTTCAATTTTGAAAATACTTCAAATGTTAAATTCACTTTTTCAAAGGACTATGAACATATTGTCAATATTTTAAAAGATACATATAGTAATTTAAATCCAACAAGTATTGAAGATCAATTAAATGATTTGCAAATTATTGCTCCGATGTATAAAGAAAATTTAGGTATTGATAATTTAAATAACATTATTCAAAATTTAGTTAATCCTTCTAAATCAAAAGTTTATAAAAGATATGATTTAGAGTTTAGAGTAAATGATAAAGTTATGTATATTGAAAATGACCCAATCTATGAACTTTCAAATGGAGATGTAGGTTATATTAAAGAATTAAATTTCATTGGTGATAAATTAAAAACTGCAAAAATAGTTTTTAATGAAAGAGAAATAGAAATGGGATTAAGTTCATTTCAAAAAATCAAATTGAGTTATGCTTGTTCAATTCATAAAACTCAAGGAAGTGAATATAAAAATACAATTATTATTTTAGATGGAAATAATAGAAACTCTAATTTTATACTTAATAAGAAAATGTTGTATACTGCTATTACAAGAGCAAAACAAAATTTGTTTATAATTTCAGATCAGTTACTTTTTATAAAAGCTTGTAATAGGAACCCAAAAGCAAGATTAACTACTTTAAAAGAAGCAATTATGTTATTAAAAGAGCAATAAAATCTTGAATTATTTAATTTCTTTAATAAAGTTTTCACTTTTTGACTTAAAATATAGTTGTTAGGAGCTAAAATATGATTATAAAGAATGCTAACATTGTAATTGAAAATGAAGTAATTGAAAATGGTTGATTAGAAATAGAAAATAAAATTATTAAATCAATTAATAGGGGTAAAACTAATTTTGAAGGTATTGATATTGAAGGCAATTGACTTTTACCTGGATTTATTGACTGTCACGTTCATGGTGGTTATGGTTACGACTTTGAAAATGGAACAATAAGTGCTTTTGAAAATTTCTCAAAAAATGTATCAAAAGAGGGTATTACAAGTTATGTTCAAGCTAGTGTTACCAATTCTAAGGAAAATAATATTAAGTATTTAAAAGAATTTAGTAAATTTATGGAAAATCAAAAGTTAGGATCAAAATGTTTAGGCTTACATATGGAAGGTCCTTTCATATCAAAAGAAAAAAAAGGAGCGCATGAAGTTTCTTTATTAACAAATCCAAATATTGAATATTTAAAAGAGTTAGTTAAAGCATCAAATGATAATATAAGAATTATGACTTATGCAGCTGACTTACAAGATGGTAGTTTTACCAAGTATCTCTTGGAAAATAATATTTTACCAAGTGTTGGTCACACAAACATGAGTTTTTCTCAATGTGAAAAAGATTATGAAATTGGTTTTAGACATGTAACTCATTTATTTAATGGAATGAGTGGAGTTAGTCAGTATGAACCTGGACTTGCAACTTTTAGTTTATATAAAGATGATATTTTATGTGAAGTAATTACTGATGGAATTCATATTGAAAAAGATACTTTAAAATTAATTTATAAGATTAAAGGAGCAAATGGTATTTGCATTATAACAGATGCTATGAATGCAAAGGGATTAGATGATGGTGAATATAAATTAGGAAATTTAGAAGTAATTAAAAAGGGAATGAGAGTTTCATTAAAAGATAGTGGTGTTTTAGCAGGAGCAGGTGCGACTTATGATTTTAATGTTAGAGTAATGCTTGAAGCTAATCCTGAAATTAAAATGACAGAATTAATTAAAATGACTTCAATCAATATTGCAAAGCAATTAAAAATTTTTAATAAGCGAGGAAGTATTGAAAAAAACAAATTTGCTGATTTAGTTGTTCTGAATAAAAATTTAGAAGTTTTAAAAACATTTGTAGAAGGTGAAAAGGTTTATGAAAAGTAAAGTTAATCCAAGAAGTTTTACTATGATAAAATTCTTATTGACTTTAGGATTAATTTTTAATTATTCAATTTCATTAATATCATTTATTAATGTTTTTAAAAGTGATGGACAAAATTTATTAATAGATAACAAAACCTATATTGCAATTCAAATTTTATTATTAATATCAGCTATTGCAAGTTTATTGATTTTCTTTTTTCTTAGAAGAAATGTTAATAAAAAATTAAACTATAATTATATTAGAAGAGAAAAAATTCAAATACTTTTATGCTCAATATTTATTTTAACTATTTTTATTCTTTCAATTATTGATATTTTAATTATATTCTTTGTTTCAAAAAATATTTATGTAATGGTTATAATATTTATTATAGTCCAATTAATTTTGGGAGTAGTTATTTCGATACTAGAAAGCTTTTCAAGATTATCAGAACAAGTAATTGCAAATAAATTATGATTTGAACAAGAGGATGAAATTAAAATGAAAGTTAGTAAAGAAAAGTCAAAAGTAATAGAAAAAAAAGATGAGGATTTTAATCCATTTATGCAGGAGGAAGAACATGATTAAGTTTGGAACAATTGGTACTTCAAAAATTACACAACAGTTTATAAATGCTGCTGTAAAAAATCCAAATTGTAAAGTTGTATGTTGCTATTCAAGAGATAAAACTAGAGCAAAAGATTTTATTCGTGATCATAAGTTATATGCTAAAGCTGTTGATAATTTTGATCAAATGTTAGATGAAGTTGATGCAGTTTATATTGCCTCACCAAATGGTTTACATTATGAACAAGCTAAATATTTTTTAACACAACAAAAACATGTTTTACTTGAAAAACCATTAACACTGTCTTTTGAACAAGCACTTGAGATATCAGAGATTGCAAAAAGAAACAATGTTTTTTTAATGGAAGCTTATAAAACATTTCACTGTCCGCAAATTTCTCATTTATTTAAGTTTGTTAAAAGCTACCAACCATTTATTGCTAATTTAAATTTGAATCGCTATTCTTCAAGAATGGCTCAAGTTAAAATGGGACAATATGATTCAGTTTTTGATTCAAAACTAGGTAAGGGTTCAACTTATGATATGTTAATTTATCCAGTTGAATTAAGCATTGCTCTTTTTGGGCCAGTTATTGAAGTTAAATCAATGGGTCAAAGGCTTGGCAACGGAAGTGGAATGAATGATTGTGTTATTTTAAAACATGATAGTGATGTTTTAACAAATATAGTTTGTAGTAAAGCAAGTAGAGGAATAATTGAAAATGAGTTACTATCAGATATTGCAACTATGACGTTTAAAAATGTTATAGAATTAGAAGAAATCAATGTTTATAAAACTAATTCAAATGAAGCTGAAGTAATTCATAAAACGGAAAGTGATAAAGATTTATTTGAATACGAAATATCAGTTTTCTTAAAAATGATAGCTGAAAATGATTTTAATTTAAGAGATTATTTATTAGACATTAGTTGTGAAACAGTAAGAGTTTTAAATCTTGTTGAAAAAAATCAAGAAAAGCCAGGAGAAATTTAAGATGAAATTAAACAAGTATATTGATCATACTTTATTAAAAGCGGATGCTAAAAAAGTTGAAATAGAAAAATTATGTATTGAAGCTAAAGAATATGACTTTGCAACAGTTTGCATTAATCCAAGTCATGTAATTTATGCAAAATCTTTATTAAAAGGAAGTAATGTTGGCATAACAACTGTTGTGGGATTTCCATTAGGAGCAACAACAAGTGAAGTAAAGGCGTTTGAAGCAAAACAAGCAATTGAAAATGGTGCAAGTGAAATCGATATGGTAATAAATGTAGGAGCAGTAAAAGATGCTAATTGAGATTTGGTTTTAAATGATATGGTTGCTGTAAAAAAAGCAGCACTAAATAATTGCGTAAAAGTAATTTTAGAAAATTGTTTATTGACACAAGAGGAAATTATTAAATGTTGTGAATTAGCATTAAAAGCAAATTTAGAATTTGTAAAAACTTCAACAGGATTTTCATCAGGGGGTGCTACTTTTAAAGATGTTGCATTAATGAAATCAATTGTAAAAGATAATGCAAAAGTTAAAGCAGCTGGTGGAGTTAGAACCTATGATGATGCTATGCAAATGATTGAAAATGGTGCGTCACGTTTAGGAACAAGTGGTGGAGTTGCAATTGTTAAAGGTGAAGAACACAAGAATGGGTATTAAAATTAATAATTAAAATAAAACTTTTTACATAAAGTTTTATTTTTTATTTTAATAAAGTTTTAATTATTTAATTTCTTGTAATTTTTTTATGTTTTAGAATTATGTATTACTGCAACTATTATTAATTGCTCAAAACATTTTCAATAACAATCAAATTATTATAAAAGGAGAGAGAAGATGATTAAGTTAACTAAACTTAAATATTTTTATAAAAAAAATAAAGTTCTTGATATTGAAAGTTTTATTATTAATGATGGTGATAGAATAGCATTTATGGGATTAAATGGTGCAGGTAAAACAACTCTTATAGAATTAATTTTAAATCTAAAAAATTCATATAAAGGAAATTTTTATTGTGATAAAAAATATATTTATAATGCTGTTTTTCAAGATTCAAATTTTAATGCAGACATTAGTCTGAAAGATATTTTTTATTTATATTGCAAATTATATAAAATAAGTTTGGATCATAATATATATTTTAATAATTTTGAATTAAAAGAAATTATGAATAATAAGTTTATAAAAATTTCAGCAGGTCAACAACAAAAATTTAAATTTCTAATTGCTTTATTAAATAAACCCAATTTTTTAGTCTTGGACGAAATTTCAACTTCACTTGATTACAAATGAAAAATTAAAATAATTAATATTATTTATAATTATGTCTATCAAAATAATGAGATTAATTTACTATTAGTGTCACATAATCCTGAGGAGGTAGCAAAGATTTGTAATAGAGTTATTTTTTTTAGAAAAAGGAAAAATTATTAAAGATTTTAAATTAGAAGGAAACTACCAGCATAGAGTAAGGATATTAGAAGAGATGGTTGCAGAAGATGTTTAAAGCTGAATTTTTAAGAGTCATAAAAACTCCAATCAATTGACTTTTCTCTGTAGTTTTTCCCATAGTATTAATAATAATTTTTGGGCTGTTACTTGGAAGAGAATATTTGCACTATGGACTAATGGGAATAATATTGTTAATATCTTTAGCTGGAACAATTATTCCAATAAGCATTTATTTTTGTTCAGATAAAATTGAAAAGAGAATTAAACACTATTTAATCATTCAGGGAGCAATAAAAAGATATACGCTTGCTTTATACTTAGTTAATTTAATTATATTTACATTTGTTTCTTTCATAATTTTTTTAATTACAATATTGGCCTTCAAAGTAAATATTGATTATAAAGCTATTTTAATGCTATTAATATTTCCAATTATTTCTTATTCATTAGCTTTTATGATAGCTATAATTTTGGGTTCTTTAGTTACTTCAATTAACTCTATAATTCCTTTTTCAATGCTATTATTTTATTTATTTTTGCTTTTATCAGGTTTAATTATTCCATTTCAAAGTTTAATGGCGGAAAATCAAAGTTTCTATTATATAGAAGTATTAACTCCTTTTGGATGTTTATATATGTTTTACAGTCATGTTGTTGGATCAATAGAATTATCTACAACAAAATTACTAATTGCTGGATTTGTAATATTGGGTTGAATAGGGACTTTAAGTTATTTTTTGTATCTTTCATTAAAAACATTTAAAAAATAAGCATATTTAGTTATTTAAAAGAAAACTGCCTTAATAAACTAAATAAATGGTAAAAAACTGATATTTTACCTCATATTAACTTAAATAGAGAATTATTAAGATAATAGTAAAAATAGATAAAAACTTAAAATAAATAGCTAGAAAAGACTAATTTTTGGTTAATTTAGTCTAATTTAGCCAAAAATGCCAATTTAAGCTATCAATTAACTTAAATTCATAATTTATATAAAGGCATAAACAAAGGTTTTAATAAAAAGGTATTTTTTTTGATATAATATAGGTAATATTTGTATTTTTAGGGGGGTTATCAATGAAAAAGTACGGATTTGAAATGGATGATTATAATTTACCAAGTTCAATCAGAAAGAGAATTGATGATTTAGTTGAATTAAATATAAATCCTTCAACTATAAACCTTATTACAACTGAATTTTCTTCTTCAAGTGAAGAAACAAAGGAAAATATTGGAAGATACATAACAAAACTTTTAGAAATAGAAGATTTTATTATTTATCAAAATAGTAAAAAAAGTGGTGGAACGAACTTAAAACAAGAGTTAAATTCAAAAAAACGTCATTCTAATCTATTAATAATTCAACAAATTTTTCAAAAAAAAGAAACTAATGGACAATCAAAAATAAAGAGATATCAACCAATTAATAATATTTCTGAAAATTTGCATAGTTTTAATGGTTCTTTGAAAAAGAACAACAGTGAAATTAAAGATATAAATAAAATGCAAGATATTGCTAGCAAAAAATTAAAAATTGAGTTAGCTATCCAAAAAGAACAAGAAAAAATAAAAGTAGCTCAAAAACAATATGAAATAGCTAAGTTTGAAGATGATGAAATAACACAAGAGTTAAAATTAAATATAGCTAAATTTGCAAATAATAGATTAAAAAAAATATCGAATGCTATAACTACTTATAAAACTATTGATAAAATTCCTGATGAAATTATAGAGGAAAATTTTTATAATGATGAAAGTGAATTTGATTATAAAGAAATGACTCATGAACTTTGTAATTTAGATGAAAGTGAATTTAACTCTGAAATCCTAAAAACAATAGAAATTAATCTTGAGACATTTTTTGATGTTCCTGGATTTGATGACTATCAAGAGGAAATGATTAATATGAGTAGATCTAGATATACACAAGAATTAAGAAATAAATCAGAGAGAAAAGAACTTAAAAAAGCACAAGATTTAGAAACTAGTTTGAAAGATAATAAAAAAACTAATCAAGTTGAGAATAAAGTTGAAAGAAATATTGATAATAAAGTAATTTATAACAATTTTGAACAAAATAACTCAACAGTTAAAACAGAAATTAAAAATAATAAGGACTCACAAGAGTTTATAGTTAATGAAAACAAAAATACTGAAAGTAAATTTAATAAAAACTCTAAGGAAAGTAATAATCTTACAGAACCAAAAGTAATTATTAAAGAAATTAATAACTACTTATTTGAAAATAAGAATACGAGAGAACTTATTACAGGTAATAACTTCCAAAAAAATCTTGATGTTTCTGAGGATGGAGAAGAAAATAATATCTTATTATTTGAAACTAATTCTGAAAAAATTATTAAAAAAATTAAAAAGAAAGCAAGAGCTAAAGATAGACAAATTGAAAAGTTAATTAGAGAAAATGAGTTCCTTCATAAGGAACTTACTAAATTAAGAGAAGAAAGAAAAATTAATGAATTAAGAGAACTTGAAAACAAAAAGAGAAAGCTTAATGAAAATTTTGAAGATACTATTAAAAAAGAAAGAAGAAAAATTGAAACTACTTATCAAATTCTTGAGAAAAAATGAAGAGCAGAAACAATTAACAGGTCTTTAAACTCAAAACAAAAAGCTTTTAGAGTAGTAAATTCTATTAAAGAAAAATCAAAACTTTTACAAGAACCAGACAATAATTTACAAGTAATCATAGAAAATAAAAATATTGAGCAACTAAATAATACAAAAGAAAATAATACAGTAAATAAGAAAAACTCAATTAATAAAAATAAAGTTGTTAATTATAATTCACAAAACATTATTGAAAAAAATAGTAAAGAAAATAATTTAAAGGAAAATATTAAAAAATCAATTAGTCAAAATCAATTGACTAATAATAGTTCACAAAACATTGTTGAAAACAATAGAACAAATAAGAAAAAAACAAGTAATAAAACTCATGTTGTTAATTATAATTCACAGAACATTGTTGAAAACAATAGTGAAGTGAATAATTTAACAGAAAATAAAATGATAAGTCAAAATCAATTTATTAATGATAACTCAGAAATAAATATTGAAAATAATAGTAGAGTAAATAATTTAACAGAAAATAAAATACAAAGTCAGAATCAAATTGTTAATAATAACTCAGAAATTATTGCTGAAAATAACACAAATAATTTGGTAACTAATACAAAAGAGATTACAGTTACAACAACAACCAATACAAACAAAAATCAAAGTAAGAGAGTCAATTCAAAAAGAAAGAATTCCAAAGAAATAATTATTGATCAAAAAATATCTTTTGCGAATAAAAATAATTTTTCAACTGAATTAAGAAATCAAAATCAATATGAGGGTGATGAAAAAAGAATTTTATATTTAGAAAGCAGAAAAAATTTAAATATAATAACAAAAGAAGAAGCAAAAGAATTAGAGCTTAAAAAGAAAAAAAATCATCATACTTCATCTAAAATAGTTTTAAGTAAGTATAAATTAGTTAAAAGATAGGTTGATTAACATATCTTTTTTTTATGCTAAAATAACCATATAAAAGGCGGAAAAGTCATGGAAAATTACCAAACTCAATTTAGAGGATTTGATATAGCATGATATACAAAAAATAAAGCAAAAAGTTTCTTGAAAAAATTAGGAACTAGTTTTGGTTTTGTAATTATTTTAATGCCTATTTTTGGAATTATTTTATCAATTGGAAATGCTACAAAAGTAAATCTCCTAATTAATATCGGCAGTATTTTATTTTCAAATATTGGTATTTGATTTGCACTAGCAATTATAATAGGTTTTACTTCAAATAAGGGAGTTGCTGTTTATTGTGGAATTTTATCTTATTTAGTCTTTAATGTTTTTATTTGAGCTTCAATTAAAGATAATTCAGTGAATAAAAACTTATTTGATATTTGATTTTGAAAGGACTTACAAAAAAACCTCTATCTTTCAAAATTATTTTTTGGTGGCTTAGAAACATTTAATTCTGGAGTTATTGGTGGCATTCTTGTTGGAACCTATGTTACATTTATTTATAAGAAGTTTAAAGATATAAATTTACCAAAGGGTTTAGAATTTTTTGCTAAAGAAAGATTTGTAATAATTTTAACTATTATTTTTTCAATGGTTTTTGCTTCTCTTTTTATAATAGTATGACCAATATTTGGCTATGTTTTGTCGATGATGGGAGCTGTGGTTGCCAAATCACCAATTGGATTAGATGCTTTTATATTTAGAACAATACAAAGAATGTTAATACCTTTTGGCTCAAATTTACTTTGACAATCTCCAATGTGATACACCCAAGTAGGTGGAGATTTAAATTCATATCAACAAGACTTATTGATTCAATATCTTTTAAGAGAATCACATGGTGAAAATCTAGCTATTGTAACGGAACTTTTAAATATTAAGGAAAAGGGATTCGGACAAGAAGAAATTACTACAATTTTTAAAAACTATTTAGGAGAGAGTGATTTTAATTTAATTGAGACTCCAATAAATATTTGATTTAAAGAAACTGAAAGTATTTTTCAATCAAATCCAAGTGGAGATCAAATTATTTGAAATATTGTCTCAACTAATAAATATATTACCATTGATGATTGTTGAAATGCTGGTTTAAGAGTAAGTAGATTTATTTCAGGAGGTTATATAAATTCAATTTTTATTCTGCCAACTTTATCATTAACTTTGTTATTAATGACACCAAGAGGGGAGAAAAGATCAAAAATGGGTATTTACATTACAGCTGCTTTAACAGCTATGCTTGTAGGAGTAACAGAGCCTGTAGAATATCTATTTTGTTATTCAATGCCTTTATTTTATTTTGCTATTTATTGTCCTTTAAATGGTATTTTAGCAATGTTAACCTCATTGTTTAAAGTAAAACTAGGAACATCATTTTCAACTGGTATTTTTGATTTTATATTAAGTGGTATTATTCCAACTGCAAATGGAGTAAATACAAAAATATGAATAATTCCAATAATTGGAGTTATTGCAAGTATCTTTATATTTATTGTGGCTTTCTTTTGATTTAAGAAATTTAATAGAGAAGAAAATAATGATATTATAAATGCTAAGTTATTGAGAGATTCAATTTATAAATTAATTGAAGATTTTGGAGGAATAAAAAATATTCTTAGTTATCAGTTAACTCAAAAAGATTTAACTATTAAATTTAAAAACACTAATAATACTATGAACTTATTCGACCATTTTGAAAAAATTGAAAAAAAAGAGGACACTATAATTTTTTCAATCATTGATAACAATAAAGAAAAGATTGAGATATTAAATTTTATTATTTCAAATAAAAATAAGAAAAAAATGTTTAAAAAAGAACTTCAATAGTTCTTTTTTAAATATTATCATTAATTGTTTTTATAATATTAAAGGCAATTTCACTTTTTTTTGCCTTATTAAACTCAATAATTTTCTTGTTTTTTGTTAATAATATTTTAATTTCATTACTATTTGATTCCATAGCACTTGCTAGATTTACTACTAACATATCAAGATTTTTTTCTTTTACTTTTTTTCAAGCTTTTTCTAAATCAAAATTATTTGCTAAGGAAAACCCAACCAAGAATTGATTTTTTTTAACTTTTCCTAGTTCCTTTAAAACATCAATTGCGGGATTTAGGGTTAAATTTAATTCCTTATCTGAAAGAGATCTTTTTTCTATTTTTTTATCAATATAATTTTCAACTTCAAAGTCATATAAAGCAGCTGAACAAATGACAATATCTGATTTATTAAAGTTTTTTAACATTTGTTCCAACATTTCGGAGTTTGTTTTTACGTAAATATTATCATCATCTGAAATATTTGCCACTAATGTGTCACCAAAGACAGTTTTTAACGCTTTACAATTGTTTTTTAGAATTTTTTTTAATTCAGATCCCATTTTGCCACTACTTGCATTTGTAATATATCTAACTTTATCAATATAACTTCTAGTTTTGCCAAAATTTAGTAGAACTGTTTTATTTGATAAGTTTTTAAAACTATTTAGTTCTAAATCAATAAATTTTATTACTTCTTCAGGTTCTAATGATCTACCAATTCCTTCATGACCACTTGCTAATTTACCATATTTTGGCTCAATTCACTTAACATTTCCACTAGACTCTAAAATATGCTTATTTTTCTCTAAAATAGGGTTTAAATACATATTTGAGTTCATGCTTGGGAATAAAATTGTTTTGTAATTTGAAACAGAGAATATTAAACTAGCTAAATCATCAGCTATTCCATTGGCAATTTTACCAATATAGTTGTAAGAAGCAGGATAAACCACATTTAGAGTGCTTTGAAAGGCAATTTTTATATGCTCACCATAATGGTGTGAGTCATAGAAATTTCTATCAAATATGTCCTCTAAATAGTCAATATCACCAAAATCTGCAAACTTTTTAGCATTTTTAGTTATTATTAACTTAACTTCATAAGTTTTTGTCAATAATTGATATAGTTTTAAAGCTTTACTAGCAGCAATTCCTCCTGTAACTATTAAATTTATTTGTTTTTTCATGATTTTTTGCCCATTTCTTTAAATATTATCTACTTTTTTATCTTTTTTTTCACTTTTTTTGCAAAAAATATAGACACAAAGCAATTTACAATCTATAATTATTTTTGACTAGGAGTTGAAAAAATGGCAAGTGTTGTTGTACGCGAAGGTGAACCAATTGAAAAAGCACTGAAACGTTTTCAAAAAGTAGCTGCTTCAAATAAATCAGAAGCAAGAAGACGTGAATATCATTTAAGTAAAAAAGAAAAACGTATTTACAAACAAAAACAAAACAAAAAATTTGGTTAAAACAAATTTTTTTTTATTTTCTTTGAAATAGGAATTAAACTAATTTTGCAATTTCATCATTATTTCTAAAATATTTCATAAACCTATATTATTTTTTTGTTAGTTAAAAAAATAATTATTTTATTATTTCTACCTTAGTAGAAGCAAATAAGATATAATTATATGTAATAATAAAACTTTAAAGGAGAAATTGTGAAATGAAAAAGAAGGATAAAAAAGCGTATTCAATTAACAATTTATATTCACTTGGATCATTAGAAAAACTTGAAAGTGGTAGAACTGTTGGTAAACCAGAAGCAGTAGTAAATAATCAAATTTCAAAAATTGAATTATTAAGAAAGTCAAATAGTGCGGGTTCTTCTAAATTAGCTGATTTACCTGAAGAAATTAAAAAGGCAATTGAAAATAAAGCCAGAATTGATGATATTTTAAATAATGGAAGAAACTACACTGTTGAAGATTTAAAAATAAAATTAGCAATGGAAAAGAAACCAATTGATAAAAAAAGAGCTAGTCAAATCAAAGAAGAAAGAATTGCATTCTTTAAAGAAAATATTGAGAAATTAAAACAAAATAAAAAAAGAAAAATAAAAATAGTATACGAAGAATAATATACTTATCTTGAAAAAATTTAAATTATTATAAAAGATTATATTTAAAACAAAACTTGTTTTGTTTTTTTATTTTATAGCGATTATATAATAGGGGTGATACTTTAATGTATTATTTAGAAGGTGCTATAACAGAACAAGATGAGGATTTTCTTTTATTAAAAGTTAATAATATTGGTTATAAAGGTTACAAAATTTTTAATGAGAATTTGCAACTAAATAAAATGCTTATTTTGTATGTTATAAATTATAAAAATGATTATTCTAATGATTTATTATTTTTTAATAGTAAATCAATAAGAGATTTGGCAGATTTGATTTTAAATATTAAAAATATTGGAATAACAACTATTAAAAAAATATTTAGAAATTTAAATGAGTTAGATTTTATTAAAATTTGTAAAGAGCAGGATATAAATTCTCTAAATAGAGTTTGCAATTTATCTGAAAGTATTTCTAAAAAAGTCATCAGTGAAATAAGATTAAAATTATTTAATGAGAAATATAGTTTAAAACAAATGAATGTAATAAATTCTTTAAACAAACTAGGGTATAAAATATCCGACATTTATAAGGCTATTCAAAATATGGATTTAAATTTAAGTGAAGAAATTCTTTTATCTAAAACAATTTTAAGTTTAAATAATTATGGAAAATAATGTTTTTAGACCAAATAGTTTAAAGGAATTTATTGGACAAACAAATATAATAAATAATTTAAATATATTTGTAAAGTCTGCTCAAAAAAGAAATAAAAACTTAGATCATATTCTTATTCATGGTTCATCTGGTTTAGGTAAAACAAGTTTAGCTTATTTAGTTTCTAAAATAATAAATAAAAAAATATATATTTTAAATGGTCAAAGTTTACAAAAACCTAGTGATATTATTTTCCCACTAACATCTTTAAAAGAAAATGAAATTTTATTTATTGATGAGATTCATTCTGTTTCAAAAGAAGTTTTTGAAATTCTATATCCAGTGCTAGAAGATAATAAATTAAACATAATAGTGGGTAAAGAATATAACTCAAAAGTTGTGAATATAAAAGTTGCAAACTTTACTTTAGTTGGTGCAACAACGGAAATAAATAAATTAGCCGAACCATTTAAAAATAGATTTCCCATATTATTTCATTTTCAACATTATAGTGAAAATGAAATTGCAGATATAATTCAATTAAATTGTAAGAAGTTAGAAATAGATTTAAATAAGGAAGTAATTAATTATATTTCAAAGTTTTGTCAAAATACTCCAAGAGTTGCAATTAATCTTTTAAAAAGAATTTATGATTATATTATTACTTTAGATCTTAAAAATATTGATATAAAAATTATTAAAAGTATTTTTTTAAAATTAGAAATTTATAAATTTGGATTAACCAATCAAGAAATTTCTTATTTAAAACTTTTATATAAACATTCAGTATTAGGTATTGAAACTATTCAACAAGTAATGGGATTACAGCAACAAATAATTATAAAATTAATTGAACCAATCTTAATTAGAAACTTTTTAGTTGAGAAAACTTTTAAAGGAAAAAAAATAACTGATAAAGCAATTGAATGATTAGAAAAAGAAATTTTAGTTTAAGTATTTATTTTTAATATTTAAAAAAAATATAAATAAGATATTTAAAATGCTAAAATTAAATTCATATTAAAAGGAGTTATCATGCTAAGACTTTCACGAACTTTATCAAATATTTCTATATATCTTATCCTTACTTTATTAATAAATGTAATGGTTTTTTCTATTTTATTAATATCGATAAAACCTCTTATGGAAGGTAGTTATAAATATTTTTTAGATTTAGGGAAATGATTACAGACAAATTTAAATGCAAGTTTAAGTTTAATAAAAGGTATTGGTATTACAATTTTATTAGCAACTTTTATATCATTTATTATTTTAATTTTTATTTTAATTTTTATTAATTCAAGAAAATCAATACCTCAAAGATTTGGTTACATCTTTGGTTTATGTGCTGGTGGTGTTGGTTTATTAATTTCAATTTTGCCTGCCATTATTTTTGGAGTTTTTAAAAATGGTGATGAGCTTTCAATACTTTTGTCTTTAATATTTTTTTTACTGATGGGATTAAGTAATTCACTTTTATTAATAGGTTCATTATTTGGAATTTTATTTGCAAAAACTTATCTTGATAATTATGAAGATAAAAAAATAATTAAAGAATAAAATAATTTTATTAAACTCGTTGATTTAGCAATTTTTTATATTTAATTTTAATAAAAAGTTAGTGTATAATATTGTTAATCGTATTTTAAAGGGGCTACTATGGAAAAGAAAGTTTATAATTTAAAAAAATCGAGCCTAGGTAAAGTGACATTTCAAGAGGGCACATCATTTTGTATGATTCAAGGTAAAAGTGATGGTGGTGAAACTTTTAGAGAAATTTTAATTATTAAATCTTTAGAAGAATTAATAAGAACTTTCCCTAAATGATCATTAGAAATTATTTCCTCAAATATAAATGATATAACTGAATTAAATAATAAAATTAAAGATTGATTAATTCAAAACTGAATGGAAACTGGAATTATATCTTTTAAAAGAGAAATGTACGAAAACTCTGGTTTTGAAGAAATAAAAAAAATGGATCCAATTGATTTTCTTAATTCTGAACCTGAAATTCCTCTATTAATTTTGGTTCATATTGCAACTGGAAATACAAATGGACATTTAAAAATTCCAATAAATGATTTAGAAATATCAATAAGATATATAAAAAATATTTTGGCAATTAATTTTTGAGAAGATGGAATTGTGAAATAATAGGGGAAGTACTAAATTACTTTTATAAATATAAAAAAGCTATAAATAAGATTTTTATATAAAATACAATTAAACTAATTGACTGAAAAAATCTATAAAGTTATCATGATTAATAAAATCATATTATTTTATATTTATTAGTTGACTTTTAATTAATTAATATTATAGGAATTAAAATTAATTTAAAAAAATTGAAAATATTTTATATAAATTTTAAAAATATATATTAAGATTAGATTTTTTATTTGTTGTAAATTAAAAATCTTTCCTTTTAATTTTTTTAAGTACTTTGCAATTAAAATTATTCTATAAAAAATGTAGGGATAAAAAATTACTAAATAAAATATGAAAAGTACTTACAAAAGTATTTTTTTTTGTTATCAATAATTCTTTCTTTTTAAATATTTATATATTACATATCTCAAAATAAACTAAAAAGTAATTTTTTAACCTTCTGCAATAAAAAAAGAAAAATAAATATTACAAGAAAAGATGAAGATTACTTTTATTTAAGTCGTTTAATATTTTAAAACAAAAAGATAAAAAACTTTAAGATCTTTATAAAGATTCTAAAGATACACAAAAAGTGGAGTAAAACCAATTTGCAGTATTAACACACATATATTTAAAGACACTAATTTTAATAAAATTTCAAAAGAAATTAGAATTATATGATTAGGATATAAAAATAATTTGGAAAGTAGAAAAAAACATTTATAGATGATTAGAAGAAATTTGTAAAAAAAGAAATGATTCCAAAAATATGGTTATAAGAAATTTTATTAAACTCATTTATAAAAAACAAAAATTATTTTTAATGGGTTATTGAGAAGATAAAAATACTGTTAAGCGTTTTAAAAAGCAAAGTATTTATTTATAGGGAGTAAAATATGAGCAAAGTAAAAATATTCAATCAATAGGATTATTCAAAAAAATTAGTAATTTTTTGAGAATAATCTTATTAATAAAAATTATGCTAAAATTAGCATTTTGATAAGATGTTTTGATATTAAGCAATAAGTTATAATAGAAATTACTTTTTCCAAGGAAAAAAGCAACTAAAGGTGAATAACTCTCTTTTTAAATTAATGCGGGGTTATATACAAATTGATTTAAAAAATAATTTTTATAATATTAGAATACCTATTTAATGCTTCTTTTGAGTTGGAAAGCATGATATTAATTCTCAACAATTAATTAGCAATAAATATATTAATTATTATGAAGTTGTTGAAATTTTAGAACTAAATAACAAATTTAATATAGTTCAAACCAGTTAAAAATTATTTAAAATAAGAAAAAAATATGAAAAGTATAAGTAATGATATTAAAATGACTATCAAAATCATGATAATAAAAAAGCAGGCCATAGTATAGAAAATAATAAATTTATTAATCTAGATATAGAAAAATCCAGTAAATATCTTTTTGAAAATCAGTACATTAAAAATATATTTGATAATAATTTAAATTTAAATAAGAAAGTGTTTGTAAAAAAAGTATTTAATTATATTTAGTTAAAATTTTTTGCATTTATTTTTAAAAACATTTTAGTTTATTTTGAAATTATAATAATAAAAATTAAGGAAAAGATGTAAAAGGTTGGTAGGGTGGGCAGTTGAAAGAAAGGTAATGTAAATATGTTTAAATTGTTATGTTTATTAGCATATAGTACATTTGGAATGACTAATATTTCTCCAGTAGTTAATGAGGTTTCAAAAAACTCTGATGAATTAATATATGATTATCCTGTGATAACAAATGATGAAAATGTTTTACCAAAAGTAGATCAAGTAACTATATATGTTGATAGTAATGGTATTGTGCATCAAACAGAAGAAAAAAATTTTTTAGGTGTTGATGTTCAAAAAATTATAAAAATGGGTGTTTGAAGTGATGGAACAACAATAATAAATTGTCGTGTAAGGGAAATGCCAAGTGTATTACCAAAAGAAATTACATCATTGGAAAATTTATTTAGATATAATAAGAATGAAAAAATTTATGGAATTGAAGAATGAGATACATCTAATATAACAAATATGAGTTGAATGTTTTATGCAGCTAATAATTTTAATCAAGATATTAGTAATTGAAATACATCAAATGTAACAAATATGAGTAGAATGTTTAATTTAGCATTTAATTTTAATCAAGATATTGGTAGTTGAAATACATCAAGCGTAGCAGATATGACTTTTATGTTTTGAAGTGCTTATAAGTTTAATCAAGATATTGGTAATTGAGATACATCGAATGTAACAAATATGCAGGGTATGTTTAATTCTGCTTCTGAGTTTAATCAAGATATTGGTAATTGAGATACATTGAATGTAACCGATATGAAAAGTATGTTTATGGAAGCTTATGATTTTAATCAAGATATTGGTAGATGAAATACATCAAACGTAGTAGATATGAGTAGTATGTTTTGAAGTGCTAAAAGTTTTAATCAAGATATTGGTAGCTGAAATACATCAAGTGTGATAAATATGAGTAATATGTTTTATAATGCTTCTAGTTTTAATCAAGATATTGGTGGATGAGATACATTAAATGTAAGAGAAATGACAGGAATGTTTCAATTTGCTACTAATTTTAATCAAGATATTGGTAGTTGAAATACATCAAGTGTATGAACTTTAGGTTTTATGTTTTATAATGCTTATAGTTTTAATCAAGATATTGGTAGATGAGATACATCGGGTGTAACTTATATGAGTCATGTTTTCTATAAAGCAGATAAATTTAATCAAGATATTGGTAATTGAGATACATCAAATGCAAACTTCATGCAATATATGTTTTTTGAAGCTTTAAACTTTAATCAAGATATTAGTAGATGAGATACATCAAAAGTATTTGATATGAGTTATATGTTTACTAATGCTCATAATTTTAATCAAAATATTTCAAAATGAAATGTGGATTGTGTAATATTATGAGTTGACTTTGCAAATAATTCTGGTTTACAAGAGGATTTTATTCCAGAGAAATTTAAATAATATAATTTAATTACTAAAAAAATTATTATATATTACCTAGTAATATATAATTCATAAGAGAATTGTTAGTTTCATAATAATTCTCTTTTTATTTTTTTGACATATATTATAATTTAAAAATATTTTATTTGTGAATTATACCTATAGAAATTAAAGAAAATATGTAAAGGTATTTTATGGGGAGCAGCAAATTTTCACTTATATAAAACAATTTTATCTTAATTATTTTTATGTAGATAATAAGAGCTTATGTCTCAAAATACAAGATTTATCCAATAAATAGATCTTGTATTTTCTCTTTTTCTATCAAAAAATATCAGTTAGTTAGCTTTCCAAGGAGAGTCAATTTTGGGTATTTTAGTAGTTTCAAATTCCTTATTAGATAGTGCTGTTTTAATACTTCCATGTAAGTGTTTGTCTTCAACTTGAATAAGATGTAAATGTCTGATGTTGGATTTAAACGCAATTCTCCTACTGAATCTTTAAATGGATGATATAAAGATATTTTCTTCAAAGATTATAGAAATAGTTTTGACTCATTGGAGAGTTTTAAAATTAAGTTCAAAGAATTCATTTTAAAAAGAAATAATCTTCAAGACTATATTTATAATAAAAAAAGAGAACATTTACAATTGATTTAAAATCAAGTGCAAGTCTCTTTAAGGTTGTCTATTCTATCTCATTTGCAGCAGTTGTTAATAATAATATTCCACTTTTTTTATACAACCATTAAAATTATCTGAATATGATTTTCTTTTTATTTTGTTATAATTTTAAAAGGTGATAAATTTGAAAAAAATAATTAATTTTTTTAGTGTTGTATCTTTGTTAACTTCGACAACAGCTGCAGTTGTGGCTTGTGGGAACACTGAAAATAGTAATAGATTTTATGAAACTAACTATAATAAAGCATTTCAAACAGTTTTTAAGAACCAAAAAAACACTAAAATAAAGGAATTTTCCATGCTTCCTGATTTAGAAAAAAAAGTTGAGATTCCAGAGCCAGAAACTAAAATTGAAAAACAAGCGCAACTACTTAATTTAAATGGAAATGAATTAAAATTAAATTGTGATGAATTTATATGTGATAGAGATAATACTTTTTTTGGTAATGAACTTAGTTCAGACGAATATGGTAATGTTGGAAATGATAATAATATAAAAGATAGAATAATGACACAATATGCCTTGGATGATTTGGCTCAGTGATTTAATATAGAACCTAATGAAAAGAAAAATACTTTCTATGATTATTCAAATCTAGAGTTAAGTTTGGATTATTCAAAAAATATATATTTTTTTGGAAAGTATAGAAAAGAAGATAATTTAATTCTTTTATCTAAACAAAATAGTTTAGAAATAATTGATAAAAAGAAAGATAAAAAAATTAATACGGAATTGAATTTTTTTGATAAAGAATTTATTTTAAATGAAGAAATTATTAAGAATTTACTTTTAGCTGAATCAGTTAACATTGAATCTGAAGAAATCGTTGAAAATGATTCAGAAGAAAAGGAGATAAATAATATTTTGAAAATATCTTTTGAAGATGTTGATAAGACAAAAAAAATGGAGAAAATAAATATTGTAAAAAACTTATTTTATTATTATCAACAAGATTTAGACTTTAAATTAAATAATAATGAAATAGAAGCAAAGGAATTAGAAAATAATCAAGAAGAGTATGAATCAATTAACTTGAAAAGTTTTAATATAGATAATATAAAAATTGATAAAATTTCTATAGAAATTAATATAAAAGGGGAAGAAAATGAAGAAAATAATTTATATACTATCTAGTTTATTTATCATACCAACCTCTGCAATTATGAGTGTTTCATGTGATCCATTAATTTCTATTGCATCGAAAAGTTTTACGGGTTTTACAAATGACATAAATATATTTTTTAAAGATAATGAAACTATTAAATTATATAATCTTGATTATTTAGAATTTATAAATGATTCATGAGAACACAATGGTTTTGAATCAAGCTTATCATCAAATAAAATAGCAAATAATAAAGTTGAGTTAGATTTAGATAATCCAACTGAAGCTGAATTTTTAAAGATATTAGCAGAAATTTATAATCCAAATATAATAGAAAATTCTTATGATTTTACAGGAATGACAATTATTGTAGAAAATATTTTTTTAAACTCAATAGTTGTTAAAAATGTTGATGGAGCTTATAGTACAAAAGTTGAATCAGATTTAGCTTTAACTATAAAAAAAGGATGAAAAGACCAGGGAAAAGTATTAGCATCCTTAACTAACTCAAATCCATTAAATAAAAGTGAAACATTTAATTTTATAAATAAAATAATTGATGGAATTAATTTCAGATTAAAAGTATTAGAGAAACAGAATGAAAAAGGCAATTGAGACTATGAAATTGATGGTACATTAAATGAAGATCAAAAGAAAGCATTTATTTCTAAACTAACCTGATCAGCAAAAACAAAATTATCGTTAGATTTAACAGGTAAAATAACTTTTGAAAAAATTAGTAGTACTCAAGAAGAATTTATGATTATTGATGAATTTAGGTATAAATTTATTTAAAAAACAATGTCCTTAGACATTGTTTTTTTTAAACTCTTTACTATTATTAAAAATACAGCTAATTAAGTCAACTTTTCCACGTAGTTCTTCACTAATCATGATTCCTTTATTAAATATAATAATTTTAGAGTTTTCATTAATATTTTCAACTGAAAGCCCTTCAATTTCGTTCTCTTCAATTTCTTGACCAATTATATTACCAAAGTAATGCTCAATAATTTCACTTGCTTCTTTTCTTTTTTGAAAGTCAGGGTCATTTTCAACTATAGCCATTTCTTCTTTATAAAAATCACTTTGTTTTGGATTTTCAAGATTTCATTGTTTTAATTTTTTTAATGTTTTTTCTAAATTTTTTTGAAGAATATACTCCAAATCTTCATATTCAATTTCATTAATTGAAGTATCTTCACCTAATTTATTAAGTAAAGTTTCAATAATTTTTAAAGATTTATCTAGATTTTTAGTTATATTGTTTATTTGCATTTTCATTATCAATTCAGTTATTTTTTCTTGAATATTATTAGGATTTTTTTCTATTGTTTCTAATAATTCTGATTGCGCAGCATTACCAATACTTTTAAGATCTTCACTATTTTTGATATTTAAGCTATATTTTTCAATAAACTCTTTGATATCGCTGTATTTACTAATAGTTTCAATATCAGCTTTTACGTTATTTAAAATATAAGATGTGACATTCAAATCAGGAGTAAAGTCTCCAAAACCTGGGTCGTTATCTTCTATAAAACCATTTCTAAAACTTTCAATTTTTTCTATTATAAAATTTTTGAATCATTTTACTGAAATTTCATCTAAATATTTTTTAAAATTATTTGAATTTTGCATTTATTTTCACCTTTATAAATATAATAACTTATATTTATCAAAATTATATACCTAAAAATATGATATTATCTTTTTAAAGTAGGTATTAATATGAAAAGGAATTCAATAAAAATAATTGATGAGGGCTTCTTTTTACTTAATGAAAACCAAAACTTTAGATTTGACAGGGAAGGTTCTAAAAAGATTCTTGAAAACATTCAGTTTCCAATAATTGTTTTAGATACTGAGTTTTTTAATCATTCACATGATAATGGTGAAAATGAGAAAAAACTATACGATGACAATAATAAAGATTTAGTTTATGTCATACAGTACTCTTTTGCCAAATCTTTAAAAGAGATTTCAAATAGAGATAATAAAAAAGCAATTAAATCAATTACAATTAAAAGAAATTTTAATGATAAATCATATGATTTTTTTGATCAATATTCAAAAATGATTATTTCATTTTTGAATATGTGCCGAAATAAGGAAATCAGAACAATTGTTTGTGCTGGAGCTAGCAATGATGTAAAAATCATTAATAAATGAATTAATGATAATAAAAGATTATTTGCAAGAAAGACATTAAAAATGGCTTTCTATAATAAAGATAGTAAAGAATTAAATGCTAATTATTTTGATATTTATGATATTTTAGAGAATACTTTTTCATTTTCAAATACTAATAAATTGGGTGAAGAATTTTGAAAACGTGAAAATCTACCAGCAGGAAAACAAAGTGATGAAATGATTGCTTTAACAGGAACTAAAAAATTCTTTGATTGATTTGAAGAAATTAATCAAAATATCTTTAAAGATGAAAAAGATGACATTTATACTATGTGCTGTAGTGCATATTCATTTTTTTCAAGATCAGTTAATAGAAAAATGGAATATGAAGAGTTTAAAGCAATGAATAAGAACATAAAAAGAGTAATTGACCATTGTTATAATGATGTCTTAAAAGTTTTGGAATTTTTATCTTTTGTATATGAATTTACACAAGTTCCTTATGCTAAAAATACTTATATTAAAAAATATTAAGATTGATAAAAGAATAAAATTGGTATAATTAAGTTAATAATGTGAGGTGTTTTTTAATGGCAAATAAAAAATCTAGAAATTTATTATTGTTAAATTATTTTAAACCCTCTATCTATCTTGAAAGTTATGAAAAGATAAATTTAGATTCACTAAAAAATAGTGGAATAAAACTAATAATGTGTGATATGGACAATACATTAATTGGGTGAAACGAAAGAATTCCTTCACCAAATGTATTAAATTTTATTAAAAATGTCTATTCGCACAATATGGAATTTGTCTTATTTTCTAATAATATTAGAAGTAGGGTCGAAAATTTTGCAAAAAAAGCAGGGATTAAAAATTACTTTTGAGATTGCAAAAAACCACTTTTAGGTAAGATGAAATTAGTTAAAAAACTATTTAAATATAAAGAAGAAGAAATGATTATAATAGGTGATCAACTTGTTACAGATGTACTTGTTGCAAATAGAGCACATATTAAAAGTATTTTAGTGTCACCTTTAAGCAGAAATAAAGAAGAAAGTAAAACAATACAGTTTTTAGAAAAACACATTTTGAAAAAATTGTCACAAAAGAATATCTTACATGAGGGATTCTATAATGAAGGAGAAATTGGAGGTAACTATGAAATTCTCTAATAATGAAAAATTAAATGAAATTGAAAAACAATTAGAAGATTTGGAAGATAAAGCCTTACAAATTAATGCTAATAGTGAAGAACCAGAAACAATTAAAATTAAACAAAGAAGTAAAGTTAGTCTAACAGAAGCTAAACCTGGTATTGGTAATACTACAAATTATCAATCAAAGGCACCTAAAAAATGTATTGGTTGTGGGAAACAGTTGCAAACTGTTGATAAAAGATTACCAGGGTTCAGTTTAAATATTGAACAGCAAGATTTATGTTTAAGATGTTTTAAAATAAAATACTACAATAAATTAGTAGAACAAGAAATTAATGATAAAGATTTTATTGATATTATTGATGAAATAAATCAAACTAAAAATAAAATTAGATATTACTATGTAGTTGATATGTTTGATTTACCTGGAAGTAGATTAACTTGATTAGAAAAATTAATATCAAAAAAGGAAGTGGTTATTTTAGTTAATAAAATTGATTTATTTCCAAAAGCAGTAAAAAAAATGAAAATTTTAAATTATGTTAAGAAGTTCTTTGAAGATTCACCAATTGCTGGTTCAAAAATTATCTTTACTTCATCTCTTAAAGGTGACTATATTTTTCCATTAGTAAATGAATTGAAATCAGTAGAGTATGATCAATATATTGTTGGAATTTCAAATGCTGGTAAATCAAGTTTAATAAATGCTTGTTTAACATATAATAATCAAATTCCTTCAATTGTTACTTCAAAATATGTTAATACAACTTTAGATAAAATTAAAATTAATTTTACAGAAAACAACTTTGTGTATGATACACCTGGTCTTGTAAAACACAATCATATAGCTATTGCAACTGCACCAAATTACTGAGATTTTTTCTTTTTTAAAAAAGAAATTAAACAAGTGACTTATCAGTTAAATGCTGGTCAATCAATTTTTTATGGAGGACTTGCTTGATTTAGTTTTGTCGAAGGTCAAGCAATTAATGAAAAAAATCATAAACCAACTAAAACTAACTTTCACTTTTATATAAATAAACAAATGCCATTACATAGAACAAAAAAAGTAAATGCACAACAATACTTTAAAAAGAATCGTTACAATTTATCTCCAAGATTACTTTCAAGTGACAGTGATTTTGAAATTCACAGTTTTGTATATAATGACGAGAAAAAAATAGACTTACATATTTCAGGGTTGGGTTGAATAAACTTTAAGACTTATAAGGGTATGAAATTAGAAATAACTGTACCTAAAACAGAATATGGAATAAAAGTAACTCAGTTAGAAGCAATGATATAAGTTAGAAAAAAATTAAAAAAAGTTATTTACTTTTTTTTTTTTTTTGTTAAATTTATTTTGAGGGGAATAAAATGAATGAAAAAAATAGTATTTACATTGTTATCAGTAACAATAGTAATACCTTTTTTAGTATATACAGTTTCTTGTGGAAACAATAAATTTAATTATGGTACGGATCTTTCAAAAATTTCAGATTACAACTGAAAAAAAGAAGAACCATACTATGATAAAAATAAAAGGTTATTACATGATATTCCTTCATCAGTGTCAGATGAAGGAATAAAATTAAAAATTGAAGAAAGAAATAGATATTTAAATTATAAATACTTAAATACAGGCTTTAAAACAGTCTTAGAAGTTTTAAAGCAAGTTCCAACTGGTGTTCCATTAAATTCAAAGTTTTTACCAAATGGTAATAGGAAAAAAGATATAATGGAAATCAAAAGAAATGAGATTTTTGATAAGGTAAATAGTATATTAGAATGAAACTACAAATCAGATTTGGATGCTAAATATAATAAATCAAGAATTGAACTTCAAAAAAGAACTAATGTCGCTTCTAAATGAGTTGAGACTCAAGACGAAAAAATTCAACAAATGAATATGACAACAATTATTAATAGCACTTCTAATGAAAATACGATTATCGGAAATAAAAGAACTTATTCAAGAAGTTTTAATAATTATCAATACAATGATATTATGGTTAGTTGAGCAGGTTCAGCTGATGAGGGAATAATTATTCCCCCAGGTAAAAATGAAGTTGAAAAAGCTCATTTAAATGGAACCAAAATACTGGGAAATATTTTCTTAGATGGTTATCATGGTCTTAAGAAAGAAACATTAGAAAAATTTTTAAAGAGGGATGCTCAGGGAAATTATCTAATAGTTGATATTTTAATTAATATGGCAGTTAATTTGGCTTTTGATGGTTGATTTTGAAATAATGAACCTAATGGTTATTTTGAAGATGGTTATATTTTAAATTATAAAACTGTTATTGAAATTATGAAACAGTGGAATGAAAAGGTTAAATCTTCAAAAGACGAGAGGATTAATAAATTAGTATTATTTTCATATAAAAATAATGGAAATTTAGAATTAGATTCAACTGGTAAAACAGCAAGTCAGGAGTCTGAAGCACTGCACAAAAACACAGATTATTTTTTAAGTGACTTTGGAATTACTACAAATAAATCTCTTGATTATATTAAAAAAAATAAAATTGAAAAGAGTTCACACAAAATTTTTAATATGTATAATTTGGGTGGTTGAATTAATGGAAAAATATTTTATGATAAAAATAAAATAGGGCAAAGAGATCTTAGAGATCTTGTTTATAAACATTTTGATGAAAATGGAAATGAATATAAAGCAAGTGATGTCTCAAAGGAAAGAGAAGATAAAAATAATAATAAATGAACCTATATTAAAAATGGTGCACAGCAAGCTAATTCTTATAATTCTTTAGCAATTTTTGCTGCACATACAGCAAGTGATTTAGCACAACAAGAGATGGATAAAATTAATAATGCAATTCCTAATCAAGAAAGTGATATTTATGGAATGACATTACAAAACTATTATGATGACATGATTTATACTGGAAAAAATAGACAGCTTTCAATTGAAGATAAGGGTTCTGTTTCTTATGATGAATCAACTTTTAATGATTATTTAAGTTATGGTGTAGGAAATTTAGTAAATGAAAGAACAGTTTTAAACGATTTTAATAAATCATTTTTTACAAATTTTTCAACTGGTAATGGGTCAAAATTTGCTTTATTAAATGAGAAAAAAGAAAGAATTATTGAAGAAAATTACCCATGAAGTAATACCAATATTGCTGATGTTCAACCTACATATAAATGAATGATTTTGCAAAATAATGGTATTGGCAAAACACAACAAATTGATAAGGAAACAGATATTACTGGTTATTATGATTATCTAAATCCATATTTGAAAGGTAATTCAATTGCTCTTGGCTCTAAAAAACCAAATTCAATTAAAATTAATGGAGAAATTGAAGAAGCCACATTTGACCCAAATAAAAGTTATAATTGAATGATTATGGGAAGTAATTATACAGATAGTAAACCATTAACAGTTTCGATTGTATATAAATCAAATTATGAACTTTCAGATGAAAGCATAGTATATGAAGAAATAAAATCAAATAATTCAAATATAAGGTCAAGTTCAAATATAAATATTAGGAATTTAGATGAAGGTTGAAAAGAAGTGACAACTACTATAACACCATCAATGGGAATAATAGGCAAAATTGGCTTACAATTTAAATCTTCAAATAAAAAAAATAAAATTAATATAGGACAATTAGCTGTTAATTCAGAAAAAATTAATCAGAATTTAGAAGATATTTCACAATTAAAAGCTCAATCAGAATTACTAATTGATAGAGGAAATAATTATCAAAATATTAGACTTAATTTTGAGAATTTATTAAAAGATAACGATATCTATTCTTATTATGAAGTTTATTTTAAAGAAAAAAATAAACTAGTTAGAGTTGGAGAAACTAACTCAAATGATTATTTTGTAAGAGATATTCCAAGTGATACTAATGAGCTTTATATAAAAATACAAAATAATGCAACTAAAGAAGTTAAATGAATTAAATTTAAATTGGAGGGGTAATAATGCTAGAAATAAAAAATTTATCAAAGAGCTTTGGAAAATATAAAGTTATTAAAGATATAAATCTTGAAATTAAAAATGGAGAGTGCCTGGGAATTTTAGGTTCCAATGGAGCAGGAAAAACAACATTAATGGAATTAATTGTTGGTCAAATAAAACCAAGTAGTGGAGAAATACTAATTGATGGAGAAAAAAATATTTATAAAAAAGTTGGAATTCAATTTCAAGAGGGAATGTGACCTATGGGAGTTAATTCTAAAATATTGGTTAAGTTCTTTAAACAAAATTGGTTTAAAGAAATAGATGAAAAAACAAAGGAATTAATTAAAATATTTGAAATAGAAAAACTATTAAAAAAAGATTTAAATAATTTGAGTGGGGGACAAAAACAAAGAGTTAATGCATTTTTAGCTGTTATAAATAATCCACAATTTATTTTTTTAGATGAAATGATTTCTGGTTTGGATTTGAAAATGCAATTAAAGCTAATGGATTTTTTTAGAAATTTAAAAAGCGAAGGAAAAACAATTGTATTAATTTCTCATAATCCAGAAGAAGTTGAAGAACTATGCGATCGAGTAATAATTTTGAAAAATGGTGAAGTTTATTTAGATGATAGAACCAAAAATATTGTAAAAAAATATGGAAGTATAAGAAAAATGTTAATTGAATATTATAAAAAAGAGTTTGAAATAAATGAATATTAAATTTATAAAATTTAATAAAAACTTTTTTAACAATTTTCTTTTAGTATCAAGCTCAATTTTAAAAAATTTCAGAACTTATGTTTATTTATTTTTCATACCAATATTCTTTTTATGTGTCTTTACATGATTTACAGGAGGTATGAATGCTAATTATAAACCAACAAAATTATTCTTATTTATGATGATTCCAACATATTCAATCGTATTTTTAGTAAATATTTCTATTTCCGAGTGAAAAAACTCAGTATTTTTGAAGCGAGTACATAGTGCTGGAATATCTAAAATGGAGTTTTTATTAAGTATTTGAGCTTTTAATTTTTTAGCAGGAATTGTAGCATTTATAGTTGGTTTTTTTACTATTGAAATATTAGGACTTTTATATGTTAAGCCAGTAGATGAAAGTATTGCCTCTTCTTTTGGCTTAATTAGTTTCAGTGAGTGATTAGGTATTTTATTTGCAATTAGTTTAAATATTTTAATTTCAATTGCGATTGGAACAATAATAAGTGGTCTAATTAAAAGTGTTGCATTATCACAAAGTTTAACAATAATTATTATTATTTTGTGCATTGTTTTTTCAGATAATTTATTACCAATTGATTTAATGGCTATAAATAAGGGAGTCGTTATTTTTAGTTATTTATTTCCTCAAAAACACTCAGTGTGAATTGGATTAATAAGTTCATCTGCTAAAAATTTAAGCTGAATAATTGAAAATAGTGATAGAAAAATAGTTAGTTTTAATTATAATTTAACTTTAGTTAGTTTTACTGGAATGATGTATACATTAGTTTTATTAACTGGAGCATATTTCTCATTTAGTTGAAATAATAAAAAATAACATTTTTGTAAAATATGCTTTTAATCAGGTAAAAAAATGATATATTTATATTAAATAAGTTTGGGGAGGCCACAAAAATAATGAAATTAATTTTAGTTATTGAAGTTGGAATTTCAGCATCAAAAGTAGGTTTAGTTAATCAATATGGTGATTTACAAGCACAATTCTCAGTTGATCATGAAAAAGATAGAATTATTCCCAATTTATATGAAAAGATTATTGATGGTTTAGAAACCATTGGTATTAGTTATGATGATGATATTGATAAAGTAGGTATTGCAATTCCAGGTTATGTTGATCATATGCTTGGGATAATTAGATATTCAGCAAATCTTGAGTTGACAAATTATAATATAAAAGAAGAAGCAGAAGATTTATTTAAAAAACAAATTTTTGTAATAAATGACGCTAATGCAAGTGCATTAGGTGAATTTTGAACTGGTGTTGCAAAACAATATGATTCAATCATTTTTTATTATATTGATAGTGGAATTGGTGGAGCTGTTATAACAGAAGGAAAGTTGTCACCTGGGTCTAGAGGATTTGCAGGAGAATTTGGTCATGGAGGAGGAATCTTTCAAACTAAGTATGACTGTGTTTGTGGCTTAAAAGGATGTATTGAACCAATGTCTTCAACATCAGGAATTGTTAATCATTTTAAAACAAGTTTAAAATCAAAAAGAAATCATCCAGCATCAAGTTATTTTAATAATATTGAAACAATAACTTTTAAAGAAATTGTTGAAGTTTTTGAAAATAATGAAGATCCAATTGAAGTGATTTTACTTTTACAAGAAGCTGTTGAGCCACTTGTTATGCATATGGCAGCAATGATAAATGCATTAGATCCAGAAGCTATTATATTGGCGGGTGGTCTAACACAATTAGATGATCATATAATAAAAATTATTAAGAAAAATATTAAAAAATACATTATTGAAATGTTTGCCGAAGAATTAACAATTGAGAATGCACAATTAGGAAATGATTCTGCAATGATTGGAAGCGCTTATTATGCATTAAATGATTGAAAAATATTCTAATTTTCAATCATTTTTTTATGGAGGTTTTTTTATGGAAATGGAAAGTCTGTTAAAACGAATTAATGAACTTGCTAAAATCTCAAAAGAAAGAGAATTGACAGCAGTAGAGTTAAAAGAACGTGATCAGTTAAGAAAAAAATATATTACTATTTTTCGAAAGGGACTTGAACAACAGCTAGAAAATGTAACAATTATTGATGAAAATGGCGATATAGTAAAGAAAAAAAGTAACCATAGTAGTTAGTATTAAAAGAAGCTTTTTCTCTCTTTTAAAGCTCTTTTATAAGCAAATAAAGGCTATTTTATAGCTATTTTTTTTCTTTGATAAAAAAAATTGTAAAATTATTTTTATTTATTAAAATATTTTTATATAATATAGTTAAGCCTTAATTGGCTACGAAAGGGAATAAAAAATGAAAAAATTATTAGGATTATTAGGAGCAGCTGGTTTAGTTGCTACAACAAGTGCAACTGTTGTTGCATGTGGAGATAAAGAAGTAACTAAAACTGATTTATCAAAAATGGAATTAACTGTTGCTTCAGGATTAACAGAAAAAGAAGCAAAAGAATCAATTGCAAAACAAGTTACTGCTAAAGTAAAAGATGCTAAGGAAACTACAGATTACACAATTAGCGTAAAAGCAGCAACAAAAGCTGATGAGGGTGAAACTGAAGAAGCTTTAGCTGATGGAACTGAAATAACAGTTGCAGCAACAAAAGATTCAAAATTATTAACTGGTACAAAAACTATTAAAGTTGGTAATTCAACACCTGAAGTTAGCAAAAAAGATTTAAAAGATTTAAAAGTTGAAATTACAACAACTTCAAATAAAGAAGATGCTGAAAAAGCAATTAGTGCTGCAATAGTAGAACTAGCTAAAGGGGCAGTATTAGATACAGATTACACAATTACATATAAAGCAAAAGCTGCTGATGCTGATGCATTAAATGAGGGAGACACATTTACAGTAACTGCAGTAGATGCTTCAACTTTATTAACTGGTTCAATAGTAATTACAGTAACTGCTGCTGCAGAATAATTTATAATTAGAAAAAATACAAGAAAATTTAAACATATTGTAAAAAATAATTTATCCACAAAATTATTTAAAAATCCATTTATTGGATTTTTTTTTTTTTTTTTAATCAAAAATTTAAAACATATCTTGATACAAATTATATTTTTTTTAATTTTAGAGATATAATTATTTTGAATAAAAGTGAGGTTCAAAAGAAATATGAATAAAGACAATAAAAATCTAAATGCTCTAAGAATTTTAGGGATAGAAGCTGTTAATAAAGCAAATTCAGGTCACCCCGGAATAGTTTTAGGAGCAAGTCCAATAGTATTTACTTTGTTTACAAAACTTATGAATTTAAATCCTAAAAATCCATCTTGATTTAATAGAGATAGATTTGTTTTAAGTGCAGGTCATGGGAGTGCATTACTTTACAGTGCACTACATTTATCAGGATTTGATTTATCAATAGAGGATATGAAAAAATTCCGTCAATTAAATTCAAAAACACCAGGTCACCCTGAATTTGGTCATACTCAAGGAGTTGAAGCAACAACTGGACCATTAGGGCAAGGTTTTGCTATGGGAGTGGGGATGGCATTAGCAGAGAGTCATTTAGCAGGAAAGTATAATACAAAAGATTTTGATATTGTTAATCATTTTACTTATGTTTTATGTGGTGATGGTGATTTACAAGAAGGTGTGTGTCATGAAGCAATAAGTTTTGCAGGAAGATATAAATTAAATAAGTTAATTGTCTTACATGATTCAAATGACATTCAATTAGATGCTCCAGTTGAATTAGCTCAAAGTGAAGATATTAGTCTTAAGTTTAAAGCAGCTGGATGAAATACATTACATGTTAAAAATGGTGAGGATCTAAAAGAAATTGAAAAGGCTATTTTAATAGCACAACAAAGTGATAAACCAACATATATTGAAGTTAAAACAATTATTGGAATTGGAGCAACCAATCAAGGAACTACTAAGGTTCATGGAGCACCATTGGGAACTGATATCGAAACAGTTAAAAGCTATTTTAATTGAAAAGAAGAAGAATTTAAGGTCCCCCAAGAAGTTTATAACTTTTGAAAAGAAAATGTATTAAGTAGGGGAGTTAAGAGTGAACAAGAGTGGAGTTCAAAATTTGCAAAATATCAAGCAAAAAACCCAAAATTAGCACAAGAACTTATTAACTCTATTAATAAAGAGTGAAATATTGATTTAAAAGAGTTGCAAGCATTAAATAAAAATGTAGAACAAGCAACAAGAGTAAGTTCTGGAGAAGTATTTAACTATTTAAGCAAAAATATTACCTCAATTATTGGGGGAAGTGCTGATTTATGTGAATCAACTAAAATAAAGGGTGCTGATGGAAACTATGATTTTAATAATCTAAGTGCAAGAAATATTATGTATGGAGTAAGAGAATTTGCCATGTGTGCAATTAATAATGGTATTGCACTTCATGGTGGTCTATTGCCAGTAGCTTCAGGGTTTTTTGTTTTTGCAGATTATTTAAAACCTGCTTTAAGAATGAGCGCAATTATGAAAGTTCAAACTTTAAGTATTTTCACTCATGACTCTGTGGCAGTTGGAGAAGATGGGCCAACCCATCAACCAATTGAACAATTGGCAATGTTAAGAAGTATTCCTAATTTAAGTTTATATAGACCATGCGATATGGCAGAAACTATTGCAAGTTATTATAGTGCTTTGAATAATAAAAATATTCCAAGTGTGATTGTTGCCACCAGACAAAATTTAAAAGAATTAGATCATAATAAAAATATTATTGAAGATGTAAAAAAAGGTGCTTATATTTTAAGCGAAACAAAAAATGCAAATGTTACTTTAATTGCATCAGGAAGTGAAGTTGCTTTAGCAATGGATGTAAAATCAATTTTAGAAACTAAGGGTCATAAAGTAAATGTTGTGTCAATGCCAAATATGAATGAGTTTATTAAACAATCAAAAAAATACCAAGATACTATTATTAATAGAAGTACTCAAAGATTTTCAATTGAACTTTCAACAACTTTTGGTTGACATAAATTTTTAGGTGATAATGGTAAAGCTTATGGAATCGATACATTTGGTTATTCTGCACCATTCAATGATGTTATTAAAGAAATTAAATTTACTAGCCAAGATATAGCAAAAGACATATTAACTATCTTAAAATAATTAAAAATTATGTTAATATTAAAAAAGAATTATTAATCAAGGAGGATTTAAATATAATGGGAACTATAGTATGATGAGGTGCATTATTAATAGCAATAGCTACTGCTATTGTTGGGGGAATAATTGGTTTTATAATAACAAGAAAAGTTATTCAAAAACAATTAAGAGAAAATCCACCAATTAATGAAAATCAAATTAGAGCTATGTACAGAAGTATGGGAAGAAAACCAACTGAAAGTGATATTAAAAAAACTATGAATGCTGTTAAAAGAGGAAAGTAGAAAGTTTATTAAAAGTGTTTTTTAATAAACATTTTTTTTTTTTTTTTACTAAAAAAATATTATATAATTAATTAGGAATTTAATTCCGTATGAAGTACAGAATATCAATTATAAAATATTAGAACGGTGGACAAAAAATGATACAAGTTTTTACTTGTAAAAAATTTAAAAGGGTAAATGCATTTTTATTACACAATGAAGAAAAAAAGGGTGTATTATTTGATACAGCGTATGAATCTTATAAAGATATAATAAAATTTGTGGATAACAATAATATTCAAATAACAGATATTTTTATAACACATGGTCATTTTCCCCATTTTTATGGAATAAATGAAATCTCAAAAAGTCAAAATAATCCTAATGTTTTTATTGGAAAAGAGGATCTATTAAATCTTTTTGACCCAATAAAAAATATGAGTAATTATTTTGAAGGTGTTAATAAATGTATATTAGAACCTATAAAAAATTTAAAAGTAATATCACAAGATGGAAAAGTTAATTTAAATGGATATGATATTGAAATATTTAAAAAGAATTGTCATACAGAAGGTTCTTTAATTATTTCAGTACCACAAGAAAAATTATTATTTACAGGTGATTTCATTCTTAAAGATGAAACTTATTTAGTTGATGGATTATTGCAACTAAATAATGAAAATGAAAAGTTAATTTTAGAGACTTTTAACTGATTAATAAGTAATTTTAATAAAGATTTTAAAGTTTTTACTGGTCATTATGATTATGGTTTTAAAATAAATAATATTTTAGAAGATAAAGATGCCAAACTTTTAAGAAAATATATATCAAAATAGTTTTTATTAATAAAAAAATGTACAGCTATGATAATTAAATTATCATTAAGTACATTTTTTATTTTTTATTTTTTGAATTTTTAATCTGTTTTTTTTCCTTGGAATTAGATTCATTTATAATAATTTTTTTTGTATTTTCATTCTTTTTATCTAATTCATTTACTTCAATGCCATTTTTATTTGACTTAATTTTCTTTTTTCCCAAAAATGCAGGCTCAGTACCTTTAATTAGTCTAATAATATTTTGATAATGTCTTGCCAATAGAATAAGCGCTGCAAAAGTTACAACTAAGTTTATTACTAAGAAACTATCCATTGGTGAGCCATTAACTAAGTGAAATCTATTATATCAAACAAATGGAAATGCATTTTCAAAGTCATTACCATTAATTGAAAAATAATTTAATCCAGAAAGTTGAGGAATTCACATTAATGCTGCAGCTAAAATTGTTGCAAAAATAGAACCAATACTTACTTTTTTTGAAACTAATACTAAAATTAATCATATTGTAAAGAATATTAAACCTACAAGAAAATTAGCAACTAACATTAAACCTAAAAAGCAACTTACAGCTTTACCACCTTTGAATTTGTAGTAAACTGGTCAACAATGCCCAACTAAAGCAAAGAAACCTGGAATAATTAAAATTGTATTTTTAAAAATTTCAGTTGTACCAGTTGGTATTAAGCTAATTAAAAATGCAAGAAGGACTGCTAAAAATATTTTAAAGGAGTCTAGTAGCATAATTACAACACCTCATTTTTTACCAATCATACGACTTGCGTTAGTTGCACCTGCATTTTTGCTTCCTTGTTCTCTAACATCCTTATTGGTTTTTCATTTTACAATAGCAATTGAAAAAGAAAAACTTCCTAAGAGATATGCGAAAATGGAAGTTATAAAAGTTCCTAAAATAATTCCTAAAGTCATGTTCCATGCTCCTTGTAAAATATCTAATAATCATAATTTATCTTACTATAAACTTATAGTAATATGCAATAAAATAGTTTAGAATAATAAAATAGTCCTAAAAATTATTTTCTAAAATAGGAGGGTTTATTAAGAATGAAATTAAATGATAAAATAAATTTAAAAAATATTATTTTTAGTTTATATAAAAAGGATTTATATGGTCTTTTAAATAAGAAAGAATTTAATTTAAATAAAGAACAAAAAAATGAACTCATTTTTTTAGGTCAAACAGATGAATGTAAAACTTTATTTGAAGGAATTAATAATTTTTTTGAAAAAAACATTAATAATGAACCAATTGAATTAAGTTTGATGCTAACTTTAATTTTGCAAAGATATCACTACTTTTATAAAACTGAATTAGAGTGAAGAAACTATTGTAATAATTTTGAAAAAATAGAAGAAAAAGATCCTGGTGAATTTTTTTTAAATTATATTAGTAAATTTTTTAATGATCAAATAGATCTTTATAATAAAAGTTATCAAGAAATTATTGAAGAGTTTAATATTGATAACTGAAATAAAAAATTTGCACAAGATATTTGTTTGCTAATTAAAAATATTAATAACTCAAATAATTTTCAAGAAAAATTACAAAATTGCGAAAAATTGGTTTTATTCTTACAAGATACAAAAAATATTTATTCTAGTTTAGAAGTAGTTGGTTTAGAAAGTGAAAAACAGCAGTTTTTAGCTCATACAAATGAAGTAAAAATAATATTTCAATCATTAAATCATTTAGTAAATGAAATATTAAAGCAGATTATTGCTGTTTAAAGGAAAAAAATATGTTTAATAAATATGACAAAATGAATCAAAAGGAGTTGGAAGAAAAGCTTCTTATTGTTGAAAAAGAGTATAAAGACTTGCTAAAAGAAGAAAGACAAATTGATAAGAAGGTTAAAAAAAATTTGTGATTTTGATTTTTCTTTCCTTTATTAGGTTTTCTTTTCTATCAAATTCATCTTAAAAGAAGAAAAGAAAATGATAAAAACTATTATATTATTAAAGATAAAAAAAAGGATTTAATTTATATTGAATTAGAAATTCAATTAATTAAATCCAAAATTGAAAAGTTAAAAGAAACTTCTTCAAAATAATTTTTTTATAGTTTACAAACTATAAAACTCATAAGATACATAATTAAGGAGCTTCTTGTTGATTCCAAAAATGTGGTGCGTTCATAATAGTCAATAATTATTATTTGACTATACTTGTCAAATTTATGTTCTTGAGATGGTGAACATATAATAAAAATATTGTCAGTCTTGCTTTTAAGTAAATTATAAAAATTAATTACATATTGATTATCCAAACCAAAAGCAACTATTATGAAAGTATCTTCAAATGTTACTCTATTAACTCAAGTTTCATTTAATTTTCTTTGATAATTAAAGTGAGCATTATAGCCTAATAGATTTAATTCACTTATAAACAATTCTGTATTAAATAATTGTTGGTAACAACTTATAGCATAAGTATTTTTTGTTTGTTTAATAGAGTTAATAAGATCTATTGTTTTATTCTCTTGTGAATCGATTAAATCAATTGATTTATTGATTAAATTTCGATAGGAGTTGTTATTATTTTCATTATTAATTGTTAAAGTTGTTCAGTTATAATATTCAGTTTCAACTTTAATTCTTATTGCCAGTTCCTTAAAACCATCATAACCATATTTTTTTGCAAACGCTGTAATGACAGATTCAGAACAAAAACTTTGTTTTGAACATTCATTAATTTTAGGCGTTTTTTTATTTTCAATACAATCAAGTAAATAATTAGCAATTGAAACATGGGTTTGATTTTCAAGATTGGTTTTTATTAATATCAATTTTTCTTTAATGCTTTTGAACATATTACTCTCCTAAATATATATTAACAAAGTTTTTTTGATTTTCCAAAAAAATTCTCCATTAATATAATTTATTGCAAAAAAATATTCTATTCAATAGAATTAATTTGGAGGTAAATAAAAAATGATTAAGTTTTCAAAAAAGTTTGAAATAGGAGCATCAATGAGTGCAATGCAAACTGAGGGAAAAGGTATCACAAGGATTGGTGATTTAGCTTTTGATAAATATTATTAAGAAAGCCCTCAGTTATTTCACAATAATGTTGGACCTAATGTAACATGTGATATTACAAGACATTATAAAGAAGATATCAAAATGTTTAAAGAGATTGGTTTTGATTCATTAAGAACGGGATTTTCTTGAGCAAGATTATTTCCAGACGGTAAAACACTCGATTTACAAGCAGTTAAGTTTTATCACGATTATATTAATGAATATAAAAAGAATAACATCAAAATAATTATGACTTTATTTCACTTTGATATGCCACTTTGAGCCCATCAAAAAGGAGGGTGAGCTTCAAGAGAAGTAATTGACTCTTTTGTTCAATATTGTGAATTTATTTTTCAAGAGTATCATGATAGTGTTGACTCTTATGTGACATTTAATGAGCCCTTAGTTCCTGTATATGAAGGTTATTTAAATGATAAGCATTATCCCGCTTTGGATGACCCTAAACAAGCTGTACAGCAAGCATATGGAATATTTTTAGCGCATTCTAAAGTGCTACTAGTTTTTAGAAAATATAGATTAAAAGCTCAAATTGGATTGGTTTTTAATTGAAATTATACTTATGCTTTTTCTAATTCTGATGAAGATCAAGAAGGGGCTAAGATTTATGATGCATATGTTAATAGGGGACCTTTAAATATTATGTTTAATGGTGTAATTGACCCCATTTTAATAAAAACTTTGAAGCAATATTCAATTTTACCTAATTATAGTAATGAGGAATTAGAAATAATTAAACAAACTAAAATAGATTTTCTAGGAATAAATTATTATTTCCCTTGTAGAGTAAAAGTTCAAAGTAATCACAAGGAAAGATGAATTATGGATAAATTTATTATTGATATTCCAAAGGAAGCTAAAATAAATCCTCATAGAGGATGGGAAATATATCCTGAAGCTCTTTATGAAATTGGAATGGAGATTAAAGAAAAATATAACAATATTGCTTGATATATTGCAGAAAATGGTATGGGTGTTGAAAATGAAGATAGATTTAGAGATGAACAAGGAATAATAAATGATGATTATCGAATTGAGTTTTTACAAGACCATCTCAGTCAAATTAAAAGAGCAATTGATAACGGTTCAAATTGTTTTGGTTATCATATTTGAGCTGCCTTAGACTGTTGAAGTTTTAGAAATGCATTTAAAAACAGATATGGCTTAATTGAGGTTAATTTACAAGATCAGAGCAGAAAATTTAAAAAATCGGCTTTTTGATATAAGAAATTAATTGAGAATAAGGAAGGATAATTAAGATGATTAAGAAGAAATATATTCAATCAGTTCAAGATATTTTTAAATACTTAGGTGGCTATGAAAATATAAATTATTTTACTCATTGTATGACAAGAATGAGATTTCATTTAAATGATTGGAATATAATTAATGAAGAAGAATTAGGATTAAATCAACATGTAACAGGGATCAAAAAAAATAAGGGTGGTGATGAATACCAAATTATAATTGGTATGGACGTTGCTGAATTTTATGAAACGTTTTGTGAAATAAATGGTTATGACCTTGATGGTAGAACTTTATTATTAAAATCAACTAATTCAAAGGATATGGATTTTAAAACAAAACAACTTGAAGAGATAAAACAAATTAAAGGTAAATTTAGAGTAAAAGGGTTTACTAATAAATGTCTCTCTTTTATTAGTAAAGTATTTTCACCAATAGTATATCCCTTAATTGGTTATGGACTATTATTAACAATTTGATCATTGATGACAGTTGAATGAAATGGAGATGGAACTTCATTAGCTAATAGTGTTCATTTCTTTGGTCAATTTGCAAGTATTCTTAATATTTTAACTAGTACTTTTTCATTATTTATTACAGTAGCAGTTAGTTACACTGTTTTTAAGGCAATGAAATGTAGTTCAATTTATGGAATACTTATTGGAGTTGTATTAACAGCTCCAGGATTAGTAACAATGGGAGCTGTTGAAGTTAAAGAAGGACAAACTATTTTGTCACAATATCCTGGATGGACATTATTTGGTAAAGGTATAGTATATCCATGAAAAATAAACTTCAATGGATTAATGGTACCAATGATTGGTGTAGCTATTTTTGGAGCTTATATGGAAAGATGAGCATCTAAAATATCAAACACTACTGCTAAAAATATTTTAAGTCCAATTCTTATAATAGGTGTAACATTTATATTTGCAATATTTATTGTGGCTCCAATTGGATTATTATTTACAAATTACTTATCTATTTCAGTTAATTGATTAAGTACAAATGGAATTGCAAAATATATTGCTTTACCACTTTTGGGAGCACTATATGGTCCTCTTGTAATAACAGGTTTACATCATTCTTTAACTCCAATTATATTGCAAGGGCAATCAGCTTATGGAGCAACTATTATTCAAGGTTTATGTACGTTATCAAATGTATCTCAAGGCGTAGCTACAATAGCATTTGTAATATTGAATAAAAGAATTAGACAGTTAAAAGAGTTGGGAGTTTCAAATGGAGTGTCTGCTATTGTTGGGGGAATTACGGAGCCATCTTTATTTACAGTAAATTTAAAGCACTTATATCCTTTAATTGCTTGTTCAATTGGAGTATTTTGTGGAAGCTTAATTCTGGTTGCTTCTAATACTTTTGCCTTGCAAGGAGCTAATTCAATATTTGGTTTGTTAATGTTTCAACATAAAGCTCCAAGTGCAACAGGCGTGAGTACTTGAATTGGAGGAGGATTTCTTTGAGGGGGAATTTCAATCGCAATTAGTTGTATTGTCACTTTTATAATAACTTTACTATTAGGAAAAATTAGATTCTTTCAAAATAGAACTCGTGATCTTTTGTTAGAAGAATATAATGAAGATTTAAATGAATTAAAATTAATAACTAAAACTGAATTTAAAGAAATAATCAAAAAAGAACAAGAATCTAAAAAAACTTTAAAGCAACAAATTTTATTTGAAAAAAGTAATAAAAGGACTAATAAATAAAATTTTAAATTAAAAAAATGTTTTATATTTAGAAGAACATTTTTTTTTTTTTTTTGATTTAATTTATAATATTTTTATAAGGATGAAATGATATGAAAAAATTTAAATTAAAAAGAGTAGTAAATATTTCTTTGTTGTTAATTCTATTTTTTAGTATTATTTTTAATTTCTCAACTCCAAAAGTTAATTATGAAGTAAATAGAATAAATACAAAAGAAAAAATTGTTATGCTTACTTTTGATGATGGCCCTAGTTTGGCAGATGAAACAATATTAGATATTTTAAAAGAAAATGATGCCAAGGCAACATTTTTTGGAACAGGAATAAATTATAAAAAATATTGAACAGATAAAAAAATTAAAATGATTGTTAAAAGAATCATTAAGGAAGGTCATACATTGGGTAATCATTCCTATAATCATAATAATTATCAGTTTAAAACAAAAGAAGGCTTTAATGAATTTTATCAAACTAGTGAAATGATCGCTAAAATTTATCAAGAGAATAATATAGAAAAAAATATTAGTGTCATTCCAGTAAGAATGCCATATCTTCAATATTATAGAGGTATGGATTATATTAAAAGCAAAATGAAAATTGACTATTTTGTTAGAGGTTATTTAGGTTGTGATTACAATGAAAGTATTTGTGGAAAAAATAAAATTCTAAAGCAATATAAAAGAAATATCAAACCTGGACAAATATTAGTTTGTCATACAAGAGATTATGCAAAAGAATGGCTTCCAGATTTATTATTATATTTAGCTGAAAATAATTATAAAACAGCTAATTTTAGTAGTGGGGAACATTACTATAAGAATTATGGAGGTTTAATTTTCTAATGTGATCAACTTTTGAAATTATTCAATTTATTACTCTAAACTTTATTTCCATTTTTTTCATATATTTTTCAGTTGCAAATTACTTTAAAAAAGATACAAAAAAAATATTTAAAATTATATATATTAATATGGCGTTATTAAATGTTATATGAATTATTCTTCTATATGTTTTAACTTTTTTAATATGAACTTCTTCGTGAGGAGTTAATATTGGAGTCAATTTTGGTTTTATAATTGCAGATATAATTTATTTTTTAGTATGAATTGGTTTTAATTTTAAAAAAAATAAATAATGTAAATATTTAAATTACTCTAAAAAATTCTATTAACTATATTATTATCCAATTAATAAAATTAAAGTACTTTAATAAAGTTAAAGTACTTTAATTTTTCTAAATAATATAATATAAATAGAAAAATTTAGAGGTATAATATGGGAAAAATCTTTAAACCATTAGTAATTATTTTACTAATCATTGGGCTTATTTTATTAATTATTATGTATACAATGCCAAATACAAAAGAAAAAAAAGTACAAGAGCAGAATTTTATTATGAATCATGGTAACAAAGATTGACATTGAATTCAAGATTGAGAAGAATACAATAAGGATCATAAAAATTTTGAGATGTATTCAAGCAATATGGAAGTTGCACATGTTACTGAAAAAGTTATACATGATGATGGTAAATTTGAATTAAATGCAAATAGCATTGGTGAAACTTTTTTAACTTTAGTTGGGTCAACAAAAAATTCAAACTTAGAGAAAAAATGAACTTTTAAAGCGATAGTTAATGAATCAGAGGAACCCAAAAAAAATAATATTGAATTATCAAATAATAAAGCAATTGTTGAGGTAGGGCAAACTAATTCCTCATTAATAATTGAAAATTACTTAGCATTAAATAATGTTTATGTAGAATCAGCAGATAAAAATATTGTAACAGTATTTAATGATAATGAAACAATTCATATAACTGCTATTGAACAAGGCGAAACAAAAGTAATTGTTGATGCCGACAATGTAGTTAGTCCAATGGAAATAAACGTAACTGTTAATAAACAATTATTGGATATTGATTTATCAAATAATAAAGTTAGTGTTGAAGCAAATGAAACAAACTCTTCAATAAAAATAAAAAATTATCAAGGTTTAAATAATGTTAAAGTTCAATCTAAAAATATAAGTGTTGCTGAAGTAGTAATTGAAAATGAAACTATTAAAATAACAGGTGTTAGTGAAGGTGAAACAAAAATAATTGTTGATGCTGACAATGCCAAAAGTGCTGCCGAAATAAGCGTAACTGTTAATAAACAATTATTAGATATTGGTTTATCAAATAATAAAGTTAGTATTGAAGCAAATGAAACAAACTCCTCAATAAAAATAAAAAATTATCAAAGTTTAGATAATGTTAAAGTTCAATCTAAAAATATAAGTGTTGCTGAAGTAGTAATTGAAAATGAAACTATTAAAATAACAGGTGTTAGTGAAGGTGAAACAAAAATAATTGTTGATGCTGACAATGCCAAAAATGCTGCCGAAATAAGCGTAACTGTTAATAAACAATTATTGGATATTGGTTTATCAAATAATAAAGTTAGTGTTGAAGCAAATGAAACAAACTCTTCAATAAAAATAAAAAATTATCAAAGTTTAGATAATGTTAAAGTTCAATCTAAAAATATAAGTGTTGCTGAAGTAGTAATTGAAAATGAAACTATTAAAATAACAGGTGTTAGTGAAGGTGAAACAAAAATAATTGTTGATTCTGACAATGCCAAAAGTGCTGCCGAAATAAGCGTAACTGTTAATAAACAATTATTTGATATTGATTTATCAGATAATAAAGTTAGTGTTGAAGCTCAACAAACTAATTCAAGTATAGTAATAAAAAATTATCAAAGTTTAAATAACATTTCTGTTAAAGCAAATAATGAGAAAATTATTAATGTAATAATTGAAAATGAAATTATTAAGATAACAGGACTTACAGAAGGTGAAACAAAAATAATTGTTAATGCTGACAATGCAAAAAATACAGTTGAAATAAATGTAAGTGTTACAAAAAAATTATTTAACATTGAGTTATCAAATAATACTACTAGCATAGAAGTTGATAACAGTGATTTAATAACAATAAAAAATTATAACGATTTACAAAATGTTAAAGCTGAAGTAAAAGATTCAAATATTACATTGTTAATATTAGAGAAAAATATTATTAAGATAACAGGTATTAGTGAAGGTGAAACAAAAATAATTGTTAATGCTGACAATGCAATAATGCCAATTGAAATAAATGTTGTAGTTACAAAAAAATTATTTAACATTGAGTTATCAAATAATAATACTACTTTAGAATCAGGAGAAACAAATTCTTCAATCAAAATAAAAAATTTTGAAAGTCTAAACAATGTAACTGTTCAGTCTAAAGATTTAAAAACTGCTGAAGTAGTGATTGAAAATGAAACTATTAAAGTAACAGGTCTTAATGAAGGTGAAACAAAAATAATTGTTAATGCTGATAATGCAAAAGATTCTGTAGAAATAAATGTTACAGTTACAAAAAAATTAATAAATATTGAATTAGATAATACAAATATTAGTATCGAAGCAGAGAATGAAGCTTTAATAAAAATAGAAAATTTTGAAAGTTTAATTAATGTTACAGTTACAAGTAATAACCCAAATATAATTGCAGTAACTCATGAAAATAGTAATATTGTAATTGAAGGTCTTGCAGAAGGTGAAACAAAAATAATTGTTAATGCTGATAATGCAAGAAATCCAATAGAGGTTAATATTAAAATTACAAAAAAATTAATAGATATTAAAGTAAATAAAACAAAAGTAAAAATTAGAGTAGGTAGTGCTCTAACAAAAATTAAAATTTTAAATTATAATGATTTAGAAAATCCCACAGTTGAAAATAGTTCCTCAGGTTTAATAACAGTTACTGCTAAAGGAGATACTATTTCAATTAAAGCTCTACTAATAGGAGATGCAATTATTAAAGTAAATGCTGATAATGCAAGAGAAATTGTTAAAATTGAAGTTAAAGCAAGATTAATTTAATAAAATATTAATCAACTTTATAATCAATTAAAGTAGAAAAATATTTAAAAAAATTAATAAGAAAAAAATTTAATCCTGTAATATTTGATTCATAATATTTTTGATCCAAAAATAATTTGTTATCAATAAGTTCAAAGTTTTTTTCTCACAAATATGTATATAAGATAAAAATATTATTTTTATCTATTTTATTTTTTAAGAACTCATAGGCATTATAAAGACCTTGTGCATCATCACCAGTAAAAATAAAAATATAAGAATATTCAAAATAATGAGATTGATTTAAATTATTTTGACTTTTTGATAAGTCAAAAATAGTAGCTTTATAATTTTTTTGATTTAATAAATCAGATAAAAATATTGATGAGAAAAATGTTTCGTAAGAAGACATTATAATAATTTCTTTATTATTTTTCAAAATAATTTTCTTAAATAAATTTATTTTAAAATCAGTATCTTTTGTAAAGCTTGTAAAATTAACAAATAATTCTGATATCTGATTTACTTTATTAGTTTTAATATCAATAAAATTATTTTTATATTCCATCTTTAAAATTATAATTAACTCACGATAACCGGAAAGTGAAATGGCTTTAGAAAAATTTGTAATTGTAGCTTCACTTACATTACAAATTTTTGCTAATTGTTTTTGTTTTCTAAAATTATTATTTCAGAAATCCTTTAAAATTTGTTGACTAATAATTTTAGAAGTATCATTAATATAATTTTTACTTATTTTTTCAATTTTTTTATATAGTAGCTCATTCATTTTATCTTTGTTCTTATTTCTTTTTACTCAAAAATATTATATATCTTATTTTTTTATTCATTATTTTAAAAGTAATTGTAAAATAATTTTTAATATTTTAGATAAATCTAAAAATAATTTATTGTATAAAGTAAATTAAAAGTTTATTTTATACAATAAATCAAGCAAAAGTAATTTTAAAATAAATACATATATGTTAAAATAGATTATGGTGATAATTTATGAATAAAAAAATATTTGACTTAAATGAGGAATTGGAATTTGATCTTGATTACGTATATTTTAATCAAGGAATAAGCGATTGTCTTCATGATAATATTGCTGAAGACAAGAGAGATAGTTATTTTAAATGTACAAAATGCTTTACTATTTTTACATTTACAAGTATGAAACAAGCATTTAAGTTTAAAAAAAGAATTTTAACAAATTTTGATTTTGAAAAAGCAGAAAATAACTATAAATTATTAAGAAATGGTGATAAAAATGAAATCTAATACTATTACATTTTTTTATAATAATATGACAATGATTATGTTACACCTTGATAAATCAGTTGGATTGTTAGCAGACTTTGAAAATTGAAGTAAAAAAGAAGATGAACAAATAGATTTATTAAAAAAAATAGCATTAAAAGAAAAATTGAAGACAACTCTTTTTGTTTTAAGCAGTAGAGAAATGAATTATGGTCTTTGAAATTCTAAAAATATAATTAAAAAGGCCGAAGCAAATAAAATTGATTATGTAGTTTTTTATCAATTAAATCCAATGATTAACTCTATGAATGATATTGATCTTTACAAGAATATTAGTGGATTTTTAAATATAAATAAAATGATGGTAACTAAAAACTTTAATTTACCAGAAGCAAATAAATTTTCTAGAAAATTTATTGAAAAATTTTGGGAGAAAGATGCAATAATAATTGATTCTAAAGAAACAAAAGATCTTGAAAATAATTTAAAATTATTAAAGGAAAGTAAGTTTAAAGAATTTGAAAAAATAAATAATTTAAATTATCAATTTACTGGAAGAGTAAGTGAAGGTAAAAAGAGGGGAAGAACTATTGGTTTTCCTACAATAAATTTAATAACAGAAGAATTTATTGCTTTAAGTTATGGAGTATATGCTTGTGATGTTTACATTGAAAGCTTGGAAAAACACTTTTTAGGATCTGGATGTTATTGAAAAAATGAAATGAATCAAGATGTTTTTGAAGTATTTTTAATAGATTTTGACAAAGAAATTTATGGCTGAAAAGTTGAAGTTACTTTGCTTGAAAAATTAAGAGAAAATATTAAAGTAAATGGTTTTGAGGAATTGAAAGATTTACTAAAAAAAGATGTTGAAAATACACTTAAATTTAAAAAATATATAAAATAACATTAAAAATATCAGCTTTTAAATTTAAAAGCTGATATTTTTTTAAAGTAATAAAAGACAAGACTAAACTATTATGTATATATTCACTTTAATTGAATTATGTTAAAATAATTATGAAAGAAACGAGTAATATAAACTATGGAAAAAGAAAAATTTTATTTAGGAAGTCATGTTGGAATGAATGCAGCCAATAACTATTTGGTTGGTAGTGCAAAACAATCAATTGAAAATGGGGCAAATACTTTAATGTTTTTTACAGGAGCTCCACAAAATACTAGAAGAACTGAAACAAGTAAACTTAATATAGTTGAATTTAAAAAAATGCTAATTCATAATAACATCGATATCAATAAGGTTATTTGTCATGGGCCATACACAATAAATTTAGCAAATACAGTAAAACCTGAAACTTTTGAATTGGGAGTTAGATTGTTAAAAGAAGAATTAATTAGATTGGAAGAAATTGGTGTACATACTGTTGTATTGCATCCAGGTGCAGCTGTTGGGGCTCCAAGAGAACTTGCATTAGCTAATGTTGCCAAAGGGTTAAATATGGTATATAAAGCTCTACCAAATACTCCAGTAAAAGTGGCTTTAGAAACAATGTCAGGAAAAGGAACAGAAGTTTGCATTACATTTGAAGAAATTAAAACAGTACTTGATTTAGTCGAACAAAAAGATAAAGTTGGTGTATGTTTTGATACATGTCATATGCATGATGCTGGTTATGACGTTAAAAACAACTTTGATGAAGTTGTTAAAGAATTTGATGAAAAAGTTGGTTTAGATAAGCTAATGGCCATTCATTTAAACGATAGTAAAAATCCTATTTCAAATCATAAAGATCGTCATGAAAACATTGGATATGGTTATATTGGTTTTGATTCACTTGCAAATATTGTTCATAATCCATTATTTAAGGAAATACCGATTGTTTTAGAAACACCTTGAATTGATGGAAAAATAAGTCCATACAAGGTTGAAATTGAAATGATTAAAAATAATAAATTTACAAATCCTTTTAAAGAAAAAGAAATTAAGTAAAAAACTGCTTTTTAAGCAGTTTTTTTATTATTTATGAAATAAATTTAATCTTAGTCTTAAGGCTTTATCTAGAACCACAATATTTTCATTAATTTGATTAGAAAAATTTGCTTTAAAATAATTATTTTCTAGTTTCATTAACATTGAAGCTAGTGTTAAAAAATTGACTCAAATATATTGATTTTCACTATATTGTTACATTTCATCTAGATCAATTTGGCAATCATTAAATAATCTATTAAGGTTAAACTTATATCTTTTTAAACATTCTTTATCAAATAAGCTAACTATCTTTAAATATGCATAAATTTCTTTAAAATTTGTTAATACTTTTATACATAATTCATTAATTTATCTATTTTTTAATTCTAGTTGTTAATTATTGCCTAATAAATGAAATAAAGTATTGATTTTGACATTATCATCTAAAAAATCATCACTCATCACTAAATTTCTTCTTTATTTAATAATATATTAATGTAAAATAATAGTGAATTAAGGTGAAAAAAATGAAAAAATTACTTACAATTTTAACTGGCTTATCAATAATTGTTACTCCAGCAACTCAAATAGTTAGTTGTAAAATAACAAGTGATAATACTTTTAAAAGCTTCAAAGATATTGAAAAATTTTGAGGAACAAAAACTCATAATACAATTGTTTTTAATAAAGATACTACTGAAGCAAAAGATACTACTAAAGAAAATATTAATACTGAAATAAAACAAATAATTGCAAATAACTTTACTAATCAAAAAGAATTCAATGAAAAATTTGGTATTGGTGATAATAACATTGAAGAAGATAACATTGAATTTAAGTTTTATAAAAGTAATACGGGATTTCCAATAGGTGGAGACAATGAACCAGAAGATATTATTACTTATTTAGAGAAAAATTTTAATGATAATAATAAACATAAGACAATTCCTGTTTATTTTACGTATAGGGAAAAAAAGACTGATGGAACCGAAACAGAATTTAATAAAAAATACTTAGAATTAAAATTTACAAATATTCCAGAAATGACTGATGGAGTTTATAAAACTGAGGATTCAAATGGTATTTTTGGAGATATTGAAAATACAATTAAAATTGAAAAATATTTTTTTAATGATTTGTCTAATTTAATTGATAAAAATAAACCTGAACTTGAATTGACTTTTTTTAAGGAAAATAAAAATGTTACAATAAAATTTATAAAAGGTATTTTAAAAGCAATTAAAGAAGTTTCTGAAAATAAATTTGATTTATCAAATAGTTTAGAATGAATTAATGTTGAGAATCCACATTATCCTGGCAAAGAAAATAAGGAATGAAAAGTTCTATCACCTGAAGAAAAATTATATAAAGATTTAATAGCAATTAAAGAAACTACAAAACCTAATTTATTAAATGGCTTTATAGAACTAATAAATGAATTTAAATCTGGTAAAGAATGAAAAACTACAGATGATGATTATAATTGATTAGGATTAGAAAATAAGACTTTTGTTTTAAAAGAATAATAAAGAAAGATAAAAAAAGAAAATGGAAAAAACAATTACCATATTAAAAAAAAGAAGAAAAAATGCAATTCAAATTTTATATAGACTTTTTTTATTAGAAGAAGATATAAATAAAATAAAACAAGAAGTTTTAGATGGTTTTCAATTAGATAGTTTAGATGAGGAATTAAATAATTATATCTTTGATATGCTTGAAAACACGCTTGAATACAAAAAAATAATTTCATCATTATTGCCTGAGTTATGAAACTGAACTAGATTGCCTAAAATTATTCAAGCAATTTTAATTAATGCAGTTTATGAAATAAAAAAAGAAATAACTCCAAAGGCAATAATTATAAATGAAAGTATAGAATTAACAAGACAATATTTACCAAGTTTTGAAACAGCATTTGTAAATGGTCTTTTAGATAATATAAAATAAGAGGGTAAAAATATGAGCGTTACAAATTTCACAAATTTCAAAAATGATTTAAATGATCATCTAATTTTGATGGCAAAAGAAATTAAACTTTTAATTTATAAGGAGTTTAAAAATTATATTTTTAAACAAAAAATAAGTTCTTACGATGAAGTTAAAGAAAATTTTTTAACAAAAGCTTTTTGTGAACTTTCAACTTATTGTTATTTACAAAGTTTTGAATCTAAAATTTTTAATTCAAAAAATTATTTATTAATAAAAGATTATTTAAAAAAATCAAAGAGAAAATTTTCAAAACAACATTTTGAAAATGTTGTTTTCATAACTGCATCTAAAGTATCAAAAAAAGATTTAGATATTCAAAATTTAATTCACAAACTTACAGATGATTTAAATGTAAATGTAACAATTAGAAATTTAGATTGATATAATAATCAACACTTCTTAAAGTATGCAAAGTTAGATAGAAAAATCTCTCATTATCAAGATCAATTAATAAAATTACTAAAAGTTTATGACAAAGAATTATTTAATATTGTTTCTAATAATATTTTTAGTGGAACTAAAATAAGTTATAAAAATGAGTGAAATCAATTTTTAGCAAAAAATATTGTAAATAGTTTAGATAAATTTCTTTATACACCGTTTAATTACGATGAATTAAGATATGAAAATAAAATGGAAAAGTTATCTGAAGTAATAGCAGAAGATACAATTTATGTTTTTTTCAACAATGTTGAAGTAAAAGAAGATTATAAAACTACTTTAGTAAATGATTTAAAGTTTTTTGCAAACTTTATTAAAGATGATGGACCTATTTTCACAGTGGATAAAAATAATTTCTTTAGTTTATTAAAACCACTATCTTTAAGAAACTTTAAAAATTTTAATGAGCTTATAAAATATTTATCTAAAAATCAAAAAAGAAAACCAGAAATAGAATTAACAACAGATAATTCTAAAACGTCAGATACTTTAAATTGATATTGAAATAAAATTTTAGAAAATAATGATAAAAAAGAAGAAAAGATTGAATTAGACAAAGTAAATACTTCTTTAGAACCAGAAGAAGAACAAGACTTAGAAAAAACAGTTACTTTTAATGATCATGAAAATTTAGCGGATTTATCAAACGATAATATTTTTGAACCACAAGATGATATCTTAACTCAAATAGAAAACAAAGAAGAAATTAATAATGAAGTCGAGCAAACTATTTCAAATGAAAAAATACTTAGATTTAAAAACTTTATAAAATTATATGAAGAAAGTAAAGATGAAATAGAATTATTAACTGATAATTACGATCAAGATAAATATCTAAGTTTTAAAGAATCAGTTAATAAAAAAAATATATGAGATTTATCAAATTTTATTGATAATAAATATGATGATTTAGTTTTTTATTTAAAAAATAAAAAAATATTAAAACAAGATTTAGTAAATTATGAAGTTTTATATTTAAAAACAAAAAAATGTCTTGAAGAAATGAATTAAAAAAATAAAAAAGCAGATAATATTTAAGAGGTGCTAAAATGACAGAAATGATCTTTAAAATTACTGACTTCACAGATATGTTAAAAGAATATCTTGAAGATTCAAATACTTTTAAAAATGTAAATGTAAAAGGTGAAGTTGCTAATTTAACTCTTAATAAGACTGGACATATTTATTTTTCGCTTAAAGATAGTCAAGCAAAAATTGATTGTGCAATTTGAAAGACTAATGCAAGTATTTTTACAAATTTAAATATTAGAGAGGGAACCGAAATTATTGCAAGAGGTTCTTTATCATACTATAAACCAACAGGAAAAATAACTTTTGTTGTTTATGATGTTCGAGTAGATGGAGTTGGAGAACTTGCTCTTCTATACGATAAAAGATATAAGGAATTAAAAGAGCAAGGTTGATTTCTTGATGAATTTAAAAAACCAATTACTAAATTTCCAAAGAACATTGGTATAGTAACTGCTGCAACAGGTGATGCAGTTAAAGATTTAATTACCACTATTAAAAGAAGGTATCCACCAGTAAATATATTTTTATTTCCATCTTTAGTTCAAGGTGATGGAGCAGCAAAAGATATTGCTAAAAAAATAAGACAAGCAAATAAATTTGAAATAAAAATTGATACCTTAATAGTTGGAAGAGGTGGAGGAAGTTATGAAGACCTTTGATCTTTTAATGAAATGGAAGTTCTTGAAGCAATTAGAGAAAGTCAAATACCAATAATTAGTGGTGTTGGACATGAACCTGATATAACTTTAACAGATTATGTTTCTGACTTTAGAGCTTCAACACCAACTGCAGCTGGAGAAAAAGCAACTCCTGATAAAGATAGTGTATTACAAGCTTTATCTACAAAAACAAATGAATTTGGTAAAGTATTAAAAACTAAAATTGAAAAGATAATTATAGAGGTTGATAATTTATCTTCAAAATTAAATTTAAGTATTAAAAATAAATTTAATCAAATGATTAATAATTTTAAAAATACTTCTATAAATTTTAATTCAATTATTATTAATAAATTAAAATTTATAAATACAACTTTTGAAAATAATATTTCAACTTGAAAAAGAAGTTTAATTAATAAATTAGAAAAAAATATTATAGAACTAAAAACTTATGAAGAAAAAATTGAATTACAAAGTCCATACTTACCTTTATCAAAGGGTTATTCAATTTTAAAACAAGATAATAAAGTTATTAGATCAATTAAAGAAGTATCAAAAAATAAAATTATAAATGCAGTATTAAAAGATGGTACTGTTAAGTTTAAATTAGAAGAAGGAAGTAAATAATATGAATAAAAAAAATTTTAATGAACTATTAGATGAAATAAAAAATATATCAGATAAATTAAATGATTCAAATACTTCAATGGAAAATTCCATTGAGTTATTTAAAAAAGGAACTGATATGATAAAAGAAGCTAAAGAACAATTAACTTTTCTTGAGGGTGAAGTTAAAAAAGTTTTAGATAATAATGATGTAACAAATTTTTAAAAATCTGGTTTTTAACCAGATTTTTATTTTATACTTTTACTATTTTATTTGCTTCTTCATCAATAATTAAATTAAAATTTGGATGTAAAGTTAATATTGAAGAAGGAACTTCTTCAATAACTGGACCGTTTATTATTTTATTAATTATGTCTGCTTTGTTTTCTCCATTAGCAATCATAATAATATTTTTACTTGCCATTATTTCTCTAGGTCCTAAAGTAACATAATGACTGTGAAACAAGTTAGCATCTAACTTAGGTACACTAATATTTTTTTCTAAATCCTTATTATTAATTAATCTTATTGTGTCACCAAATTTTGTAACTCCTGATAGGTTTCCACAAAAGTGACCATCAGTACCAATACCTAATAAAACTAAATCTAAACCTCCATCTTTTTCTAAATGATTAGCATATTCTTTTCAATTTAAAATATTCATTCTTTCAATATTTTTTTCATTTATCTTAGCTGGTAAATAAAATATTTTTTCTAAATCTTCAATAGTCATTCCTTTTGAAAGATCTTTTTTATAAGGAATTTCATCAAAATTGTAGAAGTGTATTTTGTTTATGTCTTTAATTTTAGATAAATTAGCAATTAATTTTTTATAAAATAGTAAAGGAGTTTTACCTCCAGTTAATGCAATATTAATTCTATTTTTATTATTTTTATTAATAATATCTATAAATAACTCTAGAGTTATATCACTCATTTCATCATAATTTTTTGTTTTTATAATATTCATATTTCAATTCCTTTCTTCTAATTCAATTTTAAAATAATATCTTTGTTATTTACTTTCCAAAAAGGAAAGTAAATAACAAAAAAAATAAACATTTTGTTTTTTTATAGACTCAATATTGTAAAATAAGATAGGTGAAAACAAATGAAATTAGTAGATTTAAAAAATTATAAAACCTTATACAAAATAAAAGATAGTCAAAGTTTAATACAATTAGCACAAGAAATAAGAATTTTTTTAAATGACTTTGTAAAAATAAATAAGGGTCATATTGGAAGTAATCTTGGAGTTGTAGAATTGACATTGTCTATTTTAGCTTATTATAATTTAGATGAATCAATAGTTTTATTTGATACAGGTCACCAATCACATATTTATAAACTTTTAGTTCATGGTTTAAAAAAATTTAAAACATTAAAAAAATTTAATGGCTTAAGTAACTTTCAAGAAATAGCAGAGTCTAAACATGATTGAATTAGTACTGGACATAGTTCAACTTCAATTGCATATCAGTTTGGTTATGCAATTGCAAGCGATAAAAAAAATATTATTTCTATCATTGGAGATGCTGCATTTTTAGGTTCATATACCTTAGCAGGTTTACTTAATTTACAAAATGCAGATAAAAAAACTATTACAATCTTAAATGATAACAATCAAGCAATTGGAGAAAATTCAATAAAAATAAAAGATATGAAAATGTATGTTGAATCTTTAGGATTAAAATATATTAAATGTGAAGATGGTAATAATTTTGATCAACTTTTTAAAGCGTTAGATCAAGCCAATGAAGAAAAACAACATGTTGTAATTCATTGTTTTACTAAAAAAGCACTGGGCTATAGTGGAAAAGAGAATCTATTTGAAAAACATTCTCTGGAACCTAATATTGTGAATAACTATTCTAAGTTAATAGCTATTGAATTAGAAAAGTATTTTACAAAAAATGATTATTTAATTTGTCCTGCAATGTTAAATTCTTCAAATTTTACTAACTTAAAAACTAAATTTAAAAATAATGTAATTGATGTTGGAATAAATGAAGAATTTAGTGTATTAGCAGCTTGTGCAATAGCAAATACAAATAAAAAGACTTTTATTTCAATTTATTCAACGTTTTTTCAAAGAATTTTTGATCAATTAATTCATGATGTCTTTAGAAATAATTTAGCTATGAGTTTTTTAATAGATAGGGGAGGTTTAAGTTACAGTGGGGGAGTTAGTCATCATGGAATATATGATTTATTCATGATAAATAACTTTAATCAAGCTATAATTTGCCAACCATATAGTATTAATGACTTAAAAATTATGATTAAACAGTCATATTTAACAAATGATAAACAATTCTTTTTAAGATATGAAAATATGCAAGCTATTGAAGATAAAACAAATTCAGAATTCAAAATTGGTGAGTGACAAGAGTTAATTTTTAATAAAAATAACAATATTACTTTAATTAGCTATGGAAATGTACTAAGTGAATTTAAAAATTATATAGAAACAAATAATTTGAAAATTAACTTAATAAATGCAAGATATATTAATCCAATAGATATTAAATTACTTGAAAAACATAAAGATAATAAAATTTTTGTCTATGAACAAGTAATTAATAAAAATAATTTATTTACAAATATTAAAAATAGATATAATAATCTTAATATATTTAGCTTCTCATTTGATAAAATTAATATAAAGCATGGTGAAAAGGAATTATTATTAAAAGATTTAACCATGGACATTGAAACAGTCATAAAGAAAATATTTGAGGGATAAAAAAATGAAAGATATTATTGATAAAAATTATTTTTTAGAAAAAATTTCAAAAGATAAAGAAATTGTTGACTTACTTCATAAACAAACTAGTAAGGAAAACGTGGAATTTTTTGATAACTTAAAAGAACTAAGAAGAATATTACATTTAAAAACAAAAACTGATAAAAAAATTTTATTAGAATATGATAAATTAATTGTTATTCCCACAGGTTCAGAAGATACTTTGATAAGAGAATTAAATCAATTTAATAAGGAATTATATGATAACTTACCAGAACATTATATTTTGGATTTTGAAAATCAAAAGAATAAAATAGATAACACTGGTACCAACTTAAAAAAAACTTATCAAAAAAATATTTTAAATCTTTCTGAACCATTTAAAGAACATTCTTCAATGGAACTAGATGATGATCTTCTTTATACAAAAGAAATGGATCCATTAGTTGAGAAAACAATTCAAGACTTTGGAGAATCAATTTCAAAAGAATCTAATCAGGATAATTTTTTGGAAAATCTTTTAAAAGAAGATGATTTTCAATCTGAAGTTCTTAAAAACAGTGAAGAAATTTATGTAGATTCTAATGAAGAAAAAGATAAAATGCTTTTAGATATTAAAGATTCTTTAAACGAAGGTAACTACAAAAAATTGAACTTAACAAAACCGTTTTCATTATCAACAACCAAATATATGAAAAAACTAGAAACAATAAAAAAAGGTTTTGAAGATACATATGGTAGTGAATTATTTAAAAAATTAAGTAAATGAGTTCATAAAGAAAATCAACTTTATGAAAATATTGAAAATAACAAAAAAATAAGTAATTTAAAGGAACAAAGAATAAATCTAACAAAGAAAAGAAAATTTAAAAAATAAAAATTCCAGGAGATAATTTTATATGAAAAAAAGACTTGATCAAATTTTATTAGATTTAGAATTAACTGAAAACAGAAATAAAGCAAGAGGTTTTATAATTGATGGAAAAGTTTTAGTTAACGAAGAAAAAATAACTAAACCTGGAACATTATTTGATCAAGAAAAAATAATAATAAAATTAATTAAACAAGAAAATGAATTTGTAAGTAGAGCTGGAAATAAATTGCAAAAAGCAATTCAATATTGAAATATTAATATTGAAAATAAAGTTTGTTTAGATATAGGTTCTTCAACTGGAGGATTTACAGATTGTTGTTTACAAAATAATGCAGATTATGTTTATGCAATTGATGTTGGAACAAATCAATTAGATTGAAAATTAAGAAGTAATCCAAAAGTAAAATCTTTAGAAAAAACAAATTTTAGAATTGTAAATAAAACTTTTTTTGAGAAAGAAATTAATTTTTTTTGTTGTGATGTAAGTTTCATATCAGTAGAAAAAATATTATTACCATTAAAAGATATCGTTGAAACAGATACTAGTGGAGTTATTTTAATAAAACCTCAATTTGAATCAGATCGTGAAGATGTAAAAAATGGTAAAATAAATTCAAAAGAAGGACATATAAAATCAATAAAAAGAGTTATTAATTATTGTAATCAAAATAATTTTTCAATAATTGATATTAATTGATCTCCAATTCTTGGTAGTAAGAAAAAAAATATTGAGTATTTATGTTATATTAAAAAAACAAATAATGTAGAAAATATTTTTAATGAAAATTTAATTTTAAATCTTGTAAATGAATGTTGGGAGTTTTTTGAAAATAATGGAGAATAATAAAAAAGTAATTTTTTTGTTAGACATGGATGCTTTTTTTGCAAGTTGTCATATGGCAAAAGATCCAAGTATTAGAAATAGAAATGTTGTTGTTGCTTCGCCAAATAGAAGAGCTATTGTTACTACAGCAAGTTATAATGCAAGAAAATTTGGAATAAAAGCAGGAACACCAGTTTTTAAAGCAATGGAAATGTGTAAGGATCTTTACATTGCTAATTCTGATTTTAGTTTGTATATTGATTATTCAGAAAAAGTTTTTGATATTATTTATAATAATTTTACAAAAAATTTTGAAGTGGCTTCAATTGATGAGTGCTATATTGATATGACAAAAAGTTGAAGAAAATATGGTTCTGTTAAAAAAGCTGCTCAAGCAATTATTGATATGATTTACAAAGAAACAGGTCTGACTTGTTCAATTGGAATTAGTACGAATAAATTTTTAGCAAAAACTTGTGTAGATTTTAATAAACCCAAAGGTATTTCATTTTTATTAGAAGAAGAAATACAAGAAAAACTTTGACCAATGAATGTTGAAAAAATGTTTATGATAGGACCAGCAACTCAAAAAATTTTAAATCAAAATAATATTTTAACTATAAGAGATTTAGCTTTAATTGACTTAAATTTTTTAATTGAAATATTAGGTAAAAGGGGAATGACACTTTGATATTGAGCTAATGGTAAAGGAAACGATGAAGTTTCAAGAGAAGCTAGTGAATTTAAATCAATTGGTAACGAATTAACTTTAAATTTTACAACAACTAATTATGAAGAAATTGAAGAAATAATTTATGAGTTAAGTTTAAAAATTGCTGACAGAGCAAAAAAAAGATTTCTACAAGGAAAAACTATTACAATAGTTGTTAAATATTTAGATGATAATATTAGTGAATTTTATAATGATAAGTTAAGAAAAAAACACATTACAAAACAAGAGTCTGTTCAAGAACCTACAAATAATCCAGAAATAATTTATTCAATTGCAAAACAATGTTTTTATGAATTATGGACTGGTCAACCAATATTATTGTTGGGAGTTCGAATAAGTAATTTATCTAATCAAATTGAACAAACAAAACAATTATCAATTGACGAAATAGATTTATTGGAAGGAATAGACTATAATGAGGTTGAAAAAGTTATTTATAACTTAAATTTAAAATTTGGAAAAAACAAAATTTTTACTGGAGAAAAGCTATTAAAGTATATGGAAAAAAATATGGTTCAATCTAAATTTTTAAAAAATGATGATGTACACATTTCTAATGAACAAATTATTAATAAATGAAAAAATAAATAGGGGGTCTTATATGAAATATCGAATTGATGATTTAATTTTAGAACTTCATTCAATACATAATCAATTAAATAAATTTTTATTTTCTAATACCCTTTCACAAGTTAAAATAAATATTGAAACTAGTAAGCGAAAAAGTAGGCTAACATTAGGTCATTTCGATACAGCAAAAGATTGATCAGATGAGTTAAATCAAATAACTATATGAACTTTAGCTTTAAATGGAGATTATTTAAACATAATAGGGGTACTTGTTCATGAAATGGTGCACCAATACAATTTTGAAAGAAATATTAAAGATGTTGAGAATAATCAGAGACACAATAAGTATTTTAAAAAAATTTGTGAGGAGGTTGCTATGCTAACTGTTGCTAAAAACTCTAGACGTGGTTTCTCATCCACTTCCCCTACACTAGATCTTATAAATTATATTGAAAATCAGTTAGATTTTAACAAAGACCTATTTAAGTCTCTAATGCACAAAGATGCTATTAATTATCAACCAAAAGGTTATAATAAGAGTAATAAGTATCTTTGTAAAGGCTGTGATACTATTATAAACAATTCAAGAGAAGTAACATTAAATATTAAATGTATGGACTGCAATATAATGTTTGAAATATTATAAAAAAGTGCATATTACAATATGCACTTTTTTTGAAAAAACAAGATACTTGGCCTTTATTAAACACTTAATAATGTTAAAATTGTATTGAATAACTACTTTAAAATAAATTCTATGGAGGTTTTTATGTCAGGAATTGTACCAAAGTTTTGCCCTACTCATTTAAAAATTCATACTTGTGAGTTACAAAATGTCTTTAATAAAAATAAAGTGATTCAAGAAGACCTTAATGCAAAAATTAGACGAATGCATGGTATTCAAACTGAAGAAGAAATTAATCAAAGTCAATCAAAACAAAAAGATGCTCCAGGCAGTATTGGTGACATTTTAGCAAAAGCTAAGGTTAGAATTGAAAAAGAAAAAGAAAAAATAGCTAAACGTTCATTAGATGAATCAGAAACAAAGGTAGTTACTAGTGAAGAAATTAATGACAGGATTGCAATTTTAAAAGCAAAAATGAATAAGTCTAAAACACCCTCTTCACGTTCAAATTCTTCAAGTGATCTACAAAAAGTTATTGAAAATGCTCAATCTTATAAAAAAGAGCATCCAGAAACTCAATATAAGGCCCCTAAAAGAGTAAGTAAAAGTGATTCTAGTGAAATACTACTCCCAAGAACAAAAAGACCTTCTAGTGTCTCTAAAAAAGGCAATTTAATCACTAATGAATCTAAAAAAATGCAAGAACTTAAGTCTAAAGCAAAAAAACCAGTAAAAGAAGCAAAAAATAATGAAAAAATGTTTACTCAAGAAGAAACCCAAGAATTAATTCAACAAGCTGTTAAAGAGGCATTAAAGCAAGTTGGTTTAATCAAAGATGATAAAAAAAGTAAAACTAACAGTTGCAAAAAAACCTATAAATAAAAAATAAAAATCAAGAGTGAAATCTTGATTTTTATTTGAAATTTCAGTTTTTTAATAAATTATAAGAACTCTAATTTTTTTGTATTAGTTCAATTAAATTATCAATCTCTTTTAAAAATTCTTTTTTATTTTTATTATTATTTAAAACATAATCAAATTTAGTATTTTTAAGTTTTTTCATTTGAAATTGTGTAATAGACTCTATTTCTTCTAGTTCCCTATTATCTCTTTTTTTGACAATTTCTAATCTTTTTTCATTATCCATTGTTAATAATATTTTCTTATCAAACTTTAATTTAATCCCACTTATAACTGCAGCTTCAATAAAAATTAATTCTGCATCCTTTTCAATTTCAATAATTTTTTTAATTTCATTTGAAATTAAAGGTCATGCAATTTTAGTAAATTTCTCATTAAGTTTATGATTATTAAATAAAATTTTTCTCAAAATTGATCTTTCAATTTTATTTTCATTCATAACTTCTGGCATAAATTTTCTAATAAAATCTAATATTTTATTATCATAAAGAATATCTTTAGAAACTTTATCAGCTTGAATTACTTTTATTTTAGGGTTTTTGCTTAAATGATCTAATAAAGTTGTTTTACCAGTTCCAATAAAACCACTAACTCCTATTATTTTCAATAAAAACACCTCTTTTAATTATGTTAATTATAAATTATTTTGTTAATATAATTACTAATAATTGGTTTTATTGGTGAAACGCTTTTTATTATTTCCAGACAAATATCTCTATAACCTTTAAAATCTCTATTATTTTTTGCAGTTTCTAATCTATTAATGACATTTGTTTTTTGATCAATATTTTTATAATTGTTTAAAACCTTATTTTTCAAACAGAAACCTACTTTTGGTAATAATTCTTTTTTTCTAAAAGTAATTGCCAAAATTTGCTCAAGTTTTATTTCAGCTGCCAATAAATCTCATGTTTTTAATGCAAAATGATAATCTTCAATTAACTCTTCTAAATCACTTTTGTATCTACCAAAAAAATTATTTTTTGAATCAGAGATTAGTTTTTCAATTAAATTTACAAACTCGGTATCAACTGTAGAAAATAATTTTATTTCTTTTTCTATTTCATTTGAAATAGTTAATCAATCATTATTTTTTGAATCCTTTATTTCTTTTGATTTTTTAATTGTATTTCAATACAATGAAGTATCTGTATTATCTGATTCTTCTAATAATTTAATTATTTTTTTATAAAATAAAACACACTTAGTTTCAATTAATGGATCAAAAGTTTTATCTTCTAATGCTTTTTCATTATAAATATCTTCAATTTCAGTTATATTTCCAAACTCAGTTGTTTGTAAAGATTCAATACGATTATGTTGATTGTTTTCACTATTTCTTTGATTTTCCTCAATTTTCTTGTTTTCAATATTTTCTTCAAGATTATCATCATTTTTTACTTCTTCAAGTTCTTGTTTTACTTCAACGTTATTATTAATAGTTTCAACAACTTCAATTGGTTTAATTATTTCCTTATTTTCTTCTAACAAGATTTCTTGTAATTCTTCATAATTTTTTGGCTCAATTATTTCAATTGTTTTAATTTCATCATTATTAAGATTTGTAGATAAATTCGCTTTTTTGGCTTTTAAAACCTTTTGCTTTTTAGGTTTTTCATTTCATTTTTTTTCTTTAATTTTAGGTTTTTTAACTTTAACATATTCATCTACTAATTTTGTACCAGCTTGAAAATCAAATGTTTTTAAAACAAGTATATTAATTGATCATCAACTACATTCACCAAATATAGCTCCAATAAATCCTAAAATTAAAGCAATAAATTGAATAATAATTGGCATTATAAATCACATAACTTTATCAATCATTTTGTAAACTTGTGCAGGATTATTAACACCTTGTAATTTTGAAAATGCTCCATAAGATAATCAATAAATTTGTCCAAATTGACCATCTAATTGTTGAACAATTTTAACTGTAATTGCTTCATCAATTGTTATAAAATTTGCAGCACTAAATTGAAATGCTATTCCCAGAAAAAATGGAGCTGCAGATATTAAAGATAAAGTCATTGTTATCATCAATAATACTAAAAAAATTCAAACAAAAATCATTGTAAATTGATAACTTTTGATTGGTCTAACAATTCTAGAAATTCCCATTGCAGTTTTAGTTCTATAACCTACACTATGGATAATTAATCTACTACTTAAAAATATAATTACTATTAAACTTAAAATAATTGGCAAAAAAGAAATTAATGTCTTGCTTGGCGCCACTATTCACGATTTACCATTATATAAAAATATTGACAGTATTTTTTGATAGTTTTCTTCTAAAATAGCATTATTAATTACTTCAATATTATTTTTATTTATTATTGGTGAAATAGCTAGCAATGTTGAATATATTAATATAATAGAAGAAAAAATCATTAAAGCAATTATCATAAATTGCGATTTTTTATTATTTTTTAAAATTTTAACTTTGCCCATGATATAACATCCCCATAAAACTATATTAATTATATAATATTTTTCCCACTTTTTTTAGATAATGATTTTTATAAAAAAAAATCTATTTCATAATAGAATTTTTTATTTTAATATTTAATAAATTGTTCAAAATCAGATTTTAAATCTCTGTATGTTAGACAATCGTTGATTAACTTAACTTGATTTTCAATTAATTCAAAAATTGAAAATTTAAACCTTTGATCTCCAGAAAGATAAATTCCATCTTGCTCTATTTTATGCTCTGGTGATAAACAATAAGGCATAATTTCTTTATTTATAACACTTTCATTAAAGTATTTAAATAATGGTCGATACTCGCCTCTTCCTGGTCCTAAATTAACTAATCCAATTGCCATTTTTGGATCTACTACAAAAATACTTAAAATATTAATTTTGGTTCTATCATCAATAAAATTAGCAACTGTTTTATTTGTTAATAAAAATGTTTCTCTATCTAAGTCAGATATTTTAAAAAACTTAAAGAAAGTATTATTTACAATATTGTGAAAATATAAATCTAAAAATTTGTAATTTTGACTTACCAAAATGTCGTAAGGAATAATTATTCTTTTTTGATATTCTTGTAAATCAAAGTTTATTGAAGAATCTTCAACATATTCATATAAACTTTCAAAGGTTCTCTTACTAAAAATATAATCATACATTTCAAAAAGAACATAGCTAACTATATCTAAAATTATTAGTCTGTAGTCCTCTTGAACTTCTTTATTCAAAACATCAAAGATTCTATATTTTTTATTAGAATTTGAAAATGAATACTTGTACTCACCATTGATTATTGTTATTAGAAAATAAAAATATTTTAAGAAAATAACTTCTTTACCTGTAATTTCAATATTGTCTTTATTTTTTTTAATTCTTTTATCTATAATGGCTTTTGCTACTTTTGATATTTGATTAAATTGTTTTATAATTTTTTTAAGATCATAATTTTCATAATCACTAAATAAAACTTCTATAAAAGGTACATTATCAATTCTAATTTCTTCAATTTTATCACTTACAAAATCAATATATTTAAAACAAAAAGTTCCATCTTCATTTTGAGTTTGTCAATTATTTAAAAATTCACTTGGTAATATCAAATTTCTTTTAATTTTTTTCATATTAGCACCTGTCTTATTCGTTCTCTATTAATCATAATTGTTTTGTTGGTGAAATTGGTGTTGCAGTTATAATTGTCATTTGAATTTTATCAATAACAAAGTAAACTTCATTTTTTAATGTTTTTATATAAATAAATTTATTTGTTTCAAAACTATAAGTTGATTTTGCAATCATTCTTAGTATTTTTTCTTTTAATTTAAATTCCTCTTCATCTTTAAGCCTAAGTCTTTCTCTTATTCTTTGGATTGAATGAGTTGAAAATCCATATTTATGCTTATAATAATAACTCATTAAAGTACCTCACCTTTATGATTATAAAGTTTTTTTATATTACATTAAAGTAAAAATAAAAAAATCTTCATATAACACTTATATGAAGATTGTATCTTTTAAATAACTTTTATTAAGCTTTACTATTTTTTTTATTAGTAATTAATTTTTTATTTTCTCTAAAAATTGATTTAAAACTATCTTTTGATATTTTTCCTTTAGATTGAATTTCAACCAGAATTCTAAATAAAATTATATGACAGATAACTCCAATAATAATGGAAATTAAATATCATAGAATACCAATGAAATTACTACTTTTATCTGTAACTCCAGCAAAAATTGCAATAATAGGTCCACCTCAAGCGCCAACATGCCCTTGAACCATAAATGCGCCAGCTATCATACCTGCAATTCCAGAACAAATAATATTTGGAATTATTGCAGCTCATTTATATTTGATTGCAAATGGAATGGCACTTTCACTTACACCCATAACTCCTAAAACTGTTGCATTTATACCTAGTTCTTTATCTTCTTTAAAAGTTGTTCTAAAAAGCATAGTTGAAATCCCAGCACCAAGTGGTGCCACAGCAAAAGCAGCAGCAGAACAACCCATTGCAAGTCCCCCATCAACTGGTATCATAGCTGTAGCTCCAAATGAAGCAATTTTATTTATGGGACCACCCATATCTACTCCAGATAAAAGTCCAAGTACTAAACCTACTAGTATCATTCCCACACCTGCATTTTCTAATGATAAAATACCTGTATATAAATAACCTATTGCAATTCCAATTAATGGTCCAAATGTAAACATTCAAATAATTGCAAAGAATAATGTTAAAAAAACTGGAATTATGATTATAGGCATGATCGGTTGTATATATTGATGAATTTTTCATTTTGTATTAATTCATTGAACTGTATAACCCACACTCAAACCAAAAATAATAGCTCCAAAAATATTTAATGGTTGCATTACAGAATTTATTGAAACCATGCTACCATTTTGTCCTTCTACAAGAATGTTTTGGAAATATCCTTGCCATACAAGTCCTGGATTATTACCGATCATAGTTAATATAAATGCAGGTGCTATTGCAGCTCGTCCTGCAATAGAATTAGCAATATATGCTCCTGCAATTGCCATCATAACAGAAAATCCAATATTAGAAAATTCGTTTAAATGTCACATAAATTTAATTCACCCTGTTGAATCCGCAGTTAATGTTACTTTTGTTGCATTAGCAATTCCTGCAACTATTGCAGAGGTTAAACCTGCAAAAACAATGAAAGGTATCATATAAGAAATACCTGCCATCAAATGTTGGACTATACTTTGCTTATTTTTATTTTTTACATCAAATGTTTTATTTTTACTATCATTTGTAAAAATAAAACCCTCTTTAATTGAATTTTGTAACTCTTGTTCAGCATTTCTTAAGGCCTTTTTTGTACTTACATGATAAATTTTTTTACCATTAAATCGACTTTTATCAACAGAAATATCAACAGCTAAAAAAACGATATCAGCTTGTTTAATATCTTCTTCTGTTAATTTAAATTCTTGACCTTTTTGACCTTGGGTTTCCATTTTTATATCTCATCCAAGATTTTGCCCCGCTTTTAATAATGCCTCTCTTGCCATGTATGTATGTGCAACACCAGTCGGACAAGCTGATATACCAACAACTCTAATTTTATTTTTAGTTAAATTTTCATTTTTGACTTTTTGACTTTTTAATTCAAAAGTATCTAAAATATCTGTCTTTGATTTTGAGTTTTTAATCCCTAATTTAAATTCCTCATTTAAAAGCTTTGTTGAGAATTCACTTAATATTGATAAATATTCATCATTTTCATTTTCTAAAACTATTAATGCAAATATATATTTAATTGGTTTTCCATCTAGAGAATCTCATTCAATTTCTTTTTTTAATTTTATAAATATACAAGCTGATTTATTTATTTCTTTTATTCTAGCATGAGGTATCGCAAATCCATCTTCAAAACCAGTTGTACCTTCAGTTTCACGATTTTTGAAACCAGTAATTAATGCTTCTTGATTTGAAACAATACCTAATTCAAAAGCTTTAGCAGAAATAAATTCAAAAACTTCTTTTTGTGTATTTAATTTTATATCTAAAAATATTTGATTTTTATTAAAAATATTTTTTTTCATCTTTTTTTCTTTCTATAGTTATAAATTTTTATAACCATTAATATGTTATAAAAAAAAAAAAAAAAACAATATTTTTTTCCGAATAAATATAAATATTTAGAAAAAATATTGTAAATTTTATATAATGAAGTAATTCAATACTCATTTTTGAGAAAATGATAATAAGTATTAAAAATTATTTTTTAATAAAAAACTCTTTATTTCTCTTCCAGATCTGTATTTAATATCCAAATTTTTACTAATTAATCTATGACATGGAATTAGCAATAAAATTGGATTCTTACTCATACAAGAAGCAATAAAACGTGTGTGATCACTCTTATTAATATCTTTTGCAAATTCAGAATATGTTTTATATTCGCCATATTTTAATTTACAAAGTTCTTTTAAAATATCTATTTGTTTATCTGTCAAATTTGGTAAAAATAATTCATCAAAATTTAATTCGAAATCTTCTCTATTCTCAAACTTTTTTAGATATTGAATATATTTAATAAATTCATCATTTTTTAAAACATTTCTTATTTTATAATTTTTGTAAAAATCATGAATATTGTCACGCTCAAAACCAATATAACTCAACTTATTATTAATAATCCCTATTTTAACAACATCCTTTTCAAACATTTTTATTTTAAAGATTTTAAGAACTTTTTCTTCCATCAATATCACCCATCTAAATTATATTTAAAAAACTCAACATCAGTTGAGTTTGTCAATATATTTTAAAAGTTAATTATATTTTTATTTCAAATGAAATTTCTAAACATCTTTATCCTTTTCATTGTCTTTATCTTTATTATTATGCTTATTTTTTCTATTTTGAAGTTCAGTTAAAAAATCATCAATATCTTTTTGATCTTCATAAATACTTTGATCTATTTCATATTTTCTACCTTGCATTGCTTCTGCAATCATTGTTTGATATTCATTATTAGCTTTTGCAATTTTTTCTCTATCTAATTTAGGATTTAAACAAAGAATTACAATAATTGAAGCAGCTGTCATTAAAAGTGAAACAAAGAATAGTCAAAATAATACTTTAGCCCCTGTCATATTAAATGAAGCATTTATATCATTAATTAAACTTTTAAGTCCTACTTGATTTAATTTATATCATTCATCAAAATTAGCTTTTTCTCCTTGTTGTTTTGCAACATTAAAAAATAAACTAGTTAATTGTGACAATGGTACGTTTGAACCAAAAATTAATGAAAATCCTTTAATAAAACTAAATGACATCATAATAAGAAACATTGAGGGAATAATTAAATTCATTCCAGGAATAATAAATTTTTGTCTATAAGTTTTTGGAGGCTGAAGAATTGTATAAATAGTTCATGTGATTACTAGTGTCATTATGATCGTATATGTAATTCCCATAGACCCCGATTGCATTCCCAATGAATTTGCAAAAAGTCAAGCAGCATTATCCGCTTTTAATTTTTCCTCTAAAAATGCTTTTCATTGTTGATGAAATGCTGAAGTAAATCCATCAATTTGATTTAAGTTATTATCAATTAGAAAAGGTTTTGCAACTTGAACATAAATAGATAATGCCACAAACAATAGTGTAAAAACCCCAATTGAAATTGCCAATGACAATTTCAATCATTTTATATATTTTGGTTTACTACTATATGGGTAAAACCTTGGATCTTGTGCAGGATGTAATGGAACGCTTCCCATAAAAGGATTTCCTTGTGCACTTTGAGCCCCTGCAATTTTTGAATAATCATGTGTTTCAGTATTTGGTTTTTCTTTTTGTTTATCAACGATTTCTGGTTCAACATTACTTTTTTCACTTGCTTTTAAATATTTTTCTTTTAATTCTGGTGATATTTTTGAGTTTTCTTTAATAAATTCTTCTGTCAATTCAAAATTTTCATCTGTTAAAGAATCTCTTGATATTTGCAAATTATTAAAGCAATATGTTTGCAAATAAGTAATATCGCTTAATATTTCATCAATACTTTTATTATCTGGTTTTACAAACTTTATTTTTTCCTTTGTAATGTTTACTAAAGACTTCCCAAAAATTGGTCCTCATTTTTTATCTTTAAAACTACAACTTTCATCTATTTCTAAAATCAATAAGTCATTAACTAATTCAATTACTTGATTCTTATAATCCAAGCTATTAAGTAATTCCACTCTTAGTTTTTCATTTTTTATTAAATTTGCTAATAAAAATATCGAACTTTGATATATCTTGTTAGCTTCCATTTTTTAACCTCTATTCTTATTAAACATCAAACATTTTTAACAACTCAAGCTCTGGAATAATTTTATTATCAAAAACCCCACTTTTTATATTTTTTTCAAGTAAATATAACAATTTAATTTTATCATTTATTTGTTTAATATTTAGTTTATTTTGCTCTAATAGTTTTGAAATACGATATGGATTTGCTCCCAAAACTGAAGAAATTTCTGAATTACTCATTCTTTCTTCCTTTAATAAAATAATATTTCTTAATGTAATTAAATTACTTGCTAATAATGCAAGAAATGAGAAAATATCATTGTTTATTTCCCTATAACTTGATCATTGCTTTAAAAAAGTTTTTATATCATTTGAAATAAAACAATTAGCAATTTGAAAGCTATCAAAGTTATTATATTTTGATGTTATTTCATTTATTAAGTTCTTTGTTACTTTTTTTCGTAAACTAATTATTTTATTAATTTCATTTGTAAATACTTGCATATCATTTGGTAATTTATCTAAAAATATTTCAATCGAATCTATATCAAACTCTATTTTTGCATTTTCTAATCTTTTGGTTACTATTTCTTTTTTTTGTATTAAATTAGGTTCCTCTAATTTTAACATTTTGCACTTTTCTTCTGTTAATTTTGCTATTTTTAATTTTTTTGAAAACTTCTCAGAATTTAAAGTCATTATTATTTCAACTTCGCTATTATTATTACTTAAAATTTGCTCTACATATTTAGAATCATAATCTTTATGAAACTTAATTTTTGATTCGTTAACAAATCAACAATCATTTATAACAATAATTTTCTTACTTGAAAAAATTGAATATGTAGTAATTTCTTCAATAATTTTTATAATTGAATCATCAATTAATGAATATTCAAAAATATCATATTCATTATCTATATTTGCTTTTTGACATAATTTGTCTATTTGCTTTTTGATTAGAAAATTGTCATTAGAATATACAAAGAACATATTTATCACCTATTAAGTATAATTTACCACTAAAAATTAATAAAAAATATAATTTATTTTGAATTAGATATTTTTTTACTATATACTCTATTTGTATATAAATATCTTGTTTAGAGGGGTGAATTACAAACATGGCAAATATTAAATCACAAGAAAAACGTATTTTAACTAATGAAAAATCACGTTTAGCTAATAAAGCTTTTAGAAGTTCAGTTAAAACTGCAATTAAAAAGGCTTTAGTTGCAAAACAAGAAGGTTCTAAAGAAAAAGAAACTTTAATAAATGAAGCAATTAGTTTATTAGATAAATCAGTAACAAAAGGAATTTTTAAAGCTAATAAAGCTGCAAGAGAAAAATCAAGATTAATGAAATAATTAAAACTTCTTACAAAAGAAGTTTTTTTTGTACTTTAATCACTTTATTGCTTTTAACTTTATATTTATAACTATTTCTAGAATTTGTAATATAAGTTTTGCATTGATATTTTTTTAATGTCGCTATTGTCTCTTTACTTGGAAAGTCATACATTTTTGACTTATGTCCAGAGATAAAACAATTTTGAGGTTTTATTGTCTCAATAAACAATTCAGAACTACTAGTTTTACTACCATGGTGAGCAACTTGAAGTAAATCAACTCCCCCTTTAATCATTTCTAGAAACTCCTTATTTTGCAATAATCTAGCTTCTCTTTTTTTGGAAATATCTCCTGTAAATAATATTTTCTTGCCTTTTACGTCTACTACTGAAACTTGAGAATTATCATTTTCATCTTTATTTTGATTCTCGATAAAATTACTAATTTTTAAATCCTTAAAGTTAAAATTAAATTGATTATCATAATTGTAAAAAATATTTTGAATATTGTAAATGGTTTTTAAATCATCAATTTGATCATAGTGATCCTTATGATTATGACTTATAAAAATGGCATCAATTTTTCTAACTCCATCATATATTAAATATTGCTGTAAACTTTTTTTACTGAAACCGCTGCCCTTTCCAGCATCAAATAAAATATTTTTACCTTTATATTGCAATAAGAAACTATTCCCATTGCCAACATTTAACATTGTTACTGAGGGATTTATTTTAGTGAATTGATTTGATTGAAAAAAATAAAAACAATTTAAAGTAAATAAGATAATTAATATTTTTTGCATTTTTCTTTTATTAAACTTATAGGCAGTTATAACTTTAAACATTAAAAAATAAGTTATTAAAAAAAATATACTAAAGTGACCACATATTGTAAAAATATTAATATATTGAAAACTTTTAGAATATGAATAAAGAATTTGATAATTAAAATCTAGTAAATAACTAGAGAATGGAATTCAAAAAAATATAGATAAAATGAAGGAAAAGCTAATTAATGGAATTAAAAGTATTTCAAAAAATGAACTTAATCAATATATTTTATAATCGAAATATATTTGAACTGGAATGAATACTGCATTCACAATTAAAAAATTATAAAATATATTGGTAATTGGCTTTTTGTCCTCATATTTTTTTATAAATAGAAAAGCAATAATTGTAAAAATAAAACCTATATTAAATACAAATAATGGATTAATAAACAAACAAACAATCCAAATGATGGAAAATTTGGTTATTTTTGAAAATCTGAATTTCCAATTTTCTTCTATTCATCTTATTATCAAAAATATGCACGTTTTTAAAAAAAATAAGGGAAAACTTAATAGTCCACAATAATATAAAACTAGAACTAAAATAATAATTTTATATTTTTTATATTTTTTTGAATTCTTAAACATTTTTTTACTAAAAAAACAACTGATAATATAGATATTAAAACCACTTAGGTTAATTAAAAAACTTAAAGAATATGAAGTTAAAGTAGTATAAATTGGGTCATTTGTTTTTTGTTGAAATAAGAATAGTTTAGTTAATTTGTTAGAAGAATTAATGAATTTATATAGATAAAATTGCACAAAATGACCATTTGTTTTCTCTATCATTGGTTCTAGTATTCGAAATCTAACATTTTTATTAAGTAAATAAGAATTAAAATCAAACTCTCAAAAGTTTCCATAAATGCTGACCTTTTCGCTAATTCCATTAAGTTTAATAAACTCCCCTACTAATAATTCTTCTTCCCCTACTGGTATATAATAAAGAGTTGCTAACTGTTTTAATAAAATATAACCTTCTTTTACCTCTACTACTTTATAAATCTTAAAATTTAGTTTTTGATTGATGTCCATCTTATAGAATAATAGAAAAAACATTAAAAAAAGACTAACAATAATTAAATAAGGATAAGATTTATTTATTTTTCAAACAAAAGAAAGACAACAAAATGAATAGATACTAATACATATATAAATATTTTCTATATCCCTACTTAAAGAAATTAAAACTATAACTAAAAAAGTCTGAAATAAATAATTCTTTCTAATAGATCAATTTTGGAATTGCTTTAGCATAAAATTGTGTATTAAAATTACTTCCTACATATATTTTTTTCAGCTGTTTCATACAATCATCATAGGAATTATCTATATCTAAAAGAATTTTACTACTCTTTTTAGAAACATTTTCACTAACACCTCTTGTATAAAAAAAATCACTATTCACTTCAAATCTACTAGTTTTAATAACTTTAATATGATCTTTTGGATAGAACACAATTGTGTTATTTTTCTGTAAGTTATTATTAACATCAATTTCAAATAAATTACTCAAATAATCTAAATTGCTTACTTCTAAAAATTCTTTAGATTCATTTATATTTAAATCATTTTTTATTTTAACAGGTAATATATTTTCGTCTTCTAAAGAAATATCATATTTAACTTTTAAATATGTATAACTTTCATTATTATCAATGATTTCAATTTTTTCTGATTGTTTTAGATTAGCTATTAATAAAGTACAAATACCAACCATTAGCGAAAGTAAAAGTAACAAAATAAACCTTATTTTTTTCATAGACACCTCAAATATATATATCGTTTATATAAAAAAAAAAAAAAAATGAAAAGATATAATAACGAGCACACTTTTATTATTGTTAAAAATAACTTTATAAATGATAAAATTTTATTGATTATGGGGGAAAATAACAAATGTTTGAATTTACTTTAGTTGACATTATTGCATTAATTACTGGAATAATTAGTTTAATATTGGCAACTTTTATATCAATATGAATTTATAGGAAAGATGACTACAAAGATTTTTATAGAGAGTTTAAGGAAAAGTATTTTTTCACTTTTAATAAAAATCTCTTAAAAGAAATGAATAACTATTTAAATAAAAGTGAGAAAAATGCTAGCGATATTGACTTAATTGAAAATGATTTAAACAAAATTTTATATTTTCTAAGTTTCTTAATTGAAAATAAAAAACTTATTAAGTCTATTTATAATAGATACCAAAAGCATATAAAAACTCATTTAAAAAATCTTAAGACTAATTCTAGCCCTTTAAAGATTACTAAGTTTAAAAAGCAAATTAGTTTAAATAAAATTCCTGATACTGAGATGGACTTTTTATCTAACTTTAAAGATAAAAAAATAAATGAGATTTTTAATAACTATAACAAAATATATAATAATATATTTCAAGTTTTTATAGAAGAAATTACAAATCATGAAAAAATTAATCATACTATGGAAGTTTTAAATTTTTTATCAAAATCAGAACCAGATATTATCTTAACTATATTATGAATATTTAAGTTATCAAATGCAGTAAGCGATTAAAAAAATGAAGAATATTCTTCATTTTTTTAATCTTTATTTTTTCAATTCTTTTAATTTTTCTTCTAATAATATATGTTGTTTTTTATAATTAGCATACTTTTCTTTTTCAACTTCGACTTTTTCAAATGCAGCTCTTTTTAAAAAGTTCTCATTTGCTAACATTTTCTCACTTCTTTCAATTTCTTGTAAAAGTTCAAAAATCTTATCCTCAGTTTCTTGAATTGCTTTATCCTTATCAATAAATTCTTCATTTGCAATATCTAAAAAATAATCTTTAATAGCAATTGAAGTTAAATCTTTTTTTTCAATATTATTAATATTCAATTTACAGTTAACTAATTTTTTAACAAAGAGATTAATATAATCAATTCCTTTTTCCATTTCTAATTTAAATTTTGATTTTTTCAAGTTTAAATGAATATTTAGAGCAATAGAATTTTTAATATTCTGAGTAGCTCGAAATTCTCTTAAATTAGTTACTATTTCAAAAATATGATTAATATTTGAAATCTCAAATTGATAATTTTCTTCTAATCATCTTTCTTTTAAAATTGAAGTTTTTAACTCAAATGACTGATAAATTTCTTCACTAACAAAAGGCATAAATGGATGTAACATAACTAAAATATTTTTTAAAACATACCCTAAAGTTGATTGACTAAATTGCTTTTCTTGTTTATTTAATAGATTATTTTCACTAACTTGAGCTTTTGAAAGTTCAATATATCATGAACAATAATCATCTCAAATAAAATTATAAAGGAACTTTCCTGCAATTGTAAATTCATATTTATCAATTGCTTCTTTCACCATTTTTTTTGTTTCACTCAATCGATTTAAAATTCAAAAATCAATTTGATTATTACTTTTGTTAGATTTTAATAATAAATTTTTAAATTGTTGATTAGTAGGAATTTTTTTAAGATTTAACATTACATATCTTGAAGCATTTCAAATTTTATTAATGAAATTTCAAGTACTAGTTAATTTTTCTTCACTATATCTTAAATCTTGACCAGGACTTGAATTTGTTAATAAGAAATACCTTAATGAATCTGCTCCATATTTTTCAATAACTTCCATTGGATCAACACCATTACCCAAAGATTTTGACATTTTTTTTCCCTGCTCATCACGAATTAAACCGTGAATTAAAACATCATTAAAAGGTTTTGACTTTGTAAACTCTAAACTTTGAAAAATCATTCTTGCTACTCAAAAGAAAATAATATCATAGCCTGTTACCATTGTTGATACTGGAAAATATTTTTTCATCATTTGTGATTGTTTTTTTTGATTTCAGTTCATTGTTGCAAATGGTCAAAATGCACTTGAAAATCATGTATCTAAAACATCTGGATCACGTTCTCAATTTTCTATATCCTTTGGAGCATTTATACCTACAAAGACTTCTTTTGTTTTTTTATGATATCAAGCTGGAATTTGATGACCTCATCATAATTGACGTGAAATAGTTCAATCATAAGTATTTTCCATTCATTTATTTAGTGTTTCATTAAAACGATTTGGATAAAAATTAATTGCCTCTTTTGAATTTTGTAAATCTAAAACTTGTTTTGCTAAGGGTTTCATTTTTACAAATCATTGATCAGAGATGAAAGGTTCAACAATTGCATTACTTCTTTCTGAGTAACCAACTTGATGAACAATATCTTCTTTTTTAATGAAAGTCCCTTCCTTTGCTAATTTTTCAACTAATTGTTTTCTTGCTTCAAAACGATCCATCCCTTTAAACTCATTTGCTAATTCATTCATAGTTGCATCTTCATTCATAACAACTATTTGTTTTAAATTATGTTTTAGACCTAATTCAAAGTCATTAGGGTCATGTGCTGGCGTACATTTCATTACCCCTGTTCCAAACTCAATTTCTACATATTTGTCGCTTATAATAGGTATTAAAGCCCTATTTGAGGGGTTTATAACTGTTTTTCCAATATATTTGTTATATCTATCATCTTTTGGATTTACAATTAAACAAACATCTCCAAACATTGTTTCTGGACGTGTTGTAGCTACTTCTAAGAAGTCCTTATTATTATCACTTAAAAAGTATTTGAAATAATACATTGCTCCTTTAGTTTCTTTATAGATAACTTCAATATTAGAAAGTGCTGTCTTTTGTTTAGGATCTCAATTTATAATTCGTTTCCCTTTATAAATTAATTTATCTTCATACATTTTTACAAAAACATGATTTACAATTTGATTTAATTCTTCTGAATATGTAAATTTTTCTTTAGAATAATCTAAACTTAATCCTAATTTTGCTCATTGTTCTCTAATGGTTGAAGCATACTCTTCTTTTCATTCTCAAACTTTTTCAATAAACTTATCTCTACCTAAATCATTTCTTAAAATCCCTTGCTCTCTCAATCGCTCTTCGACTTTTGCTTGAGTAGCTATTCCAGCATGATCCATTCCAGGTATTCAAACAGTATCAAAGCCATTTAATTTTTTGAATCTTATTAATAGATCTTGTAATGAACCATCTCAAGCATGACCTAAGTGCAACTTTCCAGTTACATTTGGTGGAGGTATTACAATTGAATAAGCTGGCTTTTTAGACTTAATTTTTGGTTTAAATAATTTTTCTTCAAGTCATTTACTATATTTATCTTTTTCAACTTCTTTATGATTATATTTTTTATCTAATTCTTTCATATTTTCTCCTTTTTAATTAAAAAAACCTATTTTTTAGTAAGTATTAATTACTAAAAAATAGGAACGAGCCATTTAAAAATAACACGCGGTACCATCCTAATTGATTGTTCTAAAACAACCCACTCTTATATCTAATTTTATAACTTATACAACCTTCAATAATAGTAAATTCTAGTTCGCACCATACACTAGATCTCTGAAAATTACTTTTTATTTACTCCTTATAAGTTCTTACCTTTTTATTATATCAAAGCAAATAAAAAAAATAGCATAAAAATGCTATTCAATCACAAAAAACTCCGACACTAATTGTGATTTATTATTTAAATTATTTCATTCATAAATTTTTACTTCATATCGTATTAAATATCTTCACTTGTTTTAACTAAATATTTTAAATAGTTAAAGTTGAGAATTCTGGCTCATTAATGGATTTTTTGATAGTTTTTAATAATTTAGATTCTTTATGTTCTAATAAATTATACAAATTCAAAATTCTTTCATACTGAATTGCTTTTTCTTTTAACTCTAATTCCATGATTATTTTATCTAAATTTTCAATTGATTTTTCAATTTCTTCATGTTTTAAAGTTTTAAGAATTTTAGTAAAAGTACTATTAATGCTTTTTAATATTTTATTCATTGAAATTCAATAAGCAATATAAACAAATGTTAGAGCAAATATTGAAAAAATTGAACCTATAAAAATTAGAGATAATCCAAATGATATTTCCTTATTAATTTTCATAATTAAATTAATTGATGAATACAATGCGCTTTTTGGAATAGTAAATAATGGTCCCATTTCATCATATAAAATAACTGGTATATTATTAATATTTGTTTCCAAATTCATTCCTTGAATAATTGTAAAAACTAATAAAGGTGAAACTAATACAAATATTTTTAAAAAAGCAAAGAAATTCTTTTTAATTAAGATTTTTTTAAACGATATAGCTGATATCTTTTTAAAATCAATTGTCGACATAAATTCATCATAATCACTAAAAAATTTTCATAATATTGAAACAATTGAAACTGTTCCTAAAAATAATTTAAGCATAATTAAAATTTTTGAATTAACATAATTAAATCTTAAATTATCAACAGAAGGAATAAATAAAAAAATTGCAAAAAGAGCTATTATTGCTGAATATACTATTATATTATTTCAATCAATTTTTTTGTAAATACTCTTTATTTTCATTAATTTACTCTCCTTATAAATATTATAGGACTTTTTAATTAATAAATCAAACAATTGTTTTTAAATTGTTTGATTTTATGAACACAATTAAACTATTTCTATTTAAAGTATTAAAAGAAAATATTTAGAGTTCTTAAATATCTAAGAAATCTAAGAATATATGATCATAGACTCTTTCAATTCAAAATAAGTTTTTTGCCTTTTTTCTTGAAAACTCAAGCATTGAACTTTCTTCAAGTAATTCATAATAATTGCCTCAAATTGCTGTGTAGTTTTCTAGAATTTTGTCATTTATTTTCTTAATTTCCAAAATTTCGTTATTATTTAAATCTTTTTTATTACTAAAAATGAATAAGCCATTTTTAGAAGTTAACTCATTTTTTGTGAAAATCACATTTAAATAGTTTTCAGAAAATTTTGCGTCTTTGAATAGAGACTCATTTGAAAAATACTGTGTTTTTATTAAATTTTTATATTTTGCATCAACATTATTATTAGATTGAGTTAATTTTTGAAATGAGTTTAAAAATGAAGGAAGTAACATTACATTTAGCATTGATTCTAATATAGCTGTTAAAAGCTTTTTATCACTCAAAATAGAACTTAATTCATAATTTATAAATATTACTGTTATAAAATTTGAAAATATTATATAAATTCAAAATCAAATTGGTATAAATTCTATACTTCTTTGAGCCTTGAATTTATGATTTTCTAACTTCAGATTATAATCAAATAAGCAAATTAATTGAAAAAACTTAGATTTTGAAAATCAATTGATATAAGTAAACTTTAACAATAAGTAAATGCTTCCCCCAACAATTGAATATGACAATGCATCCACTTGCTCTTTAATAAATAAATTTGTGATAAATAAAATCAAAGTTATTGAAAAAATAGTTTGATCAAAAATAAAAGCAAATAAACTCATTAAATTTGTTTTAAAAAAAGTTCGAATTATTTTATTATGTTTTTTAAGTAAATTAAGACTGTTTTTTTGATTCCTCATTAGTAATTTCCCCTTTATAATTATTAATTTTTGAAGCAACAAATAGATAAAGACTACCTAAACCAATTATTATTGAAATAATAGCTATTATAGCAATAAACATTCAAACAACTCCACTTAGGCCAGATACTTGTTTATTATGAATCTCTAAGAAAAAATATGGGTATGCTCCCTTTTTACTTGCTAAGATTGCATCTGAACCTACGCTTCTATAAATTAATTCTCCTCTAATTAAAGAAGAAATTAAATAGATTATTGGATAAATACACATTAATATAAAATCCCTTTTTACAAACTCCTTAAAATTAAAATTTAATTCCTGTTTCATTAATAGTAAGTAATAAACAATTGTAGCTATTGGAACAACTGTATGCAACACCATTTGATCAACCCATCAAAATGGAGTTAAATTTAAATCATTTTCTGTTAACAATACCTGCGGAAGAAGCATTCCATTAAAAATCAAACCTGTAATTGTAATATAAGTTACTACACATAAAGAAATAGATCTTGATAAAAATTTAGTTTCACTTTCTTTATTATGATTAAAAAATGATACAAGAAATCAAATTGCAACAAGTATATTTGATTGAATTGTAAAAAAACTAAAATAGTTAATTATATATCCTTGATAATCATAGCCAACAAATTTTGCTGGATCATTTGAGTTTTTATCTCCTATATAAACCGCTCATTTTTTAAATTCCTCACCATCTATTTTATAGACAGAATCACCAATATTAATAATTCCACGAATTAATCCTTGTAAAAGGAAACCAATTATTAATAAAGCAATTGCTAATTTATATCAGAGTTTTCAGTCTTTTAAATTTTTTTTAGTAATAAACATTTTTTTTCACTCTTTTCAACATATAAAGAAATTATAGACTATTTAGTAAAATAATTCACTATTTTATACTTATTTATTTCATATAAATTTAAATAAAAAAATAAAAAAAACACCTATAAATAATAACAATATCAAGATTAACTCATGACTATTATTCTTAATTTAGATGTTTAATAAAATTAAATCTACTACTTTTTCAATTTTGTTATAAAGTTTCTTATATCATCAGTTGTTAAAAACTCATCACTATCAGAAACATTTCTATTTTCCTTTATTTTTTTCTTTTTATTTTTTTTCTCTTCTTTTAAAACTTTTTTTGGTACAGCAGTTTCTTGCATAGTAGCAGGAATTGGTGCAGGAACAGGAATTGGTACCTGTTGAATTATTACTTTTTGTTTTTTACTTTTTTGTTGTTTTTCTAGAGACTTTAATCTTTCTAATTTTTCTCTTATCTCTAATTCTTTAAGCTTTTGCTCTTCAAAACTTAATCTTTTTGGTTCTTCAATATTTTTTGTTTCATAATTCATATTCAATGAATTATTGTAATCTATACTACTAGGATTTGCACAATTTTCACATCCTAAACTTTGATTATTTCCATGATGATTGCAATTATAATTATTTTGTTTATTCACTATAAAATCATTTGGATTTTGATGAGTATTATTATGCATTAAGTTATTATGTTCTTGTGTCATATCTTCTCCATAATTAAAAACTATTTCACCATAATTTACTAATGGAATGTTATTAGGTTTTATTTTATTCATTCCTGAAAATGGTACAAATTCAGAAGTTCCAAATTCTGTTGTACCATTATTTCTAATACCAAAATTTGGATTAGAAATATTATTAGAACTATTATTCATTAAATTTAAATTATTACAGAAAGCCTGAGCTTCATCATAATTATAAAAACGATTAACTTCTGTCATATCAGGACTAACAACAAAAAATATTCCATCTTTTACTAATATGTAGTACATAATTATTCCTCCAAATTATTCAATATTATTACTTTTAATAATAATATTATACACTAAAAAAACCAATTCTTTAATTCATTCTTGTTATATGAATTAAATAAAAAATGTGGCTCTTAATTATTAATTAAATATTATCATAAAATTTAATTTTACACAGTTAATTTTATAATGAATTTTTGATCATTTTAATCATCTTCATAAGCTAATGAAAGATCAATATGACAGTAACCAAAGGGATTTTTTTCTAGATAATTTTGATGATATGCTTCTGCATCAAAAAAGTTTTTTACTTTTTCATTCTCAACAACTATTTTTTGTTGACTTTCGCTTTGTTTTTTTTCTAAAAATTGCTGAATTATTTTAAAATCCTCTTCATTTTCTCAATAAATCCCAACTCTATATTGAGTCCCTATATCATTTCCTTGTTTATTTAAAGAATATGGATTAATTATTTTAAAATACTTTTCAAGTATCTTTTCCAAAGTTACTTGATTTTTATCATATTCTAATAAAATTGCTTCTGCATGATTTGTTTTTCCTGAACAAACTTGTTCATAAGTTGGATTCTGAATATCTCCTTGACAATAACCTACTTTTGTTTTTGTTACACCTTTAATTAAATCAAAATAAGCTTGAACTCCTCAAAAGCATCCCCCTGCTAAGTATATTGTTTTCATTTTTTTTGATCTCCTTACTTATAATTCTTATTATATTAAGTCTAGCAATTACTTTATAAAAAGCAAGTTTTTTAATAGAATCTGTTTTATAAAAAAAATCATTATTGTAAAAATAATGATTTTAAATAATTATTTAATTTTATAATGGTAAATCTTTTTTTGTAAAAATTAAATATGAAGCAACATATAATCCAGTTCCAATAACTGCTAAAGCAATATATTCACCTAAATACTTTGAAACTTCACTTACACTGTTATACTTAATTTTAAATAAAGTATTTAATGAGAAGTATTTTAAAAAATCTACCGAAGGTGAAATTTGACTTGCAAAATAAAGTACATAAAAGATAATACTAATTCCTCCGGCTACAGATAATGAAGCTGCAGATTTATTGAAATAACAACTTGACATAAATGTAATTGAACTAATTGCATATAACATTAAAAATAAACCAAAAAAGTACATTGCAAATAATCCAAAATTAATTTCTCCGCCTTTTCCAAAAGCTGAAATTGTTATAATAGTTGTTAAAAATTGAATGAATATGCTTATAAATAATGAGAAAATGAAAGTCCCACCTTTTGTTAAAATTATACTTTTTCTTGATTGATTAGTTGTTAATAAATTAACCATTGTTCCTTTATCGACTTCTCTAGCAACAATAGAATTACCACTTGTTAATAAATAAACTAACATTAATGAGTATGTAATTCCTGTTGAACTAACAACTAATCCTACTATAGTCTGCGTTAATATGCTATTTCAAGTACCATTTCCTTGAGCAATCATTTCCTTAGTGGAACTATCATTAATCATTATAGAAAGCGCTACAATAATTAAAAAAACTGGTATTAGAGTTGAAAATAACCATAATCCAATAGTTTTTCTCATAGTATCTTTAATTAATTCAAAAGAGATCGCTCTTTCTTTTGTTGAAGATTTCAAAATTATATTATCTAGTGAATCTGCTACATCAGTTTCAATTTCATTTTGATAATACTTCATAAAATATTGTTCTAAATTTAATGGATGTTCTTTAATAAATTCAATTTTATTTTTTCCCATTTTGACAATAAAGTCATTGATATTTTTATTTTCAACAACTGCAAACAAAGTATTATCATTAAAACTTTTAATAGTTCATTTTGATGATTCTATATCGTTTTTAATTACTTTATCTTTAAATTTAATTTCATAAGTCTTTTCATCGTTATATTGAATATCTTTAATGTTAATAGTTGAAATAATTTTTCCACGTTTAATAATTGAAACATAATCACAAGTTCTTTCAATTTCTGAAAAAATGTGTGAAGATAAAATTATTGCTTTGCCTTCTTCTTTTGATTTTTGAACTAGTTTAACAAATTTTTCTTGCATTAAAGGATCTAATCCACTTGTTGGTTCATCTAGTACAATAATATCTGGATTGTGCATTCAAGCAATTACTAAAGCAACCTTTTGTTTCATCCCTTTAGACATTTTTTTAATTTTCATATTTGGATTAAATTCTCAATAATCAATATATTTTCTAACATCATCTCAGTTAGTCATATTTCTCAATTTAAAAACTTGTTTTAAAAGATCAATTCCTGTCATTTGAATTGGGAAAGCTATTTCTCCTGGAACATATCCTAAATTTCTTTGAATTTTATTAGCATCAGTTCATGAATCATATTGAACTAAATCATGAACTAAAGTTTGGTCATCTTTAAAATTAACATTATTTTCTAAATAAAGATTTGAAGTTCCTGAATCAGATCTGATAAACCCCATTAAACTTCTAATAGTTGTTGATTTTCCAGCACCATTTGGCCCCAAATAACCAAAAACTTTACCATACTCTACACTAAAATTAATATCAAAAATTCCATAACCTGATTTAAATTTTTTATTTAAATCTTTTACAATAATTGCATTATTAGACATAAAAGTCCTCCTATTTTTATATTTTTTACTTAATTTAATTTTAAAAATTAAAAAACTAAGAACTGTCCTCATAAGCAATTTTAATCACAGCTAACTTCTCATTTCAATGTCTGTTGTAATTTTCTCACCCTATTTTTATTTTTAACTTCAAAATAAACAAGTTTTTTATCTTAAAATATAGTTTTTTGATTGCTAAAAATACTTCTCTTGCAAAACTTATAATACTTACCAAAATTTTCATTATAAACTTAAAGATTTTTATAATAATTCTACAAATCATTTCCTTTATAATATAAAATTTATACATTTCTATTTTAATAAAAGTATATAAAAATAAAGAAAATGAAATTATTATTGGTATAAGTATATTTCTAAAATTAAAATCAATATTTGAAACAATGTCTATTAAAAAATAGACATTAATAAGAATTAAAGTTAACTCTTTTACACTGACTTTAACGCCTTCATAATTTACTTGGTTATTTAATAAAGCATTATAATTACTTCTGTTAATAACTCATAATCTAACTTGAAAATTCAATAAAATATATAACGCTAAAATTACTATAAAAATACTTAAAACTAATTTTTTTAGTTCATCATTCAAATAAATAAAAGCAAAGCAAAAAAAAGTTAATAATACAATTAAAAATGAACTTAATTTTAAATATCTTCTTAAATTTTTCAATACATTCGCCTTCTTTTGAAATTAACTATATCACATTTATGGGTGTGTTTTATTATAAATAATTTCAAAATTTAATAATTTCTTTTAACTAATTTATTAAGAAAAATAAATCATTTTATTATAAAAATAAAATATATAACTTTCAATAAAATTACTCATATATAAAACTTATTTTTTTTTTTTTTTTAAAAAAAAAAAAAAAATACTTAATTAAAAGTATATTTACTACAATGCTTTTATTAATTTTCTTCATTTTTTTCAGAAAATTTATCTATTTTATTAGAATATACAAAATAGAACAATCCTCAATCCAAAAATGATTTTTTTGTTACCTTCTCTATTTCTACTCAATTTTTATTTGATTTAAGAAAAGTTAATCCACAAATAGTTGCAATTAATGTAAATCCAGCAATCAAAGAAGTTACTATTGCTAGACTTAACCATAATCAAGATACTTTTTGCCTTAAAGTAATTACTAACAAAGTTATAAAAACAGATGTTAGCACTATAGAAACTAAAAAAATAATAGCTGAGCATAATGCAACTTTATAGACACCCTGTTTAATATTTTTAATTCTATTTTCCATTTTTTCTCCTATTTATTAATATCTTTTATAATTATAAACTATTGATTTAGATAAATTAAAATATTTTCTATAAAAAATTTAAGTAAATATGCGTAATAATTAAAAAATAAAAAAAACAATTATGAATATATATTCATAATTGTTTTGGAAATTTTTATTATGCAAGTAATTTAATTTCTGAAACTACTAATTTCTTATTTTTATATTTCATTGCAATATCAAATACTAATTCATTTGTTCCATCATTTACAGTATATCTAAAATTATTCACAGATTTAATTTCAGTCTTAACTGTTAATTTTTTAAATAACTCTTCAGCTTGATTTTTTAAATCAGTTATTTCTTGATTACTTTCTTTTATTCATTTTGATAGAATATTACTTGTTTTAGCCATCAATTCATCTTCATCATTTAGAATTTTAAATAATTGTTCAAAAACTGAACCTTCCTTAAGTGAACCATCACTATTATAACCTAATATTTCAAACATATTGTTAATGTCATTTAAAGCTTTTTCAAGGGTTGAATCCTTTGCAAAACGAGCCATTAATTCACCAAAATCGGAAAAGTTAATTGTTGATTTTGTAGCTGAACTAAATTCTGTATTAACTTCATTCACAAGCTCTTTAAGAGATTTCTTTTTTAAGAAATTCATTGAACTTGTTTTAGCTTCATTAAATCTTTTTGCCGGTTTAGTTGGATTTTGTTCATCTTCTGGTTGTGAAATTTCTTCTTGACCTAATAATCCTGATAAACTAATTTCATTCATAGGTTTTGACAGTAAATCTCTGATAGAGAAATTAAAATTTTTATTAGTGTTATTTCATAAATAACCCATTCAATCTGCTTTAAACTTTTTTCCTTCTCCTGAAACACTAGTAATTTTTTTCATTAATTCTTTAACAGGACTAGGAAGCATACCTGGCATTGTTACAAGAGTTCCAATTACAGTAGTAAATAAACCCCCTCCATAACTTGAATTTAAACCACCATTTATAATAGACCTTATCATTGAATTTACATATACTTTTGAAATGATTATATCAATAGATTCTTGTTTCATAGCTTTAACTCCAATTTTTGAAAGTAAACCCATTAATCCATCATTTACATTTTCTGTAAATTGATTACCAATTGAAAAGTTTTTAGAATTTGTTGCAAATAAAATTCCAATATAATTTTTAAATACAACTCCTGATAAATCATCATTTACCATGTAATTTATCTTTTTAAATACTTGTTTTATATCAATTGAATTGGAATTAAATATTTGATTTCTTTTTTCTTCAATTTTTTCTAAAGTTAATACGGAAGAAGTCATTTCTTCATAGCTAAATTGTTCCATATAAACTACTAATGTTCTTATAAAACGAATAACTTCAGCAATAGAGTCAATATTACTAATAAAATCAATTTTTAATTCAGCTGCTCCATTCATTAAATTTGAGATATTATTTGCTAAATTAGTTGTAGCACTATCTATATTTTTCTCTACATCTGCTTGAGTTTCATAAGATAATTTTTTTTCATTACCATTTAATAGTTTATCAACTGCATTTGATAAACCTATCATGCTTGAATCTAACGCTGTTTGATAGTTCATATTTGCATATATTTTATTACTAAAAGCATTTTCCAAAAGTTTTAGATTATCTTGATTTAAAACTTTTCCTAAAGTTTTAAGTAAATCAGGAGAAAGAATTGATCCTATCATTGAAGGATTACTTGCAACTACTCCTAATAATTGTTGCAAATTTGTTGGATCTGATAATAGTGATAATACTGTAGGCAAGGTATTTTTAACAATATTAACTATTCCTTCATCAGGTGCACTTGGATCTAGAACATAATCTTGATAAACATTATCAGATATTTTCAAGTCAGATGCTAATAAGTCATTTGTATTAAAATACTTATCTGCAACTTTATAAAATTTAGCATTACCTTCTACACCTTCTGATTCATTAAAATCAGTTAGTTTAAGTGTTTTTAAATATTCATTTTTTACATTATTTTCCATCATATATTTTGAACTAAAGTGTGTTTCACCATCAGATAATTCATTTTGATTTAAATAAAGTGACTTTGCATATTGAGACATTAATTTTGAGATTGTATCTTGTCTTTCTGCAGTTTCAAAGTTGTCTTCAACCTTATCAGGTTTTTCTTGTTCCTTTGCATTTTTATTTCCACAAGCTACAACTGCTCCAATTGGTGAGGCCATTAATGTCATGGCTCCTATTAAACTTAATAATTTTTTCATTTTAAAATTCATCTCTTTTCTAGTTTATTCTTCATTTCATTTTGATTCAATTTCCTTAAAAATAATTTTTTTAGCAAATTTGTGTCCATTTTTTGTTGGATGAACATAATCTAAGAAGAAAAAGTCTTCTTCTTTGCCTACATTTTCTGGTTTTACAGTTGCTTTTAATTCAAAATTAGCTAAATCAATTCCGCTTAAATCTGGTGAAGTTGAATCACATAACTCTTCTGTAATATTTTTATTAGGCCCTGAGTTTTGAAATTCTTGTGTAATTTCACCAAATCTTGTATAAAGGTCAAAAAATAAAATTGAATCATTAAACATTTTATTAGCCTTTTTAATAATTTTTGAAATTTCATAATTAAAATCATCACCAATCATTTTAATTATTTCTTTATTAGTTTGATTAACCTTATAATATCTTGGGATTAATGTCATATCTGGAGGAGATAAAAAAACTATTTTTTTAGCTCCATTATTTAGTAGAGTATAAAGAGCATTTTTAATATTTAATAATGCGCTTTGCATAATTTCTTCTTGCTTATTTGAGTTATTCAAATTATCTAATATAGCAAACATATCATTTCCACCTATTTCTACTAAAAATAAGTCATCCATGTGAATTTTTTGTTGCTCTACAAGAGCTTGCGCTTGCTTATAAATTCCCGTATTTCTGAATAATAAAGCTGTTGCCCCTGATGAATCATATGCTGTTGCTCCACCAACAGAATAATTTTTTCCTCATACTTTTTCTTCATTTAAATCAATATCAGGCTTATGAATTAAATTTGAAGATTTAAATTCTTCCTTTGAAAAGTTTAGTTCTTCATTTATCAGAGCTGCTGTTGTTAATCCATTACTAAATCCCCCAACATATTCTCCTGACATTTTAATTTCAATATTAAATTGATCTTTTCCAACAGTTTGTAAACCCCCTTGATCACTCAATGAATCACCTAGTGTAAAAAAGTTTGAAAAGCCTTTATGGTTAGATTTATCATCACTTGTATCTTTTGCAAATCTAGTATCAAATTGAGTTCCAATATTTTTATCGAAATCAAAATTAATTTCAGCTGCTGTTGGTATGCATGATACTACTGCTGAAGTAGAAACTGTAAATAAACTAACTGATGAAAAAATTGTTAATAGTTTTTTCATACTTATTTATTTCCTTTCTTTAAATTCATTATTCAGATAATTAAAAATGTTATATAAATGGGTAAAACAACTCCTAAAAAAATAAGAAATATAATAATTCCTGCTCTTAGTACTTTTACAGTCTCTGTAAAAAATGGATAAGATAATTCGTCAAAAGTCACTTTTGATTTTGATATATTATTCTCATTTAACTCTTTATTTTTAAAAATACTATGTCCAAAAATATTTAAACCAAATTTTATATTTTCAATTTGTCTATTTAAAAATCAAACTTTATTATTTACTATCATTGTTCCTAAACTTTTTTCTACTTTAATTCCATTTAGTCCAGGACCATCATATTTCATCCAAGAATCATAAGTTTCTTGATTAATAATTGTTTGATCTCTTTTTGCTTGTTCATAAAATTGAGAGGAAAAAATTTCTTTTAATCCCCCATTTTTAAACATTCATTGAATTCCTGTATGAACATAACCATAACTTAAAAACTTTGTAGCAACTGCTTGATCAAATTTAATTAAGTCCATCCCTAATTCATATAAATCAACATCTTTTTGATTTCTAATATCATCACCTCATCTTTTTTCAAATCACTGATTTGAAAAATTAATGTAGTCTTCTTTTTTAACTGCATAATTCCTATCTTCATAGGAATTGATAGTTGAAAGTGCATCACTTGTGTATGCACTTTTAATAGCTGTATTCATTACTTGTTCATAAACTACATCTTGACCATCAATTACATACATGCCTTTAGGCATTATGATTTTTATTTGCTTTTCAATGCTATTAATAAACTTTTTTGATTCAATTCCCAGTCCTGGAACCACCATCAAAAAACTAAATAGAAATAAAAAGCCAACTATTGATGATGAAATTATTATTTTCAATTTCATTTTCTCATTAAGAAAATTTTTGAATTTCTCTTTCATTTTGATAAACCCTTCTCCAAATTTCTTATCCCCTTTTAAATTAAAAAATAAAATAACTCATAAAGGAAAGTTAATTATTTTCCCACCTAATTTTAATAAAAAAAATTATCTATTTAAAAAATAGGCTTACAAAAAATATACTACTTTAAAAAAGTTATAACAATTTATTAGTGAGTTTAATTTGACTTGACTTTTTTGAATTTTATCTATTTAAAAAAACTGAGACAAAAATGACACTTATAAAAGTCCCATTTTAAAGGGTTATATAAGTGTTAAAAATAATTAAAAATACAAAATTAAATTACATAAAAATATTTTACTAAAAGTAAAATATTTTTATGTAATTTAACCATTTTTTACCTTTTTAGCTCATTTTTCTTGGTATTTTGAACTAAAATTAATAAAACTTAAAAATTTTTTTAAAAATTAAAAAGTGTTAAATTTTTTTTAACAGCACACTGTTTTTTCTAAATGATTTAATTGTACAATTAAATCAAAAAAACTCATTTAAAATAAATGAGTTTAGGAATTTTTAATAATTTTAGTACTAATTTACTTTTTTCTTACTTCTTCTATTTTGTTTTTCTTTTTGAATATCAATTTCTACCAATTCTTGAGCTAAAATTCTATTTCTTCTTCAAGGATCTGGTCTATAATGATAAATTCCAAATGTTATTCCATCTAACAATAACATAAACAATACTGGAATAAGTGATATTGCAAGTGCTCCTAAAATTAGGTATCAATTACTGCTATTGTAACTACTAATTGATGCAAGATTTAATATTTTCTCATTAAATCCAGGAATCATAATTACAGCTAAATTAACTAATACTGCTGACATACTTGCAATTCATAAAGGTTTATTAACTATTAAATTTACTTTTTTATCAGATTTTCAATTTGATAATTTTATAAAGTTTGCATAGAAACATGGAGCACAAGTTATTGTTACAAACATTGCCGTTCTTCCAAAATTTCCAATTTTAATTTTTTGTTCAACACTAAAATTATTACTTCTTAAAGCCTGATGTCAACTTAGATTATAATTATCACCTAAAATTTCTTTTAAATAATCATCTGTTACAAACATCATTCCAAAATAGTATGCTCCAATTGAAGCAATAGTTGTAAATAAAATTATTTTAAATAAGGTATAGCCTAAACCTTTAAATAATGAATTCTTGCCTTTAACTGGCTTTATTTTCATTAAAGTTGGATCATTTGAACCCATACCCATTGATAAAGCAATAATTGATTCAACAATTAAATTCATTCATAAGATATTTGTAGCTTCTAATGGAGAAACTGTATTAATTACTGAAAGAATAAATATTGCTAAAACATTAGCTAAATTAACTCCAATAACAAAAGCAATTGCTCTTTTAATTTTTTGATAAACGTTTCTACCTTCATTAACACCTTTAATTATTGTTTCAAAGTTATCATCAGTTAAAATAATATCACTTGCTTGTTTAGCAACATCAGTTCCAGTAATTCCCATTGCAACACCAATATCAGCTTTGCTTAAACTTGGTGCATCGTTAACCCCATCACCTGTCATTGAAACAATATTACCCTTTTGTTTTAAAGCATCAACAATTCTTACTTTATGTTCAGGATTTACTCTAGCAAATACTTTTATTTGTTCAATTACTCTTAATAATTGTTTGTCATCTAATTGATTTAAAGTATTACTACTCATAACTTCATATTCTGAATGTGCTAAATCTAAATCTCTTGCAATAGCAAGAGCAGTAACAGCATGATCACCTGTTATCATTACAACTTCAATTCCAGCCTCATGAGCTAATCTAACTGCATTAACTGCAGTTTCTCTAACAGGGTCAATCATTCCAACAGCACCTAAAAATACTAAATCTTGTTCCAAGTTATTTTTATCTTTTAATTTATCATAGTTTAAATGATATGCAAAAGCTAAAACTCTTAAAGCGTCTTTTGAAAGTTCTGTTGCTGCTTCTAATAACATTTTTTTATCTTCTTCTGTAATATTTCTTAAAACATTATCTACCATTATTTTGGTACATCTTTGCAATAACTGATCAATTGCACCCTTTGTAAACGTTGTATTTACTTTATTAATTTTATTAACAGTAGTCATCATTTTTCTTTCACTGTCAAAAGGCATTTCATTAATTCTTTGTCAAACATCACGTGAATCTTGTTCATCATAGCCTATTGTTTCAGCAAAATCGACAAGTGCTAACTCTGTTGGATCACCAATTCTTTCATTACCTTCTGTAACTGAATCATTACATAAAACTAATGCTTTTAAAAAGAGGTCCATATGTTTATCATTTTTCTCTTTAGCATATTCTTTTGAAGCAATAACTTTATTATCCATAATCATCTTTTTAACTGTCATTTTATTTTGAGTTAAAGTTCCCGTTTTATCCGTACAAATAAAATTAACATTACCCAAGGTTTCAACTGCCTGGAGTTTCTTAATAATAACATTTTGCTTAACCATTTTTTTAGTACTGATACTTAAAGTAATTGAAACAACTGCAGCTAAACATTCTGGAATAACTCCAATTGCTAATGTAATTGCTACCATTAAGTAATTTGCTCATGCTTTTTGATCACCGCTGAAAAATAATGTTGTAAAAATTAGAATTGCTAAAATAAAACTCAAACCACTTATTCAATAAGTAAAAGAGTTTAATTTTTTTTCTAAAGGTGTAGATTCCTCTTCATTTTCATTAATTGATTTAGCAATTTTTCCAATTTCAGTTTCAACTCCAGTTTTAATAACTAATCCAATAGCTCTTCCTGATGTTGTAAAAGTTGACATAAATGCTATATTTCTCATATCAGCTAAAATTGTTGTTGATTCTTTTAACGCTAAATGTGTCTTTTGAACAGGTACTGACTCACCTGTCAAAATTGATTCATCTATTGATAAGTCACTTGCTTCAATAATTCTTAACTCTGCTGGCACATATTTACCAGCTTCTAAAACAACAATATCACCTGGTACTAATTCTGATGCATCAATTTCTTGTTGCATATCATTTCTAATAACAACCGTTTTTGGTTTAGAAAGTGATTTCAAAGCATCCATTGACTTTCGTGCTTTAATTGTTTGTACCGTTTCTAAAATAGCATCAATTAAAACAATTGAGAAAATAACAATTGCATCAATAAATTCAGATGCTTCAATGTGACCCTTATTAGATATTATTGGTGCAATAATTGAAATAACTGCAGCACCCATTAACACTAATAAAATTGGTTCTACTAGAGTTTTTAAAAATATTAAATATCAAGGTGTAATTTTACCTTTTGGAAGTTCATTTTTCCCAAACTTTTGTTGTTTTTCTAAAACTTCTTCAGTAGTTAAACCCTTTTTGATATTTGTTTCTAATTTTTTTTCAAGTTCTTTATCAGAACTTAAGAGATTTTCATCCATATTTGTTTCCACTTCTTTTTTATATTTATATATAAAATTATAACAAAAATATAAAATAATTTTATCAAATATAATATTTGATAAAATTATTTCTCATTTCTAAATATTAATCTTCAGTTTGAATCATTACAATATTTTTTTAAATTCTTTGCAAAAATCTCTAATCTTTCCATAGTTTATATTTTGTCTGAAATATTAGAGGAACAAAATTTATGAGATTCTCAAATTTTCTTAGAAAAGTCTATTTTTTATTTTAACAAAAAAAGTGATAAAAATACTCAAAGCTTTGATTTTCAGGTTTATTTATATGATGAATATTTCCCTTTGTTTTAATAAATAATCCTTCTAAACTCTTAATTATTTTTGACTTCAATAATGAAAATTTATTTATTATTTCTTTAACATCATTGTCTAGTAATAATAAAACACGATTAAGTTTTTTAAGTTTTTAATTATGAGGTATTGAGAAAAGACTAGTTTTTAGTCTATTAATAATATTTTGTTTGAATAATCTTTTAATTGAAATAAATGAAAAATAACATCTTTTCAATCAAGTTTTTTTAAAATTTCATCTTTTTGCCTTAGTTTATTAAAGACATTAATATTATAAATTTTCATATATTGGAAATTTATCACATAAATCTTTAACTTGTTTACTTAACTCTTTTAAATTTTCTTCACTATGATCTTTTAAAATGCTTGCAATAATATTGCCAACTTGTTCAAATTCTGCTTCTTTAAAACCCCTTGTAGTCATTGCTGGAGTTCCTAATCTTATTCCAGAAGTATGTACTGGTTTTTCTTGATCAAATGGAATCATATTTTTATTTGAAACTATACCAATTGCTTCTAAAATACTTTCAGCTTCTTTTCCAGTAATTCCAATTGAAGCTCTAACTTCCACAATTATTGTATGATTTTCTGTCCCATTTGCTACTAATCTTAAACCATTTTTACTTAAAGTTTTTGCTAATTTTTTTGCATTAATTACAACTTGATTTGCATATTCTTTAAATTCTTGACTATCAGCTTCAAATAAGGCTTGGGTTTTACCTGCTATTTGATTTTCTAAAGGTCCTCCTTGCACTCCAGGAAAAACTGTTGAGTCAAGTTTCTTTGCAAATTTAGCCTTACAAAGAATTAATCCCCCTCTAGCTCCTCTTAAAGTTTTGTGAGTTGTTGTTGTTACAACATCTGCATATTCACAAGGATTTGGATGAACCCCGCCTGCTACAAGCCCTGCAATGTGGGCCATATCAACCATAAAATAAGCTCCGACACTATCTGCAATTTCTTTAAATTTTTTAAAATCAATAATTTTTGTATAACTACTTGCTCCTGCAAGAATTAATTTTGGTTTATGTTTTTTTGCTAAATCACTAATTTCTTTAAAATCAATTTCTTCTGTTTTCTTATTAACTTTATAAAAAACAAAGTTATATAATTGTCCAGAAAAGTTTATAGGATAACCATGTGTTAAATGACCACCAGCATCTAAACTCATTGAAAGTACAGTATCACCAGGTTTTATCAAAGTTCTATAAGCTGCTTCATTAGCTTGACTTCCAGAATGTGGTTGAATATTTGCATGATCAGCCTTAAATATTTTTTTTGCTAATTCTATTCCATAAGATTCTATCTCATCAATATAGCGACACCCACCATAATATCTTTTACCAGGATAACCCTCAGCATATTTATTTGTTAAAACAGAACCATTTAATTTTAAAATTGCTTCTGAAACATAGTTTTCTGATGCAATTAATTCAATATGATTTTGTTGACGCTTTAATTCATTTTTTAAAGATTCTTCAATTATTGGACTCATTTTCATAGTTTTTCTCCTTAAACTGTTATATATAAAAATAATACTAGATTTATTGTTTTTAATGTTTATTATTTTAAAGAAAAATAACTTTATATAATAATTTTACTTTTAATAATTATAAATTACTCTTTAATTTTTTTCTTTCTGCTATTTTCTTATTGATTATTTCATTTAAATTAATATCTGGGATTTTATTATCTAATAATCCATAGTGAATTTGGACACTATTTATATTATTAAAAATAATTGATTGAATATCTTTTTTTATTGCTTTGTTAATAAAATTAGATTTTAAAATATTTTTATTAATATCTTTATTAATTTTATCAATAGTTTGATTTAATTTCTTAAATTCAATAAGTTTATATTGATTTTCAATTGCAATCTTTAATAAATTAATTTTATCAAGATTATCTATCTCATTATATTTCCTTATATAAAATTGTGCCTTTTCATATTTTTTATTTGCAACAAGTTTTTTCCCTTTATTAATTATTTTATCTTTTTTTATCTCTTCACTTGAGATTAAGGAATTTAGTTTTTCTTTTAATTTTAGTCATTTTTGAATATTTTTTTCTACAGATTTTATTAAACTTAAAGCTTCCTTATCCAAAATATTTAAATTTTCTTTCAGTTCTGTTTTCATTTTTTCAAGATCATTTTTATTTAAATTTAATTCTAATAATGATATAGTAGTTAGTTTTTTAAGGGTTTTAGTTAATAAGGTTTTTTCAGTTACTCGTTCTTTATAACTTAACATACTGAAAAGTATTGCAAGTGAAATTGACATTCCACATGCTACTAGATAAATTAAACCATTTGATACTGGCGAAATTTTTCCTTCACCATTATATATTGGCTCAGAGAAGAAACCAATAGCTGCAAATACTCCTAAGCCACTTTGTGATCTTTGTGTTACACCCATAATATTTGCAAAGGCACCTGCAATAAATGCTGCACATACCCCCGAAACTAGAGGTCTTTTTTTAGGTAAATTAATTCCATATAGAATTGGTTCTGTAATACCAAGGCATCCCGCTGGAAGCATTCCAATTGCATCTTTTTTTAGTTTTGCATTTTGAGTAATTAAGATAACTCCAATTAATGCTCCAACTTGTGCTCAAATTGAGATTGATGGCCCTATTCCATATATACTCTGACCCCCATTTGAAATATGTTCTAACATTGAGATCATTCCCAACATAATATGTAAACCAAAAATAACAGTTATTTGTCACATAGCTGTAAATATACCAACTCCAATACCAATTGGTATTTGACCTAAGTAAAATGTTAATGCACCAAATAATGTTTCAAAAAAATTTCAAGCTATTCCATAACCAAAAAATGATAAAGGACTAACTACAAGAATAACAATAAATGGTCTAAACATTAATTCTAAAGCTACTGGAATTACTCTTTTTAATCAAGTATCCAATCTTTTTGCAGTGTATATTGCACCAACAATTACAAATATTTTTGTATTCATTGTATTAATCCTTATTTTTGTTATTTCATCTAGCATAGGATTTCCAGTGTCAATGTTTCCAAAATCAAAGATTAAAAAGTCATTTCCCATCCCTAAACGTCCTCCATCACCAAATAGTAAGGGTGAACAAAGAATAACACCCAGAGCAACTCCCATAAGTCCCTCTAATTTAAAATAATTAGCTGCAGAAACTGCAATAATTATTCCCATAAAATAAGTAGTTGATCTACCAACAATGAAAAGAATTATTCAGCCAATTCCTGCTTCTGTTATTAAAACATCATTAGGTCCTGGACTTTTAAAGACAATATTTGGCATTAAACCCGCTTGTATTAAAATTGCTATAATTGCTTGAACCAAACCTGCTCCAACCATTATAGGAATTATTTTCGTCATAATGCCCGAAAGCATCGCTAACATTTTTCTAAAAAAGGTATCTTTTTCACTATTAAAACCCATCGAAGCCTTTAAACTATGTTCTTCAGTATTCAATTTTACTATTTCATCTTTTAGTTTATAAACATCTTGACCAATTACGACTTGTAACTCGGGTCCATTTCAAACTACTCCCTTAACAAGTGGAGCTTTTTTAATTGATTCAATATCAACTTTTTCTTTATTTTTAATATTAAATCTCAATCTTGTCATACAATTATATACTTCATTATAATTTCTCTTAGTTCCAACAAATTGATTAATTAATTTTGCACCTTTTTCATATTTGTTTGAAACATTAAAAAATTCAACTGGATCTGTTATAGTTTTTAAATCTTGATGTTCTGGTTTTTCTTTTAAGGTATAAGATATTTTACAAAGTAAATCTCCTTGCTTAACTTTACCTACTTTTAATTCTTTAATTGAATAATCAATTAAAGAATTAATTTCAAACACAATTGGTGTTTCTGTTGAAATATTTTTCTCTTTTAATAAATTTAAGTCTACTTTAAAAATATCATTGTTCTTTATAACTTTATCTCCAACTTTTAATTTTGTAGAAAAACCTTTACCATTAAGCGATACTGTATCCATTCCACAATGAATTAAAAATTGTAAACCTTCAATATCAAAACCATATGCATGATACGTATCAAATATCATAGTAACTCTTGCTTTATCAAAAAAAGCTTTGAAGTTATTTGATTCTGGAATAAGAACTATTCCATCCCCTAACATACGATCAGCAAACATTGAATCATTACATTCTTGAATATTTTTTACTTCACCATTAACTGGTGAATATAAATTTATTTCCATTTACTTTACCTCCTATTAGTAATATTTCCATAAATAAAAATTAAATGTAATATTTTTCCAAAAATGAAAATACTTTCATTTAATGAAAGTATTTTCAAGACATATGTAAATTTTCTATTTCTAAAAAATAACTCTATATATAATGTTTTAAATCCCTATTTTTTTGATTTATTATAAATCAAAATTAATTTTTGCTACTTACTTTTTAATAAACCATGGTAAATTTGAAGACTATTTAAATTATTAAAAATAAATTTTATAATTATATAATGTGAGTGTAAACTTGTACTTTTCCATTTAATACTTTATGCATTCTAGATAAAATATATTATTAAATGTATTCAGATATATGATCATATATTTCTTCAAAACAAATGGTTTGAGTTTTTAAATTATTTAAACATTTTCTAGGAAAGAGATTTGAGATAAACTTTTTTTATTCTTTTTGTCACACTGCTCTTTTATTCAATGTTCAACTATTTAATTTTTTTGTTTTTCATTTAGATCATTTATAATGTCAGAAATATCAGAGTCTTATGTACTTTTAATTTATCTACTAAGTTCTCTTATTGCCAAAGTGGTATTTTTATTACTCTTAGTCATTGTTGACTGATTAATTATTTTGACATAAAAAACTCTACACTTTTTTTAAAACTTGTGTAGAATTTATTTTTTCTAGTTTAAACTGCAATCATTATTCCCATAAAATAGTTACTAGAGAAACCTATAATGAATAAAATAACTCAGCCAATACCTGCTTTTGTTATTAATACTCACTTTTGTTGTATTTTATTAAAAATAATATTGGACATTACATTAGCTATTTGAATTAAAATAGAAATATTGTTTGAATCAAAGCTGTTTCCAGCATTACTGGTATTATTTTAACCATAATTTCATATAGCATTTCAAAAAATTTTCTTATAAAAGTTACATTTTTATTTTTTAAACTAATTTATTTTTAATTTCTATTGAATAGTTTTTCAATTTTATTACTTCGTCTTTTAATTTATAGATATGTTTCCAATTACAATTTGCAATACAGAGCCATTTCAAACAGCTCGATTAACATTATTAACTTGCTTAAATTTTTCAATATCAACTCAGATTTTGTTCTTGATTTTAAATCTTAATCTTGTCATACATTTATATATCTCTTCATAAATAAAATTGTCACCTACTAATTGATTAATTAATTTTGCAGAATTTTCATATTTATTAGAAAAATTAAAAAACTCTTTTAAACCCATCGAGGATTCTAAATTTTTTTTTTGATTTCTAGGAAAAAATTTATATGTTATCGTACAGACTAAATCTCCTTGTTTAACATTACCAATTTTTAAATTATTTATTTTATATTCACTTAAATCATTAATTTCAAAAACAATAGCTGTTTCTTTTGATAAATTATTTTTCTCTAAATAATTCAAATCTACTTTAAAAAGACTATCACTTTTATCAACTATATCCCCGATTTTTAATTTTGTAGAAAATGCAATTCCCTTTAAGGCAATAGTATCCATTCCAACATTAACCAAAAACTCTAAGTCTTCAATATTAAAACCATAAGTATGGTACGCTTTAAAAACCATAGTTACTGTTGCTTTATCACTAAAACCATTAAAATTATCCAATGCCGGCATTATAATAAAACCATCACCTAGCATTTTTTTAGCAAACATTTCATTGCTACATTCTTTTAATTCTTTAATTTCACCATCAACTGGCGAATACAAATTAATTTCCATTCTTTTCCTCCTCATTGTAATATTTTCATAATTTGATATAAAAGGTAATCACTTTTTGCTAAGAGGAAAATACTTTTAAATTTGGAAAGTTTCAAAAAAAATTGAAACAAAAAAAGAAAAAGTTTCAAAAAAAAGAAAAAAAGAATGCTATTCTTTAAATTAAAATTGCATTCTTTTTTTTAAATTTCACTTGTAGTCATAAATTTTTTAAATCAATTAAAAGATTTTTTCTTAAATCTATTACCTGTACCTTTATGGTAATCATCATAGTCAACATATATTAAACCATAACGTTTTGACATTTCATTTGAACCAGCACTAACAACATCTATTGGCGTTCACATTGTATAACCAAATAAATTTACTCCATCTTTAATTGCTAAACTCATTTGTTCAAAGTGTCTTGCTAAATAATCAATTCGGTAATTGTCTTCAACAGTATCTTTATTATTTAATTGTTCTAACATCCCAATTCCATTTTCTGAAATAAATAATGGTACATTATATCTGTCTCATAACTGATTTAAAGTATATCTTAAACCAATAGGATCAATTTGTCATCCTCACTCTGTTGCTTCTAAGAATGGATTTTTTCCAAGCTTCATTAAATTACCCTCAGTTAATTCACCCTCTTCTTTTGTTATAGTACTTGACATATAATAACTAAACGAAATAAATTCAACTGGATTATTTTTTAGCAATTCATCATCTCCCGGTTCTTTTACAATTTTGATATTGTTGTCTTTAAAATATTTTATTGAATATCAAGGATACTCGCCTTTAATCATTACATCATAATAAAATAATTTTTTCATTAATTCTTTCTGTTGATTTTCAAATACATTAATTGGATTACAATCCAAGGCATATGTTGTTGAATTAGCAACCATACATCCAACTTGGATATTTTTAAATTTTTTAGAATACTTAACTACTTTTGCTTGAGCAATAAATTGATTGTGCAGATCTTGATAAGATTCATTAATTTTTTCAAATGTGGTTTTATTTCCACTTTTATCTTCTACAAAAAAAGATGAAAGTAAAACTGATAAATTTATTTCATTAAAAGGTAATCAATATTTAACATACTCATTGAATTCGTCAATAAGAACTTTTGCATATTTAAAATACATATCAATTACTTTTCTATTTTTTCATCCTCCATAATTTTGCATTATTGGAAATGGTGTATCAAAGTGATTTATTGTAACCATCACTTCTAATCCTTGACTCTTACATTCTTTAAATACATTTCTATAAAAATCCAATCCCTTTTGATTTGGTTCCTTCTCATCACCATTTGGAAATATTCTTCCTCAAGCAACTGACATTCTAAAAATTTTTAATCCTGCTTCTTTAAACAAAGCAATATCTTCTTTATACTTATGGTAAAAATCTATACCATATCTTTTTGGATAATGTAATCCCTTTTTATTTTCAATTGAATCTAGTAAATCTTGTTTAGTTAATTTTCTTGTTGCAGATAAATCTTTTCTATTTTTTAATTCCATAAAAGGAATCATTTCAAGAATAGATAAAGATTTTCCATCAACATCATATGCTCCTTCTATTTGCGATGCTGCAGTAGCTCCACCCCAAAAAAAGTTTTTTGGAAACTCTAATTTTTTTGCCATTATATATTTTCTCCATTTTTCTTTTTAAGTCTTTATATTAAAACAAACTATATTTTCTAATTATTCTTATATCTTTTTCATCAAAACCATAACGTTTTGAAATTCCTACATTAGTTGAAACTAAATCAATTCTACTTCAGGCCATATAACATTAGACATTTAAACTCACCTTCTCTTTATTTACAGAGTTATTATTTTTGAAATAACTAATTTTTTCATTTAAATTAATATTTGGAATTTTATTTTCTAATAAGCCATAATAAATTTGAACACTATTTAAATTATTAAATATTATTGGCTCCAACTCATTTAAATTTTCTTTTTTTATAAAAACTGATTTTCTTAATTTTTCTAAAATTAATTTTTCCAATTTTGAAATGCTTTTATTTATTTTTTTTAGCTCAATTACTTTATATTGATTATCAATTTTTATTTTTAATAAATTTATTTTTTCTGAATTATCGATTGAGTTATATTTTTGCATATAAGTATTTGCTAAATCAAATTTCTTTTTACTAATTAAACTTTTACCTTTAATTATTATTTTCTCTTTCTCAATTTCTTCATTTTCAATTATAGTATTTAATTTAATTTTATATCTTAATCAAATTTGAATATTTTTTTCAACACTTTTAATAAAGTTAATAGTTTCTTTATCTAAAACATTATTAACTTCATCTAATTCTTTTTTTAATTTTATTGTGTCTTCTTTATTTAAGTTTAATTCTAATATAGTTAATAACTTTAATTTGCTAATTGTTTTGTTTAATAAGGTTTTTTCAGTTTCTCTTTCTTTATAAGAAAACATACTGAATAATATTGCACTTGATACTGCTACTAAACTAGCTAATAAATAAAATGAACCATTGATAGCAGGATTAAGTTTCCCAGTACCTCCATAAATTGGATCTGAGAAGAAACCAATTGCTTCAAATACTCCAATTCCGCTTTGTGCTCTTTGTGTAACTCCAATAACATTTGCAAAGGCACCTGCAATAAACGCTGCACATACCCCTGAGATTAATGGTCTTTTTTTAGGTAAGTTAATTCCATAAAGAATTGGTTCTGTAATACCAAGTAATCCAGCTGGAAGCATACCTATTCCTTGCTTCTTTAATTTTGCATTTTGAGTAATTAATATTACTCCAATCAATGCTCCAACTTGAGATCATACTGAAATTGAGCCAGCAATACCATATACTGTTTGACCACCTGTTGCTGGAGACAAACGGTCAAGAAAGGTAATCAATCCCAACATTAAATGTAAACCAAAAATAACTGCTACTTGCCACATTGATACAAATATACCAACTCCAATTCCTAAAGGAATTTTTCCGACATAGAACATTAATGCTCCAAATAAAGTTTCAATAAAGTTTCAAGCAATTCCATAACCAAAAAATGATAACGGAACAACAAAAATAATGATAATAAACGGTCTAAACATTAATTCCAATGCAACTGGAATTATTTTTTTTAATCAAGTATCTAATTTTTTAGCTGTATATATTGCACCTACAATAACGAAGACCTTTGTACTCATGGCATTAATCTTTATTTTAGTTATTTGATCTAACATGGGATTTCCAGTATTAATATTTCCTAAATCTAGTAAAAGAAAATCATTTCCAATCCCAAGACTTCCACCATCTCCAAACATTAAAGGACAACAAAGAATAAGTCCAATCGCTATACCCATTAAGCTATCTAATTTAAAATAATTAGCTGCAGAAACTGCAACCATTATTCCCATAAAATAGGTTGTTGTTTTTGCCATTGCAAATAGGACTATTCACTCTATAGCAGCATCTTTAAATAAAACATCATTCATTCCTGGATTTTCACTTAATTTAAAGACAATATTGGGCATTATTCCTGCTTGCATTAAAATAGCCATAACCGCTTGAATTAAACCAACTCCAACCAATACAGGAATTATTTTGACCATAATTCCCGAAAACATTGATAAAAATTTTCTTGCTAAAGAAACTTTTGAACTATTAAGTCCTATTGAAGCTTTTATTGCCAAGGATTGATTATTAAGTTTTATAACCTCTTCCTTTAATTTATAAACATCTTGACCAATAACAATTTGCAGTTCATTACCATTCCAAACAGTACCCTTAACAAGCTCCAATCTCTTTATTTCATCAATATTTACTTGTTCTTTATTTTTAATCCTAAACCTAAGTCTTGTCATGCAATTGTATACTTCATTATAATTAGACTGATTACCTATAAACTTATTAATTAACTTAGCATTTTTTTCATACTTGTTTAATACACTAAAGAATTCAACAACATCTGTCTTACTATTTACATTTGTTTCTTTAATTTCTGATTTAAACTCATAATTAATTGTGCAAATTAATTCACCTTGCTTCACTTTTCCTAGTTTTAAATTATTTATTTCATAATCAGCTAAATCACTAATTTCAAATACTATTGGGGTTTCAGTTAATAATTTCTTTTTTTTTAATAAATCTAAATCAACACTGAAAATATCACTTTTTCTAGATACTTTATCTCCAACTTTTAAATTAGTAGTGAATCCCTCTCCATTTAATGCTACTGTATCTATTCCACAATGAATTAAAAACTTTAATCCATCAACATCAAAACCGTATGCATGATATGTGTCAAATATCATCGTCACTTTGGCCTTATCAAAAAAAGCTTTAAAGTCATTTGATTCTGGAACAATAAGAAATCCATCACCTATCATACGATCTGCAAAAATGGAATCTGAACATTCCTGGATGCCCCTTATTTCACCATCAACTGGTGCATATAAATTTAAGTTCATATATTTTCTCCTTACAGTAATATTTTCCATTAAAATTACTTAAAAAAGTATTTTCTCCATAAAAAGAAAATACTTTCTATTTTAGAAAGTATTTTGGATGTCTTGCAATGTATATAAACAACATTTCCAAAGTTATATTTGTATAGATGGATTTTGAGCTATCAAATTGATAATTGATCATCATTTTATCTGCAACTATTATATCTAATTTTATTTCCTGACTATTCGTTATAATAAAAAAATATTATTATTTTTATTTGCTTCTTTTTCATACATTCTCATTAGAGAGCCTTTATTACTTAAACAAATAATTAAAATTTTAACCACATTTTCACCATTTTTTATTAAATTATTTTTATATTCTGAAAAATATACTCTAACAATTTCGTTCATATTATCAAATAAATCTAATATATAAAAACTTGCTTGTTTAATTTGATTTGAAGCATATAAATTTATTATTTTTGCCCGATTAATTGCTTGTAATTCTTTTTAAAGATCTAACTTTTTTTACATTCTCAGTTCAACCATAATGATTATATTCATTTTTTAAAGTGAAAATTAATTCTCAATAACCAGTATAACCAATTTTTTGAGAAAATTTTATTATAATTGACAACAAAACATAACATTGCTTTCCAAGTTATTATTGATTTTTAAAATCATCACTTGCAAACTTATCTATAATTTAATTTGCAGGACTTTTAAAATTAGTATCATCGAGTAATTTACTTAATTTTATTAATTACTGACATAGTTTTTGCCCTTTTTCTACTAATTAAAATTATATATTTCAATAAAAAAAAGTAAATATAATATTTACTTGAATAAATAATTTTTATTAAAATTCACTTGTCTCAATAAATTTTTTAAATCAACTAAAGGACTTTTTCTTATATCGTTTTCCACTACCATTATGATAATCATCATAATCAACATATATTAAGCCATAACGCTTAGACATTTCATTTGTAGAAAGACTAACTACGTCTATTGGAGTCCACATAGTATAGCCAAAGACATCTACTCCATCAAGAATTGCTTCATTTATTTGAATAAAATGTTCTTTTAGATAATCTATTCGATAATTATCATTCACTGTATTATCTGCATCCAATTTTTCAACAACACCAATTCCGTTTTCTGAAATAAATAATGGTAATTGATATCGATCTCATAATTCATTTAATGTAATTCTTAATCCAATAGGATCAATTTGTCATCCTCATTCTGTTGAGTTTAAAAATTTATTTTTACCTCCAATTATTAAATTTCCTGAATTATTATCTTGAGTATTTTTAGATACAGTTGAAGTCATATAATAACTAAATGTAATATAATCAACAGTATTTTCTTTAATTACTTTTAATTCTTCTTCTGTAATATTAATTTCTATTTTTCTCTCTCTAAAGTATCTTTTTGAATATGTTGGATATATTCCCCTTGTCACAACATCATAATAAAAATATCTATTCATTTGTTGAGTTAGTAAATTTTCTAAGATATTAATTGGATTACAATCACTTGCATATGTAGTTATATTAGCAATCATACAACCCATCTTAATATTTTTTGAAATACTTTTTGACAATTCAATAACTTTTGCTTGAGCAAAAAATTGATTATGTAATCCTTGATATGATGCAATTAAAAACTCATGCTCAGTTTTATAATTTTCTCTAAACATACCTAATCCCGTAATTGGTGATAGCGTGGCCACATTTATTTCATTAAAAGGTAATCAGTATTTAACTAAATCTTTATATTCTTCCATGATAGTATTAGCAAACTTAATGTATAAATCTATAACCTTTTTACTTGATCACCCATTATATTTTTTAGCAATTGAGTATGGAATATCATAATGTTGAATTGTAAGCATAATTTCCATTCCATTTTTTTTACATTCTTCAAATACTTTTCTGTAAAACTCTATACCCTCTTGATTAGGTTTACTTTCATCTCCATTTGGATAAATTCTTGATCAAGAAATTGACATTCTGAATATTTTCATCCCCGCTTCTTTAAACAAGGCAATATCTTCTTTATACTTATGGTAAAAATCTATACCATATCTTTTTGGATAATGAAGCTTATTAACATTTTCAATTGACTTTTCATATTCCTCTTTAGAATAATTATTTATTTCTTCAATGCTTTTTCTATTTAAATTAGGATTAAAAGGTCTCATTTCAGCTAAAGTTAAAGACTTACCATTTAAATTATAAGCCCCTTCTATTTGAGATGCAGAAGTTGCTCCTCCTCATAAAAAATTTTTTCCTACAAATTTCATTATTTTTTTCTCCTATGTAAGTATTTTGTATCAATTTAACCTAAAAATAAATAGTAAATTATATTTTTTATAGTACTTCATAAAATGTAAAGTAATTTTCTATTACACATATTTGAATTATCGATAAATTTATTCTATATTTTTGTAATTCCTACTTTTAAAAATACTTATAACTTTTTAAAAATATAAAAAAATAGCATATGTAGTACTATTTGTCTTGATGACAATTGTGAATTATCTAATGAATAATCAATTATCATTTTTTCTGTAAATTTTAAATTTATCTTATCAATTTGTTTTTCTGAGGCAATAATAAAATTAGCATAATCAGCTTCATAAGCTTTATAAAAATTATCAATAAGTGTCTCATTATCCCTACCAGTTAATATTAATAAATTAAAGCCTTTTTCATTATTAACTTTTGCTTTAAATCTAAATTCATTATTTAAAACTGTCACATTTTTACCATATTCAATTAAGATATTTGCAAAATACTTTGAAGACTCAGTTGCTTGATAAGAAGAATAAATATTGATAAAACTACTCTCCTTAATTTTTTTGCAAATACTATTTATAAAATTTTCATTATAATAAATTCATTTTTCAATTAATTGAAAAATTTCAAATGTATCTGACCTTTCAATCTGCTCATAATCAAATTTTTTTCATTCTGTTTTCATTTTAAAGTTTAATTCTCTAAAACCTGAAAAACCCATTTTTTTAGAAAACTTGGTAATAGTTGAAATTGATACAAAAGTTTGTGCTGCTAATTCGTCTTGAGAGCAAAATATACCTCTCTCAGCATTATCTAATATTTTTTTAGCTATTATTTTGAAAGTGGTATCTTCAAATTCCTTACTAATAATTTCCAATTTATCAAATACATACTTCATAATCATTACCTTTTAAATTTTCATTCTTTCTTATATCTTTAATGATAATTATAAAAAAAAAAAAAAAAACATTTAAATTTAAATAAAAAATGTTTTTTAGATTTAAAGTAAATTAAAATATTTTTTTACATCAATTAATCGTTGATTTGAACTTCCCCTAAATAAAATATTAGGGTCATATAGTTCTTTTACAAATCTACCATCTACTAATGTATCTATTTCAAGTAATAATTTGTACATAGAATATTCTTTCTCATTAGAATCATCTTTTTTTGCTATTATTTCTTCTATAGTAAAACCTGTATATAGTCATATATTCAAACCAGTTTCTTTTTTTAGTTTTTTTACAAAAGGCAACAATTCAATTGCACTAAACATTGGATCTCCACCACTAAAAGTAATTCCATTTAATAATGAATTTGATTTAATCTCTGAAATAATTTCTTTTTCATATTCTTTGTCAAAGGCTTTTCCTATTTTAAAATTTCAACTCAAAAGATTATGACAACCATAACAAGCATGCAAGCATCCAGCAATATAAATAGAGTATCTAACTCCAGGTCCATCACTTATTGTTTCTTTAAAAATTTTAAGTATTTTCATTAATTTTTAGTTTTATGCTTTACTCTTTCTGATTCTTCAGCCTGCTTTCCTTTATTTCAACACTCTAAATCTCCAACTAAATATCCTGTAATTCTTCTAGTTCTTGAAATTTCTTTGCTATTACACATTTGACAATGTAAGGGAATTAAAGAAGTATAATTACATTTTTTGCATCTATCTACTGGATGATTTAAACTCCCATAATTTGTTCCATGAATTCGCATTGCATTAATTATAGAAAGAATAGCATGCAAGTTTTTTTTAGCTTCTCCATCTAATTCAACATAACTTATACTACCAGCCAAAGTTAATAAATGATATTTTGCTTCTCTTTTAATTTTTTCAATAGCACTAATATTATAATAAACTGGAATATGATTTGAATTCGTAAAGTATTCCCTGTCAGTAACTCCAGATACTAAACCAAAAACTTTTCTAGTTTGTTTTGCCATTCTACCTGCAACTGATTCTGCTGGTGTTGCTATAACTCCAAAATTTAAATGAGTTTTTTCCTTTCATATAAGTGAAACATTGTTAATAACTTCTATAATTTCTAATCCAAATTTTTGTGCTTCGTCATTTTCACCATGATGAAAATTTAACAGTGCTTTTAATGCTTCTGCCAAACCAACAAAACCAATTGTTAACGTTCCTTGCTTAAAAACATCCTCTACAGAATCTTGTGATTTTAAATTAATTCCCGCAGATAAAATATTATTGCTCATTAGAAATGGAAATTCTTTTGCAATAGCTGTTATTTGATAATCATATCGAACTTTTAATTGATTACAAATTTCTTGACTATAATATTTAACCCTTTCTAAAAATAATTTTTTTATTTTTGAAGAATTAATTTTAGAGTAATTGATTATTTCATTTTTTAAAAAACCTTTTTTTTCTAAAAGTTCTAATGCTATATAAGGCAAATTTAATGAAGTAAAGCTCAAATTTCCTCGTCCAATTGATGTTTTTTCACCATTAATATTTTCAAAAACTCTTGTACGACATCCCATTGTTGCTGGTTCATAATATCAAGATTTACTATCATTTTGATTTCATAAATGATGTTGATTATATTTTTGATCTAAAAACATAAAATTTGGAAATAATCTTTTACTTGTTGTTTTAATTGCTTCTAAAAGTAAATCAAAGTTTTTGACATTTCAAATATTACTTTCATTAAATCACTCTTCCTGACTTTGATTCATTGCTTTTTTGTAATCTTCTTCATGAAAGTTTACTAAATTCTTAACTTTAAAAATAACTATTGGAAAAATTGAAGTTTCACCATTACCTAATCCTTTTTCTAAAGCCCTAAATAGTGATTTTGTAACTTGTCTTCCCTCATCTGAAGTGTCAGTTCCTAAATTTATTGAAGAAAAAACAACTTGATTTCCTCCTCTTGAATGTTGAGTATTTAGATTATAAATAAAACCTTCCATTGCTTGATTAGTTTGATTAATTGTCTCTTTAATTGTTAATTGATTTATTTTATCAAAATCTTTTTGTGAAATATTAATTTTTGGTAAATATAAACTAATCATTTCCTTTTTTAATTTTTTAAATTTTATACTCTCATCTTTTTTTATATCATTTATTTTATTTTTCTCAAAATTTATATTTGAAAAAAATAAGAAGGTCTTTAATTTTTCTAACAGAATTTTTCTAAAAGTTTTATTTACTCCTGGAGCCATAAAGTAATCAAAAGCTGGGATTGATTGTCCTCCATGCATTTCATTTTGAGCTGTTTGAAAGATAATTGATGCTAACTCAGCATATACACCAATTGATTGCGGTTCTTTAATCAAACCATTTTTTGTTTTAAAACCATTATTAAATATCTCCTCAATATTATATTGAACACAAGTTGCTGATTTTGTAGCATAATAATCCAAATCATGAATATGAATTAATGAACTTTTATGTAAGTTTGCATGCTTTAACTTAAGTAAATTTTCCAATGCAAAATTTTTTGCTGATATTGAAGCAAATTTCATCATTTTACCACTTGGTGTATCACCATTCATATTTGCATTTTCATTTTTAATATCATTATTTATTGTTGAAATTACCTGATTAAATTCTATAGTAATATTTTTACAAGAACTTTTATTTTCCTTCATATAAGACACTCCTTTAAAGTATATATTATTTTTAAAATTGTAAAACTAAACTTTTTTGTTTAGTTGTTAGTTAATACTCTCAAAAAAAAATAAAAAATCAACTTATAGAAAAAAGTTGAAAATAAAATAAATAGAATAAACACTTTTATACTTTTAATTTATATAAAAAAATAATAAGTTTTATAGTATAAACTATAAAATAAAAAAACCTTATATTAAATAAGGTTTCTAATCAATAATATATTTAAATTTTGATAAATTACTCTTTTAATAGCTTGGCTAAAATACCATAACATCCAGCCCTATTTTCTAAATTACTTTTTATTATATTTATATGTTCAATTGGAGAAAAATTTTTAAATAAAATAATATAATCTTCAGCCTTTTTAATTATAGTATCCAAAAATTTACTATTAGAACTTATTCCCCCACCAATAGTTATTGCTTCAAAATCCATTAAAAAATTTAAAGAAACTAAATACTTAGTTAAACTTGTTGTTCATATATCAAAAACTTTAACAGCTATTGGTTCATTTTCTTCAACTAGTTTCATAAATGATTTACCATCAATTAATTTTTTCATTCTAAAATTATTTTTTGCCTTAGCAGTTACAACATCTTCAATTTCTGCAAGTTCTCCTAATTCAATTGAGTCTGCATATCTTTTTAAATTTGCACCTGTTGAGGTACTTTGAACAACTAAATTATTGTTCTTAGAGTCAAAATTTGCAAATAGCTTTGATAATTCTCCAGCTCCTCCTTTAAAACCTTTGTAAATTTTACCATCAATAATAATTCCTCCACCAAGACCTGTTCCAACAGTTACATGAAGCATATTCTTGTATTTTTGCTTTTGACCAAAATAATATTCTCCATAAGCTGCGGCCTTGGCATCATTTTCAATTTTAAATACTTCTATATTTTTTAACTCACTAAAAAAATCTTTTAAATTAATTTCTTTAATATTTGTTAATGCAGATTCAGATAATATTTTATAATTAATTGAATCAATAATTCCAGGAATACTAATTCCCAAGTTTATTTTAATATTCTTTGGTAGATCATTTTTTATTAAACTAAAAACATAGTTTACATCTAATTGTCATGCATTTGGTCTTTTGGTATCATCATAAGAAATTATATCCTCTGATATTATTTTATTGTTATGATCCATAACAATTTTTTTGGTACTTAATCCTCCAATGTCATATAAATAATTTATATTTTTCATAAACTAATTGTCCTATCTTTCTCAAATACTATTTAATTATTTTGCAAACTTTTATTTAAATTATTTTCCTGTGAAATTTTTTTTATAATACTATTTAAAGTAATTTTAGCATCAACTGGTTTTTGTAATTTATAAGTTATTTTTAAATCATTTAAAGTATTTTTGTATAGTAACTTTATTGAATAAAGATTCTCTTCTGATAAATAATCTTCTAATAATTTAAAATTACTTAGTACTGCATTTTCTTTAGTTTTAATAAGTTCATCTAATCATTTTAATTTATCAGCCATTTTTATATCTAACTGCTGAATTTTATTTTGTAATGTTTCTTTTTTCTTTAAAAAGTAAATATCTTTATGTTTTTCCATAATTGATTTGGCTTTTAAAGGTTTATTTTTATTAATCAAATTACATCCATGCTCAAATAATCTATCTTTAATTTTATTTTCTTTATAAAATATAATCTCTAATTCAATTTTATATTTTAGACTTTCAATTAATAATTTCTCAAGTTTTTTAATTTTAATAACTTCCTCTTTTGCAAAAAAGTTTTCTTCCGCGCTTAAAATATTTGTTACTTTTATTTTATCTTCAGAAGTCAAATTAAAATTTGATAAGTTAATTATTTTAATAACTTTTGCATTATTTTTTTTAATAATATTATTTTCAAGAATTCTTTCTTTATACATAAATATTGTAAACATTAATGCTAATCCAGTTGCCATCACACAACATAATATATTGTATAGACCATTCAAAGTATTGGGTATTAACTCAACAGTTACAATTTCTGGATTTATTGGGTTTGAGAAAAATCCAAAGAATGAAAATACTCCTAAACCTGTATTAACTCTTTGCGAAACACTTAACATATTACTAAAGCATCCAGCAAAGAAAGCACCCAGAGTTCCTGCAATAAAAGGTCTTACTTTAGGTAAGTTAATTCCATAAACAATTGGAGCAGGCACACCAAAGAAACCAGTAATTACAGTTGATCGTGCTTCTCTTTTAGTTGCACTATTTTTAGAAATAAGTATAACTGCAATAACAGCACCTACTTGTCCTCATACAGAAAACTCTCCACCAGGTGTCAAATAACTAACCCCATCTGTTAATACCTGCATTTGTGAAATTTGACCAACAGCTGAGTGCATACCTACTATAACTAAGGGTTGTCAAATTAAGGCATAAATACCAGTACCAATTCCAAGTGGAGTTTTGGTAACAAATCTTAAACCAACACCAATTAATTGTTCAAAAACATATCAAATTGGCCCAATAATAAAGAATGTTATTAGAGCTGCAATTAATAATGTTAAAGCAGACTTTAGAATTAATTCTAAGGATTTTGGCACTCAAGTTATAACTCAGTTTTCAATTTTTTTTGTAGTTAAAACTGCCAGTATTACAACAATTACTCTTGCCCCTTGAGGCATTACTTTTATTGATGAAAGACCATATCAAATAGGATCATCAGGACTTATTCCAGTTTTAAATAAATCTCAACTATAACCAAATCCTATTGGTCCCCCATCTCCAAATATTAAAGGACTACCTAAAATTAAACCAATCGACAATCCTAAAAATATATTTAGTCTAAAATACTTTGCAGCACTTATTCCTGCTAATATACCTATAAATCTCAAAGGCGTATTAGCTATTACATATAACATTGCTCACAATACATTTGTATCTCTAATATATTCTTGACCTGGTTTTAATCCTGATTCTGGTATTTTTAAAACAACATCTGGCATTAACTTTGTTATTTGCAACATACCAACAAATGCCATTATAATACCAGCTCCAATTAATATTGGAATTAATGGAATCATGATTGAAGAAAGAGCAACTAACATTCTTTTTCCAAGAGACATTTTTCTATTTGCCAGTAAATCAAATTCCCCAGAATCCTCAAATTTTTTTAAACCTGCATATAATTTATAAACAGTTTTTCCTAAAATTAATTGCAGTTCATCATTTTTTCAAACAACTCCCTTTACTTGTTTAATTTTTTGAAGTGACTCAATATCTACAAGACTTTTATCTTTTATTTTAAATCGAAGACGAGTTGAACAATTGTAAGAATTACTATAATTACCTTTTCTTCCAACAAGCTCAATTATTTTTCGTGCAATTAGTTCTCAATTTGAACTAGTTTTAAAGTATTCATCAACTTTAATATCTTTTTCACTTTCTAAAATTGATTCAAAAGTACCTATTAAGTCATTTTTTTTAACCTTTGTTGCTCCTGCAAAATAAGGTTGAAAAATTCAATTCATTTTATTAGATTCATCATTAATTAAAACAGCAATATTAGTATTTTTATGGACTACTTTTAAATAATCTAAATTTACTTCTGCTATTTTCTCAAAGTTTTTTATTTTTTCATTTTGCTCTTTTGCAATATTAAAATATTGACCATCTTCTTTTCTAAAGTCAAGACACATATTTATCATAATAGAAGAATCCAAATTTTCTTGCTTTAAAAATAAACCATGTTTTGTTTCAAAAACCAAATCTATATTAGCATTTTCAATTGGATTATGAATTTTATTAGATGTAGCAGATATGAAATAACCTGTCCCTAATAAATTATTTTTAAAAACCCTATCATCAATATTCTCTATTATGTCTATAACACCATCGCAAATAGCATATACATTTAAAACTTTTTTGTGCATAAATAATTCCTTTCAAAGTTCTATTTATTATAGGAATATTAAACTATTGTTGATGCCTCTTCTGTTAAACCAATTCTTTCATAAACTTCTGGAGGTGTATCAACAGATTTCATTTTTTTAATTAGTTTTTTAATCATCATTGATTCAATTTTTTTATCTTTTAAAGGACTTAATTGTTTTGGATCTTCTTCTAAATCAAACAATAAATCTCCATATTTAAATGAATTTGGTGTCATAGGAAATTCTTGTAAATTATATTTCATCATGGGCATTCCATTTGAATATCGTGTTCCCTTTACATATTCCATATTATTTAAAAAGAAATTTGGTAAGAATCCCTTCATAAAATTAAAGTTAAGTGTATATTGAGTATTTGGGAAATTGGCTTCACTTTTAGATGCTTTCATAAAAACATATTTTCCATCATATATATTTACATGACCACCATTATTACCAAATAAGATCTCCTTGTGATTATTTTGATCTTTTCTTAGAGCTTCATAAATTGAATTTCCATCTCGATCAAAATCATCTTTTAAATTGAAATAGTCTAAAAGAGTTGGAGCTATATCAATTGTTTGACATAACTTATCAAATCTTTTTCCATCCATATTTGAAAATTCTGGAATATGTAAAAAGAATGGTGTATGAATTAATTCATCATATCAAGGTGCTGCTGTTTTACCAACAAAGTTATGTTCACCAGTTAAGAACCCATGATCTGTATTTACAATTAACATTGTGTCTTTTCATAAATCATTTTCATCAAAGTAATCTAAAATTTTTCCTAAATAAACATCTATCATTGAAATTAATGCAGCATATTCTATTTGAAGTTTCTTAACTGTTTCTGCATCTTTTTCTTCATCATAGTGGCTATATTTAGGTCAATTAGGAATATTGTCTGTATATTTCGCATCATAAATATCTCGATATTTTTGAGGAGTTACAAACGGTTCATGAGGGTCAAAACACTCAATTTGTAGTAACCAATTATCTAAATCCTTATGACCTTTTAAAAACTCAATTCCTGATAGCATTGTTTGTACACTAGGATAACTTGTATCATCTTGTGTTAAATGTGCTAAATTAGCTTTTCCATATTTCAAAAAATTATATTTTTCTGGTCTGGTTTTTAAGTCAAAAAAAGTATTTATATCATTTTTATGAGGTTGGTCGTGATTTTTACCATAAGCTGCAGGAATTCATTGATCATATTCTTGACCTCTAAATCCTTCCCAAGTATTATATCTTGTATGATAAGTACCCCCACCATCTTCTCAGTAATGTCAATGATCTGTTGTTAAATGCGTATAAATATTACTATTTTTTAAGTGCTCAAATACTGAGTTATCAAAAGGTTCTAATTGACCTCAATCTCTATGCAAAAAATTATATCGTCCCGTATGTATTTCTCTTCTTGCAGGCATACATGGCATGCTTCCTGCATAGAAATTATCAAATGTCATTGTTCTTTCACCTAATCTTTTAAAGTTTGGTGCATGTACTCAATCATTGCCATAATTAGGTAAGTACTTTCTTGTTAAAGTATCAAACATTAATATAACTGCTCTCATTTTTATCTCCTTTGTAGACTAATAGTAGTCTACAAATATCATATAATAATTATTCCAAAATTAATAGTTATTTTGGAATAATTACTACAAAAAGTAATTGTGTACTGTTTTTTTCTGAATATACTTTGTCAAGTATACAAAATGTTTTTTTTATAAAGTAATTGCATTAAATGCAATTACTTTTATTTTGTTTCAATTATTAAAGTATTCATAAGATGGAGGATTAGAAGTTTTACCTCGTATTCTTTCATAATTAAAGAAGTGAATATATTTACTAATAGAGCTTTCCAATTTTTCAAAAGAGTTTACTTTTAACTCTTTTTTTCATTCCTCTTTTAATGAATAAAAGAATGTTTCACACATTGCATTATCTATTGAATTTTCAGGTCTTGATAAAGAAATAATTATATTATTCTTTTTTGAATAGTTTTTGGCAAAAAATGATGTATATTGAAAACCATTATCAGAGTGAATTATAAGCGATTTACTTATGTCAATTCTATATTTTGTGTGATTAATAAGAGTATCTCTATAAATTTTTATATCATTTATTTTATACAATTTATAACCAACTATAAATCCTGTCTTAACATCTTTTAAAATGCTAAGATAAGCAAATTTATTATTTAATGGTAAATAAGTAATGTCAGTCACTCAGCATTCATTCTTTTTATAAATTTCTCATTTTCTATTAACAATATTGGATCCATGAGTAATACTTTTCTTTTCCTTAGGTTTTCTAATCATCTTTTTAACTCTAATTACTGAATACATCTTATATATTCTCATTATTCTTGCTACATTATTTTGGCTTATGTTTATTCCCTTACTTTTTAAACATATTGTTATTCTAGGACTACCATAAATACATTTATATTTAAAAAATAGAAGAGAATGCGATAACCTAAGTTTACCAGTTTGCAATATTTGCAAACTGTTTTTTTCTATTTATATTATATTTAAAATCATGATTTAAATTTCACATTTCCACAAAATTTGCAAACTTATTATGAAAATCCTCCATTGAAGTGAATTCATTACTATATTGTTTATAAAATTTATTTTTCACTCATCCATTAAGTGATTCGGTTGGAGCATTATGCTTAAAACCCGCTTCAGACATAGAATGAGTTAAAAAATTACTGTTCCTATTAATGAAACTAAATATCATTTTATTGGCAAATGCTGTGCCTCTATCCGTTTGTATTAAAAAATTAGATATTGAGAGGTTCTTAACATAACTTTTAATTTTATTAAAAACCTTAAAAGCATTATTACTATTTTCTGTTCTATCGAAGGAATAAGAGACTATATTATTATTAGATCAATTGTATCCAAAAATGACAACTTGATTTTCTAATACTCCTTTAATTCTTATTTTCATATGGCTTCCATTAACTCCAATAACATTCTCTTTTTTAAAATTATTCATAATTAAATCTTTTCTAATGTAATTATTGCTTTTATTGATACCTAAGTTAGTTCTCTTTTTTCTTTGAAAAGTAGGCATTTTAAATATATTTTCTCTTTGAATTTTCCTTATTTCTCTAATTGAAATATTTAGATTATAAGTTTCAAGAATTCATTTATTAATTATATTAGCCCCTGAGACAAAGCCTTTAAAGGTTTTAAAGTATTGCTCAATATAAAAATTAGCATTTTTTAAAACTTTTCTTTGAAAAATTGGAAAACCAGGTAATGCTAATCTCTCTTTGAAAATTTTTATTGGTGACATTAGAACAAATCTTCTTTTAAATTTTGAATAACCTTGTTTAGATACATAAAAGAAATTAATTAATTTATTAGTTCCCATTCCATATAACGCTTCAAATTTGTATATTATGCAAAAAGAATAATGCTTATAAATTTTTGTCTTTGTTATCTGAATTAAGTCCTTCTTGCTCATTTTCATCATGTTGATGATCATCTCCGTTGTGCAAGAAGGAATGGACTTTTCCAAAATTTCATATCTTGCATTTGAAAGTAGTACTAATTCATTTGACTCCTTTAATTGTTTTTTTAATTTAGCTATTTCTTTTTCATAAACTTTTATACTTTTATCTTTAAAATCCTTTTTCAATTTATTTGTCATTATATTAAACTCCTTACAAAAGTTAGTATCATTATAGTTTAAATTTGAGTATTTTCTATTTCATAAATAAACTAATTGTACTCCAGAATTTAAATTGTATTCTTCTACTAATTTTTTTGGTGTATGACCTTGGTTAAACTTTTTTGTAACCTCTACTTTTAATTCTTTACTGTATTTTGTTTTTTTCATTTTTTCCTTTCATTAAAAAAACCAGTAGTAAAACTACTGGTAAACTTAGGTTACCTTTTTCTAAGCTTTATTTTTTTGCAATATAAATATCTATTTTTATAATATAATCTTTTTTACCCTTGTTAACTCACCTTTATTAACTTGATCTAGTAATTTTTAAAAGCTTACATAAATCTGAAATACTATATTTGCTTTTAAATTCTTCTATGATTTTATAAATATAATTTATTTTTTCTTTTGATTTTCCATCATTTCATTAAACTTTTTTATAACTTCATTTTCCATTTCTAATCATTTAATCTTCTTTTTAAGAATTGCTAGTTCCTTATCTTTTGGGTCCAAAAAGTTTGGCCTAACACTAGAATGCTTGTTATGCTTTCCTGTTTTTGAAATTAAAGCCTCAGCTCCGTATATTTTATAATTTATTTAAAGATTTCTTGCTGTTGAATACTATACACCATATTCAATTGATAGCTCTCTAAAAGTTCTATTTTCATTATAGTGTCTATTTACTAACTCTTGTTTTTGTTTGATACTTAATATATTTGATTTATTTCCTGTAACATTTGACATATAAAAAATTCTCCTTGTATACATTTTAGGTTTTTTTTAACATTATGTAACTTAGAGAATTATATTCGAACAAATTATTTAAATCTGTTTTATATTTAAATAATCTAGGATACTTACCAATTTTTTTTTTTTTTTTTGGACTAACTGATTTATTCTTTTATATTTTATAGTTGTTAGGTTTTAACTTTAGAAACTTCATTATTCGTAAAACTTTTTTATAACACAATTTAAATCTAATTACTTCAATAAATTTTAGTTCCATAGATTCTAACTTCATTTTATAAACATCATTGGTTTTTAAAACCAAATTTTAATTAATATCCTTAATTTTTGGTTTACCTTTTGAGATTAAATTATAGTAAGTACTTTTTGTTAAAAAAATTAGTCTACAAAGTCTTCTGATTGCAATATTTGGGTATTTAAATGTAAAGTTGTAAACTACTTTTGATTTAAATGTATTTAACTCTAACTTATTTACTTCTTTCTATCATTTGTTTCTTTAATTCTTTAAGTTTTCGTCTTGTATTTCTAATAATATAGTATAGCTTAAAGGTTTTGTTTTGATAGAGTCTTTTCCTAAAAAAATTGCTTAATTAATCTTAGTTATTCTTGTTTCATGCTATTTAATAGTAGCCTTTCATAAAAGCTCCATTTGTTGATTATAAAGGATTACAAAGTCACTTGCTAATATGTAGGGAAATAATCTATCATTATTCATAATTAAATTCAAGAAATTTATTTTAAAAAGTAAGAATCTTAGAAAATTATATTTTTAATAAAAAAAAGAGACCAATTACAATTGATTTAGCCATCAACCGCGAGTCTCGTTAAAGTTATGTATTATTTATATAATTAAAATTAGGTTAATTTTGCTGTCCAAATAGTACTAAGTATGCTGAAGAGAGTCATTCGAAAGTAATTGTTTCAGATAAAATTTGCAAATAATCAAACTTTAAAGTAATATCACAATTTATAATTGTAAACATAGGCACAAATACTCCAAGTTCCACCCTTGTATTTTTTTTTCCTCAGATGTTTGAATTACGTGCTCTAAAAACATCATTAGTTGGTGTACTAGTAGAAGTTATATCTAGTTCATATATTGATTGCTTTGACTCCTTAAGAAATTTATTTCTTAAATCTAATAATTCAGGTTTTAAAAAACTTGAATATTCACTCATATTTTCGGTTTTTGCTTCTAGTCCATTTTCGAATCATAAATCTATGATTCTAGCACTCTTAAAATCAAAAAGTCATCCTTTTTTTGAAGAAGTAGATACTTCAAATACTTCAATATATTTTTCAGTTGTAAAAATTATATTATTAATTATATCTTTTTCAAAATCATTTCTTGAAGTGATTTCTTTATTTTTTGTGTATCAAAAATTCAAATATAAATCAGGAATTTCTACAAAATTTTGTTCATCAATTTTATAAAAAATACTTCCTAATTTCATTTTATACATTCTTAAACTAGATTTAATTATACTTTTTAATTCTTCGTCATTATATAATGAAGGTGAAATTAAATCCAAATTATTTTTTATATCAGTATCAGCTATTTTTTCTACTTCATTTTCTGTTGCTTTTATTAAGTTTGAGATTTGAGTATCCTTATTTTTTAGAAAATTCTGCATTTCAATATGATTTTGTTTTATTGAATAATCATTTCTATATGCCATTGTTTGATTAAAATCATTAAAATTATTTCCATCTAATTTTAGATTAATTCTAAACTCTTTAGAAATAAAGTTAGTAAATTCCTTTCTATAATTTTGACCATTTAAATAAGATTGAAATTCACTATTTAAATTTAAATGCAAATAATCTTTCTCAAGTAAAAGTAAATTATTTGAATATATTTTACTTATTTCATTTTTTAAAAAAGTATTATCAATCTTTGTATACATTTCTTGAATATCTCCTGCTACTACTTCGCTATCAGTAATAGAAATAATTGTATTCATGTTTGTAACTTTATATTCTTCGATTTGACCAATTTTATTACTAAAATTTATTAATATTGAATAATCAAACTTGGTTGTTCCAAATCAAATTTTTTCTTCTGTTGTAGAAGAGTTTTTAGAAGATATAAATATTTTATCATTTGAACTTAATTCAATTCCTTTAAAAACTGAGTCAACATTTCCTAAAATTAATTGATACTTCTCCTTATTTTTTAAATTATTAATTTTACTTTTAATAATATTAGTTTTAAAAAGTGTATTAAAATCTTTTTCCAAATCTTTTCTAATTAAATCATTACTATTTTTTATTTCTTCACCATTAAGAAAATTTAAAATTTTCTCTTTTGTCAAAAATAGTAAGTTACTATTTTTTTCTGAATCTAGCAAAAAAAAGTTCTTGTTATATTCAGCAGCATGATCTCTTATGATTTTATTTACCTCTTCTTTGAACTCTTTAATCAAGTTTTCAACATCTAATTCAGGTAAGCTTTTTTTTCCACATGAAATAACGCTTAAACTTGACGTAGCCACTAAACCTACTGTAGCTAATAAACTTAAAATTTTTTTCATTTTTCCTCCTTATAAAAAATAACATAAACAATTTTTTTAAGTCTTAAATTGAATTTTTTTGCTATTTTTTTTTTTTTTTTACAGTTCTACTTTATAACAAAATATAATATTATAAAAATATGCATTTACAATATTATATTTAAAATAATTACTAATAATTAATATTTTAAGAACAACTCAAAATCTTTAATTAAAATAGTTATTTTTTTGAAGTATCTAATTTAGACTATAAATAATAAACAATTATACCCTTCTAAATTAACAAAAATTTTGAATTTTTTTGTAATAAATAAATGAAAGCTTTATACGAGATATCATTAAATAAAATAAAAATAATAATTAATTAAGAAAATTGCTTTAAGAAAATTGCTTTAAGAAAAGAGGTTATTAAAATAAGTTTTCAACCTAAATTAGAATCTAGATTACTACAATTACTTTAATAATAACAAAGTAAAAAGTAATTTTACTGAGTAATTGTTTTACAAAAAAAATCATAGTTAACTAGTTATATTTAATTGTTCTTGCGATTTTCAAGTGCTTTATGAATTGACTCCATATTTATAGGTAACTTTACTAGATTTTTTAATGGTAAATTTTTTTTAATTAAATATAAAAATAAGTAGTTAATTTGACGATATGTTTGAGCAGCAATTACTAACGAGTTTTCATTCTGATCATATTTAAAAGAAACTATATTTTCTTGTAATAAATACTTTCTAAATTCTTGAACATTAAAGTTATCCTTAATATAAATTTTATATTTTGGATATATATTTAACTGCTCTTTTGTGCCTTCAAAAATTTTTTTACCATTTTCCAAAATTATGTATTCATCTATAATATCTGAAATTTCATCGATATTATGAACTGTAATTATAACTGTTCTACCTTGCTTTTTAAATTCAATCAATAAATTTTTTACCTTATTTCTTCAATATGAGTCCAAATTTGCTCCAGGTTCATCCATAATAATTATTTCAGGATCTTTGATAAAACAAATTATTAGATTCATTCGATTTTTCATTCCTCATGAGTAATCTTTAAGTTTTTTATTTCTATGTTCTCAAACATCAAAATACTGCATTCAATATTTAACTTTTTCCTTTATTTTTTTCTTTTTAACTCCCATTATCATACAGCTATCTTTCAAGAAATTATATGCTGATATATCATGTAAAGCAAAATCCATTTGAGTGTAATATCCAATTCTTCTATTTGATTTATGATATTTCCTTGATTTTCTTTTTAGTTTATCAATTAATATACTTCCTTTATATTTTTTAATAATACCCAATAATGAATTCAAAATAACAGTTTTTCCACTACCGCTAGTACCTAAAAGACCACATATTTTTCCCTTTTCTATTTGAAAACTTATTGGTCCAATTTTATTAGATTTAAATTTTTTTAAAAAGTTATCAAAAACAATTAATTTTTCCATATTATTTTCACTCTTCTCTTTCACTATTGTAAATCTGAGGAATTAAATTTGTAAAAAGCTATAAGGTATAAAAATAAACTAATAACTATTTGAATTAATAAATAAAAATATGTTTTCATACCACTATCATAAGAATTTGGATCAATTAAACCATTTTTGATAATTAAATCATAAGTTTTATAAGGTAATAGAAAATTTTTTTGTGAGTCTAATAAAATATTAGACTTTAGATCTGAATCAAATCAGATATCATTATCACTCATTCCTGCGTAATAGGTATAATTTACAAATACATTTGATAAAAAATTAAAATGGAATAATGTATTATAAACTTTTCTAGAATTAAGATAATCAATTCATTCTTTACTTGACTCATTAATTTTATAATTTGTAGCTATAACATAATTTGAACTATAATTTATAAAATAATCTTCTAATATTCTAGTAGTAAACATCAATGGATTATAAATAGAATTATACAAATTTTGTTCAGAGTTATAATTATCATCCATATCCGTTTCAATAATGTTTTCACCATAGGAGTGTTGTATTTTTAAACCATTTAGATTCATAAAATGATTCTGATAGATTTCCTTTAAATAAGACATTTTAAATCCTCTTTTTGTAGGCTTAGTTTCATTTCTTCCATCCATACTTTTAATTAATTCAATATAACCATTTTTTTCAATTTTTGTATTTCCTTGTTCATCAATTGAATTTCAACACTCTCCAATGTTGTTTTTATCACATGTTTCAAGTTGAATATAATCATCAAACAAATAATAAAATTTTTCTTGAAAACTATTTGTATAAGAATTAATAAAATCATTAAACTCTAACAATTCACTTAGAATTTTAAATTTATTATATCCGTTCTCATCAATGAGATTAGGATCTGATTTATCAATAATATCTTTTAACTGCTTTGTACTAATAAATTTATACTTTAAATACGTTTCCAATCTTATTTGATCATCAAATTTTCAATCTGATATTTCAGAATCAAAAGGAACTGAAGATATTTTTGCATCAAAACGAATTTTTACAGGTTTATCACTAATGATACCTAAATCATTTCAAAGGTTTTTTCTATTATTTATATTTTCTTCTGTACTTATAGTACTTATTCTATACTGTTGATTCAAAAAATTATCAATAATATACTTACTTAAATTGGGGTAAGCAATCTGAGATTTATTAACATAAGAAACTAAATCAAAAGCATCATAAATACTATCGACTCTTAAAATTACATTTCCTGTTTCTCCTGAAAAATTAATGTTTTTTGATTTTTCTGATGTTTTTAAAAATTGATAAGGTAACGCTGATATAAAACTAAAGGACATTATTAAAGTAACTATAATTACTGTTGCTTGGGGAGAAAGCACAGCCAATAAAAACAATATAAAATTAGATAATAATATGATAATTAAGAATAAATATAATGTGTAAACTGTTGATATTTTAAAGACAACTCCATTGCCAAAATTTGTAATTGTTATAATTAAATAATTAATTGTAAACAATATAAAACAATAAAATCAAATAACTATATTGGTTACAATAAAAAGTTTTGATCTTTTTAAATGCTGAGTTGAAATAATATTAATAGTTTTATCTGTTTTTTTAATATAAAAAAAATAATTTAATAATCTCATCGATATTAAAATCACAATTGCACACGTATGTATTAGTACATAATAATTAAATATTATAACTTTCATATCAGAAGTTTTAAATATCATTATTACTAAACCTAATAAAGTTGATAGACTAATTGATATTAAATACATTATCATAAAAGTCTTTTCCCTGAAAATGCTCTTAAGCTGGAATTTAAATATTGTAAAAAAACTAATATTAGCTTTAATATCTTTCATAATTTTCCCGCCTTCTAATTCAAATTTTTAAATTTAAAATATTTTATATCCAAAATTTCTATTAATAAATACAAAATATAATAGTTAAATAAGTTATAAATTAAATAAATAATGAAAATCTAATTGTAATAATATCCATTTATTATTTAATAATTCAATTCTTCTTCTGTTTTATAAAACTTTTAAAATCTCATTATAAAATTATTTAATATCCCCTGCTACTTTTTAAGTATATGTTAATCAAATGTACAAGATATATAAGCAATTTTAAATCCCTCTAATTAATTATTGCTATTTCTAAAATTTACTAAAGACTTTTCTTTTCTTTTTTTTTTAAATTCGTTAATAATTTAATAAAATTATTGATTAATAAGTTTATTATTAACCCTACAACAATAATTAAATTTGTATTGTAGATGAACTTAAATTAATTAAGAATTACTAAAATATTTTTAGTTTCATTTTTATCGATTATTAATTCTAATAATCTTGTATAATTATAAGATAAAAATTAATAAAAAACAAGTAGTAAAATTGTAAGAAACATTAATGAGAGAAAATGCATAAAATATAATTATTATCTATAATTTTACATAAAATTGACATAATTAAATTTTGATTTGTTATCTGAGCTAAATTCTTCTTGATAATTTTTCTTACATTGATGATCTTTTAAGTTGTACAAGAAAGAATAGGCTTTTCCAAAATTTCATATTCTGATTTTGAAAGTAGTATTAACTCACTTGACTACCTTAATTATTTCTTTAAATTAACTACTTTTTCCTCCCTTTTTTGCAATATTTTTATAATTTATTTGTAATTTTAATAAGTTTCATACAAAAATTTATTATTATATTTTAAATCTCATAAATAAAATGCATTAAATGTAAATATTTTTTATTTAATTAAATCTAAAATTATTTTTATGATAGATATCCAAATTACAACAATTAACAGTCACTTAATATAAATTTCTTTTTTAATAACTTTTTTTAAATATATAGCTGCAATAAAACCAAGTATGACTGGTATAGCAAAAACTAAATTTTTGACTCAAATCTCTTTAACAGCTCATGGATTATAACCCATAGATATTGGATTCAAGATTAAAGAGATAAAAGATGAGACCATGATTAAAGTATGTGAAATTGGTGCTGCAGAACTAATTTTTAAAGAAAAAATAATTATAAGTAGAGGCATTATTATAGGTCCCCCACCCATTCCAGTTAAAGATGTTATAATTCCACCAATAAATGAAATTAGAGATAATAAAATAATGTTAATTTTATCACCCTCATTATTTATTATGTAAAAGTTCTTATTAAGCTTATATTGCTTTTGACTACTATCTTTTACTTTTAAGAAATATTCAGAATAAATTAACATAAAAGTTACAATAATTAATGTTATTGCTACAATAATTTTAATTACAGCATCTGAATTAATACTTTTAGATATTATATTTCCAATTAAAATAGAAATCGTTGAAAAGACGACTCCTACTAATAAAATTTTATAGTTAAGTCTTTTTTTTACTATTTCAATTGCAACGTTCATAAAGGAACCTAAAAATACTAAAAATGTAGATATATATTTTATCTCATTCATTTCATCATTCAAGAATACTAGAAATAAGGGAACATAAAGTACCCCTCCTCCAACTCCTGAAATTGATCCCAATATTGAGATCAATAAAACAATAATAGATAATCATAGTAATGTAGTTCCCATTTTTATATCTCCAAATAAATTTTACAATAATAATTGCATTTTTTGGAAAAAATTCTATAATTATTGTAATGGAGGAATTATGATTTTAATAAAAAATGGTAAGTTTTTAATGGGAAGTGACTCTGAGGATGGTTTTATTTATGATAAAGAAGGTCCTCCTACTCTTATAGATATTAATGGCTTTTATATCGATGAAACTTCTGTCACAAATGAAGAATTTCAAAATTTTATTAATGAAACTAACTATATAACTGAAGCAGAAAAATTTGGTAATTCATTTGTATTTGCAGCTCTCTTAACTGATGAAGAAAGAGTTAAATATCAAAAAGCAGATTTAATGGGTATTTGATTTGATGTTCCTGGTGCAAATTGAAAGCACCCTCAAGGTCCTAAATCAAATATTATAAATAAAATGAACTACCCCGTTGTTCATGTCTCATTATATGACGCTATTGAATATTGCAAATGATCTGGGAAAAGATTGCCCACCGAAGCGGAATGAGAATATGCAGCTAGAGGTGGTTTAATACAAAATAAATTTAGTTGAGGAAATGAATTAAAGCAAAATAATAAATATAATTTAAATATTTGAAATGGAGACTTTCCCTTTGGAAATACCTTAGAAGATGGTTTCTTAGATTTAGCTCCAGCAAAAAGCTTTGAACCAAATGGTTATGGAGTTTATCAAATGTTAGGAAATATTTGAGAATGATGTATAAATGCAAAAAATGTTTCCTTAGAATATTTTCAAAAAAAGAAAACTGATGAAATATCTAATTTAGAGATTAATGAAAATAAAGAGTATGCCATAAGGGGTGGTTCATATTTATGTCATGATGCTTTTTGTAAAAGATATAAAGTATATTCTAGAAATGGAACTGCACCAAGATCAACTGCTGGAAATATGGGTTTTAGATGTGTAAAAGATATCTAATAAAATAACTAAATTATAATTTTTAGAACTTTAAAATATACTTTTCATAATTAAATTTTTTAATTAAATTTTTCTCATACTTAAATCCAAGTTTTTCAAGAACCCTTTTTGAAGCAAAATTATTTGGCATAACTAAAGCTGAAAATAAACTAATATTATATTTTTCATTATAAATTTTTATTAACTCCTTAGCAGCTTCTGTACAAAAACCTTTTGATCAATAATCTTTATTAATAATTCATCCAAAATTTGCTTCATTACCATTAATTCTAAACTCTATTGTGCCAATCATTTTATTATTTTCTTTTAAAACTATTGCAAATTTATTTTCAGAGTTTTTTAGAAAATAATTTTTTATATTCATCTTTGTATCTTCAATTGACTTATGTTTTTCAAACTCTACATATTTTATATTTTCTGTATTTGATGCATATTCAAACATATCAGAAGCATCTTCTAAATTAACTTTTCTTAAAATTAATCTTGAACTTAAAATTATATTTATCATTTTAAATTTTCCTTTTAATTACTGTCTTTAGTAAAAATTATTCTTATAACTTTTCTAGAAAAGCCAAAGCTCCAATATATCTAACTGCCTTATTTGCAAATGCATTAGCTTTAGAAACTATCTCAATAATTTTTTCCTTTGATGAATCACTACATATTTCTTCTGTAACGTAATCATTTATTAAACAAGATATAAAGGCATCGCCTGCTCCTGTTGTATCTTCTACAATATCAGATTGTATAGTGCTTACAAAAATAATTTCATTTTTTCAACCACACATTGTATCTTTGCTACCTCTTGTTATACAAATTAAACTTTTTGGATTCTTATTCATTAAACTTTTTAATGCTTCAGTTTCATTATTAATTTGAGTTAATAAAAATAATTCCTCATCACTTAGCTTTATCAAATTTGCTTTCTCCAAAAATTTACTACACAGACTTTTAAAAGTAGCAGTCTCTTCTTTAGTAACTCAAAGTTTATCTCTAAAGTTTGGATCGAAGCAGAAACTAATTTTATTTTCATTAGCAAATTTAAATAAATCTCAATAAGATTTATTTAAATCTCCTGATAAAAAAGCAGTAGCACTACCAAAATGAATAAAATCAATTTCTTTTAATTTCTTTTCATCAAATTTAGATAAAGAAAAATCAGCATCGCTATTTCTAATAAATTCAAAAAATCTTTCTCTATTTTCATCTAGTGTAACTTTCGCAATTGTTGTTGGTAATTTTGAATTTTGGATAAAATCTTTTTTAATATCAAATTTTTTTATTAATAGTTCTATTTCTTTTTTATACTCATCATTTCCTAAACTTCCCATAAAGTAACTTTCATTATTTTTTAAAGCTGCAATTGAACATGCAACATTAAAACTTGCTCCACCTACTTCACTTTGAACATTTTTTCCTTGAGAATAGACATCCATTAAAACTTCACCTATTGAAATTATTTTTTTCATATTTATTTTTCCTTTAATTCATTTTTAAAAATTATATTATTTCAAACATATTTATTTGAATCAAGTTGTATTACATTCACTTCTTTTAAGTTTGTTATTATTTGATTATGCTTTTTAATAAAAAATCTTAAAGAAATAGCTTGTTCCCCTTCATTAATGAATATTTCTAAACAACTTCTGTCAATTAAAATTCTGATAGTATTAATTTTTAAGTTATCAAAATTTAATTTTGAAGGTAAATTTAATTCATCATTATAATCCATTAGACTTCTATCTATTGAAAAATTATTATTTTCATTTTTAAGAACTATATTTTTATTTTTATTTTTAATTAAAATTTCAAAATCCTTATTTAAAATTTTATTTGCCATAAATTCTACTAAACCATTCTCATAATAAAAACTATTATCTTTTAAAGAAATTTTATTTAATCTCAATTTTTCTAATTCTTTAATTGGCAATTGAGTAATCATATTATTTTTTAAAGTTAATTGTCTTGGTACAGTTAAATGATTACTTCAAGTTTTTAGTTCTTTGGGAAATGGATTAGATTTTGAGTTTCCTAATCAACCCAACATAATAATTCTATCATCAGTATTTGAAAATATTTGTGGTGCATAAAAATCAAAACCTAAATCAATTTTATTAAAGCCTGATTTAAATTTAAAATTTGCTTTGCTATCAAATTTAACTTCTCTATATTTAACAAAGTGACTTCCATCTTTTAAAGAGGCATTTTGCTCTAAACAAGCCATAATATAATCTTTATTTTCTATTTTAAAAAAGTTTGGACATTCAACCATATAAGAATTTTGTTCATCCTTTTCATCAACTATTATGTCCTTAGTTCATTGTCAAGATTCATCAATAAATTCATATACATTTAGTACTCCCTTTTCATCTAAAGTTTGAGCACCATTCAGCATAAATAATTTATTATTATTTTCAAAAACAACTGGGTCTCTAAAGTGACCAGTATATTTTTTTAAATCACACTCAAATAATAATTCTTTAGTTACATTTTTTTCTTTTAAATCAATTAAAGCCTTTAAAGTATAACTTGTTCTTTCTAAATCATTAAACTTAACATTACCTGTGTAATATATTTCAATTTCTCCATTTTTATTGACTCTTGCACTACCTGAAAAAACTCCATTTTTATCATAATCAGTTGAAGGAATTAAAGTTAAACCCTCATAAACATAATTAATAAAATCTTTTGTTGTATATAGCGCTCAAGACTTATTATAATGTTGAATACTAAAAGGACAATTTTGCATAAAAATATAATATTGTCCTTTATGATATACTAATCCATTTGGATCATTTGTTGATCCACAATAACCTGCTAAGTGAAATTGATTGTTGTATCAATTTTTTTGTTTTTTATTATGATATTTTTTAAATAAATTTAAATGACTTTCATTAATTAAACTATATTTTTCTCATTTCATTTTTAATCCCCATTTTTATTTTTTAATTTCTTTTTTTCTTCTTTAAGTTTAATTTTATCACTTTTATTTTTCTCATTTTCTTCTTTTTCATTTTGCCTTATTAATTTTACTTCTTCAACATATTTTTCATATTTTAATTTATCTTCTACTAATTTTTTTTCTTTATTTTGTAATTTAGTTAATTTTTTTTCTGCATTAGTAATTAAAGCATTATAGTTTTCTACTTCTTTATTATCTTGAATATTTTTAATGATTATTTGTGCATTTACTATTTTTTCAGCTTGCTTATTAATTTGTTTTTCAGAAATCTTTCTTCCTGATTCTCAATAAAAGAATAATGTTAATAGAAAAGCAGAACCAAATGAAATAATGTTTATTAAAATTATTAAAATTAATTTTACTCAATCTCCTGAATATAGTAATAGACCTGGAATTACAGTAACACCCATTCCAGGACAAGTTACATTTAATAATCCTGCAAAGAATCCTCCAACAAAACCACCTATTGATGCATAAATAAATGGTTTTATTTTAGGTAAGTTAACTCCAAATATAGCAGGTTCTGTTATTCCAAACATTGTTGAAACTGCTGAAGACATTCCTAAGTTTTTTTCTTGTTTAGATTTAGTTTTAAGAGCAACTGCCATTGCAGCTCCACCTTGTGAAATAATTGAAGCAGTTCAAATAGCGTTGAATATTGAACCCATTATTTCGGCATTTGCTCCTTGAGGAATACTTCCATCAATTACTAATTGCATTTCTAATCCTTGTAAAACTTGATGACATCCTGTTATAACAATTACTTGTAATAATCCTGCAACTATTGCTGTACCAAAACCAAATGGTACTCCCAAAATTGCTTTTGTTCCAATTAGTACCCCATTTTCTACTAATAATAAAATTGGTCCTAGTATAAATAATGCTGCTAATAGTGCAATTAAAATTGTTAAGAATGGTGTAAAAATAATATTGACAGACTTAGGCATTCAAGTTTTAATAAACTTTTCTAGATAAGCAACACCAATACCTACTACTAAAGCAGGTAAAACTGATCCTTGATATCCTGTAATTGGAATTATTCAAACCATTATTGGAAGAACTGGTTCATCTAATCATTTTAAACCTGCATTAATTCATTCATCTTTTGTTCCTCCACCATCTAAGAAATTACTTTGAGCATTATAGGCTGCAATTAATCCCTTGTCGGGTAATAGAGGACTAATTAACATTAAACCAATAATAATACCTAATACAGGATTTCCACCAAATCTTTTAACAGTTGATCAACAAACTAATACTGCTAATGAACTAAAAGCAGTTTTAGTTACAATATCAACAATTATTCAAAGCAATGAATCTGATGATGAATTATAAGGAATTAAATTTTTTATTAAAGCAGCAAAACCCATTGCTAGACCAGCAGCTACAATAGCTGGAATAATTGGCAAGAATATATCTCCCAATGTTTTCATGCTCATTTGCAATCATGCAAATTTTCCCCCACTATTTCTTAATGCTTCCTTATTTGTTTTTGCTTTAATTTTAAATTCTTCATATGAAATATCTGATGATGAATTTTCATCACCTTGTTGAGAAATATTAGCTTCCAATATTTTTTGAACTTCACTATAAGTTGCTTCCACAACTCCTGTTCCTAAAATAATTTGTAATTGATTTTGCGTTCAATTTATTCCTTTTGCAATTGGTGATAATTTAATTTGTTCAACATCCACTTTTTCTTTGTCAATTACATTAAAACGTAATCTTGTTACACAATGTAAATAAGATTCAATATTTGTTTTACCACCTACTGCTTTTATAAAATTTTGTGCTTCTTGTGAATAATTAACTTTTTTCATTGATACATATTCCTTCCACTTATTTTATTATTAATTTATTTTCTTCATTCAATAAAGTTTCATTTAAAATGCTTTGGATCATATCAGCTTTTTCTAAATTCCAATATCTCACCAAAAATATCATAAACTTTACCTAAATCAAGAATAAAGTTAAATGAGTCTCTATCTTTAAAATTTTTTAATAATTCTTCATTTTCACTTTCCTTAACAAAAGAAATTTGTTTTGAAGAGTGACTTATAATTGAATTAGACTGTTTTTCAATTAAAAACATTAATCCACTTTCATTTAATTTTTCAATTGTTACACTTTTAAACTTATCTTTTAAGATATAACTTTCTTGATACAAAATAACTTCATTTATATTTGTCTTTCTCAAGCATTTAAAATGTCATAATTTTTTATTTTCTTGAAATCCAGTAACTTTGGCTAATTCTTTATTACAAACAATTTCAACTAAATCATAATATTTGTTATTTGAACCAGGAAATAATTCTCTAAAACTAAATAATAAATTATTTGAAATTTTATCTTGAACAACAAAACCTTTTCCATTAACTGACTTAACAATTTTTAATTCTATTAATTTATTAAAAGCTATTCTTATTGGTTGTTCTGAATATCCAAATTTTGTTTTCAACATATTTTGACTAGGTAAAACCTCACCTCTAAGAACCTTGTTTTCTCTAATCAAATACATTAAGTAGTCGAAGATAACTTCTCATTTTTTATCCATAATAGTGTCCCTTTATTACACTTATTATACTACTTTAAGTAGTTTTCAAGAGACTTTTTCCCCCATTTGGTTTTCAATAACCCAGTACTAATTCCAGCAGTTGATAAACCTGAAATTAACATAGCAATTGAGATATGTGCACCCATAGGCACTGATTGTAATACGGAATTAATACCTTCCTGATTAAAGTAATTAATCGTATGTCTTGTTGTTCAATCAAATTGAACAAGACCAATTCAACTTGCACTTCCCAAGGAATTTGCAACTGTATGTGTCATTCCTAATCATCAACCAGCAATACCACTTCCAATTGCAGCTGCAATAAATAAAGGTTTTATTTGCAAGTTGATTCCAAACATTGCAGGTTCAGTTATACCTGTATAACCACCAATTGCACTTGAACTTGCTTTTGTAATCTGTTCTTTATCTTTTTTTACAAAGAAAATTAACATTAATGCTGCAGTTCCCTGTGCAATATTTGATACACAAGCAACTGGAGTTATAAATGAAAATGAGTGTCCATACTTTAATTGACTGTCAACCAATAGCTGAGTTTCAATTGGTAAAAAACCTTGATGTAAACCTGTAATAACAAGGAACGGATAAAAGAAAGCAAATATCATTCCCCCAAATCCAATAAAACTTCAATTTGTATATTTGAAAATCCCTGCTAAACCAATTGATATTCCTTTTCCAATGATTTGTCCTAATGGTCCTATTACTCAAAAAGCCAATCATGACGAAATTAGAATTGTTCCTAATGGAATTATTAATATAGCAATTACATTAGGAGTAATTTTTTTTAAAAGTCGCTCTAAATTTACAGAAAGAGCTAAAACTAATAAAACAGGCACTATTTGAGCTTGATAACCTATTAATTTAATTTTGAAAAATCCACCTGCACCATCACCAAAAATATAGTAATAAACACCTACTGTTCTATTTAGTGCTTCTAAATAACCTTGATCTTCTGGACCAATAATAGGTAAATTATTATTCAACAAATATTCACTAAAAGCAAGTTGTCTAGCATTTTCTATGGCACTTGCAGAAGTATTTAAGTCAAATCCTAATAAAACTGGAGTACTTGTTGAATAACTATTTAATAAACCTGGAGAAATTAATACAAGCCCCATCGCCATTCCCAAATAAGGATTACCTCCTCATTTTTTTGCAGCAGTATAACCAACAAATGCGGGAATTGATCCTAAAATTGCTCCCCCAATTACATCAAGTAATTTTGTAAAACCTGAAGATGGAGCAAATGAACCAATTAAGGATTTAAGTGCTAAAGACATTCCCCCAGCAATAAAAACAGGAACTAATGGTACAAAAATTGACGCAAATGAATTCATTCCAGTTTTTGAAATCATAAACAAGTTAGATTTTACAGAAACATCTTTTCTTCAAAATGGTTGTTTGTTTTCAATTTTTAAATCTCCATCAAGATTTTTAGTATCAATTACGATTTCTATTTGTTTATAAAGTTTATCAACAACTCCTGCACCAATAATAATTTGATGCTGATTTTCTTGTTTTTTATAACCTTTAAATAAAGGATGTTTTTTCACTTTTTCTAAGTCAAATTTATCATCATTTTTTAATACAAATCTTAATCTTGTTGCACAATGTTGGATTTCTTTAATATTTTCTTTACCGCCAAGTAAATCCACCATTAAAACTGCATTGTCATAAAATATATTTTTAGACATATTTAACACCTTTAAATCCCTTTACACTTTCATTATTTAGTTTTTTGCTAAAAATTTATATACCTATAATCATAAGTTTCTATTATTTAAAAGAATTATTATATAAACTGTAAAAAAACAAAAAAAATAACCAATATTAAGGACATAACATTGGTTATTGGAAATATTTTTTAAGACTAATACTACTAAAAATTTATTTGGAAAACTATGAGTAGTTATATAAGTAAATAGTAAATTTATAAATAATTATAAAATAGGAATTAAGAACAAAGAAATATCCTATTTGTTGTTTATTTATTTAATAGTATTAGTAATATGAGAAAAACATTTGCGAAGAAGATTAAATCTCCTTCAATATGATTGTTTCAAAAAAAAAGGAAAAAATCTATACACTTTTATAAGTTAAAAATAAATACTCCACTTAAAAATGTTTTAGAAAAAGTTTTACAATTAGTAAAATATTTTTAACATTAATATTTTGCTTTGCTTTTTTTTTTTTTTTATTATTAGAGGGTGTTAATTATTTCCTATTATAATTAACACGCATTAATAAAAGTATATATTTAGTTTTAAGTTAATTATCCCTATTTAAGTTGTATAATAAAATAATTAAGGGAGAAATTAATTTATGAAAAACAAAGTGTGATTTATAACAGGGGCAAGTCAAGGTTTTGGCCTAATATTTGTTAAAAAATTGTTAGAAAAAGGACATTGTGTTTTAGCAACAAGTAGAAGTCCAGAAAAAATAGTTAAAGAAATTGGTAAAAATGATAATTTATTAGCTGTAAAAGTTGATTTATCAAAACAAAAGGAACTAGATAAAGCAATGAAACAATGTTTTGATAAGTTTGGTTCAATTGATATTTTACTAAATAACGCGGGATATGGTCAATTATGGACATTTGAAGAAACAACTGATGAAGAAATTAGAAAGTGTTTTGAAATTAATTTTTTTGGAACTTTGAATGCGACTAGAGCAGCATTACCATATATGAGAAAACAAAAATCTGGACATATCTTTACAACCTCTTCAGTTTGAGGTTATGTAGGAGATCCATACATCTCTACATATGCAGCTGTTAAATTTGCAACTGATGGTTGAACAGAAGCTTTATGCCATGAACTTGAAAATTTAAATATCAGTGTAAGTTGTATAAAACCTGGAGGTTTTAGAACAAACTTTTTAGAAGCAACTTCAATGGTAAGTGGAGAAAGTAAAATTGAAGACTATAAAATAGCAAGAGATGCTTATTTTGATGGAATTGCCAAATTTAATAAACAACAAGATGGAGATCCAGAAAAATATTGTGAATTTATTATTAATTTAACTAATAAAGATTCAAAACCACCTCTTCATATTTTTACAGGTCGAGATGCTTATAAAAAAGCAGAAGATAAAATTACAAAATTAAAAAAAGATATGAAAAAATTAAAAAAAGAAGCTACAAATTTACATGTAAAATAAGGCTTTTCAAAATGAACATATAAATAAAAAAAAGATAACTAAATTTAGTTATCAAAATTATTTAATATGTTCATTTTTATTTTTTTGCTGTTCATTTAAAAGTCAAAGTAGTAATTATAAAAATTGTTATCAGTATTAATATTGCTCCAAGTACTGGTTGTCATGTAGCTGTAAAATCTCTTGATCCATCTCCAAGTTTTTGATGTCAATTAAACTCACTATCTCATCCATCCCCATTTCATCCTCTTGTGGCATATAAGAATATAAAGACTGCATATTTATGAGGAATAAAATATGTAAATATAATCATTCCTTTACTAGATTCAAAAGTCTCTGGGGGTAACATTATTCCTGATAAAAATATACTAAAAAAGTAAACCATCATAATCATTCCTTGCATTGAACCCACAGAACTAAATAATCCACCAAACATTGTAGCTAAAGCAATTGAAGTTAAAGTAATTAAAATCATAGATAATATTAAATAACCTCAATGAACATCTCCCAATAATTTTGCAAAAGTTGGTTGGTTGTCATTTAAAGCCAAACTATAAATTTCAGAAAATATTAAATTAAAGATCATCATTAATATAAATGCTATTATTCCAGCTATTAAATATACAAATCAAAGTGCTCCTATAAACATACCCTTTCTTATTCCTGTTATATCAATTCTTTTTAAGAAAACAGAGTTTTTCCATTCTACTACAGCTGGTGCTAGTAGAGTTAAAATTGTAAGACATGGCAATAATGTATAAGCAAATAGAATTGAATGACCTTGTCCAGATTTTTCTCCCATTATAAAGAAAAACATAATGTTAAAGAAAATTGGAACTACAATCATAAAAATTATTGATTTTGGTTCTTTAATGAAAGACTTAGAAAGTAACAGAGACAAATTATTAAAAATACTAATTTGTTTTTTAATATTTAAATCCTTTTGTTTTTTTAATTTATTCATTTTAAATTTCTCCTTTAAAAAACTTATCCATTAATGCTCTAACTGATTTGTGTTTTTTAATTGTATTAATTATTGAATCATCATAAAAAACTTTACTTTCTTTTATAATAATTAAACGATCACACATTTCTTCAACTTCTTCTGGATGATGTGAAACCAATAATAAAGTTTGATTAAATTCTTTCGTGTTTTTTGAAAAAAAATCAATTATTTTAAATTGTAACTCCATATCTAATCCTGTTGTTAATTCATCTAATATTATAATTTTTGGATTATTCATAATTGAAATCATTGCATTAAATCTTTGTCTTTGCCCTCCACTTAATTTTTTAAGAGGTCTGTCAATAAACTCATCAATTTCAAAAACTTTTTTAATTTTTTCTTCTCACTCTTTTGTTAATTTTGGATATACTGCTTTATAAAAATCTAACATGTTATGTGCTGTAATTCCTGTGGGTCAATTACCTTCTTGTAATTGAATCCCAATTTCTTGTTTAATATTATCTTCTAAGTAAATTTTAATCTCACCTGAATCTGGTTTTGAGAATTGAGCAATCATTTCAACTAAGGTTGTCTTACCACATCCATTGGCACCCATTAAAGCTACTTTTTGACCTTCTTTTATTTCTAAATTAAAATCTTTAAAAATTACTTTTTTACCAAAGGCTTTTGAAATATTATTTATCTCTATTAGTGTTTTCATTTGAATTCTCCTTATAAATACTTACTATAACATACTTTTATATTAAAAAAAATAAAGTAATGCTTAAAAACTTAGATTTCAAGGCTTATTAATAAAAAAAGTACTTTAAAAAGTACTTTTTTTATTAAAATTTGTAATAATTATACTTTACTAATACATATCTAATCTTTTTTGATGTCTACCACCTTCAAAAGTGGCATTAATTCATTCACTAATTATCATTTTTGCAAGTTCCAATCCTACAACTCTTGAGCCAAGGGATAAAATATTTGTATTATTATGCTCCTTTGAAAGTTTTGCACTGTAAGGTTCACTACAAACAACTGCTCTTACTCCTTCTATTTTATTTGCAGCTAATGATATTCCAACTCCTGTTCCGCAAAAAATAATTCCAAAAGTTTTACTTTTGCAAATAAAAATACAATTACTGATACTCCTCTTGAAAGAAGTATAAAGAAAAAGATAAACTAATATTTTACTTGGTGTATAAATTAACTAAATGTTCAGCTAAATCCATAATAATAATAGCACTTGTTAAGTGATCTTGGGAATGTATAAAAAGTAATGAAATATCTAACTTTTTACCACTTGCTTCTTTTGAAATTAAATCACCATGAATATTATGAACCTTATTTAATTCTATTTTAGCTTCTGAAATCAATTTTATTGCCCCTTCTTTATCACCATTTTTAGCTATATTAATTGCTGATAAAGCCAATGATTTTGCAGTTCCTGATGTTGCTATTAATTCCATGCTAACATTTATAATTTCTTCATTCATTTTATTTGTATTCTCCTAATTTTTCTATATCCTTATATTGAAATAATAAATCTTCAAGATATCATTTTTTATTTTCTTTTTTATAAACAAAAAAAGTAGAGTTCATTAATAAATCTTCATTATTTTCATTTTCTTTATTTCTAATATCATTAAAGTAAGTATTTGTAACTGAAAAAATAATATAGTTACTAGATGCTAAAGATTCAATTTTATATATATTTAAATATAACATCATTACCTTTTTGATAATCATAATAGACATTTCTTTTTTCTCTAAATTCTTTACATCTAGATATAAATTTTTCAGACGCATTATCTAATTCCTTACAAACCTCTTCATTGTTTTCTTGTATTACAATTTGATTATAATATTTTATTGTTTTATTTTTATATTCAATATATAAAAAGCCTTTAAAGGCAAATCCCCAAATCAAAATAATAAAAAGTAATATTGATAAAATAATTAGAATAAGTTTAATTCATCAACGCCATGGCTTTCCATTTAAGTAATTTTTCTGACTAACTTCTCTTTCATTTATTTTTTTCATAAACCTTCCCTAACTATTTTGTAGTAACTAAAACTGATTTATAATTTTTCTCACTGTTTTGATTTATAATTAATTGAATTAAAATATCAATAAGAAATATAAAAGATATTCTATTTCCTTTAATAAGTGATTTAAAGTGGTTATCATTATTAAAAATAGATAAATTTAAATTTGATAACTTTTTAATTGTATTGTTCTCAATTCCTGTAAAAGAAATTAAAAACATTTTTCTTTTATTTATCTTTTCAGCAACATAGATCAGCTGTTTTGTTTCACCAGAAAGTGAGAAAATTATAAATAAGCACCCAGGCTTTCCCGAATTAGCACTTATAAGAGTTTCTTGAATCACAGAGTCATTTGAAACGCTTGAATTAAATCCTAATCTTTGTAATTTTAGACAAAAATCATAACCAACACTATAAGTTCCACCCAAGGCAAAAATAAATATTTGTTTTGAGATCATTATTTTTTCAATTATTTCATCAATGTTTTTATCTCTAGTTCATATTAAAATATTATGTTCAAGAATTTCATTAATGTAAGCAATTTCTTTTTTTATTATCATGCTTAATTTTTCATTATCAATATTTTTATACTTACTATCTATTAAAATGCTATTTATATAGTTTTTTACTTCATATTTAAATTCGTTAAATGAGCTATAACCTAATCTTTTGATAAATCTAGTTACACTACTTGTAGAATGATTTATTTTTTTTGCTAAATCCCTAATATCAATATTATCCATAATCTCAATATTCTCAATAACATAATTTGCAATATTTGCATCAGATTCATTATTTACTCTTATTTTTTTTAATTTTGTTATTACATTTGACATAATTTTATCCCTTATCATCTTTGGATGATTTCTTTTAATCCAGTTATTGATAAATTATTATCTTTTGAAATTATTATATCATTTTTAAACTCTTTTTTAAATAAAGCTGCAATATGAATATTACTAAATAAACCACCTGTTGCAATAATTTGAGATTTATTTTTTTTATTTGAATCAATTATATCTTTATATTTTTTTACTCTATTAATCATTTGAATAATATATGTATATAATAAATCAATATTAAAATTAGTCTCATTAATTTCTAAAAGACTTTGATTAAATCTCTCTTTATAGAAAAATATTTTTTTATTAATTAATTTTGCATTTGAAAAATCAATATTGTTCAAATCATCTAAAGTTAAATTCATTTTTGAAATAATTAATTCAATATTGTTTGCACCATTTGATGAAGAAATACCATAAATTCATTTATCATTATATATTGGAAAGCAATAATCAAAGTCTCATATAGTATCTACAAATTTTGATGTAATGTATCTTATTCCAAGAGTCGTTCCTATTGATAATGAAATACTATTTTTATTAAAAGCAGATCCAATGGCAGCTGAGGCTCCATCAGAAATACCCAAATCTATTTTTAATATAAATTTTTTGAGACTGCATTCAAATATTTTTCTTTCGAGAATTAATTGTGGTAATAGTTCTTCTTTTAAGTTTATGCTACTAATTATTTCCTTACTAAAAACTCGATTTTTAGAATCAATCAATCCTAACCCAACAGCATCTGATATTTCAATTACTTTCTCACAAGTAAATTTATATAGAATATAACTTTTTAAAGTTGTTATTGAATTATAATTAATCTCACTAAATTTATTGATTTTATATATGGGTAAAAATTCTGAATTTACTAATTTATTAATTTTTCTATAAAAAATTTTTTTCTCTTCATTTAGTTTAAAGTCTACTTTTTCTAAAAAGGAACGACCTTTATCTATTTGATTATAATTCTCATCTAAAAATATTAATGTATGCATAGCAGAAGAAAATATAATAAATATATTTTGAGCGTACTTATTATTTAAAGATATAAAATATTTTTTTAAAAATTCAAACAGTTTATCTGCATAAAAGTAATTATCATTATCAAAATATATATGTCTATTTAAAAATGTAAGCTTCTCAATTAATTTTTTATGATTATACGTTTCTATTTTTAAATTGGTGGTTCCTAGATCAATAAAAACCTTTAGCATTAAAAAATTAATTTGAAATAATTTCAAGGATGAATTTCATTAATTAAAAATAAATATTTATCTTGTAGGGAACCTACTACATTTCTTAAACCATCATTTTTTATTTCTTGTTTAACAATTTGCAATTCACCTTTATATCTATTGTAGGAATTATTTGGAATAACTATAGATCCTATAGGTATTATATCACCCTTGAATTTTCTTGGTTTTATATCCATATCCTTAAATTCTACTCTTGTAATAGTACTTCTTAAAATATTTTGAGATAAATCACCTCTAATAAAATGATTATTAAAAGCTAATATTCTTTTTTCTTGCTCAGTAACACCATTTATTAAGTTAATTTTAAAATGTTTTTTAAAATCAAAGTGCCTCAGTATTGATTCAAAGTCATTTATATTTGCACATTGTGTAGAGATATAAATATAACTAGCATAATCATTTGATAATAAATGATTAACTTGCATTCCAATTTCTAAAAATCTATGCATCTCAAGAGTTGGTAGATTTTCACTAACATCCCAAGGTCCGTAGCTTTTATGATCTGTTATTGTAACAAAGGCTCCAATGTTAATACCCATAGATTTTATTTTTAAATTATATTTTTTAAATAACTCATAATCCAATCCAGAATACTTTTGAGGATAAAAGTTATGAAGCGCTTGTAAGTTCTGCTTATTGGCACCATAACTTATAATATTCTCAATTTGTGCATTAAATGTTGAAGGATTTAGCTCAATTTTAATATTATAAGGATTATAAGTTAAATTTGCTTCAAAAAAACCATTAAATTGATCATCCAAGCGTAAACAATTGATTCCTAGCTCATAAAAATATTTTAAGTCTGGATTTTTATAATTAATATTAGCTGTATCAAATGTAGATTTATTAACATCAATAGTTACAGTATAATTTCTTTTTTTTGCTTCTATTATAGTTTCTTTATATTTTTTTAAAAGACTTTGATCTTTTTTTTCAATAACTCCAATAAAATTTATAAATAATAAGTCAAATGAATATTTACTTGCAAGTTCCAAATATGAAACTATTTCTTCAAACTTAAGTAACTCTGGATAAATAGAAATGCCTAATTTATTTTTTAATTTAATCATATATTTGACCTCTAATTATTTTATATAATTCTTTTACCTTTTTTATGTTAGTCTCTCCGCTATTTTTATCAATAATAGAATTATAAACATGAGGAATAACTAATTTAACTCCAGCATTAATTGCAATCTTTAGTATCTCTTCAAAATTATTTAAATCAATTCCTCCTGTAGGTTCTAAACAAAAATTATTTTTTCCACAAGCATCAGCAACAATTTTATACTCTTGAATAGTTGAAAGACCATTCATTGGAAAAAACTTTATTGAGTCTCCCCCCATATCTTTTATAATTTGTATTGCAGTATTAATTTCAACAATGGCATCCTCATTATGAACTGATGAACTTAATGGTCCAGTATTTATTTTTACATATCCAGGTCTACCAGTTGGAGAAACAAGACAATTTATAAAGGTATTATTATTTTCAAAATTATTAATTGACAGACCCACACCAGTAAAAACCTGATTAGTATGTGCAGGATTTATTTTCTTGGTTAATCTTGCTACCATGTAGGATTGCTTTGGATTTCCAGATCCTAAACCAATACTTATCTTATTATTTGTTTCTTTTTTTCATTTTATCATCTCACTATAAGCGGATTCATCATCTTTAAAATTTTTTGATAAAATACCAACAACTACATTTCCATCCGTAGCATCAATAATTTCTTTTGCATTGTTTATATCTTTTGCTAAGACATTCAAGCATACTCTATTTTTATAAAACTTTATTTTTTTATTATTCATATTTATTTCCCCTCTAAAAATAATGAAATGGAATCATTAATAATATTTGCTTCTTTAAGATTTATATTTCTAATGTCAATATCCAAATAACCTTGATTGGCAAAATAGTCTCTAAGATAAATAGCTACATCACAACTTTTTAAATATTTTGACAGCTGTATTGCACTAACTTTATTATTGACTATCTCAAAGCGTATTCTTTGAATACCTCTTGTATCGATATTTTTTTTACATTTTATATTTTTATTTAAATTAAATATTTTAAAATATGATTCAAAATCAATATTTTTATTAATTTTATATTTTTTTAAAGCCTTCAATAATCCGAAAATATTTTCTTTCCCTATTTTCATTGTTCTGCCAATAATCTCTTGATGTCTTTTAATATTTTCAATGAGTTCTTTATTTTTTCCAAAAACAAAACCAGAAGTTGGACCTTCAATTGCTTTAGATCCCGAAAAAATAACAACATCTATATCTTTTTTTGAATATTTTAAAATATCTTCTTCAGCAGCACAATCAACAATTAGTGGAACAGTATTTTTTTTACATAATTCAATAACTTCATCTAATGAAGCCATATTTTTTTGAACACAATGATGGGATACTATATAAAGTACTGCAACTGTATTCTCACTTATATAATATTGATAATCTTCAACATTACATTTATTTGCATATCCTGCCTCAATCACTTTTGTATTAACTAAATTTAATAAGGACTCAATTGGAGCACCAAAATCAATATTATGACCCTTAGCTAAAATTATCTCTTTCTTTACAGGAATAATTTTATTAACATCATAAATTTTATTTTTATATATTGCTGCGCTTGCTGCTAATGTTATACCAGCAGAAGCAGAATTAACAACACAAACATTTTCAGTTTTAATTATTTTTTTTATTTCATCATTAATGTAATTTTTAAATTCTGACATAATAAAAAAATTATTTCCTGCATATTCCATAGCTTGAGCCACTTCTGAATTAAATTTTGAGACTCCCAAAATAGTCATTCTTCCATCAGCATTAATTACTTTTCTAAATTTATTTATCATTATTATTCACCTCATAAAATTTACCTTTTACAATAACTGCAACAGGAGTTATTTGCTCTTCTATTTTTAAAATATTTTCCCTTGAGTCAATCTCTAACTCTTTATTTTTTGTAATTTTAAAAAATGTTAAATTTGCAATGTTTTTATTTTTTATTTCTCCCATTTTTTTAATTTTGAAATAACCATATGGTTTTTTTGTAACTCTTTCAATGATGTCACTTCATTTCATACCGATTTTTTTAAATTTATTCATTGTTACAGCAAGAGATTTGACTTTATTATTTTTAATATTTGTTTCATAAATATCTGTACTTATAATGTCAGGAATAAAATTATTTTCAAAAGCTCCTTTAGCACAATCAAATATAAAACTTTCATTTCCATGTCCAACATCAAATAATATTTTTTTTCTTATTGCATTCTTTAAATTATTTGTTAATGTAAAATCTTTATTAAAAATTGAATTATTCTTATAATTAAAAATATGTGTAATTATATCTCCCTTTTTTATTAATTTTACTATTTCAAAAAAACTTGGAGGTTCATTACCTATATGAATCATTAAGGGTTTTTTTATATTTTTATTTTTTCTGATATTAGAAAAAATTGATAAAGAATCTATACCAGTATTTAGTGTAACAGAATTACTCATTCTAGCTTTGTAACCTACAATAAAATTCTCATACCTTTTATTATAATCAATTTTAATATCCCTTAAATCTGATAACTCTGATTGTCTATAAATTCCCTTTTGAGAAATATTAAGTAGTATTTTTAAATTTGTAATATTTTTTTTATTAATTCCTCACATTCTTTCAATCCCATTAATTCCAACGCTTCCTGCATCTATTACTGTTGTTACTCCTTTTTTATATCCAATTTCATCGATAATAGAACCATATAATTTATTTTCATTATCACAATGAACATGACTATCAATTCAACCATAACTAACATATGTATCTTTATCTAAATTTATTTCTCTAAATTGATTCTCTTTAAATCTTAGAGGTTTTTTTAAAAAGATTAATCCCTTTAATATATATATATCTATTAAGTTGTTATTAATATCTTTTATATTTAAAATTTTTAACATTACTTAATATCTCTTACCTTATTTAATAAATAATCTTTTAAAAGAATAACTTTATTAATTATTTTCGCATTGAAAGTACTTTGCAATTTTTTATGTTCTTTTTTACTTATTTCATTTAGTGTTCTTTGCGACTCTAGATATCAAATATTTGTAGGGTATCTTCCATTGTTATTTTTTGCTCTAATAAATATTTTTGTTAGAACAGTTTGATTAGAATTTATATTAGCAATTTCTAAACATTCACCTTCCTTATACTCAGTAATTATATAATTTTTTATATTATCTTTTGTATCAGCAATATTTAAATTAATTCCCCTTTTTAGTTTTTCTTTTTTAAAGTTTTTTGTTTTTAAATTTAAAAATAAATATTCTAAAAACTCTTCTCAGAATTCACAATTAGTTAAGTCAATTTTAAAGAAAACCTCCGATGAAAAAACTCTATTTATTTCAGAGATATTGTTTTTAAATAAAACACTTTCAAATTTATTGATTTGTTCTAGTCTCATTTTTTTTATCCTTTTTTAATTCTTTAAATTTATCAATATTAAAAATAATTTCCAGTCCAGTAAAAAGAAGTAGGAATGATCATATTACAAATCCGATAATACTATTCAATAAAAGTCCCGCCATAAAAAATAATATGAAATAAATAATTCATTTTATAGCACTAAATTTTTTTCTGTTAGATCCATAAATAAAAGATGCTATTACTAAAAAACTTAAGCCAAATAATAGCATGGTTGAATTGTTATTTCCAAATAAATTTTTAGTACCACCTCACTCTTCTCAAAGAATTGTAAAATATATTACGTATAAAATAATTGTAAGAACTGCTAAAACAACAACCCAATTATTACAATATTTCTTTAAATCCTTCTTTTTTTTGATTATTGAATCTTCATTTATTTTTTTCATAATTTAAAAAATCCTTTCCTTAACTTTATTTTGCTTTAATAAATAATACATATAATTTAATCATCATGGCAAATAGAAACTTATAAAAATAATTAATACTATCATGGGAAGAAATAATGCCACTAATCAGCTTATACCAATAAATAATACAAATCCTATAATTCCAATAAATAAATTTCTACCCTTTAATTTCCCTTCACATTTTTTATAAGTAAAAACAGAAGCTAATCAATTAGTAAAACTTAATAAAGTGAAAATTATTAATAAAGTAAATGTATTCACCTATAAAACTCCTGACTCACTATCTAATTTTTCCTTTTTTAATAAAAATCTATCATATGCTAGTGTAAATGGAAATCAAATTAGAATTGATGATGCTAATACAATCAATGCAGCTATTGAAGATTGCCATTGATTACCACTTGCAAAAAATGCTCCCAATGGTCCTGGCATTGTTCAAGGAGCCATTGTCACTCAATGAATACCAAATGTAATTTGTAATAAATATCCGATTGTAGCTGATACAACTGGTCCCAATACAAATGGAACCCACATAAATGGATTTAATAATATTGGTAAACCAAATAATATTGGTTCGTTAATATTAAATATTCCTGGTACAAGACTTGTCCTTGACATAGATTTTAGTGTAGCAGATTTAGACATTATTGAACCAACAATAACAAGACCTAAAGTATTTCCCGCTCCACCTACCTGGGCAAATCATTGAAAGAATGGTTCTATAAAATAGTTAGGAATCTTCTCACCATTCTTAAATGCTTCTTGGTTTTCTTCCAAAGCAATTATTCAAAAAGGTCTCGTAATGGATTGAACAAGGGAACCTCCATGAATTCCAAATCATCATAAAAATACAATTAAAAATATAATAATTAAAGCTCCTAATAAATTACTTACTAAAAAGTTTCCCATTGGTGCTAATGCATCTTTAAGAAAATTTGCTAAATCAAAACCAACAATGTATCTAATAAAACCTATAATCAAAGCTCCAAAGAAAATTGGAACTAGTGCTGAAAAGGAATTACTTACAGCATCTGGAACTTGTTTTGGTAATCTAATAGTTATTCTATATTTAAGACAAACTCTATAAATCTCTACACAAATTGTAGAGGAAACAATTGCAACAAAAGCAGTTGAACCTCCTAAATCTTTTATATTAATTCATAATCCACCTTTTAAAATACTAAAAGATACACCTGTTTTATCTAATAATTCCGCTAATTGAGCTGCTTCTTGTTCAGAAAGAACAGTTACGTTCAAAGATAGTGGTAATATTCACATTATATATCCCATTGCTCCTATTACAGCACCTTGAGTTGAACTTAATCTGCTTAACCTTGCAAGTTCAGAACCTATACCAATTGCCATGTAAAGAGCCATAATACCAAAAGTAAATCTGTTAATTAGATCAAAAGCAACTTTTAATTGCTGTGGAAAAAGTGTAGATAATAATTGTCCATCTCCAGTCCCTATTGGAATACTTGAAATAATTAAAAATACACTTCCTACTAAAATAAATGGTAATGCTGCCATTATTCCATTTCTTATACCTAATAAATGCCTTTGAGTACTAATTTTTCCAAAAAATGGTATTAATTTATTATTCATTCAAATTTTGAACTTTGAGTCCTCTTTTGAATCTTTACCTTTTGAGCCCATTATATACTCTCCTTATTTTTTTCTCAAAATTGTGCAATAGAATTAAGATTAAAATACTGAGCATCAATTTGAATCATTTTGATTTTTCCATCAACATCTTCTTCAAGTTTTGAATACATATGCTTGATTTGTGGTGATACAAGCAATATTGAGTAATCTTCTAAATAGTCTAATCAACTTGTATCAGTCATTATGCCTTTGGCTTCAAATTCAATATAACCATTAGCACATTCATTTAATTTTTTTGCAATCATTGTAGTTGAAATACCACCACTGCAAACTAATAAACCTTTTTTCATATAATACCTCCAATGATATTTTAAAGGAAAAAATTTTGATAATATTCTTATATTTATGAAAATATTTCCAATAATAAAAATAAAAAACTAATACTAAAGTCATATTATGACTATTCATATTAGTTTTAAAATAAATTTCTATTAAAGTTCTTCACCATTGGTTTTAATTAAATTTTGATATCAATAAAAACTATCTTTTCTATATCTCTTTAAATCTTTTAAATCAAATTCATCTCTGTTAACATAAACAAATCCATATCTCTTTTTAACTCCTTCATGAGTTGATACTAAATCAATGGCACTTCAGGGATTATAACCAAAGATATCAATTTTATCTTCTAGTATAGCGGCTTTAAGTTCTTTTAAGTGAACTTTATAATACTCTATTCGATAATCATCATGTACTTTACCATCATTTGTTAAAGAGTCATATCCTCCAATACCATTTTCACTAACTATTAAGGGTAATTGATATCGATCTCAAAGTTCTCTAATTGTATTTCTAAAGCCCAATGGATCTATTTCTCATCCAAATTGAGTTTTTAATAAATTATCATTTTTAACTTGTTCATACATACCCTTAACACTTTTTACTTTTTGTTGATCGGGTAATTCATCAAATATTTCATCACTTTCAGTCATTTTGGCAGTAGAAGAAGCATAATAATTAAAAGCTATAAAATCTGGTTTTGCTTTTTTAATTATCTTCATTTCATCATCACTACATTCAAACATTGAGTTATTTGCTTTTAAATAATTTATAACCAAAGAATTATATCTGCCAAAAACACAAGTATCTAAATAAAATCAATTTCTCATAACTCTCATATTAAGTGCTGCAAATTGGTCAATGGGTTTATTTGAGTTTGCATAAACACTAGAGATATTTGGAGCTGGACCAATCTTACCATTTTTAACAATTTCATGACATAAATTAATTGCTTTTGCTTGTGCTAACATCATATGATGATTTACTTGATATATATTTTTAAGTTTATTACCTTCTTTTGGCAAATTTATTCCAACAATTTCACCAAATAAAATCATAACATTTTGTTCATTTATTGTTAATCAGTGTTTTACTCTATCACCATATGATTCAAATAATACTTTTGCATATTGTTCAAAAGCATTAATTGTTCTTTTATTTAATCAACCTCCATCAATATTTAAACTATGTGGTAAATCAAAATGAAACATAGTTATTATTGGAGTTATTTTATTTTTAATTAGCTCATTGATTAAATTATTATAAAATTCAATTCCTGCTTTATTAACTTTCCCATCACCTTGAGGTAATATTCTTGTTCAAGCAATTGAAAATCTATATGACTTAAATCCCATTTCAGCCATTAAGGCCACGTCTTCTTTTCAATGATTATAATGATCAGAGGCTACTTTAAAATCAGTTGTTCCTTGTGGAATATTTGTTCGTGTATCTTGAATAGAATTTCCTTTACCTTCTTGATCAAAACCTCCCTCAAATTGATAGGCACTAGTTGACCCACCTCATAAAAAACTACTTGGTATTTTGTTTGACATATTTTATTTCCTCTCTTGTTTTCAAATTAAGAATTTCTTTTTTTGTTCATTCCATATTATTAACTTCTGTTAATTCATAGGCAATATCAATAGAGTTAAAAGCATTTAAATAATTTTTTTTATAATCGTCTAATATTTGATTTTTATTAATATTTAAATTATCAATAAAATCTGAAATGTCTTTATATTTTTTTATATTAAATTCTTTAACTTCTTTTTCACAATTAACTAATTTCAATTCAAGTTCTTTAATTTCTTTTAATAGTTCATTAAAAGTCTCAGATAATTTTAAATTATTATATTTCTCTGCAAAATAATTATATTTTTCTAAGTCTCTATCTTCCAACTTCAAGACTTTATTATAAAGTTTTTCTTTTTTCATTTCAAACTTGTTAATTATATTCTGTTTTTTAATTTGTTTCTTTTGTAAATCAATTAAGTTATTTTCATAGTTTTTATAATTTTTATTAAATTCTTTAACAATTAAAGTCTCTTTTGCTAGTTGCTCTTTTAGAGATTTTAATTTTACCTCATCAAAATCAAAGTTTAATTTAATTGATTTTAATAAAAGTTTATTATTTTCTCTATAAGCGATGTACTCAGATTTACGATCCTGGTATAGCATTAATGTTAAAACTAGAGCTGTGAATAATGAAACAAATCCAGCTAAAATACCAAATACCATTCCTCATCCGATATCTAATCCCATTCAAGACATAATACCAGTTCCAGTTCTTCTATATTGAGCCACACCTAATATACCTGCCATAAAACCACCAACTAGTGAACCAACACAACCAAAAATAAATGGTTTTATTTTTGGTAAATTAATACCATAAATAATTGGTTCAGTCACTCCAAACATAGCTCCAGGTAATGAAGCAAAGATTGCTTGTTTTGTTTTTTGATTTTTAGTAATAAAACTTAAAGCTAGAACAGCTCCAATTTGTCCCATAATAGCTATTTGTAAACAAGCATACATTGCTGATGGATCTCCATCATTCATTGGCAATGTAATAACAGTAACTACAGCAACGTGAGTTCCTGTTAATACAAGTGGTTGTCATATCATTGCAAATATGGCCATACCAACTCCAAATGGAATTTTTCCTAATAGAATTACAAACTTTGCAATAAACTGTTCAATAATTCTAAAGAAAGGCCCTACTGTAAATAGCATTATTAAAAATGTTGATAAAAACACTAATGCTGGTCTAAATACAATATCAACTGAAGTTGGCATTCATTTTTTAATTCAGTTATTTAGAAATACTAATAATAAACCAGCACATATCATTGGTAGTACTGTACCTTCATAGGTTTTGATAACAATTGGATTTCCAAATACTGTAAATAAAGTTCAACCACTTCCAAATAAATATCTACTTGTTAATGCAGCACCTAACCATATAGCAAGCCACGGATCTCCATTAAAGTATTTCACAGTACTACATAAAAATACGATTCCAACCAATTCAATTCCAACTTTTGACATAATAAACATCAAGGCACTAAATAAATCTAACTCCATTACTGATTGACCAGGAGCCGGATTTGAAATTACACCTGATATTGCAAGAATAGCTTGCAGTCCACTAATTACTCCTGTTCCAATTAAGATTGGAATAGTTGGGAAAACAATAGCTGTAATTGCTCCCATAATTTTTTGTTTTCTTGGAACCTTAGTTGCTCTTACTTTTTCATCATTTGTTGATTTATTTTCTATTATTTTTTGACATTCATCTTTAACTTTATAAACTTCTCCACCAATAATTATTTGAAGTTCTTCACCATTTCAATTAATTCCTTTTGTTAATTCTATTTCTTTTAAAGCTTTTTCATTAACAAGATCTTTATTAATAATTTTAAAACGTAATCTTGTCATACAATTATGAACAAGACTTTGATTATTTTTACCACCAATTGCAGTTAAATATTGTAAGGCAAGAGTTTTATATTTACCTTCTCTTTTCTCAATATGAATTTTTTTATCTTTAATTATTTTCTCTTCATCAATTTCTATCTCATAAATTAACTCTCCCTTTTTTACTTTTTTTCCTTCATTTTTAATTGTTAATTTATATTTTGATACAGAATTTAAATCTACTACAACTGGAGTAACTTTTTCTAGATTAGCTTTTTCAATTGTTTTTCAATCCACTTTAACAATTTCATCACCAAGAGAAACTTGTTCACCTTGTTTTTTTAATAATGAAAATGGCTTCCCTGAAAGTCCAACTGTCTCCAGACCAATATGCATTAAAACATTATAATTATTTGTTGAAAAATATATTGCATGTTTCGTATCTGTAATCAATTCTATCTTTCCATTTTTTAATGGCGAATATAAAATATCTGAGCTAGGTTCAAGATAAACTCCATCACCTAATGATTTACTTGCAAACACAGGATCTGAAATATTCTCAATTGCTTTTACAACTCCATCAACTGGAGCATAAATCTTTATCTTTTCCATATGATTCCTTTCTTATTAGAAATTTTTTCTAACTAATAATAATTTTAAGAAAAAAAAGAAAAATATTGTATTTATTAAACTTGTTTATTTATTATGAACTTGTTTAGTCAACTTAAATATTAAGTTGGTCAGTATTATATTAATTTGGCTTAATCTAATTAATATTCTTGTTTCTCTAGTAAACCCAGTTAATGACTTTATAATAATAATTTTATTTGAATCATCTTGACATTTTGTTACTTTTGAAAGATGTGATTCACTTGTAATAATTAAAAAATTTATATTATTATCTTTTGCAATACTAATATAATTAATAATTTCATCAATGTCTAGTCCTGTAATGAAGAAAATAATTGTATCTTTTGAATTTAATTTCATTAATAAACTTCTTTCAAATTTTCTATTATTAAAATAAAAAGTTTGTTTATTATAATTAATTATTTGTGAAAAAAGACTAAGTAGTTTAAAGTCACTTTCTTGACTATTTATTATTGCTAATCTATTTGAATTATGAATTTCTTCTACAAAAAAATCTAATTTTTTTTGAATTTCTAAACTATCAACAAAATTAGATGTATCAATTCAATCAATTAAATTTAATTTATTTTCTTGATTATTACTTTGTTCTGTTAATCCATAAAACTCCATCTCAGCAATTAGTTTATGTAAAAGTTCTCCATATCCTTCATAACCAAGTTTTTTTGAAAAAAGTGTTAAAGTTGATTTTGATATATTTAGTTTAGAAGAAACTTCCTTTGATTTAAAAAAAACATTATTATAAGCACTTTTTAGTATAAAGTTAGCAATTTGATAATCTAAAGTTTTATCATTAGTTTTTATGACATTTTTAAGTTTTTCTCTAATTCTCATATAACTTTTATCCCTACTAATTAATGAAATCTTATTAATAAATCTTTATTTATATTTTTAATAGTATAGAAAAAAAAAAAAAAAAGAATATCTAAATAATTTTGAATAAAAATATTTAAACACTCTTTTATTACTATATTTTGCTATTTAGAATTTTATTGTAATCAATTATAAACTTCTCTTTTAATTTAATTTGATAATTAACAATTTGTTTTTGATAATCATCTTTAATATTCTCAACTTGATTTGAATAATTTACAATATAATTTCTCTTATCAAATTTTTCTAAGTTGGCTATCTCATTATTTTTTTTATTAGATATTTCTTGTAAATATTTTTTTCTAGCCTCTTTTGATTTTTGAATAAACTCTTTAGTTGAACTTAAATTTTCTTTAATAAATAATTTTTCACCATCTTTGACTTGATCAAAAGCACTTTTGGCAGCTTTAATTTGTTCTTTTGCATCAAGATTAATTTGTGCTTTTTCTTTTTTTAAATCCTCAATCTCTTTTTGCATATTATTTGACTCATCCTGAGTTTTTGCTGACTTTAATAATACTTTTAAAGTCAATATTTTATCTTTAATCTCTTCTTGTTTTTCTTTTTTAGTTTCAATAATTTGTTCTAATTTTAGAACATGATGTTCTTTTAAAGAACCTATAGTTCCTTTATTTATAATTAATAATGTTCCATAAACTAAAGTTGTTACTGCAACTCCTGATAAAATTGCAATAAAGAATATTATTGTAAATCATCCATATGGAACAGCTCCTAATATTGCCACAATTGGTCCCCCATGTGCTGCAAGGTCTGTAACTTGAAATCCTCCTGCTATTGCTCCTGCAACCATTCCACCTAGAACGTTTGCCACAATAGCTCTTTTTGGGTCTCTAATGGCAAATGGAATTGCTCCTTCTGAAATTCCAATTGTACCCATTATCATAGCTGAGATACCCATTCCTCTTTCTTCATTTGTAAAAAATCTTTTAAATAAAATAGTACTTAATCCCATTGCCAATGGTGCAACTGGAATGGCTGCTGCCATTGCTCCCATTGGCTCTGCAATAGGTTTTTCTAAAGTTACTAGTGCAGAACAAGTTACAAAGGCAATTTTATTGATTGGTCCTCCCATATCAAATGATGCCATTGCCCCTAATAAAATACCTAATCCAATACCTAATCCAATACCGAAGTTTTCACTTTTATATCCTGCTTCAATAGCAGAAGAAAGTTGATTCATTAATCAACCAATTGGTCCACCTAAAATATAAATAAATAGAATTGATATCCCTATCCCTGCTGTTAAAGGAATAAAGAATATGGGCATAACAGCTTTAAGTGATTTATGAACCTTTCATGTATTAACTCATTTTACATAATACCCTACTAATAATCCAGCAATGATAGCTCCAATAAATCCTGTTGGTGTTGAAACTTCTGTCATTCCTGGTAATGGCATAAATTTAGAAGCATCATTTCCTATAAATGCTCCTAACATTGCAGGTGCCAAAGCAGCTCTTCCTGCAATTGAATTAGCAATAAATCCTGCTAAAATTGGAATCATTAGAACAAAAGCAGCTCCACCAATTTTATCCATTACAGCTAAGGGATTTCAAGGATAAAGTGGTTCACCATTTTCACCAATTGGTCCACCAGTTCCTGCTGCAGGTCCTCATATTGCTTTAGCAATTCCGATTGAAAATGCTAAACAAATTCCCCCCATTATAATTACAGGAATCATATATGATATTCCTGCTAAAATATGTTGTAATACACCTTGTTTTGTTTTACTAATACCACCTTCTGTTTTAAATTCACTATTAACTTGAATTGTAGCTTTTAGTAAAGCTTCATCAACTAATTTTAAAGGTTCTTTAATAGCTCTTGCTACATGAGTTTGATAAACAAGTTTACCATTGAAGCGATCTAAATCAACTTTTGTATCTGCTGCAATAATTACAACATCAGCATTTTCAATTTCTTTTGCAGTTAGGGGTGTTCCCACTCCTTTACTTCCTTGTGTCTCAACTCTTATATTGTGTCCTGCTTTTGTTAATTCCAAAAGCAATTTATCTTCTGCCATATAAGTATGAGCAACGCCAACGACACAAGCTGTAATAGCTACAATATTTTTACCTGTTTTTTTGCTATCTTCTAAGTTATTTTTTGAAATGGCATATTTAACTTGAATTAATTTAGCAAACTCTTTTGCGTCTTTTGCATCTTTTAATTTCTGTCTTAATTTTCCATCCATTAATTTTTTTGCAGTTTGACTTAAAATATCTAAATGTTCTTTTGAAGCATTTTCTGGAATAATAAGTGCAATTATAACATTAGAGGGTTCAGCATCTAAAGACTCCCATTCAACTCCATTTAATGTTCTAACACAAATTATTGAAGCTGATGTAATACCTTTGACTTTAGCATGAGGTATTGCAAAACCATCTTCAAAACCTGTTGTACCTTGTGACTCTCGTTCATAAAAAGCTTTTAAAAGTTTTTCTGTATCTTCAAAGATACCTAATTGATTTGCTTTATAACAAATATATTTAAAAACTTCATCTTTTGAATTGAGGTCAATATTTAAAAAAATATTTTTTTCTTTATATATGTTCTCCATATTCTCCATTTTTTTCCTTTCATATAGATTATTTTCCATTTAATATAAAAAGTCAATCGTTTATTTATAAAAGAAAAAAAAACCAAAAAGGTTTTATAAAAATATAAACTTTTTAGAGTTATCTACGTTCAAGTTATAATGATTTCACATTTTCCAATTATTTCTAATTGTTCTAAATTATCAATACAAATAGCTGATTCCCCCATTGTAAATTTTATAGAGTTAATTTTACAATTTCCTTTTAAAATAGTAAATTGAAATCACTTTACATTATCTGGTTTTGTTCAAATAAAATTTTTATCAATATCAACTTTGATTTTTTCAAATGAGAAAAAATTACAACTAAACTTAAGATTATTTTGCTTTTTAATAATAATATCTTTTGAATCAGGAATTGAAAGATTATCAAGACTCTCTTTCATGTGTAATTCTCTTGCTATTCCCCTCTCATCAACTCGATCATAATCATATAACCTATAAGTTATATCACTAGACCTTTGTAATTCATAAACTACAACTCCAGGAGTAATTGCATGAATTTTTCCTGGTTCAACATAAAGAAAATCTCCTTGTTGAACTTCTACTTCCTTTAATAATTTTTTTCATTCTCCATTATTCATTAAATTTTCAAATGAGCTTAAGTTAGTTGCATTATGGCCATAAATTAATTTAGCGTCTTTTGGACAATCCATTATATATCAGCATTCTGGTTTTCCCAAAGAGTTATGATGGATTTTGGCATATTCATCATTTGGGTGAACTTGAACTGATAAATAATCATTAGCTGTTATTATTTTTACTAACAATGGAAATTGTTGATCTTTAATTAGTCCAAATTTATCCCTATTGCTTTCAAAAAAAGATTTAAAAGTGGTTTTGTCTTCTAATAAGGACATTCCATTTTCATGAGCCGATATCAATCAAGCTTCACCAATATCATTGCTTGGGATTTCAAAACCATACTCTCTTAACTTTTCTCCACCCCAAATTCTTTTAGAAAAGAATGGTTTAACTTTTATAATTTTGTTTTTCATTTTCATACCTCTTCAATTATTATAAAAATAGTTATTATTTAAATTCTTCAATAATCTTATTTAATTTTTTTCCTACACCAGCATTTTGAACAGTATCAATTACTTCTTTAGATAATGCCTTAATACCTTCAATTGCGTTTCCCACAGCATAACAATTAGGAAAATCTTCAAACATTGGAAAGTCATTGTGCTCATCGCCAAATAAATGAATATCTTCTTTTGTTAAATTATATTTTTCTAATAATCTATTCAACCCTCAACTTTTTGTTACACCCTTTTTAAAAATCTCAACTCTGCATTTATCTCCTCTTGGAAATTCCAAAGCTAGTACATTATTATTATTTACAACACTTCTAACATATTCTAATTGTTTATTATTTTTAACATTTGCAACTAAAACTGGAAAGCTTTCGTCTAAATCCAAACCCCTTTCAATTAATTGCTCTAAACTTTCATAATTATATAAAACTTTTTCATCAGGAAAATGTGAAAAATCCAAGTTCATCTTATTTTCAATTAATGACTCAATTCACTCTTCATTTTGAATAAAATGAGTTCTAAAATCATTGGGAACACAAATATCAATAGTTGTATTTAAAAATTTTTCTAATAATTCTTTAATTTCTGATTTTTTAAAATGCCTTTTTGCAACATATTCTAGTGTTTGAGGATCAATTACTGAAGCTCCATTGGAACAGATTACTGGTAGATTAATATTTAATTCTTTTACAGCAAAATCTGTTAAAAAATAGTTTCTTCCTGTAACAATAGTTAAACTATTATTTGAATTTTTTTGAAAATTTAATAAGTGTTCCTTATTTGCTTCACTGATAGTATCTAATTCAAAAATGATTGTCCCATCCATATCAGTGGCTGCTATTTTTTTTATCTTTCTCATTGTATTCCTCCACTACAATATTATTTTAACTTGATTTTTTCTAAAAAATATATATTTATAAACTTATATTAGGTTTATACTAATAAAGTAATATAAATACAAAAATATTCATATTACTTTATTTATAAAAAAATATTTAAGAAATAAATGGTTTAATTACTAAAATAAAAATTTAATATCCATACTTCTGAGTACTTAAATTTTTTAGTGTTTCTTAAAAGAAAGGAAAAAGAAAAATGACAAAAAGTTTACAATTATTAAATAATCGTATTTCAGCTAAAAGATACCAAAAGGAGTTCAAATTATCTGATGAACAAAAAACTGAATTATTAGAATCTATTAGATGAGCACCAAGTTCTTTTGGAATGGAGCCTTTTAAAGTTCTTTTAATTGAAAATAAAGAAATAAGAGAAGAAATATTGGCTGGTTGATGAAACCAAGTTGGAGTTACACAAGCTTCTGCAATTATTATTTGAGTAGCTTACAAAGAAGAATATTTAAAAAATGTTCATTTTAAAGAACAAACTGAAAGAAATATTCCAGATGGTTTTGAAGGCATTAGAGAAACAATGATTGGCGGAGTTAATGCAGTACTTACTTCATTAGATATGTCTATTAATGAATGAGCTGCAAGACAAGCATATATTTCTTTAGGAACTGTACTTAATACTGCACAAGAAATGGAAATTGATGTTTGTCCAAGTGAAGGTTTAGATTCAAATATGGTGGGAAAAATTCTTGCAAAACATAATTTAATAAATTTAGAAAATGAAAAAGTTTTAGTTGGAATGTTTATTGGTAAAGTAGACACCACTCAAGAATTTCATCACTCATTTTCAAAAACAAGAAGACCTGCTGAAAAAGCTTATAAAATAGTTAAATAAAAGTCTATTATTTAATAATTATTTAACCAACATTTCAATGTTGGTTTTTTTATTTTTTTGTAAAAAATTTATCAAAACTATAAATTATTTTTTGACTCTTAGATAATTTTTCATAATCATCTTTATTAAGTATTTTTACTTGATATCTTTTACTATTTTTGTTTAATTTAATTCAATTTCAAAATCCATAAATAGAATTAATTAAACTTGAGGCATATTGAATTATAAAAATAATGACTGTAGATTTTTCAAATAAACTATTTTCAATGTTAATTAAAATAAAAGTTCACATAATTAGACTTACTAAATTTGTTAATAATCATAATGTTCATTGATCAACATATCGAAAAATCATTAAAATAATTGCCATTATAGTTCCAATTAAAATAAATGAATCAAATCATATACTATTTGCGTCACTAAACTTAATCATTAATAAGGAATAAGTAACTCAAACTATAATTAAAGTTGAGTAAACAAGTATCATTGCAGGTCATGATAAAAATCTTGACATAACATCTCCCTTATTATCTCTTTTTCTAAACCAAAGACCAAAACCAATTATATTCATTGGTATATAAAATGCAGCATGAAGAATTATTGAACTAAATAATGAACCTTGAATAAGAATAATAATATATAAAACAGAGTTAATAGTTGCTACAATAAAAGCACTAATCTTTCCTTTTGCTCCAAGAATAACACCAATTGTACCAGTTATACCTGCAATGATTGCAATTGCTTTATCTTTTGCAACTATTCCTAAAGTTAAAATTAAAGTTGTGGAGATGAATAAAAGCAAAATCTCAAATGGATTTCAACCTGTTAATTCAGATTTTAAAAATTTCATAAAGCTATTTTGCTTTTTTGAAATTGGATTTTCAATATTAATATTTGCTTCATCTATTTCATCTCTAGTATTTTTCATATTGCTCCCTTAAGTAATTAATTACTTTTTGATCTTCAATTTTAGCTCCATGTACTTCCACTATTTTACTTGCCACTAGGTTTGCTAACTTTAAAGAGTTTTCCAATGTTTTACCATTTGATAAACTTAACATAATGGTTGCAATATGAGCATCACCAGCGCCAAGTGTATCTATAACTTTTTTTACTTTAAATCCATCCACTCGAACTAAAGTTTTTCCATCATAACAAATTACTCCACTAGAACCTAAAGTAACATAAATTAAATTTCTATTTTGTAAATACAAACTTTTTATAGCTTCATCTACATTTTTTATATTTGTATAGTCAGTAATTTCTTTTTCATTTAAATGCAAGATTGGATTTAAATTCATAATTTTTTTCATTAGTTTTTTATTTATTGACGTTACCATTGGTCCTGGACAAAAATAAATATTTTTTTTACTTAACTTAGTTAATTGATTAACTATTTTTTCTCCACCACTACTATATGCTTTGTAACCTTCAAAATAAATATTTTCATATTCATTAAAATTAATATTATTAAATCACTCTTTTTCAAAATCATCTTCCAAACCTGAATAAGTTATAAAAGTTCTTTCACCATCTGGTTCTATTAAGGCAATGCAATATCCATTGTCTTTGTAATCTTTTTTTAAAAGTATTTCATAATTATCTTTAATAAGTTGCTTTTCAATAATTGATCCAAAAACTCCTTGCCCAATTGGAACAAATAAACAACAATCTTGATTTAATAATTTAAAAGTATTTGCCACATTATAAGCACAACCACCAACACTTATTTCTCTTTGTTTAGCAACAACATCGCCTGACCTTTGCGGCAAATTTTCAACTTTCATCATTATATCAACAATTGCAGAACCAATAATTAAAGTTTTCATTGTTAAATACCTTTTTCTTTTAAATAAGTTTCAATTTTTTTAATATAAAAATCAAAATCTATTTCATTACTTTCTTTAATTATTTTAACAAAATTTTTATCAATTTCTTCAATACCAGTATATGCTCCACAAATTGCGCAAGCCATTGCTCCAATAGTATCTGTATCTCCTGCTAAATTTGCTGCAAGAAATGCAGCTTTGTTTACATTTTTAGCATAATATGCAATTGCAATTGCTGTAGGAACTGATTCACTAATATTTACCCCTGCTCCAATAACATCATATAGCTCATCAATAAATTCAATATCTTTACCTTTAAAACGATCTGCAATTTCAATTGCTAATTTTATTCTTTTAGTCATTGAAGGACTATATGTTTCACTTCCTACTTGCAAAGCTAATTTATCAACGATATATAAATCCTCTAATATCTCTTCAAAGTTTTTTTTGTAAAGTGCTGAATTAACACACATAGCAATTATTGAAGCTCCTGAGATAGTAATATCACTTGTATGAGTAACTTGTGAAACTTTAAAAACATAATCTACTAATTGTTGATGTTGATTTTTTTTAAATAATAATCCAATTGGTGCTATCCTCATTGCTGATCCATTACTTAATGCTTTTTTTGTTATTTCAATTGGGTCTAAATTATTTTTAATCATTTTTAAAGCTTCTTTTGAAGTTGGACCTAAAATATTTTGTTCAAAAGCATTATTTTGTTCTGCTCAAATTAATAAGTTCTTTGCAATTATTTTTTTATCTGGAATAAAATTATTTTCAAATAATGAATCTAAAATGACTAATGCTTGTGCAGTATCATCGGTAAACTGACCTTTTTTATAATTTTTTGCAATATCATTTTCTTGAGGTCCTTCTAAAAATTCACTAATATAGCCTTTAAAGAATTTTCTAACTTTATTTCTTCCTCATAACTCAGCAGGCATCCCCATGGCATCCCCAATAGCCATACCATAAATTACGCCTTCTATTTTATTTTTCATATTCTCTCCTAAAGCCTATTATTAAATTAGATTGTTGTGCACTAAGACTCTAATAATTTTAATTATAATACTGTTTTAAAATAAATTGACTTTGAACTTAAAAAAATATGAATAAGAATATGAGTAATAAGCGATTATGTCCCTACATATTAACAAGCGACTTTGTCCTACTTTATAATCAATAAATGGAGGTTTTATGAAAGGACTACTATTAAATACCATGAAACAAGAACAACTAAGATTAATTAAACAATTATCTTTAAGAAAAGAGTCTATTAAAAATACAGTCTATAAATTAGGTTATAGTGTTAGACACACAAGAAGAAAACTTAAAGAATATCAAGAAATTGGAGCAAAAGCTTTTATTCATAAAAATACCAATAAAATACCTATAAATAAAATTCAACAATTATTTCAAACGAAATATTATGACTTTAGTATTAAACATTATTGAGAACTAACTTGAAAAAAGAAAATAAGTTACTCCGCAATTAGACACATTTTAATAGAAGAAAATATTTTAATTGATACTCTTAACAGAAAAACAAAAAAAGATATTCGTAAAAATTTAAAGGCCACAAACCAAGAAAATTTAACAAGAGATTATCTTTCAAAATCAATTATAACAAGCAAACCCCATCCTACGCAAAAGAAAATTGTAAAGTTTGGAGAAATCTACGAAACTGATGCTTCAAATCATCAGTGAATTAAAAACTTAAAATGTCATTTACATATTGTAATTGATAAAGCTAGTAAAAGAATTTTGGCAGGCTATTTCAGCGAACAAGAAACTACTGAAAGTTATTATAATATCTATAAAAAAGCCTTTAAACATTATGGTTTACCAAAACTAAATGTTAGTGATAATCACAATGTTTTTAGTAGTAAAAATAATCGTGACCATTTTGGTGATAGTGTTTCAAATACACAATTACAATTTATTTTTCACTCTTTAGGAGTAAATACAAAAACAACATCAATCCCCCAAGAAAAAGCATTAGTCGAAAGAACTTTTGGAACACTGCAAAGAAGATGACCTCAAATAATTAGACTCTTAGATTTAAAAAATATTGAGCAGTTAAATAATTATTTACCCCATCTTATTCAGGAATACAACCAAGATTTTTCAATACCTTTAGACCAATTAGAATCAGTAACTAGAAAATTTGATCAAGATGAATATATTGTTTTCTCTTATCGAAGTGAAAGAATTATTGATAATGGTCATAGTATTAGTTTTAAAAAAACTAAGTGATTTATTTGTAAAGGCTTTACTCCAATTTACTTTAAACCAAAGTTAAAAGTAATGGTTATGGAAACTATAAATAAAAAATATTATGCACTAATTGGAAATGATATTTACAATCTCATTCAAGTTGAAGATGAACGCTTACATGGAAATGCTAAAACACTATCTAATGAAGAATTTGAAACTACTAAAGTGCCCAAAATTGACTCTCCTTGAAAAGCAACTAACTGATATTTTTTTGATAGAAAAAGAAAAAATACAAGATATATTTATTAGATAAATCTTGTATTTTGGGACATAATCGCTTATTATCTACATTTCATAAATAAACTAATTGTACTCCAGAATTTAAATTGTATTCTTCTACTAATTTTTTTGGTGTATGACCTTGGTTAAACTTTTTTGTAACCTCTACTTTTAATTCTTTACTGTATTTTGTTTTTTTCATTTTTTTCTTTCATTAAAAAAACCAGTAGTAAAACTACTGGTAAACTTAGGTTACCTTTTTATGCTTATTTTAATTTTAATGTCGATTATAGTATATATAAAATTAAGAATAATATAAATTATGAATTTCGAACTTCCTTATTTAATTGCTCTTGCGACTCTCAAGTGCTTTATGAATAGACTCCATGTTTATAGGTAACTTTACTAAATTTATCAAGGGTAGATTCTTTTTAATTAAATATAAAAATAAATAATTAATTTGACGATATGTTTGAGCAGCAATTACTAAAGAATTTTCATTTTGATCATATTTAAAAGAAATTATATTTTCTTGTAACAAATAATTTCTAAATTCTTGAACATCAAATAAATCTTTAATATATATTTTATACTTCGGGTATATATTCAACTGCTCTTTTGAACCTTCAAAAATTTTTTTACCACTTTCCAAAATAATATATTCATCTATAATATCTGAAATTTCATCAATATTATGAACAGTAATTATAATTGTTTTTCCTTCTTTTTAAAATTCAATCAATAAATTTTTTACTTTATTTCTTCAATAAGAATCCAAATTTGCTCCTGGTTCATCCATAATTATTATTTCAGGATCTTTAATAAAACAAAGTATTAGATTTATTCTATTTTTCATTCCCCATGAAAAATCTTTAATCTTTTTATTTCGATGCTCTCAAACATCAAAATATTGCATTCAATATTTAACCTTTTCCTTTATTTTTTTCTTTTTAACTCCCATTATCATACAGCTATCTTTCAAAAAATTATATGCTGATATGTCATGTAAAGCGAAATCCATTTGAGTATAATAACCTATTTTTCTATTTGATTTATGATATTTCCATGATTTTCTTTTTATTTTATCAATTAATATAGTTCCCCTATATTTTTTAATAATACCCAATAAGGAATTTAAAATAACAGTCTTTCCACTACCACTACTTCCTAAAAGACCACATATTTTTCCCTTTTCTATCTGAAAACTTATTGGTCCAATTTTATTAGATTTAAATTTTTTTAAAAAATTATCAAAAACAATTAATTTTTCCATATTATTTTCACTCTTTTCTTTCACTATTGTAAATCTGAGGAATTAAATTTATAAAAAGCTATAAGATATAGAAATAAACTAATAGCTATTTGAAGTAATAAATATCAATAGGTTTTAATACCACTATCATAAGAATTTGGTTCAATTAAACCATTTTTAACTTTTAAATCATAAGTTTTATAAGGTAATAGCAAATTTTTTTGTGAGTCTAATAAAATATTAGACTTTAAATTTGGATCAAATCAGATATCTTTATAACTTAATCCTGAATAATATGTATAATTTACAAATACATTTGACAAAAAATTAAAATAAAATAATGTATTATAAACTTTTCTAGAACTAAGATAATCAGTTCATTCTTTACTGGACTCATTGATTTTATAATTTGTAGCTATAACATAATTTGAGCTATAATTTATAAAATAATCTTCTAATATTCTAGTAGTAAACATCAAGGGATTATAAATAGAGGAATAAAAATTTTGAGTAGAGTTATAATTTTGATCCATATCTGATTCAATAATGTTTTCACCATAGGAGTGCTGTATTTTTAAACCATTTACATTCATAAAATGATTCTGATAGATTTCCTTTAAATAAGACATTTTAAATCCTCTTTTTGTAGGTTTTGTTTCATTTCTTCTATCAATACTTTTAATTAACTCAATATAACCATTTTTTTCATTTTTTGTATTTCCTTGTTCATCAATTGAGCTTCAACACTCTCCAATGTTGCTTTTATCACATGCTTCAAGTTGAATATAGTCATCAAATAAATAGTAAAATTTTTCTTGAAAACTATTTGTATAAGAATTAATAAAATTATTAAACTCTAACAATTCACTTAGAATTTTAAATTTATTATATCCTTTCTCATCAATGAGATTAGGATCTGATTTTTCAATAATATCTTCTAACTGTTTTGTACTAATAAATTTATACTTTAAATAAGTCTCCAATCTTATTTCATCATCAAACTTTCAATCTGATATTTCAGAATCAAAAGGAACTGAAGATATTTTTGCATCAAAACGAATTTTTACAGGTTTATCACTAATGATACCTAAATCATTTCAAAGGTTTTTTCTATTATTTATATTTTCTTCTGTACTTATAGTACTTATTCTGTACTGTTGTTTCAAAAAATTATCAGTAATATACTTACTTAAATTGGGGTAAGCAATCTGAGATTTATTAACATAAGAAACTAAATCAAAAGCATCATAAATACTATCCAATTTTAAAAGTACATTTCCTGCTTCTACTGAAAAAGTTAGATTTTTTGATTTTTCTGATGTTTTTAAAAACTGATAAGGTAACGATGAAATAAAACTAAATGACATTATTAAGGTTACTATAATTATTGTTGCTTGGGGAGAAAGTACAGACAATAAAAATAATATGAAATTAGATAATAATATGATAATTAAAAATAAATATAATGTATAGATTGTTGATATTTTAAAAACAACTCCATTACCAAAATTTGTAATTATTATAATCAAATAATTAAAAGTAAACAATATAAAACAATAAAATCAAATAACAATATTAGTTACAATAAATAACTTTGTTCTTTTTAAATGTTGTGTTGAAATAATATTAATTGTTTTATCTGTTTTTTTGATATAAAAAAAGTAATTTAATAATCTCATAGAAATTAAAATAACAATAGCACATGTATGTATTAAAACATAATAATTAAATATTATTACTTTCATTTCAGAAATTTTAAATATCATCATTATTAAACCTAAAAGTGTTGATAAACTAATAGAGATTAAATACATTATCATAAAAGTCTTTTCCCTGAAAATGCTTTTAAGTTGAAATTTAAATATTGTAAAAAAATTAATGCTGTTTTTAATATCTTTCATTTTTCGTCCTCTCTAATTTAGATTTTAAAAATTCAAAATTAATTAAAATATTTTATGTCTTAAAAAATTTGACATAAAATATTTTATAATATTTAATTTTAAAATATATTTTACCCAAATTTTTATTTGTTAAATACAAAACCTAATGGTTTAATAAAGAAAAACTAAAGCATAAAATATTATTTTTGATATCTTAATTAATTTCTTAATTAAATTATCAAATTTAAGCAATACCGCAGTTCTCTTTTATTAAGTATTTATCGCCTCCTTCATCTTAATAATATTCAGAATTTAGTTCCTAAATTACTTGATATATTTTTTATATTAATTGGTTGCTTAATTATTTTTTAAAGTTTATATTTGATATCAGAAGTTTATTATTAAAGCTAGTTATGTAAGTTGTAATAAACTAATGGAAATTAAACACATTATCATAAAATTATTGAGAAAATAATTTTATGATAATGTCATGTAAAATTTATTTTCTCTCTTATATTTAAACTTATAAGACTAAAATAAAAATAATAGAATACTCTATATTATTAAATTTTTATAAGCAAGTATTTATTTTCAATATTAATCATTATGAGTAAATAAAAGAATTGTACTAAAAGTTTTACTACTAATTGATTCTAAAAAATATTTAAAATTGAAATTTAAATAATCCAATCCAAGTACTAAATTAAATTTTGTAGTTTTTCAAGTTAAAGTAAATCCCTCTTCACTTTTCGTACGTATCGCTAAATGTTTTTGATAAATGTTTTTTCCACCCATATCCCTAGCAATTCTATCGTTCGCAATTTCTGAATCATATCCATTTGGAACTTCTCATGAAACATCAAATTTAAAATTTTTTTGCTTTGATCTATTAAGAAATTGATTTTTATAGTCTATTAGATGACTGTAATTTAAATTTGTATAATCATTTATATTATTCGTACCTTTTTTAAATTGCATTGTTGGAGGATAATCATCGTATATTCATCTACGTATTATTTGTGATTTATCTTTAAACGAAATAATAGCCTCTGGAAACTCTTTAATAAGATACTTATCATCCAATTTAGTTTGATATGTCCTTGAAAACTCCTCCTTTGCAAGATTTACATTTTTTATTATATCTTTATCTAATGAGACTCTGTCTTTATCTTTAGAATCCTTAAAAAGTCCAAAATTTAAGTTTAAATCAGGAATATCTACATAACTATTTTCTTCAACTTCATATTTTAATTTAGTTAAATTTACATTTAAATATTTTAAAGTAGCATTAATGAATTGTTGCATCTCATCTTGTTCACCTAACTTTGCCTCTAAATTATTTAATGAATTCATAATTTTTTCATTAATATATTTATTTGAAACTTCATATGTCTCATCAATTATTTTTGAAAGACTGCCAGATTCTCTAAAAAATAAATTATAATATTCAGTAATTTTATCAATAGATTTATCATCTAAATCTATTGCATTTTCTCTATAAGAAATATCTGTTTTTAAGTTCTCAAAAGAGTCTTTAGAGGAAATTGAAACATTAATTTCAAATTCTTTTTGAACTAGCTGAATAAATTCTCTTGAAAATGAGTCATTATTTAATAAAGTTAATATCTCATTATCAACATTTTCTAAGTAGGTTTTATCTTTTAATATAAGCTTATTAGAACTAATTCTACTAATTTCACTTTTTATAAAAGTTTGACCAATTTCATTATAAAATTCTTGAATGTCTCCACCTACTTTTTCATTATCAGTCAATGAAATTGTACGAGATACATCACTAATTTTATACTCCTCTAATTGACTACTTTTATTTTTAAAATTAACTGATATTGAAAATTCAAATTTAGTTATACCAAATCAAACTCCTTTAGAAGTTGAAGGTTCTCTACTCTCTAAGTAAATTTTATCATTCGAACTTAAAGTTATATCCTTAAAAACTGATCCGATGTTGTTTAATATGATAGAGTACTTTTCAAGTTTTTGTAAATTATTTATTTTTTCCTTTAATTCATCTACCTTAAACATATTATTAAAATCTTCAATAATATCATTTCTAATAGAATCATCTGCCTTATTTAGTTTTAGTTCACCCATATAACTTTCAAATTTCTGTTTTGTAAAAAATTTCATTTTTCTATTGTTATCAGAATCTACAATAAAGAAATTTTTATTATTCTCTGAAATATGATTATTAACTATATCATTAATTTCTTTTTGAAATTCTTTAATAACTTCATCAAGAGATTGATCAACAACATTTTCATTAGTTCCACATGCTACAACACCTAAACTTGATGTTGCAACAAGTCCCAATGCACTTAAAATACCTAATAATTTTTTCATATGTTTTACCCTTTTTTTCTTAAATAAATTTAAGATATTGTTATATTACTTAAAAAAAAAAAAAAAAAGCAAAGGCTTTTTTGAAATAAATATAATTGCTATGTAAATAAGGTATTGGGGAGGTTAAGTAACATTATTTTTTAAAATTTTGGATCATCTCATTTGGTTTACATCCATTTTTTAAGATTTATTTGTACTATTAAAAATTTTAAACTCTTTATATATGCAACTTCTAAAATGCTGATTTTTATTAAAGTTAATAACAAATATTAAATAAAAATCTTTTTGGTTCATAGATTTGTCTGTTCTACAAATTGATTTCACTTAATTTTTGTTTTTGTCTTGTTAGTTTTTTTAAATTTTTCATTTCATTATTAAATATTAATTAAGTTAATATTTAATTCTTATCTAATTCATTTCAAACATTTCCATAAAAATTTCATAAACCTTATCTAGGTTATTTTTTTCAGTTGAAGATATTGCTAAAAATTTATCTTCTGTAGCTAAGTTCAAAGTTTGCTTCACTATTTTTTCGTTTTTTACAATATCATTTTTTTTACATTTATCTCTTTTAGTAGCAACTATAAATACCTTTATCTCATGATGTTTAAAAAAATTATACATTTCAATATCATCAATGGTTGGTTTATGACGTAAATCAACTAATTGACAAATAAATTTTAACTCTTCTCTATTAGTTAAATATTCATCCATCATTTTACCAAAAGCTAATTTTTGATCACGATTTACTCTAGCATAACCATAACCTGGAGCATCCACAATTCTAAATTCCCCATTATTGATATCAAAGAAATTTAACAATCTTGTTTTACCAGGTGTTGATGAAGTTTTAGCTAGTTTGTTTTGATTTGTAAGTGCATTTATAAAAGTTGATTTACCAACATTACTTCTACCAATAAAGCACACTTCCTTGATATTATCTTGTAATCAACCACTCTTATTTGCAGCTGATGTAATAAATTTTGCTTGCTTTATCATAATGTTATGTTCTCCACTTTTCAATTATAAAGATAAAATTTTATCAATTTCTTTTAACATTTTTTCAAAGTCTTCTGTTTCTTCAAACATTTCATCTCGTGCTTGTAAGTTAGTATCACTTTTATTTGACATTTCTGATTCGTATAACAATCTAAGTTTCCCTACTAAATCTTCTTGAGTTTCAATTGTTTCTTCTAAAAACTTATTTTGCTCATTTAGATATTTATTACGTAATTTACTTTTACCTTTATTTTCTTTTAATGACTCTAAATAAGCAATCTCAAATTCCATATATTTTTGATAATTTTTGCTTTTCATTGCTTTTTTTGATTTTTCTGAAAATATTTTCTTTTCTTCATTACTTAAGATTTTTTTTAGCATACTTTTACCCCTTATCTTAATTATATTTAATATTATAAAACATTTTATTGACTAAATATGATTTATTTATATTTTATTTTTATTAAAAAATCATATAATTCTAAACTATAATTTAATTTAATAATATCTTCAAAATCATTTTCGTCCTTATAAGTAATGAATATTAGCGTTCTTTTAAGGTTATATTTTATTTCAATAATGCTTTGTAAACTAATAATTTCATTGAATAAAAATAACTGATTGTCATGTTCAAATGCTACTATAGAGTTTTGTTTATTATTTAATATTAGTATATAGATAAGTATTTGAAGAGTATAAATTAAGTAACAAATTGTGAAAGCAAAACCTAGATATTTCATATCTTTAAAGATTAAATTTATAATAAAGAAACCTGTTAATAAAATAAACATTGATATAAAGCCTATAAAAAAATAATATATAAAAAAAATTGATAACTTTTTATTAAAATATCTACTTTCTGATCATAGAGAGCTCATTTTTCTAATTCTATTAAAATAGAAAGCAAAAAAAACTACTAAGGTAATTGAAGTAAGTATGGAAAAAATATAGCCACTTATAACACTCCCGCTTCAAACATTTGAGTAAATCATAATTATTTATCTCCTTTTGTTAATTCATTAATTGTAAGCAATAAATTAAAATCCTCTAATAAGAAAATATATCTATCATCATCCACTTCTAATTCAATAAATTTATTTCAGTTTTTTTTAACATAGATTAGTAAATAATTACAAAATATTACATCTAGCAAATTATATTCAAAATACTGCCTTTTTAATTCAATCATTATTCTCTCATTTGTTATATAAATTGAAGAGCTAATATTTGATTCCTTTAACTCTTTACTATAGTTCTCTTTTGCTTTTTTATTTTTTAACTTAATTTTATGAAACTGTAAATTATTTGCATAATAATAGCATTTCTCATTCTTTGGTAATTTAAACTTAATGGCTACTTCTTTGAGTTCAAATTTTTGTCTTAATTCATCTAATTCTTGCTTTTTTTTAAAATTTTCACTTTTAAAATTTTTATATTTATCTTTAAAAATTAATGCCAAGATTCCTGTTAAAAATACCATTAATAATCACATTAAAACTATAAAAATAATTGCTATATTTTTACTTGTCATAGTTTTAACCCCTTTTTTTTATTTATATTATAACAAGTATAATTTTAAATTTTCACTTTTAAATAGCTCAAAATGGAGCTAATAATATTTAATTTTAATTTCTTTTATCTTATTATGAAAAAAAGGCAATAAAAAAAGTCCAGACCTAAATCTGAACTAAAACTATTTAAGGGTAAAATAATTTTAAATTTAACAACTTGAATTGTTCTAGGTACTTATTTGCTTTTTTCAAAGCATTTTTTACAAGTAGCATTAACTTGTAGCTTCCTGATCCCACCCTTACACCCTTTTGTTTCAATTTAAATTAAAACAAACAAGAAAGCTTGGAGATTTTATTATTTAATAAAATCAGTACTTTTTAAATAATTCTTTTGTTAAATTATATTTTAATATTTGTAAGTATTTAAAACACTTTACAATCTTTATTATTGATTATTTAAATAAATAATCAATAATAAATGGATAACATAAAAGACTTTTTATGATTTTTTAATATTTTTATATTTAAAAAAAGTTTGTAAATATTATTTTTTTTGATATATTTATATTAGCTGTTAATTTGCTAATTTTTATTAACAGCAAAAATATTATAGTTGTTGTAGGCCCTCCCAAGTTTATAATAACTGCAGGGAAATATAATTATTATCATTTTTAATTAAGTCATTTATTTGAATGTATATATACATCAATTAAAATATGACAAATAAGATAATATAAATATATTCCCTTTTTTTTATGAAAATTTTAATTAACTTAAAATGTTTCACTTAAACCTCTATTTTAAAAATAGAGGTTTTTTTTAATTTAGTTATCACCTGTTAAAGTACTTACATAATTAAACAATATATAAAATATCAATCGAAAACGCCATTTTATTATATTCGATATAAGTCAAAATATTTTTTTATCTCCATTGATAGTATTTCTTTTGACATAATTATTTTATTCCTTTTATTTTATTTTGCAATAAAAAAAATAAAAAAAATAAAAAAAATTGTGTTAATAACTTATGATATTTTCCTATTGAATAACTAATAGAAATTTCCCAAAATAATATATGGATGTTTCTAAAATGCAGAGGAAATACTTAAAAATAAATAAAAAGAAAAAAATAGATACGATCAACAATTTAATAATGAATAAAATATCTGAATAAATGACTGCATAAATATTATCTGCCCCATTCTCAGATACTCCTGTTATCTACAAAAATAAGGAAGATATTATTTTGTAATTACTATGAGTAAGGTACTATATACAAATACTTATTCTGAATGACTGCCTCTTGTTGAAGTTCAACAAAATAGTACATTTAAGGGACTATATGAGGACAAAAAAATAAGAAAATACCTAAAAAAATAAGAGCTGTGATGCTTGAAAATATTCAAATTAGCTAATATATAAAAATGCAAAATCTTATTTTTAGGAAATAGTACAAAGCTATTGACATAAAAAATAAAAAAAGCCGTTAAATAACGGCTTAAAAAAGCTTTTCTCAGTTTTTTTATTATTCCTTTAAATTGAGTTTTTGCAACTATTGCTTAATTCAAACTCTTGTAAATTTTCTAATGAGATCTCTATCATGTTTTTTATAGCCTCATCTGTATAACTACCTATATGAGGGGTTATTATAACTCTTGGCGAAAAAGATAGTAATTGTTCATATACTTCAAATGGAAGTTTAGAATTTTTAAAATCCTTAAAAAAAATCTGAGATTCATTTGAAAGTGTATCTAATGCTACACCCTTAAGTTTATTTGTTTTAACTGCTTCCAATAAATCCTCATTATTAATTAATTCTCCTCTTGACATATTCAAAAAGAAAGAACCGTTTTTCATTTTATTAAAGAAATTCTTATTAATAAATTCATTATTTTCTCCTTCAATTAAGGGACAATGGACTATTATTGTGTCACTTTCTTTTGCTATAGTTTCAAAATCAACATAAGTTAAAATATCTTCATTTAACTTATTAGGAAAAACATCATAACCTAGTATTTTTGCTCCCATACCTTTAAATGCTTTTGCAGTTTCCATTCCAATTCTTCCAGTTCCTATTATTCCAATTGTAGAATTTCTAATTTCTTTTGCATACATAAAGTTGTCCACAATAAAATTTTTTTCTTCACTTCTCTTTTGCATATAAAAAATGTTTCTCATCATTCCAATAGCCAGTGAAACAGCAAGTTCACTTACGGCATTTGGTGAGTAAAATGGAACTCTTGCCATTCTAAAACCTAATTCCTTGGCATAATTTAAATCAATATGATTATATCCAACTGTTCTTGTAAGAACATATTGAATTCCATATTCTTTAAACTTATCTAAATTTATTTTATCAGCAATACAATTTGCTCTTAAAATAACTGCATATGCTCCCTTTGCTGTTTTAATATTCTCGTGAGTTAATAATTTTTCTTCTAAAATTAGCTCATAAGTGAACTTATTAGCAACTTCTTTAAATATTGCTCTTTCAGACTCTCTAACACCATAACATACAACTTTTTTAGACATATTTTTTTCTCCTAACTAAACAAATTAGTTGCTGCAATAACTTTAACTATAATAATTCAAAATGGCATCATTATAACAGACATTAATGTTGCTAAAACTGATAAGTTACTAGCAAGAATTTTTTCTTTATCATATGAAATTGCATATGATATAACCACAGAAGCTGGTGGTGCTGCAGTCATTACAACAAGCGCTCCTAGATTTGCTTCTGTAAGAACACTATTACCAGTAATTGCTTTTCCAATTGCTGCATAACCAACCGCCATTAGTAAAATAATTAATGGTGATACTATTACTTTTATAAATGTTGAATACCATACTAGTTTTGACTTAGCTGCGGCTTTTATATCACTTGAAGCTAAACTCATTCCAATAGCTAAATATGCTAAGGGTGTGCAAATTCCAGCAACTAGTTTTAATGTTTTACTAATTGGTGGAAATAAAATATCTATTCTCAAAATAGAATAATTCACTTCACCTTTTTTTAATAAATCAATTCCCGGAATTAATTGTGTAACTCAAATAAATAAACCTACAAAAGTGGCAATTAAAATAGGATTTATAAAAATTGTTTTTAAACTTTTTTTTATTTGAATGTTTCTTTCTTTTTTATTTATTTTCTTTTCCTCAACAGGTAGTTTAGCAAGTTCTAGTTTAAGCTCTTTTTTTTGTTCTCTTGTAAGCGTAACTGCAAGGTTTTTTCGACTCATAATCATTAGTGCTAAACTATATAAAAATATTCTATATGGTACATTGAATAAGTTTCCTGATAGAGTTCCTGCCTTATCAAAAATTGCTCCTACTATTGGTAAACCAAAGAAAGTTGTTGAAGCTAAAGCAACACACATTGCTAAAGTATCTTGAATATCTTTATTGGTTTTTAAAAAAAAGTATCTTGAAGTGAATAGCATAATGGAATAAAATAAAAAACCAATAATTAAAACTCCAAGTTGATTAATAAGATCTTGTACTTTGATATCTATTAAGAATCCATCCAGGGCAAGCGCAGGTAATCCGATTAGCATAACAACTTTTACAAATACTTTATCTCATTCCTTATTAAGGATATTTTTTTTAGTTAATATATAACCCAAAAAAATTACTGCTAAAGTTGACAAAATAGCTCCTCAAAATCCTCAATCGCCAAGTACCTTGACAATGGTTTCTCCAATATTTGTTGACAAATACATAAATTTTACCTTTCTAAAAAATTTTTTACTTTTACTATAAATTAGCAAAATTTTTAACTATTTTTTTGTCCTTAATTATTATTTTATGCTTAACAAATAATTTTATTTTAGTTATTAATTATTTTTATAAATTAAAAAATCTTTTTACTATGGTAAAAAGATTCATTTTCAAATATTTAAAAAATTTAAAATTTATATGGGAAATTGAGTTCTAAAAATTTTTTTCAACCAGGATTTGGTGAATGATTAGGATAAATTTTTCAATATTTCTTTTGAGCATCAAAATAAGAATTAGCTTCTATTATCTTATTTCTTACTAAGTACATAAAAACAATACTTGCACTTCTATTAACTCCTCAAACACAGTGAATATAAATTTTCTTATTTTCTATATTATCTTCAATTTGTTTTATTGCATCCAAAATTAATGACTCATCAATATCTTCAAAGTAAGAATAATCTTCGAAATTATAAAAAATTCTATTACTTTTTTGATCGATTAATTTATTTTCTCCCTCTTTTGGATTTTGATCAAGAAAAATTTCTTGAGCACAACTTAAAATTAATTGTGAATCATTTGGAATACTGTTCATATCTCCAAGATATAAATTTTCAACTATTTTTTTACTCATTATTTTTACCCCTTCTTAAATTCATGCTGGTAAGAATTTTGAGAAAAATTCTGAAGCTGAATCTATAAATAAACAATCAAAATTAGTTACACTTTGAGCTTCAATATTTTTATTTTTAATAATTCTTACACAAATATGTGATTCGTCATCAATAACACTTTCTAACAATAAGATTGGACCCAATTGAATACTTGGAATAATTTCATTTAAACCTAAAATGCTAGGATTTTTTAAATATAAATCAAATAGTTTTTGACTTTCTTCTTCTGATTTATTGCTTAAATCAAGATAAAAGCTTAGTGAGTTTTGATTACTTGCTTTTATTAATCAGTTCCTATTATCAAAAATTATATATAGATTAATAACTTTATAATCATTGTTTCTAAATGAGACCTTATATATCTCTTTTAATTCATCTAAATCTTTTGGCTCATAAAACTCTATTTCACTACAATTACCCTTATTCATTTCCATATTTAATTTCTTCAAAAAATCTGTTTTTTCCATAAATTGTACCTCAATAAAATTATAAATAAAATAACTAGCATTTGACTAGTTATTTTATTTATAATTAAATTTATTTTATATATAGTTAGGTGATATATAAAATACTTGTTAAAAATATAATCTTTCTTTGTTCTTTTTTAATAAGATTGCAATTTATATTGTCTTTTTAAAAAATATCAATTTTAATTTGTGATCTCTTTTTTATTTTAAAAATATATATTAATTCAAATCTAAGTAAATATAAAATTCAAGAAGTTTAAATAATAGTCATTTAACCCTACCTATTCTACGTAAGGCAAATTGATTTTATATCTTCATAATAAAAAAAGAAATAAGTAAGAGCAAATTTAAAACAATTTTGTTAAATATAAAAAAAAATAGATAAGTATAATTTTTTTATAATAAATTTATAGTTTTTTACAGAAATTTCTTTAAAATAATATAAAAGGAATGATATAAATGGATTATAAAAAAAGTTTAAAAAAAATAAAAAAATATCACTATAATTGATTAAATTTTACATTAATGATCCTTCTTTTTCCTATTGTATTAATTTTATCAATTTTATGTTCTATTATTTTTGTACCATACTTGTTTAAGTATACAAGAGAAGGAAAATACAAAAGTGTTGAATTTAACACCTATGAGCACTTACTTTATGATTTAGAAGTTAAAAAAATTAATAATTTTAATATTAAAAAAGAACAAATTAGAGAATTTAATATTGGACCAACTAGTGAGCAAATCAGTGCTCTAATTGTTAAAAATAAAGACTCAAAAAAATGAGTTATTGGACTACACGGTTTTAAAAGAAATAAGTATATGGGTTTAAGAGGAGTTTTTCATCTCTATGAAAAAGGTTATAATATTATTTGCTTTGATGCCTTCGCCCATGGTTCAACTTATGGTAAGTATTCTGATTTTGGACTTACAAATGCAAAAGTACTAAATGAAGTAATTACTTGAATAAAAAACTCATTTGAAGTTGAAGAAATTGGAGTTTTTGGCACAAGTATGGGTGCTACTAGTGCAATATTTTTTGCAAAAAAATACTATGAAAAAAATAAAATAGATTGATTAATTGCTGATTGTCCATTTACTCAAGCTGTTCCACAAATTAGATTCTTTTTACAAAAATATATGATAATCCCTTGATGATTAATGTCATTAGGAATAAATCGTAATTTTAGAAAATATGCTAAAATGAATATTAAAGATGTTAATTTACTAAAAGAAGATAATAATATAAATGATCTAAAAATTTTATTTATTCATGGTAAAAAAGATGATTTCATTTTATATGATAATTCAGTTGTTCTATATTCCTTAAAAAACTTACTTGAAAAAGTCAAATTAAGTCAAATTAAGTTATATGAAAATGCAAATCATTCAAGTTCAATGCATAAAAACTTACAAGATTATATTGATACAACTATTGGTTTTATAAATAATTAAAGGGTTTTTATAAAATTTTTTTTTATAAATTGATTATATATAGAAAAAAAACTTCTTTGCAGAAGTTTTTTTTAGCCATATTAATTAAAATGACATCATTAATAAATTATTTAGAAATTTAACATAAAGCAAGACAATTGTAATATTATTACTAAAACCAAAACCCTATTTAAATAAAAGCTAAATTATATTATTTTGATACTCTTTTTAATGATAACTTAGCTTGGTCTTTGCTTTCATCAACTGAAATAACATATCCATCCATTTGTTGACCTACTGTTACATAGTCAGCTACGTTTGTTACGTAAGCGTCAGCAATTTCTGAAATATGAATAAGACCCTTGTAGATTTTACCATCAATTTCAGCATCACAAAATGCTCCGAAATCGACAATTTTAGTAATAGTAATATTTACAATTGTACCCATGTTTCGTTCTCCTTTACAATAACTATAAACTATTTTTACAAATAAAGGTAGATAAATTAAAAGAAATTTAAAAATAAATACTTTAGTGTGCAAAAATAGCTATTTTATTAAAAAATATCACCATTTTTTGATATTAAATCCTTATATCAGTAAAATGATTTTTTCTTATATCTTTTTAGTTCTTTTAAGTCATTTTCTGTTCTATCTACATAGATAAAACCATAACGCTTTTTAAACCCCTGATGAGAAGATACTAAATCAATTGCACTTCAGGGGTTATATGCAATAACTTCAACACCTTCTGAAATTGCCAATTGCAATTGTTCAATGTGTTGATGATAATAATCAATTCTCATTTGATCATTAACAGTCTCATTTTCAAGTTTTTCTGATAATCCAAGTCCATTTTCAGAGATCATTAATGGTAATTGATATCTTTCATATACCTCTCTTAATGTAATTCTTAAACCAACTGGATCCATTGCTCATCCAAATTCTGTTTTTCCTAGATATTCATTTTTTGAATAGCTAAATAAACCATTAATATCAAACATGGTTTGCTGATCTACTTTAATGGGCTTATTAGTATCTTCTTGATTCTCTTTTACTGTTCCTGATGTATAGTAATTTATTGATAAAAAATCAGGTTTACCTTTTTTAAGAATATCGAGATCATTTTCTAATATTTCTGGCATAAGATTATTATCTAAAAAATACTTTTTAGCAATTGGATTATAATTTCCTCTAACAATGGCATCTAAATAGTATCAATTTCTCATTATACTAGCGTTTTGAGCACTTAAATAGTCCTCTGGCTTCTTAGAATCGGGATATATACAAACATTGTTCAGGGCAGGCCCTATTTTTGCTTGTGTAGAGTATTTTCTTAATAATTCAACTGCTTTAGCTTGAGCAATAAACATATTATGAGATTGCTGATACAATTCTTTTTCATTTACTGCACTTTGTGAACCATTTAAAATAGAAACTTTACTTCCAATCATGATCATTACATTTTGTTCATTAAATGTAATTCAGTATTTTATTTTCTTAGCAAATCGCTTAAACAGTGTCTCAGCGTACTTTAAATAGGCGCTTACTACTAATTCCCTATTATTTCACCCACCTTGTTCTTGTAAAGAGAGAGGTAAATCAAAGTGATATAAAGTTGGAATTGGTTCAATATTATTTTTAATTAGTTCATCAATTAAATTTTCATAAAATTGCAATCCCTTTTCATTAATTTCTCCATCTCCTGTTGGTATTATTCTTGACCAAGCAATTGAAAATCTAAAAGATTTTAAGCCCATTTCTTTAAATAAAGTAATATCTTCTTTATATTTATGATAAAAATCTGATGCAACTTTAAAGTCACTGACATCATCTCCATATTTTTTTATATCTTGAACAGACATCCCCTTATTATCTTCATTATAAGCTCCTTCAGATTGAAATGCTGAAATAGAAGCTCCTCATAGAAAATCCTTAGGAAAATTATTTTTCTTTAATTTCATAATTAATTAACCACCTTTATTTTGATATCTTTTTTTCTTAAATAATCATTGTTAATTTGAGTCAATCCATAATTTATATCTAAAGAATGTATTGCATTAAAATATTGATTATTCAGTTTAACTAAACTGGAAAATTCTAAATCATTTGAAAATTTTATAGTATTTTGAGAGACTAAATCCATAAACTCATCTTGCTTACTATTAAATCATTTTGATTTTTCTTTAACATTTTCTTTAAATAAGTTAATTTCTTTTAACATTTGCTCTTGTTTATTGTTTTTTTCAAAATTTTCAAATGTATTATATAGAGTTTTTATTTTTTCAATTTTTTCATTTTTACGTAATTGTTTTAGCTTTAGAAGATATTTATTTTTTTGTAGTTCGTACTTCTCACTATATTTTTCATAAACAGCTTCTTTTTTATTTAAAATGATTATTTCCTTTTCTAACTCTTTAATGTTTTTTAACTCTTCTTTTGAAAAGAAATTATTTGTTCTTAATAAAAAGACATCTAATTGAGCATTAGCTTCTTTTTTAGTTAGATTATTTCTTTGACAATAAGCATAAACTAATAATTTATTTATCTTTTGAATTTCTTTTAATTCATCAGGTCTTTCTTTATAGATCAATAATGTTACTAAAGCACTTGAAGCAAGAGTTATTAGTAAACACATTGAAAACATAGCTACATTGACAGCTCCACCAGGAATATAACCTGTTATTGAAAATATTCCATAACCTCCTGGAACATACATTTTGACACCAATAATACCAGATATCATTCCCCCAATAGCAGCTCCAATATTTCCGGCCATAAATGGTTTTTGTTTTGGCAAGTTTATTCCATATAATATAGGTTCTGAAACCCCTATTAATCCTGCTGGTATATTAGCAATTCCCATAGCTCTTAATTTAGCATCTTTGGTTCTAATAATTAAACCAATTAAAGCTCCTACTTGTCCATAAACACCATACATTAAACCTGGACTTAATAATTGTGGAATTTGTTGTTGAACTTGTACAGAAATTGGCATTGCAATAGCAATGTGAATTCCAAGAACAACTGCTGGTTGCCAAACAAATGAAAAGATAGCAACCCCAATTCCTAAGGGAAGTAATCCAATTTGATTTACAACATAGCCAATTCCATATTCAACAAGACCTAATGTTGGTCCTACAAAAAAGAATGTTGCGCTTACTATTACAATAAAAGCAAGTGTGTGTCTAAAAATTATATCTACCATTGATGGCATTCAAGTTTTAATTCATTTATCTAATCAATAATATCCAATCATTGCAGCTACACATGGCAATATTGTATTTGCATATGCTTTGATCCCTATTGATACATCTCCTATTTTGAATCAAGTCCAAATAGGAGTTGCATTTTGAAATAGAAATGGATTTGCGATTACTAAACAAATTAGTAAGCCCATTTGAGAATTTCCACCTAAATATCTAATTGTGTTGTATCCAACAAATAATCCTAGAAATTTAAAGGCAACATCTGTAATAATGTAAAAATACTGACTAAAGTGATCAATTTCTTCTAATGAACCAGATGGTCCAGGTTTAACTAAAACTCCAGCTTGAATTAAAATACTTTGAACAGCCATTAGCATTCCCACACCAATAAAAATTGGTAAATTAGGAACCATAACCCCTGCTAAGGCAGCCATAACTCTTTCTTTGAAGGGTCTCTTTACATTAACTGAATTTGTCTCTTTTAAGAGATTGTCATTTAATATAGTAAAGGCTGTAAATACTTTTTGCACCTCTCCACCAATAATTATTTGAAGTTCTTCACCATTTCAATGAGTCCCTTTTACTAAACTTAGTTTCTCTATACTTTCTAAATCAACTTTTGATTTATTTTTAATAATTAATCTAAAACGTGTCATACAGTTATAAAATTTAGAATAATTTGCAGAAGTTCCTACAAATTTATAAATATCTTCTGCTACTTTATCATACTTATTTATAGATATCAGTGCATCTATATTTTTTAAGATATCTTTTTGATTATCTAAATAAAAATAACCAATCTCGTCACCTTTTTTAACACTTTTTAAATTCTCATTTAAAACAAATTTTCAATTCTCTTCAAGATTATCTTCAATAACTATCGGAGTAGCAAGAGAAAGTTTATTTTTCTTTATCATATCAAAATTAACTTCAACAAGTTTATCTTTTAAAGAAACTTGCTTATTAATATCTGTAAAAATTTTAAAAGGTTTTCCTTTTAAATTTACTGTATCTAATCCTATATGAATTAAAACGTTTGGACCATTTTTACATTGTATAAACATTGCATGCTTTGTATTAAAAATCATATTTATACTTGCTTCTTCAAATGGTGAATAAAACGTATTTGATTCTGGTTCTATATAAATACCATCTCCAAGCATTTTTTCACTAAAAACACCATCTTTTAAATCTTCAATTTTGAAAATTTTTCCATCACATGGTGCATAAAATTTTATTTTTTCCATATTATCCTCCAAGTAGTATTATCTCTAAAAATAAAATTAAAAAAAGACCCTTAAGTCTCTTTTCTTTTAAATTAAATTAATTAAAGTAAATTAATAGCTTCATAAAAAAATGCTAATATATAACTCATTGAGATATTTCTATAAATATAATTATTTGGAAATTCCTTTAAATCTAAAATAATTCTATTTTTGTAGGTATTAAGCTTATATTTTTGTGAGTTTGAGCAAAATATAAATACATTTTTATTTATTTTTATAAGTTTTTCATAAATTCTGATTAATATTTCATTACCTTGACCTGCAAAAAAAATAAATATGCTGTCATCAGGTCTTATTTTTTCAAGATATGTATAAAATAAATAATCATTAATTATATTAATAGTACTAATATTATTTAAATTAAATAACTCTACAATCAAATTAGAATAATATTTTAATTGATTAGAACTCAATATATATACTTTATTTTCTTTAATACTACTAAATATTTCAAAAACACTTTCCTTGATTTGATATAAAATACTTAGCCTATTCTTTTCATCTTCTTTGTAAAAATCTACACTTGGATTTATTTGATCTAATAATTCAAATTTTAATAATGAGATTAATTCTCTATAACCCTTTAAGTTAAGTTTTTTGGAAAATACAGTTAGCAAACTTTCAGATACATGAATAGTATCAGCAAATTCCTTTATAGATAAAAAATTATCATTAATATACATTTCTATTAATTTCTTTGCAATTAATGTATCATTTTTATTATCATTATTTTGTGATATTTTAGTTAATTTATCAAAAATCATATTTGCCTTTCTAAATATTATTATTTAATAATATTATAAATATAAAGAAATAACTAGTAACTTTAAATTTTAATGAATTTCATTTTAGAGCATATTGTAAGAAATATACTCAGTTTAAATTTTTTATTAACTAAATTCAGCTTAAACTATATCTTTTTGAAAGTAAATAACAAAATTAAGCATAACTTTTTAGTACATCAATGTGTTTATATACTAATTGCTGTAGATACTTCTTGTTTTTATTATATATATCCCTAAAAAATGCACTAAAATATATTAAATAAAAGCAACTTAAATAGCAATTTACCTTTTTAATGTTACATTTAAAGAAACTTCAAATTCTCCTTTAAAAGTATTAGGTTCATATTTTTTAATAATTTTACTACCGCTTAAATTTCCAGGGCTTTGAAAAAATGTAACTCAAGTTAATGCAAGATAATTAGTTCCAGTACCTGGTTTATCTTTTTTTAAGCTAACTGATATCAATGTTTCATGACTATCTTCTATAAATGTTCTTTCATCATCTTTATAACCTCATGCATTAATAGTATACTCTTCTCCAGTTTTAATATTTTTTAAAGATCAAAATGGTTTTATTATTTTATCCTTATCTTTTGGATTTTTGCTAAAATAATCTTTGTATTGATTTAAAGTTTTTACAGATATTGTTTGTGAATCATTTAAAATTAAATCTAAATCTAAAGTCAATATTTTATTATCCTGAAACTTTAGTAAATCAAAAATTTGATACTCAGTAATAATAAAGAAATCACTTAGAATTTGTCAAGAAGTAAAATATTGATTTTTTTCATATCCAGAAAGAGATATATTTTTATATTCGATATTATCAATTTTAAAATCTCCAATAAATTCAATTTTATATTGTTTATCAATCTTATCATAGATATGAAAATCCAATTTTTGAACTTCTACATTATTTGATATTAGAAGTTTTTTGTAAAAAGTTTTATCAATATTTTTACCAGAACTATCTAATGCTCCAAATTTTGCATCTAGTTCTTCAATATTTAGATCTGTAATATTATTTTCTTTTTTAAATTGTTGTCAATTAATTAAACTTTCTTGCATTTCTTTTCTTCTATCATAACTTTTATTTGGTAAAAGCTCATTTTTATTATCTACTTCAAAATTTGAAGTAGATAATTTTAATATAAACTTATCATTTACTTCTAATAAATTATCATTCTTTTGTACAGTAAATGCACTAACTTCACTTACAGAAGCTAAACTTAAACCAAGTATAGTTAAACTATTTAATAATTTTTTCATTCTGTTGTCTATCCTTTCTTTCAAATTCCCACCCACACCCATATTTTATTTAATATAAATATATTTTATAATAAATAAAATATATTAGTAAAATTATCTAGAGTTTAATGTAAAGTGTAAAATTTTTTTTATAACTTAATATTGCATAATATATATTAATTGTTTTCAATATATACAGAGTTCATTATAATTTTTTTGTAAATCTATATTTTATAACTAAGTGGAATATTATTAAAATATTGATACAGAATAGGATATCTAATTACACAATACTTATAAACTGTTTTTATCTATTTATATCATATTTGAATGTATTATTTAAATTTTACACTTCTGCAAAACTTGTGAGTTTACTATAAAATTATTCCAATCAAGTAAAACTTTTACTATATTGTTTGTAAGACTTTTTTTCACTCAACTCTTAAATGATTCAATTGGAAAATTATATTTGAGTTTTGTCTCATCCAATAATGAGTTAAACTAATACTATTATTAAAACTAAATATTATTTTACTGGAAAATCTTCTTTCAATTCTTTACTGTATTTTGTTTTTTTAAATTTTTACTTTCATTAAAAAAACCAGTAGTAAAACTACTGGTAAACTTAGGTTACCTTTTCTAGGTATTAAGATTTTAATTTAAAAAATAATTTTATGAATTATTATCGTATATTAAAATAATTTAGTTCTAAAAAAGTATTTCTGTTTATTACTTTTTTAAGATATTAACTTAGTCAAATAAAAAATCTCCACTTTCTATTTTAAATGGAGATAAAATTTATAAGTATTTTTAATTTATATTTAATAGTTTCTAAATATTTTATAATTTTATTTTATTTTGACTTTCCAGAGCTTTATGAATTGATTCCATATTTATTGGCAGTTTTATAAGATTTACTAATGGTAAATTATTTTTAATTAAATATAAAAATAAATAGTTAATTTGACGATAAGTCTCTGCTGCAATTACTAGTGAATTTTCATCAGGATCAAACTTAAATGATAATATATTTTCTTGTAATAAATAATTTCTAAAAGATTGAACATCAAAAATATCTTTTATAAAAATTTTATATTTTGAATAAATACCTAAATTTTTTTTTGACCCTTCAAATATTTTTGTTCCTGTTTCCAAAATTACATAATTATCAATTATATCTGAAATTTCGTCAATATTGTGAACAGTAATAATTACAGTTTTACCTTGTTTTTTATAATCTATTAATAAATTTTTAACCTTATTTCTTCAATATGAGTCCAAATTTGCACCAGGTTCATCCATAATAATAATTTCTGGATCTTTTATAAAACATAAAATTAAATTCATACGATTTTTCATTCCTCATGAAAAATCTCTAACTCTTTTTTTTCTATGATCTCAAATATCAAAATACTGCATTCAGTACTTTACTTTTTCATTAATCTTTGACTTTTTAATTCCCATCACTAATCCAGTATCTTTTAGAAAATTAAAAGCTGATATATCATGTAATGAAAAATCCATTTGAGTATAGTACCCTATTACACGATTTGACTTATGATAACTATGTGATTTTCTATTAATATCATTAATAACTATCTTTCCCTTATATTTTTTGATTATTCCTAATAGAGAATTTAAAATCACAGTTTTACCACTACCACTTGATCCAAGTATTGCAGTAATTTTTGATTTATGAATATTAAAACTAATTGGACCTACCTTATTAGTTTTAAATTTTTTTAAATATTTATTAAATGTAATGAAATTTTCCATTTATATCTAACCTCTTTATTGTAAGTCTGCACCATTAAATTTATAGAATGCAATTAGGAATAATATTATAGTAATTGCAAACTGGGCTAGTAAATATCAATATGGTTCAAATCCCTTATCAAATGAAAGTTTATCGATTAAACCATCTTTAACTACTAAGTTATAAGTACTATAAGGTAATAATAAATTCTTTTGTTGATCTAATGAGATATTTGATTTTACATCTGGATCGAATCAAATATCATTATAACTTAGACCTGAGTAATAAGTGTAATTAACAAATAAATTAGATAAAACATTAAAGTGAAAAAAAGTATTGTAAAGAGTTCTTGACTTAATGTACTCACTTCACTCTTTAGAATTTTCATCAACTGTGTAATTAGTTGCAATTACATAATTTGAAGTGTAATTAATAAAATAGTCCTCTAAAATTCTAACTGTAATCATTAAAGGATTATAAAGTGAAGAAAATATTCTATTTGTTTTATCAGGATTGCTATCCATATCTGTTGTAACTATTCTAATTCCATCTTCTTGTTGTATTTTTAGTCCATTTAAATTAATAAAATTATTTTGGTAAATATCTTTTAAATAGGAAGTTTTAAATCCCCTTTTATCTAAGTTGGGATTAGTTCCATTAAGTAACTCTATATAACCATTTTTTTCAGCTTTTCTATTGCCCTGTTCATCAACTGATTCTCAACAAGTACCAATATTATCACAAGAATTTATTTCTATAAAGTCATCAAAGAGATAATAAAAGTTCTGCTGAAAATTTGGAAAATAACTTGTTATATTTTGATTAAATTCATATAACTCTTTTAAAATATTTAACTTATTATAACCATTTTCATCAACTTTATTTTCTTGCTCATTATTAATTTTATTTTCTAATTCCTCAACACTAATAAATTTATATTTTAAATATGTCTCCAATCTAATTTCATCTCCATATTTTCAATCTGAAATTTCAGAATCAAAAGGAACTGATGAAATCTTTGCATCAAATCTTATAGTTAGTGGTTTATCATCAATAATTCCCAGATCATTTCAAATATCTTTTCTACTCTTTATATTTTCTTGTGAACCGATTGTACTTATTCTATATTTATTTTCTAAAAAGTAATCTAGAATATACTTACTCAAATTAGGATATGCAATTCTTGATTTTTCAACATTTGAAACTAAATCAAATGAATTATAAACACTATCAGCTCTTAAAATTACATTACCTTCACTTCCAGAAAAAGAAAAGTTCTTTGTTTTTTCAGAAGTTTTTAAAAATTGGTAAGGTAAAGAGGCAATAAAACTAAAAGCCATTATTAAAGTAATAATAATTATTGTGGCTTGAGGTGAAAGTAAAGACAATAAAAATAGTATAAAATTTGACAATAAAATTACTATTAGAAATAAATAAATTGTGTACACTGTTGAAATTTTAAATACTACTGGACTGCCTAAATTCAATGAAGCAATTATTAAATAGTTTATTGCAAATAATAAAAAACAATAAACTCAAATTACTATATTAGTAACAATAAAAAGCTTTGATCTTTTTAAATGTTGAGTTGAGACTATATTTATTGTTTTATCGCTTTTTTTAATATAAAAGAAATAATTTAATAGTCTCATTGAGATAAGAATTACAATTGCACATGTATGAATGAGTACATAATAGTTGAAAATAATAACTTTCATATCTGATGTTGGAAAGGCCGCTAATACTATTGCAACTAGTAAAGATAAACTTATTGAAATTAAATACATTACCAAAAAAGTTTTTTCTCTAATTATGCTTTTGAATTGATATTTAAAAATAGTAAAAAAGCTTATATTTTTTTTAACATCATTCATAACTATCTCCATTCCTTTTTAAGGATACTTTTGTTTTTTAAAAGCTCATTTAAAATTTAAATTTTCAACTTTTTAAATTTAAATTTTTTAAGCGAATTATTCAGTATTTGATGTACTAATAATTCTTTGTCCACTGGCAAATTGATTGTAATTTACTTCTATTTTAAAATAATCAAATTCAAGATTGATGCTTAATCTAAATTTTTTTGAATAACTTCCATCTTTTGAAAGAGCAATCTCATACTTATTTGTATTGTTTAGATATTTTGCAACATAAGGCATGTCACCACTATCATCTGCACTTCATGAGACATTAAATTTAAAGTTACTTTGCTTTGAACTATTTAAAAGCTGATTTCTATAATCAATTAATGATTGCTTAGTTAAATTTGTATATTCATTAATATTATTTCTTGATCCATATATCCCTAAATCATCTCATGCTTTAAAGACCTTTGAGTTTGCTTTAAAATAAAATAATACTGGTTTATAATTACTATTTGGTGTATATGTTGTTTGAAATACTTGGTTAAAAGCATTTCTTGCAACATTAATATTATTCATTATGTCACTTTCTAACTCTTCTCTTGAAGTTATTGAGTTATTTTTAAAATAACCAAAATCTAAATTTAAATCAGGAATTTCTACATAGATATCTTCATCAATTTTATAAGCCAAATTGGTTAAATTAATTTGTAACATCTTTACAGAAGAATTAATTAAATCAGTCACTTCACTAGTTTGATCTAAATTATTTGAAATACTATTTAATTTATTTTTTACTGCAGTTTTATATTGACTATCAGAAATAGTTTGAGTCTCATTCAAATATGATGAACTACTATCACTATTATTTCTAAAGAAAGCTTCAATAAATTCATTTCCTTTAGCTTCATCATATTTAAATCCACTACTTCTATAAGTTTGGTAAGTGTATACATTATTAAATGAGTTATTTTTTGTTAATTCTAAGTTAAGATCAAATTTAGCTTTAATAAAACGTACAAACTTTTCAATACCCTTTTGACTATTTAAATAACTTAAAATTTCACTATCTGTATTTTCCAAATAAGTTTTACTATTTAAAGTTAATTGATTTGAGTAAATTCTACTTACTTCATCTTTTATAAATTGCTCATTAACATTTGAGTACATATTTTTAATGTTTTTTCCAATGTCAATGTTATCTGTTACAGTAATAATTGCAGGTACTTCTGATATTTTATATTCTTCAATTTGACCTAATTTATTTTTAAAATTAACTGCTATTGAATAATTAAATTTTGTTGTTCCAAATCAAATTACATCAGTAATACTACTTGCTGAATATTTAGTAGATAAATCAATGTTTTCATTTGAAGATACAACTATTTCTTTAAAAACTGAATTAACATCTCCTAAAATTACTGAATATTTTTCTAAATTTTGCAAATTATTAATTTTTGATTTCAATTCATTAACTTCTAAAATACTATAAAAATCATCAATAACATCTTGTCTTATTGAATCATCTGCTTTTTTATTTTTTAAATCTCCCATAAAACTTGAGAACTTCGTTCTTTTAAAGAATTTCAAAGAGTTTTTGTCTTGTTCATCTACTATAAAGAAATTTTTACTTTTTTCTTTAATATGAGTATTAACAATCTCATTAACCTCTTCTTTAAATTGTTTAATTAAAGAATCAATTGAATCCTCTTCTGGTTTATTATAATCATCTTTTTTATTTCCACAAGATATTACAGTGGCACTTGTTGATGCCACCATAGTGATTGCGCTTAATAGACTTAATATTTTTTTCATGTTTTCTCCTTAATTATACCCTTTTAAGAAAAAACAAATAAGTACATAACTTTTTAGTTGTTATATTTTTATATTAATTGAAAAAAAAAAAAAAAAACAATGTATTATTATTAGAAAATTTTATTTGTATCATATAAGTGTTTGGAAAAAATAATGAGTATTAATGGATATTAAAGAATTTTCTTATAGATAATTAAAAACCTAAGATTACCTTTTCTACTGTTAATAAATCTATCAATTATATATAAAAAAATCATACAAATTTGTGTGACTAAAAATATTAACTTTGCTTTATAAGAGACAATATTTTAATTATTATGAAAATACAATAAACACTTTATCATATACATCTCTAACTGCAACAATTATTTGATCTAAGTCAATACAAAAATTAAAATATCTCAAATTTCAATGCATTACTTAATAATTTTGCAAAATTGGATTACCATTTTTTTAATGTTAGTCCTCTACTATATTCATAATAACTCTTATATTCCGTATTAAGATGATAATCGTTAAGAATAGAATGAGCTATATTCCTAAAATCAAATTGTACTGTTCCTTTTTTTCGGACACCTATATTTTATAAATAAGTCTATTATTATAAGAATATTGATACATTTTCAAATTATAAATATATTCATTTACAATATTGTATTTATAACCCTCCTTGATTGTTTCTCTTTTAAGAGTAATTCAAAAAAATTCAATATATCCATTGTCTGTTTATCTACCTATTGTATGCATACTTAAACCAAATGGCATTATTGTTAAGCCATATTAATAATATTTAAACTCCGAGCCGTTATCAGAATAAATAATTGATTTTGGTTTAAATGTTCTAAATTCATTAAACCTATTAAAAAATGACACTAATACTAGTTTCATACCTTTAATATTTTTAGTTACCAAGTCATAAACTTTTTTAGTGTTTACATGATAAAAAGCGCAAGTATATAGTTTGCATCCTGCTATTATTTTCTCTGTAATATCTACAGAGAAAATATGTCCATAATTTTTCAAATCCTTTTGATATTTAAATAATCTAGGATACTTACCATTTTCTCTGGAATAACCGATTTACTCTTTTGCATTTTATAGTTATTAGGTTTTAACTTTAGAAACTTCATTATTCGCAGAGTTTTTTATGACTACAATTTAAATCCAAATACTTCAATAATTTTCTAAATACATAGATATTAACTTCATTTTTGTAAACATCATTAATTCGCAAAACCAAATAACAATTAAAATTCTTAGTTTTGTTTACCTTTTGTTATTCACTCATAGTAAATGGTGGTATTTGCTAAATCAATTAGTCTAAAAAGTCTTCTAACTGCAATATTTGAATATTTAATTGTAAAGTTATAAGCTGCTTTTGATTTAAATGTATTTACTCTTACTTATTTACTTCTTTATATCAATCATTTCTCTTAACTCTTTAAGCATTTCATCTCTTAATTTTAAATCTTCGCTTTCTCTTTTTGACTTTTTAAGATTTATCTTTAATTTTATAAACTCCTCATTATTGGCTTTAGAGGAGTTCTTAAATCCACTTCTTACATTTTCGTCATAAATTTTTATTCAATTTACAATCTTGATTTATCAATTCCTACTGCTTTTGAATACTATGCTAATAACAAATTAAATTTTTTAATTGATTGAATACTTAGTCAAAATAAAATATCTTTTAGTTCACAAATATTTTATATTAATATATAAAGTATTTTAAAATATGTCCGAGAAAAGGCTACACTAAGAATTATATTAATACCAAAAAATAATACCTTTCAAACTTACCTAGCTTCAAAATTTTTAAAAATAAGATTTAAATAATGTACTCAAATATGGAATAAATAGATAAAAAGTTTGCACATATCTGCAAACTTTTAAATTTATATTATATTATTTTTTATGAAAATACAATAAAGTCCTTTTGCGATAAAGTTCTTACTCCTTCAATTATTTGATCTAAATCAAAGTGCATATTTAAGTAACCTAAATTTCAATAAACTACTTTTTCATTTTGATATGATTCGCTAAGATTATATATTGATAGGAAGATTCCCCTCTGACTATTGTAATTTTTATAATATTTAGTTCTACCAATGCTTGAAGGATTTGACCCACTATCAGATAAACCTCTAAAATCAAATAAATATGTTGAACTTGATGGCAAATTTGATAAATCTAAAAGCTCATTTTGATAAGAAACTAAAGTATTTCTTAATGACAGAGCTGGATTAATTATTTCTGATCCACCAACACCGGCTGTCAAAAAATTAAGTGCATTTGTAAAATCAGATCTTTTAAGAGCCATTAAAATATCTTCTTTGGAATTATTATTTTCCAAATAGTTATAACTATAATCAACACCAAAAACTTCATGAAATGATTTAATTGAATTTATAGAAAATTCAGTCATATCATCTAAAATTGCTTCTGAACTTTGATTTGAATCAATTATATAATTAGTAGCTATTTTAAAGTCAGGTAAATTATGAACATATTCTTGATCAGGAAATTTAATTGAAAGTCCAGTTAAGTTAACATAATTCAATGAAAATGAGTTTTTATATTGTTCAGTTTTTTTAAACTCACCATTTGAATTTAAATTTAGATTTTTAATAAAATTTTCTTTTGAAATTTCATAATCTTTTTTTCAAACATTAAGATTATCTTCAGTAAAATAATTATTTTTTAATACATAACTTGTTGGATAAATGTCAGGATTTTTTCTAAAAATACTTTCTAGCATAAATTGACCTTCTTCAGTTTTATAATCAAACTTAATTGATTCACTACTATTAAATGCTTTTGGTGTATTAATAGAATGAAATAAAGATGTTCTACTTAATTCTGAACTTTTATAAAAATTATCTGTTCCAAAAGATAAAGGCAATGTTGGTAATTTACTAAAATAATTTGTTTTAATAAATTTAGCAATAGATTCTTTAAATCCATTTGTTTTTGCAGTATTATTTCAGTAATTGCTCATTTCTTTATCAATATTTCCATAGCCATCTATTTTACTTTTTTCACCCTTAATATCATTTCAAAGTAAATTTGAGTATTTTATGGCATCTGAATCTTTTGATGAAAAATAATCCTTTGTGATATTTTTATAAAATTTATCAGATGAATCTTTTAATGTTGCATCATTTGTTAGAGTATATTTAAAAGAATCATTAATTTGTAATAATTCAATATCTTTTTCACCTTTGTATTGAACTTGTATTTTAAAGTCTAATAAAACGTTTCCTAAATATAATGATTCACTTTCATTTGTATCAATTTCTAAACTACTTCAATCAAAAACAATTCCCTTGTATAAAGTATTTACTTCATTTAAAAGAATACTGTACTCATTAACAAGTTTTAATTTATTTAATTCAGATTCTAATTGACTAATATCTAATATTTTATTAATATCTTCAACTAAAAGAGCTAAGTTTTTTTCTCCAATTTCACTTGAAGTTTTACCCTTAAATATTTTAATAGTGCTTTTATTTAAAAACTTATAATCTTTTTCATTAATAGTTAAACCAATCATTTTTTCATAAACATTATTTTGTAAATGCTTTGCAAAAATTTCATTAACATCTTTTTCAAGATCCTTAACTAATTTGTCATAATCTATTGTTGGAGGTTTTGTTGGATCAGTTGGACCACCACAAGCAACAACACTTGCACTTGAAGTTGCAATTAAACTAACTGCTCCTAATAAGCTTAATAATTTTTTCATATTTTTTTCCCCTTATGTACCTTTGTTTTGACAATTCAAAACTACACTTATTATACTTTAAAACTAGCTAATTTTCAAATTTTTGACACATATAAGTATTGTAATGTTCCTTTTATCAAACACCTATATTTTAAAACTACTCAGTATAGGATAACCTAATTTTACGAACTTCCAATATTTGTAAATTTTTTTTCTATTTATATTACATTCAAAATTTTGATTTAAATTTCACATTTCTAAAAAACTTGCGATCTTATTATTAAAGTCTTCAAGTAAAGTAAAGCAATTACTATATGTTCTTTATAAAATTTATTTTTACTCAACTATTAAGTGATAGAGTTGAAACACTATGTTTGAGATTTATATCTTATACAGAATGATTTAAAAAAATATAATTCTTATTAATAAAGTTAAATCTAATTTTATTAACAAAAAATGTCTCTTCATCTGTTGTTTTAATAAATTTGATATCAATAAGTTTTTAACATAATTTTTAATTATATTAAAAAATTTAAAAAAGCTATTACTTCATTTTTTCTATCAAAAAAATAAGAGACTATATCTATATTAGCCCAATTGTATCAAAAAAATAACTTGATTTTTTAACTAAACATATTATGTCAAGTATAGAATAGTTTTTTTCATTCTATTGGAACTTCATGTTTATCATGCTATCTTTTATTACTTTACCATTGCTCCTTCAAAATTATGAAATTGAATATACTCCAAAACATTATTGTATACTTCCTAAAAAGAATTCAAGTTCTTTTGATATCACTCTGCTTTTAAAGAAAAGAAAAAAATTTTAGAAGCAGCATTATCTAGTTAATTTCCATGTCTGCTTAAAGATATAAAAATTTTATTTTTTACAATACATGTGACTAAAAATTAGCGTATATTGAAAACCTTTATCTGAGTTAATTATTAGGTTTTTGTTTTTTAGAATATAGCCTTCATCCATTTTAAGTGCTTTAAAATAAATTTTATTATCATTTCTCATAGATATATCATATCCAACTGTAAAATTAGTATTAGCATCTTTCATAATACTTAATTAGGCAAACTTATTATAAACATAAGATAAATATGTAATATCAGTTACAAATAATTCAACTCTATCAAAACTTTTCATTACCTATTAACAATATTAGGACATTTAGAATTTCTGACTTTAATCTCTTTTGACTTTATACTTTTCTTTGATATAATTTTTGATTTTAAACGCAGAAGTCTCATATATTTATAAACTAATGTATTTGAAACATCAATATTATAGAAACACTTTAAAGTCATATTGATTCTAGAATAACCATAAATATGATTATAATAATTAGAGACCTCTAGAATAAAATAAGTCAAAACTTCATCAAACTTATAATTAAATAAGAACTTATTCTTTTTATTCAACTGTAATAATTTGATTGTGCTCTTTTAAGTGCCTTCCATAAAAAATTAACTGCTCAGTCAAATTTATTTTTTCATTATAGTTATACTTTAGTTGCTGTTTTTTTTCTTAAAGCTCTAGGAATTTATTGAATTTTTTTAATATCTCATTCTCTATTTCTAAAAATTTATTTCTCTTTTTGAGTTCCATATTCTCTTTTCTAAATGGTTTATTTTTTAACTTGATATCACTTTTTAGTTCTTGCGTTTTGTCATCATTCTTGAATAAAAATCCTTTAGACATTCAACTCCGTATTATTCATATCTAAAGTTCATTTTGCTACAGTAGAATATGAAACATTATGTTTTCTTGCCAATTCACTTCAACTTTATTGATTAATTGCTCAATCCTTTGCTACTTCTATTTTAGTATCCAAATATACCATATTAGATTTATAAGCTTTAAAATTTGCCATATAAAAAATTCTCTTCTATATAAATTATATTGAATATACTTTGTCAAGTATACAAAATGTTTTTTTATAAAGTAATTGCATTTAATGCAATTACTTTTATTTTGTTTCAATTATTAAAGTATTCATAAGATGGAGGATTAGAAGTTTTAACTCGTATTCTTTCATAATTATAGAAGTGAATATATTTACTAATAGAGCTTTCCAACTTTTCAAAAGAGTTTACTTTTAACTCTTTTTTTCATTCCTCTTTTAATGAAGAAAAGAATGTTTCACACGTTGCATTATCTATTGAATTTCCAGGTCTTGATAAAGAAATAATTATATTATTCTTTTTTGAATAATTTTTTGCAAAAAATGATGTATATTGGGAACCATTATCAGAGTGAATTATAAGCGGTTTGCTTATGTCATTTCTATATTTTGTTGAATTAATAAGAGTATCTCTATAAATTTTTATATCATTTATGTTAGGCAATTTATAACCAACTATAAATCCTGTTTTAACATTTTTTAAAACGCTAAGATAAGCAAATTTATTATTTAATGGTAAATAAGTAATGTCAGTCACTCAGCATTCATTCTTCTCATAGATTTCTCATTTTCTATTAACAATATTGGGTCCATGAGTAATACTTTTCCTTTCCTTAGGTTTTCTAATCATCTTTTTAACTCTAATTACTAAATACATCTTATATATTCTCATTATTCTTTCTACTTTATTTTGGCTTATGTTTATCCCCTTACTTTTTAAACATATTGTTATTCTAGGACTACCATAAATACCTTTATATTTAAAAAATAGAATCTTTATTTCTTTTGCAATATAAATGTCTATTTTTATAATATAATCCTTTTTACCATTGTTAACTCACCTATAATAACTAGATCTAGTATTTTTTAAAAGCTTACATAAATCTGAAATACTATATCTGTATTTAAATTCTTCTATGATTTTATAAATATAATTTATTTTTTCTTTTGATTTTCGATCATTTCATTGAACTTTTTTATAACTTTATTTTCCATTTCTAATCATTTAATCTTCTTTTTAAGAATTGCTAGCTCCTTATCTTTTGGGTCTAAAGAGTTTGGCCTAACACTGGAATGCTTGTTATGCTTTCCTGTTTTCGAAATTAAAGCTCCAGCTCCGTATATTTTATAATTTATGCAAAGATTTCTTGCTGTTGAATAAGGTACAGCATATTCAATTGATAGCTCTCTAAAAGTTCTATTTTCATTATAGTGTCTATTTACTAACTCTTACTTTTGTTTAATACTTAATATATTTGATTTATTTCCTGTAACATTTGACATATAAAAAATTCTCATTGTATACATTTTATGTTTTTTTAACATTATGTATACAGAAAAAGGTAACCTAAGTTTACCAGTAGTTTTACTACTGGTTTTTTTAATGAAATGAAAAAATGAAAAAAACAAAATACAGTAAAGAATTAAAAATAGAGGTTACAAAAAAGTTTAATCAAGGTCATACACCAAAAAAATTAGTAGAAGAATACAATTTAACTTCTGGAGTACAATTAGTTTATTTATGAAATAGAAAATACTCAAATTTAAACTATAATAATACTAACTTTTGTAAGGAGCTTAATATAATGGCAAATAAATTGAAAAAGGATTTTAAAGATAAAAGTATAAAAGTTTATGAAAAAGAAATAGCTAAATTAAAAAAACAATTAAAGGAGTCAAATGAATTAGTACTACTTTCAAATGCAAGATATGAAATTTTGGAAAAGTCCATTCCTTCTTGCACAACGGAGATGATCATCAACATGATGAAAATGAGCAAGAAGGACTTAATTCAGATAACAAAGACAAAAATTTATAAGCATTATTCTTTTTGCATAATATACAAATTTGAAGCGTTATATGGAATGGGAACTAATAAATTAATTAATTTCTTTTATGTATCTAAACAAGGTTATTCAAAATTTAAAAGAAGATTTGTTCTAATGTCACCAATAAAAATTTTCAAAGAGAGATTATCATTACCTGGTTTTCCAATTTTTCAAAGAAAAGTTTTAAAAAATGTTAATTTTTATATTGAGCAATACTTTAAAACCTTTAAAGGCTTTGTCTCAGGGGCTAATATAATTAATAAATGAATTCTTGAAACTTATAATCTAAATATTTCAATTAGAGAAATAAGGAAAATTCAAAGAGAAAATATATTTAAAATGCCTACTTTTCAAAGAAAAAAGAGAACTAACTTAGGTATCAATAAAAGCAATAATTACATTAGAAAAGATTCAATTATGAATAATTTTAAAAAAGAGAATGTTATTGAAGTTGATGGAAGCCATATGAAAATAAGAATTAAAGGAGTATTAGAAAATCAAGTTGTCATTTTTGGATACAATTGATCTAATAATAATATAATTTCTTATTCCTTCGATAGAACAGAAAATAGTAATAATGCTTTTAAGGTTTTTAATAAAATTAAAAGTTATGTTAAGAACCTCTCAATATCTATTTTTTTAATACAAACGGATAGAGGCACAGCATTTGCCAATAAAATGATATTTAGTTTCATTAATAGGAACAGTAATTTTTTAACTCATTCTATGTCTGAAGCGGGTTTTAAGCATAATGCTCCAACCGAATCACTTAATGGATGAGTGAAAAATAAATTTTATAAACAATATAGTAATGAATTCACTTCAATGGAGGATTTTCATAATAAGTTTGCAAATTTTGTGGAAATGTGAAATTTAAATCATGATTTTAAATATAATATAAATAGAAAAAAACAGTTTGCAAATATTGCAAACTGGTAAACTTAGGTTATCGCATTCTTACTTAGAGAATTATATTCAATATAAATTATATTAGAATTTTTTTATTTTAATCCTATACATAAAGCATTACATTGAACCTTGTATACATTTTATGTTTTTTAACATTATGTATACTTAGAGAATTATATTAATAAAAAATAGTTTGCAGATATCTGCAAACTATTAAATTTTGATTATAATATTTTTTATAAAAATTCTAATAATTAATAAGTACTGTTTAAAATTGAAAGTTATATTTATAATTAAACAAACAAATGTTATCTATGAAAATACAATAAAGTATTTCAGCCCGTTTCTTGTTCCATCAATTATTTGATCCAAATCAAAATGAATATTTAAGTAACCTAAATTTCAATAAAATATTTTTTCATTATAATTATTGTTACTTTGATTCAAGTAATATATTGTTGAATATATTCCATTTTGACTACTATAATTTCTATAGTATTTACTTACTACATATCCTGATACATAAGCATTAGCAACATCAGTACTTCTAGAATCAAATAAATATGTTGAATTTGATGGTAAATTTGAGTTTTCTAATAGTTTATTTCTATATGAAGATAAACCATTTGCAGTTAATGAGAGAGCTGGACTCATTAACTCTAAACCGCCAGAAGTAGCTTGATTAAACTTAATTGCATTTGTAAAATCAGATTTCTTAATTGCCATTAAAATATCATCTTTGGAATTATTATTTTCCAAATAGTTATAACTATAATCAACACCAAAAACTTCATGAAATGATTTAATTGAATTTATAGAAAATTCAGTCATATCATCTAAAATTGCTTCTGAACTTTGATTTGAATCAATTATATAATTAGTAGCTATTTTAAAGTCAGGTAAATTATGAACATATTCTTGATCAGGAAATTTAATTGAAAGTCCAGTTAAGTTAACATAATTCATTGAAAATGAGTTTTTATATTGCTCAGTTTGTTTAAACTCATTATTTGAATTTAAATTTAGATTTTTAATGAAATTTTCTTTTGATATTTCATAATCACTTTTTCAAACATTAAGATTATTTTCAGTAAAATAATTATTTTTCAATATAAAGCTTGTTGGATTCATATCAGGATTTTTTCTAAAAATACTTTCCAACATTAATTGACCTTCTTCAGTTTTATAATCAAACTTAATTGATTCGCTATTATTAAATGCTTTTGGTGTATTAATAGAATGAAATAAAGATGTTTTACTTAATTCTGAACCCTTATAAAAATTATCTGTTTCAAAAGATAAAGGCAATGTTGGCAATTTACTAAAATAATTAGTTTTAATAAATTTAGCAATAGAGTCTTTAAATCCATTTGTTCTTGCAGTTCTATTTCAGTAATTGTCAATTTCTTTATCAATATTTCCATAGCCATCTATTTTATTTTTTTGACCCTTAATATCATTTCAAAGTAAATTTGAATATTTTTTAGCATCTGAATCTTGTGATGAAAAATAATCCTTTGTGATATTTTTATAAAATTTATCAGATGAGTCTTTTAGTGTTGCATCATTTGTTAGAGTATATTTAAAAGAATCATTAATTTGTAATAATTCAATATCTTTTTCACCTTTGTATTGAACTTGTATTTTAAAGTCTAATAAAACATTTCCTAAATATAATGATTCACTTTCATTTGTATTAATATCTAAAGTACTTCAATCAAAAACAATCCCCTTGTATAAAGTATTTACATCATTTAAAAGAATACTATACTCATTAACAAGTTTTAATTTATTTAATTCAGATTCTAATTGACTAATATCTAATATTCTATTAATATCATCAACTAAAAAAGCTAAGTTTTTTTCTCCAATTTCACTTGCAGATCTACCCTTAAATGTTTTAATAGTAGTTTTATTTAAAAACTTATTCTCCTTTTCGTTAATAGTTAAACCAATCATTTTTTCATAAACATTATTTTGTAAATGCTTTGCAAAAATTTCATTAACATCTTTTTCAAGATCCTTAACTAATTTGTCATAATCTACTGTTGGAGGTTTTGTTGGATTAATTGGACCTCCACAAGCAACAACACTTGCACTTGAAGTTGCAATTAAACTAACTGCGCCTAATAGGCTTAATAATTTTTTCATATTTTTCCCCTTATGTACCTATGTTTTGACAATTCAAAACTAAACTTATTATACTTTAAAACTAGCTAATTTTCAAATTTTTGACACATATAAGTATTGTAATATATGAGTAATAAGCGATTATGTACCTACATATTAACAAGATACTTTTTCCTCCTTTATAATCAATAAATTGAGATTTTATGAAAGGGCTAATATTATCTACATTTCATAAATAAACTAATTGTACTCTTCTACTAATTTTTTGGTGTATGAGCTGGATTAAACTTTTTTGTAACCTCTACCTTTAATTCTTTACTGTATTTTGTTTTATCATTTTCTCCTTTCATTAAAAAAACCAGTAGTAAAACTACTGGTAAAATTAGGGTACCTTTTTCTCTAGTTAAATTTGGAGATTATATTTATAATTAAACATACAAATATTATTTATGAAAATACAATAAAGTATTTTAGTCCAAATCTTCCTCCATCAATTATTTGATCTAAATCAAAGTAAATATTTATGTAACCTAACTTTCAATAAAATATTTTTTCATTATAATCTTTAATACTAGGCTTAAAATTCAAGTCATGTATTGTTGAATATATTCCATTTTGACTGCTATAATTTCTATAATATTTAGATCCTCCATAACCTGCTACAGAATCCCTACTAGTGCTCGGTTCTCTAGAATCAAATAAATATGTTGAATTTGATGGTAAATTTGACAATTGTAATAGTTTATCTCTATATGAAGATAAACCAGTTGCAGTTAATGAGAGAGCTGGACTCATTAACTCTAAACCGCCAGAAGTAGCTTGATTAAACTTAATTGCATTTGTAAAATCAGATTTCTTAATTGCCATTAAAATATCTTCTTTGGAATTATTATTTTCCAAATAGTTATAACTATAATCAACACCAAAAACTTCATGAAATGCTTTAATTGAATTTATAGAAAATTCAGTCATATCATCTAAAATTGCTTCTGAACTTTGATTTGAATCAATTATATAATTAGTAGCTATTTTAAAGTCAGGTAAATTATGAACATATTCTTGATCAGGAAATTTAATTGAAAGTCCAGTTAAGTTAACATAATTCATTGAAAATGAGTTTTTATATTGCTCAGTTTGTTTAAACTCATCATTTGAATTTAAATTTAGATTTTTAATGAAATTTTCTTTTGATATTTCATAATCACTTTTTCAAACATTAAGATTATTTTCAGTAAAATAATTATTTTTCAATATAAAACTTGTTGGATTAATATCAGGATTTTTTCTAAAAATACTTTCCAACATTAATTGACCTTCTTCAGTTTTATAATCAAACTTAATTGATTCGCTATTATTAAATGCTTTTGGTGTATTAATAGAATGAAATAAAGATGTTTTACTTAATTCTGAACCCTTATAAAAATTATTTGTTTCAAAAGATAAAGGCAATGTTGGCAATTTACTAAAATAATTAGTTTTAATAAATTTAGCAATAGAGTCTTTAAATCCATTTGTTCTTGCAGTTCTATTTCAGTAATTGTCAATTTCTTTATCAATATTTCCATAGCCATCTATTTTATTTTTTTGACCCTTAATATCATTTCAAAGTAAATTTGAATATTTTTTAGCATCTGAATCTTGTGATGAAAAATAATCCTTTGTGATATTTTTATAAAATTTATCAGATGAGTCTTTTAGTGTTGCATCATTTGTTAGAGTATATTTAAAAGAATCATTAATTTGTAATAATTCAATATCTTTTTCACCTTTGTATTGAACTTGTATTTTAAAGTCTAATAAAACATTTCCTAAATATAATGATTCACTTTCATTTGTATTAATATCTAAAGTACTTCAATCAAAAACAATCCCCTTGTATAAAGTATTTACATCATTTAAAAGAATACTATACTCATTAACAAGTTTTAATTTATTTAATTCAGATTCTAATTGACTAATATCTAATATTCTATTAATATCATCAACTAAAAAAGCTAAGTTTTTTTCTCCAATTTCACTTGCAGATCTACCCTTAAATGTTTTAATAGTAGTTTTATTTAAAAACTTATTCTCCTTTTCGTTAATAGTTAAACCAATCATTTTTTCATAAACATTATTTTGTAAATGCTTTGCAAAAATTTCATTAACATCTTTTTCAAGATCCTTAACTAATTTGTCATAATCTACTGTTGGAGGTTTTGTTGGATTAATTGGACCTCCACAAGCAACAACACTTGCACTTGAAGTTGCAATTAAACTAACTGCACCTAATAGGCTTAATAATTTTTTCATATTTTTCCCCTTATGTACCTATGTTTTGACAATTCAAAACTAAACTTATTATACTTTAAAACTAGCTAATTTTCAAATTTTTGACACATATAAGTATTGTAATATATGAGTAATAAGCGATTATGTACCTACATATTAACAAGATACTTTTTCCTCCTTTATAATCAATAAATTGAGATTTTATGAAAGGGCTAATATTATCTACATTTCATAAATAAACTAATTGTACTCTTCTACTAATTTTTTGGTGTATGAGCTGGATTAAACTTTTTTGTAACCTCTACCTTTAATTCTTTACTGTATTTTGTTTTATCATTTTCTCCTTTCATTAAAAAAACCAGTAGTAAAACTACTGGTAAAATTAGGGTACCTTTTTCTCTAGTTAAATTTGGAGATTATATTTATAATTAAACATACAAATATTATTTATGAAAATACAATAAAGTATTTTAGTCCAAATCTTCCTCCATCAATTATTTGATCTAAATCAAAGTAAATATTTATGTAACCTAACTTTCAATAAAATATTTTTTCATTATAATCTTTAATACTAGGCTTAAAATTCAAGTCATGTATTGTTGAATATATTCCATTTTGACTGCTATAATTTCTATAATATTTAGATCCTCCATAACCTGCTACAGAAACCCTACTAGTGCTCGGTTCTCTAGAATCAAATAAATATGTTGAATTTGATGGTAAATTTGACAATTGTAATAGTTTATCTCTATATGAAGATAAACCAGTTGCAGTTAATGAGAGAGCTGGACTCATTAACTCTAAACCGCCAGAAGTAGCTTGATTAAACTTAATTGCATTTGTAAAATCAGATTTCTTAATTGCCATTAAAATATCTTCTTTGGAATTATTATTTTCCAAATAGTTATAACTATAATCAACACCAAAAACTTCATGAAATGCTTTAATTGAATTTATAGAAAATTCAGTCATATCATCTAAAATTGCTTCTGAACTTTGATTTGAATCAATTATATAATTAGTAGCTATTTTAAAGTCAGGTAAATTATGAACATATTCTTGATCAGGAAATTTAATTGAAAGTCCAGTTAAGTTAACATAATTCATTGAAAATGAGTTTTTATATTGCTCAGTTTGTTTAAACTCATCATTTGAATTTAAATTTAGATTTTTAATGAAATTTTCTTTTGATATTTCATAATCACTTTTTCAAACATTAAGATTATTTTCAGTAAAATAATTATTTTTCAATATAAAACTTGTTGGATTAATATCAGGATTTTTTCTAAAAATACTTTCCAACATTAATTGACCTTCTTCAGTTTTATAATCAAACTTAATTGATTCGCTATTATTAAATGCTTTTGGTGTATTAATAGAATGAAATAAAGATGTTTTACTTAATTCTGAACCCTTATAAAAATTATCTGTTTCAAAAGATAAAGGCAATGTTGGCAATTTACTAAAATAATTAGTTTTAATAAATTTAGCAATAGAGTCTTTAAATCCATTTGTTCTTGCAGTTCTATTTCAGTAATTGTCAATTTCTTTATCAATATTTCCATAGCCATCTATTTTATTTTTTTGACCCTTAATATCATTTCAAACTAAATTTGAATATTTTTTAGCATCTGAATCTTGTGATGAAAAATAATCCTTTGTGATATTTTTATAAAATTTATCAGATGAGTCTTTTAGTGTTGCATCATTTGTTAGAGTATATTTAAAAGAATCATTAATTTGTAATAATTCAATATCTTTTTCACCTTTGTATTGAACTTGTATTTTAAAGTCTAATAAAACATTGCCTAAATATAATGATTCACTTTCATTTGTATTAATATCTAAAGTACTTCAATCAAAAACAATCCCCTTGTATAAAGTATTTACATCATTTAAAAGAATACTATACTCATTAACAAGTTTCAATTTATTTAATTCAGATTCTAATTGACTAATATTTAATATTCTATTAATATCATCAACTAAAAGAGCTAAGGTTTTTTCTCCAATTTCACTTGCAGATCTGCCCTTAAATATTTTAATAGTGCTTTTATTTAAAAACTTATTCTCCTTTTCATTAATAGTTAAGCCAATCATTTTGTCATAAATATTATTTTGTAAATGCTTTACAAAAATTTCATTAGCATCCTTTTCAAGAGCCTTAATTAATTCGTAATTTTCTACTTTTACTGTCTCACTATCGCCACATGCAACAACGCTTGCACTTGAAGTTGCAATTAAACTAACAGCTCCCAATAAGCTTAATAATTTTTTCATATTTTTTTCCTTTAAAATTATTTTTACGATATAAAATTAATTTTACAAAAAAATAAAAAAATTCAAGAGTTTTTTTGAAAAATATAATCAATACTTACATAATTAAAGTCGTATTGGGGGGCTAAGTAACATTATTTCCTAAGAATTTGGATCATTTCTTTTGGTATACATCCATTTTTTCAGACACCTATATTTTATAACTAACTGTATTACTATAAAAATACTGAAGAATACGATAACCTCAGTATACCAGTTTGCAATATTTGCAAACTGGTATACTGAGAAACTTAGGTTATCAAATTTTCTTTAAAATAACTTCTAAAATAGTCTAAAACTTTATTCATATTTAAGTTTTTAGGTTTTCATCTATTTGCTTCATTTAAGACCATGAAACTATCCTTATATCATTTTAATAAATTTTCATAATCTTTTATACTAAATTTAACTATCTCTAATAAATTATTTTCTAATAAGATTTGTGATATTTTATATCAACTTAAACTTGTATTATAAGGTGAAAACCCCTTCAACTCTCATTGAATAATGCATTCTAATATCAAAAAATAGTCAGTTTTTAAAGATTTAAATGAGTTTTTATAAGAATAAAATGAGTGAAAAGAATTAACATAAAGTCCTCTTTTATCCATTTCTTGCTTTCATTCAAAAATTAATAAATTGAAATAATTTCTTCCTAAGTCTAAAAATGGCTGCATCGCCTTATTATTGGGATTAATATTCAAATAATAGTCATGCATTCCAAATTCTTTTCTCAATGCTGATAATGCAATATCTGGTGCATATTTGTAAAGCTCATAGGGAATAATTCTCATAGATAATTTCCTCTCTTTTATTTGCAAAATATTTTAACATTTAATTAAATAAAAATTAAATAATAATATTTTTTTAATTTAAAAGTCCAAATTTATAATTCTAACTAATTATTTTGGACTTTAACATAAACAAAAAAGCAAAGAGTTAATATAAATATTATTTAATAATTTAATTTAGAATCTCTATTTTTAAAAGTCAAAATTATCTGGATTAGGTCCCACTCTTTCCTCTTTTATTGTTGCTATTAATTTCATATCCTCACTAGTTAATTCAAAATCGTCTATTTGAATATTATCAATTACCCTACTTGGTTTTGAAGATTTTGGTATTATTATATATCCTAATTGTAATCCTCATCTTAAACATACTTGAGCTTCTGACTTATTATATTTTTTAGCTAGAGTTTTCAATTTTTCCACTTCAAAACATTTTCCTCTAATCATTGTTCCTCAAGATTCAACTAAAATATTATTTTCTTGACAAAATTTAACAACTTCCAAATTTTGCAAAGCTGGATGTAATTCAATTTGATTAATTACTGGCTTAATTCTACAATTTTCTAGCATTTCTTTCAGATGATGTACTTGAAAATTACTTACACCAATTGATCTTACTTTTCCTTGATCAACTGCTTCTTCTAATGCTTTTCAACATTCAATTTTATCTTCAGTTGGTCAATGAATTAGAAGTAAATCAATATAGTCTATTTCCAATTCTTTTAAAATATCATTAATAGCTTGTTTTGCTAATTCATATTTATTATGTGAATTTCACACTTTTGAAGTAATAAATAACGAATTGCGATCAAGGCCGCTTTCTTTAATTGCTTGAGCAATTATTTCGTGGTTTTTATAAATAGAAGCTGTATCTATATGTTTATATCCTGCTTTTAAAGCTGCTTTAATAGATGCCAAAGTTTCTTTTTCATCTACTAATTCATAAGTTCCTAATCCTATTTGTGGTATTTCTAAACCATTATTAAATTTTAAAGTTTTATTGAGTATTTTATTCATTTCGTTTTCCTTTACTGATTATTATAAACCTTTAATATTTAAAAGATTCCTATTTAAAATCAAGTACAAGTCTCTTTAAGGTTGTCTACTATCTTATATTTGATATTTAAATATAAATTCTTTTTTATCAGCAAATAATAAAATCATTATTAATGCATAATATTTGCTGATAATTTAAATGCTGGAATTGAATCATCATGAATTATTTCTTCAATTTTTAACATTAATATAAGAAATTTTACGTAATGCTTTTTATATAAAGGTTTTTGTATTAATAAGATTGACTGCAAGTATCTTTAATATCATATTAATTTATTTCTATGCATTTTTTATAAATGAATTAATTATCATCTATATTCACATTGCAAGAAGCTCTAATTAAATTTTTTTAACTATACATATAGTTAAAAAAATAATATTAATAAATTACTAAAATAGTTTTCAAATCCTACATATTTTTTACTATTTAAATTATATTTACTAACTCAGTTTTAACAATTTATTTATTTTTAAAACCATGATAAACAGAATCGTTTAAGTATAAGTTTTTTATATCAAAACGCTCTTTAAAATTTTTTGTGTCTCCTGATTCAATTGCTTTAATTGCTTTACATGCTGATTCATGTGAGTCACAAACTATCATTTGAGGTACATCTCCTTGATTTAATTTGTCATAATAAAATGCTCCTGAAATCATTTCATTAAGAGAAAATCCAGGAATTTCACCACGTAAAATTCCTAATTTAAATCTAAAATCAGAAATTACTGGTAATAAATATTTTTGTTTATTATCAATTGCTTGTTGAACTAATAAACCAAATTCCATATATGTCCCAGAATCCCATCCATCTATTTCTAAAATTACATAGTCAGCATCTTTTAAATCACTAATACCCATCTCAAAAATTATTTTGTTACTTGGTCTTCCTATTGAATTTATATCAATATCAGCTGGGTTTTCAACTAACAACTCTGGAAACATTTTTCGTAATATATCTCCTTCTTCTTTTCTTGTTTTACACTGTGCGTTTGTAAATAAACTACCTGCATTATAAATTATCTTTTGATTGTTTTTCATATTTTATTTTCCTTCTGGTACATTTACCATAATATTTTTTAATAATTTATAAAAGCTATAAACCAGTTATAAAAAATATTATTCTTTGTGAAAATTGTGCCTAATCTTATTTAATGCATTGAAAACATATCAAAATAATTTTGAACAATTTGAGAAAACCTTCTTCTCACAATCAAATATTAGCACAAGATATGATAATAAAATAATAATCTATAACTGAATTTAATAAATTTAAATTTAATATAACTTACTTTGCAATATTTGTACATTTTTAGAGTATATACCCTAATTATTAATTAACAATAGTATCAAACTGACATTAATAAATGAATCATAAGAAACTGTGATAACGGTGTAAAATATCAATCATTTCTGCAAAAAACTATTTAATAAGAAAATAAAAAAGAGCTTAAAATAAACTCTTTTAAAAAATTAAAATATTTTATTAGTAAGTATACTGCGTTTTATAACTATAAAACAAGACAATTTAAGACATGTAAAGTTCAATATTATAATGCTTTAATAAGTTGAACAAAATCAAAGTAGTCTCATGATTAAGTGCATTAATTTTATTAATAAATTACTTGTATAATTGAAGAATTACATTCACAATAAAAATACTAATTCTTCATTTTTTTATTAAATAATATCTTCTCCATTAGAACTAATTACCTTTTGGTATCAATAAAAACTATCTTTTCGATAACGCTTCATATCCTTTAGATCAAATTCATCACGATTAACATAAACAAAACCATAGCGCTTTGATATTCCCTGATGTGTTGAAACCAAATCAATGGCACTTCAAGGGTTATAACCAAATAGTTTCACACCATCATTTATAATCTTTGGAATCTGTTCAATGTGTTTTCTTAAATAGTCAATACGATATTTATCATGTATTTTACCCTCACTTGTTAGTTCATCTTTGGCTCCTAAACCATTTTCAGTAATAATTATTGGCAAATTATATCTATCATGTAAAGCTCTTGCAGTCAATCTAAATCCCAATGGATCAATTTCTCATCCATATTCACTAGTTTCTAGGTGTTTATTTTTTGTTGATTGAAACATATCTTCTAAGTTAAAGCCCATTTGTTGATCTCCAACTTTAAATTCTTGATCTGTTGTTGGTGCTTTAACACTCATAGAACTATAATAGTTAAAAGCAATAAAATCAATTTTTGCCCTTTTAAAAAGTTTTAATTCCTCATTAGTAATTTCAATATTATAATTATTTGCCTTTCAAAAATTAAGCAAAATTTTATCATAACTTCCTTTTACAAAAGGATCAATATAAATTCAATTTCTAATTAAATTAGCATTGTGAGCTGCTAAAACATCTTCAGGTTTATTAGTTTGGGGATAAACTAAGGAAATATTTGGTGCAACGCCAATTTTTGCTTTTTTATCAATAGCTTTTAAATGAATAATTGCTTTTGCTTGAGCGACATTCATATTATGAAACATTTGATATGATTCTTGTCCTTTATCAATTCCCGTCATTTGTTTTCCAAGTAAATGACCAAACATAACTACCATATTTTGCTCATTAATTGTTTGTCAATATTTAATTTTATCTTTATACTCAAAAAATAAAGTCTTAGCATATTTTAAATAAGCTTCTACTACTAACTCCTTATTTTGTCAACCACCCTTTTCTTCTAAATAATTTGGTAAATCAAAATGATGAATTGTAACTAAGGGCTCTATTTTATATTTAATAAGTTCATCTAATAACTTATGATAAAACTCAATTCCCTTTTTATTTGGTTCTGATTCAATCCCTTTTGGATAAATTCGCGTTCAATTAATTGAGAAGCGATAAGATTTAAAACCCATTTCTGCCATTAAGGCAATATCTTCTTTAAAATGATGATAATGATCTGCAGCAATTTTAAAATCAGTAATATCTTTAAAATTTAAACCTTTAATAAATCCCCCTGCATTAACATCTTGAACAGATAAACCCTTACCATCTTCATTTCAAGCTCCTTCCACCTGGTAAGCACTTGTAGAGGCACCTCACAAAAATTTTTTTGGTATTTTATTCATACATTTTCTCCTTTTTATTCTCTAATTCTTTTTTTACTAATATAAAAATCTTTTGAATCAATTAACATATAACCAATTTCTAAGGCATTAATGGCATTGTAATATAAGTCCCCAACTTCTGCCAATATTTTATTATCAGCTTTTTGACTTATTTCTAAAACAATAGCATTGATAGATTCATAAGATTTTCTTTTTCATGTATTAAATTCACTAATTGCTTTATTGCTTTCTGTTTTCACTTTTATTAATTCATCACTTAACTCTTTAAGTTTTACATTATTTTCTAATTGATTATAATTATCTAATAATCTTTTTAACTCTGCTTCATTATTATCTCTAATTGAAACCCTTGCTAATTTTGTAATAATAGCTTGTTTTTTCTTTTCTAATTTAGAATATCAAATATCTATTTTTGACTCTAATGAATTAATTTTAATAAATATTTTTTCAATTTCTTTTGACCTCAAACTATCTTCTAAAGAAATTACAGAATCAATTTTTTTTATTTCCGCTTCTAATTGTGTTTTTGCAACATTAACTTTAATCTTTTTAGCTAAACCATAATATTTTAAAAGTGCTTTATTTGCTGATTTAACAGATTTTTTTTCATCTTTTCTTTCAACATACATTAAGAGCGCAACTCCTGCAGCTACAGGAACAACTCCAATGTTAAGAATAAATCATAGAACACAATTTAATACAGCAGAGTTAGGCACTCCTGTAAAAATATTATTTGCAGAAGGCATTAATTTTACTCCATTAATTACGGTTTCAGCATATCTTGGTTCCATTAAAGTACCTGTAAAACCAAAAATTCCTAAACCACCAGAGGTTCTTGCTTCAATTCCCAATAAACCAGACAATAATCCAAATAGTCCAGCTGCAATAATTCCTGCAATAAATGGTCTCATTTTCGGTAAGTTAATTCCATAAAGTATAGGTTCAGTTACACCAACAATTCCCCCAGGAATTGCTGCAATAACAGTTGACCTTAATTGACCATTTTTAGTTCTAATAGCAACACCAATTGCAGCTCCAACTTGAGCAAAAACAGCAATATTAATGGCCATTAAAGTTGAGAAATGCCCCGCTGCCATTGGCATTAACACAGTCATAACTACTGGTACATGCATACCTGTAAGAACCAACGGTTGCCAAGCTGCTACGAATATCATAACTCCAACTCCATAAGGAATTTGTGATAAATATCCAACAATTAATGCCATAAATTGCTCTATTAAAAATAATATTGGACCTAATAAGAAAAACATTGATCCATAAGCAATGATAACTATTAATAATGGTCTAAATAAAACATCAATTGATGTAGGCATTCAAACTTTAATTCATTTATCTAAATAAAAAATAATAAATGCCATAGCCACATGGGGAATAATTGATGAAGTATATAGTGCTGCTTTTACAGCAAATCCATTAATACTAAATAATGTTAAGTCAGGTTGAATTCCCAATCCTAATGGAGCTCCTGCAATTAATAATGATAGCAACAGCTGCATTATTGTAGGTCCCCCTAATCATTTCATAGCATTATAACCAATAAAAATTCCCATTAATTTTAATCCAGTCTCTGAAGCAATATTAATAAATAATGAAAATAAATCCACATTCATATCAATTGGAGCTCCAGTACCAAATTTCATATCAGTAATTACATTTCCCATTACAAGTAAAGTTTTTAAACCCATTAATAATCCTGATGCCATCATTATTGGAAGTGAGGGCATAATAATTGCTCCAACAGCAATCATAAATCTTCGAGCTAGACTTTGTTTGTTTGCAGTTTTAATTTTATTTTTATTAGTGGTAATACCTTGAGCAACATTTTCTACAGCCTCTTTGACTTTATAAACTTCTCCTCCAATTACAATTTGAATCTGATTTCCAGCTCAAATAATACCTTTAACTAAATTAATATTTTTAATTGCTTCAACATCTACTTTTTTAGTATCAAGCACTTCAAAACGTAATCTAGTCATACAATTATAAACTTGTTTATAATTTTCCTTTTTTCCTACGGCTTTATAAATTTCTTCTGCTGCTTGTTCATATTTATTTTTAGTATTTAATAGTTTTTGAACTTGTTCTACTGTTGAGTTCTCAACAGTTTTTTCTTTAAATACTAACTCTCCAATTAAATCTCCTCTTTTTATTAATTTTTCATCTTTAATATTGCTATTAAAACTTCAATCTTTAAATTCCTGTAAATCAATTACTATGGGTGTAGATTTGATAATATTTTTTTCCTCTAAAAGCTTAAAATCTACAGCCACAATTTTTGTTTTTAAATTAATGGAATCTCCCTCATTGACTTTAACATCAAATGGTTTTCCCTGTAAATGAATTGTATCAAGACCAATATGCATAAGAATTACTGGTCCTTGCTTACTTTTAAAATGAAAAGCATGCTTAGTATGAAATATTTGAGCAACCGTTCCTTCTTCAAAAGGTGAATAAAAGTCACTTGAAGTTGGTTCAATATAAACCCCATCTCCCAACATATTTTCAGAAAATACACCATCATTTAAATTTTTTAATGGTTTTACTTTTCCATCTATGGGAGAATAAATTTTAATATTTTTTTCCATTTATGAAATCTCCTTTCATAAAAAGAATACAATTATAAAAAAATAATATATATAAAAAATAGCTAAGAGTATTTTACTTTCCTATTAGTGAAATTGACCACATAATTAATTACAAAGTTGTAGAAATAAATATTTTAAAATAAAGCTTCTATACTCATAAATATGTTTTAATTCTTTTGAATCAATACATATAATTTTTTGTTTATTGCTAAATTCATTCACTTTCGAATGGGTACATAATACTAAATAATTACTATATAGAAAATCATTTAAAAGCATTTCTAAAGTTTTAGTATCTTGTCCTCCAATAATAAAAATAACAAAGTCATTTTCATCAACTTTTGTTATTTGATTAATTTGATCAAACATTTGAGTATAGAAAACACATTCCTTTCCGTTTCTTCTTATTAATTCAGCAAAAAATAAGGCTTCAAATTGAAATTGATAAGAAGAAAATATATATACTTTTTTAGATTTTTTTATACTTGCTTTTGAGTTAACAATTTTATTTTCATAACTTCTAAACTCTTTTATAACACTAACTATTTCTTTTTCAACATCTAAGTAATTTTTATTAGAACTGTCTAAATTTTGATTAGTTTCACGATCAGATATTTCCAATTTTATTTTAAAAATTAATTCTCTATATCCTTTATAACCAAGGGAAATGGAAAACTTGGAAATTGTAGACTCTGCTACATTTGATAACTTAGCCAATTCTTTCATACTAGGTGTAACTTTTGTTAAATAAGATTTTAATAAAATCTTTGAAATAGCATTATTAGCAGAATTTGGATTAATATTTATATTAATGAATAATTGATTTAGAACAGATTTCATATTGTGCCTCCATTATAGTCAAATATAATTATTAATAATAAAAAAAAAAAAAAAAACAATGATTTAATGTTTTCATACTATAAATATCTATATTTCAAAATATTGATTGAAATAAAGAACTAATCGTTTTTATTCTGGTAGTGAACCAAAACAATTTACTTATGATGAATATAAAAATCTTCTATTGAAGTAAATTCATTAGTATATTGTTTATAAATTTTTTTACAAAACCATTAAGTAATTCGCTTGGAGCATTATGTTTAAAACACGCCTCAAACATAGAATGAGTTAAAAAATTTCTATTATTATTAATAAAACTGAATATAATAATGCTTATAAATTTTTATTTTTGTTATCTGAATTAAGTATTTCTTGTTCACTTTCATTGTGTTGATGATCATCTCCGCTTTACAAGAAGGGATGAATTTTTTTAAAATTTGATACCTTGCATTTAAAAGTATTACTAATTCATTTGACTCCATTAATTTTCTCTATAATTTAGCTATTTCTTTTTATAACTTTTTATACTTTTATCTTTAAAATATTTTTCAATTTATTTGCCATTATAGTAAACTCCTTACAAAAATTAGTATTATATATATCAAATTTGAGTATTTTATGTTTCATAAATAAAATAATTGTATTCCAGAAGTTAAATTATATTCTTCTACTAATTTTTTAGGTGTATGACCTTAATTAAACTTTTTTGCAAACTCTACTTTCAATTTTTTACTGTATTTTATTTTTTAATTTTTTCCTTGATTAAAAAAACCAGTAGTGAAACTACTGGTAAAACTGGGTTACATTTTTTCTTTTTTAAATTTTTATATGTTTGTATGTTTGTATGTTTGTATGTTTGTATGTTTTTATCTCATAACTTGAGCTGGTAGAAGTTCCTCTTCTATTAATATTTTATCATCCACGATTTTTAATAATAAACTTGGAGCTGCTCCTCTTATTTTTTTCAATTCATTTTTACCATCAGATGAGAAATTGCTAAATGCTAAGGTTAATAAATATTCAGAGTCCAAATTATCTGAGATTACTCCCCATGCGTATGCATAATTCTCATTTCAAACTATCTCATTTTCAATTTCAGTTTTTTCAGGTTTAGAATATAAAATTAAACCATCTTCATTTATAGGAGTCATTTCACCAAATAAACTTCCTTTTGTTGTGAAGCCATGTAAACTATCATTTTCATTTAAACCAGGAGCCAAATTCATATTATAGTATCCATGAGTTGTTGTAAACATATAATATCTATCAAATTTTTTATTATAAATTAAACTTGGTCTTTCAGTCTCATCAGAGACCAAATTTGAAGCTCATAGTGGGTTTAATAATTCAACATCTCCACTATCTAAATCTAATTTTGCAATTCCAATAGCTGAATTTGCCATATTTGATCTCTCAAAATCATAATCGTCAGGATAATCTTCAAAACCACCAGTATATTCAGGTAGTCGTTCGCCTTCTTTACCAGTTAATAAACCTGTATTTCCTTCAAATAATAAATATTCTTGACCTGTTTTTGGATCTCTAAAGTAAAATGGATCTCTAAAAGCTCATTTTTGTTTAGCATATCCCACTGCTTCAGCTGCTTCATGAGTTTGATATAAGTTCCCATCAGCTTCCGCAATTATTTTATGAAAAGTAGGTTTCTCAAATTTTGGAATTACATCATCAAAATTTAAGTTTATTTTTGCTAATGCAATTCTTTGATTTCAGTTGTTACCATAAGTAAGATTAGATACAGTATAAAATAAATTAACTTCTTTAGTATCTTCATCATATAAAGCAGAACCAGATCATTCCTCTGAACCTTTAACTAAATTTTCAGATAGAACATACCCCCCTGGGATTCAATTACTTCCTGTTTCAGAATAAAAATACATTATTTTTGTTTCTCCACTGCCATCTACTGGTTTTGATAAAGCAAATCATATTTGATATCCATTTACAGTGGCAACACTTCCATCATTATTCATTAATGCTCAACTATCTCATATATCATAATTCTCAATAAAAGCTGTTTTATTTGAGTAGTTAATGTCAGGCATTAACCTTTCATTATTAAATTTAACTTTTGACGCTGTCATTTCCGTTCATCTATAAGTTTCTTGATTAATTTGTATTTGTTCTTTAACTACTATGTTTGATATTGAAGCACTTGGAATTACTATTGTCCCAAGTAAACCTAATAATAGTTTCATAAATTTCTTTACCCTTCTTTCATAACCCACCCTAACTCCCTTTTTAGCAAAAGCTATTTTTAATATTTACGTAGTTAATTTAATTCTTACTCCTTTATCCAAAAATATTTTATCAAATATTTGAAAAATTTTCTACTTTTTAATAAAAAAAATAGAAAATATTTTAAAAATAATATACGGATAGACTTTGACTTGTTTTAAAAACTATTTGATTTAGAAGGATATTTTATTAAGAAAATAAAAAAACTCCTTCTCTAAGAAATACTATAAGTATTATTTAAAGTTGGAGATTTAATATTTTAAAAATGTTTATTCCTTTGCTTCCAATGCCTTATAAATAGATTCCATATTTATAGGTAATTTTACAAGGTTTTTTAATGGCAGATTATTTTTTATTAAATATAAAAATAAGTAATTGATTTGCTTAAAGTTTTCAATTGCTACAACTAAAGAGTTTTCATCGATATCATATTTAAAAGTTTTTATATTTAAGTCGTTTAAAAATAATCTGAAATCTTTTTCATCAAACTTCTCATTTACATATAACTTATATTTTGCATAAACATTTAGTTCTTTAGTAGATCCATTAAAAATATTTTTTCCATCATCAATAATTATAAAATCATCAATAATGTCTGCTATTTCATCAATGTTGTGAACTGTTATCACAACAGTTTTTCCAGCCTTTTTTGCATCTATTAGAAGAGTCTTAATTTTATTTCTTCAATATGAATCAAGATTTGCTCCAGGTTCATCAAGAATAATAATTTCTGGATCTTTGATAAAGCATAATATCAGATTCATACGATTTTTCATTCCTCATGAAAAACTTCTAATTGATTTATCCTTTGCTTCTCAAATATCAAAATATTTCATTCAATATTCGATTTTTTTAATTGACTCTTTTTTTTCAATACCCATCATAATACAAATATCCAATAGAAATTTATATGAACTAACTACATATAAAGAAAAATCCATTTGAGTATAATAACCAATTTTTTTATTCACTAAATAATATTTTTCTGATTTTCTTGAACTAGACTCGATTTCAATCTTACCTTTAAAATCTTTAATTATTCCTAATAAAGAATTTAAAATAACAGTTTTTCCACTTCCACTAGACCCAAGTAAAGCTGTGATTCTTGCCTTTTTAATTGAACAATTTAAAGGGCCAATTATCTTTTTTTTATATTTTTTAGTATAATTATCAAATTTTATAATTTCTTCCATAATTTTACCCCCCTAAATCCAATTTTTTAAATTTGAATTTTGCCACATAATAATTAATTACTGAAATTGCCAATTGTAATAATATATAAAAATATGGCTCTATAAAATTTTCATAGGTATTGGTTTCAATTTTATTTTCGGAATTAAGTTTAAATGTATAAGTTGGTTTAGCCATAAATAAATTATCTTGTTTATTAAAAATTATTTTACTTGAGCTCTCTGATTCAAATCACATATCTTCATAATTTCTTCCACCATAATAAGCGTAATTTTGCATCATATTTGAGATAAAGTTTAATTGAAAAAATATATTATATACTTTTCTTGACTTTGAATATCTATTTCAATTTTCGTTTTTAATTACAGTGCTATTTTCAAAAATAACCATATTATTTGTATAACGTATAAAATAATTTTCTAATATACGTGCACTTAACATTGTAGGAAAAAATAAATCCTCTTCCACTAATGATTTAATTTTTGAGTTTTCTAAAATTAATTTGTTATTTGAATAGGAAAAATAACTTTGATAAATATCCAATAAATTTTTACTATCAAATAAAATATTTTCCTCTTCTGGCTTAGTTATGTTTTTAATATAATTTTTTTCAATATTTTCCTGATCATTTAATAAAATAAATGTATCAAATAAGTTATAAAACTTATTTTGAAAATCACTGAATTTAGAAGTAATATATTCTGTAAAATTAATAAACTCTTCAAGGTTTTTTTTATCTATTTCATCACTACTATTACTAATTTTATTTTTTAATTCTTCTATAGATAAAAATCTATATTTCAATTCAAATCTAAAAGAAATCTCATCACCTTTTCACTTTGAAATCTTTGAGCTACTATTAGCTGCAATTATTTTTGTTGGAGTTTTAAAGTCTACTATTTGATTTTTTTCTTCAACAATTCCTATTTTTTTTCAAAACTCTATTCTTTCTTGAATATTTTTTTCAGAATCAAAATTATTAACCAATGAGTTTGGATCTGTTTCATATTTATTATTAATAAAATTTTCATAAATAGCAAAACCTAAGTTTGGATATTTCATTTGCTTATTTAAAACATGCTTTTTTAAATCATAACTATCATATACTTCATTAACAGAAAAAACTGTATTTTTTCCCTTATAAGATAAAGAAATATTTTTACTTTCTTCTCCTTGAATTAAAAAAGTATATGGAAGATTACTAATGAATGTACTTGCCAATATTAAAGTAGCTACAATTGTAGAAACTTGAATATTTGTGAATAGAGAAATTAGTAAAAAGAAACTTATTAAAAATACACAACTAATAAAAGAGTATATTAAATAAGTTAATGTTATTCTTAACAAGAATAAGTTAATTTCTAAAAGAAAAAGCATGTTTATAATGTTTATTAATAAAAAGCTAATAAATAAATTAATAAAAATCAATAATATAAATGCAATAAATTGATATGCAAATAATTTTTTTCTTGATAGTTGCTGAGTTACAATTATATTCATAGTCTTATCATCACGTTTGGCTACATAAAAGTACTGAGTTAATCGCAAACAAATAATAAATAATATAACAAATATTGTTAATAAAACATAGTAATCAAAAATCATTAAGAAGTTACTAATATTTTTTTGAATGATAGAATAAATTGCTATAAATAAAGAGAACAGAATATATAATCCATTAAATATCAAAAAAGATCTTTCTTTTATAATTAATTTAAAACTAAATTTTACTATTCATATTCCTGGTATCACTTTTCTCATAAATATTATCCAATCCCTTTATTATATAAATTTAACTATTTCCTTATCTTCAAGTTCCATAGCTCCCATAGTAATTTGATCTAAATCAATATGAAAATTAAAATAACCAAAAGTAAAATTCATTACCTTATTATTTCTTAATTCACTTTTTCCGTTTGCTTTAATATTAATACCAGTTTTTTTATTTGCACTTCAATTAAAAGTTGAATATGTTCAGCCGTGATAATTAGTTTCTAGATCACTAATTGACATATTATATAATGAGTTTTCACTAAGGTTTGCATTATTAAGTAAATTAATCTTAGTTTCTGCTAAATAAGGTCTACCTCTTAAAGTAAATGCATCATTAAAGAAAGATGTACTATTTTGGTTTCATACCTGTAAAGTAAATTTTTCAGTTATTTCTTCAGTAAGTTTTGAAGAATTTAAAGTCATTAATAAATCTTCTTTTGAATTATACTCTGGATATTTATAATTATGTGAAACTCCAAAAATTTTATGTCATTCTTTTAAAGTTTCAACAGAGAATTCAGACATGTTAGATAAAATCTGATTATCACTTTGATTAATATTCACAAAATAATTTACAGCTAATTTAAAATCTGGCAACTCATGTATATACATCCCATTAGATAAATTAATTGATAAACCTGTCAAGTTAATATAACCTAAAGCAGCTGAACTTTTATACTCATTTGTTTCTTTTATTTGATTTTCCTCCAACTTTAATTCTTTTATAAAACTATCTTTTTTAGTTTCAAAATCATTTTTTCAAATTGAATAATTAGAAGTTGTAAAATATTGACTTAATAAAGTATTTTTTGTAGAAGAATTATTTGGATCATTTCTAAAAATAGTGTTTAAAAATATTCTTCCACTATCACTGTTATAGTCAAACTTGATATTTTTTTCATCATCATACTTTCTATATTGATTTACTGTTTTAAATAAAGAATATTTATCCATTTCTGAAGATTTATATATTAGATCTCCTTCAAATGAAAGAGGTAATGTATTACCCACTTTTTCAAAATAATTTTTTTTAATAAAGTTTACTATTGAAGATTCAAATCCATTATCTTTTGAATTATCTTGGTAATATTCTTTAAATTCTTTATCAACTCTACCAAAACCTTCATATGATTTTTTAGTATCTCTAAGCTCTTCTCAATTTAAATTTGTATGTTTTCTATCTTCTAAATCTGTTGAAGAAAAATAATCTTTTGCTATATTTTTATAAAAATCATCACTTGCTTTTTTTAATGAATCACTATTTGTTGAGGTAAATTTAAAATTTTCACTTATATCAAAAGTTTCAATATCTTTTTCTCCCTTATATTGAATTTGAATTTTGTAATCCACAATTACATTTCCTAAGTAAAGTTTATCTGAATTTTCTGATACATATGATTTAATTACTAATGACTTTCAGTCAAAAATTATATTTTTTAATAAACTATCAACATCATTTAAAATAATTTTATATTCATTTACACTTTTTAATTTATTTAAGTCAGTTGATAATTGATCGTATTCTAAAACTCTTTTTATATCCTTTTCTAACTGTTCTAATTCAAAAGGATCAAGCTCATCAGAGTTCTTACCACTATTTTCAATTATTTTATTTCTTGTTAAGAAATAAAATTGTCCTTCTGTATCTGGCAAACCAATTAAGTTTTTATAAACATTCTCATTAAGGTGCTTTCAAAAAATTTCATCCACCTCGATTTTTAAATTGTTAATTATTTCATCATAATTAACTCCTGGTTCAATAATAGGGTCGACTTTATTTCCACAGGCCACTACTGTAGCACTACTTGTAGCAACTATACTTATTGCACCTAGTAAACTTAATAATTTTCTCATAATTTCTCCTCTGATTATTTTTATAATCATAGTGTGATTTTAGAAACAAATTAAAAAAAAGCAAGATTTATAAAGAATATTTATTTTAATAAAAATTGTTTTATAAATTTTTATTTTTTAACACTTAAGTGACAATTAAATTAATACCAAAAAAACTTATAAGTTAAATTTGATCAAATAATTTTTTTTTTTTTTTTCATTTCTTTTTAATTTAAATTACACATACTATTTTATAATTATAGAAATGAATATATTTACTAATAGAACACTCCAATTTTTCAAAGAAGTTTACTTTTAACTCATTTTTTTATTCGTCTTTTAATGAATAAAGGAAAGTTTCATACATTGCAGCAAAACAAGCAGACTTAGCCATTGTATTTTCAGATTTTTAATCTAGTAGCAAATGTTGCTGATAAAAAAAGAAAAAAAGAATTCTCTTTTTTAATATCTGCACTTGCTACAAAAAATAATATATTATGAACTCCAAGTGCAACCAAAGCTTGTCCAGTTAAACCAACTATTAATGCCTCTAAATAAATTGGTCAATTCATAAATCAATTAGAAAAACTTAATAGTAAATTTTCTAAAATCCCCATTATTGGTCCCATAATAAAAAAGCTAATAACTCACCTAGCAATAATATTAAAAATGGATTAAGTATAAAATTTACTACAGAATTAAAATACATCTCAATTAGCTTTTGAAAATAACTTTCATAATTCTTATAATAATAAAAACTAATATTTTTGAATAAAATGGTTTTATAGAAATATCTCACTGTACAATTTCAAAAAGTTTAATTCCCTCTTGAGAAATAATTTGTGTAATCTTTATTAACCCCAAGGCAATTGAATTAATGTTTTACCATTTAAGTATCTTAATCTTGATCAAATTAAAATAACTCTCATCATTTTAAACCAGAGTTATCAATAACTTCTAATATAACATCAAATACATTGTAATCTTAACCTAGAATAATATTCTCTAAATTTGGTTCATTGTCTAATCATGTTCTTAATAGTAATTGTTGAAAACTCATAATTAGTCCAACACCTAGTAAAAATGGAATCAAAGACTCAAAAATAACATAAATGGTTTTGCTAAATTTTCTCCCTAAAGAAAAGTTAGTTAAATTCTCTTTTATTTCAATTTTAAATTCAATATTATTGGTTTTAAATACAGTTAATTTTTTTTGGGAAGTTATGTAATTTTAGAAACCTCTTAAAACAATAACTAAATGTAATTCACCATGCAGTTAAAGTACTGCCTTATTTTTTTCTAACTTTTTTATTTCCTTTAAATCTGCTATTTTTAAATTAAAACAAAATAAGTCTCCTTCTTGTAGCACAATGATAAATATCTTTAATCTTTTTCAACTCCACCAACATTGTTAAAAATACTTTCTATTACAATTTTATTTTTTTCATCCTTACTCATTATTTTAATATTTTTTCATAGATTAATGTCAATTTTTAACCTATGAAAAAATATTATTCCTTTCTTTATTTAGAAGGAAAATTTTCACTGATTAGCACTGTCTCTTTTGAAACCTCAACTTTAATTCTATTGCGTGACTCAAATTTAGTTGAATCCATTAAGACATACGATTTTGCCGAGTTTTTAAAAACTTTTTCTTTTATCATAGCTTCTTCAATATTGGTAGTATAAAAATCTCTTCCATATAAACTATTCATACCAACAAAAGATTTATCAAAGTAAAAGTTATCTAAAAATTTTAAAGCTAACTCACCAGCTGTTGCATGGGTTGAAGTTATAATTGTTCCCCCAACTAAGCAAACAGAAATATCGTTTTCTAAAAGTTCTAAAGCAATTGAATAACCATTTGTAACAACCTCTATTTGTTTGCCTATTAAAAATTTAATCATTTGTTTAGTAGTTGTTCCTGTATCAATAAATATTAGATCACCATCTTCAATTAAGCTAGCAGCTACTTCACCAATTTTATTTTTGGCATTTATATTTAAACTAGCTTTTTCTTCATCAAAAGATTCTCTTGAAGCTACTTTTTGATTACTATTTATTGATTTACCCCCTCCATAAACTTTTATTAAGCGACCCTCTTGGTCTAAGTCTTTTATATCCATAATAATTGTTTGAATTGTTGAATCTGTCATTTCAGATAAAGTAATGTTTTTCATAAAACCTTGTTTATCAATTAATTCAACAATTAATTTTCTTCTTTCATCTTTAAGCAAAAATATTCCTCCCACTTTTATAGTACATTATACTGTTAAAAAAGTTTAAAAAAGTTTAAAAAAGTTTAAAAGGTAGTAAGATATTAGTGAAAAGAAAGAATGAGAATGTTATATGAAAACAAGTTTAAAAATGGAACTATTAAAAGCTCAAAAATTAGGTTATGCTTTACCTGCTTTTAATTTTGATAACCTTGAAATGATGAAAGCTATTATTGAAGCTGCTGAAGAAGAAAACTCTCCAGTAATTTTAATGGTAACTGAAAGTGCTGCTAAATATATGGGACTAGATTATGTCTTTGCCCTTGCTTTAACAGCATCCAATAAATCCAAAGTACCTGTTGTTTTACACTGAGATCATGGCTTTGATATTGCTTTAATAAAAAAAGCAATTGATGCTGGTTTCTCTAGTGTAATGTTAGATTCTTCTCTAAAACCCTTTGATGAAAATGTCAAAGAGACTTTGGAAGTTGTTAATTATGCAAAAAGTAAAGGTGTTGAAGTAGAGTCAGAAATTGGTCATGTTGGTGGTAAAGAAGATGATAGAAATTCAAAATCAAATGGTTATAGTGATATTAATCAAACAATTGAATTTAACAATTTAACAAAAGTTGATGCTTTAGCTATTGCAATTGGAACAAGTCATGGTTTATTTAAAGGTGAAGTTAAATTGCAATTTGACTTACTAAAAGAAATTGCTAGCAAAATTAAAACTCCCCTAGTTTTACATGGGTCTAGTCAAGTTCCATTAAAAGATTTACAAAAAGCTATAAAATTAGGAATTACAAAAATTAATATTGGCACTGATTTAAAAATAGCTTGTGCTGATGGATTAAAGCAATATTTTACAGAAAACCCAAATGACTTTGATGCCAGAAAATATGGTAGATTTGCAATTGAAAATGTAAAAAAACAAGCCATTATTAAAATTAGAGCTTTTGGTGCAAATAATAGAGCTTAAATTATTTAAAGACTATACTTTGTAATTATAAAAAGCAGATTATCAAATCTGCTTTTTATTTTTTTCAAAATAAATTGTTAAACCATACATCAATATTAATCCCAATGAACAAATCATTAAGATTAAGTAATCATAAGTATAATCATTACAATATACTGATATAGCTGTAATAAAATTAATAGAGCTAAAAACTATTCCCACAATATTTCAACTCAATGCAGTTTTTGCCTTTTCTGCTTTAATTGAATAAATACAAGCTAGAATATCAATAATGACTCACAAGCTTCACAATAACATTAACAACAGCGAAGTGATGAACTTTACACTTCAATGCATATTATCATTAACTGCCCCATTTATAGCAGTTGATATAATAATGACACCTTTAATTGATATAACAATAAAACAGAAAAATACTTTTGTATAAAAACTAATTCAAAATTTTGACATATTTTGTTCCTCCACTATTAATTTAGTGGAAAAAAATAAATAAAAATGTCATTGAAAAACAATGACATGTCTAAATAGAGTTTAAAATTTCTTTACGTTGTTTTTGATATTCTTCTAATGATATCAACTCATTTTTATATAGTTCTTGTAACTTTATTAAGCGTTTACTTGTCTTAGAGATTTTAACTCGATTTTTATTTGTAAAATATAAAACAAGAAATACGATAATTTCAACTCCTATTGTAATAGTTAAACAAATTGAAACAATTACAAAAGTATAAATTATTGTTCCTTGAACGATACTTGCTAAAACAGAAGTAAGCAATAACCATAACATCAATAATGTGAAATTAATAATTATTAATTTTAATAAGTTAGTTAAGATTCTATCCAAACTTACTTTTGAAGTTATCATCAAATACTCATAATCTCTTAAATTGTAATCATTAAATTCCTCTATTTTAATAATTTCTTTTTTACTTTTATCTTGATTAGCAACAATTCCCTCTTTGATAATTTGAACAGTTTTTTTACTATTGACTTTATTAATTGATCTTAAAATTAAATAATTCGATGAAATTATTTTATTATTATCTTCTTTTGTAGCAATTTTTATTGTATAAGGATAATTTAAATAAACTAATATATCATTTTCTTTAATAAAAACTTCTTTTGTTATTTCCTTACAAAAGTCTCTTTGATTATTTGGAAAAACATTTATAGTTTGAAATTTATTACTAGAGCAGTTTTTGCATTCTTTTATAAAATGTTCACTTCTATTTAAAACAGCTCCTCTTTTTATATAAAATAAGTCTTTTAATTTCATTTTAACCTCACTAAAAAATACTAATAAATTAATTATAGAGATTAAATTGTACAAATAGTATTTTTATGGAAATAGTATTTTTCTTATTAACAACAAGTAAATTAATAGATTTTTTTTTTTTTTTGTTTAGAGAAAAAGAAGTAAATTACATTTTTTAAAATAAGTTTTTAAAATTACTTATTCTATCCAATTATAATGACAAGACACTTAGTTTTATATTCTAAAATTCCTGAACTTTTATGTTTGTATGAAAATTCTATATCTATTGGGTCAGAAAAATTTGTAGACTTAATAATATTTACTATTCTATTTGGTTCTAAATCATTATCTCCAAAGGCAACATATAACCTATAATCATAATCAAATCTTTCTTGATCTTGATTTTCATACATTCACTTGGCTAAAATATGAGGATTTTTCTTTAAATAATCCATGGGATTTTCCATATTTAGTTTCTCAATAAGTTTTTTTCCTAGAGATTTTGATACCTTTTGGTCAAACATTATTCCATTTATAAAGAAGTCTACAGATTTTGAGTGAGATAAAGTAGGTATAATACTCTCACTATTTTCAAAAATTATTTTTTCAACAAAATCATTTCTAAGAGTATTTATTTCCTTTATTAATCTAAATTTTTGTGCTGCAACTGCTATTAGTCTATCCTTTTCTTCTTCTTCAATTTCTTTTCTGTTAATGTTAGCTGTAAATTGATCAAAATTATTTGCTACAAAAGGTCATTCAATTTCTGATTGATATTTATCATATCAACTTTTAATTAATTCTAAAAGTGAGCTTTGAGCAAATAAACCACTTTGATATTTACTTGAATTCTTGAACATTTCTCTTATAATTTTTTTATCTTCCTCATAATTTCAATTTTCTACAACTAAATCTTTTAGCATTTGAGTGCTCATATTCTTTTTAATATCTATACCCTTTTTATTTAAAAAGTATTTCAAATTCTGAGAATTTGAGAATATTTTTTTTACTTCATTTTGAGTAATTTTTTGTTTTATATCTATTTGCTCTTTTATAATCATATTAATTCTCCTTTTTTAATAAAATTAGATACTCTGTAACTCTCTTTGCTTTTGTATTTATTATATTTGATTTAAACCTTGAATAATCAATTTCTGTAATTGAAAGTGATCCATACTTTTCTAACATTTCTATAAATAAATTAAAATCAATTATTCCTTCATTACTATAACTTATTAAAATATATTTAAATTTTGCCTCTTTAACAATTTCTTCCATATTCAAAAGTGCTGTTCTTTTCTGAGATAAACCTGATATAAAGGAATCAATTCTTACTCCAGCTTTACCCTTTATTTTAGGATTATCATATTTTACAAGAGTTTCCAAAATATGATAATTTCGCGAGTATTGCCTTGAATTATAAGGTGGATCTAAGTAAAGTAAATCTCCTTTTATTTTTTTTATTAATTTTAGTGCATCTTGATTATAAACTTTATATGTAATACTATTAAATTTAATATTTTCATAAGTTTTAATTTCAATAGGTTTAATAGCGCTATTTTTAAATTTTTTAAGATAAGCCTCAAAAACAACAGCAGTATTTGAACATTTATCTACTGAGTTTAATAATAAAAATAATGCATAAAAATATTCGGTTTCATTAATTTTATTATTCTTATAAATTTTTTCTATATAAATTCTAATTGCATCTATTTTTTTAGCATTATCAATAGTAAAAAACATTCTATTAAATTCATTTAAATCTGATGGGCAATAATTTTTATAAAAATAACCTTCTTTAAACTTTAATGAGTTTAACTTATTAATAAATTTTTCTAATCCTCCATAATTTAAATATTTTAAATTTTTACCATTATTTAATATAGCCTTAAGTTGTACATAACTATAAAATTGAATATCATTTGCTATAATTTTTTTTTCCAATTTTATTTTAAAATTATATGCTACAACTCCAGTTCCAGAAAATAAGTCACAAACACTATTAATATCTTTAATATAAGGATAAATTAATTTTTCAATAAACTTTCACAGTCTTTTTTTAGAACCTATGTACTCCATAATTATTCCTCCATAGATATCTAAAAAATATTTTAACACAAATATTTAGTCAGTTTTATATTTACTACTTTAACTTAAAAAATAATTTATGAGTAATAAGCGATTATGTCCCTACATATTAACAAGCGACTTTGTCCTCCTTTATAATCAATAAATGGAGGTTTTATGAAAGGACTACTATTAAATACCATGAAACAAGAACAACTAAGATTAATTAAACAATTATCTTTAAGAAAAGAGTCTATTAAAAATACAGCCTATAAATTAGGTTATAGTGTTAGACACACAAGAAGAAAACTTAAAGAATATCAAGAAATTGGAGCAAAAGCTTTTATTCATAAAAATACAAATAAAATACCTATAAATAAAATACCACAGTTATTTAAAGATGAAATAATTGAATTGTTTCAAACAAAATATTATGACTTTAGTATTAAGCATTATTGAGAACTAACTTGAAAAAAGAAAATAAGTTACTCTGCAATTAGGCACATATTAATAGAAGAAAATGTTTTAATTGATACTCTTAACAGAAAAACAAAAAAAGATATTCGTAAAAATTTAAAGGCCACCAACCAAGAAAATTTAACACGCAAGTATCTTTCAAATTCAATTATAACAAGCAAACCCCATCCTACGCAAAAGAAAATTGTAAAGTTTGGAGAAATCTACGAAACTGATGCTTCAAATCATCAATGAATTAAGAACTTAAAATGTCATTTGCATATTGTAATTGATAAAGCTAGTAAAAGGATTTTAGCAGGCTATTTCAGTGAGCAAGAAACTACTGAAAGTTATTATAATATCTATAAAAAAGCCTTCAAACATTATGGTTTACCAAAATTAAATGTTAGTGATAATCGAAATGTTTTTAGTAGTAAAAATAATCGTGACCATTTTGGTGATAGTGTCTCAAATACACAATTGCAGTTTATTTTTCACTCTTTAGGAGTAAATACAAAAACAACGTCAATCCCTCAAGAAAAGGCATTAGTCGAAAGAACTTTTGGAACACTGCAAAGAAGATGACCTCAAATAATTAGACTCTTAGATTTAAAAAATATTGAGCAGTTAAATAATTATTTACCCCATCTTATTCAGGAATACAACCAAGATTTTTCAATACCTTTAGACCAATTAGAATCAGTAACTAGAAAATTTGATCAAGATGAAGATATTGTATTCTCTTATCGAAGTGAAAGAATTATTGATAATGGTCATAGTATCAGTTTTAAAAAAACTAAGTGATTTATTTGTAAGGGCTTTACTCCAATTTACTTTAAGCCAAAGTTAAAAGTAATGGTTATGGAAACGATAAATAAAAAGTATTATGCACTAATTGGAAATGACATTTACAATCTTATTCAAGTTGAAGACGAACGCTTACATGGAAGTATTAAAACACTATCTAATGAAGAATTTGAAACTACTAAAGTGCCCAAAATTGAATCTCCTTGGAAAGCAACTAACTGATATTTTTTTGATAGAAAAAGAAAAAATACAAGATCTATTTATTACATAAATCTTGTATTTTGGGACATAATCGCTTCTTATCTACAAATTTCTATTTTAGAGTTTAAAAATATATAGTAATAAGCGATTATGTCCCTACATATTAACAGGCGACTTTGTCCTACTTTATAATCAATAAATGGAGGTTTTATTAAAGGACTACTATTAAATACCATGAAACAAGAAAAACTAAGATTAATGAAGCAATTTTCTTTAAGAAAAACTCTATTAAAAATACAGCCTATAAATTAGGTTATAGTGTTAGACATACAAGACGAAACCTTAAAGAATATCAAGAGATTGGAGCAAAAGATTTTATTCATAAAAATACCAATAAAATACCTTTAAATAAAATTTAACAATTATTTAAAGATGAAATAATTAAATTACCTCAAACTAAATATTATGACTTTAGTATTAAACATTATTGAGAACTAACTTGAAAAAAGAAAATAAGTTACTCTGCAATTGGACACATATTAATAGAAGAAAATATTTTAATTGAGACTCTCAACAGAAAAACAAAAAAAAGATATTCGTAAAAATTTAAAGGTTCCAAACCAAGAAAAATTAACAAGCGAGTATCTTTTAAAATTAATTATAACAAGCAACCCCCCTCCTACGCAAAAGAAAATTGTAAAATTTGAAGAAATCTATGAAACTGATGCTTCAAATGATCAATGAATTAAGAACTTAAAATGTCATTTGCATATTGTAATTGATAAAGCTAGTAAAAGGATTTTGGCAGGTTATTTTAGTGAGCAAGAAACTACTGAAAGTTATTATAATATCTATAAAAAAACCCTTAAACATTATGGTTTACCAAAATTAAATGTTAGTAATAATTGAGATATTTTTAGTAGTAAAAATAATTGTGGCCATTTTGGTGATAGTGTTTCGAATACTCAATTGCAATTTATTTTTCACTCTTTAGGAGTAAATACAAAAACAATGTCAATCCCTCAAGAAAAAGCATTAGTCGAAAGAACTTTTGGAACATTGCAAAGAATATGACCTCAAATAATTAGACCCTTAGATTTAAAAAATATTGAGCAGTTATATAAATATTTACCCCACCTTATTCAAGAATACAATCAAGATTTTTCAATTCCTTTAGACCAATTAGAATCAGTAACTAGAAAATTTGATCAAGATGAAAATATTGTTTTCTCTTATCGAAGTGAAAGAATTATTGATAATGGTCATAGTATCAGTTTTAAAAAAACTAAGTAATTTATTTGTAAGGCCTTTACTCCAATTTACTTTAAGTCAAAGTTAAAAGTAATAGTTATGAAAACGATAAATAAAAAGTATTATGCACTAATTGGAAATGACATTTACAATCTTATTCAAGTTTAATATGAACGCTTACATGGAAGTATTAAACCACTATCTAATGAAGAATTTGAAACTACTAAAGTGCCCAAAATTGACTCTCCTTGGAAAGCAACTAACTGATATTTTTTTGATAGAAAAAGAAAAAATACAAGATCTACTTATTAGATAAATCTTGTATTTTGGGACATAATCGCTTATTATCTAGATCTTTTAGATTATTTAATTGTTAAAATTTATGAGTAATAAGTAATTATATACCCAAAAATTAATAAGTCACTTTATCCGCATTTATCAAAATTAAATAAAGATTCATGAAAAAAATCAGATTTAAATCAAATTAATAGAATAAGTTATTCTTGAATAGACGATTTTTTTCTGAGTTCTAATATTTTAGGAAATAATACCTTTAATGAAAATATACTAGATATATTTAAAGTTTTCATAATTAAAGCATTTCTATATTATGATTTAAATTTTTTAAAAATAATATCTAAAATAACAATTTTAAAAATACTATAATAGAGAAAAATTAAAATAGTGTAGAATATTAAAATTCAAGCAATTATATTCTAGCTCATTAATTATTTTTTAAATTTCATTCCTGTTAATAATTCTTTACAATTTTGTTCTACTAATGTTACATTTCTTGATCCAAAATTTAGTATTATTTCATCGAATAGTTTTGAATAATTTGCATCTGTTTTTAGAAAATTAGTTGTGATCATACCTGAGTTTTTAATTACACTAGCACTTTCTTGGGCAATTAAATTTATTAGTGTAATAAATTTATCATCCTTATCTGATTTATTTTCAAATTCAGATTTTTTTATAAATGAAGATAATAAAATTTTTGATCTTTGATTTTGATAACTTTCAATGTTTGGTTTTACATTCTTATTAAAACAAGTAATATAATATACCATAGCTCCAATTAAAGCTACAGTGGCATTTTTACCATTTTTTAAGAACTCAAATTCATTTAAGTCTTTTCCTTTATTTAATTCATCTTTATCATTTGAAGTTTTTCATTTTTTAAAATTATGTTCATATATTTCCTCTAAATACATTAAATCTAGAAAAAAATCATATCCATTACCCTTAGTAGAGTTGAATTTTCTAAAAATAACATCAGAGTTATCTTTAGTTATTTGATTTTTAAATCCACTTCTTGCTGTACCAGGCTTTTGCTCAATAAATGAAAAATATAATTTCATTAAGTCTTCAGTTTTTACAATTTTTTTATTCATTCTTTTAGCTTCTTGATTTAGTCTATCAGCTCTTTTGTATATAAGTCTATATTTTGATTTTTTTGAATTGATTAAGTCATGAAATTTTTTAACATTTCTATTATTTGCAATTAAGTCAATAGGTTTAATTGGTTTTTGATTATTTGAGGCTTCAGAGATTTCTTCAATTATATTTTCATTACTATTATCAATTATTTTTACAAAAACTTTAACTTCTTTTATTGATGAGTTAATTGAAGAATCTCCTATAAGGGAAGTTGTTTGTCCTCCATTAACGATAAATAATTCATCAAATTTTAAATGTCTACCATCTCTATTAATATTCTTTGCAATTATAGTTAAACCATTATTTAAAATAAGAAATTTTTCTGGATTATCTTTAAGTGTATTTTTAATACCACTATCTATTTTTCCATTTTTAATATATCCTCTTACATTTTTTTCAAATATTTGACCTTCTCTTGACTGTGATTCATATACTTTTCTCAAAGACTCACCAGTGATAACTGCCAGCAAGACATCGGAATAGTTCTCTGTTTTTATTTCAATATATGAATCTTTATCTACTAATTCTAATTTGCATTCCTTAACTCCAGCCTTTAATGCATCATTTTTTAATATTTCTTCTATTTCCTTTTCACAAATTATACTAAAATTTACTTTTATTTCATTGCCCAATTTTTTTTGTATTTGCTTTTTGTATTTGCTAAGTATAGTTGAAATTTCAAATTCAATTTTAGCAGATGTTATAAATGATACACTAATTGAGTTGTTCTCTTCTAAATAATTCAATCAATTTGATCCAATACTTTTAATTTCATCTTTTTTGTCATTGTATCTATTTTCATTAAAACAATTAATTGTATTAATTATTTTATCAATACTAGACTCTATATCTTCTTTTGTAATAGAACTTACATATCTACATTGGGCTATATTTATTGAATAATTTTCATCATCAATAAAAAATATATTAATACCTCCATCGTTTTTACCGCCAACCACTCTTTGTTCATATTCTAATTCGTCCAATTTCATTAAGTATTTTGAAGAAAATAATTCAAAACATTCAGAATCCTTTAATTCTTTTTCATCTAAAAGTTGTTGAAAATATTTTTTAGAATATTTTTTTTCAAAATACATCTTATTTTCATCTGTATAAAAGCTTTCCTTAAATTCTTCATCATAAACCTCTTTATAATCTGTAATTATCTCATGCATTTTATTAAGCATATCCTTTTTTTGATCAAATTTGACATCACTAAAATCAGAACCTGAATGAGCAAAAGGCTTTACAATCTCATTTAGTTTTGATATTTTATTTGTAATTGAAATACTTGCTTGCTTATTGTCAACTATATATTTTATTTTAGAACCAACAGTTTTTATATTTTCTACATTACTAAATTCATAGTCAATAAATAATTCTAAAAGCTTTCTAATTTCTACTGGAAATGGATATTTTTTAGAGTTAATATTTTCTTCAACTGTAATGATTTTTTCGTAAAACTCTTTATTACCATAATTTTTATAAAATTTAAAATTCATTTTTATTACCCCTTTTATACTTTCATATTATACTTTTTAAACACTAAAATTTTCTAAGAAATCTAGCATTAGCGTCTGTCAATTTCTTCATAATTTTTCACGATTTTTTTTAATATCTTCAACTTTATTTACAATTGTTCTTTCATCTGCTTCAATTCCTTCAATTGACTTTTGTATAATGCCTTTAAATGTTTCAAATGATTTAAGTTTTCATAAATTAAATTTATCAAATGCTTCATTATTATCAGATTTGCCTCTTAAATTTGATTCAATTAAAATTAATTTTCTTACCATTGAAGACACAAAGACAAAACTATCAGGATCTGCAATTAAAATATTTTTGTTTTTTTGTGAAACTAAGAATGGTACTTTAAATTTTTCATTTGTACTTGTTGCAACAAGTACAGCATAGTTAGCCCCTTCTTTTGCCATATCCTCTGTTAATTTTGGCTCTCAACTATCTTTTCATTCACCATTTTTACACTCAAAAACTATTTTTCCAAGATCCAATTCTTTCTCTCTTACTATTTGTAAAAAGTCAGCTTTAGTACCTGTTCTTGTAATTTTATTTATTTCATCTCCTGTTAAAGAAGCTAATTTTCTTAATTCTAACTCTACTTCGTTCTCTCAATTTTCACCTTTTGTTTTGTTGTTTAAAATTCTATTTGTTGCATTAGCAACTTTTAAATCAGTTATTTCTTTTTCTTTTAAAGAAATAATTTCTTCATATTTAGTTTTAAGCTCCAGCTCTTTTTGATTTAATATTAATTTGTTTTCACTTTCAATTTTTTCCACTTCTAAAAGAGCTTGATTTGTTTTAGCTTCTCATTGTGCTTTTTGCAAATTAAAGTTACTTTCTAATTCTAATTTTAGTTTTTCCACTTTTTGTTCATGTAATTGATCTATGGAATTTGCTTCAGCTTCCAATTTTTGAATTTTATTCATTAAAGTTGTAACTTCAACTTGTTTTTCTTCCAAGAATTTCGCTTTTAAATTTGCTTCTAATTCCTTTAAATCTCTTTGATTATTAAGTTTAATAGTTTCAATACTTGTATTTAATGTATCAATATTGTTTCTTAAAGCAGAAATGGTCTTTTCATTTTGAAGTTCCAAATCTTTTTTATAAGAATCTAGTTCAAGACTGTAAGTTTTTTGCAGTCTTTGTGTAATTTGAGTTTCAATTGCTTTTGTTAACTCTTCTTCTAAGTGCTTTTTAAACTCATTGATACTTTCACTATCTCTAGTTTCTAATTGCATTAAATCAATTTCTTGATTACAATTTGAACAAGTTATTAGTAATTTTTTCATATTTATTTCCTCTTTTTCTTTCTTTGAGAGGAGCTGGAATAAGTTATACTTACACATCAGGAACTATTTATCCATCAGTAATAATTTAAACTTTTAAATTGTTTGAGTGTTGCATATTGCAACACTTATATAGTAGCAAAAAAAACATAAAAAAGTCATAAAAGTTTAAAGTTTTATGTGCAAAAAGTCTATCTAATAGCATTAAAGCCTCTTGAACCAGAGTTTGTATCCTTTATTCAATTAGTTTCTAACTGCTTTAATTCCTCTCTTGTTCAACTTATCTGTGATAAGTTTTCTTCTAAAATAAAGAAGTAAATATTTTCTAATTTTAAGTCATAGTGTTTTACATATTCAACTATTTTTTCATATTTTAGTTCTAAATCTTGTCTATTCTGATAGAAAACTTTTTCTATACTATTAATATGTTGTTTTCACCTACTAAAAATATTATTTGCTTGACCAATATAGATTGGAATTTTATAAGTATCTTTTTGATTATCATTTATAATTTTTATTCCATAAATACCTTGATTACTATTTTGATATAAGCCATTTTTTATATTATTAAAACTAATTCCTCTTTTTATATTAAAAAAATTATCTAAAGAATTATTATTTTTATCAAGTACTTTATACTTTAAATTAAAGTATGTTTCTTTATTTATTATTTCAATATTACAATAAAAATTATGAAATAAATTACGTAAATAATTTAATAAGAGACAATATCAAATAAGAAATGATAAACATACTATAAAAGAAAGTGTCAGCATAACAAGTAAAAAATTGTTCATAGGTTTATCATTAGAAAGATTTATCATTAATGAAATGCCAAATAAAAATATAAGTAAAAAACTTATTATTGATGTTAAAAGGATAAAACCACCCTTTTTATTTTCCTTTTCCAGTTTTTGATCTAAATCTTTAGCTTGCTTTCTTTTATCTATTTGATATGAACTATATTCATTCAAATTATTAAACTTATTAAACTCTAAATTTTCAATGAAAGGATTTATTTTATTAGATTCTTTTATTGTATATCTCTTTATTCCACCTCTTGGTCCAATTTCTTTTATAAATTTATAACTTTGTTCTAAGGAATAAAAATTAACTATTTCATTATCATTAGATAAATCTAAATTTAAAAAATTTTTTTTCTTAAAAGCAATCTCTGTTTTTTTATTTCTAATATTAAAGATAGTTTTAATAAAAAATAAATTTTTCATTTTATAATATTCCTTTCGTATTCAATTATTATGTTGATATGTTCTTTATAATTACATATTCAATTTTAACAGCTGAATAAGACTATTAATACTAGTATTAATTTTAGAACATGTAAATTATATTTTAATATTCAAAGGTATTTAATTACTTCTTATTATAAATAAATAGTATTAATTTTAATAAAATAAATTTTTATTTTTAAAAAGTATCCTCTGCTATTTATTACTCATATTATTATAACTCTTATGCCTTTAATTCGTATTTTAAATATTTTTTAGTTTGATACAAAGTAAATTTTAAGAGAAATAAAATTAATTAAAAAAAGATAAGTACTAATACTTATCTTTACTTCTTATCACAGTTAATATTAATTCGAATTTCGCCTACTAATTCCGGGTTATTATTATGTTCGCTTATCCCTAAATAAAGTTCTATCTCTGTTTCACCACTATCAAAGTAAGCTTGCATATCTTCTTCAGAAGAAAAATAATTCTTACCATACTTATCAAAACACAAAAAGAAGTTTCGATTATCTTTTCAATTTATATTTGCATCATTAATTTGCTTCTGCTCTTTAATTGAATCAGATATTATTTTACTTATATCAGGTGGCATTGTTTTTTGTCTAAATATAAAGAATAAAACATTAATTTGTTTATAAGACTCAATATCTTTAATAACAACATCACTAACATCTATAATATTTGGTTCTGGTGGGATTTCTGGCTCCCCAGGATACTTACTAAAATAAAGGTTACCTCAAAATCTTGAGTTATTATTTATCTCATTCTCTTTTTTAAAATCTAAACTTTTCAAATAAAAATAATCATCATCTTTTAAGTAAATATATTTTTCATTAGATGTATTTCTTATTATTTCTCCATACCTATCTCATAAATTTATATTATCAATTGAAGTATTTAGAATATCAAAATCTGTTTTAAATTTATTTAAAAAGTACTCACTTGCTAGATCCTTTATATATAACTCAAAACTATCAAAAAACTTTTTATAAGTTATTGTTAGAATATTTATACCAATGAAATCTTTTATGAAAAATTGATAATTTTTCACAATTTTTTTAGCTTCTGAGTTTTCTAGATCATAAATCATTTTCACTTCAAATTGCCTTGATTCAACTCACAAAAATTTTCCACCTATTTGAGAAGTATAAATAGATAATTCAAATTTATAAACATCATAATTAAATTTTTCAATTTCTTTAATATGAACTAAATGTTCATTTGTTGCTCTAGCCTTCATAGTTTCTGGATCTTTATAAGTAATTTCAGATACACCACCCATACTAAACTCATTATTATAAGCTGTTCCGCCTGTTCTTAAGAAAGATATAAAATTTCTTTCTTCATCTGGACTATTATATTTATTTATTGAATAATTTATTAAAGTAAAATCTTTTAGTAGTGGTGCCTCACCCCCTGAATAGGGATAAAATGAAGAACAAGATATTGTATATAGAGATGGAAATAATATTGAATTTATACTAAGTAATAAGAATATTTTTTTCATACTCTAGCTAAATTCAATATTTTTAATATTCAATTGTGCTCCTGCTCTTGATCAATAAGCGTTCATTCAACTAGCATAAGCCTTAACTTCAATATCAAAATTTATGGTTATAACATTATTTTCCATTTTTATTGAAGTTCAAGCTTTAGTAGTATTTCAATTAACACTTCCAAAATATCCATCATTTCATAAATCATTTGTCATACCATTTGATAAACTCATAGACTCTGTAGTTTGCTTTACATTAGTTCAGTTATCTTCATTATAATTCTTTATTTTGTATTCTCCTGAATAGGTAAGATCCATTTTTTTAAATTTTTGTTGAAAATAATCAACTCCAAATTCTGGTCTATATTCAACTTGATAATGTCTTGAATCAGTTTGAGTTGAATTATATGCTTCAACTTCTATTTTTTCTGACTCTCAAGTTTCATATAATTTTACTTTGGCGTAATATGTAACTAATACTCTACCAATATACTTACTTGTACTACTTGCTTCCAATAATAAAGTCTTATAGTTTAGTTCTTTTACAGTAACATCTGTTCTTTGTATATTAGAGTTATCTTTGAAAAACTTATTCAAAACTTTTTCTTGAGTTGGATTCTCTATAATTCCTAAATTTTTGCTTTTAACAGCATTTTCTAATTCTTTACTTTCTTCTTCATTAATTATATCTACATCAAATAATAAAAATCCTGTGTAACTAGGATTATCTAATCCAGCCATAAATTTTAATTTTCTATTGATTTTAGTATTTGGTTCAGGTACTGGAATTGGAAATCCAATCATTATTCAATTTTCTGGATAGTAAAAAACATCCATTAAAACTGCTAAAATAATCTCATCGTCAGTATTTGATGACATTAAATCCATTATTATAGAGTCTGAAATTTCCTGTTCAGTTGTTGATTCTGTAGTTCAATTCATATTACTAACAGTGTTTTTAGTTTTTATTTTTGTCAATACTATCTTTTCTTGGTCATTTTCATTTAGTACTATTATGTTATTCAAGTTGCTATTATTTGCTATAGTAGCAACGCTTGGAGAAGTTAATCCCACGCTTGCAATAAAGCCTAATAATAAATTCATTCTTTTCTTTCTCTCCTTTTTGTAGCACCAATTACTTGATGCTACAAAAGTATCTTATTCTCTAATAGAATAAAAGCATTTTTTCTTTTAGTTTAAGAAACTCATAGAAAAGATTGTTTTCAGTAAAGACTTTTTAATTAAGTGGTTCATTGACACTTTTAATTATGATTTTCCCTTGGGCGGTTTTATCATTTCCTCCACCTTTAATTTCAAAAGTTAAATGATTCAACATTTTTTCTAAAGCATTAATTTTAGAATTTGATTTACATAAATAAATTTTCGAAGATAAATCAAATACTTCAACAAAGGCATTACTATTATTTTTTAAAATTAAATCTGCAATAAAATTTAAATCCTTATTTTCTAAAGAAGATTCTTCTATTAAAAATAAATTATAATCTAGTGAAGAAATTGGACTAATATCTTTATATTTTTTATATAGTAAATCTTTCTTTTTAGAATCAATTTCATTTAAAAAATCTGGGATTTGAATTTTTAAATCAGTTGCCAGTGATTTAAATTTTATATAATCTTGTCAACTAGTTTCTTTTTGCTGACTATATTTTTTTGTTAAGTGTACTCATGCACTTAACATCATTTCGACATTATCATCTTTGCCATACTTTTTTAAATTACTATATTTTAAAATAAGTTGTTCAACTTCTTTAAATTCTGTTTCACAAAAACTATTATATGCTAAGTTAATTTCAAAGTTTTTTGTTTTAGCATAGAAACGATAAATACCACTTCCCTTTGATTCATAACTTGTAATAAGAAAATCTTCAATATCTTTTAAAGAATTAACATGTGTTCCACTACAAAGTTGAATTGAAGCATTATCAAACTTTACAATTCTTAAGTCCCCTTCTAATTGTTTTTGATTAAATTCAATTGCTAAATTATATTTCTCTTTTGCAGTTTTTGCATCAACAATAAGCTCCTCTTTTTTGGCATTAGTTGTCATTTTATGTTTCACTATATTATTTAGTTCATAAATATTTGATCAAGATATTTTTTGTTCAATATACATATCCATTCTTAAACCAGTTTCATCATTGAAATATCCTTTACCAATACTGGTAGGAAAAAGTTCACGTAAAGTGTCAAAAAGTAAATGAGCTGCACTGTGATTTTGACTAACAAGATCTCTGTGATTTTTATCTAATTTTGCTATTACTTGTGACCCTACTTTAATATCGTTAATTAACTCTACTTTATGTACTACTTTATCTTCGCTAATAGCTAGTCCAAGGATTTTATATTCTTTTTTATTAAATATGATAACTCCTTTATCACTAATTTGTCCTGCTGATTCTGGAAAGAATACTGTTTCTTTCAAATACATTAATGTAAATTTCTCTTTATTAATAAATTCTGTCACACTTGTTTCAATTTCATTTAGTTGATACCCTTTAAAATCTTTTAACATTTTTTTGTTCTCCTCTTATTATCTTTCAAACAAATTTGAATAGATAAGATATACTTATTATAATTTTTATTACAATAAACTCAATGTTAATAATCAATATGATTTAAATTTTATATTTTACACTATTTATTAAATATTTTTATATATTAACTTCTAATTTTTAAAAGCATTACTGATATTCTTTTGCTTTATTATTAATTTAAAATTCAATTTTTAATGAAAATTTTTTATACCTAAATGTATTATTTGTATAAATTTCAATCTTATTTTTCAATTGCTCTTTTTCTAAATTAATATTAATCATTTCTTTGAACTCTTCCAATTTTTGCCTATTTTTTGAATGGTTTTCATCTCAGTCCGAAAAAATTGCACATATGAATATTACTGATCCAAAATGATTTGCTCATGAGCGATAATTTAATGATTCTCAAGATTTGATTAATTGTTCAGATATTTCTTTGGCCTTTTTAAGTTTAAATTCCTTTTCAAAATTTAAAAAATTTTTAAGCATTTTGAATTCTATAAGAGCAATTGTCTTTTTGTTATAAATACTTAATGCATCACATCTTTTAATTTGATTAAAAAATTTCTCTTCCAATTCCATAGCTTCCTCAAAATTTATTACCTCTTGATTTTCACTAGACAAGACACTTTCCTCTTCTGCTGTCTTAGATACTACTTTTCAAGAGCTTTTATAAACCTCTAAGGTTTTATGAAATTTAATATTCATTTTTTAAATCCTCCATATAATCATAAGTAGAAGAAAATCTTGTCAGAATCTCTAAACAATTATTTGAAACATATGAAAAATTTTTACCATCAATGCGTTCAAAAAATATGTAAGTACTTTTATCTTCTTGCTTCTCAAATTTTCTAAAGGCACTAACAACATAAGGACTATGAGTTGTTATAAATACATCTGAGAAAAAATTTTTTTGTAATTGAATAATAATGTTAATTAAATCAATTTGTTAAAAAGAGTTTAATGAAACTTCAATCTCATCAAAAAACATGGCATTAAGTACTAAATCACTTGCATTTTCAATAAAAAAATATAAACCTAAAACAGTTTTTAATCCATTAGATAAACTAACTCCATTATCTTTATTAAAAATATTATTATTTGTTTTAAGTTTATTAAGATCTAAATTTGGGTCCATCTTAAGCAATAAGTTCTTAATTAATTTTAGTATCTTTTCTCTTTCTTGTTCATTATTTTTTGAATTTGAATCTTCATCGTCTAAGCATTTAAAGCCATTTTCATCAAATGAAAGACTATGTCTTCCTATAAATTTATTTTCTTTTATAAAATAATTACCTTTATTTTCCTCAAACTCAAATAAAAACCCTTCCAGTTCACTATCTACAAAACTTAGTCTAATATCATTATCCATCATATCTATTCCATTTGTTATTTCATTCAAATTTGATATATATTTTACTCTTCCAGTAATTATATTAAAATATGAAATACTAAAGTCTACATTCTCTTTATTATGATAAAGAGCATTTTTATCATCTTTAATAACTATTTCAAATTCATCATTTTGAATAAAATCTTTAAAATTTAACTCTATTAATTTTTTATAAATTATTTTAGCAAATCTATTAAGTAAACTTTCTTTATTATCATAATTTACAATATAAAAGTTTACTAGATTTTCAATTTTTTGAAACTCTTCTTTAATTTTTTCTATACTTTCATGAATATTAGGTACATTTTGCAAAACATTAAAAAGAGCACCAATAGGATTTTTAAATATGACTTTAAGATAATTGCTTACTATTTTTCCTAAATAATCTATAATTTCTTCAAACTTACTAATTTCATAATTATTGTCACTTTTTAAATCTTCTATTTGAATATTTAAAAGCTTCTCTATTTCTCTATTTAAACCATTAATTCTTTTAATAATAGCTTCAATAAAATCCATTTTTTGATTATCTAAGTTTATGTCAGATGTAATCTCTATGGTTTGATTATAGACTTTCAATATTTTTAATAAAGTTGTTTTTCCAGTGGCATTATCTCCTGTTATTATGACCATTGAATTCTTTTCAGACACAAAAGATAAATTACTAATTGGACCAAATTCTTTTATTTTCACTTGCATTTTTTTACCCTCAAATCAATATTAATATTATATTTGAAAGAAAGATATAACCTAAAACTTTATAAAAAATACATTTGTTGACAAATTAATTATTCTTAGTCAATTATTAATTTATTTTCGAAAATCTACTTTTTCTTTACATTCTCTAGTGTTTTAAAAAGATTATATAAACCATAAGTTTATATAATCTCTTGAATCTAAATAGAAAATTAAAGATAAATATTGCTTATTGATAGACCATTAAGTAGAAAATTACTTTATAATCAAGTAGTAAAGAGGAACTTTAATATCATGGATGATAAACAATATAAACAAGACTTATTAGAAGTCTTTGAAGTAGCACAAAAAGCTATTGGCAAAACACTAAGAGAACTAGCTGGCAATAAATTAGATAGAATAAGATACTTTGATAATAAAGAAAAAGTAAAACATGTTATTCAACAAGCTGTTTTTGACATTGGTTTAATGAGTAAAATGGAATATACCTTTGAAGATCTACAATTAGAATTAAAACCAGTTGCATTAAAATATAATAAATATGGAGAATTAATTGTAAAAGAGAGAATGGTATTAAATGACATTTATTACGATGAAATTGTTAATGAAACATTTAAAACAAGTAGATTTATTAATAAAAATCAATTATTGCTAATCATGACCTATATTCATGATTATGAAAAAGACTTTTTAGATTATCAAATTAAAGATGCTTTTATTATTGATATTAGTCGACAAAAAGAGTTCTTTTTAATTGTTAATGATTGATTAGCAATTCAAGAAAAAGTTAAAAAAGGTAAAGCTGAAGATTTAAATGAAGGATTTACAAATATTTTGTCAGCTTCAACAAAAAGTCAAAATCGAATTGATTTAAAAAAGCAGCCCTATTCAAATGTTTTAGTAAGATTTAGAAACTATTCATTTAATATTAATTTCTTAAAAGAAATTATTTCAAAAAAAATCAGAAAAATTGATTATTTAAATGAAATATTTGAAGAAAAAGAAGTTAACGATATTGCAGATTTTAAAAATGAACAAATTGAAGAGTATCTAACAAGTATTATTGGTACAGACATCTCTAAATATACACAGTCAAAAGCAAACCAATGACATCAAATGGCTTTTGAAAATTATTTAAAAGAACATAATAGAGCAATGTATGACTTTATTAAAGTAACTAATTATAAGCTAATTCATAAATTAACTGATAATAGTAACCTTCAAGAACAAATCTCAACCAATTATGAATTAGACCCTTTTGAAATCTTAAATGATGAATTTGAAGAAAGTACATTTTATCAAGATATAATTTTAAAAACCTATATTGTAATAATGATTGATAAGATAAACAACCAGGTTTTAAACTTTAAGTTATTTAGATTAAGTGATGAAAATATTAAAAAAGCTCAAAGTGTTTTTTACAATGCAAGAAAAGAAATTCAAAGAATTATATCTCTTGGTATAACAAAAGATATTGATCCAAATTTTACTAAAATTAAAGATAACTTAGCTATTCATTTAAGAAAAAGCAAGAAAGCAAATAACACAATTTATAAAGTAAATGATAAGGAATTTGAAATTCCAGCATATGAATTTTGAATTAATAAAGATGTCATTTTTAAATAAAAGAAAAAGATTCTTAAAGGAATCTTTTTTTTAATATTTTTTTATTGTAACTAAGCTGATTTAATTTTAGCAACAACTGAAAAAGTAGTTTCTTCTCCAGTTTGAATAATATAACCATCTATTGCTTTCACAATAACTTTAATAGTTATATCTGCAGTTTCACCTTCACTTGTCGGATCACCATCAAACTCTAAACCTTCTGCTAATTTAGCTGTTTTTACAGCTTCAATTGCTTGTTGTTTATTGTCAAATTCTTCTCCATTTGTAGTTGCTTCTAGTGCGCTTTGAACACCACTTGTTGAAACTTCTTTTAAAGGTACTTTAACTTTTGCATTAACAGAAAATTTAGTTTCTTCTCCATCATTAATTTTATAACCATCTGTTGCTTTCACAACAACATTAATAGTTATATCTTCAATTTCACCTTCACTTGTTGGATCACCATCAAATTCTAAACCTTCTGCTAATTTAGCTGCTTTTACAGCTTCAATTGCTTGTTGTTTATTGTCAAATTCTCCTCCACTTGTAGTTGCTTCTAGTGCACTTTGAACACCACTTGTTGAAACTTCTTTTAAAGGTACTTTAACTTTTGCAATAACAGAGAATTTAGTTTCTTCTCCATCATTAATTTTATAACCTTCTGTTGCTTTCACAACAACATTAATAGTTATATCTTCAATTTCACCTTCACTTGTCGGATCACCATCAAACTCCAAACCTTCTACTAATTTAGCTGCTTTTACAGCTTTAATTGCTTGTTGTTTATTGTCAAATTCTCCTCCACTTGTAGTTGCTTCTAGTGCGCTTTGAACACCACTTGTTGAAACTTCTTTTACAACTCCAGTAACTTTTGCAATAACAGAGAATTTAGTTTCTTCTCCATCTTTAATTTTATAACCATCTTTTGCTTTTACAATAACATTAACAGTTATATCACCTGTTTCACCCTTAGTCGTAGGTTCACCATCAAATTGTAAACCTTCTCCTAATTGAGCAGCTTTAACAACATTAATAGCCTCTTGTTTAGTACTAAACTCTTTTTCTTTTACTGTTGCATCTAAAATGCTTTGAACTTCATTTGTTAAAGCTTCTTTAACCTCTGATGAAGTATCTTTTTTAACAGTAACATTAATTTTTTTTGTTGATAAAACATTTTGTTTCCCTTCAACTTCAACACCATATGTAATTGTTATAGTTTCTTTAACATCTTTATCTTTTGGTAATTTAGATGGTGTTATAGTAACTACTACATCACCATTATCACTAACCTCACCAAAAGTAACTGTTAAAATTGATTCCTTTACATTTGATACTGATTTAACAACTGCCTTATCAGTTTTTTTCCCTAAATTTATTGTTATCTTTTTAGATTCCAGATTTAAAAACTCTAAGCTTTCAATTTTCTCTCCATCATCTTTTTTACCACATGCAACAACTGTTGCACTAGTTGTAGCAACTAAACCAGCTGCTCCTAATAATCCTAATAATTTTTTCATTCTTTCTCCTTTTATTATTTTTATAATAAAAGTACCTTGCTTCTCACTCAAGTCTAGTTCTATTATAACTAATTAGTGACTTAAAAATGACAACACTTAAAATTAATTTTATTTTTAATTAGTAGATATTATTAACTTTGTAACTTTTTTATGCTTAATTTATAAAAATAAAAAAAAGATTCTAATTAAAGAATCTCTTTATAAAAATCTAAGTATTAATTTTAAATTGATTATCAGTTTAAAGCAATCTCAATTGTACCTTGTTCATAAACTTTTGAACCTTCATTAACTGTAATTAATAATGTACCATTTACTGCTTCTTTTGCTGGGTTTTCTCCCTCAGCTGGAACAGCTGCTTCTGGAGCTTTTTTTAATGTAGCTTTTACTTCTGCAACATTTAAGTTAGCATTTTTCCCTTTAACATCTGTTAAATAAGCATCAGCAGTTTTAACTTCAGTAATTGTTAATGTTTTAACTGTTACATGAGTTTCAATTTTTACTAATTCAGGAGTTGTAGCTTCCTGTTTTTTAACAGTAACGTTAATTTTTGTTGTTGTTAAAACTGTTTGTTTTCCATCTTTTTCAACACCATATGTAACTGTTAAAACTTCTTTAACATCTTTTTCAGTTGGCAATTTAGATGGTGTTACAGTAATTACTACATCACCATTATCAGCAACGTTACCAGCAGTTACTGTTAAAATTGATTTATCTTTTGCATCAGATACTATTTTAACAACTGCTTTATCAGTTTTTTTACCAACATTAATTGTTATATTTTTTGCCTCAAGTTTTGAAATTTCTAGAGACTTATCTACTACTTTTTGTCCACCACATGCAACAACTGTTGCACTAGTTGTAGCAACTAAACCAGCTGCTCCTAATAATCCTAATAATTTTTTCATTTTTTATTCCTCCATACTTTTTTTGAAAGTACCACACACACATATCAAGTTATTATTATTATAATTTACTTTAAGGATTTTAATTTCCCGGTTTGGAATATAAAAATATTTTTATAAGAATAAAAAATTATTTCTTTCATCAAAAAAAAAAAAAAAATGCAATATTAATGTATAATAAATATTAATTTTTCTTTTAATACTTGAACTTGATCTTCAAGTACTTCAACATTTTCTTGAAATTCTTCAATTTTCTCTTGCATATTAATTATCTCTTCACTTAACAATTTATTTTCCTTTTTTATTTCAACTACAGACATCTCTTCCAAATTTTTATTTATCTTCTTATCTTTTTTAAGTCCATTTAAAGTCATATATTTCGCTAACTACCATAGTACTATTATCATTTTTATAAAAAAATTAGACTCTTATTTTATTCTGCTTGTATTAAAAAAGTATAAAGTAAATTAGTAATAAATGTACTTGATAATATTAGTGTGTCAATTATTGTTGATACTTGAATATTTGCAAATAGAGATATTAATAAGAAAAATTATTTGAAATAAAAAACTTCTAAAGACATAAAATAAATAATATTATAGATACAGTTAATAAAACAAAGTAATTAAAAAATTAATAGGAAATTACTATTATTTCTTTGAAAAAGTGAGTAAACTGCAAGGAGCAATAAAAATAAAAAATATAGTCCATTAAATATTATAAAAGACCTCTCTTTTATAATAGATTTAAAACTATATTTGATTATTTAAATTCCTTATATAATTTTTTCATTAAATAGAAAATTCTATTAGATGAATTTAATGAAGTCCTTTTGACCTAATGTTTTAGAACCTAATGTAATTTGATCTAAATCAATATAAAAATTAATATAGCCTAAGTCCCAAAGCATAATATTATTGTTTATATTATAATCTCTATCATTTCATTCTAAACTAATTCCATTTTTATCCATAATTCAATTAAAGGCTGTATAGTTTCATACATTAGTTGCGCTTGCTAGGCCTTTTTGTTGTAATCCTATTGAGTATATTGAATCTTCAGAAAGTTTAGCTTGATTTAACATATTTAATCTATCTTCTGTAAATTCAAATTTATCACTTAAACCAAGATTTAAATAAAAATTAAATGAGTTATATTTTCCTCAATATCCTGTTGTTTTATCTTTTTCTACAAATTTATTAGTCAGTTTTGAGCTTTTAATAACCATTAAAAAATCCTGAGCAGAATTATATTCTGGATATTCATAACCATAAGATACTCCCATTGTTTTATGTCAAGCCTTTAAACTATTCACAGAGAATTTAGCTAAGTTATCTAATATTTTACTATTAGATTGTCCAACATCAATTAAATAATTAACAGCTATTCTAAAATCTGGTAATTCATGAATATAACCACCATCTGCTAAATTAATTGATAAACCAGTTAAATTAACATATCCTAATGCTAAAGAACTTTTAAACTCATTTGTCTGAACAATTGAAGATTCCTTATCAATTGATAACTCTTTTAGGAAATTTTCTTTTACAAGTTTATATTGCTCTTCTCAAATTTCATAATTATCATTTGTAAAATAATTATTTACTAATGATTGTTGAGTTTCTGACTTATTTGGATCATTTCTAAAAATAGTATTTAGCAATAATTTTCCCTCATCATTTTTATAATCTAATTTAATTGAATTAACATCTTCATAACTTTTTACGGTATTTATTGAATTAAACAACGAGTATTTATTCATGTCAGATGATTTATAAATTAAATCTCCTTCAAAAGAAAGTGGCAATGTACTACTTATTTCACTAAAATAATTATCTTTAATAAAGTTTGTCATTGAGTCTTCAAATCCATTTGATTTAGCTTTCTCTTGATAGTATTTTTTCAACTCAGTTTCATAGGTTCCATAACCATCTGATTCATCTTTTGACTCGTTAATAACATTTCATTTTAAATTTGTATGTTTCTGATCACTAGCCTTGTCAGATGAAAAGTAATCTCTAGCAATATTTTGATAAAAGTCATCACTTCCTTTTTTCAAAGCTTCATTATTAGTTGAAGTATACTTAAAATTATCACTGATATTAAAAGTTTCAATATCTTTGACTCCTTTATATTGAACCTCAATTTTATAATCAACAATTACATTCCCTAAATATATTCCTTCTTTTTCATAAGCCTTAATTACTAATGATTTTCAATCAAAAATTACATTTTTAAGTAAATTATCAACATCATTTAAAAGAATTTTATATTTATTTACATTTTTCAATTGATTTAGTGACTTTGTTAATTCATTAATATCTAAAACTTTCTTCATATCTATTTCTAATTGTTGTAAATCATATGGATCAATTTCTCCAACTGTTTTACCTTGGTACTGCTTAATTTTATTTTTAGTTAAAAACTTATTATTTACTTCCATTTCTGGTAAGCCAATTAAATTTTTATAAACATTATTCTCTAAGTGCTTTTTAAAAATTTCATTAGTTTCAGTTTCTAACTCCTTAATTAATTGACTATTGTCTTCAATAATTGGGGGAGTAACTGTTTTATCTCCACAAGCAACTACAGCTACACTACTTGTTGTAACTAAACTAAAAGTAGCTAATAATCCTAATAATTTTCTCATTTTTTATTTTTCTCATTTCTTTTTCTAAAAGTCACCAGAATAATATCAAGTTATATTATCATTATAATTTACTTTAACAATTTTAATTTTTTAGTTTGTAATATAAAAATATTTTTATAAGAACAGAAAAGCACTGTTCTTAAAAAAAAAAAAAAAAATGTAATATTAATGTATAATTATTACATTTTTTCTTCTAATACTTCAACTTGATCTTCAAGTACTTCCACTTGTTCTTCTAGAACTTCAACATTTTCTTGAAGTTCTTCAATTTTCTCTTGCATATTAATTATCTCTTCACTTAGTAATTCATTTTCATTTTTTATTTCAACTACAGACATCTCTTCCAAATTTTCATTTATCTTCTTATCTTTTTTAAGTCGATTTAAAGTCATTTTATCTTTTATTTTATTTGAAATTATAAAGCATAAAATGAATAATGAAGCTGCCATTGCAGATAAGTTAGCACACCCAACTTGTAAGTCAACAGGTTCTTTAATAAATGCATAACTAGTTCAGATACAAGCATTTAGAAAAGTTAAAAAGAACATAATTGGAGATAATGCTTTTGTATTTTTAGTCACACATACCTTAATTACTTGAGGTAATAGCATTGAAAAACTTGTTGCAAAACCAACTCATCCAAGAATATCATTTGCAAGTAATTTTGAAGCTGATGTTAATATCATACTAATTTTCTCCCTTATTGACTTATCTTAACAAATAAGTGTAGTTTGGTCAATAAGTAAAAAATATTCTTAAATTAATTCAAACTAAATTGCTTAAATTAATTGCAAAACACTTTATTCTAAATATTGTTTTCTAAAGCCTTATAAATAGCTTCCATATTAATTGGCAATTTAAGCAAGTTTTTTAAGGGCAAATTATTTTTAATTAAATATAAAAATAAGAAGTTTAATTGTTTAAAATTTTCAATTGCAACTACTAAAGAGTTTTCAATTTCATCATATTTAAAGGATTTTATATTATTAGTTGATAAAAAATTTCTAAAGTTTTGTACTTCAAATTGTTCACTTATATATACTTTATATTTTGAATAAACATTTAGTTTTTCAGCTGAACCATTAAAAATGTTTTGTCCATTATCAATAATTATAAAATCATCAATAATATCTGCTATTTCATCAATATTATGAACAGTAACTATTATTGTTTTGCCTTCTTTTTTAGCATCCATCAATAATATTTTAATTTTATTTCTTCAATACGAATCTAAATTAGCTCCAGGTTCATCAAGAATAAGAATTTCTGGCTCTTTAATAAAGCACAATATTAAATTCATTCTATTTTTCATTCCTCATGAAAAACTTTTAATTGGTTTATTTCTTGACTCTCAAATATCAAAATATTTCATTCAGTATTCAATTCTTTTTCTTGAAATAACTTTAGTTAGACCCATCATTATACACATATCCAATAAAAACTTATAGGCACTTACAACATATAATGAAAAATCCATCTGAGTATAATAGCCTATTTTACTATTTACTAAAAAGTATTTACCCTTTTTTCTAGAGATATTTTCAATTTTAATATCTCCTTTAAATTCCTTGATTATTCCTAATACTGAATTGATTATAACAGTTTTACCACTCCCACTACTTCCAAGCAAAGCTGTTATTCTTCCTTTTTGAATTGAGCAATTCAAAGGACCAATAACTTTCTTTTTAAATCTTTTTATATAATTTTCAAATTTTATTATTTGTTCCATACATTATCTTTATCCTGTTAAATCTAACTTTCTAAATTTATTTTTTGCAACATAATAATTAATAATAGCAATCATGGCTTGAAAAATTACATAATAATAAGGTGCAATGAAATTATTATATGTTTGAGAGTCTAATTTATTTTCTGAATTAATTTTAAAAGCATAAGATGGTTGAGAAATAAACAAGTTATCTTGCTTATTAAAATATATTTTACTTGAACTCTCTGGTTCAAATCATATATGATCATAGCTTCTCCCCCCAAAATATGTATAATTTTGCAACATATTGGAAATAAAATTAAACTGAAATGAAATATTATATAAATTTCTTGATTTAATATATTTTGTTCAATTTTCATTTTTAATTACAGTGCTATTTTCAAAAATAACCATATTATTTGTATAACGTATAAAATAGTTTTCTAAAATCCTAATACTTAACATTGTAGGGAAAAATAGTGTTTCTTGTATTAAATTACTTACTTTAGAACTTTCTAATCTTAATTTATTATCAGAGAATGAGAAATAACTTTGGTAAATTTCTACTATGTCTTTATCTTTTAATAACATCTTTTCATCCTGTGGTTTTGTAACATTTTTTATGTAGTTTTTTTCAATATTATCTTTCTCATTAAGAAAAATAAATACATCAAATAAATCATAAAACTTATCTTGAAAATTATTATTAACTTTTGTTATAAAATTTGTAAATTCAATAAACTCTTTAATAATTTTTTCCTTTTCTTTACTAAAAAAATTTGCTTTAATTTTATTTTCTAGCTCCTCAACTGTTAAGAATCTACACTTTAATTCAAACTTTAAATTAACTTCATCACCTTTTCATTTTGATAATTGTGAATTATTATTTACTGCAATAATTTTTGTAGGTTCATTTAATTCTACTATCTGTTGCTTTTCTTCTACAACTCCCAAATTCATTCAAAAATTAATTCTTTTTTGAATACTAGAAGCATTATTAAAATTATTATTTATTGAATTAGGATCTGTTTCAAATTGATTATTTATAAAATTGTTATATATTTCAAAACTCAAATTAGAATATTTATTTTTTTTATTTAAAACTTGATTTTTAAGATTATAAGAATCATATATCTCATTAACTGACATAGCGGTATTTGCATTTTTATAAGAAAAAGTTATGCTTTTATTTTCTTCACCTTGGATTAAAAAAGTATAAGGTAAATTACTAATAAAGGAACTTGCCAATATTAAAGTCGCTATAATAGTCGAAACTTGAATATTTGCAAATAAAGATATTAGTAGAAAAAAATTAATTAAAAATAAACAGCTTATAAAAGCATAAACAAAATAAGTAGTTGTAACTCTTAATAAGAATAAATTTAATTGCACTAAAAAAAGCATATTAATAATATTTATTAATAAATACGTAATTGATATATTAAATAATATTAATAAAATAAATGCCATAAATTGATAACTAAATAATTTAGCTCTTGATAACTGCTGAGTGACTATTATATTTAAAGTCTTATCATCTCTTTTTACTACATAAAAATATTGAGCTAATCGCAAACACAAAATAAATAATATTATAAATATAGTTAATAAAACATAATAGTCAAAAATTAATAAGAAAGTACTATTATTCTTTTGAAAAACTGAGTAGATTGCTATTAATAAAGAAAATAATAAATACAGTCCATTAAATATTATAAAGGATCGCTCTTTTATAATAGATTTAAAAGTATATTTTATTATTCATATTCCTGGTATGTTTTTTTTCATTGTTTATAAAACCTCCATTATATAAATTTAATAAAGTCTTTTTCATCCCATTTTTTTGAACCTAATGTTATTTGATCTAAATCAATATAAAAATTATTAAAACCTAAATCAAAAAGCATAAGACTATTATTTATATTTGCGGTTCCATTATTTCATTTTAAGCTCAATCCATTTTTCCCTGTAATTAAATTAAAGTCTGTATACTTTCATACATTAGTTGGATTTGATAATCCTTTTTGCTGTAATCCTATTGAGTACATTGAATTATCAGGAAGTTTTGCTTGATTTAACATATTTAATCTATCTTCTGTAAATTCAAATCTATCACTTAAACCAAAATTCAAATAAGAATGAATGAGTTATTGCTATGTCAAGATACTGTTTTATCTTTTTCAATAAATCTGCTAGTTAAATTTGAACATCTAATGATCATCAAGAAATCTTGAGCAGAATTATATTCAAGATATTTATAACCATAAGCAACTCCCATTTTTTATGTCAAGCCTTTAAACTATTTACAGAAAATTTAGCCATATTATCTAAAATTTTACTATCTGATTGTTGAGCATCAATTAAATAATTAACAACTAATCTAAAATCTGGTAACTCATGAATATAGCTACCATCTGCTAAATTAATTTATAAGTCAGTTAAATTAACATATCCTAGTGCCAATGAGATTTTGAACTCATTTGCTTGAGCAATAGAAAATTCATTATCAATTTACAATTCTTTTAAGAAATTTTGTTTTGAAATAGCATATTGGTCTTGTCAGATTTTATATTTCTTACTTGTAAAGTAGTTATTTACTAATGATTGTTATGTTTCTGAATTATTTGGATCATTTTTAAAAACAGTATTCAGCATTAATATTCCTTCATCAGTTTTATAATCAAGCTTAATTGAATTTGAATCATTATAACTTTTTACAGTATTTATTGTATTAAATAATGAGTATTTATTCATTTCTGAAGATTTATAAATAAGGTCTCCTTCAAAGGAAAGTGGCAATGTATTACTTATTTTACTAAAATAATTATTTTTAATAAAATTTGTCATTGAAGTTTCAAAACCATTTGACTTAGCATTCTCTTGATAATATTTTTTAAACTAGGCATCATAATTACTATAACCATCTGATTCATCTTTAGAACCCTTAATGTCATTTCATTTTAAATTTGTATTTTTTTATCAAGAGCATCTTCTGATGAAAAATAATCTCTTGCAATTTCTTTATAAAAGTCATCACTTCATTTTTTCAAAGCTTCATTATTTTGAAGTATACCTAAAAATATTACTGATATTAAAACTTTGAATATCTTTGACTCCTTTATATTTATATTGAACTTCAATTTTATAATCAACAATTACTTTCCCTAAATCAAAACCATCTTGTTCATAGATTTTAATTATTAATGATTTTCAATCAAAAATTACATTTTTAATTAAACTATCAACATCATTTAAAAGGATTTTATATTTGTTTACATTTTTTAATTGATTTAGTGACTTTGTTAATTCATTAATATCTAAAATTTTCTTTATATCTATTTCTAATTGTTGTAAATCATATGGATCAATTTCTTCTACTGCTTTACCTTGGTACTGCTTAATTTTACTTTTAGTTAAAAACTTATTATCTGCTTCTATTATTGATTTTTTATAAACATTATTCTCTAAGTGCTCTACAAAAATTTTATTAGTTTCAGTTTCTAACTCCTTAATTAATTGACTATTGTCTTCAATAATTGGGGGAGTAACTGTTTTATCTCCACAAGCAACTACAGCTACACTACTTGTTGTAACTAAACTAAAAGCAGCTAATAAACTTAATAGTTTTTTCATTTTATCCTCCTTGATTATTTTTTAATAATCTTTTTTTATTTTATAAAAAAAAAAAAAAAAATCAAGAAAAGCAAATTAAGTTAAAACACTTAAAAATGTTTTATTAAATTTAAAACATTTTTAAGTGTAGTGGTTATTTTAAAGTATAATAAAATTTTTTAAGCGAATAAAGGTACATTTAATTAAAATACTGTTTGAGTCATCTATGTATTTGCTCTAGAAATTTAATTCCTTTAAATCGTGAGACTAAATTTGACCTAAGTATATTATTCTGATTACAAAATTTTTCTGTTTCTTTACTTATAAGTGCAGATGATAAATCACTATGTATAAAAATTTTCTTTATTCAGCCTAAACCCGTTTTTCTTATTAAACTTTCTAACATTTCAAGAGTTACTGTTATATTTTCAGAGTTGCCAACTGAATATGAGCTAATTTCATTAGAGTAAAAGTCATATACAGGTGAAAATAAGTGTTTATTTTTAGCTCCATTAATATAAATATTTTTAAATCAGGTACCTTCAATTTCAATTTTTTTTAAATATTTATCAGATCTATATTCTCTTTTTATAAGATCTAATAATGTATTTCTTTTATGATTACTTATTGCCATTCCTGTTTTTGATTTAGTGGAAACTATTTTCTTTTTTAGTTTTAATAAAATTTCCTTTCTGCGTTCAATAATTGTCTCTCTTAAAAGCTTTATATTGAAGTTCTTTAATGTTTTTAATCTAGCATTCTCGACACAAAATATACAATACTTCCTTGAATAAATACTCTCTAAAACTCCTTTAGCATGAATATAATATTATCTTTTATATTCGAGTTTTCCTCTTTTAATTCAATTAGTATAACTACGATAACCAACACCATAAATTAGAGAATTTTTTATTGCATCATTTTTCATTAAGGATAATTCATATACTGTTTTATATATCCGAATAATATTTTTTTGTATATGGTTTTTTATTAACCTTTTGATAAACTATTAGAAATGAAGTTATAAAGTTTTTAAATATTTCAACTTGTTTTTCTACCTGTTCTCTTTTGCTCTTTTCATTCTTAACTTATATTAAATGACACTTCGCTTAATTTTTGCTTCTAATTTAAAAAGTTTTTTTATTTCTTTATTTTCTTCGCTATATTTACTATCTTTATTTTTAAGTCTAGTTTGATTGGTTTAACTACGTTTTTTTTCTATCAAATACTTTAATAACAGATGACTTATGACATTTTTGATATCAATCTAAAAGACTTGAGTTATCTTTTATAATATATTTAATTGCAATATCTTTTAATTTAATAGGATTAATATAATCATTAACAGTTTAAATTTTTAACTCATTTAAGTATTTCATTTAAATGCAACCTCTTTTGCTAATACAATTATAATCTTATTCTAAATTATAAAACAAAAAAATTGGGAGGCCTATGTACTTAGCCCCCCAATATCTACTGTTAATAATTAAAGTTAAATATAAAATTAATTTTCCAAAGCTTTATAAATAGCTTCCATATTAATTGGCAATTTAAGCAAGTTTTTTAAGGGCAAATTATTTTTAATTAAATATAAAAATAAGAAGTTTAATTGCTTAAAATTTTCAATTGCAACTACTAAGGAGTTTTCAATTTCATCATATTTAAAGGATTTTATATTATTAGTTGATAAAAAATTTCTAAAGTTTTGTACTTCAAATTGTTCACTTATATATACTTTATATTTTGAGTAAACATTTAGTTTTTCAGCTGAACCATTAAAAATGTTTTGCCCATTATCAATAATTATAAAATCATCAATAATATCTGCTATTTCATCAATATTATGAACAGTAACTATTATTGTTTTGCCATCTTTTTTAGCATCCATCAATAATATTTTAATTTTATTTCTTCAATATGAATCTAAATTAGCTCCAGGTTCATCAAGAATAAGAATTTCTGGTTCTTTAATAAAGCACAATATTAAATTCATTCTATTTTTCATTCCTCATGAAAAACTTTTAATTGGTTTATTTCTTGACTCTCAAATATCAAAATATTTCATTCAATATTCAATTCTTTCTCTTGAAATAACTTTAGTTAGACCCATCATTATACACATATCCAATAAAAACTTATAGGCACTTACAACATATAATGAAAAATCCATCTGAGTATAATAGCCTATTTTACTATTTACTAAAAAGTATTTACCCTTTTTTCTAGAGATATTTTCAATTTTAATATCTCCTTTAAATTCCTTGATTATTCCTAATAGTGAATTGATTATAACAGTTTTACCACTCCCACTACTTCCAAGCAAAGCTGTTATTCTTCCTTTTTGAATTGAGCAATTCAAAGGACCAATAACTTTCTTTTTAAATCTTTTTATATAATTTTCAAATTTTATTATTTGTTCCATACTTTATCTTTATCCTGTTAAATCTAACTTTCTAAATTTATTTTTTGCAACATAATAATTAATAATAGCAATCATGGCTTGAAAAATTACATAATAATAAGGTGCTATAAAATTATTATATGTTTGAGAGTCTAATTTATTGACTGAATTAATTTTAAATGCATAAGATGGTTGAGAAATAAACAAGTTATCTTGCTTATTAAAATATATTTTACTTGAACTTTCTGGTTCAAATCATATATGATCATAGCTTCTTCCACCAAAATATGTATAATTTTGCAACATATTGGAAATAAAATTAAACTGAAATGAAATATTATATAAATTTCTTGATTTAATATATTTTGTTCAATTTTCATTTTTAATTATAGTGCTATTTTCAAAAATAACCATATTATTTGTATAACGTATAAAATAGTTTTCTAAAATCCTAATACTTAACATTGTAGGGAAAAATAGTGTTTCTTGTATTAAATTACTTACTTTAGAACTTTCTAATCTTAATTTATTATTAGAGAATGAGAAATAACTTTGATAAATTTCTACTATGTCTTTATCTTTTAATAACATCTTTTTATCCTGTGGTTTTGTAACATTTTTTATGTAGTTTTTTTCAATATTATCTTTCTCATTAAGAAAAATAAATACATCAAATAAATCATAAAACTTATCTTGAAAATTATTATTAACTTTTGTTATAAAATTTGTAAATTCAATAAACTCTTTAATAATTTTTTCCTTTTCTTTACTAAAAAAATTTGCTTTAATTTTATTTTCTAGCTCCTCAACTGTTAAGAATCTATACTTTAATTCAAACTTTAAATTAACTTCATCACCTTTTCATTTTGATAATTGTGAATTATTATTTACTGCAATAATTTTTGTAGGTTCATTAAATTCTACTATCTGTTGCCTTTCTTCTACAACTCCCAAATCCATTCAAAAATTAATTCTTTTTTGAATACTAGAAGCATTATTAAAATTATTATTTATGGAATTAGGATCTGTTTCAAATTGATTATCTATAAAATTGTTATATATCTCAAAACTCAAATTAGAATATTTAATTTTTTTATTTAAAACATGACTTTTAAGATTATAAGAATCATATATCTCATTAACTGACATAGCGGTATTTGCATTTTTATAAGAAAAAGTTATACTTTTATTTTCTTCACCTTGGATTAAAAAAGTATAAGGTAAGTTACTAATAAAAGAACTTGCCAATATTAAAGTAGCTATAATAGTTGAAACTTGAATATTTGCAAATAAAGATATTAGTAGAAAAAAATTAATTAAAAATAAACAGCTTATAAAAGCATAAACAAAATAAGTAGTTGTAACTCTTAATAAGAATAAATTTAATTGCACTAAAAAAAGCATATTAATAATATTTATCAATAAATACGTAATTGATATATTAAATAATATTAATAAAATAAATGCCATAAATTGATAACTAAATAATTTAGTTCTTGATAACTGCTGAGTGACTATTATATTTAAAGTCTTATCATCTCTTTTTACTACATAAAAATATTGAGCTAATCGCAAACATAAAATAAATAATATTATAAATATAGTTAATAAAACATAATAATCAAAAATTAATAAGAAACTACTATTATTCTTTTGAAAAACTGAGTAGATTGCTATTAATAAGGAAAATAATAAATACAGTCCATTAAATATTATAAAAGATCGCTCTTTTATAATAGATTTAAAACTATATTTGATTATTCAAATTCCTGGTATCACTTTTTTCATTAAATATAAAATTCCATTAGATGAATTTAATAAAGTCCTTTTGACCTAATGTTTTACAACCTAATGTAATTTGATCTAAATCAATATAAAAATTGATATAGCCTAAGTCTCAAAGCATAATATTATTGTTAGTGATCTCTTTATCAGGTGCTTTATGTCATTTTAAACTAAGTCCATTTTTTTCTGTAATTCAATCAAAGTCTGTCCATGTTCATCTACTAGCTGGAAATGCAAAGTTCTTTTCCTGGAATCCTATTGTGTACATTGAATCTTCAGGAAGTTTTGCTTGATTTAACATATTTAATCTATCTTCTGTAAATTCAAATCTATCACTTAAACCAAAACTTCAATTAAATATGGCTGATCATAAATCACCTCAACCTGGAGCTTTTTTACTTTTTTCTACAAACTCATTAGTCAGTTTTGAGCTTTTAATGACCATCAAGAAATCTTGAGCAGAATTATATTCTGGATATTCATAACCATAAACTACTCCCATTGTTTTATGTCAAACCTTTAAACTATTCACAGAGAATTTAGCTAAGTTATCTAATATTTTACTTTTAGACTGTTCAACATCAATTAAATAATTAACAGCTATTCTAAAATCTGGTAACTCATGAATATAACCACCATCTGCTAAATTAATTGATAAACCAGTTAAATTAACATATCCTAATGCTAAAGAACTTTTAAATTCATTTGTCTGAACAATTGAAGATTCTTTATCAATTGATAATTCTTTTAGGAAATTTTCTTTTGCAAGTTTATATTGCTCTTCTCAAACTTTATAATTATCATTTGTAAAATAACTATTTACTAATGCTTGTTGAGTTTCTGACTTATTTGGATCATTTCTAAAAACAGTATTCAGCATTATTCTTCCCTCAGCAGTTTTATAATCTAATTTAATTGAATTTGAATCATTATAACTTTTTCCAGTATTTATTGATTTAAACAGCGAGTATTTATTCATGTCAGATGATTTGTAAATCAAATCTCCTTCAAAAGAAAGCGGTAATGTACTACTTATTTCACTAAAATAATTATTTTTAATAAAATTTGTCATTGAAGTTTCAAAACCATTTGTTTTAGCTGCCTCTTGATAATATTTTTTAAACTCAGTTTCATAGGTTCCATAACCATCTGATTCATCTTTAGAATCCTTAATTTTATTTCATTTTAAATTTGTATGTTTTTTATCAAGAGCATCTTCTGAGGAAAAATAATCTTTTGCAATTCCTTTATAAAAGTCATCACTTCCTTTTTTCAAAGCTTCATTATTAGTTGAAGTATACTTAAAATTATCACTAATATTAAAAGTTTCAATATCCTTGACTCCTTTATATTGAACTTCAATTTTATAATCAACAATTACATTCCCTAAATATATTTTCTCTTTTTCATAAGACTTAATTACTAATGATTCTCAATCAAAAATTACATTTTTAATTAAACTATCAACATCATTTAAAAGTATTTTATATTTGTTTACATTTTTCAATTGATTTAGTGACTTTGTTAATTCATTAATATCTAAAACTTTCTTCATATCTATTTCTAATTTTTGTAAATCATATGAATCAATTTCTCCTACTGTTTTACCTTGATACTGATTAATTTTATTTTTAGTTAAAAACTTATTATTTACTTCCATTTCTGGTAAGCTAATTAAATTTTTATAAACATTATTCTTTAAGTGTTTTTTAAAAATTTCATTAGTTTCAGTTTTTAACTCCTTAATTAATTGACTATTGTCTTCAATGATTGGAAGAACAACTGTTTTGTCTCCGCAAGAAACTACAGTCACGCTACTTGTTGTAACTAAACTAAAAGCAGCTAATAAGCTTAATAATTTTTTCATTTTATCCTCCTTGATTATTTTTTAATAATCTATTTTTAGATTATTTAAAAAAAAAAAAAAAAAGCAAAGTGATTTAAAACACTTAAAAATGTTTTATTAAATTTAAAACATTTTTAAGTGTAGTGACTATTTTAAGATATAAAAATTTTTTGAGCGAATAAGCGTACCTTTAATTAAAATACTTTTTGAGTCATCTATGTATTTGGTCTAGAAATTGATTTCCTTTAAATCGCGAGACTGAATTTGACCTAAGTATATTATTTTGATTACAGAATTTTTCTGTTTCTTTAATTGTAAGTGCAAAACCTAAATCACTATGTATAAAAATTTTCTTTATTTAACCTAAAACCATTTTTCTTGTTAAACTTTCTAGATTTTCAAGAGTTACTGTTATATTTTCAGACTTGCTAACTTAAAGCTAATTTCATTAAAGTAAAAGTCATATGCTGATAAAAATAAGTGTTTCGTTTTAACTCCACTAATATAAATATTTTTAAATCCCGTACCATCAATTTCAACTTTTTAAAATATTTAGCAAATCTATATTCTCCTTTTACAAGATCTAATGATGGATTTCTTTTATGATTACTTATTGCCATTCTTGTTTTTTATTTAGTAGAAACTCTTTCCTTTTTTAGTTTTAATAAAAATTTCTTTCTGAGTTTAATAATTGTCTCTCTCGAAAAATTTATATTGAAGCCCCTTAATATTTTTAATCTAGCATTCTCGACACCAAATATAGAATACTTCCTTGATTAAATACTCTCTAAAACTTCTTTGGCATGAATATGATATTTTCTTTTATATTCAAGTTTTCCTCTTTTAATTCAATTAATATACCTACGATAACCAGCATCATAAATTAGAAGATTTTGTATTGCATCACTTTTCCTTAACAATAATTCATATACTGTTTTATATATCCGAATGATATCTTTTTTGTATATGGTTTTTTATTAACCTTTTGATAAACTATTAGAAATGAGACTATAAATTTTTTAAATATTTCAATTTGTTTTTCTACTTGTTCCCTTTCCTTTTTTTCCATCTTAATTACTATTAAATGAGCACTTCACTTAATTTTTGCTTCTAATTTAAAAAAGTTTTTTTATTTCTTTATTTTCTTTGCTATATTTACTAGCTTTATTTTTAAGTCTAGTTTGATTGGTTTAACTACGTTTTTTTCTATCAAATACTTTAATATCAGATGACTTATGACATTTTTGATATCAATCTAAAATACTTCAGTTGGCTTTTATATTATATTTAATTGCAATATCTTTTAATTTAATACCATTAATATAATCATTAACAGCATGAGTTTTTAACTCATTTAAATAAAACCTATTTTGCTAATACAATTATAATTTTGTTCGGAATTATATAAATAAAAATGGGAGACCTATGTACTTAGACCCCCCAATACCTACCCCTAATAATTAAAGTTAAATATAAAACTAATTTTCCAAAGCTTTATAAATAGCTTCCATATTAATTGGCAATTTAAGCAAGTTTTTTAAGGGCAAATTATTTTTAATTAAATATAAAAATAGGAAGTTTAATTGTTTAAAATTTTCAATTGCAACTACTAAAGAGTTTTCAATTTCATCATATTTAAATGATTTTATATTATTAGTTGATAAAAAATTTCTAAAGTTTTGTACTTCAAATTGTTCACTTATATATACTTTATATTTTGAGTAAACATTTAGTTTTTCAGCTGAACCATTAAAAATGTTTTGCCCATTATCAATAATTATAAAATCATCAATAATATCTGCTATTTCATCAATATTATGAACAGTAACTATTATTGTTTTGCCATCTTTTTTAGCATCCATCAATAATATTTTAATTTTATTTCTTCAATATGAATCTAAATTAGCTCCAGGTTCATCAAGAATAAGAATTTCTGGTTCTTTAATAAAGCACAATATTAAATTCATTCTATTTTTCATTCCTCATGAAAAACTTTTAATTGGTTTATTTCTTGACTCTCAAATATCAAAATATTTCATTCAATATTCAATTCTTTTTCTTGAAATAACTTTAGTTAGACCCATCATTATACACATATCCAATAAAAACTTATAGGCACTTACAACATATAAGGAAAAATCCATCTGAGTATAATAGCCTATTTTGCTATTTACTAAAAAGTATTTACCCTTTTTTCTAGAGATATTTTCAATTTTAATATCTCCTTTAAATTCCTTGATTATTCCTAATAGTGAATTGATTATAACAGTTTTACCACTCCCACTACTTCCAAGCAAAGCTGTTATTCTTCCTTTTTGAATTGAGCAATTCAAAGGACCAATAACTTTCTTTTTAAATTTTTTTATATAATTTTCAAATTTTATTATTTGTTCCATACTTTATCCTGTTAAATCTAACTTTCTAAATTTATTTTTTGCAACATAATAATTAATAATAGCAATCATGGCTTGAAAAATTACATAATAATAAGGTGCAATAAAATTATTATATGTTTGAGAGTCTAATTTATTTTCTGAATTAATTTTAAATGCATAAGATGGTTGAGAAATAAACAAGTTATCTTGCCTATTAAAATATATTTTACTTGAGCTCTCTGGTTCAAATCAAATATGATCATAGCTTCTCCCCCCAAAATATGTATAATTTTGCAACATATTGGAAATAAAATTAAACTGAAATGAAATATTATATAAATTTCTTGATTTAATATATTTTGTTCAATTTTCGTTTTTAATTACAGTGCTATTTTCAAAAATAACCATATTATTTGTATAACGTATAAAATAGTTTTCTAAAATTCTAATACTTAACATTGTAGGGAAAAATAGTGTTTCTTGTATTAAATTACTTACTTTAGAACTTTCTAATCTTAATTTATTATCAGAAAATGAGAAATAACTTTGATAAATTTCTACTATGTCTTTATCTTTTAATAACATCTTTTCTTCCTGTGGTTTTGTAACATTTTTTATGTAGTTTTTTTCAATATTATATTTTTCATTAAGAAAAATAAATACATCAAATAAATCATAAAATTTATCTTGAAAATTATTATTAACTTTTGTTATAAAATTTGTAAATTCAATAAACTCTTTAATAATTTTTTCCTTTTCTTTACTAAAAAAATTTACTTTAATTTTATTTTCTAACTCTTCAATTGTTAAGAATCTATACTTTAATTCAAACTTTAAATTAACTTCATCACCTTTTCATTTTGATAATTGTGAATTATTATTTACTGCAATAATTTTTGTAGGCTCATTTAATTCTACTATCTGTTGTTTTTCTTCTACAACTCCCAAATCCATTCAAAAATTAATTCTTTTTTGAATGCTAGAAGCATTGTTAAAATTATTATTTATTGAATTAGGGTCTGTTTCAAATTGATTATCTATAAAATTATTATATATTTCAAAACTCAAATTAGAATATTTAATTTTTTTATTTAAAACTTGATTTTTAAGATTATAAGAATCATATATCTCATTAACTGACATAGCGGTATTTGCATTTTTATAAGAAAAAGTTATGTTTTTATTTTCTTCACCTTGGATTAAAAAAGTATAAGGTAAATTACTAATAAAGGAACTTGCCAATATTAAAGTCGCTATAATAGTCGAAACTTGAATATTTGCAAATAAAGATATTAGTAGAAAAAAATTAATTAAAAATAAACAGCTTATAAAAGCATAAACAAAATAAGTAGTTGTAACTCTTAGTAAAAAGAAATTTACTTGCACTAAAAAAAGCATATTAATAAGATTTATCAATAAATACGTAATTGATATATTAAAAAACATTAATAAAATAAATGCCATAAATTGATAACTAAATAATTTGGCTCTTGATAACTGCTGAGTGACTATTATATTTAAAGTCATATCATCTCTTTTTACTACATAAAAATATTGAGCTAATCGCAAACATAAAATAAATAATATTATAAATATAGTTAATAAAACATAATAGTCAAAAATTAATAAGAAACTACTATTATTCTTTTGAAAAACTGAGTAGATTGCTATTAATAAGGAAAATAGTAAATATAGTCCATTAAATATTATAAAAGATCGCTCTTTTATAATAGATTTAAAACTATATTTGATTATTCAAATTCCTGGTATCACTTTTTTCATTAAATATAAAATTCCATTAGATGAATTTAATAAAGTCCTTTTGACCTAATGTTTTACAACCTAATGTAATTTGATCTAAATCAATATAAAAATTGATATAGCCTAAGTCTCAAAGCATAATATTATTGTTAGTGATATTTCCTTCATATGCTTTATGTCATTTTAAACTTAGTCCATTTTTTTCTGTAATTCATTCAAAGTCTGTATGGGTTCATCTACTAGTTGGAAATACAAAGTTCTTATTCTGGAATTGTATTGTGTATATTGAATCTTCAGGAAGTTTTGCTTGATTTAACATATTTAATCTATCTTCTTTAAAATCAAATTTATCACTTAAACCAAAATTTCAATTAAATTTGGCTGTGTTATCATCACTTCAACCTGGAACTTTATTTTTACTTTTTTCTACAAATTCATTAGTCAGTTTTGAGCTTTTAATGACCATCAGGAAATCCTGAGCAGAATTATATTCTGGATATTCATAACCATAAACTACTCCCATTGTTTTATGTCAAGCCTTTAAACTATTCACAGAGAATTTAGCTAAGTTATCTAATATTTTACTATTAGACTGTTTAACATCAATTAAATAATTAACAGCTATTCTAAAATCTGGTAATTCATGAATATAGCCACCATCTGCTAAATTAATTGATAAACCAGTTAAATTAACATATCCTAATGCTAAAGAACTTTTAAATTCATTTGCCTGAACAATTGAAGATTCTTTATCAATTGATAATTCTTTTAGGAAATTTTCTTTTGCAAGTTTATATTGCTCTTCTCAAATTTTATAATTATCATTTGTAAAATAACTATTTACTAATGCTTGTTGAGTTTCTGACTTATTTGGATCATTTCTAAAAACAGTATTCAGCATTATTCTTCCCTCAGCAGTTTTATAATCTAATTTAATTGAATTTGAATCATTATAAGTTTTTCCGGTATTTATTGATTTAAACAGCGAGTATTTATTCATGTCAGATGATTTATAAATCAAATCTCCTTCAAAAGAAAGCGGCAATGTACTACTTATTTCACTAAAATAATTATTTTTAATAAAATTTGTCATTGAAGTTTCAAAACCATTTGTTTTAGCTTTCTCTTGATAATGTTTTTTAAACTCAGTTTCATAGGTTCCATAACCATCTGATTCATCTTTAGAATCCTTAATTTCATTTCATTTTAAATTTGTATGTTTTTTATCAAGAGCATCTTCTGATGAAAAATAATCTTTTGCAATTCCTTTATAAAAGTCATCACTTCCTTTTTTCAAAGCTTCATTATTTGTTGAAGTATACTTAAAATTATCACTGATATTAAAAGTTTCAATATCTTTGACTCCTTTATATTGAACTTCAATTTTATAATCCATAATTACATTCCCTAAATATATTCTTTCTTTTTCATAAGCCTTAATTACTAATGATTCTCAATCAAAAATTACATTTTTAATTAAACTATCAACATCATTTAAAAGAATTTTATATTTGTTTATATTTTTCAATTGATTTAGTGACTTTGTTAATTCATTAATATCTAAAACTTTATTCATATCTATTTCTAATTTTTGTAAATCATATGAATCAATTTCTCCTACTGTTTTACCTTGATACTGCTTAATTTTATTTTTAGTTAAAAACTTATTATTTACTTCCATTTCTGGTAAGCTAATTAAATTTTTATAAACATTATTCTTTAAGTGTTTTTTAAAAATTTCATTAGTTTCAGTTTTTAACTCCTTAATTAATTGACTATTGTCTTCAATAATTGGGGAAACAACTGTTTTGTCTCCACAAGAAACTACAGTTACACTACTTGTTGTAACTAAACTAAAAGCAGCTAATAAGCTTAATAATTTTTTCATATTATCCTCCTTGATTATTTTTTAATAATCTATTTTTAGATTATTAAAAAAAAAAAAAAAAAGTAAAGTAATTTAAAACACTTAAAAATTTTTTATTAAACTTAAAACATTTTTAAGTGTAGTAGTTATTTTAAGATATAAAAATAAATTTTTGAGCGAGTAAAAACATATTTAATTAAAACACTTTTTGAGTCATCTATGTATTTGCACTACAACTTGATTTGTTTGAAATCCTGAGACTGAACTTGACCTAAGTATATTATGTTGATTACAAAATTTTTCTACTTCTTTAATTGTAAGTGAAAAAGCTAAGTCACTATCTATAAAAATTTTGTTTATTCAAACTAAAACCTCTTTTTCTTATTAAACTTTCTAGCATTTCAAGAGTTACTTTTATATTTTCAGACTTGCCAACTGATAACTAATTTCATTAAAGTAAAAGTCATATGCTGATAAAAATAAGTGTTTCGTTTTAACTCCACTAATATGAATATTTTTAAGTCACGACCATCAATTCCCATTTTTTTAAATATTTATCAAATCTATATTCTCCTTTTATAAGATCAAATGATGTATTTCTTTTATAATTACTTATTGCCATTCCTGTTTTTGATTTAGTAGAAACTATTTCTTTTTTTACTTTTAATAAACCTTCCTTTCTGAGTTTAATAATTGTCTCTCTCGAAAAATTTATATTGAAGCCCCTTAATATTTTTAATCTAGCATTCTCGACACCAAATATAGAATACTTCCTTGATTAAATACTCTCCCAAACTTCTTTGGCATGAATGCGATATTGTCTTTTATATTCGAGTTTTCCTCTTTTAATTCAATTAGTATAACTACGATAACCAACACAATAAATTAGAGAATTTTGCATTGCATCATTTCCTATTAACGATAATTCATATACTGTTTTATATATCCGAATGATATTTTTTTGTATATGGTTTTTTATTAACCTTTTGATAAACTATTAGAAATAATGCTATGAACTTTTTTAATAATTCAACTTGTTTTTCTACCTATTCTCTTTCCCTTTTTTCCTTCTTAACTTCTATTAAATATGCCCTTCGCTTAATTTTTGCTTCTAATTTAAAAAGCTTTTTTATTTCTTTATTTTCTTTGCTATATTTACTAACTTTATTTTTAAGTCCAACTTCATTGGTTTAACTATATTTTTTCCTATCAAATACTTTAATAACAGATGACTCATGACATTTTTGATATCAATCTAAGAGACTTGAATTATCTTTTATAATATATTTAATTGCAATATCTTTTAATTTAATAGGATTAATATAATCATTAACAGTTTGAATTTTTAACTCATTTAAGTATTTCATTTAAATGCAACCTCTTTTGCTAATACAATTATAATCTTGTTCTAAATTATAAAACAAAAAAATTGGGAGGCCTATGTACTTAGCCCCCCAATACCTACTCTTAATAATTAAAGTTAAATATAAAATTAATTTTCCAAAGCTTTATAAATAGCTTCCATATTAATTGGCAATTTAAGCAAGTTTTTTAAGGGCAAATTATTTTTAATTAAATATAAAAATAAGAAGTTTAATTGCTTAAAATTTTCAATTGCGACTACTAAGGAGTTTTCAATTTCATCATATTTAAAGGATTTTATATTATTAGTTGATAAAAAATTTCTAAAATTTTGTACTTCAAATTGTTCACTTATATATACTTTATATTTTGAATAAACATTTAGTTTTTCAGCTGAACCATTAAAAATGTTTTGCCCATTATCAATAATTATAAAATCATCAATAATATCTGCTATTTCATCAATATTATGAACAGTAACTATTATTGTTTTGCCATCTTTTTTTGCATCCATTAATAATATTTTAATTTTATTTCTTCAATACGAATCTAAATTAGCTCCAGGTTCATCAAGAATAAGAATTTCTGGTTCTTTAATAAAGCACAATATTAAATTCATTCTATTTTTCATTCCTCATGAAAAACTTTTAATTGGTTTATTTCTTGACTCTCAAATATCAAAATATTTCATTCAATATTCAATTCTTTTTCTTGAAATAACTTTAGTTAGACCCATCATTATACACATATCCAGTAAAAATTTATAGGCACTTACAACATATAAGGAAAAATCCATCTGAGTATAATAGCCTATTTTATTATTTACTAAAAAGTATTTTCTTTTTTTTCTAGATATATTTTCAATTTTAATATCTCCTTTAAATTCCTTGATTATTCCTAATAGTGAATTGATTACAACTGTTTTACCACTCCCACTACTTCCAAGCAAAGCTGTTATTCTCCCTTTTTGAATTGAACAATTCAAAGGGCCAATAACTTTCTTTTTAAATTTTTTTGTATAATTTTCAAATTTTATTATTTGTTCCATACTTTATCCTGTTAAATCTAACTTTCTAAATTTATTTTTAGCAACATAATAATTAATAATAGCAATCATGGCTTGAAAAATTACATAATAATAAGGTGCAATGAAATTATTATATGTTTGAGAGTCTAATTTATTTTCTGAATTAATTTTAAATGCATAAGATGGTTGAGAAATAAACAAGTTATCTTGCTTATTAAAATATATTTTACTTGAACTCTCTGGTTCAAATCATATATGATCATAGCTTCTCCCCCCAAAATATGTATAATTTTGCAACATATTGGAAATAAAATTAAACTGAAATGAAATATTATATAAATTTCTCGATTTAATATATTTTGTTCAATTTTCATTTTTAATTACAGTGCTATTTTCAAAAATAACCATATTATTTGTATAACGTATAAAATAGTTTTCCAAAATCCTAATACTTAACATTGTAGGGAAAAATAGTGTTTCTTGTATTAAATTACTTACTTTAGAACTTTCTAATCTTAATTTATTATCAGAAAATGAGAAATAACTTTGGTAAATTTCTACTATGTCTTTATCTTTTAATAACATCTTTTCTTCCTGTGGTTTTGTAGCATTTTTTATGTAGTTTTTTTCAATATTATCTTTCTCATTAAGAAAAATAAATACATCAAATAAATCATAAAACTTATCTTGAAAATTATTATTAACTTTTGTTATAAAATTTGTAAATTCAATAAACTCTTTAATAATTTTTTCCTTTTCTTTACTAAAAAAATTTGCTTTAATTTTATTTTCTAACTCCTCAACTGTTAAGAATCTATACTTTAATTCAAACTTTAAATTAACTTCATCACCTTTTCATTTTGATAATTGTGTATTATTATTTACTGCAATAATTTTTGTAGGTTCATTTAATTCTACTATCTGTTGCTTTTCTTCTACAACTCCCAAATCCATTCAAAAATTAATTCTTTTTTGAATACTAGAAGCATTATTAAAATTATTATTTATTGAATTAGGATCTGTTTCAAATTGATTATCTATAAAATTGTTATATATTTCAAAACTCAAATTAGAATATTTAATTTTTTTATTTAATACGTGATTTTTAAGATTATAAGAATCATATATCTCATTAACTGACATAGCGGTATTTGCATTTTTATAAGAAAAAGTTATGCTCTTATTTTCTTCACCTTGGATTAAAAAAGTATAAGGTAAATTACTAATAAAGGAACTTGCCAATATTAAAGTCGCTATAATAGTCGAAACTTGAATATTTGCAAATAAAGATATTAGTAGAAAAAAGTTAATTAAAAATAAACAGCTTATAAAAGCATAAACAAAATAAGTAGTTGTAACTCTTAATAAGAATAAATTTACTTGCACTAAAAAAAGCATATTAATAATATTTATCAATAAATACGTAATTGATATATTAAAAAACATTAATAAAATAAATGCCATAAATTGATAACTAAATAATTTAGCTCTTGATAACTGCTGAGTGACTATTATATTTAAAGTCTTATCATCTCTTTTTACTACATAAAAATATTGAGCTAATCGCAAACATAAAATAAATAATATTATAAATATAGTTAATAAAACATAATAATCAAAAATTAGTAAGAAACTACTATTATTCTTTTGAAAAACTGAGTAGATTGCTATTAATAAGGAAAATAGTAAATATAGTCCATTAAATATTATAAAAGATCGCTCCTTTATAATAGATTTAAAACTATATTTGATTATTCAAATTCCTGGTATAACTTTTTTCATTAAATAGAAAAATCCATTAGATGAATTTAATAAAGTCCTTTTGACCTAATGTTTTAGAACCTAATGTAATTTGATCTAAATCAATATAGAAATTAATAAAACCTAAATCAAAAAGCATAAGACTATTATTTATATTTGCAGTTCCATTATTTCATTTTAAGCTCAAACCATTTTTCTCTGTAATTCAATCAAAGTCCGTATAGTTTCATACATTAGTTGGACTTGATAATTCTTTTTTTTGTAATCCTATTGAGTATATTGAATCTTCAGAAAGTTTAGCTTGATTTAGCATATTTAATCTATCTTCTGTAAAATCAAATGAATCGCTTAAACCAAAATTTAAATAAAAATTATATGAGTGATTCTTACCTCAATTTGTTGTTTTATTTTTTTCTACAAATTTATTAGTCAGTTTTGAACTTTTAATAACCATTAAAAAATCCTGAGCAGAATTATATTCTGGATATTTATAATCATAAGATACTCCCATTGTTTTATGTCAAGCCTTTAAACTATTCACAGAGAATTTAGCTAAGTTATCTAATATTTTACTATTAGACTGTTCAACATCAATTAAATAATTAACAGCTATTCTAAAATCTGGTAATTCATGAATATAACTACCATCTGCTAAATTAATTGATAAACCAGTTAAATTAACATAACCTAATGCTAAAGAACTTTTAAATTCATTTGAATCAACAATTGAAGATCCTTTATCAATTGATAATTCTTTTAAGAAATTTTCTTTTGCAAGTTTATATTGCTCTTCTCAAATTTTATAATTATCATTTGTAAAATAACTATTTACTAATGCTTGTTGAGTTTCTGACTTATTTGGATCATTTCTAAAAACAGTATTTAGCAATATTTTTCCCTCATCATTTTTATAATCTAATTTAATTGAATTTGAATCATTATAACTTTTTACGGTATTTATTGAATTAAACAGCGAGTATTTAGTCATGTCAGATGATCTGTAAATCAAATCTCCTTCAAAAGAAAGCGGCAATGTACTACTTATTTCACTAAAATAATTATCTTTAATAAAATTTGTCATTGAAGTTTCAAAACCATTTGACTTAGCATTCTCTTGATAATATTTTTTAAACTCAGTTTCATAGGTTCCATAACCATCTGATTCATCTTTTAAATCTTTAATATCATTTCATTTTAAATTTGTATGTTTTTTATCACTGGCCTTATCAGATGAAAAGTAATCTCTAGCAATATTTTGATAAAAGTCATCACTTCCTTTTTTCAAAGCTTCATTATTAGTTGAAGTATACTTAAAATTATCACTGATATTAAAAGTTTCAATATCTTTGACTCCTTTATATTGAACTTCAATTTTATAATCAACAATTACATTCCCTAAATATATTCCTTCTTTTTCATAAGTCTTAATTACTAATGATTCTCAATCGAAAATTACATTTTTAATTAAACTATCAACATCATTTAAAAGGATTTTATATTTGTTTACATTTTTTAATTGATTTAGTGACTTTGTTAATTCATTAATATCTAAAATTTTTTTCATATCTATTTCTAATTGTTGTAAATCATATGGATCAATTTCTCCTACTGTTTTACCTTGGTACTGCTTAATTTTATTTTTAGTTAAAAACTTATTATTTACTTCCATTTCTGGTAAGCCAATTAAATTTTTATAAACATTATTCTCTAAGTGCTTTTTAAAAATTTCATTAGTTTCAGTTTCTAACTCTTTAATTAATTGACTATTGTCTTCAATAATTGGGGGAGTAACTGTTTTATCCCCACATGCTATTACAGTTGCACTACTTGTAGCAACTAGACTTACTGTACCTAATAAGCTTAATAATTTTTTCATTTTATATTCTCCTTGATTATTTTTTAATAATCTTTTTTTATTTTATAAAAAAAAAAAAAAAATCAAGAAAAGCAAATTAAGTTAAAACACTTAAAAATGTTTTATTAAATTTAAAACATTTTTAAGTGTGGAGACTATTTTAAAATATAATAAAATTTTTTAAGCGAATAAGCGTACCTTTAATTAAAATACTTTTTGAGTCATCTATATATTTGTTCTAGAGATTGATTTCCTTTAAATCATGAGACTGAATTTGACCTAAGTATATTATTCTGATTACAAAATTTTTCTATTTCTTTACTGATAAGTGCAGATGATAAATCACTATGTATAAAAATTTTCTTTATTCAACCTAAAATCATTTTTCTTATTAAACTTTCTTTCATTTCAAGAGTTACTGTTATATTTTCAGAGTTGCCAACTGAATATGAGCTAATTTCATTAGAGTAAAAGTCATAGACAAGTGAAAATAAGTGTTTCTTTTTAGCTCCATTAATATAAATATTTTTAAATCAGGTACCTTCAGTTCCAATTTTTTTTAAATATTTATCAGATCTATATTTTCTTTTTATAAGATCTAACGATGTATTTCTTTTATGATTACTTATTGCCATTGCTGTTTTTGATTTAGTGGAAACTATTTTCTTTTTTAGTTTTAATAAAATTTCCTTTCTGCGTTCAATAATTGTCTCTCTTGAAAGCTTTATATTGAAGTTCTTTAATATTTTTAATCTAGCATTCTCAACACAAAATATACAATACTTCCTTGAATAAATACTCTCTAAAACTTCTTTAACATGAATATAATATTGTCTTTTATATTCGAGTTTTCCTCTTTTAATTCAATTAGTATAACTACGATAACCAACACCATAAATTAGAGAATTTTGTATTGCATCATTTCCTATTAACGATAATTCATATACTGTTTTATATATCCGAATGATATTTTTTTGTATATGGTTTTTTATTAACCTTTTGATAAACTATTAGAAATAATGCTATGAACTTTTTAAATAATTCAACTTGTTTTTCTACCTATTTTCTTTCCTTTTTTTCTTCTTAACTTCTATTAAATATGCACTTCGCTTAATTTTTGCTGCTAATTCAAAAAGTTTTTTTATTTCTTTATTTTCTTTGCTATATTCACTAGCTTTATTTTTAAATCTAGCTTAATTTGTTTAACTACGTTTATTTCTATCAAATACTTTAATAACAGATGACTCATGACATTTTTAATATCAATCTAAAATACTTGAGTTGGCTTTTATGTTATATTTAATTGAAATATCTTTTAATTTAATAGGATTAATATAATCATTAACAGTTTGAATTTTTAACTCATTTAAATATTTAATTTAAATACAATCTCTTTTGCTAATACAATTATAATCTTGTTCTAAATTATAAAACAAAAAAATTGGGAGACCTATGTACTTAGACCCCCCAATACCTTATACAACTTTTAAGAATTATAATTGCCATTTTTTATTATAAAAAAACCAGTAGTTTTAACTACTGATAAAGTTAGAATAGTATTTCCTCCAGACCTAAATATAAAAATTTAAAAAATTATATAAATAAATTATTTAATTCTATTTATCTCTTAGACCATATCAAAATCCCAAGCTGAAATATGATTATATTTCAGCTTTTTTAATTATTTCTACTCCATTATCATTAAAAGGTTAACCATAATGAACTACATATTCCTTAGGTTAACTATTATAACAATATACTAAAATTAAATGTCCTCATCGTTAGCAAAAAATGAAAGAAATACTGGTCTATCCTGCTTTTTTAATTCAGATTTCAAGATCATAAGTTATGATCAAGCAACTAAATAATCATAGTTTTCTCTTACTCTTGCCTTTAGAAATATCAGTATAATCTAATTGAGATGCTGATTCTAAATTTGCTATTCATTCTCAATTAGAAAGTAAATTTGAGAATTTACTTATTTCTTCTATAGATCCAGTTCTCTTTTTGATATCTCTTTGTACAAGAAAAAAAACTTAAGAAATTTCAGGTTCCAATATCTTTTGATATTTATATGTAAATGTGACTTCTCCTGTATAAAAAGGAATAGCTCATTTATCAATCACTTTAATTGTACAAGATTCATTAGTTGGTATATCTACAAATACAATTCATTCAAAATCAACTGTTAATCTTCAGTCAGTAATATTTTCATGAGCTTTTAATATAGCATCATATATTGTTTCCAAAGTTGGTACATCTTCTTCTCCTGAAATATTACCAAGCTCAAAAACTTTAAATTCATCGGCAAATGTTTGTTTAATTTTTGGTCTAGTATCAAAACAAGAAACTACGTTAGAACTAGCTGTAATTGATAAGCAGCTTGCCCCTAATAATCCTAATAATTTTTTCATAATGTTACCCTTTCATTATTAATACCTATTTTATAATTTTATAAACTAAAAAAATACTATAGTTTATTTAATACATAATTATTTTATAACTTATTGTATAAAATTAAAACATAAAAGTGTTATTTATTGGAAGTTTAAAGATGATAAAAAGATAGAATACTCTTAAAAGATCTATTATTTGGTCAGAAAAAATTGACAACCTTTCTATTAACTGCTTAGTCTTTTTAAAGTTATCTATTTTATTGACTGATTATTTCGGATAAATAAATTATTTAATTTTATTTATCTCTTAGACCATATCAAAAGCCCATACTAAAATATGATCATATTTCAGATTTTTTAATTATTTGTTTCCCATTATCAATACCAGGTCAACCATAATTAACTGCATATTCTTCAGTTGAACTATTATAACCATATATTACAATTGAGTGGGCCTCTCCTTTAGCAAAAAATGAAAGTAATACTGGTCTATTATATTTTTTTATTCAAGTTTCAGGTTTTGAAGTATGTGATCAACTAACTGAATAATCATCAATTAAATTATTTGAATAATCACCTAGTCATTTCTTCATAATTTTTCTCATACTTTTACCTTCACGAATGTCAGTTCATTTTCCCCCTTTATCTGAGCGAATTTTATCATACATTAAATAAGGAATCGCTCTTTTATTACCACTACCATATTCATAATGCCTTACATCTTTAGAATTTAACTGATAAAAATATTTATTTTTATAATAAGTAGAATATAAATTATGCTTACCAAATATTTGAGAATAATTTATTAACATATTTAATGCTATATATTCGCATAATCCTTGACCACTACTTGTTCCATAACTTTTCAAATCAGTATAAACTAATTGAGATGATGATGTCAAATCTGCGATTCATTTTCAATTATAGACTAAATTTGAAAATTTACTTATTTCTTCTATAGATCCAGTTCTCCTTTTGATATCTCTTTGTTCAACAAATAAATCATAAGAAATTTCAGGTTCCAATATCTGTTGATATTTATATGTAAATGTGACTTCTCCTGTATGAAAAGGAACAGCCATTTTATCAATTACTTTAATTGTACAAGATTCCTTTGTTGGTGTATCTACAAATACAATTCATTCAAACTCGACTGTTAATCTTCAGTCAATAACATTTTCATGAGCTTTGAATATAGCATCATATATTGTTTCCAATGTTGGTACATCTTCTTGTCCTGAAATATCGCCAAGTTCAAAGATGTCAAATTCATCAGCAAATGTATGTTTAATTTTTGGTGTAGTATCAAAACAAGAAACTACGTTAGAACTAACTGCAATTGATAAACAACTTGTCCCTAATAATCCTAATAATTTTTTCATAATTTTACCCCTTTATTATTAATACCTATTTTATAATTTTATAAACTAAAAAATTATTATAGTTTATTTAATTACATAATTATTTTATAACTTATTGTATAAAATTCAAATATAAAAGTGTTATTTATTGTGAATTTAAAGATGATAAAATGATAGCATACTATTAAAAGATCTATTATTTTGCTTATTCTCATATAACTTTTTAATAAGCCATTATTTAAATTGTTTTAATAATTTCTGATATTAAAAATCAGAATACTTATTGATTATTTTTTTAAACATCATTGTTAATTCTCTTGTATTTTCTTCATTAAAGCCCATTTCTTTTTCATATTCATTAACTCATTCAATTATATCTTTTACTACTTGTTCACCTTTTTGAGTTAAGTAAATTTCATTTTCATTTGCTCTTGTAGAAATTTTTTTGACAATATAGTTATTATCAGTTAATGATTTGATGTTTCTGTGCATGGTTGAAGTATTTGTATTAGTTAAATCTGCTAACTCTACTTGACTAATTCCCTCAACATTTTTAATAAACATTAAATGTAGATATGCCAATGAATATAAATCTGGATACTTTTTCATCATATCTTTACTGATTCTTTTACTTATTATAATAATAACTAAATTACCTTTAACAAGTGTACTTAAATTATCTAAGTTATATTGCTTTTTCATTGACACCCCACTAATAATGTTATAAGATTATCTTATTTCAAATGAAACAAGTAAGTTTATTTGAAATAAATGATTTTATTAATAATAAATCATTTTATAACTATTAAATATTATAAAGAAAAAATGAAAGGAATTGAAAAATGGTTATTAAAAAAAGAAAAAAAGTTGAGCTCTATTCTCACTTATTTCAAGCTATGAAAAATAAAAAGGTTTTAACCTTTTTAATGTTAACTTTAACAATTTCAATTGCTTTATTATTTATATGAAATATTAAAGCAATTGAACTTATTACAGCTTTATTAGTATCAAAAAGTGTTCTTGATTCTATGAAATCAATTAATACAACAGATATCTATGAAATAGTTCAAGAAATTGGACTTCAAATTACACAAGAAGAATTAGAAAAAATACTTAGTTCAATATCACTAGGTTCTAATGTCTATGAACAAATCATTCAAAAGTTTTTTTATGATTTTGTTTATTATGATGGTAACAAACTTTATATTAAGATTTTAGGAGGAGATTTTAAACTATTCACTCTTGCCTATTCAATGATTGTTGATGTCATTTTTGTTGTTATGCTTTCTTACTTAAACTTTATTGTAAGTGGCTATATTGCTCAGGCATACGAGAATCAATTAAAAGCTAAATTAATTAATAAAATAGTTGATCAAGATTTAAATTATTTTAATTCTAATAAAGCAGGACAATTGATTTCAACTATTGTTAAGGACAGTTCAATTGTATCTTCTTTTATTAAAGAAGCTCCAATTATTTATTTACTTTCAACAGTTACAATTCTATTTTCAGCTATTCTAATGTTTAATATTAGTTGAAAATTAGCACTTTGTGTCTTTGGTTTATTATTAGCATTTATGATAATAATTTTTATCACTATTTTAATATCAAATAGTGCTACTAAAAAAATTAATAAAATTACACAAAATTTAGACAATGATATTAGTGAAAAAATTTACAGTATTAGATTAATAAAATCTATGGGAACATTTAAACATGAGAAAAATCATTTTAATGAAATGATTGAAAGAGTTTCAAAAAAAGAAAAGAAAAAATTCTTTGCTTCAGAAGTTCCTTCTGCATTAATAATTGGAGGAATTGGTAGTTTCTCAATGGCCTCTATTATCTTTGGAGTATTTCTATTCTATAATAATACTCAATCTTTAATCAGTATTATCACTGCTTTTACAACAGGTGTAATTGTTATGACAATTCCAATTATGCAATTAAGACAAGTAATTTCAGCTGTTCCCCATGCCAGAATTTCAGCTAACAATGTTAGTGAAATTCTAAAAAGTGAAATTACTATTGAAAAATTTAATGAAAAAGAAATTAAAGAAAAAATTAATTCTATTGAACTAAAAAATATTGGTTTTATGTACCCTGACACTGATAAGCATGTTATTAAAGATTTAAATGTTACATTGGTCAAAGGTAAAAAATATGCTTTTGTTGGACCAACAGGAAGTGGGAAATCTACAATAGCAAAATTATTATTGCGATTTTATGATCCCCAACAAGGAGAAATTCTAATAAATAATAAAGTCAAATTAAAGGATTTAAATTTAAAATCATGATTAGATAAAATTGGTTATGTTGATCAAGAACCACAAATTTTAAGTGGTACCATCTTTGAAAATGTTGCCTATGGATTAGAAAATAAAACTAATGAAGAAATTATTGAAGCTTGTAAAAAGGCAAAAATGCATGAATTAATTATGCAATGACCAAATCAATATGAAACAATTCTATCTGAACGTGGTGCACAATTAAGTGGTGGTCAAAAACAAAGACTTGTGATAGCAAGACTTATTTTAAAAAATCCTGAAATACTAATTTTGGATGAAGCTACAAGTGCACTTGATAATATTGTTGAATCTGAAATTCAAAAAGAGTTAGAAAAACTAATGAAAGGAAGAACAACAATTTCAATTGCCCATCGATTAAGTACAATTAAAAACTTTGATGAAATTTATGTATTAGAACAAGATAAAGGAATAGTTGAAACTGGGAACTTTGAAAGACTTATTTCTATAGAAGGTTTATTTAAAACTTTATATCAACTATCAAAATAGTTTATTAGAAAAAGCAGATTTATAATCTGCTTTTTCTAATATCTAATTGTCATAATAAATATTTACTTTTTATATATTAGTTATAAAAATAGAAATTTATTAAAATCTTATTATTTAATCATGAGGTGGAGAATTTCAAATCTCTATATCATAGTCAACAATATTAGGGTCTTCATTTTCAAAGTTCTTTGCTTGAATTCAAACACCAAAGGTAGCCTCTTCATTATAATAAAATTCATTAAAGAAAAGAGATAAATAATTTGGATGATTATTATATCTATTTCTAATTGCTGCATCAATGTAAGTTACAATTAAGTTTTGCTCCTCAATAGTGTATTCAAAATATTCGGGTGCTGCTAACATTAATAATTCTCTTACTGTATTTATAAAAGGTTGATTATTATCTTTTCCAATACAAATCATATTAGCTAGTGAGTTAAGTGCTTCTCTATTTAAATAAACTTCCATTCCTCAAAAACCATTATGAAAATTATCATAAATAATTCTTGTTAAAAATGGACTTCCTCCAATAGGAGGAAATATTCTCTCATTAGAAAGTTTTTTTTCTCTTGCCAATATTTTTTTATTATATACATTCTCAATTTCTTTTAACTCTAACGTATTAAAAAAAGCTATTTTATTATTTAAATTAAAGTTAAAAGTCATAGAAGTTTCTTCAAAAAAAGGACTAATATTTTTAAAATGATGTTTATTTTCTAGTCAAATGTCGTATTTGTTTTCAAATTCAGAGTTTTGTCTAAAAATTAATTTAAACTCAATATCATTAATTAGAAAAATAAATGGATCTAACTTTTCATAAGTAAATGTTTCTTGTAATTGTGTACTTAAATAATGCTCCTTTTCATTGTCTCCATTCCACTTTAAATCATGCATGTTAAATGATTGAGCTATATGTGAACCATTAAAAGTTCTTGAGTAGTCATATCTCTCATAGATTCCTTTATAATCATCAATTAAAATAGCTTCCATTTTAGCATCAGGAAAAGAAAGATAGTTAAATTCCTCTTTAAGCGATAGGATATGTGATGCAAATCTTGGAATTGAATGATAACTCATTAAACCCCCACTCTCAATTGTTTTTTCTTTAAATGGTTTAGATAAGTTTAAAGCTTTACTAAATTTTATATCAGAGTATATTTCCTGCTCTAAAGGCTGTCTTTTTGTAGTATCAAAAATTCCCACTTCCAAACCATTAATTCGTCATTCCTCACCAGGTGAGTTGTATCTTCTTTCCTCTACTTTTATAAAAACTCCACCAACTTGATAATTGGCATATTTAAATCCATGACTTATTATTGCTTTAGATATTGCCTCTTTAGCATTGGTATTTTTGCTATAAGAAAAGTCTAATATTGAATTGGACAAAAAAATTTCTACATCTGTATAGTCCAATTTTGCATTAGCTTGAAAAGCATTGTATAAAAAATTTAGAGTTCATTGATCTAAAGATAATTGATTAACTCTTGATGTATAAGCATAACTTTCATAAGCTACAAATTCTTTATAACTTGTTATTACATCTGAACAATCACAAGAATTCTTATTTAATTGTTGCTCAACTCTATTTGATATTTTAATATCCTCTTTTGAATTTTTCACTCAGGAGTTTTGAAATAAGTTAACTGCTGATAGTGAAAAAATTCCAAAAATGTTTAATAATTTTTTCATATATTAATTGTAATCTCCTTTTCTTTCATAACCCACCCTAGCATCCCTTTTTTATAAATACAACATTTTTATTATATATTTATTATTTAGAGATACTCTCTTATTTAAAAAGATTAAAGTACTTTACTTAGGAATATAAGCTCTCAAAAAAATAAAAAAAACATTTAATAAAAATTATTAAATGTTTGATTGGAGTTAATTTATTTGATATTACTATATTTTATAAAATTTAAATAAATGAGAAATATCAATGTGTTTTTAAATTAAATACCAGTTTTTGATTCAAGAGCCTTATGAATAGATTCCATATTAACTGGTAATTTTACTAAGTTTTTTATAGGTATGTTTTTTTTCAAAAAAAATAAGAATAGTCAATTAATTTCTTTTGTATTATTTGTTGCAATTACAATTGAGTTTTCTTGTAAATCAAATTTAAAACTTTTAATATTATGTCTATCTAAAAAATTTCTTAACTCTTTTACATCAAATTCAGAATCTAGAAATAATTTATACTTATTATAAATATTTAACTCTTCCTTTGAACCTAAAAAAATTAGTTTTCCCTTTTCAATAATTATATAGTCATCAATTATATCTGTCATTTCATCAATATTGTGAACAGTAAAAATAATTGTTTTACCTTCTTGCTTAAATTTAATCAATAAATTTTTGACTTTATTTCTTCAAATTGAATCTAAGTTTGCTCCTGGCTCATCCATAATAATTATATTAGGGTCTTTTAAAAAGCAAAGAATAAAATTTATTCTATTTTTCATTCCTCATGAGAAATTTTTTAAACTTTTATCTTTTGATTCTCACAAATTAAAATACTCCATTCAGTATTTAACTCTTTCCTTAATTAGATCCTTCTTAACTCCATATATTGAAGCCATAGTTTTTAAAAAATTATAAGCTTTCATATCATATAGTGAGAAATCCATTTGAATATAAATCCCAATTTGCTTATTTAAAATATGATTGCTGATTTTTTTTCTATTACTATCTTCAATAAAAATATCTCCCTTATATTTTTTAGTAGCTCCAATTAAAGAATTTAAAATCACAGTTTTCCCACTACCACTGCTACCTAGAAAAGCAACAATTCGATTTTGTTTAATCTCAAAGTCAATTGGTCCAATAGAACTTTTTTTAAACTTTTTTAAAAAATTTTCAAATTTAATTATTGTTAAATCTTTCATTCTAGTTTAAATCCTTTCTATTTAATAATAGGATAGAGATAAATAAATTAATAATGGCAAAAGTTAATTGAATAATTAAATAGATATATGGTGGAATAAAATTATTATAGGATAAGGGATCAATAGTATCTAAACCTAATTCATTTTTATTTATCTTAAAGGAATAAAGTTTATAAGGCAAAAATGAATTATCTTGATTATTAAAGTTAATTACACTAGTATTTTCTTCATTAAATCAGATACCCTCTGAAGCATTTTTTGCATAATATGTAAAATTCAATAAATTATTTGCAATAAAGTTCATTTGAAAAAAAAGTTCATTTTTTGTTCTTGCCTTTTGATAATCAAAATAACTTTTATTCAATGAAATTGCTTTAGTAGTTGCAATTGTATAAATAGAACAATACTTAATAAAATAATCTTCAAGAATTCTAGCTGTTAACATAACTGGGCTAAATAAACCCTCTTCTGAATTAATCAGAGTATCCATTTCTGGTGATTCACTCAAAGCAATCCCACTAGTATTTCTTCCTAAATAATTTGTATACATTGATTTTATAAGCTCGCTTGTTAGATTATTTTTTGCTCCTAATATAACTTCCTCACCAGTTGTTTCAATTTTGAACGATACTTTTGAAACTTTTGAGGTTTTATTTTGGATATAAGATACATCAGAACCTTCTACTATTGAAGGAAAGTCATCAAATAGCTGATAAAAATTTTTTTGAAAAGTTAAATCATTAATAAAGTATTTATTAATATAAGACATAAAATTTAAAAACTCCATTAAAATATTTTGATTTTCATTATTTGAATCTTTTGATAATTCAATTAGTTCATCTCTGGTTATGAAAGTATCTTCAACAGAAAAATTAATATCTACTTGATCACCAACTTTTCAATCTGCTTTAGATCAGTTATCTGGAACTTTTGCTAGTGTCTGATTAGTTAAACTATAATTTTTATTTTCACTATTTATTAAACCTAAATTTTTTCAAAACTGCTTTCTTAAATTAATAATATTTGCTGTTTGAAAAGACTGTCCTGATAGTAACTCATTTTCAATAAAGAAATTATTAATATACTTACTAAGTAACGGATATTTAATTTGTTCCTTTTTAATGTGTTCTTGTAAATCAAAAGCCTTATAAATTTCAGTAACTTGAAAAGCTTGACCACCCTCAAAACTTAATACAATACTTTTTTCAGATTCCTTCATAAATTGTGTTGGTAAACTATTAATAAAATTTGTAGCTAAAATAAGAGAACATAAAATTGTTGAAACATGCATTTTTAATGTAGTGGATAAAAAAATAAAAAATGAAGTTAAACAAAAGCCATAACATAAAGCATAAATAAAGTGAACTAATGTTATTCTTAAAAGAACTTCGTTTACTTTTAAAGATGCAAGTGAAAGAAAAATATTGGGTAGTAAAAAAATAGTTGTTTGAATTGCTAGCAAATAAATTAAATTCGTTATTACTAATGTAAATATTATTTTTTTTCTAGAAATATTAGTGGAAATCATTAAATAAATTGTTTTATCATCAATTTTATTATTAAGCATCAACTGAACCATTCTTAAAATTAGGAGAAATAATAAAACTGAAAAAGTAATTATAAAAAAGTAATTATAAAAAAGTATAATACTCGTATTTGATTTTTTATACACTGATATTAAAATACTGAAAAATAAAGTTAATATTAAAATAATAAAAGACAAAATTATAATAGATTTGTCTTTTAAATATAGTTTAAGATTGAACCCAATTAGTTTTGCTAATGGAATTGACTTTTTATTTTCAACTATCATATTAGCTAACACCCTTTTTATACAAAAATCCTCCATTTGATAGCAGCTTATCGTCATCTGAAGTAAGGTGTAACCTAAGTGTAAATACTCCAAGTCTAATTTCAAACTTGTTAACAGTAGTTGATGAACTACCTGATTTATATTTAATACCCCCATCTGTTAAAACAAAATCTGCAGATGTATATAAAAATCAATAAAAATGTCCTGTTCTTGCATTCTTTGCTATTTCCTTATTAAATTCTAATTCTGAACCCAAATGAAAATTGTTTATATTTTGATATGAAATATTATCTTTATAATCTTTATATACCTCATCAGCTCTTTTTCAAATTCTTTCATCTGAGAAAGTCATAATACTATCTTTAGTATAACTAATATCATATGAATTTATAAAAGCTTGCATAGTATCTAAGATTTGTTTTGAGTAGTCCGATCTTTTAAAAAGAGAATTATTATCATTTTCAACACTATAATCAAAACCAAAAACTATTGTTGGTATTTCATAAATCATATTTGCTACTTCTATTTGTAGTCCACTTATATTAAAAGTTCCAAATCCTAATACACTTTCGAAATTAGTTTTACTTTCAATTGAACTAAATCCTCTATCCCTTATAAAGCTTTCAAAACTTTTTTTAAAATTTGTATCATCTAATTCCGTTTTATATTCCTTTTTAATTATTTCCTGTTTTTGTTCATAACTAACATTTGGGTCTTTATTCATTAAAATTTTATTAAATACATCTGATTTAGTAGTTATAATTTTTGAATTTGAAAAACTAACTCTACCATATAGATTATCTCAATAAATATTTGTAGTAGACTGTTTTTCTGTTATAACCTTAGAATTATTAATCTTATTTTCTTCTAAAATTTTTGTTGTAGCTTCAGCCATTTTACTTTTAAAACTTTCTTCAGTAGAAGAAGCATTAGTATAATCTTTTATATCTCCATGAATATTTTCTTTAAAAGCAACATCTGATATACCTAATTTTGTATCTGTTAAAAATAATGGTGACTTTTCACTTGTATATAGTTGCTTTGCTAATAATAATTGAATTTGATTAATTGCTTTACCAATTAACTCATCATTTAACAGGGAAAATGTTAATGGTAAGTAGTCACTATTTTTATGTTGCAATTCATTATTCTTTATATAATTTATATCAATTGCTATTGAAAATGAAACTGTTGCTGAGAATTTACTTTTTCCTGCAGCATTACTTTCATTGTTGTTTTTAATATTGATATCTATTTTATTTTCTTTTAAATTAAGATCATTATAAATACCATTTGGTAATCCTGTTGTTAACAAGTTATATTTTGGTTGATTTTCTAAGGCATTTATTTTTGTTCTTAAAGCAGTATCATCTAGTAAAATGTTTAAGTCGTGCTTAAAATCATTTAATAATTCGCCTTCTAATAGATGCTCTCCATTGTTTAGACTACTAAGTTTACTTTCATTTAAAAAAGTAAACCCTTTTTCTTCAACACTATCATTCATTACAGAAAAACCTAAGCTTTTTTCTGAGTAATGTTTATTAAATATGTTTTGAATTTCATTTTCAAAGTCTTTAAATAGTTCCTCAAAGACATTTTCATCTGGAGCAGGGTCAGTGACCTCTTTATTACCACAAGCAATAACACTAACACTAGTTGAAATAGTAAAAGTCATTGCTCCTAAAAAACCTAATAATTTTTTCATTTTATCTTCTCCTTTTATAAAACTATTTTTAGTATATTCAAAAAAAAAAAAAAAAAGCAAGAGTTTTATTGGAAAAATAATAATACTAATAAAAGACTTTAGGTATTGGGGATGCTAAGTAAGATTATTTCCTAAAATTTTGGATCATTTCGCTTCGTGTGCATCCATTTTTTAAGATTATATTTGTACTATTAAAAATTTTAACAAATTTATAAATACAACTTCTAAAATATTAATCCTTATAAAATTTATTACCAAATATTAAATAAAAATACTTTTTAACTCATCTATGTGTTTGTTCTATAAATTGATTTTCTTTAAAACTTGAAGCTGAATTTGATCTAATTATATTATGTTGCTTACAAAATTTTTTTGTTTCTTTACTTGTAAATGCAGAGTCTAAATCACTATGCATAATAATTTTCTTTATTATAACTAAATCCATTTTTCTTACTAAACCTTCTAACATTTCAAGAGTTACTAGTATATTTTCAGAGTTGACGACTGAATATGAACTAATTTCATTAGAGTAAAAGTCATATGCAGGTAGAAATAAGAGTTTTGTTTTAACTCCTCTAATATAAATATTTTTAAATCATGTACCATCAATTCCAATCTTTTCTAAATATTTATTAGAGCTATAATCTCCTTTTATAAGATCTAAAGATGTATGTTTCTTATGAGTACTTATTCCCATTCTTGTTTTTTTTATTTAGAAGAAGCTATTTCTTTTTTTAATTTCAATAAAACTTCCGTTCTAAGTTCAATAATTGTCTCTCTAGAAAGATTTATATTGAAGTCTTTTAATATCTTTAATCTAGCTTTTCGGCACCAAATATATCGTCCTTCCTTGAATAAATACTTTCTACAACTTCTTTGGCATGAAGATGATATTGTCTCTTATATTCGGGTTTTCCTCTTTTAATTCAATTAGTATAACTACGATAACCAACACCATAAATTAGAAGAGTTTTTTTGCATCATTTCCCATTAATAATAATTCATATACTGTTTGATATATCTGAGTTATATCTTTTTTTGTATATACTTTTTTATTAACCTTTTGATAACCTATTAGAAATGATGCTATGAACTTTTTTAATAACTCAACTTCCTTTTCTGCTTGTTCTCCTTTCTTCTTTTCCTTCTTAAGTTCTATTAAATCAGCACTTTGTTTAATTTGCGCTTCTAATTCAAAAAGCCTCTTTTTCAATTCTTTATTCTCTTTGCCATATTTGCTAACTTTATTTTTAAATCTAACTTCATTGGTTTTACTATGTTTTTCCTATCAAATACTTTAATTTCAGATGACTCATGATATTTTTGATATCAATCTAAAATACTTGAATTAGCTTTTATATTATATTTAATTGCAATGTCTTTTAATTTAATTCCATTAATATAATCATTAACAGCTTGAATTTTTAACTCATTCGAATATTTCATTTAGATGCAACCTTTCTTGCTAATACAATTATAATCTTGTTCTAAATTATAAAACAAAAAAAATTGGGAGACCTATTTTTTTAGACCCCCCAATACCTTTGATATTAATATATTTTATAAAATTTAAATAAATGAGAAATATCAATGTGCTTTTAAATTAAATACCAGTTTTTGATTCAAGAGCCTTATGAATAGATTCCATATTAACTGGTAATTTTACTAAGTTTTTTATAGGTATGTTTTTTTTCAAAAAAAATAAGAATAGTCAATTAATTTCTTTTGTATTATTTGTTGCAATTACAATTGAGTTTTCTTGTAAATCAAATTTAAAACTTTTAATATTATGTCTATCTAAAAAATTTCTTAACTCTTTTACATCAAATTCAGAATCTAGAAATAATTTATACTTATTATAAATATTTAACTCTTCCTTTGAACCTAAAAAAATTAGTTTTCCCTTTTCAATAATTATATAGTCATCAATTATATCTGTCATTTCATCAATATTATGAACAGTGAAAATAATTGTTTTACCTTCTTGCTTAAATTTAATCAATAAATTTTTAACTTTATTTCTTCAAATTGAATCTAAGTTAGCTCCTGGCTCATCCATAATAATTATATTAGGGTCTTTTAAAAAGCAAAGAATAAAATTTATTCTATTTTTCATTCCTCATGAGAAATTTTTTAAACTTTTATCTTTTGATTCTCACAAATTAAAATACTCCATTCAGTATTTAACTCTTTCCTTAATTAGATCCTTCTTAACTCCATATATTGAAGCCATAGTTTTTAAAAAATTATAAGCTTTCATATCATATAGTGAGAAATCCATTTGAATATAAATCCCAATTTGCTTATTTAAAATATGATTGCTAATTTTTTTTCTATTACTATCTTCAATAAAAATATCTCCCTTATATTTTTTAGTAGCTCCAATTAGAGAATTTAAAATTACAGTTTTCCCACTACCACTGCTACCTAGAAAGGCAACAATTCGATTTTGTTTAATCTCAAAGTCAATTGGTCCAATAGAACTTTTTTTAAACTTTTTTAAAAAATTTTCAAATTTAATTATTGTTAAATCTTTCATTCTAGTTTAAATCCTTTCTATTTAATAATAGGATAGAGATAAATAAATTAATAATGGCAAAAGTTAATTGAATGATTAAATAGATATATGGTGGAATAAAATTATTATAGGATAAGGGATCAATAGTATCTAAACCTAATTCATTTTTATTTATCTTAAAGGAATAAAGTTTATAAGGCAAAAATGAATTATCTTGATTATTAAAGTTAATTACACTAGTATTTTCTTCATTAAATCAGATACCCTCTGAAGCATTCTTTGCATAATATGTAAAATTCAATAAATTATTTGCAATAAAGTTCATTTGAAAAAAAAGTTCATTTTTTGTTCTTGCCTTTTGATAATCAAAATAACTTTTATTCAATGAAATTGCTTTAGTAGTTGCAATTGTATAAATAGAACAATATTTAATAAAATAATCTTCAAGAATTCTAGCTGTTAACATAACTGGGCTAAATAAACCCTCTTCTGAATTAATCAGAGTATCCATTTCTGGTGATTCACTCAAAGCAATTCCACTAGTATTTCTTCCTAAATAATTTGTATACATTGATTTTATAAGCTCGCTTGTTAGATTATTTTTTGCTCCTAATATAACTTCCTCACCAGTTGTTTCAATTTTGAACGACACTTTTGAAACCTTTGAGGTTTTATTTTGGATATAAGATACATCAGATCCTTCTACTATTGAAGGAAAGTCATCATATAGCTGATAAAAATTTTTTTGAAAAGTTAAATCATTAATAAAGTATTTATTAATATAAGACATAAAATTTAAAAACTCCATTAAAATCTTTTGATATTCATTATTTGAATCCTTTGATAATTCAATTAGTTCATCTCTGGTAATGAAAGTATCTTCAACAGAAAAATTAATATCTACTTGATCACCAACTTTTCAATCTGCTTTAGATCAGTTATCTGGAACTTTTGCTAGTCTTTGATTAGTTAAACTGTAATTTTTATTTTCACTATTTATTAAACCTAAATTTCTTCAAAACTGCTTTCTTAAATTAATAATATTTGCTGTTTGAAAAGACTGTCCTGATAGTAACTCATTTTCAATAAAAAAATTATTAATATACTTACTAAGTAATGGATATTTAATTTGTTCGTTTTTAATGTGTTCTTGTAAATCAAAAGCCTTATAAATTTCAGTAACTTGAAAAGCTTGACCACCCTCAAAACTTAATACAATACTTTTTTCAGATTCTTTCATAAATTGTGCTGGTAAGCTATTAATAAAATTTGTAGCCAAAATAAGGGAACATAAAATTGTTGAAACCTGCATTTTTAATGTAGTGGATAAAAAAATAAAAAATGAAGTTAAACAAAAGCCATAACATAAAGCATAAATAAAGTGAACTAATGTTATTCTTAAAAGAACTTCGTTTATTTTTAAAGATGCAAGTGAAAGAAAAATATTGGGTAGTAAAAAAATAATTGTTTGAATTGCTAGCAAATAAATTAAAGTCGTTATTACTAATGTAAATATTATTTTTTTTCTAGAGATATTAGTAGAAATCATTAAATAAATTGTTTTATCATCAATTTTATTATTAAGCATCAACTGAACCATTCTTAAAATTAAGAGAAATAATAAAACTGAAAAAGTAATTATAAAAAAGTAATTATAAAAAAGTATAATACTTGTATTTGATTTTTTATACACTGATATTAAAATACTGAAAAATAAAGTTAGTATTAAAATAATAAAAGACAAAATTATAATAGATTTGTCTTTTAAATATAGTTTAAGATTGAACCCAATTAGTTTTGCTAATGGAATCGACTTTTTATTTTCAACTATCATATTAACTAACACCCTTTTTAAACAAAAATCCTCCATTTGATAGTAGATCATTGTCATTTGAATTAAAATGTATATCAATGAAAAATACTCCAAGTTGAATTCTTAATTGGTTACCAGTTGCACTACCTGACTTATATTTAATACCATCATCTGTTAAAGAAAATCTTGCACTTGAATTTAAATAAAAATTAAATTGTCCTATTTTTCCATTCTTTGCTATTTCTTTATTATATTCTGGACTTGTTTCTAATCCTGAACCAACAATTAAAGTGTTTAGTTCAGATTTTGAAAAATTATCTTTATTATTTTTAAATAACTCATTAGCATTTTTTCAAACTCTTTCATCTGAGAAAGTCATAATACTATCTTCACTAGAACTAATATCATATGAATTTCTAAAGGCTTGCATGCTATCTAAAATTTGTTTTGAATAGTCTGCTCTTTTAAAAAGAGAGCTATTGTCATTTTCAACACTATAGTCAAAACCTAAAACTAGTGTTGGTATTTCATAAATTATATCTGCTACTTTTATTTGTAGTCCACTTATATTTAAAGTTCCAAAACCTAAAACACTTTCGAAATTAGTTTTGCTTTCAATTGAACTAAATCCTCTATCCTTTATAAAGCTTTCAAAACTTTTTTTAAAATTTGTATCATCTAATTGCTTTTCATATTCCTTTTTAATTATTTCTTGTTTTTGTTCATAACTAACATTTGGGTCTTTATTAATTAAAATTTTATTAAATATATCTGATTGAGTAGTTATAGTTTTTGCATTTGAAGAGTTAAATTTAGCATATTGTTTATCTCATACAATATTTTCAGTAGACTGTTCATTTGTTATAACTTCAGAACCAATAATTGAATTCTCTTCTAAAATTTTTTTTGTAGCATCAGCTATTTGACTTTTAAAACTTCCTTCAGTAGAAGAAGTATTAGTATAATTTTTTACATCTTCTTGAATATTTTCTTTAAAAGCAGAATCTGATATACCTAATTTTGAATCTGTTAAAAATAAGGGTGACTTTTCACTTTTATATAACTGCTCTCCTAATAATAATTGAATTTGATTAATTGATTCACTAATTGTCTCATCATTTAACAATGAGAAAGTTAATGCTAAGTAGTCACTATTTTTATGTTGCAATTCATTATTCTTCATATAATTTATATCAATTGCTATTGAAAATGAAACTGTTGCTGAAAATTTACTTTTTCCTGCAGCATTACTTTCGTTGTTGCTTTTAATATTGATATCTATTTTATTTTCTTTTAAATTAAGATCATTATAGATACCATTTGGTAATCCTGTTGTTAACAAGTTATATTCTGGTTGATTTCCTAAGGCATTTATTTTTGTTCTTAAAGCAGTATCATCTAGTAAAATGTTTAAGTCGTGCTTAAAATCATTTAATAATTCCCCTTCTAATACATGCTCTCCATTTTTTAGACTACTAAGCTTACTTTCATTTAAAAAAGTAAACCCCTTTTCTTCAACACTATCATTCATTACAGAAAAACCTAAGCTTTTTTCTGAGTAATGCTTATTAAATATGTTTTGAATTTCATTTTCAAAGTCTTTAAATAGTTCCTCAAAGACATTTTCATCTGGAGCAGGGTCAGTTACCTCTTTATTACCACAAGCAATAACACTAACACTAGTTGAAATAGTAAAAGTCATTGCTCCTAAAAAACCTAATATTTTTTTCATTTTATCTTCTCCTTTTATAAAACTATTTTTAGTATATTTAAAAAAAAAAAAAAAAAGCAAGAGTTTTATTGGAAAATAATAATACTAAAAAACTTTATTTGGTAGGTATTGGGGAGGCTAAGTAACATTATTTCCTAAAATTTTGGATCATTTCGTTTGGTGTACATCCATTTTTTAAGATTATATTTGTACTATTAAAAATTTTAACAAATTTATATATACAAATTCTAAAATGTTGATCATTATTAAATTTATTACCAAATATTAAATAAAAATACTTTTTGACTCATCTATGTGTTTGTTCTACAAATTGATTACCTTTAAATCCTGATACTGAATTTGATCTAATTATATTATGTTGCTTACAAAATTTTTCCGTTTCTTTACTTGTAAATGCAGAACCTAAATCACTATGCATAATAATTTTATTTATTCTAACTAAGTCCATTTTTCTTACTAAACCTTCTAGCATTTCAAGAGTTACTAGTATATTTTCAGAGTTGCCAACTGAATATGAACTAATTTCATTAGAGTAAAAGTCATATGCAGGTAAAAATAAGCGTTTGTTTTAACTCCTCCAATATAAATATTTTTAAATCATGTACCATCGATTCCAATCCTTTCTAAATATTTATTAGAGCTATAATCTCCTTTTATAAGATCTAATGAGGTATATTTTTTATGAGTACTTATTCCCATTCTTGTTTTTGATTTAGAAGATGCTATTTCTTTTTTTAATTTTAATAAAACTTCTCTTCTAAGTTCAATAATTGTCTCTCTAGAAAGATTTATATTGAAGTCTTTTAATATCTTTAATCTAGCTTTTTCAGCACCAAAGATACCGTCCTTCCTTGAATAAATACTTTCTACGGCTTCTTTTGCATGAATATGATATTGTCTTTTATATTTGGGTTTTCCTCTTTTAATTCAATTAGTATAACTACGATAACCAACACCATAAATTAGAATAGTTTGTTTTGCATCATTTCCCATTAATGATAATTCATATACTGTTTGATATATCTGAGTTATATCTTTTTTTGTATATGCCTTTTTATTAACCTTTTGATAACCTATTAGAAATGATGCTATGGACTTTTTTAATAACTCAACTTCCTTCTCTGCTTGTTCTCTTTTCTTCTTTTCCTTCTTAAGTTCTATTAAATCAGCACTTCGTTTAATTTGTGATTCTAATTCAAAAAGCCTCTTTTTCAATTCTTTATTCTCTTCACTATATTTGCTAACTTTATTTTTAAGTCTAACTTCATTGGTTTTACTACGTTTTTTCCTCTCAAATACTTTAATATCAGATGACTCATGATATTTTTGATATCAATCTAAAATACTTGAATTAGCTTTTATATTATATTTAATTGCAATATCTTTTAATTTAATTCCATTAATATAATCATTAACAGCTTGAATTTTTAACTCATTTGAATATTTCATTTAGATACAACCTTTCTTGCTAATACAATTATAATCTTGTTCTAAATTATAAAACGAAAAAATTGGGAGACCTATGTACTTAGACCACCCAATACCATTTTTTTTATGGCACCTATAGTTTATAACTAACTCTATTATTATAAAAATATTGACACATTTTCAAATTATAGTATGAGTAATAAGCAATTATTTCGCTACATATTAACAAGCGCCTTTGTTCCCCTTTATAATCAATAAATGAATTTTTTATGAAACAACTACTATTAAATATAATGAAGCAAAAACAATTAAGATTAATTAATGGATTATCTTTAAGAAAAGACTCTTTTAAAACACAGAGATTTAAGTTAGTTTATAGTATTAGATATACAAGATAAAAACTTAAAAAGGATAAAGAGATTGAAACTAGAAATTTTATTTATAAAATACCAATACATTACTTGCAAATAAAATTTAGCATCTTTAAAAGATGAAATAATGGAATTATTTCAAACTAAACATTATGACTTTAGTATTAGAATTTATTAAAAATTAGAATAAAAAAAACTTATACATATAATTTGTATAAGTTCTTTGATTTACTTAAATTTAACTATAAACTATTTATTTCCTCAAGTTTCTTTGAATCAAGCTTCAAACATTCAATTTGCAACAGCATCAAAGTTAATAGCTCATGTCATTAATCCACGAATGTGAATATTGTCATTTTCTAATAAAACATATGCTTTATAAATTGATTCTCTTGTTGCTGCACCTCTACCTGCAGTTTCATTAGTAGCAGCTCCTAAAACAAATTTATTTGTTGGAATTTTTTCATAGAAATCATTTTGAGAACTATATTTTGTTGTTAAATATTTTGTTACTAAGTAGTAGAATTCTCCTCTATACTCACTATCATCATTTGAAATATAAGATTTATTAACTCCTAAATAGTCTTTTTCTTCTTGATCAATAAATGGTCCAAATGCTCATCCATTATAGTATTGAGGATTAATAAAATCATAAATACCATCAAGCCCTTTTAAGAAAGGAATATAACTTCCTTGACTACCAGCTTCTGTATTATATTTTAAGTACGGTAATTCTGGAGCCATTGTTAACATAAATTCTTTACCTTTTGAGTTTTGAATTTTTTTAGCTTCTTTTAAAGCTGAGATTGTAGTTTGTTGACTTTCTCTGTCTCCAAGTGCTCCACCTTCTCAATCGATATCAATTCCATCAAATCCATATTCATCCATGTACTTAATAAATGTAGCAGTTAATTGATCAGTTTGGTCTTGTCTAAATCTCATTTCTCCACCAGTAGCTCCACCCATTGATAGAATTACTTTTTTACCAGCATTTTGTAAAGATTTAATTCCTTCTTTAATTCTAGTTTTGCTTGTTGGACTAAATGGTTCAAAAGTAGGCATTGCATATGGTTCTCATGTATATAAGAATGAAATATCAATTACATTATATGCAGAATTTAATAATTCATTACTATTTAATAGATCAACTGGATTATTGTGTTGTTCTGATCCACCTCACTCATATCAGTATCCTACTAATAAAGCGTCATTAGATGGTTTTGGTTTTTCACCATTAGCTTTTAAAGTATAAGTAATTAAAACTTCAGACTCTTCTTTATAAAATTCAGATTTTGCTTTTGCTTTAATTTTTGCTCCAGTTGTAGTAATATTTTTAACTTCAATTTCATTTTTTATTACATTTTTATTTTTGCCATAAACTGCATCCAAGATTGCTGAAGTATTTGCGCCATCAAGCTCTCCTAAATCAGTTTGTTTTAAGTCTTCTGCTAAATCTTTTTTATTTTCAGGTACAACTTCTTCTTGTTTAACTGTAAAGTTAACTTCAGCAGAACCTTTATAAATTTTGCTTTCACTAATAGAATTAATAGTTGCACTTGTTTGTGTTATATTTTTAACTTCAATACTTCCTAAGTCTAAGTTTGGGTTTTTTTCTACTAAAGTACTTAAAATTGCAGCTTCTGTATTTTCATTAAGTTCCCCCAACTGATTGTTTTCAATAACATTGCTTAATTCTTTGGCCTCTATAACAGTTGTTGAAGTATAGAAATTAATCTCGGCAGAACCTTTATAACTATATGAATTTTCTTTGGCATTTACTTTTGCTGAGAATTTTTGATATTCATTATTATCACTTGAAATTTCTGTTATATAAGAGATTTCAATTTGATTTGAATCTAAACTTCTATTTGAATTGTAAACTAATTCTTTTACTTTTAAATCTTTTAGTTCTTCACCTTCTGCTAATTTAATAGCAGAATTTGTATCAAAGTTTTTATTTTCAATAACTTTACTTAATTCTTCTTTTTCAAATGGTTTAGCATTTTCTGAAATACCATATGAAAGTCATACTTCATCTTTATATACTTCTTTACCAGCTTCATTAGGAATTAAAATTGAGTTATATTGATTAGTACCTTTTAAAGTTAATTTTGAAGTATCTAAATTTGGATTGTTTCTTTTAACAGCTTCCATAATGGTTGCTTCTTTTGTATCTGAAATATTACCCAATCAAGTTGTTTTAACTTCATTATAAAGTGAAGTTGCTCCTGCTCCTTGACCTGCTGAATTTCCTTTTAAAGTAAAACTAATGTAGCATTCATCTTGATATACTTCTGAGTTTTCTTTAGCACTTACTTGTGCTCCTCAATCACTTATTGATCTAACTTCTAACTCACTAGTTTTAATTCCACTATTTTTTTGCTCTAAAGCAGTTAATATATTTCTTTCAGTTTCTTCTTTGTTTGCACCAACACTAATATCACCTAATCAACTGTTTTTTACTACAGAAGAAAGAGCTTTTTTTGAAGAAGATGCATCATTAATTACACTATAAGAAACTGTTGATTGACCTTTATAAAGAGTTGAATCACTCTTTGCTTCAATTGTAGCCCCTCATGAATTAATATTTTTAACTTCTAATTGGTCTGTATTAAGTAAAGGATTAAGTCCTTTTAGCTCTTCTTTTATTGTATTTTCATCATTTTTGTCAATTGTTCCCAATCAAGTATTTGTAATAGATTCTCATAAATATTGAGAATCTGCTTTTCTATTACCAAAATCAAATTTAACACGAGCTTCTCCAGAATAGTCAGTTGCTTTATTTTTGGGAACAAAGACTGCATTTCCATTAAATAAATCAACATCTTTTAGTGCTAATTTATCAACATCCACTTTTGGATTATTCTCTTTAAGTGCTTTTTTTAAAATATTCTCACTTACATTGTTAATTTTACCTAAATCCTTTTTCTTGATAATCTTATCAATGTTTTTTGTATTATCTGAAGTTGAATTACAGCTTACAACAGCTGATGATGTTGAAGCAGTAAATGCTATTGCAGATAAAATTGATAATAATTTTTTCATACTTTTACCCCTTTTTTTATTTATACATATAATAATTATATATTATAATAAAAATATTTTTATTATATTAAAATATTTTTATAAGCATAAATAATTATATCCAAAACACTAATAAGCACCTTTTTTCTTCCTTTATAATCAATAAATAGAGATTTTATAAAATAACTACTATTAAATACTAATAAAATATCTGTAAATAAAACTCAACAATGTTTTAAAGATGAAATACTAGAGTTATTTCAAACTAAATACTATCAACTTAGACTCCTCATTAATACCGTAGAGCAATATACTCTAATAAAAAAACATATTCACAAATTTATGGAATATGTTTTAAAAGTATCCAATTATAATCTATATCTATGATAACGAACACCATAAATTGGAAGAGTTTCCCTTCGCATTCTTTCCCATTAATGATAATTCATATACTGATTTATATATCTAATTACATTTTTTTTATATGTGTTTTTATTAACTTTTTGATAAACTATTATAAATAGTTCTATAGAATTTTAAAATAATTCAACCTCTTTTTCTGCATTTTCCTTTTTTCTTTTGCTTCTTAAACTCTATTAAATAAACAGCCCCTTTAATTTGGGCTTCTAATTCAAAAAGTTTCTTTTCTAATTCTTTATTTTCTTTACTATATCTACTAACTTTATTTATAAGTTTAACTTCATTGGTTTTACTACGCTTTTTTTACTATCAAATACTTTAATATCAGATTACTCATGATGTTTTTGATATCTATCTAAAATACTTGAATTAGCTTTTATATTATATTTAATGCAATATCTTTTAATTTAACTACATTAATATAATGATTAACATCTTGAATTTTTAAAACATTAGAATATTTCATTTATATACAAATATTATTGGTCATATAATTATAATTTTGTTCGGAGTTATAAAACTAAAAACTGGGTGACCTATGTACTTAGATTAACACAATGCCTTTAAAGATATAAACTCCTATTTTTTGTAATTTTTATTATATTCCTTTAAAAATAAAATAATATCTTCTTCATTTTTAAATTCTTTTTTAAAAATATTATTTATTTGTTTAAGACTATTTTCACTATTAATTAAAAAAGAGTGCTGAATCATGCCAACTAGTTTTTTATAATCAAAATCATTTCTAAAAATTTGTTTAATTTTATTAAAATATGAGTTGGGTTTTTTTAAAATAATTTTATTGTTATTTTTAATAAATGTGGCACCCATATATTTGAAATTATTCTTATTTATGTCTATACTTTTTTGCTTTACTTTATTTATTTCTAATTTTAACTTTTCAAATTTTGAACTAATAATTTCCAAAATTGATTTTTGATCTATTTCAATTTTTGATGAAATAAGTATATCATCTGCATACCTTGTATAAATTAATTCTTCTTTTTTACATTCTTTTAATATTTGCTCATCAAAATCAGTTAAATATAAATTTGATAAAAATGGTGAGCAAGAAAAACCTATTTTCAGTCCTCTATTTTTAATACAAAAGTGTTTTACAATTTTCTTTATATCTTCAAATCAAAGAATTTTATTTAGTTTTTTTCATATCATTTTAGAAAGAATATTAATATCAATACTATCAAAATACTTTTTAATATCAATAGTCAAAAAATATTCAGAACTATTATCTACATGTTTTTCTAACATTTGAATATAATTTTTATTTTCTCTATAAGAAAATAAGTTATCTATAAAAATAGATTTTTTATTAAAAAGATATTGGGAATTAAAAATAATTTCAAAAAAATTATGATATTCCTTATAATACTTAAACTCTTTTTTATAGGTATATATCTGTCTAAACTTTAAATTCCTATATATACGAAATGAACATCAGAATTTTATCTTTTTTAGAATTAAATAGTTAAGATCTTTTAATTCTATTAAATCAGATATTTCACTTATTTGTTTCTTAAAATTAGTAATTTTCATTTTATAAAAATCTTTTTTTAAAATTAAACTATTTTGTAATAGATTATTATAGACAGAATTTTCCAATTCTAATATATCATTATCAAGCGATATTATTTCTAATAAATTTAGTATCTCTAATGTAAATTCTATATATTTATATGGTATGCATAATTTATTAACTATATTCAATTTTGTTTTAACTCTAAAATCAATTAAAAGGTCTTCAATTAGAACTTCCCTTCTATTTTTGTGCTTATGTCTTGAAGATAATCACTTTATAGTTTGAAGAGCTTCGAGATTAAACTCATCTAAAATATCTTTACAAATAGTAGATTTTGATATTTTTTTAGTATTGTAAGATGCTATTATACAAAGTATTATATTAAAAAATTGTCTATATGGAATTTCAACATTAATAACCTTATTTTCATAATCTATATTATACTTTATATTTTGACTATTAAAGTCATGCTTTTCCTCTCTTTTTTTATCTTTAAAAAACATATATGTTAAATTATTATTTAATCTAATAGTTTTGTCCATTTTTCTTATGTTATAAAATAATTGTCTATTATTATTATCATTTTTATATAAAGAAGTTCAAAATAAAGTATTCTTTTTTGTCTTTTTAATATTATTTTTGATTTTTTTAAATTTATTTTCTATAACAAAATATTTTTCCTTCATAACTATGTTTGAAAATTCTGATTCGTTATTATAATCTTTATTTTTAATATAAATTATTTTTTTTTCTTTTGAAATTAGTGTTGATAGCATTTTTTCCATGCTAGTTGCATCAGTATCATCGAAACAAATAATTAGTCTTGCTAATTGAATCATAAGTGATTCTTGCTCCTCTAAATTAAACTCTAATTTTTCTTGAATGCGTTTTCATTCAATGTTATCAGGAATTAAAAAAAAAGAGTTTTTAAATTCAGGAAATTCTCTTAATTTTTTTACTAAAAGATTTCTTTTATCATCAACTCTTATATCTGCTCCAAAAAGCAAAATTGGTGAAAGCAAATCAATATTTCATTTTCTAAAAATATTAATCATGCTTTTCACCCTTTTCTTCGTCTTACATAAAAATAAATCCTAGCCTTTGGTTCTTAGGAACGAAGAACCAAATTATCTAGATATTTTAGATTTGTAGATGTAAATCTATCAAATATAAAATTTCTAGAGAATTAGGTTATTTATTTTTAGCTTAAAAATATAATATTGTTCTTCCATCAATGGACAACTACTAAGACGACTTTTTTATTATATAATAAAAAATTATTTTTTTATAGTAAATTAAAAGATAAATCAATATTTTTTATGAGTAATAAGCGATTATGTCCCTACATATTAACAAGCGACTTTGTCCTCCTTTATAATCAATAAATGGAGGTTTTATGAAAGGACTCTATTGAAAAATACAGCCTATAAATTAGGTTATAGTGTTAGACACACAAGAAGAAAACTTAAAGAATATCAAGAAATTGGAGCAAAAGCTTTTATTCATAAAAATGCAAATAAAACACCTATAAATAAAATTCAACAATTATTTCAAACAAAATATTATGACTTTAGTATTAAACATTATTGAGAACTAACTTGAAAAAAGAGAATAAGTTACTCTGCAATTAGGCACATATTAATAGAAGAAAATATTTTAATTGAAAATCTTAACAGAAAAATAAAAAAAGATATTCGTAAAAATTTAAAGGTAGCAAACCAAGAAAATTTAACAAGCGAGTATCTTTCAAATTCAATTATAACAAGCAGACCCCATCCTACGCAAAGGAAAATTGTAAAATTTGGAGAAATCTACGAAACTGATGCTTCAAATCATCAATGAATTAAGAACTTAAAAAGTCATTTGCATATTGTAATTGATAAAGTTAGTAAAAGGATTTTGGCAGGCTATTTCAGCGAACAAGAAACTACTGAAAGTTATTATAATATCTATAAAAAAGTCTTTAAACATTATGGTTTACCAAAACTAAATGCTAGTGATAATCCCAATGTTTTTAGTAGTAAAAATAATCGTGACCATTTTGGTGATAGTGTCTCAAATACACAATTGCAGTTTATTTCTCACTCTTTAGGAGTAAATACAAAAACAACGTCAATACCTCAAGAAAAAGCATTAGTTGAAAGGACTTTTTGAACACTACAAAGAAGATGGCCTCAATTAATTAGACTCTTAGATTTAAAAAATATTGAGCAGTTAAATAATTATTTACCCCATCTTATTCAGAAATACAATCAAGATTTTTTAATACCTTTAGACCAATTAGAATCAGTAACTAGAAAGTTTGATCAAGATCAATATATTTTTTTCTCTTATCAAAGTGAAAGAACTATTGATAATGTTCATAGTATTTTTAAAAAAACTAAGTGATTTATATGTAAGGGCTATACTCCAATTTACTTTAAGCCAAAGTTAAAAGTAATGGTTATGAAGACGATAAATAAAAAGTATTATGCACTAATTGGAAATGACATTTACAATCTTATTCAAGTTAAAGATGAACGTTTACATGGAAGTATGAAAACACTATTAAATGATGAATTTAAACTACTTAAATATCCAAAATTGACTCTCCTTGGAAAGCAACTAACTAATATTTTTTGATAGAAAAGAAAAAATACAAGATATATTTATTATATAAATCCTAGTATTTTGGACATATTCGCTTATTATCTACATTTCATAAATAGGCTTATTGTAATCAAAAAATTAAATTGTACTATTCTACTTTTCTTGGTGTATGACCTTGATTAAACTTTTTTTAACCTCTATTTTTAATTCTTTACTGTATTTTTGTTTTTTTATTTAATTAAAAAAAGAAGAAGTTTTACTACTGGTAAACATAGGTTTCCTTTTTCTCGGGTATTTTATGCATAATCTATTATTATCTAAATACTTTATAAAAGTTTTAACTCTCTTAAAAAACATTCATATATAAATAATTCTGCTTTACTACTCTCTGTTTTATTTAAATTATTTAATTCCTTTTTAAAATCTTGAATTGTTAGAGCATTATTATTTCTATCAATAATTATTAGATCACTATTTTTTGTTGGTTTTATATCTAAACTAAAATAAATTTTAAAGTCTGGAGAAATTGAGAAAATATGGTTATTATTTATAAATTCAAAATATGTTTTTTTAATTATTCTAATTTTATTACCTGTTGGTGTTCAAAAATCAAAATCATGATTTTTACATGCATTACTTAATTTTAAACCAATATCTTTACCTATTTTATCTAATCTCTCATTATCAAATCCTTTTATTTTATTGTTAAAGTTTGGTATCATATCTTCCTGAATTAAAAATTTCTTAAATGGATCTTTATATAGATCTAACTTTATTTTTATGGAACCAATAGGTCGTAAATACGCTTCTACTGTTGAATATGAATGAAATACTTCTGAATAATCTACTTTAATAAAAAGTAAATCGCTTAATTTTGTTAATACCTCATTCTTATTTAAATTTGAAATGTTTTTAAAAAGTTGTTCAATTGATTTATTTAAATTAAGTTCTTCAATTATATTATAACACTTATTTTTTAATTTATAATTTTGTGAAACTATTTGAAATGCGTTTTTATAATCAAAAAATTCATAATTTTTTGTTTTAAATTTTAAGTAAGAATCATTAAACTGAGTGAAATATTTTTTATATTTTACTATTAATAAATTTAACTTCTTTCTTATATCTTTTTTTAATAAAAAATTACTATTATTATCAACATATTTTTGAAGCATTGAAATAAAAATTGAAACTAATTGATTAAAATTCTCTATTTCAATATATGAAAATTTATTAGTCCAATTATTGATACTCTCATTATAGTTATCTTCTAAATAAAAAAGGTTTAATTTATGAAGTTTTTGAATTTTATTAGTGAACTTATTCAATAAAAAAATTTCATCCCTATTTTTTCTAAAGAAATGCCAAGTTAAAAACCAAAAAATAATAGTAAGTATTGGAGAGATAATCCACCCAAGTCAAGTTAACATTTTATTACCATCCTTAATTTTAATTTAATCCTACCATTTTAATATAGGTAATGGAAGTATTAAAAAATTTATTTACGCAAATAACTACTGTACTGTTATTTTTTTTGGACACCTATATTTTATTAATAACTCTATTATTATAAAAATATTAATACATTTTCAAATTATAAATATATTCATTCACAATATTATATTTATAACAGTCCTTGAACGTTTCTCTTTTAAGAGTACTTCATATCCATTGCCTATTCCTTGTCAATCTGCCTACTCTTGGCTCTTAGTAATAAGTTATTATGTACCTACATATTAACACGCGACTTTGTCTTCCTTTATAATCAATAAATGAAAGTTTTATGAAAAGATTACTATTAAATTGCTAAAATAAGAAAATCTCACACTCATATTTTATAACAGGCAAACTTTATATTAAATAAACTTCAAGTTTAGGGAAATATATAAAAATAATATTTCAAATCAACAATTAATTAAAAATTGAAGATATCTTTAGTTTATTTAAACTTTTTTAAAATAAGTAATATCAATTTAAATATCTCAAAAAAATTATTATTCGTAAGAGTTTTGGGAATGTTGCAAACAAGGTACAGTAAATAATTATACTCTTTGATTTAAAAAATATTGAGCAGTTAAATAATTATTTACCAAATATTATTAAAAAATATAATAAAGATTTTCAATAATATTTAGAATATTTAGACTGACTAACTAAAAAAATTAATCAAGATGAATATATTATTTTCTCTTACCGAAGTACAAGAATTATTGATGATATCATAATATTAATTTTAAAAAATATAAGTGATTTATACATAAAATATTCATTCTCTTTTACTTTAAATAAAAGTTAAAAGTAAGGGCTATGGAAATAAGAAATATGTCGTATTAATTTGAAATTATACTTACAGTTTAGTTCAAATGAAAAAGAATAATTTATATGGTGTATTAAAACATTATTAAATGAGAAGTTTGAAGCTTTTAAAACATCCAAAATTAATTCTTTATTAAAAGTGCTAAATTATATTTTTTGATAGAGAATAAAAAAATAATTTTCATTTAATAAATGAAGTTTAAATTTTTGCATAACATCTACACTATTTGTATTTTATATTATAAATTTTATTCGAAAACTTAATACTGATTACTCTAAATTTACTTTTTTATTGTTATAAAAATAATAAATTAAATTTATAGAAAATAATTATTAAATAAATTATTGTATACTCCAAAAAAATTATCTTTATAATCTATAATATTTAGCCTTATTGATGATTGATTTTTATATATTAAGTCACTAATTTCATTAAAATATATTCGCTCTACTTTATAACCATAAAATTCTGATTCTATGGCTATGGATATTTCATCTTCTGGAATATCACCCTTTATAAAAATAATATTGCTTTTTAAGTATCCAAGGTATAAAAATAACGAATAACTATCTCTATCTATTTTTTCTGATCAAAAAGCTATTTCATTGTTTTCCTTTTTCAAATTTTCAAGATTGATATATTTATCACCTTTTAAATTTTCATATTTATTTGTAATAGTATATCAAAACCCTTGTTTCTTAAACTTATTAATATTTACATTAAAATTTTTTAAATAATCCATTGTTTTAATATCTATTAATTTTTTAACATTATTACAATCTTTATCATTGTAATAATAATAATTTATTACACTTTCTCTATTTTCAATAAATTTAAGCGAATTCAAAATATTTAAAAATAAAATATTGTCTTGATTAAAACTTAGTCCTATAATATCAATATCAGTTATACTAAGAGAATTTAATTTATTTATAACTAAATTTTGATTACTATTTTTTTTATTTTTCCATAAAATATTTACATCATTTTCTCCTATTTTTCCATGTAGATTTAAAATTATTTTTTTTCTAGAACAATGCTCATTAATTAAACTTAATATTTTAGTATAATTTGTTGTTAATAAAATATCATAACTATTTAGAAAATTAGTAATTTTATTATTATGATTTAAAAATTTTCTTACTCTTTGTTCAGTTATTTTTCACTGCTCTTCAATATAAAAGAGAAATAAATTTTTTACAAAAGTTGATATAATTTCTTCAGTATCTTCATTAAAAAATTCTTGAATCCTAAAAGAAATATCGGATATGTAATTTTCAATTGAATATTGATTAATATTAGAAACTAAAATGGAGTAAATAATCTCTTCAAAAATTTTATTATAATTATTTTTAACAAAATTTTTTTCAATTTCATTATAGTTTCTTTCTTCTAAAAAACTATCTGAAAATAAAGTAATTATTTCAAAATTTTCTATGGAGTTTATTATTTTAGTTTTCATATTGTTTAATTCCATATTTTTATTGAATTGAATTTCAAATCCATTTCCTATCAATAAGGCTTTCATAATTTACTTCCTCCACTTTTCTAAATAAATTTTAATCTTCATATTACTAATTAAAATATATTCTTTTTCTTTTTTTATATATCTTTATTATATAACTAACTCTATTCTTATTGTAAAAATATTTATGCATTTTGAATTCCTATTATATGAGTAATAAACGATTATGTAATTACATATTAACAAGTAATTTTATCATCCTATACAATCAATAAATGGAGGTTTTATGAAAGGACTACTAATAAATATAATAAAAAAAATAGGTTCTAAATAACCTCAAATACGAATCCTTAAATTAATTATAATCATTAGCTAGAAAATTAGAAAAATATGAAAATATTTTCTTTTCATATCGAAGTGAAAGAACTATTGGGGATTTCCACAGTATTAATTTTATAAAAGATAAACATTTTATATATAAATGTTTTATTCTAATTTATTTTAGACTAAAAATTGAAAATAATATCTATGGAAAGAGCTCCCAAAAAAAGCAAGTTCTTCTATTAAATAGAACTTGCTTTTTAAAAAATAATTATTTTATATAAATTTTATTTTCCGATTTTATTAAAACCACTAGTTTTATTAGTAGTCAAACTAATATATTTTATTTTCTGATTTATTAAAAATTTTGAGAAATAAAGTAATATTATTAAATTACAAAATCATATAAATCATCATCAAAATCTGCAAAATTTACTTCATGATCTTTTGTCATATTTGTCTTTTTATAGTCACTAATTATTTTTTCAATACCATTTTCTCCGTAAAAACCTTTAAACTCTTTAATTCTAATTTTTTTGTCAAATAAATTTTTTATAATAGTATTTCTTTGTTCAGATAGATGTATTGCTCTATGACATTCCGGACAAAGCGAAACAAGATTATAATAATTATCTAAATTTATTTCATAATTCTTTTGAACCTCCTCATTATATGGAATGAAATGATGAACTTCAAAATACATTTTTCCACTTGATAAGCTAATGAAGGTATTTTCTTTTAAACAATTCTCACAAAAATTTACTTGGTTTAAATAATCAGTAACTATTTTTTTATTTCTGATAAGTTTCACTATAATAGTTTCCTTTTTATCACTTTCTGGGTCATACTTTTTTAATTTATAAAATTCTGATTTTTTACTAATAAATCATTCTTTTGAAAATTTATCAGTACTATTTTTAAATTTACTATTTTCAAAAAAAATATTCATTATTTCAACTTGTTTACTTGTTTTTCCTTTCAGTCCGGCTTTTGGAAGACCACATCAAACTCGGAATAAATAATGAATATTATCTATTTTTAAAACTCATGAGGTATGAGTTCTTATTTCATAATTTTTAACATTTAATTTTATGTATTCAATAATCTCTTTTCTTACCATTTTTAAAGTTTTATCAAAATCAATAAATTTAAAAAATGCCTCAACGCATACTTTTTCATCATCATAAGTTCAAGCTACATTCATTTTCTTATCCTCTTATAAATCCTTCTAATTCAATACCTGGCAAATAAACATTATAAGCAATTTGAGTGTCCAATTTATTAGACATGCTATCTTTAAAATTTATTTTGTAAATAACAATTAATATTTTATCTTTGTTTGTTACGTATTTATGAAGATTTGAATCTCCAAAGTAGTTTTTTTCATTTAACTCTTCATAACTTCTTTTACCAGCTGCTGGCAAAGTAAACTTTAAATCCTTATCTCAAACTTTACGTTCTTGCTTTTCATTATCAGATCTTATTAAAATAGTCTTAACTTTTTTACTATTATAATTTCCATCTTTAAATATATGTGAAAAATTAATATCAATTTTTTCAAGAATTGCTTGATCAATGTTAATTTCTTTTGAAAATTCTTCCCAGTTTAAAAACTCCCTATATTTACTTTCAACAGAATTATTATAGACCTCTTTTATTCCATTATTTTTTAATTCTTCACAAAAAATTCACTCTAAGTTATTAGTTTCCTTGTATTTTTTTTGTGTCTGTCATTTTTTTATAGATACATAGTTTACCTTCGCAACATTTCTTCTTGTTAATCTTTCTTCCTTGGGTAAAGAATAAATAAGATTATTTAAAAAAATCTGTGTATCTATTTCTCCCTCGTCAAGACTATACAATTCTTGTCATAAGGATTCTTCAAAATTGGCTATAATTGAATACATTTCTTTTAATTTTGGTGTTGTAAAAACTTTTACATAATCAAGTATTTTTTTTCTATATCCAAATCATCTTGCTCTTTGTAAAACTGTATCTACATTATTCTTTTTAGCAATTCTTGTGATATATGTAACTAAAAGATTTTCTAAAGTAACGCCTCTTTGCAATAAATCTGAACCTATATATATAACATATGGATCCTTAATATCTTTAATTTTAAGACTATTTTTTGTTCCATTAATTACTTGAATAGATAATTCTCCAAGCACTTCTGAAAAATTCTCTATAAATTCTCTATCTTTTTCTAAATCAACTTTTCTATTATTTATAATTTCAAATCCAAGATTAACAAAATTTTTAAAAATCAAATATTTTGCATCAAAAGGATCCTCACTACATTTTTTATATTCTAGTAGCATTTTATCCAATTGACTTTTAATAACTTCATGCTTCTTAATATTTCTTTCAATGTGAACAAGCATTTCATAATTTTTCAACTCTATTTTATTTTTAGTTGCATTTATGATACTAATAATAAAATATGAAATTGCCTTTCTTATCGAAATTGGGGGATCCATATTATTTTTATCACTTTCAAAAGTTTCAGCATCAATATCGTCAATTAATTCTATGAAATTTGAATCATCATCCAAATGAAAGTCAGTTAATCCTATATAATCTTTTCCTGGTTTAGTTAATTTAATAAATTTTGGCGACAGTTCTTCTTGTTTGGCAAGTAAAAAATTTGCATAAGGAGTTGCTGTAACAGTTAAATATGAGAAATTTCTAAGCTCTTCTGTCATTTCTATTATCTGTTTGTTTAGTTTAGTTTTGTCAATAAATTTTGGTTCATCCTTATTTTTTTGATTTTCTTTTTTGCTAAAATTGCCATCCAAACTAGCTTGATCACCTTCATCATCTATTATCAAAACCCTTCGATTATCAAAAATATTTTTATTATCTTTTATTGCTTTAATAACTTTTTTAAAGTGAGTATGTTGCTTAAGAATAGTTACAATAACTTTTTTTTCATTTTTAGGATCAAAAAAACTACCGGCCGATCCACTTGTAATACTTTCTGAACTATCAAATACGCTTGTTTGATAAACTTTACTTTCAATTCTAAAACTATTTTTTTCTTTAACAGATCCAAAGACTTCTTCAGCTCTTGTATAATTCTGATCCAATAATGTATTATCTCATCCTCCAATTAATAAAACAGTATCAAAACCTTTATCAAATGCTAATGAAATTATGCCTAAGAAATTTGATGTTTTACCTGATTGAACCTTACCTACAATAACTCCAACTGAGTTTTTTGTGTTACCTTTTTCATCGATACATTCTTCTATTATTTCATTAGCTTTTGATATTATTTCAGAAACACCTTCTTTACCAATTTTTGAGGTGTACTTATCTTCAAAATTCTTAATAAAATTAATACTCATATTTTCTCCTTTTAATTATTTTTTATATAGTTTAATAAATAATCATTAATTACATTTGTTATTCTAAGTGGGTCTACTCTAGAATCATTAGATTCTCTTCTTAATTTTAAAATTGAAGCAACATAAGCAAAAGAAAATGTTTTAATAAATATTATAAAATCTGGCATTTCTGTGTATGGCTTAAAAAATTGGTGTTCAATATGAATCACAACCTCAAAATGATTTTTTATTTCATTTATAATTTTTATACTAATTCACTCTTTGGGCTTTTGACTATTATCAATAGTCATTTTAAGTTTTCCATTATTTTCTAGGAAAATAATATTATCTAATTGTTTAACTTCTTCTTCTCTATTATCTTCTTTTAATTCCATTTCATTTGATGCTCTAATGAATTCAATTTTATTATTTGAACTAATAATATCTTTAATATCTGAACCTAACATTTTTTTAATATTATTATTACCAATATTTATGTCTTCATTATTTATCTTAGAAATAGCAGTTTTATCTACTTTTCTTAAAATATTAGATCAGTTTCTTAATTGTAAAGTTTCTCTAGTAATAAAATTAATGAAGCTATCTTCTAAACCATCATCTCAACTAAAACCATCCTTTGCCTGATTTGCAGGGAAATTGTCCAATTCTATTTCTCCATATAATCTTTGATATGAAAAACTACTTTGGTCTCCAAACATTTCCTTTGGTCTGTAGTTATTTTCATAACCTCCAATAATTGCTCTACCCCTTCTAAATAATATCAAACCTGCTTTACTTCTTGAACCCTCTTTACGAATACCTACAAATCCTTTTATGGGATATACTGTACCATCAAAGTTAAAACTTCCATTAATAGTTTTTGTACATACTGTTGGTTTATCAATACCTACTATTTCACCAGGTTGAACAATTCTTGGTTCAACCTTTAAGAATTTTAATGGTGGTATCAAAGATAATTTTTCAAATTCTTCACCTTTAAAGTCATAAAGCTTATTTTCTTTTAATTCTGCAAAAGTAATATTTATTTCCTTGCTACTAATATCTTTTCTATAAATACCCGTCAAAAGATTTACTAAAGTTTCCTTTTGTTTTTTAGTTCTTAAAGGTTTATTTAATTTTTCTAAAGTTATTTTTGTATAATGCTTTGTTTTAACTTCTGAGCTAACATCAATTGGAATAGAGTTAGGACTTTCTTTTGAGATCTTATCAATATCCATTAAGACTTTATACTTTTTATCAGAACCAAGTTCAGATGATTCCACAGTTCATTTATCACTAAATCAAGTTGCTGCTGTCTTTAATCCCATTCCAAATTCATTTCTTCCGCCCTTATTTTTTGGTGGTTTTCCTAAAATAACAGCTCTTTTAAAATTTTCTAATTCCATTCCATAAGCATTATCTCTTATTTCCAAAGTTGACTCTGAACCACTATTTGAATAAAGAATAAATATTGATAATTTGTAATTTTTATTATTATTTTTATAAAAATCACAAAGTTTTTCTTTATTTTCAAAAAAACTAGCAGTTGAATTATCAACAAATTCTGCTATTGCATATGGTTGAGTATAACTAAGTCTTTTATAAGTTGCATAGATACTTGTGTCTGGTCTAAAATCTAATTCATAAATATTTTCCATATTTTACCCCTTTTTATATAAATCTTCATATCATTTTATAAGCGTATCAAGATTATATTCTGGATACGTTTCAATGAAAGTACCACCTATTATTTTATCAGCTATTTTATTTATTACTATTATTTGTTCATCTTTACAAGATAAATGAATTTTTCTATGGCAATTTGCACATAATGTAACGAGATTTAATTTTGAGTCTAAAGTTTTTTTAAAATTTTTTTGAGTTTTCATATTATATGGTATGAAATGATGTACTTCAAAATATTGAATATCTTCATTTCTTTTTCTAAAAGTTGTTGTAGAGTCACATGCTTTACAAAATTGATTTTGTTTCAAAAAATCAGAAATGATTCTACTATCTCTTTTTAATTTATTATTATTATCAATATTTTTTATATTATTATGATCAAAATCTTCAACTTCATTTTCTACAAAATTATCAATAACAAAATCAAAAATATCCTCATCATCAATTTCATCAAAACTGGTTTTGAGTTTTGCCGGACTTTCAGAATTTTTATTATTATAGTCATTTAAAAAGGCATCAATTAATAAATTAAGGTCCTTTGAAAAAAGAGTGCCTTTTTTATCAATAAATAAATTATCATCCTTATTATTTAAAAAATTCCTTATATCATTATAACTAATTCAGAAAGAGGAATAACTTTTTGAGACTTCTTTTTGAATATAATTTTCTATAAATTTAGTAATATCTTTTGTAATAAAAAATAAATTTTCTTTTCCTATATTTAAAAAGGCAAAATATGAATTAATTGCATTTTTTAAATATAAATTATTTTTGATTTGAAATCTCTTATTGTTATTATTTTTGGTTCCAGAGTTTTTAATGTAATTCATATTTAAACTATATTTTTTATTATTAAAATCAAATTCAAAAGAACTATTAGAAATTTTTTTAGAATTTGAAGTAAATTTTAAACTCTTTATATTAGTCTTTGATGAAAGTATTTTTATAAACTCATCAAAAATCTCCTTAGATTTTTCTTGTCTAATATCAAATTGATTCGAATCTTCTTCTATCTCAATCATATCAACTAAGTTCTTATATTTAATCATTTTACTTTCTCCTATTTATAAAAATTTTCTAAAATGTACTTGATAATTTGTTTAACAACATTTATATTAATTGAATTGCCAAATTGTTTCTGAGAAATAAAATCATGTCTTAAACTAGTACCATATATATCAGAATAAGATTTAAATTTAAAATCAAAATCATCACTTTTAATTTTATAAAAGTTTTGCAATTTACCAGTTTCATTAGGTGTCAAAAATCTTCATTTTTTTCTTTTATCATCATAAACAAGAGGAGTTTGTACCATTGCAACTAAGGTTGGAAAACTTTCTTTTCTTCTACATCTTATTCCAGATTGTCTTAGTTGGATAAAAGAGTTTTTAATGTCCTTATTTTCCCTTCCTGCTTGTCATTCAAATTTTTTTTCTCTTGCTTGTCAATTTTTAACTCCATATTCTTCTTTTCACTTATCAATAAATTCCTTATTTTCTTTATAAACTAATCACATATCCTTTAAATATTTTTTTCTTCATTCAGAAACTGAGTTATCATTTAATATTTCATTCTGTCTTTTTTTTGAAGTAAACAAATCATCAAATCAAATAACTGGCAAACTTCTATTTGTAGGTAATTTTATTTTTTTTAAAAACTTTCCCCAAGCTTCAATTGCTATTTTAACTTTATTATCAACCATATCAAAATAATCTTCTAATACTTCTTTTTCAATTATTTCATTATACAAATACTTATTTTCTAAGTTCATTTTTGGTTTATCAATAAATTCCAAATCAGATACCAAATCTTGTCTTACACCGATTATATATACTCTTTCTCTTTTTTGGGGAACACCTATTTCCGTTGCAGATAAAATTAATGGTTCTTTTGTTGTTATATAACCTAATTCTCTAATCGTATCTAATATTAAATTGAAAGTTCTTGATTTATCATGTTTCACTAAGTGCTTCACATTTTCAAGGAGAAAAAATTTAGGCTTTTTAACTTTTAAAATTTCAGCTATTTCAAAAAATAAAGTTCCTCTTGTTTTATCTATAAAACCAAGTTTTTTCCCTGCATTAGAAAACGTTTGACATGGAAAACCAGCAAACAAAAAATCATGATTTTCTATATCATTTTTATCAATATCTCTGATATTAATAATTTTATTTATATCATAATTAAAATTATTAGAATATACTTTTTTTGCATATTCATCAATTTCACTTACAAATACACATTTTGAGTTTAGATTACTTTGAAGTTCATTTAAAGCCGATTTAAGAGCATAATGAAATCCTCCAATACCAGCAAATAAGTCAATAAATTTAATTTCACTCATAAATAACCTCACTTTTCTTATAATAAATGGTTTTAGCTTATATTACAAGCCCTTAAAAAAGAAAATATATATCTTTGCAGATATATATTAAACTTCTTGATTTTTTTTATAACTAAATTATTTAATAAATCTTGTTTTTGTTTTTGTTTTTTTTGCTAATTTTTCAAGTTTCATAATGACAATATGCAATTACAAACCTTAAAAAATCCTAAACCAATAGTTGCTAATAAAAGTCCTCAAATATCTCCACTTTTTGCTCTTTTAAAACCAACAATTGTAAAATAATACCAAACCTAAAATTAGAATTTTTTCTAAAAATATTATATGCTTTCTCCTTAAATTACTTAAAGAGTTTATAATAAAAAAACAAATTTCTTTACATTTGACAACATCCTAGTAAAGTTGAGTCATCTAAATCTAAAGCAAATTCAAATCTTGTTTGATAGCCAATATCTGCTGTAATTTCAATTACTTTTTTAAATATTGATTCAAAAAAGTCTTGATTAAACATTGCAACACTTCCCCCAAATACTATTATTTCTGGATTAAAAAAGTAAATTGCAGTAGATATTAAACTTATTAATTTTTCTTCAATCATTGAAAAAAATGCATTGACAATTTGATTATCACCTTTTTTGTATAAGTCAAAAGCCTCTTTTGATGAATTAACTTCTACTCCTAATTTAGCTAATTGTAAGCAAATATTTTTACCACTTGCTAAAAATTCAATTCCACTTCTATTTGAATTTTCACTATTATACATTGGTAAAGCATTGGCGATCTCTAAAGCAGCCCCACTAAAACCTTCAAATATTTCTCCTTGGTTAATAAAACCAGCACCTATTCCAGTTGAAAAGGTAAAGTATAAAAGTGAGTGTAAATTTTTTCTTATGCTAAATTGACCTAAAGCAGCTACATTACCATCATTGTTTATTTTGACATTTTCAATTTTAAATAGTTCTTTAAATTCTTGTAAAATACATTTATTATTTCAATCAGGTAAATTATAAGTAACTAAAATTGTTCCTCTTTTTAAGTTTAAAGGCCCAGGACAACAAATACCAATAAAATCAATTTGTTCATTTCAACTATCAACTGTTGCTTTAATTTCATCTAAGTTTTTTTTCATGTTATTGCCATCTGTATCAATAACTTCTTTTTTTATTATTTGATTATTTTCAATTAAAGCAAACCTAATCGATGTTCCACCAATATCTACTGCTAACTTCATATTTACTTACCTTTTTCTTTCTTTAAACTTTTTTAAAAATAAATGTAATTGTTTTAACATTTAAGTTTCTTTTATTACCATAGTTTATAATAAAAACTCCATCATTAAAACCAATATTTGCTAATATATTACAAAATTCTTCACACCCATATCAAGATAATTTGAATTCTTGGCTTTCTTGTAATTGTTCATTAATATAATAATCTATTTGATTAATGCTATATTGTTCAATTCAATTAATTTCCTTACTTAAATTTTTTACAACTATTATTTGATCATCAATATAGTGACTATATTCATGATTAGTTCCTGCTTTAAACTCAATGGGCAATATTAAGTCAATAATAATGGTCCCTTGTGGTTTTAAAGAGTCATAAAAGTTCTTTAAAACTTTTTTAGCTTTAGTTCTTGTTTCAAGTAAATTGAAAGTTGCATTAGGAACTATAATATAATCATAAGTTTCAAGTTCTCTATATTCTTCTAAATCTTGACAAATTAAGTTCCCTGTTAAATTTTCCTTTTCCAAATTTTTTTGACAAATATTGATCATTTCTTGTGACTTATCAATACCAACAATATCAACTTTATATTTTAAAAGCGGAATGAATAATCTGCCATTACCTACTCCTGCTTCTAATACCTTTCCCTGAATTGGTAAAAGTTGAGACTTATAAAATTCTAAATCTCCATCAATGCTTGTTCCTGGAGGCTTGGTAAAGTCATATATTAAACTACTAATTTGTTTATAGTGATTTGCCATTTTATACCTCTTATCTCTTTAATTATATTTTAAAATTAACCATTTAAAAAGAAAAAACCAACATTAATGTTGATTTAATCTATTTAATATATTTACCAATTTCACTAACTGAGCTAATTTTAGTTTTACCAGCACTTAACGCTAATGGTGTAGCTGATTTTATTACAAATGAGTTTTCAAAACTCTTTAACATTTCAAAATCATTGTCACCATCACCACTAACAACAATATCATTACTGTCAATTTTATACTTATCTTGTAAGTATTTGATCCCTAAATGTTTAGAAACATCTTCATGCATTATTTCTAATACAAATGGCGCTGTTTTAACTATTTTAATGCCCTCTACATTTTTAAATAAGTAAGTTATTAAATCAAAATCTGGAACATGTGCATATAATGAAATATTGTTCAATTTTTCATTTTGCAAAATTTCTTCCATAAAATCTTGAAATCGATCTTCTACATTAAATCAATGTGAAAATACTAATGTTTCTTTAAATCTCGGAATTACTTCGTCAATTCCAGATATTATATTAGTATTTTTTGTATCTGAAATTTTAATACCACAAAACTTGTGCAGTTTTTTAAGATTTTCTAATATTTGTTTTCTTTCTTTCATTGGAATTGACAGTTCATAAATAGACTCACTATTTTTAAACATTGCAGCTCCATTATTAGTTATTCGATATTCTACATCAAAGCCCTTTTCTTTGATTATTTCATCCAACTCTAAAAAACCCCTACCTGTAGCAATTACAAATTTATTCGATTTTGTTCATTGCTTAATAAATTTCTCATCTTCAAGAGAAATTTTATGATTATTTTCTTTTAATGTAAGAGTTCCATCAAAGTCACTAATTCATCACTTCATCCTTTTATCATTCCTTTCTCTATTATTTTAAGACATTTTAATAAAAAATAAACCATAATTTAACTTTTCTAATGAGTTAGATCCTGGTTTATTTATACAAAATTACTGTCCATAAGTAATTGTTTATTTAAAGTTTTATAATTATCTTCAAAGATAAACTAAAGTATCTGCAGGTTTTTGACAACCACAAGTTCCACAATTTTCTTTTGCTTCTTTGAACTGTATTTTTGCAAATCCATCATTCATTTCACCTTTACTTAATGCTTGTGATAATAATTCACCTTTTTGTAAAGCTGCTAAAACTGTTTTTCCTTGTTTCAATTGATTATCAATTTCACCAAAATCACCGTTAGTAATTTCAACTACGTTATTTAAGTCTAATGACATTTTTTTTCACCTCCCTTATTTGTTATAATAACTATTATTAAATAACAATGTAAGTAGGCACTTTAAAGTAACTTACTTTAAAAAGGAGTAATTAAAATGCAAGTATGTCCCGTTGAATTTAGCTTATCTATTCTAAAAAATAAGTGAACTATTTTTATTATTAGAGAATTATTAACAACTGAAAAAAGATTTAATGAGTTAAAGAGAAAAATTAATGGTATAACTACTAAAGTTTTAACTGAAACTTTAAAGCATTTGGAAAAAATGCAAATAGTTAGCCGTGAAGTTGAAGAAACTACTCCAATAAAAGTTACCTATTCTTTAACTGATTTAGGTTTAAGTTTAAAACCAATATTAGATTCGCTTTCTGAATGAGGCGTAAAAAATTTAAGCAATAGTAATTAGAGCATTAAAAAAACCTAAAAATCTTTAGGTCTTTTTAATCTTTTTGACTAACCGTGATTTGTGTCAGTTGAACACATTTGACAGTTAGCACAGTTATCATCAAATTCACATTTACAATTACAATCTTTGCAATCTTTTGTACATTCCATGAATACTCACTTCCTTCCAAGTAAATTATAATATATATGTAGAATAATATTTATTTCTTTATAATATTTAAAAGTAATTGACTAAGTTTTAAACTACCTTTTTGTAAAATCTCTTTAAATTGTAACTCATTGCTACCATTATCAATATGATCACTTACTAATTTTAAAGCTATTATTGGCTTTTTAAATAGATGTGCTGCTTGATAAAAACCAAAGCATTCCATATCAAAAATTGCTATAGAATTACTAATTGGAACAATGATTTCCTCAACTTTTTCTTGTGAGTTAATAAAAATATCACTTGAACAAATATCTACTTGTTTAAAAGCCTCAAATAAACTTAAAAGTTCATCATTTGAACAGTAAAATTGCTCCATTCCTGGAATTTGACCTAATTTATAGCCAAATCCCCTAGCATCAGCATTACCTAAATATGATTTTCTTACTATAATTGGTTCTAATGACTTTAATTTTTTAGAAAATGTACCTACTAAACCTGCATTAATAAAGTAATCAATTGTAAATTTTTGATTAATATAAGTAAAGCAACTTGCTGCATTAATTAATCCAATTTTAGATATTGCAATGTAAATATTATCTTTTTGATAAATTTCAAAGTGCTCATCTTTTACTAATTTTGGTGAAAGATGTTCAATTAAACTTTTGGCTTCTTCTTTCATTGCAAACAAAATAGCATAGGTTTTCATTATTTATTCTCCCTAACTCAAAAATTATAAGCTTCAATTAAATTTCTGCCAATTGAATCTTTAGAGTGTTTCTTAATAGCTACTTCATATTGGTTTTTAAGCAATTGTTTAAATCCAGTTAATAAATCAGATTTTACTAAGGCTCTCAAATTATCAACTCCAGGATAATCTCTTTCTGATGAAATCTTATCTGCACAAAAAACTATCATATCAAGCATAGTCATATCTTTTGAACCTACAGTATGATTGTAGACTGCTTGAATAATTTCTTCATCTTTAAATAACCAATCATATTTTAAGTGGTAAGCTCCTACAAATGAATGTCATGTTGGTTCTGGTTCTTCTAATAAGGCCTTGTTATACTTTAAAAGAGAGACTTTCATCTCATCGTTACTTCACCTTTTTGCTATATCGTGAAGCGTTCCAGCAATCAAAGCTTTATTTAAGTCATAATTGTTCAACCTAGCTAATTCCATAGCCATTTGACCTACATTAAGTGAATGAAAATACCTCTTTTCATCCATTTTACTTTCAACTCTTTCATATAAATACATTAAATTATTGTTAACATAATCATTAACTTCTTTAATTTGTAAGTTCAAATCAACAAGATTTCTAATTTTTGTTGAACTTAGATAATTATTTTCAAATTCAAAAGTTTCCAAATTATACTTCTCAACAATAATTTGATTAAAGTCTTTTGTTCGTAAAAAGACTTTAAAGTCTATTTCTTCAATTAATTGCTTAAAGTTATCTCATTTTTCAAAGTCATCTAATTGATCTGAACCCATTACAAAGGAAAACTTCATTTTAGGGAATTTTGCTTTGTAATATTTAACTGTGTCATATGTAAAACTTGAAGTATGCTTTGAAATTTCATAAGTTTTAATTTTTACATAGTTTAAATTTTGAGTTGCTATTTTTAGCATTTCCAATCTTTGAGTGACACTTGAAGTTGAAAGTTTTTTAAAAGGATTAACATAAGCTGGCATTATTCAAACTTCATCAAAGTTTAAGTTTTTTTTACAGCTCTTGATTATATTTATGTGATCACTGTGAACTGGATCAAAACTTCCCCCAAATAATGCAATTCTTTTCATCTTATTATCCTTTACTAATTAATTCCTTTAGAAATTTACCCACACCATTATTTTCAATTCTATCAATTACTTTTCAAGCCTTCTTTTTAACTTCATCGTGGGCATTTCCCACAGCAATCCCAAAGGGCATTTCACTTATCATTTCTAAATCATTGTTGTTATCTCCAATAACAATTATATCTTTTAAATCTACTTTCATTATTTCAGCTCATTTTTGAACACCTGTGGCTTTATTTATCCCCTTTGGCATTGCATCAATTAAAATTCTTGATTGAATGATCGTTGTTGGATAATATAAGTTTTTTGACTCTAAATAATCTTTTAGTTTATTAGCAACTTGTGTTTCTTTTTCATAATCAAGTGAGTACATTACTCTAATAATTTTATGAACATCATTGTTAATATCTTTAAGTAGTTGATTATAATCTTCATATAAAATAAAGTCAGGTTGGCAATCTTTGGGATAGTGACCATAAAGTTTTTTATAGGTTTTTATTCTTTCTGCAATTGTTAATGAACAAACACTAGTTGGTGTATATAAAGATACATCTAAATCATTTTCCATAGCATATTTTAATAAATCAATTATAATTTCTTTTTTCATAACTTCTTCATAATAAACTTCTCAAGTTATTGGATCTACTATTACAGCCCCATTAGAACAAATAACTGGCAATTTAATATTTAATTGCTTGATATAATATTTTATATTTTGCAAAGATCTTCCAGTTACTACAAAAAGCTTATTATTTGATAAGCTTTGGTATTCATTGATGTTTTTAACTGTGCTTTGCAATATTTTAAAGTCACTATTTTGAACAACAGTTCCATCCAAGTCACTTCCAATATAAGGTAATTTCATAATATTATATCCTCCAAACTTATTTTACAATATTGAACTAAAATAATCACATTGTTAGTGTTAAAAATAAGTTATTTTTTATAAATATAACTATTTGTAAAATGTTCCATTGCAGAAATTGAACTTACATAAACATTTACTCCATTTACTTCAACTTTTGGAATAGCATTTAAAATGTCATTGACAAATAAGATCCCCTCTACTTCAACAGTTTTTTCATTACTAAATTTAAGTTCTAATTTTTTTAATTGTTTCTTTACTTTTTTCAATTCCTTTAAAACAAAATTTAAAGGTTCTGAAAATATATTTGCAACATAATTTGAATTTTCAGATAAAGCATCAGTTGTTCTTTTTTCATTTAATCAATCAATATTTTCTGGAGGAAAGAAATTTACTAATATGACAAATATTTTGTTTAATCAAGGATCATAAATAATACTGTTGGCAATATTATTATTTTGTTCTTTATCATCACTTGGTTTAAAAATCAAAAGTTCATTTGCATTAAATACCTTAATATTATTAAATCTTCTTTCAATTTTCTTTAATTGTTGATTTAGTATTAATGAATAATCCTTTTTCAACATTAAAAAAAGTTTGTTTGAAATATTGCTATCAAAGAAATGATATTTCTTTTGCATATGCTTTGCCATTCATAAAAACTCTGGATAAGTTATCAAAATTTTAGTTTTATTTTGATTTAAAAAAGATAGTATTGGTTTTTTATAAATTAAACTATAATATTCATCAATATTTTTATTATTAAATTCTCCTGAATTTTTATTAAATACTAAATAATTGCTTGTTAATTCTATCTGTTCAGCTGAGTAATTTTTAGAACCCGCATCAGAACTTTCCTGTGCCATATTTGTTTGAATGTCACCAAGAGAATAAAAGTTTCTTTTTAAAAACATATTTTTTAGTAAATCTACTAAGTTAAAATATTCTTCAAAATTAAGATTTTCTAAAAAATTTGCACTCTTATAATATTTTTTGATTTGATTATTTATTACATTATCATATGCTTCAAGCGATCATGCTTTAAATTCATTAATAATATTTTTTCTTGCTTCAGTTTCATCACTATATTCTCCTTGATCAAAAATATATTCATAATTTAAAGGAGCTAAAGCATTTCCTGTAATCTTTGGAAAGAACGACTTTATTTCACTTGCATTATTTTTATATGTAGTTAAATCACAAGAATTTTTAACATGGGTATAAAGTCAAAGATATAAAAAAATATCTTTATATCTTTTCATTGAGTAAACATCTTTTTTAATATATTCATCCATTCTTGATAAAATACTTAAATTTTCAATGCTATCATCAGTAAAATATAATCCTCAAGCTGTTAGGGTTTCATAAAAACCTTTTAAGCTGTTTTTGTAATTTTTAAAATTAAAACTGTTATCTGAATTATTTTCCTCTTGATATAAAAATTCATTTGAGGTACTCAATGTAATATATTCTTGAGAAATTAATCTAGCTGCTAAAAAAATAGCACTAATTACTAATGCCTTTGAAAGTTTTTTTTCTTGTTCTGTTTTATTTTCAACAAAACTATTATCTTTTTTGTTAAAAGAGTTATTGACATAAAAATTAAATCTTTCAATAATTTGATTTTCCATCATATTTCTTAAATTCTTCATATTTTTTTCATATTTTTTTAATACATCAAATGCATTCACTAAATCATTATTATTAATATCAAAATACTCAAAAAAATTTAATTTCTCTTTAAAATCAAAAAAACCATTCTTACCTGCTATTTTATTAAAATGTTTTCTCATATTTATCCTCATTAAAACATAATTTTATTATACCTTTTTTTAAGCTATTTTCCACTCCCATATTTAGCTCCGCATAAAAAAACGTCATTCTAAAATAACGTTCTTTTAATTAAATTTCTCTAGATATGCAAACTTTTTTATATCATTCATAAGATTTTTTTGGTATTCGATTCTGTGTACCCTTTCCAAAACTATCTTGATCAACATAAACTAACCCATAGCGTTTTGTCATTTCACTTGTACCATGTGAAATAATATCCATTAAACTTCAAGCAGTATATCCAATACATTCAACACCATCATCTATTGCATTTTGAATTTGCTCTAAATGATTTTTGATATATTCAATTCTATAATCATCATTAATTTTACCTTTTTCAGGTTTTTCATCAAAACCAATTCCATTTTCTAATATAAATAATGGTTGTTGATATCTGTCATATAATCTATTCATTAAAATTCTTAGACCTATCGGATCAATTTGTCACCCTCATTCATTTGCTTTTAAGAATTTATTTTTACCAATTTTAGCAAGGTTTCCCTCAGTTACTTCTCCTTCAATTTGATTTACTACTCCACTCATATAATAACTAAATCCTAAGAAGTCACAAGTATTTTCTTTAAGCAATTTTTTTTCTTGCTCTGTAATTTTTAAATCAATTGATAATTTTTTTAACAAGTTCAATGAAAATTTTGAATACTCTCCTCTATGCATAACATCAAAAAATGAATATATTTTTAGCTGCTGATCTTTTTCAGTTTTTAAAACTAATTGTGGATCACAATTCTCTGCATAACTTAATAAAGTTGCTACCATAGAACCAAATAAGAAATTCTTGTTAATCTCTTTACCAATTTTTATTGTTTTTGCATTAGCAATAAAAATATTATGTAATGCAATCATTGATAAACCTAAAATATTTGAATCTTCATCATCTAGCAATCCAGCCCCTGCTCAGACACTATAATTTGCTGCATTCACTTCATTAAAGGGAATTCAGTATTTAACTTTATCCTTATATCTTTGCATAATTGTTTTTGAAAAATTAGTATAAAAATCAATTAATATTGGATTTTTTCACCCTCCATATTTTTCAACTAAATGATAGGGCATTTCATAATGAGACATTGTAATAATAGGTTCTATTTTATTTTTTATTAACTCATCTATTAAGTTGTCATAGAACTCTAATCCTTTTTGATTTGGTTCTTTCTCATCTCCATTGGGAAAAATTCTTGTTCAAGCAATTGAAGTTCTAAAACAATCGTTTTTCATATCTGCTATTAGCTTTACATCTTCTTTATATCTTTCATAGAAATTAACACCAATTTTTTTTGGATATATATAAGTTCCGTTATCATTTAAAGCTTCTTTTAATTTTGATTTTGTCATTTTTCTTTCAGTATTTATATCTTTTCTATCTAAATTAGGGTTATACCTTCTTAATTCGGCAATTGAAAGTCCTTTTCCATTAACATCAAAAGCACCCTCTGCTTGATTTGCTGATATAGAACACCCTAACATTAAATCTTTACTAATTTTTTTCATTTGCTACTCCTTTTAATAAATTAATATTTCTTTTATAATCTAATTTCAACTCTTTAATTTTTATATGATTTTCTTTTTTATTTTCAGTTTCTTTTAAATAAGTTTTTAATTCACTTTTATAATCTTGTCTTAGTTTTATAATTTCACTATTAACTTTATAAAAATCAAAATCATACTCCTCTTTAAATATTTTTAAAGTTCTTTTATTAAAGAATTTTATTTTTGAAAGTAATAAAGTACTAAAGAAGCTAACTAGAATTGTTGTTAACATACTAATTGTTCCTCATAGACCACTACCTCCAATTCATGTAGTTAACTCAATCTCTTGGGGCGGTCCTGAAATAAATCCTATTACTCCTAAAAAACCAAAGGGAGCTGTTGATGTTCATACTCCCGAAGCAGTGTATAATAAACATCCAAAATATGTCCCTATTACTGCACCTAACATTGGGAAAATATATTTTAACCCTATTGAGTATATGCAAGGTTCAGTTACTCCTGCAATAAATCCAGAAGTAGCATTTGTTCAAGCTATTTGTTTTACTTTACTATTATTTTTATATCTTAACCCAAAGGCAAAAGTAGCTACTGCTGTAGAGACATTTGAAAGAATTAATAAACCTAGTATTAAACTACCTTTAAATTGGGCAATATCTTGCATAATTATTGGTGTAATAGTTCTATGAATTCCAAATATAACCATTGGAGAATATAGTGCTCCAATAATTGGAGTAAATATATACTTTGTAATATTGTTTGTCATTAAGTATTTAAATGCAATTGATAAGTAGCTTGTAAATAATAAACCAATTGGAGCAATAATTAAAATAGAAATTAAAACTGTAGTAATTATTACTATTAAAGGTTCAATCAACATTCTAAAATTTCCAAAATTAGCTTTTGCTAATAGTTTTTGTATACTTACACCCATAAAAGCTACAAGTACCATGGGAATAACTAAACCTTCAAAAGAAATTTTTCATGGATAAACAACATCTCCAAAAATACTTCATCCAGGCATTTGACCTAATATAGTTTGGCCATTTTCAACTTTAAGATCACTTAAAGCAGTAAGTTTGGGGTTACATAAGATAACAGCAATAACAATACCATAGATTTCATTACCACCCATCACTTTAAATGTTGATCAAGCTACCCCTATAACTATGAAATAAGTAAAACCTCTTGAAATAGTTTCTGTAAATTCATTTAAATCTTGTAGTCATTTTTTATCACTTGTATTAGATGCCAAAAATATGGGCATACGTAACATTTCTCAAAATCCAATTGCAACCAAAACAATTAATAAAGGTGCAAATACTTGTGATATAAATGTCAAAAATGATTTTTTAGGTTTCTTAACATCTAACTCAGAAGTATCTTTTTTTGATAAATCAGTTGTTATTGCATTTTGCTCACAAAATAATTTATAAAGTTTATTGACACTTGTTCCAATAATAATTTGAAACTCTCCTGAAGAGAGTATTACTCCCTGTACAAATTTCAGTTTTTTAATAGCTTGGGTATCAAAAAGCTTATCATCTTTTAAGACAAAACGAAGTCTGGTCATACAATGATATACTTTTTCTATGTTTTCAACACCACCTACTAAAAAAGTTATTTCTTTAATATCTTCATTTTTATAATCCATAAAAACCTCCATACATATTTTTGCAAATTATATGTGTATATGAAAGTTAAATGAATTAGTTTACAAAGAGCAAACTAGTTTATTAGACTCATTTGATAATCTAAATATTTTCAAAGATATATTAGTTGAAAATTTCTATCAATATAGTTTCTATTAAAATGCTCATTATCAAAAAAAATTGCTTTAATTTTTTTAGACTGCAAATACTTTTCTCAATTTAAAGAAGCAATCACAATTATATTTGAGTTTTTATTATAGACATACTCAAAAAAACCTTTTAATGAGTTAGTATCTCTTCCAGATAAAATAAAGACAGACTTTACTTTTTCATAGCTTCTATTTTTAATGCTAATAATATCCTTATCCAACTTTAATGTTCATACATCAATATTATTTTTTTGTAAAATATCTTCAAGAAAATTAGTTGAATAAAGTGTTTGATAACCAGAAAAAACCTGAATTTTATGTTCCAAGTTTGTTAAGAAAAAATTACTTATTTGCTCATAGCTTTCAACTGTTCACTTTTCTAAATATTGATTATTTATAAAAAAATCATTTTTAACCTTATTATCAATTAATTTCTCATCCGATTTATTTAAAGTAAAATTATTCTCATATTCAATTTTTAACCTTATTTGTAACTCTCTATATCCACTAACTAAAGCTGCTTTGGAAAATGCAGTTATAGTTGCTTTAGAACAATTACAAATAAATGCTAGATCATCTTGACTTCTAAATACTCCATTTGAAAAATCTTCTAAAATTTTTCTAGATATTATTCTAAATACTGTATTTCTATTTTCTCTGCCTAAGTTATCAATTCTTGTATATATTGAGTTCATATTTGTCCTTTAATAATATAAATATTATACAATTTTCTAAAAGAAATATTATTCAATTTCAAACAAGTTATTTCAAGAGAAATAGAGTTTTTATTACTTATGTTTAATTGTCTTTATGCTAATACTTTTATAAAAATATATTAAAATAGTTTGAAATTTTTAAAGTTTTTTGACTATAATGAAAACTAATATTAAATTTTTTGATATTGTTTTAATAAACATTCTTCACAAATTTGTTTTAATCTATTTAGTTGATTGATTACAATATAATTTGATTCCCTATTACACTCATTACATAGAGAACTATTGTTTGCAATTTTAGCACCTGATGCAGTTATAATGCAATCTTTACAAATAAAAACTAGTATATTTACTTGATTAATTTTTTTGTAAGATGCTGGTTTTTTACAATTTTCACATATATAGGTTTGCATATCTTTCACTTCAATTCTAAGATATAAACATTATATTTAAAAAAAATACTATTTATATTTATATTTTAAAATTTTAAAAAGATATTACTTTTTAAAATTTTTTTAAAAAAAAATTGATTTTTTTATATTTTTTTGATATATTTAATTATGTCCTTTGGACAGGGCTATGAATATTAAATTTTGATACTACAAATTTGTCAATAGTTTGTAAAAATTCATTCTTTAATTCAATATAACATCCTTTCTTTCGATTAGGTCACTTGTTTTCATAGCCTTTTATGTGACCTTTCATTACTCATTCATATCTTTTTAATTATTAGCAAATCAATAATATGCGAAAGCATGATTAATAATAATATATAAAAAAAGCACTTCCCTAAAGTGCTTTTTTTTCGTTTTATTAATATCTTATAAATTTTAGTCTGCTTTTTTTAAAGCTTTTTTTTGTTCTTTTTTAAGTTTCTTTAATTCTTTTTTAGACATTGGTTCATCTACATTTTCTCTATTTAAATAAACCTTTTCTGCTGCTTCAAGTTCAGCTTCCTTAGTATCTTTATTTGTATTATTTTCAATTACTTCATCATCATCTGATTCATCTTCTTCATCTTCTTCATCTTCTTCATCTTCATTTTCATCATCTTCATCATCTTCATCAGATTCGTCATCATTTTCCTCGTCTTCTTCATCTTCTTCATCTTCAGACTCTTGCTCAATAATTGAAGCTTGAGCTTGAGGATTAAACTCTTGTTTTACTTCTACTTTTTCAATTACTTCATCATCATCGTCGTCATCATCTGAGTTTACAATAATTGATTTTAATATTTCATTTTCATTTAAAATTGCTGTTTTCTCTTCAATAACTGAATTAATTTTGCTATTAAGATCTCTTAATTTTTTTTGCAACATTTTATTTTGCTCACTCATATTTTTAACAACCATCATTGTTTCATCAGATTTATTATGATTTTGTTGACATTTTCCATGAGAGCAACAATCGTAAGTTCTTTTTATACGCGTATTATTTCTAGCAACAGGTACATTTTGAGGTACTGGGTTAGAGAATTTATTAATATTATTTGGAAAACCAAAATTGATAGTATTTGCTGCTTGAATAAAATTTGTTGCATCTTCTAATTTAATAAATTTTGCAACCAATAAATTAGAGAGAGTATTAATTACACAATAATTTCCGTCAATATAATTTATAATATACATTTTTAACCCCCACTTTTTTTAAAATTCTATATAGTTATTATAACATAATATTACTTCCTATTTAAAGTATATATTATAAACAATAATACAATTAATTGCTAGTATTATCAAACTATTTTTTAAATTAACTAATAACTAATTAACTATCTAATTAGTTACTTTTACTGCTTCTTTTCACTATAAAGATGGATTATAATCTGGATTTTTAGGATTATTTGAAACATGTTTTTGTCAATATTCCATTAATTTATTTTTATATTGATCAGGTATTGCTACTAGTGAATTAAAGCTTCAATATATTCTATCTTTTTGAGTTCACCAATTATTTATATCACTTATATCTTGATCATATCTTTTTCCATAAATATTTGTTTGTCCTACATAAATGTTTAATTCTAATTTATTTGTTCAAATAGACTCTACTCCTGAATTATAAATATCTTTTCTATTAGTATTGCTACTATTGTACTTTTGATCAGTAACAATAAGAGGAACTTGATTTTCTTTAATCAATTGTGCAAAAGCAATATCATCATCAGCTTTTGCAAAATCACCTGGTGTTTTATTTCAATAATCAAGTGAAATATTGCCCTCATGAATTCCTATTTTATTATTTTTATCATATGATAATAAAGACTTTATTTTTTCATTTGCCCTACTATTTATTAACGCCATTAAATGATAAATTCTTCATGAATCTGCTGTTACATTTTCAATTGAACCCTCTGGATCTAATTTAATAGCTTCTTTTAATTTTTCTAGCATTTTTACTTCTATTTGTTGATCAGTTGGATTGGCAATAGATTCATCAAAGTCAAAAATATCATAAGTTATCCCTACTTTTTCTTCATAATTTTTCAGTAGTTGAGCACTGTCTTCTGAATTTTTGGAATTGTCAAATCTGTGTTTTAAGAATATATTTCTAAAACCTTTATCTGCAATATATTCATCCTTACTTCTTTGATCATCAGGAGAATATCATTGATCTTCTCCCCCACTAATTGGTGTTGAATTACCTCAATATTGAACTTTAAATTTGTATTGATCATTAAAACCAAAATCTAAATAATCATTTATTAATGTTAGAGGGTTTTGTTGACCACTTTGATCTTCAACTTTAAATAAAATTGCATTTAGTTCTCCATTATAAAAAGCTTTTTGATATGAATTAGGATCATTTTCATCTCTTGAGTTCTCAATTACTAATTTTAGAGTTTCTTTAAAATCTTTTTTATTAACTGTTCTAAACCTACCATCTTCATTTTGAATTGTGTTTAACATATTAATTAACTTTTCAATATTTTGTGAATTAGATTTTGTATTATAAGATAATAACATTTGTTCACATAATTTTTTAAGTTTATTTATCATTGATTTAACTATAATTAGAGATTCTGCTTGCTCTGCTTCATCAACAAATAATGGCTTTCCTTCTTTATCTCTTAAGTTTTCTCTATCAATTGAGTTGGTCATTAAAATAATATATATTTGATTTTTTATAATATTATTAATTTCCTCAACAACTAAACCTTCTCCCAAATAAATTGGGTTATTTAAAAGATAATCATTTAAACTTTCTTCAATTTCTTTTTTACTTGCTTGTAAAACCTTATTTGCAAAATCTAATAAGATTATTTTATTATTCACAAAATCAGTTGCACTAGGTGAATAATTAAAAAAGCCAATTGGAATTGTTCCAATATCATCGCTTAAAATTTTTTCTAAGTCAATTAATTTAGACGAATTAGCATAACCTTGATAAATTACACCTAACTTAGGATTATTAGGATTTAAAAAACTATCTTGAGCATTAGCAGTATTACCACCATATACTACATCCTTATTCGATAAATTACCATCAACTGTTCCAAAATCATCTGCAACAAGTTTTCTATTTATATTAATTCTTGCATATTTAGCAGGTTCAACACCATTTCAACCAGTTTTATCTTCATTTAAGAATGTAACAGATAAAGATCATTTTGAGTTATCTTCTTCTTTTCCTTTGTACATTCATCCGCTTACATTATTAAATAATGATAAATCCTCTCTTGCCATTAAATCTTTTATTGACCATTGTGACTGTCAAGTTAATTTATTTGAAATTCATCCATATCCAGGAACTTTTGAAGATATTTCATTTAATAATTGATTTGACATAATAAAAACACCCAAACTGCTTTTTAATAAGCTTCCATTAGGATTTTTATTAACAATTTCACTCAGTTCTAGTGATTCAATAACAGCATCGATATCTTCAGGAGATACTAAAGTTTTTATTTTAACACCGTTTTTAACTAAATCTTTGGTTGTCAAGTTATAAATAGACATAATTTTTTCTTCATCAGTGTAATTTAAACTAAGATCAAGACCACCCTTACAAGCAACAACACTTGCAGATGAAAATACAGCCAAACTCAATGAACCTAAAATTGAACACAACTTTTTCATAACTTAACTCCCTTTCAATTTTATTTTATTATACTCTTCTTATTCTTGTTTTTTCTTCTTGTTTGCTTTTGCTTCTAGTTTTTGAAGTTTTAATTCACGTTTCATTTCTTTTCTTGAATACCTTCAATTATTAAAAATATCAATAAGTTTTTGAAATTGCTTACCAACTCAAGAAAGCATCATTCATATTACTCAAAAAATTATAATTGTGGCAAATAGACAACCAACACCATAATATAAAATTCCACTTATTGCAGCTATTCTTTCACCGACATTGTCACTAAAAGTATTTTGCACAGCTATAAAGGCTTGATGAGGAAGAATTCCTCCTCCACCAAGATAAGTTAAAAGTCCTGGAATTATTAAAAAAACTAATGCTATTGCTGAAAAATGAATAAAAGTTGATCAATATAAATATTTACTTTTTGGAACATCAATAAATTTATCACTCAATTTCTCTTGAATTAATCAATTTGTAAATGTGAAATATAAAAATGGAATAATTGGAATAATTGGAATATAGCCAATTATTGTTGCTGCAAAGATAAAACCTTGACTTGAATTAGGTTCATGTCTTGACTCACCAAGTAAAGAATGTAATCCCTTAAATCAATAATGAAATCCCCCATTGGCATGTGGAACAGCATATGAAAGCGACAACATAAAAATTTGAAAAAATAACAAAATCGTAATTGTTAATATCATTCAAAACATTTTATATAGTCTTTTATATGGCTTTAATTTTATTAAAAACTCACTAATTTTTTTCATATTTTTACTCCATAATATTATTTTAAATGAAAATCTCTCTTTTAATTTAAGAAAAAGAAAAAATTGATTTCTCTTAAAAGAGAAATAACTATGTACTAACAAATTGGCAAACTATTATATCCTCTTTTATAATCAATAAATGGAGATTTTATGAAAGAACTAGTATTAATACATTTAAGCAAGAACAACTAAGATTAACTATAGATCCTTAAAAAAATTTGTTAAACCAGAATCTTTAAACTAGATTATATATAATAAACAAGAGACGAAAATTAAATAATAAGTCCTATATAATTATAAACTTATTAATAGAATATAATATATTAATTGCTATTTTATTGCTAGAAAATAAAAAAACTATTTATTAGATGAACTTGCATATTGGGTCAGAATTGCTCTTTATTTAAATTTTATAGTATACTTTTAGATTTTTTAAAAATTTTAAAAACAAATATTGCGTTTAAATATAATATAAAAACAGTTTGCAATATCTTGCAAACTGTTAAACATAAATTACTATATTTTCCTTATAAAATATATATACTTGATATATTACTTTTAGGTTTAAACTCAAAAGCAATATTTTTATTTATAATCAGAAATACAAATACTTTTTATGAAAATACAATAAAGTCCTTTTCATATAAAACACTTATTCCCTCAATTATTTCAGCTAAATCAAAGTGTAAGTTTAGGTAACCTAAATTTCAATACATTATTTTCTCGTTCTGATAATTAGCATTCGAATCTGTTTTCAAAACTATACCTCTTTCAAGATCATATTCTTTATAGTATCTGCTTATAGGAGTACTTCCTGGAATACTTGAATCCTCGTAATATTTTCTAAAATCAAATAAATATATTGAATCTAATGGTAATTTTGAAGTATTTAATAATTCTTCTCTATAAGAGGCTAAATTATTTTTATGTAATGACATAAATAGATTAAATGGTGTTGATGAATTTGTGTTTGAGAATTGAAGGTCCCTTGTAAAATCAGACTTTTTAATAGCCATTAGTATATCTTTTTTCGAATTATTATCCAAATAATTATAATTGTAATCCACACCATAAACTTTATGAAATGACTTAATGGAATTTATAGAAAACTCATTCATATCATTCAAAATTTCATCTGAAGTTTGATTTAAATCAATTATATAATTAATAGCTATTTTAAAATCAGGCAAATGATGTACATATTTATCCTCAGGAAAATTAATTGAAGGTCCAGTTAAATTAACATAACCCATTGAAAATGAACTATTGTATTCCTCAGTTTTTTCAATCTCTTGTAAGTCTACATTTAACTTTTTAATAAACTCCTCTTTTAATATTTTATAATCTTTTATTCAAATACTAAAATTTTCTTCAGTAAAATAATTATTTCTTAATATAAAATCTGTCGGATTAATATCAGGATTTTTTCTAAAAATACTTTCCAACATTAATTGACCTTTCTCAGTTTTATAATCAAACTTAATTGCTTCGCTATCACTAAAAGCTTTTGGTTTATTAATTGAATTAAATAAAGATGTTTTATTTAATTCTGAGCTCTTATAAAAATTATCTTCTTCAAAAAATAGAGGTAATGTAGGCAATTCACTAAAATAATTAGTTTTAATAAAGTTACTAATAGAATCTTTAAAGCTATTTTCTTGCACAGTATTATTTCAGTAATTGTCCATCTCTTTATCAATATTTCCATATCCATCTAACTTACTTTTTGAACCTTTGATATCGTTTCAAAGTAAATTTGAGTATTTTTTAGAATCTGAATCTTGTCCTAAAAAATAATCTTTTGTAATATTTTTGTAAAATTTATCAGAGGAGTTCTTTAAAGTCTGTTCATTTGTTAACGTATATTTAACTGAATCGCTCATTTCTATAACTTCAATTTCTTTTTCGCCTTTATATTGAACTTCTATTTTATAATCTATTAAAACATTAGCTAAATATAAATTGTCATTTTCATTTGTATTAATATCCAAAGTATCTCAATCAAAAACAATTCCCTTGTATAAAGTATTTACATCGTTTAAAAGAATATTATACTTATTAAAAAGTTTTAATTCATTTAATTTAGATTCCAATTGATCAAGCTCTAATATTTTACTAATATCATCAACTAAATGACCTAAATTTTTTTCTCCTATTTCACTTGCGGATTTACCTTTAAATACTTTAATAGTTGTTCTATTTAAAAACTTGTTCTCATTTTCGTTCATAGTTAAACCTATTAAATTTTTATAAACATTATTTTCTAAATGTTCTACAAAAATCTCATTAACATTTTCTTTAAGGTCCTTAATTAATTTGTTATAATCTGTTATTTCTGGTTTTGTTGTGTTACCACAAGCAACTACAGTGGCACTTGAGGTTACAATTAAACTCAATCCCCCTAATAAGCTAAGTAATTTTTTCATGTTTTCTCCTTAATTATTTATAACTATAGAGTTAAGTTTATTCTCTTTAAAAACAAAACATATATTATAGTAATAGTAATTAAAATTATAAAATATTTTTAAAATCCTTGTATTCTAAAAGTTTTATATGAAAAATTTAAATAAATTGCAAAATGCAATATTATTAATACCTCAATTATTTTTATCATATTTTTTTTAATAAAATTTGACTTTTAATTCTATTTACAATACTATTCTTCTCATTTGTCTTTTAATAAATATTTTTGCAATTATAAAATTAAAGATATTTGAAAACACTAATATAGAATTCCAGAAAATATACTATTTTTAATTTATAAATACTATTAAAAATAAAAAACCAGTAGTTTTACTACTTGTAAACTTAGATTACTTTTTTTTCCTTCATTATAGTTTTTTTATTTCTCATATATATAAATTTGGCTTCTCCAGTTAAGATTTGATAAACCTTATTTTCAAAAACTTTAATACACATTCCTTAGCTATTGCTTCCTTAATAAATAGCATATCTTTTAAACCTATTGATCATTTTAATTTTAAAACTTTTTGTAAACTTTTGAAATTAATTCATATATCTTTAATAATTGCTAATTCTTTTACTCTTAAAATTCTTTCTAAATTAAAAAAACACCTTTAAATGTAGAATTAATCCATGATGTACTATTAAACAAGAACCAATACTTGATGATGAAGATATGCACCCCAATAACCTTAATGATTTTTTTTCTACTTTATAAAAGTTAATAAAGAGTTAAAATTTTAGAAGAAAAGCAAAAATAATACTTTCCTATCTTTACTCTTAAATAAATAGTAAAATAAGAAAAGTGAGGTAATTAATGAAAGTCTTAAAAGTAACACCACGTGGTTTTTGTCTTGGAGTTGTAGTTTCTATAAAAATGGCAAAAGATACAGTAAAAGCATATCCAGACAAAAAAATATATATGATTGGTCTTTTAGTGCACAATAAAATAATAGTAAATGAACTTGAAGAACTTGGCATAATAGCTATTGATGATTGAAAAAAGTCTCGTTTAGATATTATAAAAACTATTCCACAAGGGAGTGTTGTTATTTTTTCAGCTCATGGAACCGATTTAAAAGTTTTAAAGGTGGCTGAAGAGCAAGGATTAATTGTTGTAGATACTAAATGTGAATGAGTTTTAGAAACAGAAAATATAATAAAAAAATACTTAAATCTTGGATTTGATATTGTTTTTATTGGTAAACATTCTCACCCTGAAACAATAGCTTTAACAAGTTTGGATAATAAAAAAATTCATTTAGTAACAAACAGTCAAGAAGTTGAAAATTTAAATATATCTAATAAAGATATTTTTATAACAAATCAAACAACATTGTCAATAATTGACACTGATTTAATTTATAAAAAAATAAAGGAAAAATATAAAAATGCCATTTTTAAAAATGATATTTGTGAGGCCACTCTTGTAAGACAGCAAGCAATACTTGATTTAAATCCAAAAGAAGTTGATCTATTATACGTTGTTGGCGATGAAAGAAGTAATAACACAATGAAATTAGTAGAGTTGGCATCAGATAAAGGAATAAAGTCAATAAGAATAAATCGTAAAGAAGATATTGAAATTAATGACTTAGAAAATATTGACACAGTGGCAGTTACTGCAGGAGCATCTACATCAAGTATTATTCAAAATCAGGTTATAAAATATCTTGAGGAAATAAAAAACGAAATTAAGTAATTTCGTTTTTTTAATATATTTTATAAAATGATAAAAGTATTTTTAATATCAAAGGCACTTATTTTAACTTCATCATTAAATGTTTTTAATAATTTATTTTCTAAATCATCAATAAAATGATTTTCCATATAATGACCTAGAGTTAATAAATCCATTTTATTTTGATCAGCATAAAGTCATTCATTTCACTTTGCCTCTCCAGTTATAAAAAACTCATTTTGCAACTGTAAGTCCATCATAGTTGATGCCCCAGAACCTGGTGTTAGGAAAATATAATCGATTTCTTTTTCTAAATTTGAATTTCTAGTTAGAAGCGCTTGCTGTTTTCCAAAAATAAATTTTAGCTTTTCAATTATTTCTTTTAAACTTAATGAACTTAATAATTTAATTTTATAACCTTCATTAAATACTCCCACCTTTTCAACATTTTTTACATTTAATTGCGTTTCAATTAAATCAATAATATTTTGCTTATCACTATTATCGTAATTAGTATGTATAGAAAATAATTGAATTTCATTTTTTATACATAGTTCATAAATTTCCTTTTTTGCTAAATTTTTTAATTCTGTATCCAGATCAAAAAATAAAAATGGATGTCTACTAATAATAAAGTTCGAATTGTTTGCAATTGCAAACTCAACGACTTCTTTTGTTACATCAAGACAAATAACTATGTGTTCAATCTCATCTTGACTTTCCAAGTTATATACCTCTTCTAATTGTAATCCTACCTTATCTCATTCAGATGCATTTTTTTGTGGAAATACATCATTTAAATAGTTAATTAAAGCATTTGCTTTTATTTTATTCATTAATTAAATTTCTCCTTCTTAGAAGTTTATTTATAATTTTTTTCTTTTTTGCAATTTCCTTATATTTCATATCTTTTTTAGGTACATGTTGTAACAAATTTAAAAGTTTTTGTTCTTCTTCTAATCATTTTTGTAAAAATAATTTATTATTTTTTTCACGTCTTAATAAAGGTCCAAATATAATATCTTTTTGACTTTTAATTTTTGTTCCAGCAAATTTATTAATTTTTATTATTTCATAAATAATCTTATTATCTTCAACAATTATTTCATTCTCTACAAAATATTTAAATTTTTTGGCTCAACTTCTAATTGGTTCTAAATTCGTATTAGGTGCAATAACATAAGAATAAATATTTTCATTATCTTGTTCTAATATATCTAAAATTGATGTAGAACCCATCCCTGCAATAATACAAGAGTCAAGTTTTATGTTCTTAGAAATTGTTCACTCAATTCCATCTGCAAGGATTGTCTCAACTTTATCTGTAACTCCAAATGAAGCAATATTGTTTGTTGCTACAGCAAGTGGTTTTTTTGCAACATCTGTTGCATATATTTTTTTTGCTTTACCATCTTTGGCAAGATAAATAGGAAGATATGCATGATCTGTTCCAATATCAGCTACAACTTCTCCTTCCGTAATTAACTTTGCCAATGAAAATAATCTTGGTGTAAGAAAACTCATTTCTTATCCTTTAAAGAAATCTCTTAAAACTCTTGCTTTAGGATTTGATGCAGATGGTTTAAATTTTCTAATTGTTTTTGCTTCAATTTGTCGAATTCTTTCTCTAGTAACTTTTAATTCTTTTCCAACTTCTTCTAAAGTTTTAGGTGAATCAAATTTTGAAAGATGTAACTGGATAATAGCACTTTTGTATTTTTGAATTCTTTCAATTGATGTATCATAGTGAATATCTAAATTAGCAATTTCTTGTTTTAAATCTTCAAAACTTTCATCATCACATTCTTCTGCTAATCTAACTAGTGTTCTTAATTTAGTTGGCAGAATTCCAAATCTCATTCTTACAACTTTTTCTTCTCTTGGTGCAAGAATATCACAAAATACTTCATCAATCACTTCTCTTAAAGCTTCTTTTTCAGCATATTCATCAGGTGAAGAAATATCTTTATCTTCCACAAAGTCACCAAAGTGAGTATCATCTTCATCTCCAAATGGTTTTTCTAAACTAACTGGTTCAATTGATAATTTTTTAATTTCAATAACTTTTTGTGGAGTAATCCCTTTACCAAAAGTTTTTGCAATTTCTTTTGAAGTTGGATCTCTTCCTAATTCTTGAGTTAATTGTCTTTCAATTCTTGTAAGTTTATTAATTGTTTCTACCATGTGAACTGGAATACGAATTGTTCTTGCTTGGTCAGCAATAGCTCTTGTTATTGCTTGACGAATTCATCAAGTTGCATACGTTGAAAATTTAAATCCTTTTTTATAATCAAATTTATCAACTGCTTTCATTAATCCAATATTTCCTTCTTCAATTAGGTCAGCAAAATCAAGTCCTCTATTTAAATGTTTTCTAGCAACAGAAATAACTAATTTAAGGTTTGAAGTAATTAATTTATCTCGACCTTCTTTAGCAATAATTGGATCACTATCTTCTAACATTTTTGCATATTCAACTTCTTCATCTTTTGTTAAAATTTTTGAAGATCCAATTTGGTTAAAGTATGATTTAATAATATCTTGAATTTTTGTTTCATTACTAATTCCCCCAACACGATATTTAACAGGAGCATTATTTTCGTTTGCTTTTTTTAGATCTTTTCTTTCTTTATCTCTTTTTCTAAACTCACCTTCAAGTTCATCAGCTTCATCTTCATCCTCTTCTTCATCTTCATCTTCATCTAGTTCTTCTTCAATAAGGTCATCTGTAAATACTACTTCTCTTTTTGCTAATTCATCAAAAAGTAAACTAATTTCTTCTTCTTCTATATCTTGAAATTTTTTAAAAATAACTTCTTGAATTTCCTCTTGTGCTATCTCATTGTCATTTTTATCTAAATAAGTTCAAAGATAATCTTTAAATTCTTCCATTGTTTCAAATTTTTTTAAGTTTAGTGCCATTATATTTTTCTCCTTTTTTCATATATTTTATTTCTAAGTTTTAATAATTCTTCTCTATGTTCTGCATAATTAATTTTTAATTCATTGTCTTGAGTTGAATTAATTTTTTCGCTATAAAGCATTATTTCATCTTCAATTTTATAAAGTTCTATTGCATCAAAACAATCTTCTAAACCCTTGGGTGATAAAGTTTTTTGCAAAGCTGTGAAATGTCTATTTTTAATTTCATAAATGTATTCACAATAATTTTTATTTAGTTTTTTTATTTCATTTGCTATTTGTTCTCAATTATGACCAACATAGCCATTTTTTTTATATTGTTCAATTATAAAATTTATTGTTCTTTTAACATTAATATTTTCAATATTATTTATTTTTCTATCCAAATTATCAAGTAAAGAATCATTATCTAAAATATTTCAAACAATTGCAGCCTCTGCAAAATTTTTAGAATGATTTTTTTTAACTTTTTGAAGATTAGACTGTACTATTTTATCCTTCTTAATAGTTTCATAACCATATTCAGGAATTTCAAATTGACTATTTTCATCATTTACAAAAGTATTTAGCATTCTGTTGATATATTCTTGTCCCTCGTTAAAGTCAACCATATTATTTTCTTGATAATTTATATCTATATTTTTTGAAATATTGGCCTTTACTTTACTAGTTGCTTTGTTTAAAGTTTTAAATATAGTACTTTTTTCAAGTCTTGTAATATCTGCCAAATTCGCAACAACTGATTCAATAATGTTTTCTTTACTTTCATATTTCAGAACTGCAATAACCTTTTCAATAAAATCATTAACCTTTAAAGAATTTTGTATATCTAAATCTTTTGAAAAAAATCTAGTAGCAAAGTTTGCAGGATGGGAACTATTTTCAATCATTTGATTAATTAAATTTTTTTCTCCAGCTTTAACTAGTTCATCTGGATCTTTACCAGTATTATTTTCCACAATTGTTACATCAATATTTTTTTCAAGTAAAAACTGAGAAATTTTTAATGCTGCGTTGACTCCTGCTTTATCTCCATCAAGAAACAATTTATATCTTTTAGCTACTCTTGAAAATAATTTTAAATGATAATCACTCATTGTGGTTCCCATAATAGCAACTGAGTTTTTTATATTAATGGCTTCTAAACTTATAACATCCATGAAACCTTCCAAAATAATTATTTCATTTTTAATTCTAGCTTCTTTTTTTGCCTTATCAAAATTATAAGCCAATTGAGATTTTTTAAAAATTAAATTTTCACTACTATTTTTATATTTTGGAGAATCCTTTGAATTAATTACTCTTCCAGAAAAACCAATAATATTTGAGTCTTCATCAGTTATTGGAAAAATTAATCTATTTTCAAAAGTACAATTATAATCTACTCCACTTTTATAAACTATTCCTGAGTCAAAAATACTTTCTTGTGAAAAGCCAAGTTTAATTAAATAATCATAAACTTTTATATTTTTTGGACAAAAACCTATTTTAAATTTTTCAATTTCTTGCTCACTAATGTGTCTTTCTTTTAAGTAATCTCTAGCCTTAATTGAAAGTGAAGAAATTAATAAACCATTGAAGAAGTTTGCAGCAGCTTTATTTATTTCAAACAAAGTACTCTCTTTTGAGTTATGTTTTACTTTATTTTCAAATTCCCTTAAACCATCAATTTTAATATTTAAATCTTTTGCAATTAAGGAAAGTGCCTTAAAAAAAGTTATATTATTGAATTCTTGTACAAATGTAATAACGTTTCCACCAGTGCCACATACAAAACACTTAAAAATTTTTTTATCTGGGGATACATTCATGGATGGATCTGAATCATCATGAAATGGACAAATTGATACATAATTTCTTCCCTTTTTTTGAAGGTCAATATATTTGCCAATAACATCCACAATATTAGCTTTTAATAAAACTGAATCAATTTGATTCTGTGATATTGCCAAATTTATCACTCCTTACTTAAATTATTTTTTTTAATAAATACTCTTTGAGACTTTTAATTTCAATTCTCTCTTGATTCATAGTGTCTCTATTTCTAACAGTAACACTGTTATCTGTTTCAGTATCAAAATCAATAGTTATGCAATATGGTGTTCCAATTGCATCTTGTCTTCTATAACGTTTTCCTATATTTCCTGTCTCATCAAATGTTGCATCGAAATCAATTAACATTGTATCATAAAGTTCTTTTGCCCTTTTATTTTGCTGTTTTTGCAAAGGCATAATTGCTATTGAATATGGAGCAAGTTTATAAGGAAGTTTCATTACAATTCTTTCTCCACTGTCAATTTTTTCTTCAACATAACTTTGACAAAAAATTGCTAAAAGCAATCTTTCAACTCCAACACTTGGTTCAATTACATTGGCTAAATATTTTTCATTTGTTTCTGGATCTAAATAAGTTAAATCCTGTCCAGAATGGGTTTGATGTTGTTTTAAATCAAAATCACTTCTATGAGCAATACCCCATAGTTCACCTCTCCCAAATGGGAAATCAAATTCAATATCTACTGTTCGTTTAGCATAATGAGCTAACTCATCTTTTTCATGTTCTCTTATCGAGTATTTTTTTTCATCAATGAGTACTACTTTTTCTAAAAAAAACTTAACCTTTTCCAATCAATACTCAAATCAGTCAGTTTTATCATTGGGTGAAAAGAAAAATTCTAATTCCATTTGTTCAAATTCTCTTGTTCTAAAAATAAAATTCCCTGGTGTTATTTCATTTCTAAATGATTTACCAATTTGTCCAATACCAAAAGGCAGTTTTTTTCTTAAAGCTCGCTGAGAATTTTTATATTGCACAAAAATACCCTGAGCTGTTTCTGGTCTCAAGTATACTGTTGATGCTTCATCTTCAACAACACCTTGATTTGTTTTAAACATTAATGTGAACTGTCTAATATTTGTAAAATCATTAGCGTTACATTTTGGACAATTTATTAATTTTTCTTTAATAAATTCTTCGATTTTTTGATTATTTCATCCACCAACATTAATATCATTAAATTTTTCTTCAATTAACTTATCTGCTCTAAAACGAGATTTACACTTTTTACAATCAATTAATGGGTCATTAAAATTACCTAAATGACCTGATGCATTTCATACTTTTGGATTTAATATTATTGATGAATCTAAACCAATATTATATTGATTTCTTCTTACAAAAAAATCCCATCAAAGTTTTTTTAATTTATTTTTTACTTCTGAGCCTAACGGTCCATAGTCTCAAGAATTAGCAAGACCACCATAAATTTCTGATCCTGGAAATACAAAACCTTGTGTTTTTAAATGCGAAATTAGTTTTTCTATTTCTACTTTCATTTTTTCTCCTAACAATAAAAAAAGCAAACTTGATGTTTGCACATATCGAGATACTTATGAATTTTCTTACATTAAATTAGTCTTGTCAATACATTATAAGTGTTATTTATAACGCTCTGCTATTTTTTCATTTACATTTAAAGCTACTGTATTTTTTAATAGATATATTGGTCCTAAATAAAATCCTAAATTATTTTCATAATAGTTAATTACAATATTGTGAATAACTATTAAATCAATATACTCATACTTTTGCTCAATATTAAAGTGAATTGTCTTTTTATGAATATTTGAAAGTACTTTTATAAATGACTCTGGGTGAACAATTTCACCAGGTCATAGACATCTCGCACAAACAAACCCATTTTCACTATATTCAAATCTTACAATTGGAAAAGTTGTTTTTTTACATCTGATGCAACCATTCAACCTAAAAGGTTGTACTGTTTCTTGAATTAAATGAGTAATAAAAAATAAATAGTTTATAAATGGATTTTTATTATTATTTATATTTTCTAAAACAAAAATTAGCATTTTGAAAATCTTATAATTTTTATTACTAATTTGTTCTATTTGATCAACAATTTTAAAAATAATTGATCCATAAACATAGTTATTATAATTTTTAGCTATGTCAAAATATTCCTTCTTTAAAACTCCTGTTTTTAATTTACTTATTCTATCTTCGCCTCTTGATTTAAAGATTTCAAAGTCACTTCAACTAAAAGTTTGAACTGAATACTTATTTTTTGAAGTTGATTTATTAACACCTGGAGCTATAAAACTTAATTTACCAAATTGTTTGCTAAATACTTTAACAATTTTGGCATAATCATCAAAATCACTAGATTCAATAACTACTGCATTTATTTTTATTGCTCCCATTTTCATCACCTAATAACTATCTTTGTCATACCCCAATTGTTTGATTAATGATGCTGATTGTCTTCATTTTTCTTTTGTTTTAACAAATAACTCTAAATAGAATTTTTTGTTAAATAATGTTTCAAGCTTTTCACGAGAATTAATACCAATTGATTTAATTTTGCTACCTTTATTACCAATAATAATTCCCTTTTGGCTTTGTCTTTCACATATTATTGAAGCAATTACTTTAATAATATCTTTTTTCTCCTCTAAAATATCTATTAAAATAGCAACTGAATGTGGAATTTCTTGCTCTGTTTGCAATAAAATTTCTTCACGAATAACCTCACGAATTAAGAAACGTTCAGGTTGATCAGTAAAAGTTTCATCAGGATAAAATTTAATTCCTGTTTCAGGTAAACTTTTTTTAATTTCATCTAAAAGCATTGCTAAATTACTTCCCATTGTTGATGAAACACTAAGAATTTTTTCAAATTCAAAATCTTGTTGTTTTCATTCTTCAACTTTATTTAGAAGTTGACTTTCTGAAAGTAAATCACTTTTAGTAATAATTAAAAATACTGGTACATCCCTTTCCCTTAAAGCATTTAAAATAAATCTATCATTTTCTCCAATAAATTCATCGCTAGGTGCTAAAAATAAAATAACATCTACTCCTTTTGTTGAAGATAACGCTACTTTGTTCATATATCTTCCCAATTCATGTTGAGCTTTATGAACTCCTGGTGTATCTACAAAAATATATTGAGCATCTTGATGAGTTAATATTCCATTAATACGATTTCTTGTTGTTTGTGCTTTATTAGTAACAATTGAAACTTTCTTACCTAATAAAGTATTTAATAATGTTGATTTACCAACATTAGGTCTACCTATAATACTAATAAATCCTGATCTTATTTTTTCCAATGTATTGTCTCCTAAAGTGTATCTTCTGATTGTTTAACTATTTCTTTACTATCGCGTTCTTCTATAAATTGTTCAAAGGCACTCTCACTTTCAAACATATTCAAAACAACTGCTTTAATTTCTTCTTTATCTTTAATCGTTCAAGTATATCTTACAGCTGATTTAAACGAAATTATACAAGGAATTATTAATAATAGATATAAGTATAAATATCACATTGTTGATTGTCATGCTACATTTTGAACCATATATAAACCATAAACTGTAAAAGAGAATAAGAATATAAAGTTGGCTCAATAAAAAATTAAACTTAAACTATTATATGGTACTACATAGGCAGATAAAAAGATAATATAACCTGCAACTAATAAAACATATTTTACAGTATTAAATTGTGTATTTGCAAATATATCCATTAAGTGAAAAATACTTGCTGTAAATATTAGATACCACCCTGTTGAGATCATTAATCTTCTTGCACTAATTTCTCCAGGTGTTACTCAAGTTTTAAATACAAAACCATTTTCTCTATCTTCAGTTTTTCTATAACGATCAACTCTAATTCATTCTCTATTTCACATATTTACATCTGCAAAAACTGATTTTAAAGGTAATCAAGAAAAGATTGCAATAAATATTGCAATAACTCATAATCATTGAGTTCTTATTGCCATTAATAATTCTTGTGGACTTTGAAATTTATGAAGTAAACCAACTCAATCAAGAATGAATAAGAAACTACCATAAAGAAGTGCTTCAGATATATACAAAATATTAAATATTGCTGTAAATATGGAAGTTCCTCGAGACATGGTCATATTAAGCATAACAATTAAAACACAAGACATTATAAAGAGATGATATGATTGAATCAAAATAAAAGTATTTAAAACATTAATTTGATCAGTATACAGTCACAGTTCACTTTCTGGTATTGATGGTGTATTTGCAACATGATTTTGAACAATAATACGTGCATAAAAGAAAAAGCCAATTCAAATTGCTTGAATTGGAATACTGTAGATTACTTTACAACAAGCTCTTAATCTCGCAATATAATCTCCTTCAGAAACCATTTTAACATGCTTTGATTTTAGAAATCTTTTTGTAATAATTTCTCCTAATTTTCCTCTAATTAGTAAATCAGTCTTCTTCATATTTTCACCACCTTTTCTCTAAAAAAATAATTACATAAATAAAATATTTATTAAAATTAATGCAAAACCAACAAAAGGAACTGAACAAGATACTCAATAAATTATTAAATAGTCTTTTCAAACTTTTTCCTTTTTAGTTAAATTTATTTGTCTAACTTCATCATTTATAACTTTTCTTACCTTAAAAAATTCTAGATATTTAATAAAGATACTAAATCCCATTGCACAGAAAAATAGTATTCAAATTGATACAATCCCTGATGAAGAATTAAGTTTTTTCATATCAAATAGTCATGAAAGAATATCTAAATATGAACCCCCCATAATAACTCCAATAGTTACTATTCAAACTCATGTATAAATTACAGCCTTTTTCTTAATAGTTTTGTGAATGTATGTTTTTGCATATAATTCATTAAAATATCAAACCAATTCTCTTGAATTATATTCCATAGCTCCTCTAAAAATAGTCTTTGCATAATCAATATCCTTGTAAAGTCTTTTTTTATTAATTCCTGTTAGTTTTGATAACTTAAGATCATATTTAAGTTTTTCAAATAGCTTTTCACCATCTATTGATGTATGTAATCTTTGATTCAAAATTTTTCTTTGAATTTTAGAAAATATCAAAGGAGAAAATACTATTATAAATAAACCAATTGCAGCTAATACATCAGTTACTATTGTATCTAATCTGATCATCTTTTTTTCTCCCTTTAATCTTATAAAATTATATAAAAAAACTAGGTAAAAACCTAGTTTTATTACATATATTTTCTTATAGTAAGTTTTTTAAAAAAATTTAAAAGACAATTACTAACATTTTTAATAAATTATATTAAAAATAATAATCCTACTGTAACTCCCGCTAATAACGGTGCTAATACTGGCACTCAACTATATTTTCAATCTGATGTTCCTTTATTATTAAAAGGCATTAATGAATGAACAACTCTTGGAGCTAAGTCTCTAAAGGGATTAATAGCATAACCAGTTGTTCCCCCTAGTGATAACCCAACTGCTAATATTGTTGTTCCAACTAATATTGGTGCAAAATAGTTTGGTAATCCATTTCCATTTGCAAATTTTCCAAAAGACAATATAGCAACTATTAAAACTGTTGTTCCTAAAAACTCCATAGCAAAATTAAATAGTGGGTTTCTCTCAGTTGGAATTGTTGCATGCATAGCAAGTACATTTGATTGGTCTTCAACTTTAAGTGAATTTAAAGTATTTTTAATATGTTTATAATAAACAAAATTAACAATTAACTGACCCATCATAGCTCCTATAAATTGAATTAAAATTACTAAAAAGAATAGTGCAACTGGTGAAAGTCCAACATAGCCTCCAAAACCTAAGTTCTTACTTTTATCAGAAATAGCAATTGCAATTGTCACAGCTGGGTTAAAATGCGCTACTCCTCCAAAAGCATTAGCAATTAAAGCTGCTGTTAACACAGCTAATGCCCATCCTACAGTTATCGCTAAAAATCCACTATTATTACCTTTAGTTCCTTTTAGAACTACATTGGCCACAATACCATTACCTAAAATAATTAGTAATGCCGTACCAAATAGTTCTGTTAATATCAATACAGATCAATTCATATTTTAATCCTTTCTTAAGAATAAATTTTAAATTTGATAAGTACTCTATTTAAATTTTTTAATTGTTAATATCTTTTAATCAATTTCTAGTTCTTGAAACTGCTTCTTTTCACCCTTTAATTAATTTTGAAGAGTCATTTTTTGGCTCAACTTTTTTATCTACTTTTCATTTTTCTCTAATATCATCAATGTCCTTTCAATAGCCTACAGCAAGGCCAGCCAAATAAGCAGCCCCCATTGCTGTGGTTTCTACATTTTTAGGTCTAATTAACTCGGACTCTGAAATATCAGATTGGAATTGAATTAAGTAATTATTTTTTGAAGCTCCGCCATCTACTTTAATACTTTTTATGTTTATTTTTGAATCATCTCTCATTGCCTCTAAAACATCATTTGTTTGAAATGCAATTGATTCAAGAGCTGCTTTTATAATATGTTCTTTTTTTACACCTCTATCAAGACCAAATATAGCCCCTCTTGAATAAGGATCTCAATATGGAGAACCCAAGCCTGAAAAACTTGGAACGAAATAAACTTGTCTATCATCATTAACTTGTTCTGAATATCACTCACTTAATTGTGTTTTATATATTATTCTTAAATCATCTCTTAATCATTGTAAAGTAGCTCCCGCCATCATTACTGATCCTTCTAAACCATAAGTAAATTTATTATTAATTGAATAACCAATTACTGTTAATAATCCATTTTTTGAGTCAATTTTTTTATCACCAGTATTCATTAGAATAAATGCTCCAGTACCAAATGTAACTTTAATATCACCAGAGTCTAAACACATTTGACCAAATAAAGCAGATTGTTGATCACCAATTGAAGATGCAATTGCTATTTTATGATTTGAGTTTTTAGATAGTAGTTCAGGAAATGTATAACCATAAATCTCACTATTCCCTTTTATTTTAGGTAACATACTTAAAGGTATGTCAAATAATTTTAATAAATCTTCATCTCATTCATGAGTTGAAATATTATAAAGCATTGTTCTTGAAGCATTTGTATGATCAGTATAAAACTCCTTTCCACCAGTTAGTTTTCAAATAAGTCATGTATTAATATTTCCAAAATATAACTCATTATTTAATGCCTTTTGTTTTGCATCTTTTACATTATCTAAAATTCATTTTACTTTACTTGCCGAAAAATAAGCATCAATTACTAATCCAGTTTTTTCTTTAATTATATCCTTATGAGTTTTTGCCAATTCAATACAAAACTTATCTGTTCTTCTATCTTGTCAAACTATTGCATTGTAAATTGGATTACCCGTATTTTTATCCCAAACCACTACTGTTTCTCTTTGATTTGTAATTCCTATTGCTTCAATTTGCTCAGGAGCAATATCTTTTGAATTTAATGCAGAGACTAACGTAGTTCTTTGTGTATTTCAGATTTCAACTGCATCTTGTTCAACTCATCCTTCTTGAGGGTAAATTTGAGAAAATTCCTTTTGATTTGAAGCCACTATTTCACCATTTTTATTGACAACCAAAGTTCTTGCACTAGTTGTCCCCTCATCTAAAGTTACAATATATTTTTCCATTATATTTTTCCTTTCATATAAAGTTATGAAATATTTAAAATACTTCATTTTTTGTTAGTAAATTACACTAAAAAAATATTAATGTATTATTAAATATATTTTTTTAATATACATTAAAAAGACTCTTTATATTAAAGCTGAAATATTAAAATTATTTCCCTCTTTATTAAAATAAAATATTTTTTTCATATTTATCTCAATTTAATTTTAGTTCCAAATTCATTTGCTCTTTAACCATATTAATTACATAATCAGCAATGGATGGAGCACAAGAAATACCTGGACTTTTTGTTCCGGCAACATTTATAAATTTATTATTAAATTTTGCATATTGAATATAAAAATCATCTGTTTCTTTATAAATAGGTCTAGATCCTGCAAATCTAGAAATGACTTTTGACATATCCAAAGATGGTATTATTTTTTTACCTATTTCCTTTATTTGATTAAATTTCTCTTCAGTTATTAAGTTAATATCTTCTTTAGCAACATTATCCTCAGATGTTGGACCTACTAGTAAATTTCCTTCTAATGTTTTAGCAACAATTACACCTTTACCATGAATTGTTGGAACCATAAATAAAACATTGTTAACTTGATTTTCTTTAGTTTTTTTCAAAACTATATACTCACCTCTTTTAGTGGATAGTTGAAAATCATTATAGCCACTTAGAGCTGCTATTTTATCCGCAAAATGTCCTGCACAGTTTATAATAATCTTTGCCTTATAATTTGTATTTTCAGATGATATATCAAAAATATCATTTTCATACTTAATAGCAATAACTTTTTGATTAAATTTAATATCTACTCCATTCTTTTTAGCATTTTTTAGAAGTACACAAGTTAATTCCACTGGATTAATAATAAAAGAACTAGTACATAATAAAGCTTTTGTTACTTCTTTGCTTATAGATGGTTCAAGTAATTGAATCTCCTTTTTATTAATCAAAGTTATTTCTTCCTTTGTACATCCATTTTTAAAACCACCTTCCATTAACATATCAAGGTGCTTTTCTTCTTCCTTATTAAAAGCCAAAACTAATGAGTTAACAGGCTTATGATTAAAATCTAATTCCTTAAATCAATTTTCTTTATATCTTTTTCGTCCAAATAAGTTTAACTTGGCATTTAATTTTCCAGGAGTTGGATCAAAACCTCCATGAATCAATCCTGAATTTCCTGTGGTAGTTTCTAAACCAAAAGAAGCATTGGCTTCTAAAATTATAACCTTCTGCTTAAATTTAGATAATTCTCTTGCAATTGATGCTCCAATGATTCCAGCACCAATTATACAAATATCATAATTATTTTTAGTCATAAGTATTCTCTTTCTATATCGTCCTTTAATATTCAATTAAAAGTTAAAAAATTTTCTCTCTATCATTTCTCCACTTTTTTCCCTCTTTCAGAAGCTCTAGGCCTCAAATCTATTTAATCATATAATTTCCATTATTATAATATAAATTGGAAATTTTTATAAATATAAAAAAACTATAATCTACTAAAAAAATTTTAATTAATAGTTTATAGTCATATCATTTTTTTACAGTTTTACTCGTATTTGTGTCTCTCATAATTGGAAAAAATGTCAATTTTATCTCTACATAAAGAGACAAATTCTCTAAATTCTGAACAATATGAGAAATTTCTTGATTTATTTTGTCTTGCATAAATTACAATTTGCTGACTTAATTCTAAAATTCTATCTAATTCATATTTTTCTTCAAAGACAGCAATCCCATGATTTCTAGAGATCATTGCAGTTTGAAACAATCAGAAAAAATACAAGAATGTTTTTTCCCCAAGAAATTGATGTGAAGTTAAGTCAAATGCTGCAGCTAATAGATACTCTAATACAGAATCAAAAGTTTCAACAATACTTAGTTTTTCAATAATTTTCTTTAATTTTTTTAAAAACTCTTTACTCTTATCATTTTCACCTTTGAACATATAAGAGTATTCTTTACTAGGATCCAAATATTCATATATTTCTATTAGTTCCTCAAGAATTAATTCATCATATCTTTTTTTGAAACTTTCCTCATATTCTTTTATTTTTAAAACAACTTTTCTAACTACTTCCCAGGCTTTGATGTGATTTAAAAATTCAACATCAAATTCTTCTAATAATTCTTCATCAGTATAATCATTCTCTACAAGTAATTCAAAGATTTCCTCTTTTGAATTTTCAATTTTTATTAAGTTTAGATAAGAAGATATGTATTCTGCTCCCTTTTCATTTCAAAAATCATTATTTCTATAAAACATACTAATACCCTCCCTTATTATTATTTTTTATATAAATATTAAAAAAAACTATAATCTACTTTAATGTCTGTTATACATAGTTTTTGGTTCTTCATTAAATTAATTTAAGATTTTTAACCAATATTTGTACTTGAAAAAGCATATGGTAAAAAATCTTTAACACTGTATGAATTAATAAATTCTTTTTTATTATAAACCCATATTGTCTGATTTTCTAAAAGTAATTCAGAAAGAGTTTGTCTACAAGTTCCACATGGAGAACCAAATCCCTCCGAATCTGTATAAAGTGCCACTAATTCAACATCATTTTTATTATAGCCTTGAGTTATCATTTGTGGTAAAGCAGTTCTTTCTGCACATATTGAAGGATTATAGGCCGCATTTTCAACATTAACACCTTTTATTTTTTTACCATTTTTTAAATAAATAATACAAGCTACTCTAAAATTTGAATAAGGTGCATAGGCGTTTTTTCTTAATATTTTTAACTCTTCATAAACTTTGTCTCTTTTTAAATTCATCTTTTTTCTCCATTTACTTAAATAAGTTTTCAATAGTTGTTATTAATGCTGGCAAATATATCAAAAAACCAATAACAACAGATAATAGTGCATTAATAATACTAGCTGCTGCACAAATATCTTTAATTTTTTTTGCTTGAATATTATACTCAAAACTTAATAGATCTACAAAGTTTTCAATTGAGGTATTAACAAATTCAAAACCTGTCAATACTCCAATTGTTAGAATAACAATAGATCATTGAGTTGTATCTAAACCAACTCAAATTCCTAATCCAATTGCAAAAATAACAATAATTAGATAGACAATTAATGTTGACTCTTCTCTAAAAGCAGTAAAGATACCTCTAGCGGCATTTGCAAATTTATTTTTTACTCTTGTACCAACCTTTGATTTCTTTTTAATATCATTTTTTCTTGACATATTATTACACCTTTTTCTGCTTTATTATTATACTTTACATTAAAAAAAATGCCATTAAAATGACATTTTATACTTGATATTTTCTTTATCTAAAATTCTATCTGTCAAATCAAACATAACTTTTTCGTCCTCTATGCTAAGTTCATGGTCATATCCTAAAATATGTAGAAGTCCATGAACAAATAATCAAGCCATTTCAACTTCAATACTATGCTTATATTTTAATGCCTTATTTTTAGCTTCCCCAAATGTTATAAAAATATCACCCACTTCTTTAAAATCTAGTTGATTATATATACCAAAATCATCATTAATAGGAAATGAAATTACATCTCCTACATAGTCTTTTTTTCTATATTCCATATTAAGTTGTCTTGATTTAACTTCATCAATATAATTTACTGAAAAACTAAGACTTTGATTAATATCTAATATTTGCTTTGCAGCTTTTAATAATTTATTAAAAAGCACTTCATAGCCTTTTAAATCCTCATCTGTATTGTAGTTAAATTCTAATAAATCCTTCATAATAAATCCTCTTTTTTTAGAAAACATTTGATAATAAATAGGAAAGTAATGATATTTTTTCTCCAAATATTAAAACATTATTTGAAGGATATTTTATACTTCCTATATTATTTATGTTTATCTTGATTAAAGAGTTACTATACTCAAGATTAGAAGAATAAACATACATATTTCCTTGATTAGTTTCTAAAATTATATAATCAATTAGAGTTATATTCAAACTATTATTGCTAATTAAATATAAATCTGCACTAATATTTCCGTCTTCATCAATGTATTCCTGAATAAAAACTGAGCCAGTGTATATTTGCTGTTTTTTTAATAAGACTAAAAAAATTATAAATATAACTAGTATAAATAATAAAGAGAAATGAACTCTCAAATATTTTTTCATTAAATCACCTCTACTCTATTTTCAAAATATTTAGAATATGCAATATCATGATCACACATAATTATTAGAGAATCTTTTTTTAACTCTATAAATAACTTAAATAAATAATATGCAGTATGTTTATCAACATTACTTAAAGGCTCATCAATTAAATATAAATCTTTATTAGTAAAAAATAAACTTAAAAAATTAATAATTTGCCTTTGACCTTTGCTAAGATTTATTCCATTATCATAAACTTTTTTATTTATATCTATATTATTTCTTTCTAATATTTCTATTATTTTAAAATTTTCTAATATATCTAAATTTATTTTATTTTTAAATTGTTGAATATTATTTCAAACTGTTCCCTTAAATAAATAATCATATTGACCTAAATAAATATTTTTCTTCTGATAACTTTTTATATTAATTTTATTAGTGTTAGCAGTATTATTTAGTAAGATCTCACCTTCATATTTTTTGAAATGTCCCGATAGTATTTTTAACAGAGTTGTTTTACCACTTCCACTTCTACCATGAACAAATGTATTTTTATCAAATTTAAAACTAAAATTATTTAAAGCACATTTATCAGATTTATAACTATATAAACTTTTTGCCTCAATAGTTTTTATTTCTTTAATGTCTATATAATCATTTTCAAGTTCTTCAGTTAGGAAAATAAAATTTAATGATTTATCTGCAATTATTATTTCTTGCATATCAACTATGTAACTTGTTAATTGATTAAAAAATAAATTTATATAAAAACTTATTGAGGTATAAAATAACAAGTCTGCTACACTAAATTTGTCTTGATTTATATATACTATAGAAATATAAAATATTAAATAGAAAAATATTTTATTTAATAAGGAAAAAATTAATTCTGCCTTATTATTTAAATTAAAAATACTCTTGGATTGTTTTACAGAGGAGTTAAAGTTTTTATAGTTTATTGATTTTATTTCTTCTTCAATATTTTTATACTTTATTTCTTCAAACCCATCCAAGATTTCTCTATAACTATAAGAAAAATTAATTAACTCTCTTTCTTTTTTTATTTTATACTCTTTTAAAATAAAAAATAAGAGTACAGAAAGAGAAACAGAAATTAAGTTTTGAATTAAAACTAAAGTTAATATTAAAGGAGAAATTAAAATTAGAAAAATAGAAGACATTAAAAAAAGAGTTAGACCCAAAGGAAAAGATATACTAGATTTAACAATAAACTCAGATAAAAGATTTATATACTCAAGTTTTTTTATTCATTCTTCTTTTGAGTTCGAGTTAAACTTTTCAATATCCGAATTTAGCATTTTGTTTTTAAACAGAACAAATATATTTTTACTTACTTTTGTTTTAATACTAAAAATTATTTTATTTATAAAATAAGAAACTGAAACTTGAATAATAAAAACAATTAAAAAAACTAAAAAAAGGATTTTCATTCCTTGATTATTTTTTATTACAATATTGTCCATATATATTTTTAAAAAATTATTTGTTATTAAAATTAATAAATTTAAAAGAATAGATATTAAAAATAACATAAATATTTCTAATTTAAATTGCTTAATAAAAGTAAATCAATTCAAAATAGTTTTCGATTTAAATTTTATTTTATTATATGGTTTTGTTAAAGATAAAAAACCCTGATAACTCTTTTCTATCTCATCTCCACTCAATCACTTTAGATCTTTTAAATTGGAGTCTGCAACTAAATAATAGTTTTTTCGTTTTTTATAAATAATTATAAAATGCTCATTTTTCTCTTTATTTAAAACATTTAAAACTATTGGATTTGTAATTTCTATATTTTTAAACTCTTCATAATTACATGCATAAGAAGTCATCTCAATATTATAACTATTTAAAAGTTGCTCCATATCATATAAACTCAACATATCGTCACTTAAAGAATTATCAAATTTAACTTCTTCAATTCCAAAATTTTTACTATGATAATAATTTATTAACATAGTTGATACTGCTACGCCACAATCATTTTCACTTTTTTGTATTGAAAATTTATATTCCAATTTTATCACCATTTAATTAATCGCTTTTTTTAAAAGAAAAAAAAAGAAAGCTAAAATTTAACGGCAAATCTTATAAATTCAATATCCGTTCATTTTAGACTAACTTTTTTAGGTCTACCCTTAATAAAAAAACTAAACAATAATTCTTCGCCTTTAATTGCAGTTAAAGTTCCAGAAAATTCTGTAAATACTTCAATCGGCTCTTTTACTGTTAAATAAAAGAAACTACCAATATTATGCTTTAATATTTCAAATGATTTAACATTTCTTTCAGCACCAGCACTAGCTACTTCCAAAATATATGTATCATCTAATTCTTTAATATTGTCCAAAAAACTTGATATATTCTCATTAGCTTTTATTAATAAATCAAAATCCATATTTTTTTTACTAATATCTTGATTTTCTACTAGAATCTGTAGTACTTTTGAGTCAAAATCATTTACAATATTGAGTTCATAAAGTAAAAAGTCACACTCCTTAAGAATTTCTTTTATATTTTCTAAATATTTATTTTTAATAATCTCTAATGACATATTTACCTCTTTTATAGATTAATTTTATAGCATTTTAAGTTAATAAATAAAAAAAGATAATGATTTTCATTTTAAAAGTCAAATGAAAGTTGCTCATCATCTTTCAATTTTTCTGTAATTTTTAATTTATTAAAAATTTCAATTTGAGTTTGAGTAACTTGGGTTCTCAATTTTAAATCAGTAACACTTGTTATTTGTCTCTCACTTCGAGCCTTTACAATAGAATTTGCCACTGCAAAACCTAAGGAATCAATTACGTTAAATGAAGGCACTAATACTTTTTTATCCTCATTATTTTTTATAATGACAAATCTTTCTGCCTCAGAAATATTAAAATCAATATTTGTAATTTCTATTCCTCTTGCAAACATCTCTAAGACGACTTCAAAAATTGTTAACATAGCATTTTCTTTTGCTGTTACAGGCAACTTATTATTTTGTCTGCTTTTAATATCTTCCATTGTTTTAATAATTGCTTCTTTTCCTTTTAATACTGTTTCTAAATCAAAGAAGTCAGCCCTTGTTGAAAATCAAACAGCATAGTATTCTTCTGGATAATATATTTTATATCAAGCAACACGATAAGCCATCAAAACATAGGCAGTAGCATGAGCTTTTGGAAACATATATTTTATTTTTAAACAACTATTAATATATCACTCGGGAATATTATTTTCTTTCATAAGATTAATTCATTCCTTAGAAAGACCTTTTCCCTTTCTAACACTTTCCATAATATTAAAAGAAGTAGATGAATCTAATCCTTTCGCCATTAAGTAAACCATAATATCATCACGACATCCAATAACTTGAGAAATATTTGCTACTCCTTCTTTAATTAGAGATTGAGCATTTCCAACATATACATCTGTTCCATGACTTAATCCTGATATTTGTACTAAGTCTGCAAAATTTTTTGGTTTAGTTTCTTTTAACATATTTCTAACAAATTGTGTTCCAAATTCAGGAAGTCCGATTGCTCCTGTAGTTTCACCCAGAAGTGAATCAGCTTCAATATTTAAAGCTGAAAGTTCAGAAAATAAAGAATAAACTGCTTTGTCATCTGTTGGAACTTTAATTGGATCGAAACCAGTTAAATCATAAAGCATTCTTAAAGCTGTTGGGTCAACGTGCCCAAGTATATCCATTTTTAGTAAATTGTCATGAATTGAATGGAAATCAAAATGAGTTGTTTTTCAATCACTTTGATCATCATCTGCTGGATAATTTACTGGAGTAAAATCCTCAATCTCATATTCTTTTGGCAGAATAATAATTCCCCCAGGGTGTTGTCCTGTTGTTCTTTTAACGCCAGTAGAAAGTGCTGCTAATCGTTCTATTTCTGCTCTTCTAATTAAATCAAAATCAATATTTTGTTTTTCAAAATACCCCATTGTAAAACCAAAGGCTGTTTTTTCAGCAACAGTTGAAATTGTTCCCGCTCTAAAAACATTATTTTCTCCAAAAATTTCTTTTGTAAAATTATGAGCTATTGGCTGATATTCTCCTGAGAAATTTAAATCAATATCTGGAACTTTATCTCCGTCAAAACCTAAGAAAGTTTCAAAAGGAATATCATGACCATCACCTAATAATTTTATATTACATTTTGGACATTTTCTTTCTGGTAAATCATAACCACATTTAATTTCTTGTGGGGTTTTAAAATCAGAGTATTTACATTCTATACATCTATAGTGAGGTTTTAGTGGATTAACTTCTGTAATAAGTGCAACTGTCGCTACAAATGAACTTCCAACAGAACCACGACTTCCAACTAAATAACCATCTTCATTTGATTTTTTAACAAGTAAATGACTAATTCAATAAACAACTGCAAAACCATGTTTAATAATTGAAAGTAACTCTTTTTCCAATCTTTCTTTTACAATTTCCGGTAACTCTTCTCCATATAGAATTTTTGCATTTTTATAACATTCATCTGTTAATAATTTATCTACGTTTTCAATATTTGGAGGATAAGATCCTGTTTTAATTGGAATTATATTTTCATCTATCATATCAGCAATTTTATTTGGATTATCAAGAACAATTTCATTAATTAGTTCACTATTCTCTAATCACTTAAATTCTTCAAGCATTTCTTTTGTTGTTCTTAAATGTTGATCTGGATTATCTTTAACTCTTTGTTTGAAGTCATAAAGAGGATGATAAGCTCCACCTAATCCTTTTGTGTTTATATAAATATCTCTAATTTTTTTAAGCTCTGGTTCTACATAATGTGCATCACTTGTTGCAATTATTGTTTTATTTAATTTTTTTGCAACTTCAATGATTTTAATAATAAGATTTTTTAATTCTTCCATAGTTAAATCTTCTGTTTGAATTAATTTCTTATACACACTTAAAGGTTGAATTTCAATATAGTCAAAAAACTGTATAGCATTTTCTAACATTTCAAAAGTACCTGTTCTAGCATTTTCAAAAACTAGTCCATTAACACAACCACTTCCAATTAAAATATTATTTCTATTTCTAACCTCTAAAATTTTTGATTGAAAGACTTTTGGAGATCCTAAAAAACTTTCAGTATGCGAGTGAGAAATTAATTTATATAAATCCTTCAAACCTTTTTGGTTTTTTGCCAAAACATTTATATGATAACCTCTTGTTCTTCTAAAGTTTTCATTTTCATATTTCTCTTTATTAAATTTATTTCAATCACTGTCAATATCAATTGGAGTTATTTTTTTAGCCTCTGTTCACATATGTTCATACATATTAGTTAAAACCTCTGCATCATAATCAGCACGGTGAGCAATTTTTTCATCATAAAGAATTTGATAAGCCTTTGCAACAGTTCCAAGTCTATGATTTTTTAATCTTGGTTGTAAAAGTCTCCCCAATGACAATGTATCTATAATTGTATTTTTTAATTCTCCATAACCAAGTTTTTTTGCAAATGTTTGTAAAAAATTAAAGTCAAAATTGGCATTGTGAGCAACTAAAATACCATCTTCAATAATATCCATTATATTTTTAAATTCAACTTCAATTGAGTTTTTATCTTCTAACATTTCAGTTGTAATCCCCGTTAAATCAGTAGTAAATTTTTTTAAAGGTTTTTTAGGTTTGATAAAAATATCATATTTTTTTGAAGTTCCCTTTGCATAATCATATACATTAGCTCCAAACTCAATGATCTCATCAAATTCAGGAGATAAACCTGTTGTTTCTAAGTCGAAAACAACAAACTTGGCTTCTCTTAATTTTTTACCTGTTGGGTTTTTTACAACTCACGACTCATCATTTAGCATCACAAGTTCACTTCCATATATTAATTTAATTTTTTCTTCATCGCTAACTCCCTTATTGGCATTTAATAAAGAATAATAAGCATCAGGAAAAGTTTGTACATTTAAGTGATCTGTTATTGCAATTGCTTTTCATCCAAATCTTTTTGCACAATCAATATAATCTTTGGCACTACTTACACCATCCATAACTGACATTTTTGTATGAGTGTGGAGTTCAACTCTTTTAACTTTTGCATCATCTTTTCTATAGACTGTTTTAGACTCAATTTTTTTATATTTACTAATATAAAAAATATAACCCTTATCAAAAGAAGAATAATTGAAGTTCCCATTAAATGAAACTCAATCACCCTTATTTATAATTTGATTTTCAAAGCCCATTAAACTACTTTTTGTTTCTTCTGTTATTTCATCAAAAAAAGTAGGTTCATTATTTCTTTGAAAGAAAATACACATTACAGATGAGGTTCCATCAGTAATTGCAATATTATAAACATTTCTTCCAGTTTTTGATTTTCTAACATTCTTAGAAATAACTTCCCCATGAATTGTTACATTTTGAGCGTCCTCTTCTAAATCAATTATTGATTCATAGGTTGGTGTATTTAAAATATCATTGTTTGATTTGTATTTATACTTTACAGATGATGAGACACTTTGAGCTTCAAAATTACTTTTTTGAGTTGTTGGAATATATTCAGAAGCCTTTTGGTACTTTTCTCTAATAGATTCTAAAACATCATTTTCTAAATTTTCTTTTACTCTAATTTCTAAATCAATATCTCTAAAACCATATTTTAATAATTTATTTTTATAATATTGCTTATGTTCTTCTAAAAGTAATTTTTCAGTTTGATTTGATACATTAAAAAATACCATTCTATGTTCTTCAATATAATCAACATTTGATGGTGAAAGAATTTTGATAGTTCCTGTTTTTACTTCTGCTTTTTGTTCTTTGACATACTCAATATGATTTCAAACTAATTCCTTTGAGTATAATTCATTTTCCACTCAAAAATTTAATTTTGTAGAAACTAATGTATTTGTTAACATAATAGTTTCAATTTTATGTAATAAATGAATTGGTAAAAAATCTTTAATTTTAATAAAGACTCTTAATTTATTTGCACTTTGACTAAACTCAGCTTCCTTATAAAAATGGGCTTGTTCAAAATATGCTTCTTCATCTGAATTTAAAAAAACGTTTAAACTATCAAACAGATCTTTAATTTGTTTATGCATATTTATTTTCCCCCCTTTAATATATTTATACTATGAAATCTTTAATTGTTATCATTATAAATAATATTAAAAATAAAATAGCTCCTGTTGCGTTAACAATTACTTTATATTTTGTTGGCAACTCTTTTCTTATAACCATCTCAATAAAATTTTCAAGTAATCTATACCCATCAAGTGGTGGTATGAAAATTAAGTTTAAGATGAATAGATTTGCACTAATTGTAGCAACATAAATAAAGAACTGTTCAGGACTTGAAAGTAAAGTTGCTGTTTGTTTAGCAACTCCAACTGGTCCTACTAAATTTGAAAATTTCCCTGTAAATATATTTCCAAATGCTTCTAAAATTGAAATAGAAGCCTTAAATGTCTCACCCCAACCTGCTCCATATGCTTGAGCTGTTGTTTTATAAATTCTACTTGGGGCACTAATTCCAATACTACTTGCTGGTTCAAATTCCTTTAATTGTGTTAACTTTCCCTGCTCATAATTTTTTAAAGCAAGTCCACTATATGGATCAACTTTTTTATACATAAATTGAATTTTAACATTCTCTTTATCTTTTGAAAGAGGCAAATTATCAATGAAGTTATAAACTGTCTTTGTATAACTAACAGCTTTTTGATTATCAACTTCATTTATTTTGGCATTACATTCTCTTGTGCTTTCTAAGTCACTACAGATATTATCAAAAAGAGTAACTTCTTTTTTTTCTTCAATTGCTGTCATTCTTCATCCTCAAATGATATATTCTTGACCAATATAATTAATATTATTTTCTGTTTGTGTTTCATTTTCTAAAATAGCTTGTGCAGCTATTTTATTTTGATCATAAATTGCTCCAAAATAAGTCATGTCATTTTTTTTAGCTCCCACTGCTGCAAAAATGGTTGTAAATAAAAGTAAGGCCACAAATAAATTCATAGCAGGTCCTGCTAAAATAAAAAACATTTTTTTTCATCTAGCAATATAATCCAATTTTCTTTCGTCAGGAATTTCAATATCTTCTCTATCTTTTGGTGGATCACTTTTATCGGAAGCAATTGAACAATATCCCCCTAGAGGAAATGCTCTTATTGAGATTCAAGTTTCCTTACCCTTGATAACAAAAAGCCTTGGTCCAAATCCAATTGAGAATTCATAGACATACGCTTTAGCTATTTTGGCCAGAATTAAATGTCCTAATTCATGAATAGTAATTAATAAAAGCATAATCACTATTCCTATAAAGAAAGCTAGAACTACCATTCCACTACTAACTTCATTCATATTTATCCCTCAATTCTTTTCATTGTTTTTTCTCTAATAATTTTGTCATATTTTACTATTTCTTCATAACTTATTAATTCAATATTTTCAGATTCTTTAAATATTTTTTCAACTATTTCAGTTATTTGATAGAAATCTATTTTTTCTTTTAAAAAGTATTTAACACATATTTCATTTGCTGCATTTAAAGCAATTGATTTTGAATTATTTAACTCCAAACATTGTAAAGCAAACTTAATTGGTTTAAATCTATCTTGGTCAATTTCCTTTAAATCTAATCTTATTAAATCATTAAAATCTATTTCTTTTTGCTTATAATATGAATTTTTTTTAGGAAAGTGTAAAAAATAATTTATTACTTGTTTCATATCAGGTATTGACAGTTGTGCTTTTATTGACCCATCATTATAACCAACCATTGAATGAATTATTGATTGAGGATGTAATAAAGTTATGATATTTTTAATTCCAAATAAATGATAAGCTTCAAGGATTTCAAAAGCTTTATTAAACATTGTTGAACTATCAATAGTTATTTTGGAACCCATAATTCAATTAGGATGCTTTAAAGCATCAACTAAACTTACTTTTTTAGTTTCTTGTAAAGTTAAGTCTCTAAAACTTCCCCCAGATGCTGTTATAAATAAAACTTTTGCTGAATTTTCTTTTTCTAGACATTGAAAAATTGCACAGTGTTCTGAATCTAAAGGATATATTTTTGTCTCACTTTTTTTTAGCATATTATTTATTAAGTTTCCAGCAGTAACAAATGATTCCTTATTAGCATTTAATAAAACTAAGTTATTTTCTATTGTTTTTAATGTAACTTGTAAACCATAAAACCCACTTAAGGCATTAATAATTACTTCATCATCCTTGCTAAAAATATCTAAAATATTGTTTGTTAAAAACTCAACCTGTGGATATTTTAGTTTTAAAGAGTCTAATTCTTTCTTTGAATATACTTTTTTAATTGTTGGAAAACAAAGTAAAAAAGATTCAATTTTTGAATCATTTTCACCTACACTCAAAGCTATTAAATTAAATTTATCTTTATTTTCTTGTAATAATTCTATGCATTGTTGACCAATATTTCCTGAAGCTCCAAATAATACAATATTTTTCACTTTAATTAGGCAACACTGCTAATAAAGATAAATAATACAAATAATGAAAACAAGATTGAATCCATTCGATCCAAAGCTCCACCATGACCTGGAATTAAGTTCGAATAATCTTTAATGTTAACTTGTCTTTTAACTCATGAAAATAATAAATCTCCAAACAATCCAATTATTGGAAAGACAATTGCCAACAAAATATAAACAATTATTTCAAGAGCAATTGATTGACCACCCAATGATTGCATTGGTTCTCTTAGTGGTTGAAAGTTTTGTAGTGGTGGTGCAAATTTAAAGATCATTGCAAAGATAATTCCAGAACCTGCAGCAACTCCAAGTCCTATTAAAGCACCCTCTCAAGTTTTTTTAGGACTTATATTTGGACTTAATTTAGTTTTTCCAAATCTCATTCCACCAATATATTGGAATGAATCACTTAAAATAATCATCATTCAAATTCAAACAATTGTAACAAATGAGAATCTGGCACTAATTTTAACTTCATTAGTTTCTGGATTAATTGTTTCTACTAATCCTAAAGAAGAAATTGAAAATGCTTTTAATCCCATAATTATAATCATTGTCATAACAAAGTTTATTAAAGCATTTTTAACATCAATTTTTTTATCAGCAAATCCAACTATAATTGTTGAGATCAAATAAGTTGTAACTAATACTGGAAATTGTCATGCTTGTAATCAGTTTTCTAAACTCATTGATGTATAAAATGAGAAATTATACATTTTAAAACTTAATGGAAAAATAAATATTGCTGAAGCAAACATACTCATTAACAATTGATAATATCATTTTTTAAATCCCATTGTTTTATTCATTTCAAACATACATATTCATAGTAAACCAATAGTTAAAATGATTGAAGTATATGAAGCTGCTTCAGCATTTAAATCCGTATAAGATTTTAATGAAGTATAAATTGCTCCAGAAACAACAAAGCCTAAAAGTAATGCTAAAAGTACTATTGTTGAAAGAGCTCTTATTTTAAAATTACGTTTAGCAGATGGAAGTTTGAAACGGTTTTTACCAATTTCACCATTTATATCTGGAGTAACTTCAACTGTTTCAGGCATTTCAAACTCATTTTTATCTTTATTTTTTTTCATCTTGAATAACCCCAAATCTCCTATTTCTATTATTATATTCTTCAATAGCTAATTTTAAATCGTTTTTTTTAAAGTCTGGTCAATATGTATCTACAAAATATAGTTCTGCATATGCTAATTGAAGTAACATAAAATTACTCAATCTTTTTTCCCCACCAGTTCTAATTAATAAATCTATTTGAGGAGCATTTTTTGTATATAAATTATCTATAACAGTATTAATAGAAAAATCTTCAATTGATAATTTTTTACTATTAATATCATTAAACACTATTTTAAAACAATTTTCCACCTCTTCATAAGAACCATAATCTAAAGCAATGTGAACAATAATTTGATTTGCCTCTTTAGTTTTTTCTTCCATTTCTTCTAAATCTTTTCGAGTTTTTTCAGGTACTATATTTCTTCTACCAATTCATACAACTTTAATACCTTCTTTTAAATATTTTTCTTGTTGTTTTTTTGAAAAAATTTCAGATGGAAATTGCATTAAATAATTAACTTCTTGTTGTGGTCTTTTTCAATTTTCTGTTGAAAAACAAAACATTGAAACATATTTTATACCATAGCTTTTTGCATCTAAAATTGTTGGATAAATATTTTCCATGCCAATTTTATGCCCATAGGTTCTTTGCTTACTTTTTTCTTTTGCTCATCTTCCATTACCATCTAAAATGAAAGCAACATGTTCTAATTTTTTAATGAATATCCCTCTTTTTTATTTAACTAGTTGTAATTCTCTCAAGGGTGTTGTTAAGAATTCATAACCAGTTTTTGTAACTAAGATATCATCTTCAATTCTTACTCCCCCAATTCCAGGAATGTAAACTCCTGGTTCAACAGTAACACACATACCTTCTTGCAAAGTTTTATCTCCTGCAATTGAATTATAAGGTTCTTCGTGAATTTCAATTCCTAAACCATGACCAGTTCCGTGAGTAAAATATTGACCATAACCTTTAGACTCTATATAGTCATAACAAACTTTATGTACTTCATTTCCCTTGATTCCTGGTTTAATACTTTCAATCCCTAACTGCTGTGATTGATAAACTATTTCATAGATTTCTTTTAACTTTTCATTATTTGAATTTCCAACAGCAAATGTTCTTGTTTGATCAGAACAATAGCCATTATAGTAACATCCCATATCTAATGTAACAAAATCTCCTTCAGCAATTATTTTATCTGTTGGTACTGCATGCGGCATACTACCATTTTCACCACTAGCAACAATTGTATCAAAACTTAATTTTTCAGCTCCATTTTTTAAAAATGAATCACTTACAAATCTTGCCAATTGTTTTTCACTCATACCTGGTTTAACAAAATCTAATACTTCTAAAAAAACTTTATGAGTAATATCACAAGCTCCTTTAATTTGATCAATTTCTCATTTTTCTTTTATCATTCTTATAGCATCAAAATTATGTGAAATAACTTCTGCTTTTAAATGTCTTTGAAAAATTTGAGCTTCTTTTACAAAAACTCAATCACTTTCATATACAATAGTTTTTACACTATTCTCTTTAATTTTATTATTTAATAAGTCATACAATTTTCCAAATTCAACTATTTCATCAATATTTATTAATAAATCTGAGTTTCTTGCAGCAGTAATATATCTACCATCTACAAATAAATAAGACTTATTCTTTGTATATAAAATATATCCTAATGATGAATGAAATCTTGAAAATCAATATCTATTTTGAGGTGAATATAATAAAATGGCGTCTGCATCTGTTTCTTTTAAAATTTTATTTAATAAGTCTTTTTTCATAGTTAATAACTCCTTATATATAACTATACAAAAAAAGGGATGAAAAAACCTTATAAAAAGTATTTTCTATCCCTATTTTTTTTGTTTATGAACTTGGTGTGAATTACATTTAAAGCAATGTTTTTTAACTTCAATCTTTTCTTTTCTTTTGTCGTTTTTTGCTATGTAGTTTTCTTCTTTGCAAGTTGCACAACGTAAAATAACTCCTTCACGCATAGTCTTAATCCTCCTTTTGATACTGTTTTTAAGATAATAAGCAAATTAATAATACCAAAAAAAAATCATTAATTCTTGGTTTTTTTAAATTTTCACTGATTTTATTTAAAAATAAAGCTTTTCAGAAAACTATAATTTTAAATTTTTTTTTTTTTTTTAATATTGTTGCATTATGAAATATATGTAGTATTATCTATATAGATGGTTATCTATATAGATAACCATCTTAAGGAGGATATATGTTAGGATTTTATTCATTATGTACTTGTGAAGTATGTACTTGTGCAAATTGTCAATGTGGAAAATAAAAGATAGAGTTCTTGTAAAAAAGAACTCTATTTTTTTTCATTACAGTTTGAACAAAATAGTAGACTTTTTTCAATTTGCATTTCAGAAACAAACAGTTTTAATTGGTCAATTACTGGATTATTAATTTTATATATTTTAGAATTCTTTTCTTTGATAGAAGTAATCAAACCCACCTTTTCAAGCACCTTCATATGATAGCTTAATGTTGGTTGTGTTATGTTTAAATTATCTAAAATATTTTGTGCGCACTTACTACATCCACAATCGCAGATCATATTTATTATTTGCAATCTTGTTGGATCTCCAAGAGTTTTAAAAATTTCTGCAAATTCAATATATTTATCTTTCATATATTCTCCTTAAAAAATTTTTTTTTATGATTAACCAAATTATACCAATTTTTAAAAATATTTATCTTTAGGATTTTTTTAATAAATAAAGTAATAATGCTTAAATATGTGTAAAATAATAATAGTAATTTAGGAGTGAGAAAAGTGAGAAAATTACTTAATATAATTTCATCAACAGCATTAGTTGGAACATCAACATTAGCAGTTATTTCTTGTAGTTCAAACAAAAAATTTAATGAATTTAAAGGTTGAATTGACAATAAAGAGTCATTTATCTTATATATGGGAGCAGATGATTGTCCACATTGTATGGACTTTGATAATGCTAAAAAAGATTATAGTGATAAATTTGATTCAAAAATGAATGAATTAAATACAAGTTATGAACAAAAAGTTGTTAATCAAGGACCAAGTTATCCAGATTCAATGACAGCTTATGGTGAAAAATTAAATAATAAAGTTGATTTCAGAGAATTTAAAACAGAAGAAGTTCAAAATAAATTCAATGAAAAATGAAGTAAAAATATCTTAGATTGAATGATTGAAGAAGTAACTGAAATTTATAAAACTAAGGTTTTTGGAAATACTGGAATAAGCGATAAAATTGCATACAATGAATCTAAAAAGAAAGTAAAAACTTATTTTAATAATAATAACGGTGTACCAATGTTTATTATTATTAGAAATGGTAAATTAGTATCTTGAGAAGTTGGTTTTGGTTCATCAGAACAAGGATGAACAGAAAAAATAATTGATGAATTATTTGAACCATTTATCATTGCAATGAATAACAGTGATCAAGAAACAGTATTTATTGATAAAGTCAATAAAGGACAATCAACTGGTGGAGGAGAAGCACCAGATCCAGAAGCACCAGATCCAGAGGGACCAGGAACCGATCCAGGAGAAGAAATAGCAAATACATATAATTTTAACTACTTAATTGAACAAGATGATTTAATAAATAGTTATTCATTTAATAGTTTAAAAAATAAATAAAAAAATCTTCTAAATTTAGAAGATTTTTTTATTTATAAAACATATTCTTAAATTTAAAGCTCAATATCTATATCTCAAATTAATTTAAATAAATAGATATTTCATCAATCCACTTCTCCAGCTAATTGCCCGTATTCTTTTATAGATTCTTCTTCTCCACTTTTAAAACGTATTATAAGATAACTTGACTTGCTAGATTGCATTCCAAAACAATATCATCCCTTAACAGTAGTCTTATCGACTTTATCAACAAGTTTTCCATTGTAATCATATATTTTTACTATGTTTGGATTTTTCTCTTCACACGATATTGCCATAGTACTTGTAGAAGAAATTAAACCTATAATTGCAAATAGAGTTAAAAAATTTTTCATTGCTTTATTCTCTTTTATTTTTATATATTCATATTATAAAGGTATAAATTAAATTTAAATTAGAGAAATAAAAAAAGCACTTATAAAGTGCTTTTTTAATCAAGTCCGTAATAATGGTCCCCGGGGCCGGACTTGAACCGGCACGACCGCTTAAAGTCGCTGGATTTTAAGTCCAGTGCGTCTACCAATTCCGCCACCCGGGGATTAATAATAAAAATAAATGGTGTCCCGTATAAGACTTGAACTTATGACCCACTGGTTAAAAGCCAGTTGCTCTACCGACTGAGCTAACGAGACGTTAATAATAAAAATAAATGGCTGGGCTAGCAGGATTCGAACCGGCGCATGAGGGAGTCAAAGTCCCTTGCCTTACCGCTTGGCTATAGCCCAATTACTGGTGGGGAGTGACGGATTCGAACCGCCGAACCGTAAGGAGATGGTTTACAGCCACCCGCGTTTAGCCACTTCGCTAACTCCCCATAGATATAAAATATAAAATTGTGGTGCTGACTAAAGGAGTTGAACCTTCGACCTATTGATTACTAGTCAATTGCTCTACCAACTGAGCTAAGTCAGCAATTATCCTTTTTTTGTAAAAGTAAGAACCTTTTCAATTATACAAAAAAATAGAATATAAAGTCAATATTTTTTCAAAAGAAATAAAAAAAAGCACTCTGGGCGGAGCACTTATTTAAAACTTCTAGAATAGCTAATATTATAAATCTAAATAATTATGTTCATTTGATAGGGCTAAATAAACATTATGGGCTAATGATTTTTAAAACTATTCCAGACTTATTTATTATATTTTAAATTTTATTAAATTTCAATGGTTATTAAATGGAAATTTCAAAATATTAGATATTCTCATTAGTTAATAATTTTAAAATCAGCTTTTCATTTTGAGCCTTATCTTTTATTAAAATTAAATCTTGTGCCTTTTGTTTAAAAGCTTTTATATCATCTCTATTTGTATATAGTGTCATTACAATTTCTCCAGATTTAACAAACTCATTTGTAGTTTTATTTAAGTAAATCCCTGCAGCAAAATCTATTTCTTCTTCTTTAGTAGCTCTACCTGCTCCTAAATGCATTGAAAGATAACCTAGTTCATCTGCTGAAGAAAATGCAATATAACCATCTTTTTTTGCCTTAATTTCAATTACATGTTTTGTTGAGAAATTTTTTTCATAGTCTAATATAACACTAAAATCGCCATTTTGAGCCTCTATAAAGTCTCTAAGCAAGTAAGCAGCACTCTTATCGTTTAAAACCTTAGTTAATTCAATTTTAGCTGTTTTTAGGTCTTTAAAAACCTTATTTTGAACTAAAGTTAGACCAGCTGCAGTTACACATAATTCAACTAAATCTTGTGGTCCTTTTCCATTTAATGTATCTCAAGCTTCTTTAACTTCAATTGCATTACCAATAGCTCTTCCTAAAGGTTGATCCATATTTGTAATCATAACACTAACATTTCTCTTGTGTTCTTTTCCAATTGTTATCATTGCTTTAGATAAGGCAATAGCACTAGCTAAATCCTTCATAAAAGCTCCACTACCCATTTTTACATCTAAAATAATGCTATCAGCAGGGATTACAAGTTTTTTTGACATAATACTTGAAGCTATTAAAGGAATTGAATCTACTGTACCAGTAACATCTCTTAAGGCATATAATTTCTTATCAGCAGGAACAATATCACTTGACTGACTCATAATTGACATTCCAACCGTATTTAAAATTTCTTTAAACTTTTCTTCACTAATTTCTCCAGTTCATCCTGGACAACTTTCAAGTTTATCAATTGTTCCTCCAGTTTGTCCCAAACCTCGTCCTGATAATTTTGCAACCTTTACTCCAAACTTAGCAACTAGTGGAGAAAAGATAAGACTTGTTTTATCACCAACTCCTCCAGTTGAATGCTTGTCGGCTTTCAACCCTACTACATCATCTAAATTGTAAGTAATTCCTGAATTAATCATTGCTTGTGTAAAATTGGCAATTTCAGATGAGCTCATTCCATTAAACCAAATTGCCATATTAAATGCTGCCATTTGATAATCTTTTAATGTATTATTAACAAAAGAATTAACCACTCAAAAAATTTCTTGAGAAGTTAATTCTATTTTATTTTTCTTTTTATTGATGATTTCTGCAAAATTCATTCTTATCTCTCCTACTTATATAAATTAATAAAAATTAGTTCTATTTTTTTTATCTATTTTTTTTGGTTTAAGACCTAATTTTTTAGGATCTCAATCTTTATATAAATTGATATTTTTTTCTACTTCTTTTTGCACATTTTTTGTTAACATTTCAGTTTTAAGTGAAATAAATTTTTCTGGCATCATTGGCTTTCCAAAAACCACTTTAATAACAAATCTACCATGCTCTCTTTTTTGAAATAATTTATAAGAATCAATTATTGAAACTGGCACAATTGGCACATATGCCATCTGTGCTAATTTCATACTTGCTGCCATAAACTCTTCTGGTTCTTGTTTTGCACTACGAGTCCCTTCTGGAAAAATTACAACTGATCTTTTATAATCAGAAATTAATTCTTTTGCCTCTTTCATAGCACTCAATGCACTTCTTGGGTTATTGCGATCTAAAGGAACATTATCAGTTAAATTCATAAAATGCTTAAATATTTTAGTTTTTCATAATTCTTGTTTTGCTATAAAAGCGACAGGTTGTTGTAATGAAAAATCATTAATTGCTAACATTAAAATTGAGTCTAAATTTGATTGATGATTTGGAGCCAATACTATTCCACGATCTAATCAGTTTTCAATTCCAATTACATCAATTTGTACATTAGCAATTTTTAAAACTTTTCTAATTTTCTTTTTAACTCAGTTATATCTTCACTCTTCAGAATATAAGTTAGGATCTTGCTTTATTTTTCTTGTTATTTTTTTTGCTTTTGCTGTTACTCTTCAAATACTTCAAGCATTTGTAAATAGTCTTCACTTACTTACATAAGCCATTTCTTTTTTATCTTTATCTTCTTGAGTTGCAATTTCATTTTTTGATTTAACTTCTTTTTTTGATTCAATTTCATTTTTTAATTTAACTTCTTTTTTTTCTTCTAATTCTTGCATAGATGTTACCTTTCATAAAAATAAGTTGTAAATTCATCAAACTCTTTCTTATCGATTAGTTTAAAAAAACTTTCATCTCATTGCGGAGCAAAAACATTGCCCTGATACTCTTCTTTTATAATGCTAACTACTAATTTATCCGTGTAGTCTAATGCACTTTTGTAAATTTGAGAGCCTCCAATAATTACAAGTTCTTCCTCACATGTTTTATATTTTTTTAGAACTTCTTCTAAATTATTATATACTTCTAAATTATTATAACCCTTTTCTAATTCTCTTGAAGTAATTAAAATATTTTTTCTATTTGGTAAAGGTTTCTTTGAAAGCGACTCCCATGTATTTCTACCCATTAAGATAGTTTTGCCCTTTGTATAATTAATAAAATGTTGCATTTCCTCTTTGATATTTCAAGGTAATTTATCATCTTTTCCAATAACCTTATTTTTGCTTTGAGCTCATATTAAAGAAATCATTAAACGGCCACAACTCCTTTTATAGCTGGATGACTTTCATAATCTTTTAAAATAATATCATCAAATTTAATATCAAAAATTGATTTATTGCTTGAATAAATTATTAATGCTGGCAATTTTTTTGGCTCTCTTGTTAATTGCAAATGTAATTGCTCAACATGATTGGAATAGATATGTGCATCACCAATTGTATGAATAAAATAACGTGCTTGTAAATTGCACTCATTTGCAATAAGTTCTAATAATAAAGAATAACTAGCAATATTAAAAGGCACTCCTAAAAATATATCACCACTTCTTTGATAAAGTTGTAAATCTAAAAAGCCGTCTTTTGATACATAGAATTGAAATAATGAGTGACATGGAGGCAGAGCCATTTGATTGACCTCTGCTGGATTTCAAGCAGAGATTATATGTCTTCTTGAAAAAGGATTTTGTTTAATATCAGTAATTAAATTTTTAAATTGATCTACTCCATTAAAGTCTCTTCATTGCTTTCCATAAACAGGACCTAATTCTCCATATTTATCTGCAAATCTTTTACTTTCCTTAATTTTATCAACAAATTCTTCTAAAGTTTCATTCTTAAAATCTTTAGATTTTTTATAAATTTCATAGGGTCATTCATTTCAAATATTTACTTTATTATCAACTAAATATTTAATGTTAGTGTCTCCACTAATAAATCAAAGAATTTCATGTACTATTGCTTTAAAAAATACCTTTTTAGTTGTAACTAGTGGAAAACCCTCTCGCAAATCATATCTTGATTGGGTTCCAAATTTTGAAATAGTTCCAGTATTTGTTCGATCTAATCTCTTTTCACCAGTTTTTAAAACTTCACTTACTAAATCTAAATATTGTTTCATGTTATCACCACTTAAAATTATATATGAAACTAATAAAATGTGCTTCTAATATTTAATTGAATTTATCTTGATTGTTATTAAATAAACTTAGCTAAAAATAAAATAACTAGTAATAATAATTAATAATTTATTCAAAAATATCATTTATTATAAGGGGAAAAATATGGCTTTTGACATAAAAAAACAACCTTTATATTGAGAGTTTTACTCTTTTTAAGGTTGTCAATTCTGTTTTAAAATTGCATTATATTAAAATAAATTTTACATTTATTTATTTTTTAAATATATAACTGTCTGTTGAATTATCAAAAATACTGCTAATTTTTGATTCTTTTTTAATGTCATTATTAATGTAATTTAATTGCACAGAAAATCATCCTAATCTTACTTGCACATCTTTTTTTCCACTTGTAGAAGGTATAGCATCTGTTTTAATTCCATAACCATCATAGAAAAAATTATAATCACTTCTTATTTTTAATGTAAAATCACTAATACTTGCTTCATTTAAAATGGCTTGATTTAATTTAGAACCATCAAAACTTCCATTCATTATTTTCCCAAGTTCCTCTGTTGTTATAGATTTATTTTTTGAATAGTTATCTTCAATATATTTTCATAAGTCATAGTCAGTACTTTTTGGATCAAATGAAGACAAAGTATTCATATCATTTTTAGAACCACTTATATCTTTAACATTATATATTTTGTGAAAAGCTTTGATTGAATTATTTAAAACATTTGCTAAAGTTGTTGCCGACTTTGAGTTAATAGCTGAATATTCAAATGGTAAATCAATATCGGGCAGAGTAAATAAATCATTGTTATATCCAATTGCAACATTTGTTAAGGAGATGTATCCATACTCCAAAACATTTGCTGCATCTAGTGATTCATTTAATTTTAAATCTTTTAAAAATTCTTCATACTTATTATTAAATGATTTAAAAGATATAGATTTAGACATTCAAGTTTGCACTAGCTTTTGTACATCTAGAATATTATTATAACTCTGATCATTACCCAAAATATAATTTTGCACCATTAAATAATTTTCATCAACACTTCCTGATAATATTATAACTTCTGAATTATTAAAATTCCCAGCTACCTTTAAACTATTTTCTTTTGCAAGAGTTGCATAATCCGCAACTAAATTTAATTTAAATTGCTCTCCAGATGACGAGTTTAATATATTTTGTAATTCACCTTTAATTATTTTATTCTTTAAAATTTCATCAGTTTTTACATAATTTATAAAATCATCATCTTTAAATTTAAAAGCTTCATTTTGTTTTCAATTAAATGTGTCATTTGTAAAGTGCATTACACTACTTTTATTTTCAAATATAGCTTTTTTATAAGTACCTAAAAAATTTTCAATTGACTTAGAAAATACTTTATCATTAGTCATTGAAAACACTAGATTATATCCTGTATAAGATTTAATTTGTTCAATGTCATTTTTTTTATATTTTCAATTAAAATCTATTTCAACTATAAACTGATATACTTTTTCTTCCTCCACTTTCCCGTCTAACACTTTAATTTCATAATTATCTTTAATTTTAATTCCATCAAAAACATTATCAATATTATTTAAATAATATGAATAACCATTATCAATATCATTTTTTAATTCATTTAATTCATTTTCTAAATCAGATAAATTTAAAATACTTTTAAGGTCCTCTTCTAACAATAATTTTTTTTCTTCTGAACCTTCAAAAGATCCTTTACCTTCATTTGACTCATTTAATAGTTTTTCTAGATTCTTATAATTTAAAAAAGCATAGTTCAAATGGTTTTGTTCAAAACTTTCAACCACATATAGTAATTTTGAGACGTTACTTGATAAGTGATTTGAAAAAATCTTATTAACTTCTTGTTCTAAATTTAAAAAAATCTGATCATAATCTGGTTTTATAGGTTCAACTGGTGGCTCAGTTTCTCCACATGCAACTACAGTTGCACTAGTTGATGCAGCAATGCTGACTGCTCCTAATAAACTTAATAATTTTTTCATATTTTTATTTCCCCTTTTTTCCTAATACTATTAGATTAGGATAAATTAATTATATATTAAAAATGTAGCATTTATCAACAAAAAGGGGCCTACATAATTTTACTATGAGTAATAAGCGATTATGTCCCTACATATTAACAAGCGACTTTGTCCTCGTTTATAATCAATAAATGGAGGTTTTATGAAAGGACTACTATTAAATATCATGAAACAAGAACAATTAAGATTAATTAAGCAATTATCTTTAAGAAAAGACTCTATTAAAAATACAGCCTTTAAATTAAGTTATAGTGTCAGACACACAAGAAGAAAACTTAAAGAATATCAAGAAATTGGAGCAAAAGCTTTTATTCATAAAAATACCTGTAAATAAACTTCAACAAATATTCAAAGATGAAATAATTGAATTATTTCAAACAAAATATTATGACTTTAGTATTAAACATTATTGAGAACTAAATTGAAAAAAGAAAATAAGTCACTCTGCAATTAGGCACATATTAATAGAAGAAAATATTTTAATTGAGACTCTTAACAGAAAAACAAAAAAGATATTCGTAAAAATTTAAAGGTAGCAAACCAAGAAAATTTAACAAGCGAGTATCTTTCAAATTCAATTATAACAAGCAAACCGCATCCTACGCAAAAGAAAATTGTAAAGTTTGGAGAAATCTACGAAACTGATGCTTCAAATCATCAATGAATTAAGAGCTTAAAATGTCATTTGTATATTGTTATTGATAAAGCAGTAAAAGGATTTTGGCAGGCTATTTCAGAGAGCAAGAAACTACTGAAAGTTATTATAATATCTATAAAAAAGCTTTAAAAATTATGGTTTACCAAAACTAAATGTTAGTGATAATCGCAATGTTTTTAGTAGTAAAAATAAGCGTGACCATTTTGGTAATAGTGTTTCAAATACAAAATTACAATTTATTTTTCACTCTTTAGGAATAAATACAAAAACAACATCAATCCCCCAAGAAAAAGCATTAGTCGAAAGAACTTTTGGAACATTACAAAGAAGATGACCTCAAATAATTAGACTCTCAGATTTAAAAAATATTGAGTAGTTAAATAATTATTTACCCCATCTTATTCAGGAATACAACCAAGATTTTTCAATGCCCTTAGACCAATTAGAATAAGTAACTAGAAAATTTGATCAAGATGAAGATATTGTTTTCTCATATCGAAGTGAAAGAATTATTGATAGTGGTCATAGTATCAGTTTTAAAAAAACTAAGTGATTTATTTGTAAGAACTTTACTCCAATTTACTTTAAGCCAAAGTTAAAAGTAATGGTTATGGAAACGATAAATAAGAAGTATTATGCACTAATTGGAAATGACATTTACAATCTTATTCAAGTTGAAGTTGAACGCTTACATGGAAGTATAAAAACACTATCTAATGAAGAATTTGAAACTACTAAAATATCCAAAATTGACTCTCCATGAAAAGCAACTAACTGATATTTTTTTGATAGAAAAAGAAAAAATACAAGATCTTTTATTAGATAAATCTTGTATTTTGGGACATAATAGCTTATTATCTACATTTAAAGGAAGCAAGAAAATCTTTAATTAGAATTCCATTAGCTACTTTATTTACTCTCAATTGCTTTAAAAATTGAGTCCATATTAATTGGTAATTTAATTAAATTAAAAATAGGAATTGATTCTTTTAATAAGTATAAAAAAATTCAGTTTATTTCTTTTGCATTATTTGTTGCAAAAACTAATGACTTTTCTTCAAAATCATATTTAAATGACCTAATGTTTTTTTTATCTAAAAATAATTTCATTCTTTTATAATCTATATTATCAAAGAAAAATATTTTATATTTAGTATAGATATTTAATTCCTCAGCTGATCCTTGGAATACAATTTTTCCAGAATCAATAATCAAATAGTCATCAATAATATCAGCTATTTCATCTATATTGTGAACAGTTATAATAACTGTTTTACCTTCCCTTTTAAAATCAATTAATAAATTTTTAACCTTATTTCTTCAAATTGAGTCCAAATTTGCTCCTGGTTCATCCAGAATAACTATTTGGGGATCTTTAATGAAACATAAAATTAAATTCATTCTATTTTTCATTCCCCAAGAATAGTTTTTAAGTTTTTTATCCTTGCTTTCTCATATATCAAAAAATCTCATTCAGTATTCTATTTTTTCATTTAATTCCTTTTTCTTTATACCAAATGAGGGACAAATAATTTGCAAAAACTTAAAAGCGGAAATATCATAAAGTGAAAAGTCCATTTGAGTATAAAAACCTATTAGTGAGTTTTCTTTATAACTATCCATTTTTTTTCTATTATTATTATTAATAGAAATATTACCTTTATATTTTTTAATTGCTCCTATTAAAGAATTCAATATTACAGACTTACCACTACCGCTTCTACCGATAACTGCAGTTACTCTGCTTGGTTTAATTTTAAAAGATAAATTACCAATTTCTGTTTTGCTAAACTTTTTGAAAAATTCGCTAAATTCTATTAGATTTTCATTCATTAAATTAAATCCCTTCTACTAAATAAGTAAATTCCAATAAAAAAATTAAATGCACAAATGCTTAATTGCAATATTAAAAAGACGTAAGGTTTAATATAATTATTATACGAATCATAATTAATAATATTATTTTTTAATTTAAATGTATAAGTTTGATAACTTAGAAATAAATTATTTTGTTTTTTTAAATCTATAAAAGATTTTTGCTTAGGTTCAAATCAAATATCCTGGTAAGATTCACCCGAATAATATGTATAAATTGACATAGTACTACCAATAAAGTTAAACATACTAAAAATATTATAATTTGTTCTTGATTTCATATATTTTTTTCACTCATCGCTATCTTTATTAACCTCATAGCTTTTGTAAATTACATAATCAGATGTATAATTTATAAAGTAATTTTCTAAAACTCTTATGGATAAGTATAAAGGTTCATATAATAAATTTTCAAATAGTTGTCTAGAGCTATCACTTTTTTCAAATTGAATTCCCTCTATCCCATCAGTAAAAGATAATTTATAACTATTAATTAAATTGCTTTCTAAATAATTTGTTTCAATTACTCCATCTTTTGCTTTAATTGTACCTTCATCAAGTTTGATCATATCACCATAAAAGTCTTTAGTTTCATTTTGAAATTCATAAGCACTTGTATAAAATTCAGTTATAGATTCAGAAAATTCTAATAGCTCTTTTAGTATTTTAATTTTAGTTGAGTCTATTTCTTGATCAATCAATTTCTTTAATTCTTCAGATGAAATAAAAGTATAACTAAATGTAAGGTTTAAATCAACAGCTGTCCCCACTGCAATTTCAGAGTTAACTCCTTGCCTTGGAACAGCTTTTACTTTTAAATTATTAGCAGTAACTTTTTTTGGTTCATTTTTTATTAATCCTAATGAGTTTCATAAATTGTATCTTAGATTAATATTTGCATTAGAAGAAAACTGATCTTTTCTTAATTTTTCATTAACATAGTAATCATTAATATATTTGGATAAGTTTGGATATTTTATGTGTCCTTTATTAATACTTTGTTGTAAATCAAAAGCTTTATAAACATCCTGTGTTTTTGCAACATAGGGTGTTCCTACACTTGAGTTAAATGCTATATTACTAATTTTTTCATTGCTCTCTAAAAATTGATAAGGCAAATTAGAAATAAATGTAGCTGACAACATTAAAGTTATTAATATAGTTGTAATGGAACTTTTTAAAATCATTGCTAATAAAACAAAAAAGTTAATTAAGCAAATTGAAATAAATATTGAGTATATGAAATGAACAAGAGTAACTTTAAAAACCAACTTATTAAAATTTAAATTTATTAGTAAAGAAATAATATTAATGGTAAAGAAATTAATCATGCTTAATAACAATAGAAAAAATATCATTGCAAGTCACTGAGAAGTAAATATTTTTTTTCTAGAAATTTGATGGACGGATATAATATAAATTGTCTTATCATCAATTTTGGAATATAAGAACAAAAATACCAATCTCATTATAATAATTATTCAAAATGCTCCAGTAAAAAATAGAAAATAGAAATTATAAAAAATTACAAAGTCTGAATTTTGTTTCATAATAATAAAAATTGCATTTACAAGTAAACCCATAACAATAGAAAATATTGATAGTATTAATATTGCTTTATCAATAAATAATAATTTTCAATTCATTTTAAACATTACATGTAGTGGTACAGATTTGATTTTCAATTTATTGGCATTCCCTTCTTAACTGCTTTTAAATTATCAAAAAATAGTTTTACTAAAGTAAATTATATTTTTTAAATTAATAGCAAAAGCTTATAAATTTCGTAATAACACTTTTATTATAGAATTAAGTTAAATTATTTAATTTTAAATCTTTATACAATGCTATTTTTATTTTCTAAAGCCTTATATATTGATTCCATGTTAACTGGCAACTTAACCAAATTCTTTAAAGGAAGATTATTTTTTATTAAGTATAAAAATAAATAGTTTATTTGTTTAAAATTTTCAATTGCTACAACCAATGAATTTTCATCAGGGTCATACTTAAATGTCTTTATATTTAAATTTGTTAAAAAATCTCTAAAGTCTGCTTCTTTAAAATACTCGTTAATAAAAATTTTATACTTAGAATAAACATTTAAGTCTTCAGCAGATCCATTAAAAATATTTTCTCCATTATCAATAATTATAAAATCATCAATAATATCAGCAATTTCATCAATGTTATGAACAGTGATTACTACTGTTTTTCCATCTTTTTTTGCATCCATCAATAATATTTTAATTTTATTTCTTCAATACGAATCTAAGTTAGCACCTGGTTCATCTAAAATAATAATTTCTGGATCTTTAATAAAACACAAGATTAGATTCATTCTATTTTTCATACCTCATGAAAAACTTCTAATTGATTTTTCTCTTGATTCTCAAATATCAAAATATTTCATTCAATGTTCAATTTTTTCTTTTGATATTTTTTTTGCTAAACCCATCATAATACAAATATCTAATAAAAACTTATATGCACTTACTGTATAAAGAGAAAAATCCATTTGAGTATAATAACCGATTTTCAAATTAACTAAATAATATTTTCAAGCTTTTCTAGATATATTGTCAATTTCAATATTGCCTTTAAAGTCTTTTATTATTCCTAATAAGGAATTTAAAATAACAGTCTTGCCACTTCCACTACTACCAAGTAAGGCTGTAATTCTTTGTTTTTTAATAGTACAGTTTAAAGGTCCTATGACTTTCTTTTTAAATTTCTTTGTATAATTTTCAAATTTTATAATATCTTCCATATTTTTTAACCTGTTAAATCTAACTTTCTAAATTTATTTTTTGCAATATAATAATTAATAACACTTATAAACCCTTGAAGAATTATATAAAAGTATGGTGGTATAAAATTATTATAAGTTTTTGAGTTGAGTTTATTCTCTGAGTCCGTTTTAAATGTATATGAAGGCTGAGAGATAAATAAATTATCTTGTTTATTAAAGAATATTTTGCTTGAACTTTCAGGTTCAAATCAAATATCTTGATAACTTCTTCCACCATAATATGTATAGCTTTGTAACATATTTGAAACAAAGTTAAGTTGAAAGAAACCCTTGTATACATTTCTAGATTTAATATATTTATCTCAATTTTCATTTTTAATTACAGTACTATTATCAAAAATAATCATATTATTTGTGTAACGTATAAAGTAATTTTCTAATATTCTCATACTTATCATTGTAGGAAAAAATAATTGCTCTTCTATTAAACTACTAACTTTATCTCTTTCTAATCTTAATTTATTACCCGAAGAAGAATAAAAGCTTTGATATATTTCAACTATATTTTTATCATTTAATAGTATATTTTCCTTTTCAGGAGATGTTAAATTTTTTATATAATTTTTTTCAATGTTTCTTTCATCATTTAAAAATATAAATGAGTCAAACAGACTTGCAAAGTTTTCTTGAAAATTTTTGGAAAACTTCACTATATAATTTGTAAATTCAATAAACTCTTTAATAATTTTTTGATCACTTTGACTAAATAAATTTAAGTTTAATTTTTGTTCTAATTCCTCAACTGATAAAAATTTGTATTTTAATTCAAATCTTAAGTTAATTTCATCACCTTTTCAATTTCCTAATTCTGAATTATTATTTGCAGACATTATTTTTGTTGGTTCACTTAGTTCAAAAATTTGAGGACTCTCTTCAACAATTCCCAAGTCCAATCAAAAATCTAATCTTTTTTGAACACTTTCTGTATTATTAAAATTATTTTCAATTGAGTTAGGATCAGTTTCAAATTGATTTTCTATAAAATAATTATAGATTTCATAACTTAAATTAGAGTACTTAATTTTTTTATTCAAGACATGATTTTTAAGATTGTATGAATCATATATTTCATTAACTTGCATAATTGTATTTGAGTTTTTATAAGAAAACGTTATGCTTTTATTTTCTTCACCTTGAGTTAAAAATGTATAAGGTAAATTACTTATGAAAGAGCTTGATAATATTAAAGTTGCTATAATTGTTGAAACTTGAATATTGGCAAATAATGATATTAACAGAAAGAAATTAATTAGAAATAAGCAACTTAAAAATGAATAAATTAAGTAAGTTGTTGTAATTCTTAATAAAAACATATTGAGTTTCCTTAAGAAAATCATATTAATAAAATTTATTAATAAATAAGTTATTAATAAATTAACTAACATTAGTAAAATAAATGCAATAAATTGATGAGTAAATAATTTACTTCTTGATAATTGCTGGGTAACTATTATATTTAAGGTTTTATCTTCTCTTTTGACCATATAAAAATATTGCGTTAATCTTAAACATAAAATAAAGAGAATTATAAAAATAGTTAATAAAACATAATAATCAAAAACTAATAAAAAATTACTATTATTTTTTTGAATTACTGAGTAAAAGGCAATAAATAATGAGAATAATAAGTAAAGTGCATTAAATATTATAAAAGATCTTTCTTTTATAATTGATTTAAAACTGTATTTTATTATTCATAAGCCCGGAATAATTTTTTTCATTTTTTTCATTTTTTTAGTAAATCCTTATTTTGAAAACTTAATAAAGTGTTTTTCATCCAATGTTTTTGTACCCATAGTAATTTGAGCTAAATCAATATATAAATTAATATAATCTAAGTCAAAAAGAATAATACTATTATTTATATTGTAATTTGTTTTATTTCATTTAGGACTAATTCCATGGTTATCTGTAATTCAAATAAAATTCCTATCATTTCACATTCAATTTCCATTACCTTTTTCAGTTTCTTCTAAACCAATTAAATTTTTATAAACATTAGTTTCTAAGTGTTTTTTAAAGATTTCATTTGTTTCAACTTTTAAGTCATTGATAACCCCACTAATATCTTCTACAATTATTGGTGGAGTTGTTTCTCCACAAGCAGCTACTGTTATTGCTGATGTTGCAATTAAACTAACACCTCCTAATAAGCTTAATAATTTTTTCATATTTTATTTCTCTCCTAAAAACTTTTTACAATATAAAAATATTTTACATACATAAATAAAAAAAGCAACTTTTTATATTAATTAGTTAAAGGTTCCGTGAGGCATTAACACTGAAAATAGTTATAGAAACTATAACTCTTTATTTTAATTTTCAGAAAAACAAAAAAATTTATTATAACCTACTAATAAATTTTTCATAAATATAATTATAATTCTGAATTATTTCAAAATTTTTTTTATAAATTTAAAGCTACTGCAACTGAATATTTCTTTTCATGACTAATAGATAATTCAATATTTTTAAATTCTTTATTTTCTATAATGGGTTTATTTTTATTATAAATAATATTTATTTCACTAATTTTTAGAGGCTTTTCTAAACATTTAATCAAAGCTTCTTTAGCAGCTCATCTTCCTGATGCAAATTGCAGTTTGGCATCATTGCTTTCTAAATTATTAAGCAAACTAATTTCATCAATGTGTAAGAATTTTTTTAAAAAACTTTCATTTAAACTTATTCTTTCATTTTCAACAATATCAATACCAATTTTTGCCATAATTAATTTCAGTATCCTTTTGCAAAATCAAAGTAATGTTCTATTCAATAACTTCCACTATAACCCTTATTATCTTTATTTCTTCAAAATTCTTGATCATGCTCTATTTTTTCAATATCATTATTTGAAGCTTTAACCCCATCCTTAGAACTTTTTGAGTCATAAAATTCTCCTAATTTCATTTCCCCAGAAGGGGTAATTTCAAATCCTTCAATTAGATAAGTTGCTGTATATATAGTTGATAAAAATGGTACTGAGTCTAAATTATTTCTAGTAGTAGCATTTACATAATTAATACTTTTAAAGAAATTATAAGTCATCTTTGCATCCCTTAATATTTTTGATAGATATCTTTGTTTTGCAGTTGACTCTGAACTAGTTATTTTATCCAAATTATCTGCGAGCTTAATAAATGGATTTGCTTCAATACCCTCGTTATTTGTTTTTTCTTGAGCTCATTTATAAAATTTTTCCAATTCATTAGAATCTAGTCAACCATCATGTATTTTACTTTCCTCTTTACCAGATGATAAATAATAATTATCAAAGGCATTAATTAATTCAACACTTGTAATTGTTGCTTTTGGACTTTCTAAACCATTGACAAATATTGTTGAACCCATCAACATCATTTCTGAAGTTAATCTAAATAATGCACGTGTATCTTGTGGCATTGTTTCAATACATGCAGAAATTGGAAATTTAAGTGGATTAGTTGTTGCATACCCTTCTGCCATAACATCTTCATATACTAAAAAAAAGTTTTTTAATTTAGGCATTGATTGATTTGTAATTAATTGCATTCCCATAACAGATAACGGACTTATTACATATTTACTTACACAAGCATTTGTATAAGTAAAACTAAATAAAGGTATTGATGGTAATGGTGAGGCAACTTTACGTGATATAGAGTATTTTTTATAGGCATTACCATTTAAAAAAACATCTCTTATTTGCTCTTCTGTCATATTTGAAAAATCTGTTAAGCCAAGTTTTTGATTTTCGGTTTGAAATAAAGGAAAACTAACAACAAGACTTACTCCCATTGATAAAGTCATACCAATAGCAAGACCATTAAATGCTCCAAGTAATGTATCAACTTTTCTAATAACTTTGATTTTACTAATTTTTCTTTTAAATGTTCTATATAAAATAAGACCAATTAAATTTATTATTACAAAGATTCAAATACACATTATAAGATATAAAACTAATCCAGATAGTGTTTTTAAAATTTCATAACCAGTTCCTGATCCACTAATTGGTAATGATGATCCACTTTCTCCAACTGGTAACAATGAACTAATTAATTTACTTATCGTGTCACCAAAATAGGAGAAAACATCTACAATTTTTAATTTAACTCACAATTGCATTAACAAAGGGTTTAAAGCATTTGTTAGCAATGCTGGAACAAAAAGTAAGATAATAACAACTATTAATTGTAAAATTAATACATAAAAGGTAATAAAAAAACCTTTTGTCATACCAAAAACTGTACAACTAATAATAATGGAAAAAGCCAATATATCAAATAGCCATCAAGGTCCTATATTAATCATTAAACTTTACCTCCATTCTTACTTAAATTTAATTATACCAATTTTATTATTTTATAATAACCAATATTTTACATTATAATTTATCTAGAAAGACTGAAAAAAATATGAAAAGTTTAAGTTTTAAAAATGTAGACGAGAAAATAATTAATAAAATTATTACAGAAAATAAGAATTTTATAACTCCTTCAAATAACCTAAATATAAGGTTTTTATTAAAAATTAATGGTCTTGTTATAAGTATTTATAATACAAATACCCTATTAATTCAAGGAAATAAGGCCTTAGAATTTAGCTTAAAATATAATTTAAAACAAGTACAACCCTCTAAAAATATAAGTAAATCATTTGAATTACCAAATATTGGTTGTGACGAAGTTGGAGTTGGTGATTTTTTTGGTCCCTTAGTAACTTGTTGTGCTTATGTGGAAAAGGACTTTAAGAAAAAATATCCTGATTTATTAGTTGAAATAACAGATTCAAAAAAAATAACAGATTCAAATATATATTCTCTTTTTAAGAAGATAACAGATAAAGTTATTTGGGAAGTATATATTTTAGAGAATCAAAAATATAATCAAGCTTATGATTTTTATAAAAACACTCATATTTTAAAGGCTATTTGTCATAATCAAGCATTAAAAAGATTACTTAGAAATAATGATAATTTAAAAACAATACCAATAATTATGGATCAATTTGCCAGTGAAAAAAATTATTATAATTATTTGTCTGATCAAGCAATTATAATAGAAGATATTCATTTTGAAACAAAAGCAGAATCTAAATACATATCTGTTGCTTGTGCAAGTATTATTGCTCGATATCATTTTTTAGAAAGCATAAGAAATTTAGAAGAAAAATATAAAGTGAAACTACCTTTAGGAGCTAGTAATACAGTAAAAGAGTTTGTTAATAAATATAAAGTTGAAATGAAAGACGAAGTCGAAAAGTTTACTAAAATGCATTTTAACAGTAAAAAGTAAAAAAACCCTATTATGATGGGTTTTTTTGATACTCACTGATGGACGCAATGAGTATTTACTGTTATCGTATTAATAAATAATACACGAAATACAGAGTGCTAGTAAACTAACACTTTATAATTATAAGGTAATAAAAAAAAAAAAAAAAATAATTATCAAATTATTTTTTAACTTAAAACTATTTTTACTTCCCTTTTATAAGTACATTCAACTTTGGCTTCCTTTAACATTTTTTTAGCAATTTTATTTTCTATTTTATCTTCATATTTATCAGAAGAATAAGTGATTTTTTTAATACCTGATTGAATAATGCTTTTTGTACATTCATTACAAGGAAATAAACTAGTATACATTTCACATCCTCTTACAGATTCTTTTGAAGATAAAATTGCATTTAATTCAGCATGAACTATATAAGGATATTTAGTTTCTTCAAGCTTTCCATCTCTTTCTCATGGATAATTATCATCGTTAAGACCTCTTGGCAATCCATTATAGCCAGTTGAAACAACTTGCTTTAAATCATTAACTATAACACACCCCACTTGTGTAGTTGGGTCCTTACTTCTCATTGCATTTAATTGTACCATTGCTAAAAAATAAGTATCTCAATCAATATAATCTCTTCTTTTTTTCATATTTTTAGCCTCATTTTGAAATATTTCCACTAGAATCAAGATATCAATCTCAACCATTTCTTAAAATAATTGAATTTCCTTTTGTATATGGCATTCAACCTTTAATAACATATAGTTGTAAAGTCATTACACTATATGGATCATGAGCTGGTGAATAATAACTGATTAAAGAAAATGTAAGTGGTAGTAAAAAAGAAATAGTTAGAATAGTAATTGGCAATATTATTAATTTATCTAAAGTATCTTTTTTATAAGTTAATAATAAATAAATACTTGAAGAAATTGCAGCTGATGCAATAATCATTATATATAAGTGAGCTTGAGATAAAAATAATGGATAAATAACTAAACATAGAATTGGAAATACCATTCTATTTTTTGAAAATAATTGAATCGGTTCTCTCTTTTTATCTCATGTAGTAACTGCTAAAACACCTAATACACTTGCCATAAACCCTAAACCGCCTGAAAAAACAGCTTGTTGAGTTGGAACAGTTGCACTAACAAAAAAACCAACAAGTGGATAAGTAATAAATATTGCAATTGCAAACTTTATTGAACCTACCAATCCTTCTGTATATCTTGCTAATTTAATAGCTGTTCCAGCTAAAAATATTTGAATAATTGCCATGAAAAGTCCATTAGAATTTGAAGTGAATCCATAAGTGAAAATTCTTCACCATTGTTGACCTACAATAGTTAAGTTTCTATTTGTTGCTCCAAAAAATAAGTCAATTGTAAGACCATTTATTTGAGGAAATCATAACATACTAAATACTGCTGTAATTGAAGGCATAATCATAAATACAGCAATTAAAAGTATTGAAACAGGACTATTCCTATTCATTCTCTGAATTGCTTTTTTAAACTTAATATTAGAAGATTTAGTTGGATCTTTTAAGATTTCTACCATTTCTTCATCTGAAATATAATCCTCTTTTGATTCCTTCTCTTCTTCTTTAATTGAATCTATTTTAGAAAAATAAGGTTTTAATTTTATTTTAGTATTTTCTAAATTAGAAACACTAAAAGTTGTCCCTTCTAATTCAATATCTATGTCAGAGTCACTTAAAGCAATATTTAAAACTTCTAACTTTTCTCTTTTTTGTGATTTTAAAGTAGCTTTTATTTCATTTAAGTTTTTATCAATTGTAACTGGAGAACCTAAGGTTACTCTAATTATTTTAAATTTAGCCTTAGGGTTAATTAAATAAGATACATAATCATTACTGTACTTTTCTAAAGCTCTATATTTCTCAACTTTAACAAAATAGTGAACTAAATTCAATTTCAATTCATTAAAATTTATCATATAATACTCACCTATTCTTTAAACATATTGATTTTATCATTAAATTCTTTTGGTAAATCACTTATTAAATCTATTTTTTCATTAGTTATTGGGTGATTAAATGCCAATCTATAGGCATGTAAATATTGACCAAATTCTTCTTTCATATCCTCTTTGAAAGCATATAAAGGGTCTCCAACCACTGGATGCTTAATATAAGCTAAATGAACCCTAATTTGATGTGTTCTTCCAGTTTCAATTACACAACTTATTTTTGAGTTATTTTTATAACGTTCTAAAACACTAAAGTTAGTAACTGCATGTTTTGAGTTAATATCTGTTGTAGTCATTTTTTTACGATCACCTTTATGACGACCAATTGGAGCATTTATTTTACCTGCATTAGGTTCAACTACACCATGAACTAAAGCAATATATTCTTTGTGAATTTCATTATTTGCTAACATTTTTGTAAGACTTCTATGTGTTTTATCATTCTTAGCAACAATTAACAAACCAGTTGTCATTTTATCTAATCGATGGACAATTCCAGGTCTTAGTACTCCCCCAATTGAAGACAAATCCTTTATTTTATATAATAAGCCATTTACCAGTGTCCCAGTTGGATTACCTGCGGCTGGATGAACAACAAGACCATTAGGCTTATTTACTATTAATAAATCCTTATCTTGATAAACTATTTCAAAATCAATATCTTCTGGTTTTGCTTCCATTTCTGTTGGTTCTTTAATATTCATTTTTATAATATCAGCTGCTAATAGATTATGTTTAACACTTACCTCTTGGTCATTTACAAGAACATCTTTTGCTTCAATTAATTTTTGAACGTAACTTCTTGAAAAATCATATTCTTCTTTTAAATATTCAGTTAAAAACTTATCTAATCTTCCTGCATCATGTTCTAATTTAATTTCAAATTGATTCATAATCTACTCCTTGTTTTTATATTCTTTTCATTCTTTTTCTAATTGTTTATTTTTTGATAAATAATCTTTATATGAGAATTTTTCTTGATTTTTAGTAATTATTTTAGATCAATAGCTTTCAAATAAAAGCATTTTTCTATGTTTAATATCACAATAAAATTCATATTTTTCAAGACTTTTTTTCTTCATATTAAACTCACTAATTTCTATAACTATATATACTATAAAAATTATAAAGATTATAGCTACTGCAATTGATACTCAAGCATCAGCTAAATTAAATATAAAATTTGAGTTTCAAAATTCAAATTTTAAAAAGTCAACAACTCCACCACTTATTCCATCTTTTGAAATTGGAGCTCAAGCTCTACCTAATAAATTAGCTACACTTCCAGCTACCATTAAATTAATTGGTATTAGTCAATATTTGTTTTTTAAAAAAATAAAGACAGTAATTAAAAGTAATGTAACAAGTGTTGCGATTGTAATAGCCAATCCCTTATTATCAGCATTCATTCCATATGCTGCACCAGGATTTATTATATAATTAAAACTAATAAATCCTGGAATAAATGTTGCATCATTGCCTTCATATTTCATTGTATTAACAACAATAGCTTTACTAATTCAATCAAATCCTATTAAAACTGCTATTAAAGGTATACATCAAATTAATTTAAATTTAAAAATATAATTATGACTTTTTAACCCTGACTTAATATTAAATAGAAAATCCTTCATTTCATCTCACCTTAATTTATTACGTTAAAACATCTTTGACAAATATCTTCTTTTAATTCATCAAAAATTGCTCAGCATCTTTGACATTTTAACCCTTGTTTTAATTCTACACTAACATTTGCTAGCTTAGAGTTAATTTTGTCTTTTAACTGTAAAAAATTTATTGAATTAACTATTAAAATTTGATTTAAATCTTTAATTTCTTTAAAGAAACTAAATTCCTTATTAATTTCTATATTAATAACTGCTTCAAAACCTTTTTTTATTATTTTTTCATTTCTTGCTTTTTCTAAAGCTTCATTAACAACATCACGCAATTCTAAGACTTTATTTCATTTAGAAACAAAATCTTTTTCTTGTAAGAATTTTTGTTCTTTTAAATCTAATAAATGAATTGATTCTTCCTTTTTAATTTTTTCAATACTTTGATATGCCTCTTCAACTGTATGAATTAAGACTGGTTTTAACATATCAAGTAAGGCTCAAAGTTGTTCATAAATTACAGTTTGAACTTGCCTTCTTCTTTTTGAATTAGCAGCTTCTACATAAATAATATCTTTAATAAAATCTAAATAAAAAGAAGATAAATCATTAGTAACATAGTTATTAATTAATTTAAAACCACTATTAAAAGCATAATTTTCCATTGCATTAAAAAACTTGTTTTTTGTAACAGTTAAATTATTTAAAGCAAATTTATCAACTTCTTCCAATTCTTTTTGATAATCTTTTTTAGGGTCAAAATCAACTAAATTGGATAAAATAAATCTAATTGTGTTTCTAATTTTTCTATATGATTCAGATACTTGTTTTAAAATGTCTTTTCCAATTCTTTGATCATCTGTGAAATCTGTTGAGAATACTCAAAGTCTTAAAATATCTGCTCCTAAATCATTGGCTATTTCTAACGGGTCAATTGTATTACCAATTGATTTTGACATTTTTTTACCTTTTTCATCATTTGTCATTCCATGAGTAATTAATTGTTTATAAGCAGGTTTACCATCATAAATAACAGAGTTAATCATTGAAGAGTTAAATCAACCTCGATATTGATCATTTCCCTCTAAATAAATATCAAAAGGTCTTTTTAAACCAAAATTTTGTTCCATTGCTAAATTAGAACTTCCTGAATCAAATCAAACGTCTAGAATATCAGTTTCCTTTTCTCAACCTAGACCTTTAAATTTTTCAGGTAAAAAAGTATCAGCTGGTAAATCAAATCAAGCATTAGTACCATTTTGGGCAATAATATCTATTGCATAATCAACAATTTCTTTATTTAGTTGAGGTTGCTTATTTTTATCAAAAAATGCAATTATTGGTACTCCTCAAAGTCTTTGACGAGAGATTGTTCAATCATTTCTATCTTTAATAATATTTCTTAATCTTTCTTTTGACCACTCTGGATTTGTTTGTACATCTTTAACAATAACTTTATCAATATCTTTTTTTACACTTTCTAAACTAACAAATCATTGATGTGTTGCACGATAAATTACTGGTTTTTTAGTTCTTCAATCATGAGGATATGAATGCTTTACAAACTTAAGTTTTAATAATAGATTCTTTTCTTGTAAAGTTGTACCAATTATTTTATTTGCATCCTCATAAAAAACTCCTTCTAGTCTTGAATCATTTATTGTTACATCAAATTTACCTTGATTATCAATTGGAGCAAAAGCTTTAATATTATTTTTGCTAACAATTTCAAAGTCATCTTCTCCAAAACCTCCAGCAATATGAACAAGTCCTGTTCCAGCTTCACTTGTAACATGATGACCTAAAACTGTAAATCCCATTTTATTTTCATATCATGGATGTTGATAATTAATGTTAATTAATTGTGAACCCATAAAAGTATCTAAAACTTTTACATTCTCTCATCCAATTTGTTCTGATACTGAATTAATTAAATCTTTTGCTATAATAAATTTTCTTTGATCATTTTCTGGTTTAACTCATACATACTCCAACTCTTCTCCAACTGCAATTAATTGATTTGAAGGAATTGTTCAAGGAGTAGTTGTTCATATCACTAAATTTGTATCTTTAAATTTTTCATTATCTACTATTTTACAAGATACAAAGATTGTTGGTGATTTTACTTCAGCATATTCAATTTCAGCTTCTGCTAATGCAGACTCGCTTGAAGGAGATCAATAGATTGGTTTTAAATCTCTATATATTAATTTTTTTTCAACCATTTTTGCAAATAATCTAAGTTCACTTAACTCAAAATCATCAGTTAATGTAATATATTTTTGTTCATAGTCTGTAAAAATTCCTAATCTACTAAACTGTTCAGATTGGTTTTTTACTTGAGTTAAAGCATATTGTTTACAAAGATTTCTAAATTCTACAGGTTTTAAAGTTTTTCTATCAACTCCAGTTTTTGTAACTGCAGTTTCAATTGGAAGACCATGTGTATCTCAACCCATAATATAAGGTGAGCAATAACCAGATTGATTTTTTCATCTTACTATAATATCTTTTAATATTTTATTTAAAGCATGTCCAACGTGAATATTTCCATTAGCATATGGAGGACCATCATGTAAAACAAAGCTAGGCTTTTGTTTATTAGCCTCTATTTTCTTCTTATAAATTTTTTGACTATCTCATTTTTCTTGAATATTTGGTTCTTTAATTTTTAAATCTGCTTTCATATCAAAACTTGTTTGATTAATAAGTAATGTATCTTTATAATTTTTTTCCATAATTTTTTCCTTTCAAAATAAAAACGCTCCTATAATAGGAGCGTTTTAACGCGGTACCATCCTAATTTAAATAAATACTAAAAATAGATATTTATTTATCTCAATTGAAATGTTAACGCTTTTCTTGCGAGAAGTTCTACTAAGTAAAAATACTTTTCTTCTTCTAATATTCATAAGTGATAATTTTAATAATTCTTTATTAACTCTCAGCAAATGTTAACTCTCTGTGAAAAGAACTTATTAAAATCTTGTCTTACTATTTTTATATTCTTCACTATATTCAATAAATTTTTTTAAGTTTACTCCATTATCTCATTTTTTTGGATTTGTAGGTCCATTGCTGCTGCTTTTATCTTGATTTTCCAATAATTCCTCTTTTTTAGGTATGTTTGGATTTGATAAAATTTGATCAATATTTATTCCAAAGAATCCAAGCCCTAATAAATTATTTGTTATTGAATTCCCTCATTCATTTTTATCTTTATGTAATTTAGCCAAAGCCGCAGCTAAATTACTTTCTCCATTTTCTGGTTCATCTTCATTTTTCACACTAAACCCACTTGCAGATGAAGAATATGTACTTGCCACTCCAATTTTTACAGGCCTATCACCTAAATAATAAACTTCTGATTGTTCATTTCATTTCTTATCAATTAGATTTTTAAGTGTTCCATAGAAATAAGCTGGATCTTCTTCTTTTCCATTTCCATATGTGGATTTTATTTTTTCCCCTTTTTTAATTACTGTTGTATTACCTTTGTAACTAATTGAAATATCTTCTTTTGCAGTTACAAAATTGACATCTCTATATACATTATACATTAGTAAATCAATACATTCATATCAACCAGCCAAATCTTCAATGAAGGGAATTGAAGTTGGTTTGTTTGTAGAAACTCCATCCTTAAATAATCATTGAATTTTAGTTGATAATGATAAATAAAAATCTTTATCATTTAATCAATAAATAATCATTATTTCTTTTATTACTTGAGAAATAGTTGCTTGACTTTCTCTATTGTAAAGACTCTTTCCTGCAATAGCCAAACTTATTCCATCTAAACCATAACTATCAAGTAAAAAATACATTCTATCTCTAAGCTTATCTTTTTGTTTCCACTTTCAAATCATTCTATCTGCAGTAGCTCCACCTCAATTTGTAATAATTTTAGTGTCATCTTCTCAACTACCATCAATCTGCATTTGTTTTCTATCTATTAAATACTTAGAATTATCAACATCATAAACTCCTGAATCAGCACCTTCAGGTTCTGTAATAAAATCATTAATATTTAAGCTATCAATATCTCCCTCTTTTTCTTTTGTATATAATGAAGAGATATTTATAACATCATAAGGATTGTTTTCAGATTCAATTACTGATGCTAATTTTGGTTGCCTTCAAGCTAAATTACCTATTTCTGGAATTTCATTTCCTCAATTTCATCAATAACCCATTAAAGAGGATTCTGATTGTTCCATAGGATTTTGAGCTTTTTTGACAATTTTATCTGTTGCTTGAAAATGAATTGTTCCTGTTCCTTTTGCAATTCAAGAGTATTCTGATACTCTAATAGTTGCAACATAGTTTTTCAGTTCTTCTTCATTTTCGTTTTTATTATTTAAATTAAAATTAGAGTTAATAATTGTATATGATTCTTCTCTAATTGAATTAACATCTAATTGAAAATTTGCAATTCTTTCAATATCTTTTTTGCTATCAACAGTTATATTATTAATTTTGGCAATTCTTTTAATAACTTCCTTTTGATTTACTTCTGACATTTCACCCAGATTAAAATTATATTGGAAAGATTCTATATCTTTCAAACTAAAAGAACAAGCAACAACAGTCGTTGATGTAGTTGAAACAAGAAATGAACCAGAAGCCAATAAAGCTAATAATTTTTTCATAAAGATCTCTCCTTTTTATGATTATACAATAAAAATTGGTAAAGTCTTTTTGCTATTACTTACTATTTTTTATTTAGTTTATTAATAATTTCTTCTAAATATTGATCAATTTTTTGATCTTTATTATTAATAAAATATTCATGCTTAGCTAAAAATTCTTGTAAATATTGACTAAATTCTAATGGATTTTTATTAATCTTTTGCAATGTCAATTCTATTTCTTTTTTAAACTCATATGCCAAATTAATTGATTTAGATATTATTATCTCTGAGTTTTTTCTTGCAATTTCATAAACATTTTTGGTTCTTTGCAATCCAATTTTTGTATATTCTTCCTTGTTTTTATAGCTTTCTAGTTCTTTTTCTAGTAACTTGATTTTTAACAATAATTCTGAATTTTCCATTATAATTTTCCCTCAAAATTTCAATTTAATGATATCTCTGCTGTTTTTTTAAATTTGTCACGATATTCTTCATTTTTGCTAACAATTATATTAATAATTAAATCAAAGATAATCATTTCTCCTGGAACAGATGAAATTGAAGGATATTTTATTTTATCATTACTAATTGTTTGTGTTTCTATTATGTGGATTTGATTAACATCTAGATCTTTTCCCAATTGTTTAAATGTTATTTCCTTGTCAGAAGTTAGAATTAAAATTGGAATATTTTTATTATAAGTTCACTTGATTGATTCAATAATTTCTTTGGTTCATCCTGTTCTTGTAATAAAAATTACAAAATCATTTTCATCAAAAAAGATTGCTCTTTGAACATAATTGTGAATATTTGAAACAGCTTGTGCCATTATATTAATTCTTGATAAATTTAATACAAAAGAACTTGCACTTATTTGCTGTTGTTCTATTCCAAAAATCATTACTCTTTTTGAAGAGTAAATTTTTTTAGAAACCAATTCAATTTCTTCATTATCAATACTGTTTAAAGTTTCATTAATTGTATAAACGGCGGCCCCTCTTACATTATGAATAATTTCTTCAATTGTATTGTCCTCTCCTAATTTATAATAACTTCCCTGCATTCTTGACTTTTCATAAACAAACATTTGTATTGCTTTAAACGATTTAAATCCTAGTTTCTGACATACTCTTGTCATAGTTGAAGGACTTACGTTACTCTTTCTTGAAACCTCTTGTATTGAGTTACTACAAAAAAAATCTGGGTCATTATTAACCAAATTTAATATTGAGCTTTCTGTTGAGTTTAACTTTTTGTCTTTTGACTCAATTATTTTCATCCCTTAATTACCTCTTTTTTTTATTTTTATTAAAGAGAATTTTTTAACATGAATAGAATTATTTTTTAATTCTTTAATATGTTGATCTCTTAACCTATTTAATTCTATTATACTAGAGCATTTTTTAATTTCTTTAATATAATCAGTTGATAATTTCAAAACAACACTTGTTCCATAAACATCAACTTTTTTTTGCTTCACTTTTAATATTATAAATGTTATTAAACAAAAAGATAAGATTAAAATTAAACTATAAGTAATAATAAAAGGAACAGCTAAATTTCCTCCTAACCTAAAATCTACTTTATATAGTTGCTCTTCTCCCAAACCTTCATATACTAAATTCTTTGCATTTACTCACCCTGCTTGCATAACATTAAGCATATATCTTTGGGGTAAAAAATATAAAATAAAATTTAGCCATTTTATTTTTGCCACAACTTCATAAGGAAAGGCACATCCTAATAAATTATAAGAAAATATATAAATTAAAGAGACATAAATTGAGCCCACTACTGTTGATTTTACAAACATAAAGATTGTGTAACTAATTAAAACACAAAGCAATCATAAACTAATCGTTCCTGTAATAAACATAGTTCAATTAACTGAAGAGAATAAAGTTCTTTGATCTTTAAAAAATATCAATGTTAAACCCATTAATAAAAAGATAATACAAAAATTAATTGTAAAATTGGCTAAAATATTTGCTCCAGGTTTTATAAAACCATTTAATCCTGTATTATTAATTCTCTGGTCAAAACCTGTATTCTTATTATTTGAAAGTGCTCTATGAAAAGTATGTATTCCATTTCTTACAATTAATGCTCCAATAGCTGATGAAAACAAAAATGGATTATTACCTTTAAAAAGTAATCATATAAATAAAGTAAAAATAACAAGAAAAACACCAAGAAACATATTTAAGGGAGAATAAACAAAAGTCTTTAAAGATAGGATATAAAGGTCTTTAAAACTCTTAAAATTATTATTTACTTTTTTATATTTTTTTTGATTCATCATTCTTATTTTTTCCCTTTACTTTATTTTCTCTTTTTTTTGCTTCTATTATTAAATTTTTAACTTCAATAATTTGATTTAATTCTTCAATTGAATTGGCCTTTTTAATACTATAAATAATTGCAATATGTTTTAAATTAGTCGGATACTTTTTAAGTAATTTCTTTTTATAACCAAAAGTCTTTTTCAACAGTATAACTAATCAGATCGTCAATAATATTAATATAATCAATGAGACCAAATAAGCTATTCAAAAGTTACCATTGTAACCAAACTGATTTGTTTTCATACCAATATCATCTGCTCAACCAGACGCCATAATATTTAAAAAATATCTTTGGGGGAGAAAGAAACCTATTATTATAATTGGTTTATTTTGCTCTAATAAAGTTCAAGGTATTCCTAATCCTAGTAAAAACATTGGTAAAAAGTAGAAAAGATTAGCTGTTACAGATGCTCATTCATAACTTTTTGCATGAAAAACTATTATTAAAGCAATTAGATTTGATGAAATTGCTAGAAGAAAGAAACCTAAAAATAGAACTGGTCAATTAACATTAACTATTTCTTGTCTTTGATCTGGAAATAACATGCTAATTGCAAACATAAATATTGCTACTAAGATATTAACTATTTGACTAAATAAAATAATAATCGAGAATACAAATGTCTTTGAAACTTTAGTAGAAAAGAGACGTTCAAGAAACATAGAGGATTTAAAATCATAGATAGTTTTTACAAGATTGAATAAACAGTTTCTAATAACACTAATACCAATAGCACTTGCAACAATAAAATTATCAACTACTAAATCCTTATTGCCCGCTCCTGTGCCTGCATTTTTAAAAGCCAATCATACAACAAGAGTAATTGTTGTAATTATTCAACCAGAAAAAACTATAAATAAGTCTTTTTTATAATTTGACAATTGCATTGCAAAGATTATTTTAAAAGTACTTCAATTACTCTTATTCATATTTCTACCCCCTATTTATTTTTATGTTTCTTTTCTAGTTTTTGTTGCTTTCTTACTGATTTACTCTCTAGTTTCATCGATTTAATTTCTTCTTGAATATATTTTTTCTTTAATGAAGATAACTGCTCCAACTCTTTTTTCGATAATTGAGCTGTAAGCTCAGTTGCATAAACAATATACTTATTTGATTTAAAACTATTATAAAGATCCTCTTCTAAAAAATTAAAGAACTTTTCTGTCTTCTTAAAAAAAGTTAATGCAGATTTTTTATATTTTACTTTGATGTCTAATTTAGTAACTCTTTTTCTAGTTTTTTTAAATATTTTAATAGCCATTTTTGTATGTAATAAAACTTCATCAATATTTCTTCTATTAATAGCTGTTGATAATAAACTAACTAAAACATTTTCTAGCTCATTTAAATGATAATTAATATTTCTGATATAAACAATATTTGATTCATGTTCATTTCCTATATTTTTTTCTAAAAAGTAATCATATTGTTCTTTAAATATTTTTCTATTCTCTTCAAATTTTTTTAAAATAGGTTTAAATAATGGATCTGGTTTGACTTTAATTTCTTGTTGACTAATAGCATCCATTATATTTAGTGAGTACTTTTCAAAAGTCAAATTTTTCTCTCAATCAGTGATATGGTCATCAGATATTATAAAGCCATTTTCTAAAACGATTACCCTTTCACAAAGTAATTCAAAAGTTGAATCATCTGGTGAAATAACAACAAATGAAGCTTCATATTTTTCCTTATATTCTTTCAAAAATTTTAAAATTTTAATTTTAAAATCTAGACCAATTGAAGATGAAACTTCATCCAAAACAACTAATCTTGGTCTATTAATAATAGCTAAGGCAATTGAAAATAATTGTAATCAAGAGGTATTACATGATGTTAATGTTTTTTCTCATCTCAAATCAATACCAAATACTTCAACAAGTTTATCTATTCACTCTTTATCTTGTATATCATTAATATGCTTATATAAGTTAAAAACTTCTTTTACAAGAAAACCTTCAGGTCAAGTTGTTTGTCTAAACTGAAATCCAATATTTGCCATAACATTTTCATCATTAAAATTATATTGAATAATTCCCCCAGATTGCTTTATTTGACTAGCTATTAATCTACCCAAAACACTTTTTCCAGATTGATTGGGTCCAATAATTGCTAATCCTTCACCTTTATTAATTTTCAAATTTATTTTTTTAATAACTCAATTTTTTTTATTAAATATTTTTGAAACATTTTCCAAAGAAACGGTTACTTCACTATTTTTCATCTTTTTACCCCTTCTATTTTTTATCTACAAAGTTTCCAACAAGCTTCCAATACATTTCAGTATGTAAAACTTGAGTTCTTATATGTTCTCCTGTTAAAAAAATATGTAAAGCATCTTTTACTTTTAAAACTTTTCTTAAGTTATAAAATTTTTCACTGTCTTGATAATCTGTTACCTTATCTTTTTTAGAATGTAAATAAAGTATTGGAAAAGAAGTTTTACACAATGGAATTTTATATGTTATAGTGTCTGCTTCAATATTTATTTTATATTTATCATTATATACTTTATAAACCCCTTGTAAAATTTTATCTAAAAAATTACCAATAAATGCTCCACCAATTGTATTTATAACTCTTTCCAAAACTTTTGCTGTTTCAAAATATGGAGAGTCAGCAACAGCAAATTTAATATTATATTTTTTAATTTTGTTTGAAATCGCAACCCTATTAACTGTATGAGCTCCCATTGAAAAACCAATTAGAGATATTTCTTTTGATGAAAAATTCGTTTTAACAAAATTTAAAGCCCTTAATAAATCTTTTTCCTCATTAATACCCATTGTAATAATTGCGTCATCAGATTCACCATGGTTTCTAAAATCAAATGCAAAAATATTATAACCAAGCTTATTAAAATAGTAACTTGCAATGGCAGATGATTCTTTTGAAGACGAAAAACCATGACAAGCAATAATTCATTTCTTAGTTTTTTTCTTATTTAAATGATATATCCCAACAATATTTTTTGAGTCAAAAGATTTGAATTCGACTTTTTTAAATTCCTTAATATCAAGATTTAAAATTTCTTGATCATGTGTCTGTTCAAAAATGGCTTGTTGATATGAACTCAATAAGTTTAAATAACCATTATTTTTATATAGATCATAATTTTGACGATTACGACTATTTATTAAACTTATAACTTTTTCAATTAGTATATTATTCATAATTTTTCCTCACTTACTAAATAGTATAAAAAAAATCTACAAATTTGTAGATTTTTTAAAACTTTTATTAATTATTTAGTTTATTTTTTTCAATGAGCACCTTGTCTTTTTAGGGTTCAATTGTCTGCAATAGCTATTTTATCATCTGAATATTGTTGATAAGCAGCTTTTCAATCTTCTTTTGATAAAAGTTTTGAGTTAATTTTAGCATTATAATACTTATATTGACCAGTACCAAATGCTTCATATGATTTTGTATAGGGTGCTAAATGATTAACTGTTCAAACAGTTGGCATTCCCTTAGTATATAAAGTTAATGTTAAAAAATCTTTATATAATAATTGTGTTTCTGTTTCAGCAAATTCTTTAAATCTGCGCTCTGTTTCAGCAACATTTAAATCTGTAGATTCAAAACTATTTGAATATGTTTCATATGATTTTAATAATGCCTTTGTAGCACTATTTTCTTCATTTGGTTTTTCTAAAGATCTTGCATAAAGTTTTTTAGTTGTTATATTATATTCTGAATCATCATTTGTATTATCTTCACTTGCTGCTGCTTTTGATTTAAATAATCTTGAGGTTCCAGTATAAGCACCATAAGGTCCTCATAGTGTCATTGTTTCTAAAAAACTTGATGGGTCTTTATAGTCAGGTGATCAACCACTTATAAATAAATCAGTTGCCCCTCTTGAACCATTTGTTCTGTATTCATCTGTTGATGAAAGAACTTTAGTTTGTACAAATATTGGGTTATTTTTAATTTCATTAAATTTTTTAAACATCATATTTAAATATGGATTTAATGAGTTGTTATTTGATGGACTTAATATAAGTTTTAAAATAACTTTGTTTTCTGATTTCCCTTTTACTTTTCTTTTTTTAATATTGTTCAAACTAATATATTCATTTATATTTTTAATTAATTCTTCATTAGTTTTTCCTGCTAACTCTTTTGATTTATTGAAGTAAGAATCTTTACCATCTTTTAAACTTCAATCAGCATCAGTAGAAGTTACAGTTGCCCCATTTTTACTAATTAGTTCATCATAACTATCAGATACATATTGTGTATAATCTTTTGCACCATTACTTGCAACACCATAACCTGTATATGTATTTCTTAACATTTGTGATGGTTCTCCAACTTCATCAATTGTTTTTGAAAAAAACCTAACAAAGTCAGTTCTGTCTAAAGCTGTTGATATAAATGTTCTTGCATCAATTGATTGAAGCAATTTTGAAGCATCTAATGCTCTTTCTCTTTCATCAGGTTTTAATGAATAATCATCAATTTCTGAATTATAGTAGTTGTATACTAACAGAAATGAACCAGAAGCATCTGGAGAAGAAACTGGATATGCTCCTTCAAATTTAGGATTTTCATATGACTCTTTACCTTGACCGATATAGTTATTTCATCCTTTTAAGTCATCTGATTTTAATTCAAATCCTGTTGTTGAACCTGATTCAAATAAGATTCTTTCTTTAGTAGCAGACGCATCATCAACATAGTTATATTCTAAAGTTTTAATATTAGTACTTTCTTTTAATACATAGTGTTCATTTTTTTGTAAAATAATTTTTCCATTTGGATTAGCTTGAGTTGGATAGTAAGAAGCGTTGTACATTGCCTCTTTAAAATCTTTAATATCTCCCTTTTCTGCTGTAAAAATTGGTGAGAACACTGAATATGTTAATAAACTTTCAAAATATGGTGCTTTTTTTGTTAAGTCAAAAGTAAGTAATTCTGGAGTTTCAATGCTTACAGTAATTCCAAATTTCTCAGGATCGTTACTTCATATTTTATCTCTCTCAACTTTTATGGCTGCAGTTAATTTTGCAGCATCTTCATCAGTTTTTTCACTATCTTCATAAGCTCTTTGAGCTATCGTGATTCCCTTTTGAATTTCAGCAGCACCTTTAATAAATGATGTTCACAATGAAGCAACATCTGAACCATTTTTTGGATTTAAAGCAAATAAAGCTGCTTGTCTAACTCCTTCAATGACTGAAGCTTTTCCTTCTCCAGTTTTAGTTTGATCCGAAGATATATAACCATTTTGATCAACTATTTTTCCTTGATAGTTAACTCAAGTCATAGGTCTTGTTTTATAAGTTCATTGTTGACCTTCATTTTTCATATCTCCTACATAAGAATATTGCGCATCTGATTGATTTTGCTCTTCTCCATATTCACTTTCAACAAGAGAACCATAGATTCTTCCATATTGGTCTGTTGATAAAAATGTATCAAATGAATTAGCTCAAATTCTTGAATCTTCTGCTTGCATTGAATATGCAGTATTTCAACTTGTTACATTTGATGTATAAATTGATTTGAATACATCAGTGCTTACTGTTCTGTCCATTAAATATTTTAAAGAAGTTGCACAAGAAACAACAGAAGATGAAACCAATGTTGTTGTTAAACCTAAACCTAAAAGCCCTAATGTTTTTTTAAATAATATTGACATTTTATTCTTCCTTTCGTTGTTCTATTTTTTTACTAATTTTTTAATTTCTTTAATTTCTCTTTTATTTGCTCATACAAAATGGTCTTTTGTAATCTCTTTAAAATATGGTAAGTCAAATATGTAATCACTGTGCTCTTTTTCTGGATCATAAACAACAAGTTTAGTACTTTTTGCAAGTTCAGGTTCTGGTATTGGAATTGCAGAAAGTAAAGCCCTAGTATAAGGATGAAGAGGATTTTTAAATAATTCCTCTGCTGGTGCAATTTCAATTATCTGCCCATGATAAATAACAGCAATTCTGTCAGCAATATGGCGAACAACAGATAAGTCATGAGCCACAAATACATATGTTATTCCTAATTCCTCTTGGAATTTTTTAAATAAATTTAATACCTGAGCTCTTATTGAAACATCAAGAGCTGAGATTGGTTCATCAGCAACAATAATTTTTGGTTGCATTGCTAAACTTCTTGCAATTCCAACACGCTGTCTTTGTCCTCCTGAAAACTCATGAGGATATCTTGATAAATGTTCAGGCAATAACCCTACTGAATTAACAAGTTTTAAAATAATGTGTTTTTTAACTAAAGCTGGAGTTGCTTGATCCAAAGTAATTTTTTCATTTGGATTTTGTTCATTATATTCTGTTACATATAATTCCTTTGCCTCTTCACCTTTATAAAGTTCAGGGAAGTTTTCCATTCCTTCAGCAATAATTTCTTCAATAGCCATTCTATCATTTAATGAAGAACTTGGATCTTGGAAAATCATTTGAATGTTTTTTCTATTAATTCTTCTTTGTTTTTTTGATTGACTCTCAAAGAAATAAGATTCTTGAATAATTTCATCAATTGAAGGTAAATCTAGAAAATCTGTTAATTCAATAAATGATTCAATTTCTTCTGGTGTATAAGTATTTTCAATTCCTTTTCAAGCATAAAAGTTTTCAATAAGTTCTCTATCCTTAATTATATTTTTTTCAATTATTTTTGTAATATAACTAAATTCTTTTTTTAATTCTTTTAATTTTTCATCAGTTATTTTTGATTCATCTGTAGCTAAATTTTTTAATTCATTTTCAAAATCAGTATTTTTTAATTTTGAAACTAATGAATTTATTTTAGGTGTTATTACTTTTTGTTCTGAAAGTAAATTTAAAATTTCTTTACATGCAGCTACATTTAAATTTTTACGAGATCAAAAATCTGTAATAAAGTATTCTAATTTCTTATATTCCTTATCAGTTGAAGGTACACCATTTGCCTTCATAATCTCAAATTGTTTTTTACACTCTTCAAAAAATTCATTTCTATTTATATAAATCAATTTATTATAATAATTAATAAACTTTTCTCTTTTCCTCATTGGAGAAGATAGTGCATGTAATTGAAATTGTAATGATTTAGCTCATGAAAGTTTTGATAAAAACTCTTTATGATTATCAGTAATAACCTTTCATAAGCCTATTAATTTTTTAAATACTGAGTCCAATTTTTCTGGGGGAACATTATCAATTTCATCTCTATAATCAGAAACTTCTTGAACCTTTAAATAAATTTCATCAGCATTTTCTTTAATTGATATGATAGCTTCTTTAGTTTCTTTTAACTTTGATAAAACAGATCTTTCAAGTTCTTTTGAAACTTCTGGAATATAAGAATGTAAATTATCTACAAACTTAATCATTCTATCTTCATTTTTAATAATTGAATTTATATATTTTAAATTCTCTAAAATAATTGCTTTTAAATAAGCTAACTTAGAAGTTTTAGTTTGTAATTCAAGATCTTCTTGAGTTAGCACTCTTGGATTATTAGTATAGTTTTCATACAATCCTTTTAACCCATCAATTCTAGCTTGAATTTCTCTTGTTGTAATATCCATTTTATATGACATATTTTCAAGTTTTTTAGAAATTTCTTTATTTAATTTATATAACCTTGTTGGACTACCAGCAACGATATTATCTTCCATATAGATTGCACCATCTTTTAGTGGTTGCACTCCAACAATAGCTCTACCAATTGTAGTTTTACCACTCCCTGATTCTCCTACTAAACCAAATATTTCACCTTTATAGATATCAAAACTAGTTTCTTTAACAGCTCTAAATTTTTTACCTTTAACACGGAATTCAATTACTAAATCCCTAATATTTAAAAGTACTTCTTTATTTGTTGACATAGTTTTAGCCTACCTTTTCTGATTCTTTTATTGTTTTGCGTAAGTTATTTAAGACATTTGGTTTTTTAACTTTTGGAGAACGTGGATCTAATAATCAAGTTTTTGCAAAGTGAGTTTCACTAACTTTAAACATTGGAGGCTGCTTAATATAATCAAGTTCTAATGCAAATTTATTCCTTGGAGCAAATGCATCTCCAACTATTTCATTGAATAATGATGGTGGAGTTCCTTCAATTGAGAATAAGTCATCTCCTTTTTTACCTAATTGAGGTAATGAAGATAATAATGCTCAAGTATATGGATGTTTTGAATCTTCAAAAATTTCTTTTGTTGTTCCCACTTCCACAATTTGTCCAGCATACATAACAGCAACTCTATCGGCAATTTTGGCAACTACTCCTAAGTCATGAGTAATGAATACAACTGAGAATTTATATTCTTGTTGTAATTCTTTAATTAAATCTAATATCTGAGCTTGAATTGTTACATCAAGTGCAGTTGTTGGTTCATCACAAATTAATATTTTTGGTCTTGATGCAAGAGCAATTGCAATTACAACTCTTTGACGCATTCCACCAGAATATCTACCTGGAATATCTTTAAAACGTTTTTCTGGATTTGGAATTCCTACTTTTCGTAAAAGTTCTATAGCTTCAGTTTTTGCTTCACTTCTACTTAATCCAACTTGCTTTCTTAAAACCTCAGTAATTTGAAAACCTACTGGTAATAATGGGTTTAATGAAGTCATTGGATCTTGAAAAATTGTAGAAATTGTTTTTCCTCTTAATTGTCTAATTTCTTTCAATGCTTTTATTTTATTAACTAAATCAGAGTTTTTAATTCTTTTTCAGTCAACTAAAATATTATGAAAATGATCTTTATCCAAAGTTTTTGTTTCAATAATTGATAAACAAATATCTCTTAATTCATTTTCAAATCTTTTTAAATGTTCTTTTGAGTGGAAGTAATTTAAAATAAATTGTTTTTCTACTTCATCTCATTCAGTATTATTTTCAATAAAGTTTTCTATCATTGAAGTTATTTTTGAAACTTGATGTCTACTTTTCATATTAAGCGGTTTTACCTTATTAATATCAATTTCTAATTTTAAAATAGATTCAAGTTTTGAATTTATTAACTCATCTCTTACTACATTATCATTAATAATTTTTAATGTTTCTTCTGCAGCTTTAATTTTTAATTCTAATTTTATTATTTTATTAGCTGTTCTATTATTTCCACTAAAACCAATATTTTCTTGAACTGCATTTAATTTAGTTTTTAAAGTTTCTAACAGTTCATTTTGTTTAGTGATATTATTTTGCTTAATTAGTGAAATTTCATTATCTTCTAACAAGCGAGAGTTTAAATCCTCTGTTAAATCTTGTAATTCTTGTTTAGTTCTTAATAAGACTAATTCATTTTGTTCTGATTCAATTTTATTTTCTAATCTTAGTTTTTTTAATTCTTGTTTTTCTAAATTCTCTCTATATTTAGGATTTAATTTGTATAATTGCTTAATTTCTTTAAATAATTCTTTTATTTTTTCATTATTTATTTTTGTAACATTTTTAATTACATCTTTTGATATTAAAGGACTTTGTAAGTTAACAATATCAATTGGTTCTTTAAAATATGCTCCTTGATCATCAATTGATCCTTGAGTTGGTCGATAAACAATTGAGCCATTACTTACTCATCCATTAGCTTCTAACATTCCTGTAAAAGTTTTTGTAATAACTGATTTACCACTTCCAGATTCGCCAACAATTGCCAAAATTTCTTGGTCATAAACATCTAAATCAACAGTTCTAATAGCAGTTAAAAAATTACCTCTAACTTGAAATTTAACTTCCATGTCACGAACAGATATAATTCTATTTTCTTTATTCATAATTTTTTTCCTATCTATGTGTTTTAGGATCTAATGAATCTGCAAATACTTTTCCAGCTAAGAAGAATAATAATGATATTCCCCCAACAAAAGCTACTGGAATAATTAATAAGTGAGGAAACACTTCTCAATCTGAACCAGATAATAATTCATTTAGAATTGAACCTAAAGATGCTTGATCTAATGTATTTGTTACAAATCCAAAGTTATAATATGCCAACAATGAATCGATGGCAATTGCTGATGGAATTGCAAATGTTGATGTTTGAATAACTATTGGTAAAATTTTTGGCATTACATTTTTTCTAATAATTTTTGAGCTAGGTGTTCCTAAAACTCTTGAAGCTATATTATATTCAGCATTTCTTACAAGCATAATTTGTACTCTAATAACTGAAGCTAAAGCAATTCAGCTAGTTATTGAAATACCAAATATTAAAACTGGAATTGTTGTAGTTCCTCCAAATAAGAAGATAACAATTAGTCATAAAATTAATGATGGTATTAGTGTTAAAAATCTAGTAACTTCAATAAATACTAAATCTAATTTTGAAAAGAATCCTCAAATTGATCCTAATAAAATTCCTAATAAGATTTGAATTGATGCAACAAAGAATGTAAATATTAATGTTGTACGTGTACCAATTCACATTTTAGTTCATAAATCTTCACCAAATTTTCCTAATCCAAATACATGTTGTCAGCTTGGTGCTTCAATATCAATTCCTGGTCTTTCAGTTGGAACTGGGTCTTTTCCTATTCCAATAGAGAAGGCCATTAAAATAATTGCTACTAATAAAAATAATGATATGATAAAAGTTTTTGATTTAAAAACTCTTGCAAATACTGATTTTCAGTAACTGTAAGGTTTATTTGTTATTCTTTCTGATTCTTCGTGCTTAGCACCGATTACTTTGAAGAGAGAATTATCTATAGATTTCATTTCTTCAATAGTATATTGTTTTTGTTCCATAAAAAATTCCTCTCTATTTTGTTAATTTAATTCTTGGATCTAATGTTGCAAGTAATAAATCTCCAATTAAACTTGAAAATACTCCAGCTGATGCTGATACGAAAATATATCCTAAAACAACGAATGTATCTTTATTAGCTACACCATTTAAAATAAATTTACTCATACCATCAATTGACCAGTGTCTTTCAACCAGAATACTTGAACCAAACAATGTTAATACAAATACTTCTGGTAATGTTTTGATTAATCTAATTCCTGCATTTCTAAAAATGTGAACATAAAATACATATTTTTCACTTAATCCTTTTGAAAGTGCAAATTTCGCATAATCTGCTGTCATTTCATCTAAAACAAATCGCCTTGTGTTTACAATAATCATTGGCATAATCAGTAACATTATTCCAATTATTGGCCATATTTTTGTTCCAAAAGATGAACCTTCATAAGTTCCATTCGCTCCAAAGACATAAATCGACATTTTATATAAAAGCGAAATTACTACTAATGCTGGAATAGCACTAATTAATAAACTCGAACCATTAATTGCATTATCTGCTGCTTTTTCCTTATTTTTAGCAGCAAGAATACCTAAAGGTACTCCAATTAAGTAAGATAATGTAACTGCTATACTTCCTATTTTAAAAGAAGTTGGAATTGATCTTTTAAATGCATCTTGAACTAGTGATAAAACTTGTCCCCCACTAGCTTTATTCATAAATACACCTAAATAAAATCACATTACTGTTGGAGTTCCTGCAATATCTCCATTATCTTGAACAATTGGATTAATTATGATTGTTTTTGGAATAAACGGAGTTATGTTTCTCAAATAAATAAACATTTGATTTAACATTGGTCCAGCAACTCCAAATAATTTCATTCTGTTATTTAATAATTTTTCATAACCTGGTGTTCCATATTGAAAATCCGGTCCCAGTTTATCAAGGTTTACATCTGATAAATAAACACCATCAGTTGTAACAAGTCTTAACATTACAAATACAACAGCTACTGCTACATACAATGTAATGAAGGCATATAAAATTCTTTTAAGAGAATATGTGAATAATGGATTTCTTTGCATGAATTCACTAAATGTAGAATTTGAACGTCTAAATCCATTTATAATTTTCTCTTTATGGCTTGTTTTTGTTGACTTTACTTCCTCAGTTAAACTAATTTCATCAAGTAGTTCAAGAATCGAGGAGTTAACTTTTTCAGAGCCATTTGCTTTTTTTTCCATAAATTTATATTATCCTTTCTAAATTTTTACTATTTAAAACCTATATAATCTTTATAAAGGTGTTAAATATGAGAGATAAAAATAAAACAAGTAATTTTAAAAAACTAAAAGATTTGCGTGAGCAAGAAAAAATTGCTCACAAACAACAAGTACAAGATAAAATTAGTCAAATTTCTAAAGAACCAATTGGTACTCAAACCAGATACATTGATTCTAAGAAACTTAGATGATATGACTACCTTATAGTATTAATTATAAGTTCTGCTTTAATCGGATTAAGTTTCATTCTTGGTATTTTTGCACTAAAAAGTACAGAGAAATCAGAATGAGTCATAACCGCTTTTGCATTAATCAGTCTTTTAGCTTTTTTAATTACTAATTGAATAAAAAATAGAAAAGTTGCAAAATACTATAATGATATTACAAGAAGATATCAAACTACTTTATCAGAAGATGAAGGATTTTTAAGAAGACTTTCTAAAATAATCCTTTTAATCTGCTTGGTATTGTCTATAACTTCAATAATATTGGCTATTACACTTTGAGTGTAATTTTTTTTATATTCCATAAAAAAAAGAGTGTTTTATTAAATAAATAGTTTAGATTTAATCTTCATCCTAACTGTTTATAAAATAAAATCACTCTTTTAAATATTAAATGCTCTTAATAAAATTGAATTTTTATCTAACAATATCATTTAAAATTTGTTTAATTCTATAAACCTTTACGATCACTCTGCCATGTTTTGTTTTGTAATATTATACATAGCCATTTTAATAATTAGATTCGCATTGTCTTTAAAAAACATATTTTTAAATGACAATGTAGAAAACGCAAAAAAGGCAGTTGGTTTATTGAATTTTTTATTAGTCAATAATTGGTGCATTTTTTGATCTCCTTCATCGCCTATTTACATAGTAGCAAAGTGTCTTTAAAAATGCAACTGTATGGGCTATTAAATTAAAAAAAATAGATATTTAAATATCTATTAGTAAGTAATTATCTTTAAATTTCTTAAAAAATTAATTAAAAGTGAGTTTAATAAAATTAATTAATTTTAAATTTATTTATTAAAAAATTTTAATTAAATTATCATTTTTTTCTTAAAAATGTTGGGAAATCTCCATCTTCTTCATCCCCGGTTTCTTCAATTTTTTGAGCTACTCTTTCATCATGCTTTTCATAATTATTATTTTGATTTCATTGTCCAGCTCTTTCTTGTGCAATTCTTCTTTCTTCTTCAGTTTGTTTTACAAAATCAGGTCTTTTATCATGATTTGTCATAAATGAAGTTCTTTGATCATAAGCAGTCTCTACAGGTTGAGGTTCTGGTTCATAATTTGAATATAATTCTTGTTGCATAGAAGAATATTGTTCATTTGATAATGAAGGCTTCTTATGAGATATATTTGGAGCTTTATAATCGTCATCAAATCCAGTAGCAATAACTGTAACTATTAGATCATCATCTAAATGTTCATTAATTGCTATACCAAAAATAATATTTACATCTTCTCCACTTGCTTGTTGAACAATATCAACAGCATCATATGCATCATTTAAAGAAACTGTTTTTCCACCAGTAACGTTAATGATAGCATCTTTTGCACCACGAATTGAAGTTTCTAATAATGAAGAAGTTATAGCTTTATTTGCAGCTTCAATTGCTTTATCTTCTCCAGAACCAATTCCAATTCCAAATAAAGCATTACCTTTACCTTTCATTACAGTTCTAACATCAGCAAAATCTAGGTTAATTACTGCTGGCACTGCAATTAAATCAGTAATTGTTTGTACTCCTTGTTTTAAAATGTTGTCAGCTTCTCTAAATGAATCTTTTACTGGAATTCCACCAATAATTTCTAACAATCTGTCATTTGAAATTATAATAATTGAATCAACAAATTTTCTTAATTCATTTAATCCTTGAACAGCATAAGAATTTCTTAATCTTCCTTCAAATCTGAATGGTTTAGTAACAATTGCAATTACTAATGCTCCGGTTTCCATAGCAATTCTAGCTATTTCTGGAGCAGCTCCTGTTCCTGTTCCTCCACCCATTCCAGCTGCAACAAAAATTAAATCTGATCCTTTTAATGATTTTCTAATTTCTTCTTCTGATTCTATTGCTGCTTGTTTACCTATTTCTGGATTTGCTCCAGCTCCCAGCCCTTTTGAGACTTCTTGCCCTAAAACAATTTTTGTTGTAGCAGAACTTGCAGCTAAAACTTGTGCATCAGTATTTGCAACAATAAATTCAACTCCTTGAACATTATCGTCAACCATCCTGTTAACAGCGTTACAGCCACCTCCACCAACTCCAATTACCTTAATTTTGGCATTTTGATTTAAATCTAATTTTGTAGACATGTTATTTCCCTCACTTTTAATATTTATCTCTTTGCGTATTTATAATACCATTTTTTAAATAGTTTTCATTATTTTGATAATTTTGTTGTCCCACAAAATTTTGTGGAGTTTGATTATTTTGTTGAACTAATTGCGTATTCATCAAAGGTGGAATGAAATCTCCATGTTGTGAACGCAATTGCTCTGTTCGTAACTGTTGAGCACGTAACTGTTGAGCAAGTGCCAACTGAGCTTGTTGCGCTTGTTGAACTTGCATTTGAGCTTGTTGAGCACGTAACTGCTGGTCAAATGCTTTTTGACCCAAAACTTGTTGTGCATGTTGCATTTGAGCTAAAGCTAACATATTTGGATTCTCATAAGTTTCTGTACTTGTTTTTACTTCTCTTAGATTTTTATTTGTTAAATGAGATTGTCTCATCATTCCGCATAATGAATTAGTTCAAATTTCACTTGCTCCAGTAATTAATGAATAATATATTTCTGAAATATTTTTATAAGTACTTCTTAGCAATAGTTTTTCAAAACCTGCAATCTCAGTGCTTTTTCCGGTGTGATAAATTTTAAAGTTTTTTATGCTTCCCATTTCTCTTGAAATTAAGAGATCTGCCTTATCAATTACCCCATTTATTTCTTCCAACAACATATATTTAATATCAATTGCTTTTAGTTCATACGACCTTTTTTCAGAAGCTATATATTTTCTATACATCACAGTATTATCTAATGTATTAGATGAAAAATCTAATAGCTTAAATATATATTTATTAGCAATATCAAATTTAGCACTCATTTTTTTAGCTAAATTTTCAATAATATCTTTTAAACCAAATTTAATTACATCTTTTTTTACAAGTGTCTCACGTGAAAAGTAACCAATATCAATACTTTCTCAATCTCAGTTAATTAGAGCAAATGTTTCTCTAAAATTCAATCCTTCACTGCATTGTTTTCCCAGTGAGAATAATTGACTTGTTGCTGATAATCTTTCAATTTTTAGTATTTTTAATACACCTTCAAAAGAATCGACAACATGTTTTTCAGCAGTATATACCTTAGCACTCATTGCTACCATATTTGCCTTAGAGTTTATTGGTGGTTTTGCAAAACTCTGCATACCGTTTAATTTAAAAGCATACGGTTTTATATTTGTAACAATTAAGTTATCTTCATAAACAACTCTTTTTGCATCCTTATATAAATTTTTTATATGTTCTTCTCTAACAATTTTATCAGCACTTTCAATAAAAATACTTGGATTAGCATCTTTTATTTGAAGTGTTGCTGTTGGATAGACAATTGATGCTCTTCTAATTTTTTCTTTAAAAATTGATTCGTATCGATTAATCATTTTTATTAATCGATGAGCAACAATATTTGTATCAACAATATCATTTTTATCAGTTAATCAGTTACTTTTAGATTTTTCTCTTTCTTTAAAGACAACTTTTAAACCAATACTTTTCTTATATTTTCCAACAGCAAATTTTATATACTTTTTAGTTATTTCAATAACTGCATATGTTTCATTTTGCATTTAATCACCAACCTTTCTAATAGCTCACAATTTTGCACTATGAGATCTTCTATTTTTTTCAAGTTCCTCTTCACCTGCTACTACAGGTCTTTTAACTACCAATTCATAATTCTTTTTCTTTTCAACTAAAATAGGTAATTTATTTAAAAATTTATCTTCTTTTGATGTAGTTTTAGATTTAAAAATATCTTTAATTATCCTTTCTTCTAATGAATGAAAAGATATTACTACAATAACTCCCCCAATATTTAATAGCTCAAGTGAGTTACTTAAAGACCTTTTTAAAACTTCAAGCTCATTGTTTACATATATTCTTAAAGCTTGAAACACTTTCTTTGCAGGGTGCTTTTTTTGCTTTAAAACTTTTTGTGGTAAACATTCTTTGATAATATCTACTAACTCAAAAGTTGTAGAAATACTTTTTATTTTCCTTCTTGCAATTATTTTTTTAGCAATTTCTCATGAAAATTTTTCATCTCCATATTGATAAAAAATATCTGCCAATTGTTTTTCATTAAATGTATTTATAACTTCTTTTGCAGTGATTTTATTATTCTTTTGATCCATTCTCATATCTAATTCAGAATCAAAACGATAACTAAATCCCCTATCTGCTTTATCAAATTGTGGACTTGATACTCCTAAGTCATATAAGATACCATCAACTCTTTTAATATTATTTAATGAAAGTAGGACTTTTATATTTGCAAAATTGCCTTCTAAAATAGTAAAATTACTTGAAATATCTTCAAGTTTTTTTCTACTTATAGCAATTGCTTCTTGATCTTGGTCAATTGCATATAAATGTCCGTTATCAATTTTTTTTAAAATTTCAACACTATGACCTGCTCGCCCAAGAGTACAGTCAACATATATTCCGTTGCCTTTTATATTTAATAAGTCTATTGATTCATTAAGCAAAACAGATGTATGTTCATGTGCCATTTTAATTTACTCCGCCCAATTTTTCTGCAGCTTCTACAAGCTTATTTTTTGCATCTTTATCATATACTTGATGTTTATTTTTATCTCAAATTTCAACTCATTCACCAGCCCCGGTGATCTGCACAGTTTTAGAGATTCCTACTTCTTCTAATAAATTTGAAGGTAATTTAATTCTTCCTGATCCATCAATTGAAATTTCATCTGTATTTGAAAAAATGGTTCTAACAACAGTACGTGTAGATGAGGAAAGTGCACTTTGTGATTTTAACTCGTTATATCATTCCTTAAAGTTCTCTGGAGTTCTTATTTCTAAACATAAACCATCAATACTTCTTGTTACATAAACTAATTCGCCCAATTTGTTACGTAATTTTGAAGGGATTGTTAATCTAAATTTATCATCCAAATTATGTTCAAATGTCCCAAATAACACAAAGTCACCCACTTTCTCCCACACATAAACAATTATATACCACTTTCTTACATAATCAACTATTTTTTAAGTTTTTTTACCCACTTTTTATAACAAAAAAATGCCTATAAAAGCACCTTTAATGAGTTATTTTTCTTTCCAAAGACTTAATAATTCGATCAAGTTTTTGTTTTAAGTTTATTTCGTTTGTTAAAACTTCATTTAAAGACGGACTATTGCTTAGCTTTAAAGGTCTTATAAAGTATTTATTTAAGTATATTCTATAATACATATAAAAGCTTCTTAATAAATTCACTGAAGTTAAAGGGTCTGATTTTTCTACTATCTCATAAAAAGTCTTTTCATTGACTTCATTAATAAAAAAGTGATAACCATTTTCATTTAAGGAATTTAAAGCCGATAAGGGTATTATATTCTTAGAAATTTCATTAATATTATTTAACATAAAAGTTCCTCCATAAATACATTAATCGATACTTTTTTTATTTTTTTTACAAAAATACAAAAAAAAAAAAAAAATACAAAAAAAAGCGCTTATAAAGCACCCTATTTATTAATCAACTTTTTTAACTTCTTTATTTTTGTAAAAACCACATTCACGACAAACTCTATGTGGTTTAATCATACTTCCACAGTTTGGACATGAAATAATTGCTGAGCTAACTAAAGCCAAGTGACTTCTTCTTTTGTTTTTAGCAGCTTTACTGGTCTTTCTAAATGGTACAGCCATGTTGACACCTCCGTTGTTTTATTTTTCAAAGTTAAATTCTTTTAGTTTATCTCATCTTGAATCTACTTGATTTTCTTGTTCTTGTTGGTATTCATCTTCAGACATAAGTATGTAATCTTTACCGACAAATGAAATTTTATCATAATTATTACTTAAATTCATAGGAATATTTAAAACAATTTGCTCTATTGCATATTCTAATATATTAAATTTATCACCAAAAACAATGTTATGTTGGTCATCATTTATGTCTTCAAAGTAATATTCTTCACTTCAATCGTAAAATTGATCTTCCAACTTAATTATTGTTCCGTCCCTTGCATCGATTGCTGTCAATGATGCTGTGATTTTGGCATAAACTATTACAGATTTCATTGCATCTTGATAGTTTATAATACCCTTAATATGAACTTTATCAATTGATTTTATTAAGTCATTACTTAATTTTAATTCCTTGTTAATTTCAAATTCCTTATCTAAATTTACAATTCCCTTTAGTTCAATATCTTTTTTAAGCATTATCTTACCTCTATTTTAAGTTTTGAGAGATTATTTAGCACTTTATTCCATTCCTTTTGAACTTCTTGATCTGTTAATTGATTTGAGACACTATTAAATTCAAACGAAATTGAAACAGATTTAGAGTTATTTTCTTTCATTTTATTGTCTTGATAAATATCAATCAGTTCAATTTTTACTAAATAATTAACTTTTTTAATAATTTTATTAATAACGTCTGAGTATTTATCTGATGCCTTTAATATAATTGAAACATCTCTTGTAGTTTTTTGAAACTTTGATATTTCTTGAACTCTAATTATAGAGTTTTTAGTATTTTGTATTTCACTAATATTCAATTCTAAAATGAAAGTTGGATCTAGTTTTTGAGATTGTTCAAATCTAGGGTTTAGTTTATAAATAAAGCCTAGTGTTTTGCCTTTTAAACTAATTTTTGCGTTAATGTAAGGGTGAATCTCATTAATAATATCTTCATTTGAGTCAAATGATACATCATTTAAATCAATATTATATGCTTCTATAATTGCATCACAAATCCCTTTAATATATGCATAACTTGCTTTTATTGAGATGTCATAACCTTTTTGATTTAAAATATCTCCACTAATAAGAACAGATAAGTGTCTTTGTCTTAAATTATTCATATTGTAAATATCACCAAATTCATATAATTTGACATTTTTATTACCTTTTGAATAATTAAATGCTGCACTTTCTATAATTGATCTTGACAAACTTAATCTAAATGTCTCTCTAAGCTTACTTAAAGGACTCATTAGGTTTATTGGGTTCTCGATATTAAATAAATTTCATTTTTGCACTTCTTCATTAGATAATAATGAATACGTCTTAATATTTGTAAATCCTAAACCTAATAAATAGTTTTCACTTTGCTTTTGTAAACGTAGATCTAATTTTTTAGATTTATTATCTGAAAGAATTTTAGGAGCAATTGAAGTTACATTATTGTAACCATAAATTCTTGTAATTTCTTCAACAATATCTGCTTTGTGAATAATATCTGTTCTAAACTGATCAATTATAAATAATATTTCATCTTTATTATCAATTACTTCAAAATCTAAAACCCTAAATAAGGCTTTGATTTCTCTTATAGATAATTTAATACCCATTAACTTATGAATATATTCCAATTTAACACTAACCTGAGTTTGTTTTTCATTTGATTCTTTTATAATTTCAAATTGGCTATTTGATTCATAAATATTATATTGGTCTAATCAATACATTACTCTATTTTGAGCCAATGTATATAACTTAGAACTTACGGGTTTCATATATCTTTGTAAATCAACAGTTGAAGTATTAAATTCCTTTTGTTGTTTTCTCATAAAAATTGGGTCTAAAGATAAATACACTACTAAAATTTCTTTTGAATCAACATTTGGTAAAAAATCTAAATTAGTTTCTACTCCAAGAGTTGAAATAACTTTTTTATCACATAATAACTGTAAATTAACTTCATGTTCGCTATTCTTATTATTTTTTATTTCCAATTGTGAATTCAATTTTTTTGGATCCAAGAACATAACTGGTTGACCTGTTTCAATAGCAATGGCATTTGCTAAATCTAATCAAAAATTATGAGTTGTTTTTGAATCATTAAATTTAAGTCATAAATCTTGATTAGAATAAATTTTATATTCTTTATCTCCAATACTAATAACATCTTTTACTTTTATTGTTTGTACTACAGCACTTCTCACAAATTTATCTACTTCTTTATCAATTTTTATTGATACAGGTGCTTTTAAGCTATTTATTTTTAACTTATATTCTTTTGATATATCTTCTAACTTCTTATTAAAATAATTAGCTATTTCCTTAGCTAATTGCATTGCACCAAGGGCATCACTTCGATTAAGAGTTAAATCAACTTCTCATACAGCATCTAAAAAACCTATTTCATCTAATGCATTTTCACTACCTATCATTGAATAAGTGTCTTCTTTTGTAACAATTTGATAAATTCAATCTTTTTCCTTATTTGAAAGAGCCTTAGGGTTTAAACCTATCTCTGGTAATGCACACAGCATTCCTTCAGACATTTTGCCCTTAATTTCTTTATTTGTTAATGTAATTCCATTTGCAAGTTTTTTTCCAGCTTCAGCTAAAATAACATATTGACCCTCTTTAACATTACTTGCTCCACAAACAATTGGAGAAACTAAATCCTCGCCCTTGTCTACAAAACAAAAATTTAAATGGGTTCCTTCAATAGGTGCTACATTTCCTAAATGTGCTATTTTTAGTTTGTCATTTAAAGTTGAATAATCTTTAAATGAATCTACTTCAAATCCAAGTGAGTTTAATGCAACTGTTATTTGTTCATTTTTAACACCTTTTAAATCAATTAACTTTTCTAATCATTTTCTTGTTAAATACATATTAATCTCACTTTCTAATCTCCAAAAAATTTAAATTGATCTAAAAATCTAATATCATTTTCATATAAATCTCTAATGTTTTTTAAACCATATTTTAACATTGCTAATCTTTCAATTCCAACTCCAAAAGCTAATCCAGTAACTTTTTCTGGATCTAATCCATTTGATTCTAATACTTCTGGCGCTAACATACCTGAGCCCAAAATTTCAATAAAGCCAGTATATTTACAAATTGCACAACCCTTACCACTACAATTAATACATCTAACATCTACTTCAGCAGAGGGTTCCGTAAAAGGAAAAAAACTTGGTCGCATTCTAATTATGGTATCTTCAGAAAATAAACGTTTACACATATATTCTAGAACTCATTTTAAATTTGCAAAACTAATTTTTTCTCCAATTGCAAATACGTCCATTTGCATAAATTGATGTGAATGTGTAGCATCATCATCATCACGACGATAAACATTACCATAACTGACAGCTGCCATATTAATATTTCCAGTTTTAGAAGCTTGTGTAAGCATTCTAGCTGTCATATTAGTTGCATGTGTTCTTAAAACAGTATGCTTATCTATATAAAATGTATCTTGCATATCTCTTGCTGGATGACCAATAGGCATATTTAGTTTTTGAAAACAATATTCATCCGTTTCAAACTCAGTTCCATCAATCATTTCATAACCTAGCTCAGTAAAAATTGAAGATACCTCATCTATAACTAAATTAAGTGGATGCTTTGTTCCAATTTTTAAATTAACTCCAGATAAAGATAAATCTATTTTTTCATTCTGCAATGTTTTTTTTAATTTTTCATTTTCAAATTTTTCACTTAGATTATTTAATTTGTCAAAAATTAAAATCTTAATTTCATTAGCTTTCATTCCTGCTTCTTTTTTTTCTTCAGGCGAAGCTGATTTCAAGTTCTTAAGAATATCTGTCAATGGAGATTCTTTACCTGTAAATTCTTTCTTCAAAATTTCCAATTCTTCTTTTGTTTTAATTTTATTAAATTGCTTATTAAAACTATTTAATATTTCATCTATTTTTTTTAACATAAATACACCTTTTCTAAATTTAAAGCAATTTAATTATACTAAATAAATTAATTAAATTATTATTTGATAAATTTTTTGTTTAAGATATTCTTATTTTTAATAATTATTTGCAAAAATAATATAATTAAAAAGAAAAATTATCCTTATTTACTCTATTTTTAAATGATATAGTAAAAATTTCAAAATGATTATCAGTATTTTCCATAAACTCCAAAAATTTTAGTTTAAAGTAGTCATCTGTATCATAAACCTTTTGATTATATTCAACAGAGCAATGAATTTTTTCATAAAAGAGATATTTAATTAAGCCTTCATTAATAATATTTTTAATTTCCATATAAATCATATGAATAAGATTGTCCAATATTGTTATTTGATTTAAGTTTATTTTATAATCTTTAATTTCTTCAACCATTTTTGTAAGAAACTCTCTAATACTCATTATTTTTTGTTTGATATCTTCTTCTTGTTGAAAGTTATACTCAACTTTTAACTGATGTTGCATCATTGTTAGAAAATTATTAATATTTAGAATTTGAAAAAAGTTCTCAAATTCTCACTTAAAATTAATTTCTTCTAAAGTTGTTTGTATAATTTTCTTTTTAAATCTTTTAGAAATTTGTTCAACTATCATAATTACCTCTTTTAACTATATTTTACAAAAAAAACCCACTCTTTTGAGTGGGTTTTAAACTTTAAACTGGCAGCTTCCTATTTTTGCATTATACTATCGTCGGCGTTGCTGATCTTAACTTCTGTGTTCGACATGGGAACAGGTGTGACCTCAGCGCTATGACCACCAGATCTTAAGTTTTATTGTGTCTGAGAGACAAAGTTTTTTTTCAAAAACTAAATCGTACTCTCAAAACTGAATACTAGATGATTTTATATATCTATACAAGCAATTTTGTTAGGTTTTTCTTTGAAAGTCCTCGATCTATTAGTATTGGTAAGCTAAACACGTCACCGTGCTTACACACCCAACCTATCAACCATGTGGTCTACATGGGATCTTACTTCCGAAGAATGGGAAAACTCATCTTGAAGGAGGCTTCTCGCTTAGATGCCTTCAGCGATTATCCTTTCCGCACATAGCTACCCTGCTGTGCCACTGGCGTGACAACAGGAGCACCAGGGGTGCGTCCATTCCGGTCCTCTCGTACTAGGAACAGCTCTTCTCAATTTTCCTACGCCCACAACAGATAGGGACCAAACTGTCTCACGACGTTCTGAACCCAGCTCGCGTACCGCTTTAATGGGCGAACAGCCCAACCCTTGGAACCGACTACAGCTCCAGGATGCGATGAGCCGACATCGAGGTGCCAAACCTCCCCGTCGATGTGAACTCTTGGGGGAGATCAGCCTGTTATCCCCGGGGTAACTTTTATCCGTTGAGCGACGGCCCTTCCACACGGGACCGCCGGATCACTAAGTCCTGCTTTCGCATCTGTTCGACTTGTAAGTCTCGCAGTTAAGCACCCTTATACCTTTGCGCTCTTCGTACGATTTCCAACCGTACTGAGGGTACCTTTGAGCGCCTCCGTTACATTTTAGGAGGCGACCGCCCCAGTCAAACTACCCACCAAACACTGTCCCTGGCCCGGATAACGGGTCTAGGTTAGAACCTCAATGTAACAAGGGTGGTATTCCAAGGATGACTCCACGATCACTAGCGTGACCGCTTCAAAGTCTCCCACCTATCCTCTACATGTTACACCAAGATTCAATATTAAGTTATAGTAAAGCTCCACGGGGTCTTTCCGTCTAGTTGCGGGTAACCAGCATCTTCACTGGTACTAAAATTTCACCGAGTCTATAGCCGAGACAGCGAAGGGATCATTACGCCTTTCGTGCGGGTCAGAACTTACCTGACAAGGAATTTCGCTACCTTAGGACCGTTATAGTTACGGCCGCCGTTCACCGGGGCTTCAATTCGATGCTTCACCGAAGCTAACATCTCCTCTTAACCTTCCGGCACTGGGCAGGCGTCACCCCCTATACTTCGTCTTACGACTTTGCAGAGAGCTGTGTTTTTGCTAAACAGTTGCCCCTTCCTCTTCACTGCGGCTCACGTAAAGTGAGCACCCCTTCTCGCTAACTTACGGGGTGATTTTGCAGAGTTCCTTAGCTATAGTTATCTCGCTTGCCTTAGGATTCTCTCCTTGACCACGTGTGTTCGTTCTAGGTACAGGCACCTAATAAATTAACGCTAGAAGCTTTTCTTGGAAGCGTGGAGTCATGGACTTCGCTACTTGCCGAAGCGTTCACTCCCCATAACACTTCAAGGTTATAGTACGCGGATTTGCCAACGTACACCTCTTTGTGCTTAGACCGGCATAACCAACAGCCGGCATCCACTATCCTTCTCCGTCACTCCATCACTTTATTAGGTGGTACAGGAATATCAACCTGTTGTCCATCGACTACGCCTTTCGGCCTCGCCTTAGGTCCTGACTAACCCTGGGTGGACGAACCTTGCCCAGGAAACCTTGGTCAAACGGCATGGGAGATTCTCACTCCCAAACGTTACTCATGCCGGCATAATCACTTCTAATCGCTCCACCCGTCCTCACGGTCGAACTTCATAGCAATTAGAACGCTCCCCTACCACTTGCATTGCTGCAAATCCAAAACTTCGGTACTACGCTTAAGCCCCGGTACATTTTCGGCGCAGAAGCACTCGACTAGTGAGCTGTTACGCACTCTTTAAATGATGGCTGCTTCTAAGCCAACATCCTAGCTGTCTGTGCACTTCCACATCCTTACACACTTAGCGTAAATTTAGGGACCTTAGTTGTTGATCTGGGCTGTTTCCCTCACGAGCATGGACCTTATCACCCATGTTCTGACTGCCGAGTATGAAATTATGGCATTCGAAGTTTAATTGTGATCAGTACCCCTAGGTGGGGCCATCACACATTCAGAGCTCTACCTCCATAATCCTTTACCTCGACGCTAGCCTTAAAGCTATATCGGGGAGAACTAGCTATCTCCAGGTTCGATTGGAATTTCACCCCTAGCCACAAGTCATCCACGGTCTTTTCAACGAACGTTGGTTCGGTCCTCCATTAGGTTTTACCCTAACTTCAACCTGCTCATGGCTAGATCACCTGGTTTCGTGTCTACGACATCGTACTAAACGCCCTATTAAGGCTCGCTTTCACTACGGCTCCGTGTATTCCACTTAACCTTGCACGATATCGTAACTCGCCGGCTCTTTCTACAAAAAGCACGCCATCACCCATTAACGGGCTCTGACTTCTTGTAAGCATATGGTTTCAGGTACTATTTCACTCCCCTCACGGGGTACTTTTCACCTTTCCCTCACGGTACTGGTTCACTATCGGTAAAATGGTAGTATTTAGGCTTACCCAGTGGTCTGGGTAGATTCCGACAGGGTTTCTCGTGCCCCGCCGTACTCAGGATACTCTCTCGAGGTTAGTGCATTTCGCATACGGGACTATCACCCTCTGCGGTGCTGCTTCCCAACAGCTTCTGCTATACACTAACTTTGTAACTCTAACAAGAGTCCTACAACCCCGGCCCGTAGACCGGTTTGGCCTGTTCCGCTTTCGCTCGCCGCTACTGACAGAATCACATTCGTTTTCTTTTCCTCTTGGTACTAAGATGTTTCAGTTCCCAAGGTTCCCTTCACATAACCTATGTATTCAGTTATGGATAACACGAGATTAATCGTGCTGGGTTTCCCCATTCGGACATCGTCGGATCAAAGCTTACTTCCAGCTCCCCGGCGCTTTTCGCAGGTAGTCACGTCCTTCATCGGCTCCATTTTCCAAGGCATTCACCATACGCCCTTACTATACTTTCTAAAGAAAAACCTATTGCATATATAGATAATCTATAAAATTAATGAAATTTTAGTTTTCTTAGTATTAATCTAAATTAAGTTACTAAATACGTTTTATATTGTATATAAACGTAAGAAAAATAAAATGTCTATTTTCATCTAATATTCAGTTTTCAAAGAACGATTTTCTTTTCAGAAATTGCTTTCGGGCCTAAATGGCCCTAAAAAACAATCTCTGAAAACTAGATAGAACGAGATATAATCAAAAGCTGTTTTATCGTTTCACTCAGCTTATTTTTTCTTAATCTACGAATACTCCATAGAAAGGAGGTGATCCATCCGCACGTTCCCGTACGGATACCTTGTTACGACTTCACCCTAATCGCTAATCCTACCTTGGTACGCTCCCTCCTTACGGTTAGGATACGTGCTTCTGGTATTACCAACTCTCATGGTGTGACGGGCGGTGTGTACAAGACCCGAGAACGTATTCACCGCGACATTGCTGATTCGCGATTACTAGTGATTCCGGCTTCATGAAGTCGAGTTGCAGACTTCAATCCGAACTGAGACTGACTTTTTGAGATTAGCTCCCCCTCGCAGGATTGCGACTCTTTGTATCAGCCATTGTAGCACGTGTGTAGCCCAGGACATAAGGGGCATGATGATTTGACGTCATCCCCACCTTCCTCTAGCTTACACTAGCAGTCTCATTAGAGTCCTCAACTTAATGTTAGTAACTAATAATAGGGGTTGCGCTCGTTGCGGGACTTAACCCAACACCTCACGGCACGAGCTGACGACAACCATGCACCACCTGTCTCAATGTTAGCCTCCACTACATCTCTGTAGCTTTGCACTGGATGTCAAGCCCTGGTAAGGTTCTTCGCGTTGCTTCGAATTAAACCACATGCTCCACCACTTGTGCGGGTCCCCGTCAATTCCTTTGAGTTTCACTCTTGCGAGCATACTACTCAGGCGGAGTACTTAATGCGTTAGCTGCAGCACCGACTTAAAGCCGACACTTAGTACTCAACGTTTACGGCGTGGACTACTAGGGTATCTAATCCTATTTGCTCCCCACGCTTTCGTGCCTCAGAGTCAATCACAGGCCAGTAGACCGCCTTCGCCACTGGTGTTCCTTCATATATCTACGCATTCCACCGCTACACATGAAATTCCATCTACCTCTCCTGCATTCTAGTTAGCCAGTTTTCAAGGCGAACCGGAGTTGAGCTCCGGGCTTTAACCTCAAACTTAACTAACCTCCTACGCACCCTATACGCCCAATAAATCCGGATAACGCTTGCCACCTATGTATTACCGCGGCTGCTGGCACATAGTTAGCCGTGGCTTTCTGGTAAGGTACCGTCAAACTAAAAGCATTTCCTCTTCTAGCTGTTCTTCCCTTACAACAGAGCTTTACAATCCGAAGACCGTCATCACTCACGCGGCATTGCTTCATCAGACTTTCGTCCATTGTGAAAAATTCCCTACTGCTGCCTCCCGTAGGAGTCTGGGCCGTATCTCAGTCCCAATGTGGCCGATCAACCTCTCAGTTCGGCTACGTATCATCGCCTAGGTGGGCCTTTACCCCACCTACTAGCTAATACGCCGCATCCTCATCTTCTAGCGACCCAGACGGGCCTTTTAACATCTTCTCATGCGATAATGATGTCGTATGCGGTATTAGCAGTCGTTTCCAACTGTTATCCCCCACTAAAAGGTAGATTAGATACGTGTTACTCACCCGTTCGCCACTGGGTGCAAGCACCCCGTTCGACTTGCATGTATTAGGCATGCCGCCAGCGTTCATCCTGAGCCAGGATCAAACTCTCATTAAATTTAATTAATGTGAAAATTTTGATTCATGACTATATCTTTATTCTCAAATAATTGAACTTGTATAAATTGTACAAATTAATTGGTTGTTGTTGTTCTATCTAGTTTTCAAAGATCGTTTCACGTTAGTTTTTTTTGCAAACCAACGACATATAAGAATATATATGATTTGAAACCAATAAGCAATACTTTTTAAAAATTATTTTAAAATTAATTATTTTTATTTCAGTAAAATATTTTTATGAATAAAACTTCAAAATTTTTCAAAAACCCTTTAAAATAGGCATTCTCATTGACAAGAAAGATAATAACATATTAAATTTTAAAAAGCATAAAAAAAATAAAAAAGTTTTAACTTTTTTATTTTACTCATCTCAATCAATTGTGGGTCTTAAATCAACACTATTTTGCTCATTGACTGGGTCTAAAATCTTATCAAGATCTACTTCCATACTCTTTGATTTACTCTTTTTTGGAGCACTTGCTGTATTTCATTTAGTGCTTAAAGGAGCTGTTTTAGATACCTTTTGAGGTAATCTACGTTCTTGATTTTTCATAGCTTCTCAGATTTTATCTGAATCTCCTAAGAATACTTTCCCTTGGTAATTTTCATCCAATTTTGGTGTTCTTCTAACATTTCTATCAACATATAATGGTTTTGCTACATTTCCAATAGGATTGTTAAATTCTTTTTCTCTTTTCGCAGATCTTCTAGGAACAATTGTTTGTTTATAAGGGTCCTTAGGTTCTCCAATTGGTGGTAAATCCTCAACCTTAGGTAGATTATTAACTGGTGCTATTTTTTGATTTGGTCGCTTTAATAACTTATTAAATGAGTCATTTGGGTCTTGAATTTGTTCTACAAATTGCTCATTTTCAACTAATTTAGGTTGATTATTTTCAAATGGTATTTCTTCTCTTTCCATTGGATAAATATTATCAACTGTATCTTCCTTTTGAACATTTATTGGTTCTTCTCTTTTAATAGGTTCATTATTTGTTTCTTCTAAAGGAGTTTCAGTTAAAGTATGTCTAAAATTATTATTGCTAATATCTTCTTTCAAACGTGCCAACTTATCTGACATATTATAAGTTTTTTCATTTGGTGTAGAGGTAAATTCAGAATTAAATTCTTTAATTGCTGATGGATTTTCTTTTGAAATTAAAGGTTCTGCTCTATTTGCAGGTGAAGAAACCTGTGAATAGCTTGAATTTACAGTTTGGTTTGTTTTTGGTTTATTAACTGTTTGTAATTTAAACATAAACATAGTTATTATAGAACTCAGTGCACAAAATGCAGCTATTGTAAGCAAGATTGCGTTTGAAACAACACTTGTAATTTGTAAGTCACTATTTATTATAGTAATCGGTGTAGCTATTTTTGACATTAAAACCGATAAATAAGCAACATTAACTACACTTAAAATAACTGCTGAAATTGCATATATAATTGGTGTTATTTTATTTGGTTTTGTAATAAAGTTAACTATTCCAATTACAAGGAAAACTCCTATTGATAATAATCCCAAAATTTGTATTGTATTAAAAATTGCAAACTCCGCTTCAAATGCAAACGTTATAAAATTAGTTCATTGCATTAAAAAAATGCCCAAAAAACTTGTTAGTAAAGCTGTTAATCAAATAAACAAGCTTAAAAATATACTTTTCATAATAGATACCCCTATCTTATATAGCCCTAAAATATACCTTTATTTTAGCACCATTAAATTGTAAAGACAAGTATTAAAAAAAATAAAAATACTAAAAAAAATTTTTACATATTTCTAAAAAACTAAATATTACTTATTAAAATATTTCACAATAATTCCAAAATAAATTTTTGAGCTTTTATTTTATTTCTACTCATGGGCATTAAAAAAAAAAAAAAAGAACAGCAAATGTTCTTTTCATTAATTAAATATTAATAATTAATAACTAATCCCATGTATCTTGTCATACTCAACAATGATTCTCTAATTCCTTGAACTCCTTCACCAGAGTCTTTAATTCCTAAAAAAGGAAAACTATCAGGTCCTCTTTGAGGTCTTGAGTTAATATTAACTGTTCCTGTTTTTATTTTTTTTGCAGTACTAATAGCTTTTGAAATATCTTGACAGAAGATACTTGCTTGTAAACCAAATTGTGACTTATTTGAAACCTCAATCATTTCTTCAATTGAATCAATTCTTATGATTGGTAGAACTGGTCCAAAAGGTTCTTCTCAAGCAACTTTCATATCTAATGAAACTTTATCTATTAATGTGGGTCACATAAGATTTTTAGTTCTTTTATCTCCTGTAATTATTTTTGCCCCTTTTTGTTTTGCATCATCAATTAGTGTTTGAATAAAATCTGCTGATTTTTCATCAATTACAGGTGTAATAAAGGCATTGTCTTTTGGCATACCAACACTTAGTGATTCTAATTTAGTTTTTAATAGCGGAACTAACTTATCTGCAATTTTATTACTTACTAAAACTCTTTTTACTGCAGTACATCTTTGACCAGAGTAACCAAAAGCTCCATTAATTATTTCCTCACAATATTTATCAAGTTGTAAATCATCTAAAACTAAAGCTGGATCTTTTCCACCCAATTCTAAAACTAAATCAGTTGTGCTACCATTTTTTCTAATTTGATTTCCCACACCCACACTTCCAGTAAAAGAAATCATATCAATTTCAGGATTTGAAGTTATGATATCTCCAATTTCTCTTCCTCGTCCTGTAACAATATTAAAAATACCTTTTGGTAAATTAGATTCAATGACTAATTTAGATAAGAATGTTCCTACTAAACTTCCTGCTGTTGCTGGTTTAAAAACAACAGTATTTCCCATTACTAAAGCTGGAATTATTTTAGCAAGTGCTAAATTAAAAGGATAGTTAAAAGGTGAAATAGCTAAAACCACTCCCTTTGCAACCCTTGAAAATATTCCTAGTTTATTTTGAGCACCCATACCTTCACCTGTAAAAGCTGAAGGTTCTATCCTTTTTGCTTCTTCAAAAGTATAATCAATAATTTCAATTGTTCTAACAACTTCTGCTAATGATTCTTTTAAGTTTTTTGCAATTTCTTCAGAAATTATCTTAGAAATCTCTTGCTTGTTTTGGTCAATTAAGTCTCTAAATTTCTTTAAAATACTTATTCTTTCTAATAATTTTGTCTCTTCTCAATTTTTCTGTGATTTTCTTGCCACTGAAAATGCTTCGCTTATATCTTTAGCATTCAAAGCACTTACTTTACCTGCAACCTTTAAAGTTGCAGGATTCATTATTTCTAATCATTGTCCATTATCAATTAATTTATTATTAATCAATGCATTGTATTGTCTCATTTAATTATCTTTCCTTTTCTAAAGTGAATAAATAATATTCATTAATATTGAACCTGCAACACCTACATTTAAACTTTCAAGTTCTTCATTAGTCTTAATTATTATATTCTTATCAATCTTTTGAGAAATTTCTTTTGAAATTCCCTGGCCCTCATTACCAAGAATTAAAGCTACTCTTTTATTCTTCAAATTTTCTAGTAAGTCACTTTTTTGCTTTAATAAAGTTCCTAAAACTATTATATTCTTTTGCTTTAAATTATCTATAAAATTATTTAAATCTTCATTTAAAAGATTTAAATCAAAGTGATTTGATTGAGTTGCTCTTAAGACTTTAGGGTGATAAAAACTTACACAATCATTTGAACAAATAATGTTTTTAAAGTCAAAAGCAAAAGCGCTTCTGATTAGAGTTCCTAAATTTCCTGGATCTTGTACACCATCAATAATAAGATAATTACCATATAACTCTTGTTTTTTTTCAATACGACAAATTGCATAAATTCCTTGACTAGTTTTTAGATCACTTAATTTTTTTGAAACATTATCTGAAATTTCAACAACATTTTTAAAATTTTTATAATTATCAAACAGCTTACTTTCAACCAACAGTAGTTCAACTACCTCTTTTTGAATAGCCAAATCAACCATTTTGATGCCTTCAATTATGTATTTTTTTTGTTCTTTTTGAACTTTAGTTTCTTTATATGATAAGACTTCTTCAATTAAAGAATTATTTACAGATGTTATCTTCATTTTTTATTCACTAAAAGCAAAACCAATTTGATATAATTTATTTTCTGGTTTTACATAGTCCTTTCCTTTATAACTTGGATTATCAATTGGATAACCATAAACTAATGAGGCTCTACGTGGTGGTTGTAATAATTTGGCTTGAATTGTTGCAATTGGTGCAATCGCTTCACCCTTTCTTCTTTTATCTTTATTCTCTTCCATTAAATCTTCAATATCTTTAACTTTTTCTTGTTTTACTAAAATTCAAATTTTATTCTCTTTATATCACTTAACAATTTTTTTATATTCATCATAAGTAAATTGTTTTGGTTCACTACCAGAATAAAAACGATTAGTGTCTTTATTTCAATCAATTACATGATCTCTTCACATTACTCAACCAGTTTTTCCTTTTGTCATCATAGTTTCGGTTTGCTCCAAAGTTTCATTAAAGTCATGAAACCCATAACCAGTAAAGGCATTTCCAGTTCATACATTCATATAATTACTTGATTTTGGATCTCATATTTCTTCAAAATTTGTTGCAGCTACTCAGTAACGCTTATCAGAAGAATTTCGATAAATTTCAAAACCATATTTACTATTTTTTATAACAACTTCTTTCGAAGTAATTTTAATAACTTTAGCTTTAAATTTATTTAATATTAACTGTATTTCATTTTCGGTTAATTTTAATCTAACTTCACCACGAGACATTTTTATTCTTGCTTTTGTTTCATTTAATTGGTTATAAGATGTCTTTCTTTTATGTGCAAAAGAATTAAGAATATTTAAATCTGATTTGGGGTCAGGAAAGACAAAATCGTGAGTGAGTAATTCTTCATCTAATTCAGTTGTTTTAGTGATTTCATTTTGTCTTTTTAGTTTTGAAATAATGCTTGAAGCACTCCTCTTATTATCTTCTAACCCTTCAATGATAGCCTCACTTTCCACTTTTACTTTTTTTGGTCTTTCTGATTCAAAAATAAGTTCTTGTGTTGGATCTTTACTAACTATATCTTTCTCTTCAATATTAATAGTTTCATAATTATCATAAGTTGATTCAGTTTTTGTTAAAGAAGGCATTTTTGGGTCATGTGGGTCTAAAGGCTGATAATTATATATATTTTTAAAATCTTTATTTGACATTATTAATCCCCTTCTTCTTTTTTAAAAAACTAATAACCAGTATCTTGTCTATTAAAATTTATTTCATTTTTTTTGTTATAAATACTAATAATTTCATCAGTTGTAATTTCTAAAATGTACATAACTGATAAAAACTCATCTAATAACTCACTATAAGATTCACTATTAAATTTATCTTCAAATATTAAAGCTTTTCTATAAACATTAATACTTCATGAATCAACATCACTAGCCTTTATAATTTTATTATTAAATTTTAAAAAGTCAAAATTTATATCAATTCCTAAACTTATAATAAAATGTACACAATCAATTAATTCCTCTAATATTATCGATCTTTCACTTGCCGGCTTATTTGATCAATATTTAAAGGCTCTATATTCATTAATAAATTCTGATACCTCAACAAGAAAAGCTATTATTTTCTTTTTAATTATTTTCTTATCTACAACTATTTTTTTTGTATCGATTATATATTTATCCAAGATTATCTGTTTCTCTTTTAAATAAATCAAATTTTCTTTTGTTAACATTTTTTTTCACTCCTATATAAAGTAATTTTAGTTTAAAAAAATGATAGTAGTCTATCATTTTTTTATTTTTTTAAAATCCTGGTTTTTTTAGCAATTTAAACATATTTGCTTTATAGACTTCAACTCCTGGTTGATTAAAAGGATTAATACCTAATAAATATCCGCTCATTGCACATGCTTTCATAAATCAATAAGCTGCATAGCCAAACATTTCAGCATCCATCTTATCAAATTCTAATACAATATTTGGAACTTCTCCAGTATTTGCATGGGCATCAATAACACCTTCAAGTGCTATCTTATTAATTTCATGAAATGATTTAGTTGTTAAATAGTTTAAACCATCTAAATCGTCACTATTTTTTGGAACTTTTAAATCAAAATTAGGTTTCTTAACATCTATTATTGTTTCAAATAATATGTTTTTTGTACCCTCTTGAATAAATTGTCCTAATGAATGTAAATCCGTTGAAAAAATACAACTTGTAGGAAATAAACCTTTGCCTTCTTTACCTTCTGATTCTCCAAATAATTGTTTTCATCATTCTGTAAATGTTTGCATTTGAAGTTCATAACCTACTAAAGTTTCGGCTTTATAACCTTTTTCAATATGCAAAATATATCTTGCTATTGCATACTTATAAGCATCATTATTAATGTTTTTTGTATCTTGCATAGCTTTTTTAGCTCCCTTAAAGATTTCATCAACATTAACTCCCGCTACTAATAAAGGAAAAATTCCTACTGGTGTAAATACTGAAAACCTTCCACCGATATCATCTGGAATTGTAAATGTTTCATAGCCTTCAGCTGTTGCAAGTTCTTTTAAAGCTCCCTTAGCTTTATCAGTTACTGCTACAATTCTTTCTTTTGCATTTTGCTTTCCTTTTAGATCAACTAAAAGTTTTTCAAATACTCTAAATGCTATTCCAGGTTCTGTTGTAGTTCCTGATTTTGATATATTTACAATACCAAATTCTTTATCTTTAATATAGTCAACTACTTGTTGAGTATATGTGGATGATATAGTATTTCCTATATAGATTAATTCTACTTTATCTTTTGTGTATAAACCTCTGATCATTTCATCGGCTGCACGTGCTCCTAAATAACTTCCTCCAATTCCTACAACTAGAAGAATGTCAATTTTATTTCTAAGCTCTTGTGCTACTTTTTTCATTGTTTTTAATTCATCTTTATCAAAATTCACTGGTCAGTTATTTCACCCTAAAAATTCACTACCTACACCAGTTTTATTTTCAATCATATCATGTACTTCTTTAATTTTTGCTTCCCTAAATTTATTAATCTCACTTTTAATTTTTGAGTCTTTAAAACTTATTTTTATCATATTGCTAATACTCTCCTTATGACTACTTTGATTCTACGCTATTTTTTAAATTATCAAAACCACTTTTTGTCTCTGGTATTTTGGTTTCTGATGACTTTAATAAATGCGGCCTATTTGCTTTGTAACTCAATTTAACTTGTTTTTTGTCTTCTAAATACTCAATAACTTCAACTTCATATGATTCATTTATCATTAAGAATTCGTCAATATTTTTAACAAAAAAATCCGATATTTCAGAAATATGAATTAGTCCTTTAACTAGTTCATTGTCATCGTGAATTTCACAAAAAGCACCGTAGTTAACAATTGCTGTAATCTTTGCTTCTACTTTTTGTCCTTTATTCAACATACTCTTGCTCTCCTTACAAAATAATTATAAACTTAAATTGTGATAGAAATAATTATTTTGAAAAAAATTTTTAAAAGTAGGTGATTTTTTGGAAAAAAATAATTTAGAAGAGAAAGTAAAGGCTACACTTGAGCAATTAAGAATGTATATTACACAAGATGGTGGAGATATGGAATTTGTTGCTATAAAAGATAGACTTGTTTATATCCGTCTTAAGGGTAATTGTGTTGGATGTGGACTTACTGAATTAACTTTTAAAGAAGGTGTTGAGGGAGTTTTAATTGAAGAATTCCCCTATGATATTGATGGTGTAGAACTTGTAATGTAAATTGGAACTAGGAGACTAATTTAATGATTTTTTTAACATATGAAACAGAGATAATAAATACTATTTTAACTGCAGTTTCAACAATAACTGTATTTACAGCTTCTTTACTAATACCTTTTTTAGTAAAGAAGTACAATGATAAGAAGCAAAAATTTGATGCAGCTGAGAGAGCATTATTAGATGCCTTTAATAAATACTTCTCAGATGAATATTCAAAAAATGATTTCGAATGATATCTGGCAGAAATAAGAGCTGTTTTAAAGCGTTATGAAGTGAATTCAGTTTTATGTACTAATTGTAAGAAAAAATGTAACTCAAAAAAATATATGTCATGATTTGAAACAGTAGATAAAACTATTCCTGAAATTAATAATTTCTCTTTTAAAACTGGAAAAATGAGTTTTAAAATTGAATTAACTGCCCTATTTTGCTATAAATGTACTAATAAAAAAGTAACAAAAAAGGCACTAAATACATAAGGTTATTTCAATAAGAGTGATATATTTAATGATAAAAAAACGTTGGTTAAACCAACGTTTTTTTAACTAATCTTTTTCTTTGCTTCATTTTCCACCAAATTCTTTTGAATTGCTGAATAGTTAAGATTTGACATCTTATTAAAAAAGACTGAGATAAAAACAGTTCCAAAAATAGCACATAATGTACCTGTTATAAATAAAGGATAGCCTACAATTGTTGGATCAATTTGTGGATATGGAATTAAGGGTAATGTTTCATTGGTTTCAATCTCTAATTTTAATAGCATAATCATTCTTAAAATAATATAAAAAGAGTAAATTGTTACAAAAATTAAATTAAATCAACAATATTTTTTGATAAATACTTTATCTTCTACCTTTTCATTTTGATAAATAAAATAGAAAGTTAAAACCATAATTGGTGTTATAAAATGCTCAATTATAGATTTAGTCCTTCCATATCAAGTATCAAAACCAATTATGTCTCCTTTTTGAACTATAAATGTAACATTAAATAGTATAAAAATTAAGACATTTAAGGTTGTGATTGAAGTATGAATATTTTTGCCAACCATTCATTTAGCCATATTTTTACTATGAAAATGAATTCAATTTATTAAACCAAATATTGAAGTTAAAGCTGCAACTCAAACTGAAAAATAAATTGATTGTTCTATAATAGCAACATTAAAATCTCTTTTGTTTGGATCATATAGGATTCCACAAATGAGATCTAATAAAAGTGCTAAAGCTAAAGCTAAAGTACACCATACATAAAAAAAATATTTAAACCATTTTTTTATCTTATCTTTTTTAAGCATAGACATATTATCTCCTTACTAAGTTTTCTTAACCTACAGAACCTTCCATATCCATTTTTATAAGTTGATTTAGTTCAACTGCATATTCTAGAGGTAATTCTTTTGTAAATGGTTCTAAGAACCCCATAACAATTATTTCCAAAGCTTCCTGTTCATCAAGTCCTCTACTCATTAAATAGAATAACTGTTCTTCACTAACTTTTGAGACAGTTGCCTCATGTTCAATTTGAGATTGATTGTTATGAACTTTATTTTGAGGAATTGTATCTGAGTGTGATTGATTATCTAAAATTAATGTATCACATTCAACTCTTGCTTTTGAGTTTATAGCTTCTGGACCAATATATGCAAGCCCTCTATAATTTGCAGTTCCCCCTTGGAAAGTAATTGATTTTGAGATTATTTTTGATTTAGTTTCTTTTCCTAAATGAATCATTTTACTTCCTGCGTCTTGATAAACACCCTTTTTAGCAACAGCAATTGAGATAGTATCTCCCTGTGCTCTGTCACCTTTTAAAATACATGAAGGATATTTCATATTGACTTTTGAGCCAATATTTCCATCAATTCATTCCATTCTTCCATCTTCTTCAACAATACTTCTTTTTGTAACTAAGTTTAAAACATTATCACTTCAGTTTTGAACTGTTGTATATCTTACACTTGATCTTTTTCCAACAAATATTTCAACAATAGCCGCGTGTAAATTATTTTCTGAATAAACTGGTGCAGTACATCCTTCAATATAATGTAATTGTGCGTCATCTTCTACAATAATTAAAGTTCTTTCAAATTGTCCTGAAGATTGATAATTTATTCTGAAATAAGCTTGTAAAGGTTTTTCTAATTTAACTCCTTTTGGGATATAAATAAAAGTTCCCCCTGATCAAACAGCTGCATTTAAAGAAGCATATTTATTATCATCATTTTTAACTAATTGACCAAAATACTTTTTAAAGATTTCAGGATATTTTCTTAAAGCTGTATCACAGTCAGTAAAAAGCACTCCTTGTTTTACTAATTCTTCATTCATTCTTTCATAAACTGGGCGTGCATCTCATTGTGCATTAATTCCTGCTAAAAAGTTTTTCTCTGCTTCTGGAATTCCAAGACGATCAAAAGTTCTTTTGATATTATCTGGAATATCATCTCAAGACCTTACAGTTTTACCTGCTCCTTCAGTATAATAATAATAATCATTAAAATCGATTCAATTTAAGTCTGGACCAAAACTTGGTTGAGTTTTTTTCTCAAAAACCCTTAAACTTTCTAGTCTGTAATCAAGCATTCATTGTGGTTCATTTTTATGTTTTGATATTTCTCTTACAACAGTTTCATTTAAACCTTTTTGAACTTTATATGTTGAAACTTCACCTTCATTAAACCCATACTTATAATCAGATATTTGTTTAATTTCTTCTTCTTGTTTTAATTTTTTCATATCCTACACCTCCTTATTTACAATTCACTTCAAACCATCAGCTCCTAAAAGAGCACAATTAATTCTATTTCCTTGCTTATTAATTTCTCAAAAAGCAATTAATTCATCTAATATTTCTTCATCATAATCATTGCCAGCTATCATATTAAAATAATTAAAAAGCTGTTTTTTAGCTTCTTGACGAGTCAAATTTATTAATTTTGAACATAATATGTCAGTTGAAGCAGTTGATATTGCACAAGCATTGCCATCAAATCTTGCATCTACAATTTTTTCACCTTCTATTAGTAATTGAACATTAATTTCATCTGCACAAGTTGGTGAATCTTGAAATTTAATAATTGATTTTTCATTTTCAATAAGGCCTTTAAAATCTGGTTGCGTATAGTGCTCCATAATTATTTGCCTTAATTGAATCTTATCATTTTTATCAAACATTACATAATCACTCCTTTATAAAATCTCATTAATTCAATTATCACAATCTTTTAAAGCTTCAATAAATTTATCAATATCTTCTTTAGTATTATAAATTGAAAAACTAGCTCTAATAGTTGAACTTACTTTAAAAAGTTCATTTGCCAATCTTGAGCAATGCTTTCCAACTCTTACAGAGATATTATATTTTTTATTTAAAAAAGATCCAAAGTCTTGTGAGTTTACATTTTTCATATTAAATAGCACAATTGGTTGATCATTTTCAAGATTATAGAATTCAAATTTCTTATGATCAATATCTTTAACTTTATCTCTAAAATATTTTTTCAATTCTTCTTCATAAGCAATCATTTTTTCAATTTTTAACTCTTCTAATATATCTAAACAGACCTTAAAAGCATAAATAGCTGACAAGTTAAGAGTTCCTGCCTCAAATTTATCAGGAATTGGTGCTAATTTATAAGTATTTGTACTAATACTTATATTATTACCCCCACCATAAAAAATTGGATTTAGAAACTCTAAAATTTCTTTTCTCGCCCATAAGATGCCTAATCCAAAAGGACCATAAATCTTATGTGTTGAAAAAGCAATGCAATCAACATCTAATTGTTTAATATTAATTTTATTTTGTTTGATTGATTGTGCTAAATCTAAAATGATTATAATTTTCTTATTAAGTTTTCTAATTTCTTTAACTATGGCTACAACATCATTTAAACCCGCAGTTGTATTTGAGTTCATTGCAAAAGAAATAATTTTAGTTTTAGTGGTTATTTTATTTTTAAGTTTTGAGATGTCAATTAAAAAATTTTCATCCAAATCTAAATAATCAATTTTTAAACTTTCTTCTTGTGCCAACACCATTCAAGGTAATAAATTAGATGAATGCTCCAACTTAGTTAATAAAATTTCATCATTTTTTTTAAGATAATTTCTCATACCAAAAGCCAATTGATTTAATGAATGTGTAGTTCCACTTGTGAAAATAATTTCATTTTTATCATCAATACCAATAAACTTTGCTATTTTAGACCTAGTTTCACTAACCATTTGATTTGCTTTATAAGCATTATCAAATAGATTATTGTGCGTATTTGCTCCAATCTTTAAATCATAGTCGCTTTGAGCTTTTATAACTTTATCAAATTTAATTGATGTCGCAGCTGAATCGAAATAAATTTCCTTACTATTGTTTTTAAAATATGAAAAATTATCTTTAAAATTCATTAAATCATTCCCTTTAGTTGTTCTTTTAAGTATTTTAGTAGCTTTTCGTCTTCAATTTCTTGAAATATTGGTTCAAAATACCCATTTATGATTAATTCTTGTGCTTGAGTTTCATTTAAACCTCTTGAAAGCAAGTAAAATACTTGATCAGGGTCAAGCATACCAATTGCATTAGCATGACTTGCCACAATATCATTTTCATCAATTAATAAAACTGGGTCAGAATCTGCTTTTGCCTTTTTATCTAGAACCAATAATCTCAATTCCTGATGTGCTTCTGCTTGATTTGAACCCTTTTTAATATCACTAATACATCTAATAAAGCCTTTTGATGTATCTTTTAGCACTTCATAGGTTCTAATATTTGAATATGAGTTTCTTGCTTTATGTACTGAGTTTATAATTGAGTTTTTCTTAAAACTTTTATTTATTATTGTAGCATTATAAAATTCCACTGCTGTATTTTCTTCATTTAAGTTAATAGTAAAATTATCATTACAATCATAATTTGCAATATTTGATATTTTTAAATTTAATGAAGAGTTCTTACTTAAATTAAAATTTATATTAAAGTCCTTTTGACTTACCTCACTTGAAGGTAAAAATAAGACAATAATATTCATTTCAACATTTTCTTTAATATTTAAATCAATTGTTCCAAATTTATTCTCTAATAATATAATTTTGCTTTCATTATCTTCAAAATTAAAACTTTTAGGTAGTTTGTTTCTAAAATCTATATATGATTCATTTAATTTTAAATTAGTCATTATTTAGATAATTCCTTTACTCATGTATAACCTTCTGTATTAATTCTTTCAACAATTTCTTTACCCCCACTTGTTATTATTTTTCCCTCAATAATAACGTGAGCATGAGTTGGTTTTACCTTTTTAAAGAATCTATCATAATGAGAAACGATTACCATTGCGTTTCTTGATAAATCAACTTGATTTAAGTTTTTTGAAACAACTTCCAAAGCATCAACATCTAATCCTGAATCAATTTCATCAATTAGGCTAAAAATTGGATTTAGCATTTTTAATTGTAAAATTTCATTTTTCTTTTTCTCTCCACCACTAAAACCATCATTAACAAATCTTTTTAACATATTTAAATCAAAGTCTAATTCCTTTGCTCCTTGTTTAATATCTTTAAAGATTTCTTGTAATTTTTTCTTTTCATCACTGTGAGCATTTACTATATATTTTAAAAACTCTAAGTTTGAAACTCCTGGAATTGTTTGAGGGTTTTGCATTGCCAAGAACAAACCAGCTTTGCTTCTTTCATTAACATCCATCTCTAAAATTGATTCACCATCAACTAAAATATCTCCTGATATGATTTCATACTTTGGATGACCCATAATTGCCATCAATAAAGTTGATTTTCCATTACCATTTGGTCCCATTAAAGCATGAATTTCTCCTGATTTAACTATTAAATTAATTCCCTTTAATATTTCTTTGTCCTCTATATTTACATATAGATCTTTAATTTCTAATTTATGCATTTCTAAGCTCCTTGCTCTATTATTATAGTTATTATTATAGTAAAAGTTAAGCGAACTTTAAAAGAGCAAAATGACAAATATTTTATTTTTAATTGTAATTTAATGTTATTTTATGTTATTTTTCATTATAATTATTTTGATACAAACCAAGGAGTGAATGGTGTGAAAAAATTATTAACACTGTTAGGAAGTGTTAGCTTAACAGCAACAACAGCAACAATGGCTGTTGCTTGTGGTACTGACTATGACATTAAAGAAAACGGAAACTCAATTCTTATTCAATTTTTACAATCAATAGATGGAAAAGCAAAAATTACATCTACTGATATTCTATGAAAATTAATTAACTCATCAAATGGTCCAAAAAATAGAGAAAAACTTACTTTAGACCTATTGAAAATGATTAATTTATCTATTCTAGCTAATATAGATTCAGAAGAAAATGAATTTGTAATAGATGAAGATAACTTATATACAAACTATGATTTAAAAAACACTTTAAAAGAAAGATGAACAAATCTTATTTCAATTGTTGATAGACAAATAGTTAATGAAAAAGATGTATATAAAAAAGAACACGGTAAAAAATGAGAAAAAGAATGAAATAAAATGCTTGTAGATAAGTACAGCGTTTATCAAGATGATGTCAAGTCAATGGATAAAAACTTCCTAGAAAACAAATACAAAGCAGATCTTCTGTTAACAGATACAAATAATAACGCTTCAAAAACGTTATTAGATGTTTTAATTAACACTGATCAAACAGGAGTTACTTGAATAAGTTCAAATGATATTATTAAAAAATATAACGCACTTAAAAAAGTAATTAATGACAATAAAGATAACGATGCAATAATTGCAAGTTATTTAAGAGCTGATTTAGATCAAATAGCTCAAATTAAAAATTCAACAAAAAGTGATACAAGTAATTGAGAAGAAACTAAATTAACTTCTGAATCAAGTGATGCCGATATTGCTGCTGCTGCTAAAGAAGTAAGCAAAATTGAAAAAGAGACAATTTTACATGATACTCCAGTTAATTTAAATAACTTCACAATAAGTGATACAAATAACTCAAGAGCAGGTTTCTTAAGTAATTCACAGAAATTTTTCTTAGATCGTTTCTATAATACTCAAGCCCCTCTTGCTATAAGTGAAGTTGTGGTTCCATTTTCTGAAAATGGAAAATTCGATGATGGAGTTACAGTATCAGATTTCCAATCATTAGATGGAAATGATGAAAAAAATACTAATGAATTACTAGAGCAAATAGCAAATGATAACTCAACTAATACTTGAAGAAGATGAATGGTTGAAGCAAAAACAGATAAACATCCAAAAGCAACTGTAAAAAACTACGATAAACTTATGACTTTAAGCAACTCAACAGATTTTACTCAAGATATGAGAGCAGTTGTTTATGACTTTATTCTAAGTGATGATGTTAAAGCAAATGGAAAAGAATTTGTTCCAACAGAAGGCGAAAAAAGATTAGAAAATTTAATTAACGAAATTTCAAGAGAAAAAAAAGACGGTAAAAAATTCTATGTATATAGTAAAGAACAAGGAAGAGTTTATTATGTAGATTCTACTGGATTACACATAGTTCAAATTGACGGATACAAATATTTAATTGAAAATTCAGCTTCAAAAGAAGGTAAACGTCAAGAAGGAATTATAGACAATAAGATTAATGAAGATACACTAGCAGAATTAAATGAATTCAAAAAATATAATGCTTTACAAGATACTGAAAAAGTAGCTGCTTTACAAACAAATAGAAGTAAAGATGGTACATATGGGAAATTAAATAAAACAGTAGTTAACCCCTACTTACATTATTTAACAAACTCTTCAATGTTAAAAGGAATTACAGGTTCTGCATATAGTTTTGATATCATGTCAGAAGTTAAAACTTGAGCACAAGTATCTTCTTCAACAGATGGTTCTGCATCATATTGAATGACATCAGTATTTGATTATTTTAAAACTATTTCAAAAGTAAAAGAAAAAGAAAAAGAAAATGACTCATCATTTAGTCAAGAAGAATTTATAAATAATTATATTACTTTCAATATAAGTGAAGAAAAAAGTCAAGAAGAAGAAGTTATTCAAAAAACTCAATCTTGATTCTATGCAGCAGTTAATTCAAAACAAAGTTTAACAGCAATTGATCCAGCTATCTTATTCATTGAAGCTAGTGAAAAATGAACTGATGAAATAAAAACAAAAACTGATGCAAGTGGTTATCCAAAATTACTTTTAGATAACAGTGAATATAAAGAAAAAATTGTTTCAAAAACTATTGAAATATTCTGAAAACCAACAATAAAGGAAGAAACTACAGGTGATATGACTTTAAATAATAATTTAAAATCAGTAGTCTTTGATTATAATTCAATTATTAAAAACATTGAAACATCATATCTTTCTTTCAAAAAAGGAGGTAGTAAATAATGAAAAAATTATTAGGAATACTTAGTGCAGTTTCATTAACTGTATCTACCCCTTCTCTTGTTGTAGCTTGTACAAGTGCAAGAATAACTAAACCAAAATTAAATAAAGAATTAGCTAAAAAATTATTAGTACAAATATCTGGTAATAAAGACCTTGCAAACATTGATTTTGGTTCATTATTTACAGATGCTGAAATTGAATCTGTAATTGTTAACATGATAAATGAATTATTATCATTACAATATAGTTTTGATTCAACAAACACTATGTTTAAAAGTTTAGATTTTAAAGAACTTTATACTTCTGATAAAGATAAAGGAATTGAAGAATCATTTAAAACTAAATACAGTCTTGAATCTAGAACAATTGCTGAAAATAAACTTTTTGAAGATTATACAAAATCAATTGGAACAACAAGACTTGATTATTGAGCAATAAGAAATAATTATAATTTAAACATTCAAAATGATCAAACAAAAGTAAATTCTGTGAGCGGTGAACAAGTAGAAGTTAATAGTTCTAATCCATATATTTATATTTCTGATTCTAAACCTACTGGTGAAGCTCAAGATAGCATTTGAAAATTCTCAAATGAACAAGGAAATAATGGTACAATTACAGGTAAAAGTAAACTACCTACAATTGAAGAATTAACAAAAGAATATCAAGAAAATGGTTCATCAATGTTTTGAGTTAAAAATAAAAAAAATGAATTTGAAAATATTAGTGCAAAATCTGCATTATATTTAAGATTTCAAGATTATTTTGAATCTAAATTGTTAGAAGATATGAATGATAATCTTTTAACAAATGCCTACTTAAAATCAACAATGTTTAATATTAAAACAATTGAAGAAAAAAAAGCACCATTCATTAACCCTTCTTCAGCAATGTTTTCAAAAACACAAACATTAAATGAAACCTCAATTAATGAATATTGAAAATCAAATGTTAAAATGGTTTGAACTTTAAAATTTGATGTTACTAAAGCAGAAGCAATAGATCAAATAAATAATAAAATTAATGCCAAAAAAGATATTTTAAATACTAGCAGTGGTGCTTTAAAAGAAGGAAAATCAATAAAGGAAATTGTAGATATCTTTAAAGATGATGCACTTGTTATTAATGATAATAAAACTGCTTATGACTCATACTTTGGATTACAAGGTTATCAAGGTTTAACTATTTATGATGGTGATAATGCAATTGGGGAAAGCCCAATTGCAGGTAAAGCTTACGAAGCTAAAGTAAAATCATGAAATAATGGTCCTGGTATTATAAAATCAAGTTCAGAAAACTTCTTAACTATGGATGCAGAAAATAATAACTATGCAGATTTAGTAATTGTTCTTCCAATCTATATGATTGAATTACTAGGTGGATCTAATAGTGAAGAAGCAACTTATAAAATTGTTGGTAAAGATAATAAAGAACAAAGTGCTATAAAATTTAGTAACACTATTGGAAATGACACTATTTATAAGGATAGATGAAATAATAAAAATAACTCAACTTTACATTCAAAAGATGTTGCTCAATTAGCAACAGATGCAAAAAAACAAGAAGCTTTATTAAATCAAATTATGTTTGGAATTTCAAAAGATGCTAATTCAAGTGATTTAGCTAAAACAATCATATATTCAAAATACTTGGATAAAGATGATGTTTATTATGCTGGTCTTTGAGATAAAATTGGAACATATATTAAAAGTGAAGATGATAAAGACGAATAAAATTAAAAATAAACCCCCATTAGGTTTATTTTTTTTATAAAATATTTAAGAAACGAGGAGTTAAAATATGGATTGTATTTTTTGTAAAATTGTTAATAAGGAAATGGCCTCTAAGGTTTTTTATGAAAATGAATATACCCTAGCCTTTCTTGATATTTTTCCAAATAGTGATGGTCATTCTTTAGTTATTCCAAAAAAACATTTTGAAAATTATGAAGAAACAGAAGATCTTTATTTGCAAGAAGTTGCTAAAACCAAAAAAATTGTTGCTAAAATGTTAAGAGAAAAGTTAAACTCAAAAGGTATTAATTATGTCTCCAATCAAGGCTCAGAGGCCTTTCAAATGGTATTTCACTATCACGAGCATATTATACCTAAATATGTAAAAGAGCAAGGATATGGCTTTAAAATCAATAATAAACCCGAAGATCTGACTAGTATTGATGAAATTTTCAATAAAATAGTCGATTAAAATATATTAATTAAAAGAAAAGAGAATTACAAATTAATGTAATTCTCTTTTCTTTTATTTTAATTCCTTAGTTTCCATAAATTTTTTAAACCAATGATATGATTTTTTTAAATACCTATCACCAGTTCCATTATGTTTGTCATCATAGTCCACATAAACTATTCCATAACGCTTGTCAAACTCACTTGTAGATCCACTAACTAGGTCAATTGCTGTTCACATTGTATAACCAAAAACATTAACACCATCTTTAATTGCTTCATTAATTTGAATGAAATGCTCTCTAAAGTAATCAATTCTATAGTCATCATCTACTGATTTGTTTTCATTTAAAGTTTCAGTTACACCAATTCCATTTTCAGAAATAAATAAAGGCAATTGATATCGATCTCACAATTGATTTAACTCATATCTCAAACCAATAGGGTCTATTTGTCATCCTCATTGAGTTTGTTTTAAATAAGGATTAACACCCCCCATAATTAGATTACCTCCAGTTTGACTAACATTATCCGTAACTGATGAAGTGTTTGTTTGATAATAACTAAATGAAATAAAATCAATTGGATTACTTTTTAGTAATTCCATATCACCATTAAAAATTTTAAACTCTATTTTATTTTCTTTAAAAAAACGCTTTGCATATCCTGGATACTCACCACGAGTCATTACATCAAAGAAAAGCCATTTTCTAATTTGTTCTTGTTGTAAATTATGAAATACATTAATAGGATTGCAATCATATGAGTATGTTGTCATATCAGATACCATGCAACCAACTTTAATATCTGGAAATTTTTTAGCGAACTTAATCATCTCTGCTTGGGCAATAAATAAATTATGTAACCCTTGAAAAGATTTTCTTAAGATATTCATATAGTTGCTATCTCTTTCTGTAAAAAACCCTAAGCCAGTGTGAGTATAAATTAATGAAATATTTAATTCATTAAATGGTAATCAATACTTAACATATTTTGAAAAGCGCTCAATTAAAGTTTTAGCATATTTAGTAAATAACTTAATTACCTCACGATTTAAAAATCCATTATATTTTTCTAAAATAGGATATGGAAAGTCAAAGTGACTAAGAGTTACCATAATCTCCATTCCTTGAGCACGACACTCTTTAAAGACACGCTCATAAAATGCTAATCCTGCTTCATTTGGGACTAACTCATCTCCATTTGGATAAATACGAGCTCATGAAATTGATAAGCGATATATTTTCATACCAGCATCTTTCATTAACTTAATATCTTCTTTATAGCGATTATAAAAATCATTTCCCAATCGCTTTGGGTATATATCAGGGCTATTTGGATCTAAACCTCTTAAAAAGTCTTCTTTTGTTAAAGAGTGAATTTTTGATAAGTCTTTTTTATCTTTTAACTCAATATATGGTGTTAAATCAGCAATGGTTAATGACTTACCATCTACTTGATAAGCCCCCTCAATTTGTGCAGCTGAACTTGCACTTCCTCATAAAAAATCTTCTTTTTCAAATTTCATTATATTGAACCTCCATTTGTTTTAATTAATTCTTTGTATCAGTAAAAACTATCTTTTTTATAACGTTTCATATCTTTTAAATCAAATTCGTCACGATTTACATAAATAAACCCATAACGTTTTGATACTCCCTCATGAGTTGAAATTAAATCAATAGCACTTCAAGGCATATAACCAATTATATCTACGCCTTCATCAATTGCTTCCAACATTTTTGAGATATGTTTTTGGTAATATTCTATACGATAAGTGTCATGAATCTCACCCTCTTTAGTTAAAATGTCTTTGGCACCTAAACCATTTTCAGTAATCATAATAGGAAGATTGTATCTATCATATACTTCACGTAAAGTATTTTTAAAACCTTGAGGGTCTATTTCTCAACCAAACTGAGTTTTTTCAAGGTTTTTATTTTTGACAGAAGAAGTGAAACCAGGTATTGTAAAACCATTTTGCTGATCTTTGGCTTCTTGATTTATCTCATTAGATTTAGGCATCTCTACAGTCATAGTTGCATAATAATTAAAAGCAATAAAATCAGGTTTAGCTTGTTTAATTACTTCCATATCCTTTGGGTCAATTACAAAATCTTCTTTAATTTTTTTAATAAACTCTAAAAATACTGGACTATAATATCCTTTGCAAACAATATCTAAATATACTCAATTACGAACAATATCCATATTTAATTTTGCTGTATAATCAATTGGTTTTGAACTGTTTGAGTAAACTGAAGATATATTTGGTGCTGGACCTATTTTTGCCTTAGGCAATATTTTGTGACATAAATTTATAGCACGAGCTTGGGCTAAATTTAGAATATGAATAACCTCTCATCGATTAATTTTTTCCCCATTTGGCATTAAACCAATTGCAGATGCAGCCATTGCAAACATATTTAATTCATTAATTGTTAATCAATATTTAATCTTGCTACCGTAAGCTTTAAATAAAACCTTACAATAATCTTCAAATAAATCTGCAAATCTCTTGCTAGTTAATCCTCCTGCTTCATCAATAAAGTTAGGAAAATCAAAGTGAAATATTGTTACAATTGGCTCAATTTTATATTTAATTAATTCATTAATTAAATCCTCATAAAACTTAATACCTTCTTCATTTATTTCACCATTAATATTTTTCATAATTCTAGGTCATGAGATTGAGAAACGATATGACTTCATTCCCATTTCTGCAAAGAGTTTTACATCTTCATTTCAATTTTTATAATGACCAGTTGCATCATGAAAGTTAGTAATCTCTTTTGAATATCCTGGTGACTTATGAATGTCATCCATTACAGAAGGTACTTTACCACCTTCAAAAATTGAACCTTCTACTTGATAAGCACTTGTGGATGCCCCCCATAAAAAATCTTTTTTAATTTTATTCATAAATTTTATCTCCGTATTCTAATATATATAATCCACCATAGCAAGCTGCTTCGTTTTTTAATTTTGCAACCTCTACTTTATTTTTTACCATTAAATCAGGGTATAGTATTCTTCCCTCATAATTAAAACTTTCCGCTTCTAATAATTTAGCAAATATTAGATCAATGAACTTTTTGTTATTACTAATTCCTCCCCCTAAAGTAATTAGGTCATAATCAAGAATGTAATCAAGATTAATTATTAGTTTAGCTAGCGCTGTAATTAAATTATCAAACAAAGTTATCATAATAGGGTCTTTTTTTTCATACATAGCAAAAGCTGTTTCGCCATCAATAAACTCTTCTGACTTAATTGCCATCTTATATCTAAATAATACTGATCCAAGACTCCCAAATGCTACAATTGGAAGATCTTGGCCCACTTCTAAACTGGCAAAACCTCTACCAAATTCTCCAGCTCTAAGAAGGTTTCCCTTATGAACTCTATTATTTATAATCAAAGCTCCTCCTAGTCCAGTTCCAATTGTTAGATGAATTTGAGTCATTATTTTTGAGTTGCTTCGATAGTAATACTCTCCAATCAAAGCTGCACGTGCATCATTTTCAATAACAAGTTTTTTACAATTTTTATATTTAGAAAAAATTTTAGCCAAATTTAAATCAACATCACAAATAGCTGAATTACTTAGAACTTGTTTTTTGACTGAGTCTACAACTCCAGGAATTAGAATTGCTAATTCAAACTCATCTTTTTCCAAATCTAATATTTTTGTAATTTCTTTGATTACTGTAATTAATTTTGTTTGAAATATAATTTCATTATCTGGTTTATTTTCTTCCTTATATTTAATAATTTTAGAACTTATTTTATTTTTATTCTCAAATAAAATAAATTTTGTTCCCATTCCTCCGATATCAAATGTATATCTTTTCATAGTCTATCCTCTTAAATTTCTAAACTCTTTTTTAAAATCCAAAATGTTATCTCTTTCAATATCTAACTCATAGTTAATACGCAGGGCATTTAAAGCATTATAGTAATTATTTTTTATGTGACTTATTTTGTCCGCACCAATTTGTTTTTCAAATTTATTTAGTATTTCTAATAGAGTTGATAAATTATTTGAAATTAATTTATCCAAAGCCTCAAAATTAATTTCCCTTTGAGCTATTTCTAATTTTTCTTTTCATTCTGATACATCATATTTTTTATTAAAATTTTTATACTTTAAAATTAATTTATTAGCTTGTTCAACTTTATTATCTGCCATTAGTTTTTTACCTAATAACAGGATTTTCTCTTTTGTTTTTTCTTGTTGACTTATTAATTTAGCAATTTTTGTTCTAATAAAAATTAAGTTTTGAATCTTTATCTCATATGCTTTTATATTTTTATTATTAAATTTATTTAATAATTTATTTATTTTTTTAAGTTCTACTTTAATTTCCTTAGTGGCTTTACCTTCTTGTAAAGCAATTAATTTAACTAAATCTTTAGTAGTCTCTTTTATTAAAACTTTTTCTGTTTTTCTTTCTCTAAATCAGAAGTAGCAAATTATAGCAGCTAAGAAAAACGACCCTAAACAACACCCAGTATACATTAAACCATTTGCTAAAGGTGAAATTTCAGAATAACCACCAAGCATTGGTTCAGAGAAATAACCAATTAATTCAAAGATTCCTAATCCAGAACCACCCCGACGAGCTACTCCTAGCATGCCTGATAATGTTCCAAAGACAAAAGCAGCTATTAATCCAGAATATAAAGGTCGTCGTTTTGGTAAGTTAATTTGATATAAAATCGGCTCAGTAATTCCAATAATACCAGCAGAAATCAATCCTAAACCTTGATTTCTCAGTTTAATATTTTTTGTTACTAATATAACAGCTATTAAGGCTCCAAACTGTGCAAATAATGATATTCCCCCAGCCACTCCAATTTCTGACTGTCCACCATTAACTAAATGATCAATAAATTGTACAATTGATAGTACATTATGCAGTCCAAAAATAATGGCAACCTGTCAGGAAGCAACATATAAGCCAATTCCTAAACCAAAAGGCAATGCTTTAATATAGAAAACTGATATTGCTAAAATGGATTCAAATATATTTCAAAGAGGACTAAAAATTAAAAAGGTTACAGGTAATGTTATTAAAAATATTAAAAATGGTCGCCCCATTAATTCTAATGACGGAGGCATTCATTCTAAAATGCTGTCGTCTAATTTTTTAGCTAGAATAATCGCTGGCAGGATTACAAAAGGTTTAGTATTCATACCATTTAAACGAACCTCTGATAGTTGATTTAAAAATAAAGTAATAGGTTTGGTTTTATCAATTGGCTGATCTCAAAATCTAAACATTACAATATATTCCCCCATTCCATTTGGACCACCAGTCACAAATAAATATGGTGAACATAAAATAACAGCAATCCCCAACCCAATAACTGGCCTGAGTTTAAAATAATCTGATGCGGCTCAAGCAAATAATATTCCTAACATTACAATTGATGTTCTAGCAATAACAAATAACATAGCTCAAATCACTGGAGCATTTAATAAGTAAATAGTCTCTTCATTTGCACTTGAGGGATCAAATGTAATACTTGGCATTCACCCAGTTTGCTGCAAGATTGAAACCATAGCTTGTAATAATCCTACTCCAATTAAAAAAGGTAGAACTCTAATGGTAATAGCAATAATGGCACTTAGCATTTGCAAAAATCAAGATTTTTTAGATTTTAATTTTTTCTTCAATTCAAAATTTACATCAGCTGATTGATTAATTTCAGTAAAGGCATTTTTCAACTTATATACATCTTGACCAATAATAACTTGAAGTTCATCATTATTTCAAATAACGCCTTTAACATTATTATTTTGTTTTAGTTTTTCTATTTCAACTTTACTTTTGTCCTTAATTTTAAAACGTAAACGAGTCATACAATTATAAACACTTGTATAATTCTCCATAGTTCCCACAAACTCATTAATTGTACGAGCTGCTGAGATATATTTAGTATCTGTTGCGAAAAATACATAAGGATCTAGATTCTCTTCTTCTTTAACTTCTAAGCTTTCTGTATTTATTTCACAAATAAGTTCTCCTTTTTTATAAATTTTCTCTTCAAATACTGGAATAACAATATTTGGATCTTCGAAAACTATTGGTGTCTCCTTTGAGATATTTAGTTTTCTTAGTTTATTAATTTCTACAGAAAATATTTTTGTGTCAAGATTAACTTCTTGATTAACTTCCAAATTAGTTTCAAAGTACTTACCATTTAGTTTTATACTATCTAAACCACAATGAATTAAAACATTATATCCTTCAACCTCAAATCCATATGCATGTTTGGTATCAAATATCATTTTCACTGTGGCTTGAGAAAATGGTGAGAAAAATAAATTATCTTTTGGAATTATTAAAATTCCATCTCCCAGTAACTTGTTTGCAAAAGCATTATCAGAGCACTTTTTAATTTGCCTAACTTCACAATCAACGGGAGCATAAACTTTTATACTCATATTTACCCCTCTAATAAATGATAGTCTAGGAATAAATATAAAATAAAAACTTTCCAAAGTGGAAAGTTAGTACTATTAAATTTGTTTTGCTAATTCTAAAATTAAAATATTCAAAGCCAAATTACGATACACATTTGAGGCATTATTTTTTAAGTAATCTAATTTTAATTTATTATCAGATTCCAAAAAGACTTTATCATACTGTTTTTCAGAAGCAATTACAAAATTATTAGCTTTTATTGTTTTAACACTAATTAATTTTAAATATGAGTTAAGAGTAAAGTTATCTCTTCCATAAAAAAGAACAATATTAATATCTTCATTATTAACTAAAGGTTCATTAAAAATGTCAAAATTTTTAGAAAGAATAAGTGGTCGTTTATTATAACCAATCAAAAAATCTCTTATTCCCTGAGCAATTAAAGAAGTTTGTGCTGATGCGTAAATGTTAATATTAATATTATTTTTTATTGCTGTTGCCAAATTTTTAATAAAAACGGAGTTCTTACTACACCATATATTAATTAAAGCAAGTATATCCCTTTTAAAATTGGTTTTGTTAATTGAAGCGTATAAAAGATGTTCTTTTTTTAAAGAAGAAGCAAAAGTCTTAAAATTTGGTTCACCCAGACTTTGTATAAATTTTGTAATTTTTGATTCAGAAACAAAACAAATATCTGCAAGTTGTTTCTGAGTTAAAATTTTTTTTTGACGCATCGTATTTATAATATTTAATGCAATAATCTTATCAGTTGTATTTTTATATTCTCTTGTTAGGTTTTCTAATTTCTCATATATAGATGTCATAAATATCCTTTTTACCTCTTAATTGTAAAATACTAAAAAACATTAACTATCTACTAAAACTTATTTATTTTTTCTTATTATGATTTAAATAACTTCTTCCATCCTCAGAAAGAATTCTTGATGATCAAGCATCTTTCTCCACTTTTGATAATTCATCATTAATTTTATAAATTCTTGCATCTAATGAATCTAGTGAAGAAATAATAACTGCTTCAATTAATAATGGTTCTACAGGAGAGCCATATTCATTTTTACCATGACTTGCTAAAATTACGTGTTGTAATTTTAAAACATCCTCATTATCTTTTAGACCTAATTCTATAGCCTTATTTGAAACAAAAGTATTACCTATTGATATATGACCCAATAATTTACCAACATCAGTATATTCTGATGCATTTTTTCCTGCCATTTCAAGTACTTTTCCTATATCATGAAGAATTGTTCCACAATATACTAATTCTCAATCAATATCTGCATATTTATATACTTCTCTTATTGCTTTTGCTCCCATTAATAATGAGTAACTATGTCAAAACAAACCCCCTACCACATTATGATGAATACTTACAGCAGCTGGAAAAGTTTTAAATTGAACTTCATACTGCTTTAAAATTGCTAAAGTTATCTTTTTGTAAGTTTCATTATCAATAGTTGTTATAAAATCTATTAATTTTTCATAATGCGATTCAACATTTATTGGAGCACTAATACTAAACATTTCCTCATTTATATTATGTTTTTTATAATCTTTTTCATCAATAATTTCATAAGAATTAACTTTTAATTGTAATTGTTGTCTATAAACATTGGTTACAGCTTCTATTTTTACAATTAAACCACTTTTTAATTCTTCAACATCTTTTTCAATAGAATTTCAAAGTCTTGCTTCAATTCTTCCAGACTTATCAATTAAATTTAAAATTAAATAATTTGATCCATTATTTCCTGTTGATAAAATTGCTTTTTCTATTCTAGCTATTAAAGTTACTATTTTACTTTCTGCATTAATTTTACTAATCATTTTTATACTCCTCAAAGATAAACTAATTTTAACAAAAAAACACTATTTAAACTGGGAAAAATAAATTCTACACCTTTATTAATTGTGTAATATATTTTCTAGTTAGTTTTTTAGTGCTTATTTATTATTAAATTAAAAAACCCGGGTTTTTTAAAATACTTATAAATTCTTTTCCAAACATTATTGCATCCTCAGGCTCTAAACTATTTTGATTGAATGCAAAATTTATTTTTACATAATTTGTTAAATTTCCATCGTCTTTAAATGAACTTGATATTGATGAAATGTAAATTGATAAGATTGAATTTTTAGTTAATCCAAAATTTGCATTATCTAATCCAAAATTTGAAATATCATAAATTGCTACTTTAACTTCTTTATCTTTTACTAATTGATTTTTATGTATTTCCTTTGAAATGTCCAAAATACTTAAATCATCACTTACTTTTACAACTGTATCATTTACTGAATATCCATCAGTTTTTACTAATCTAATAAGTGAGTGACTTGAATCCAATTCTTCAAATTTAGTTAAAGCTCTTTTTAATGCTTTTACATAAAATGCATTAAGTTCAAGATCAACATTTTCCTCTTTTGAAGGTTCAATCATTAAAGTTTGTAGACTTATTAAAGCAGTTATATCCAACTTAAAGGAAAAACTACCTATATTTGTTTTATCTACAATAACTTTCTTTTCAATTGAATTTGATACAAGCTTACTATTTTCTGTTGCTTTTAATTCAACTTCTTCTAACTTAGAATTAATACTTTTTGATTTTTCATCTATTTTTTTTGCTATTGAATTAATACTTTTTTCAGTATCTTTATTAATTTCTTTAGTTTCTTCCATAAATGATGAAACTTTTTTTTCAATTTCTTTAAACTTATTATTTAATTTTTCACTATTTTTTAAAACTTTCTCTAATCTTTCATAATCTAATTCCTTTAAAAATACAGAGTTAGATTCTTGAACAATAGTTTCTTGCTTCTTAAAAATTTCTGGTTTTTGTTTTACTTCAACTACTTCTAAGTTATCTTCAGTATTATTTTTTGATAATTCTTCTAAAATTTCAGATTGAGAAACAGTTGAAATTTCATCTGAAAATAAATTACTATCTTTAAAATTATCAGAATTTTCATAAACTATTTTTTTAGTAATAGTTTCTGTTACAATTGCTGGATTTTCTTTTATCTCAAAAGTTGAGGTTTCAGTTTTAATTGTTTGAACAGTAGTAGACTCCCTTTTTGCCTCAGCAATTGGATCCTCAGTGAACTCTTCTTCTATTTGGATTTCACTTTCTATAATTTCATCTTTTAAATACTTTTCAGTTTCAAAACTATCAAGAATATCTAAATCCGTGTCAACTAAAACTTCTGCTTTTTTTACTCTTTTTTGTTTTACTTTTTCAAATTCTTCTTCATCAGGCTCATCTGATTCATTTATTAATTTTTCTAAGTATCCAAACTCGCTTAAACCATCTTTTAATGTGTCATTCATATTAGATGGTTTTTTCAATAAATTTTTCATTTCTTTATAAGAGAATATATCAAATAGAGTGTCTCCATGTGAAACAATTAATGATTCAATTACATAAATGTTTCTAATTACTCCATCTGTTGTAGAACGTATATCAAATTTTTCAAGTTGCGTTGATATTATTGCTAATATTTGATCCTTTTTTACTGGTTGGCCTTCTTTAACTAATACTTGTTCTACAATACCCTTATATTTTTTGACATTCTTAAATTTTATTTTTTCCATAAAGAACCCCTTTAGTTAAAGTGCTAATAAACACTATATTATTATTTTACACTACTTTAACCAACTATTGTAGTTTTTTATATAGACTCAAAGAATATTTTATTATTCTCAGATAAATCAATAATTCTTGAAATACATACACTAAAAAGAGGAGCTGTTATATAACTTTTAATTGGTAAATTTTGGCATTGAACTACTAATCTAGATACTAAATCAAAAATGTTACTTACTTCACCTCTATATGTTGCTAATAAAGGTCCAAAACCTTTATATAAAAGCATTGCATTTATTATCAAATACAGAAAAATTGAAGTCTTTATATTTAATGTACTTTGAACTGCAAAATAAATATATATGATTAAAATATCTTCTAAAATAGCTTCTAAACCATTTTCTTCAATTACACCGTTTTCAAAGAAAGTGGTCATTTCATCACTTCTTTTTTTAATAAATTCCTCACTTTGAAAAATATCTTTAGAGTTTCCATTTTCATCAAGTAATACATAAATTTCTTTATAATCTTCACAAGTAAACGCTCATTTATGTTTTGCATTATTTATAAAATTCTCTCTTGTTTCAATGATTTTAGTTCTAATAATCTCTCAAATTTTTAATAGATTAATTAAGTTTCTTCCATAGATTTCTTCTGAGTCGTCAAATAGATATTCTCCATTTGCAATTAACTCAAATATTTCTTCCTCTGATATTTCAAAATCATTGTAATATGAAAGACTTGATACTAATTTTGAGCCAATTTCAGCTCATACTCTTTTATCTCTATACAAAGAAAACCTCCATTTTTTTAATTTTATAATTTAAACTAAATAAAAGACTTTATTTTATTTAAAGCATTTTTATATATATAAGAATTTTTTTCTTCTTTAGAATTAAAATTCATTATAGGATCAATCTTTACTAAACCCATATTTGACTTCATTGGTTTTAATTTCTTATGCTTTGGATTTGTAATATAACTTATTAAACTACCTAAAATTGTATCTTCTGGAAATGCTATAAATTCACTTTTATTAATATAACTAAGAATTCCTCTACTTGCTACTAAACCCGATGCAAATGATTCTATATATCCCTCTACACCTGTAATTTGACCTGCAAAAAATATATTCTTTTTTCGCATCATTTGTAGTTTGTTATTAAGAATTTTTGGAGAGTTTATAAAGTTGTTTTTATGCATGACTCCAAACCTTCTAAAGACTGCTTTTTCAAGTCCTGGAAGAGATGAAAAAATTTTCTTTTGTTCTTTTCAAATAAGATTTGTTTGAAAACCAACCATATTATAGAAATTATCCATTGCGTCATCTCTTCTTAATTGTACAGCTGAATAAGGCACAATTCCATCAACATTTTCTAATCCATTTGGTGACATAACTGATTTTAATAGTATCTTTTTAGAGGTTTTAGCTAATTGTTCTATTGGTTGACAACCTCTGAAAAAAATTTCTTGTTCAAAATCTTTTAAATCAACAGTATTTGCATTTACTATTTTATTATGAAAAGTACTAAATTCCTCTTCATTTAATGGTATACAAATATAACTATTATCATTTTTATATCTTGATTTATAATAGACTTTTGAGAAGTCTATTGATTGTTTCTCAATTATTGGAGCAGATGCATCTAGATAAAATAACTTTTGTTTTCCAAGTAATTTTTCTAATTGCATTTTAAACTCTTGTGAACACAAAGGACCACTTGCAATTAACACAATTTCTTGTGTATTTAAATCTAAAAATTCTTCTTCAAATACCTTTATATTTTTATGACTTCTTATTCTATGATCAACTAAATCTGAAAATGCTTTTCTATCTACTGCAAGAGCATCATCAGAAGGAATCTGAGTTTTAAAGGCACAATCCAATATAAAGGAATTTAACAATTCAAGTTCTTTTTTTAAAATACCAACAGCATTTTGAGTTGATAAACTTCTAAAAGTATTTGAACAAACTAATTCTCCAAATGTATTCAATGTTTGAATTTCATTTTTCTGAATTTTTTTCTTTTCATATAAATAGACTTCAATACCCTTTTCTGCTAATTGTCACGCTGCTTCACAACCTGCTAAACCAGCACCAATTATATTTACTTTCATTATTTTATCTCCAATAACTCATTAATTCTTTTATCATTAACGCTTTCATCTCAACTTTTATTATTTCTTACACAAGAACCAACATGAATATTTTTAGATATTTTTTTAAAACTAGAAAAGTTTTTTTGATCGATTCCTCCACCAACTAATACTTTTGTATTTAAGTTAAGAGCAACAAGTTTTTTTAAAACTTTTCTACCTTTTTTTATATCCTTACCACCACTTGTTAAAACATTATCTATTCCAAGTTCATTTAGCAATCGATAAGATTTAATAAATTCCTTTAACTCATCAAATGCTTTATGAAATGTTATTTCCAAATTTCCCTTATGTTTAATGACTTGTTTCATAAATTGAACATCTATTGTTAAGTCCTTATTAAGAGCACCAATAACTATTCCATTTGCCTTTGTTGTTCTAATAAATTTAATTTGCTCTATCATATCTTCTTTTTCTTTTTCAGTATAAAAAAAATCTCTTGCTGTATTTCTAACAATAATATTTATTGGTAATTTTGATAAGTCACAAGCATATTTAATATCTTCTAAAGCAGGTGTTAAACCCCCAACTTTTAAATCATTACAAAATTCAATTCTATTTGCGTTAGAATTATTTATTAATCTAATATCTTTAAAATCTTTTCCAATAACTTCTAATAGCATCTTACAAATACTCCTCCAAAACTCTTACTTTATCTAACTTCTCTCAACTAAATTCTTTTTTCCCAAAATGACCATATTTACTTGTTCTAAAATATACTGGTGATTTTAAATCTAAAGTATTGATAATTGAACTAACATTAAAATTAAAATTATCATTTAGAGCTCTATAAATAACATCCATAGATACTTTATTTGTTCCAAAAGTTTCTATAAAAATAGAAACTGGGTCTGGCTTACCAATTGCATAACTTACTTGAATTTCAACTTTATCAGCTAATTTTGCAGCAACAATATTCTTTGCAGCATAACGGCACATATAAGCAGCACTTCTATCAACTTTACTTGGATCTTTTCCAGAGAAAGCTCCTCCTCCATGACGAGAATATCCTCCATAAGTATCTACAATAATTTTTCTTCCCGTAAGTCCTGTATCACCCTTTGGCCCACCAATAACAAATCTTCCTGTTGGGTTAATTAGAATTTTAAAGTCTGTATTTAATCCATATCGTTTTGCAATGATATCCATAATATTATTTTTTATAAACTTTTCAAAAGTTTTTTGATTATAATCATCGTCATGTTGTATTGACATTAAAATTGTATCAATTCTTGGGTTTTTTTCATTAGTATAATCAACTGTTACTTGTGATTTCATATCTGGTTGAGCTCATTTAAAAGCTCCATTTTTTCTTAATTTCGATGCCATATGAACTAAATCATGAGCTATTTGTATTGAATATGGCATATAGGTTTGCGTTTCACTATTTGCATAACCAAACATAATTCCTTGATCTCCTGCTCCTATATCTTTTTTATCAACACCCATTGCAATATCAGGAGATTGTGTATTAATTTTAACTACTATCTCACATTTTTCTGGGTCAATACCTGTAGAAGCATCATTATAACCAACTCTTTTTAAAACTCACTTAGCAATCCCAGCATAGTCAACAATTGCTTTTGTAGTTATTTCTCCACCAATTAATAAATAATTTTCTGTAACAAAAGTTTCACATGCTACTTTTGAATTAGAATCTTGTTTTAAGCATTCATCCAATATTGCATCACTTATTTGATCACAAATTTTATCAGGATGTCCTTCTGAAACCGATTCACTAGTAAATAATTTTCTCATAATTTATTTCTCTTCTCCTTCAAAAAAAATAAAAAACTTCTCCAACAAAAGAGAAGTTAAATAGATCTCATCGTTGGTTTCCCCTTAATTTCAGCACCTAATTTAATAGGTTGCTACTACCTCATTGAGTTATTTTCTCTCAGTAGTTCTAAATAAGAATAATTTTAAGTTTTATAAAATAATAATAACAAATTTTTATATATTTTTAACAATTAATTCAAATACATCTTCTGATTTTTTAGTATTTAATAAATAATGTTTTTTTTCTTTAATCTTTTCTAAAAAATATTTATCCTTATCTAACTTTGATAAATACTTCGCTATTTTTTTCGAATCACAATAAAAATCATTATTTGAAAGAAATATACTAATACTTATTTCTGAACTATTAATATTTTTAATTGACTTTTTATTAATTTTTTTTCATAAATAATATTCAGTTACAGTTAACAAGTTTTTTGTTATATTTTCATCTTCTATTTTTTTTGCATATTCTTTTTCATCAGTAAAATCTAATCCATTAATTGGCTCCATAAGTTTAGTATTGGCTCTAAAAAGTGTTCCCCATCATAGTCTTAAATAAAAGTTAAATCCCTTTTTATAAGGATTATTTAATCTTAATGAAGAGGAAATAATTTTATATACTCTCTTATCTTTTGAAAAAAATGAACAAATACTACCTCCAAATCCTTCTCCTAAAAGTACTATTTTAGCATTAGGATTTGCCTCACTAATAACTTCAATAATTTCTGCTAAGTCAGAAATTGATGCACCAAAATTAAAATGCTTATTCACTTCATTTTCTCCACAGTTTCTTTGGTCATAAGATACTAAAGAGTACTTATTTTTTTGATTTTTTCTTAATCAAGATTCTAATTTATCAAAATCTTTTCTATTTCTATAAATATCATGAACACCGATAATAATAAATTCACTCTTTGGATCAATTTCTCCAAATCATCTAAGTTCATAACCTGAAGTAGTTTTAAACATTTTTTTCTTTACAAGTTCACTTTTTATAATTGGAGATGATCTAAATTTAATTTTATTAAATTTAACTATTCTTGCAATTAAAGTTAAAATAAAGATAAAAATAAAAGTTCCAAACATAACATAAACAATTATGCTTAGAAGTTCTCAAACAGCTAATCATATTTCCATAAAATCACCTTTTTTAATTATAAATAAAAAGTACTTAAAAAAAGTACTTTTTATAAGTTTTCTTAATCTTCATAAGCCAATTCTAATGCATATACATCGAATTGACCCATAAATCAGAATGCATAAATAACATTCTGCTTTCTAGTTATAAATTCATTATTCCCTATAACATTAATGGCCTCATAAACAACATTACCTGCATCTTGTTCTAAATTAACTCTCATTTTCTCAAAATCATAAATTGATGGGCGTCCATACATCTCGTTTTTTCTTTCATATTCAATTTCATTCAAAACACTCTCATAAGTATTTCTGTACTTTAAAAATGATTTTAAGTTTTGTTCAATACCCATACAAACATTCATAACTTCTTTATCTAAAGCCAATAAACATTCATGTAAATTTCTAAGTCTGTCCTGTCTTTTCATAATTATTTTTTCTCCTAGGAATAGGTATTTATATTTTTATTATACACAATTTAAAATAGAAAATATTTTCTTATAAAAAGCCCTTCCTATAAAAATGAAAGTTTATTGTAATTGTATTCTTTCAATTGATTTTGCCTTATTTTTTGAATCTAATTTTATAATAACAGCACAAAGAAGTCCTGGATTTTCAGATGGTGTAAACTTACTTGGTAGTCCAGTTTTTTCTTTAAAGATAACTTCTTCTGGATTTGCTCCAATAATTGAGTTAATAGGTCCTGTCATCCCAACATCTGTAATAAAAGCTGTACCTTTTGGTAATAACCTCTCATCTGCTGTTTGAACATGGGTATGGGTTCCTATAACAGCTGTTAAAATTCCATCATAGTTTCAAGCAAAAGCTAATTTTTCAGCACTTGCCTCAGCATGAAAATCAACAATATGTATATCAGCTGTATTATTTTTAATTATTTTGTCCATTATCTCATATGGATTATTTACATGTTCCATAAAACTCTTGCCCATCATATTAGTAACTCTAATTTTTAAATTTCTAAAATTATATTGATTTGTTCCAACACCTAGATTAAAAGAGTTCATATTTGCAGGTCTTAAAAGGTCATCAACATTATTAATAAAATCAAAAGTCTCTTTAACCTTAAAAATGTGATTTCCACTAGTTATTACATTCACTTTTAATTTTTTAAGAAAATCATAGTGATTTTTATTTATACCTTTACCATGACTAATATTTTCACCATTAACAATAATAAAATCAATTTTATTTTTTTGAACGATTGAACTAAGATGTTTTTCTAAAACATCTCTTCCAGATTTTGAATATACATCTCCTACCACTAAAAAATTCATTATAAATTTTTCTCCAATTCTATAATTAATTCTTCCATTGAAATTTTGTTTACTTTTGCATTATCCAAATTTTCTCTAATTTTATTATTTTTTAATTTTAATTTTAATTTATTTTCTAAATCGGTTAATAATAGAGAAGTTTTATTAATGCTATCATAAATAGCATTTCTTGATACTTTAAACTCTTCAGCAATCTCTTGCAAAGTTAAATCCTCAAAAAAATACAATTCAAAATATTGACACTGTTTTTCAGTTAATAAGCTTTTATAATAATCATATAGTTCTGCTAAATCAGCAGTTTTTTGTATATCTGGATTAATCATTTATATTATCTTCCATAAAATCTGATGTTAACTCTCAAATGTAATTGTCTATATCAAATTCTTCTATATCATTTACAGTTTCACCCGTACCAACTAATTTAACTGGAATATTTAAAATATCTTTAATAGCTAAAGCAATTCCTCCTTTACTTGTACCATCCATTTTTGTAAGAACTATCCCTGAAACATTAGTTGTTTCTGAGAAGGCCTTTGCTTGACTTATTCCATTTTGCCCAGTTTGAGCATCAATAACTAATAATCTCTCATGAGGACCGTCAGAAATGTTCTTTTGAATAATTTTAGTCATTTTTTCTAATTCTTTCATTAAGTGCTCTTTATTTTGAAGTCTTCCCGCTGTATCAATTAATAATAAATCATATTTTTCATCAATTGCTTTTTTAATTCCATCAAAAACAACACTTGCAGGGTCCTTAGAATTATTTTCAGATTTTATTAAATCTACATTTTTAAGCCTCTTATCACATCATTCTTGAAGTTGTTCCACAGCTCCTGCTCTAAATGTATCTGCTGCTGCTATTAAAACTCTTTTATCCATACTTGAATAATAATTTGCTATTTTTGCAATACTTGTTGTTTTTCCAACTCCATTAACACCTACCATTATAAAAATATTTAATCTACCTTCTTTATAGTTTAATTTATCATTATACTTACGACCACTATTATAAGTTTCATATATCTCTTCGACAAGGATTTCTTTTATTTGATCAAAGGAATGTTTTGCTTTTGCTTTTTTTCTCACTCTATTTGATATTTCTAAAACCATTTTCATTCCCATATCAGTTCTAATTAAAATATTTTCTAAGTCCTCAAAAAATTCATTATTTGGTTCCTTATAATTTTTACTTAATTTTTTTATATCAGTTGAAAATGTTAAAGTCTTTTTGTGCTCTTTTTTATGTTTTTTTTGTTGTTTCTTGATTTCTCGTCTCTCTTTTAAATTACTTCAAAATCCCATAAAAATTCCTCATTTCTCAATATTAATTGTATAATAATTTTAATATATTATATATATTAATGTGTGAGGGGATATTATGAAAAAAATGTTATCAGTTTGACTTTCTTTAGGTTTAACTGTTTCTACTGGTGTAAGTATGACACTAGAAGATAAAAATGTAAATAAATATTCAAAATTTTTAACTGGCTTAGATGATTTTCTTTATATGAAAGTTGAAAAGCAAGAAAATGTGGATAGACTAACAAATAAGGAAATAAAAAATTTATTAAAGGAAGCATTTTCTAATAGTAAATTTGGAATGGATTTATACAAAAAAATTGATTTTGAAGTTCTAAATCAAGAAAGTGGAGAAATAGATATCTTATTTAAAGATAAGAAAAATTCAAATATTCTTAATGAAAAAATTCTAAGTAAGTTTAATGTTATTTTATTTAACTACGATAAAATTGATGATGTAGTTAATATTTTGAATAGATACTTATTTATTAATCCATTAGTTTTAAATAAAGGCAACTATCTTCAAATTGAATTAGAAGATATTTTAAAAAGTAAGTTTAAAAATATATTTGACAAATATGTTTCATCAAATATATTTTTAAATAATGTGGACGAGTTTTGAGAGTTCTTAGACTTTCAAGACTTGAATAAACAACAAAATGATATTATAAAATCTAATTTTTTAAATAATACAAATTTGGATTTTAGAATAGTAAGAGATTCATCAAATATTGGAGTTAAAAAAAGTGATAAATTTATTACCTACTATGAAGATGAAGAAATGATGAATAAGGAAATATTCGATTGAATTAAAAAGTACTCATTTTTTAATAAAAATAGAACTAACTATAATAACTTATTTAAAATTGAAGCAAAAAATGAAAAGCAAATTACTTTTTCACTTTCAAGCAAATACTTTAGTTGTGCTAAGTTAATTACATTAGAAATAATAAAAGGAACTTTTTAACAGTTCCTTTTATTATTTCTTAGTGTTTAAATTATTAATCATTGATTCTTGAAGTTCTTCAAATTTACCTGTTCTAATAAATTGTAATGTCTCTTCAATATTTATAAGACATTCTCCAGCTCTTTCTAGATTTTTTAATTGTCTTACTATTGTGATTATTTTTTTAGATTCAGTTGCATTTTTAGAATCTGATATTCTAGCTGCTAAAATATTTGATAAATTTGAAAACTCCATACTTAGTTGCTCTTCAGCTTTTAAAACTTTTTGATGTTGGTCATTGTCATAATTATCAATCAAAAGTGAGATTATATTTAGCATCTTATTAACTAAATCAAACATTTTTGATATATATTCAATTTCAATTGGTTGGGGATTGTACTTGATAGTAAAAGCACAAATATGTTTAGCCACATCAGCAATTCTTTCAATTTCACGACTAATTAAAACTCCACCAACTGCTAATCTTAAATCTCCAGCTACCATTTGTTGTTTTGCAATTTTTCATAAAGCCATTTTTGTGAAACTATTTTGTAAATCATTTATTTTGATATCACCGCTAACTACTTCTTGTGCTAATTCAAGATTTTGTGATTTTAAAGATTCAAAAGTATTTGCATATTGAGATTTTGTAGCCTCTACTAATCTTATTAATTCACGTTTAATAGTTTTGATATCACTATCTAGTATTTTGTTATATGACATCTAATTCCCCTCCTATCCAAATCTTCCTGAAATATAATCTTCTGTTTTTTGATCTTTTGGATTTGTAAATATTTTTTTTGTTCTATCATACTCGATTAATTCACCATGTAAGAAGAACGCTGTATAATCACTTACTCTTGTAGCTTGTGCCATTGAGTGGGTTACTATTACTATTGTATATTCATTTTTCAATTTTAGTATAAGTTCTTCAACTTTTAACGTTGCTATTGGATCTAATGCACTAGTTGGTTCATCCATTAATAAAATTTTTGGTCTCATTGCTATTGCTCTTGCAATACATAACCTTTGTTGTTGACCACCACTTAATCCCAGTGCTGAGTCTTTTAAGTAATCTTTTACATCATCTCAAAGTGCTGCTTTTTTTAATGAATCTTCAACAATTTGATTTAAAATGTTCTTATCTGAAATTCCCTGATTTCTTGGACCAAAAGCTACATTATCATAAATTGACATAGGGAAGGGATTTGCTTTTTGAAATACCATACCAACTTCAGTTCTCAATTTAACAACATCCGTACCTTTTTCATAAACATCTTTTGAATGAACAATAATTTTTCCATCAATTGCAATATTATCTACAAGATCATTCATTCTATTTATTGATCTTAATAGTGTTGATTTTCCACACCCAGATGGTCCAATAAAAGCCGTAACTGTATTTTCCTTTACTGCCATATTTATATCAAATAATGCTTGTTTTGAACCAGAATTATAATAGAAATTAAATCCTTCAACTTCTATTACATTTTGTCTTTGCTTCAAAGGTAGTTTTTTAGGTTTTTGAAATATTTTCTCTTCTGATAATATTTTTAAATCCTCAGTTTCAACAATTTCCTTTTCTACATTTTTATTTGAAGCCATCTTTTAATTCTCACTCTCTTTTATTTTTTTATTTTTTTTAGGTTTAGACTTTAATTTTGATTCACTCTTAATTGTTCTTATAACATTGTTTCGAGTCTTAGCGTTTTTAGCATATATTTTTATTCTTTTAAAATTAAACACATTTATTCATTTCTTATACAAGGATATTGTATCTTTTTTTGTTTTTAATGAAACCTTTTTAATACTTGTTCATGTAAACATTCCAATAAATAGTTTAAATCGCATTTTCATTGATACTTTTTTATGAATTGGATTTAATTTGAAACCAATATACTTACTTAAAATATTTAAACCTAGAACTAAAAATATTGTAACTAGGGCAATTTGATATGCTACTCCTAAAGTATGCGGATCATTTCCCTCTGAAGCCATCATATAAATTTGAGTAGTTAATGTAGCTCCTGATGAGAAGAATCCTTCTGATGGCATTCTTACAGCTGTTCCCAAAGTTAAGTAAACAGGCGCCGATTCTCCAATAATTCTAGCAACAGCTAGAATAGTTGCAGTAACAAGTCCCTTAGTTGAATTTGGAATAATAACTTTAAACAGCACTCCTGTTTTTGTCATACCCATCCCGTAAGCAGCTTCTTTATAAAGTAAAGGCACTCCTGTAATTGAATCTTCAAAGTTCGTTATCATTGATGGCAAAATTACAATTGTCATTGTTAAACTTGCTGCAAATATGGACATTGGAATTCCCATACCTACTACAAACAAACTTAATCCAAAAACACCAAATACAATACTTGGTGTGGATGCAAGCACGTTTATTGAAAATCTTATAATTTTTGCAAACTTACTATCTTTGTGAGCATACTCTGCCAAATATATAGCCACTATTAAAGCTAATGGTATAGCAAATATTATTGTAGCTAAAACTAACAATATTGTTGTAAATAATAGAGCAAAGATTCCACTTCTTTGTCCTTCAATTTCAACAAAAGCTGTTGCATCAAATCCACCAATTCCCTTAATTGTAACTGTCAGTAAAATTCAACTCGTAAATCCAACAATTATTGCAGTGGAAGAAATCATAAAGAAATTAAGAATAAAACTATTTACCTTTTTGGCAAATCTTTTTTCAGTATAAGTGTGAACAAGAATATTTAAATTATGACTGTCATATCGATAATCATTTTTAATTGCTTTCACTTTTTTATGCTTCATATTTTTAATAGACTTTGTTTTCTTATTGTTAATATTTCCCACAGCAATAATTAATAAGTTTATAAAAATAACTATTACAAATAAAACCATCCCAATAGCATAAAGTGCAGACTCATGAGTTGTCCCATGATTTTCTAACATTTCTAAACCAATTGTTCCTGCTAAAGTTCTAATTGAAGAAAATATAAATCCAAAAAAGCCATCATCTGTATTTAACCCTTTTGTTGAATTTCCTGCTATTAATATAACAGCCATTGTTTCACCAATAATTCTAGCAACTCCTGTAATAATTGCTGTAATAATTTTTGGCATTGCCGCTACTAAAACTACACCAAAAGTAGTTTTTTCTTTTGTCATTCCTAATCCAAGAGAAGCAAATCTATGCCCCTCTGGAACTGATTCAATAGCATTAACAGATAAACTAATCATTGTTGGTAAAGCCATAAAAGCTAATGTAAAACTTGCTGTCATCATATTTCCACTAGTTGGTGCACCCATGGCAACAAAAATTGGTCCAATTTGATCTAGTGCAAATAATCCAAAAACAACAGATGGAATCCCAGCCAATAATTGAATCATAGTTACTACAAATTTTTTTGTTCTATTTTTTAAGTACTCAGTAATAAACAGTGAACTAAATATTGTTAAAGGTATCGCAAATAATAAAGTTAAAAATAACATCATTAGAGTAGATAATATTATTTTACCTAATCCATAAGAGCCATCTTCACCATCTCTTGCTGGAGCTCACATTCCAGAAAATAAGAATTTAAAAAAGGAAAACTCTTGAAATACTGGAACAGATTTATATAATATATATCCAACTAAAACAGCTAATATAATAAGCACAATTGTTGTTACAAAAAATACAGATATTTTAGTTGATAAATCCATTTTAGAAGTTTTAGCCTTTGGTAAACTTTTTACAGAGCTTTTAACCATTAGAAGTACCTCCTAAAGATTTATACTTCATATTTTTAACAAGGCCTTCACTTTTGAATACTTCATTTGAACCATCACTATTCATAAAATTAAAAAGCTCCATTAATTGATTTAATTTTTTATTATATATACTAAATATAGCAATGAATGGTCTTTTAAATTCATAAGCAGTTTTAATAAATTTATCTGTAATTGATTCATTAATATTAGATTCTACAGATTCTGTTTTTGGTTTTCAGTCTTGCCATTTTTTTTCTTCTTTTGATCATTTTAAAGGAACATTGTCTTTTCCTATTGGTAATTTGTAATTATTAAATCCAGCTAATTTTACAACACCATCTTCAGACAATTGACCTAAAAATCCATTAGAAACGTAACCTAAACTTGGACTTTTAGTCATGTTTTCAATCATTGAACCATTTGAATTAACAACATTTGATGAAGACATATCCTTTATTTTAGTTAAATCTGAAAAAGCTGATCTTGTTCCAGACCCATCTTCTCTAGTAAAAGTAATTAGTTTAGTTTTTGATTGAACATTTATCAAGTTCAACATTTCCTCATAAAAATCTTGACTATTATTTCAGTCTTCTTTTGAACCTAATAACTGTACTGCCAACTCTTCTCAAGTATAATTTCCACTATAGGCTTTTTTTAATAATTCATCTTCATCTTCTTTTTTAAAATTCATAAGATCATTTAAACTAATTTCATTATCATCTACTAATTTAATTTTTTTATTTCAATATGCAGGAGGATTATATATTACTCCAATTGCATCTATTGCAAACTCTAATGCAATATATGAATTATTCTTTTCAACATTTTGAATTTCTTCAATTGCTTCTGGAACAAAATCACATTCATTTAAGTTTTCACATATTTCTAAAAAGTTATTGCCATTAGTTAAAGTCTTATTATTTATATCTTTAGAGATAAAACCAGATGTATACATATCTTTTTCTACTCCACCAACACCTGCTTGACTACCAGTTGAATTATAAATAAAATCTACTTTTTCTGGTTTATTATAATATTCTTTTGTAAGTTTTTGCATAAACGGGTTAACACTAGTGCTTCCTCCTAAAATAATTGCTTTTTTAGGTGCAGCAGCACTTCATATTCATAGACATAGTATTACTGATAAGAATGTCAGTAATATTATGCTTATTTTTCTTGTCATATTTCGTCTCCTAGCATTTCTATGCTAATTTGTATTTGATAATTTTTTTGCTTCAATTAACTTAATTTGAACAAGTTTTGTAATACCCTTTTGTTCCATTGTTGCTCCAAATAAAGTGTCACAATTTTCCATTGTACCCATTCTATGAGTAACAATCATGAATTGTGTGCTTTTAGTAAATGTCTTAATATATTTTGCAAATCGTTCTACGTTTGCAATATCTAGAGGAGCTTCTACCTCATCTAGAATAACCAATGGAATTGGTTTAACTTTTAAAATTGAGAATAAAACAGATAATGCTACCATTGATTTTTCTCCACCACTTAATAGATTTAAATTTGCAATTTTTTTACCTGGTGGAGCTATTTTTAAATCAATACCTGTATTTAAAATATCATCTGGATTTGTATAAATAATTGATGCAGTTCCCCCCCCAAATAATGTTGCAAATGTATCTGGTAATACTCCATTAACATCTTTAATTATTTTTTTGAACTGAATTATCATTTGTTGATCCATATCGCCAATTGCATCTTTTAGATTTTTAATAGATTCAAGCACATCTTGAGTTTGCTCAACATATGTTTGATATCTTTCATTTTCTTCTTGATATTCATCAATTGAATCTAAGTTAACATTTCCCAATGAGTGAATTTCTTTTCTTAGATAATTGATTCTATCTCTAACTTCACTTTCTGTTTCAATAAGATTAGTGTTTAGTTCCAATGCTGCTTCAAAAGTTAAGCTATAATTCTGAGCTAATCTTGTTGTTGCATTAACTTGCTTTTCTTGCATTAAAGTTCCATCAGAGTTTAAATTTGAGTACTTATCTTTTAATGAAGATAATAAACCTCTATCTTGGTTAATAATTGAGTTTAAACTATTTTGTCTTTCATTTGATTTATCTTTTAAAGTTCTAATAACATTAATTTGTTGTTGAATTTCATCCTTTAATGTTTCTTGTGCTGATATCTCAGAAATAATTTTAATAATTTGTTCATCAATTGATTGGAATTCTTGTTGACCTCCATCAAGTTCTTTACCAGTAATTATTCTAAATTCTTCTTTTACTTCAGTTGCCTCTTTTTCAATTAATTGAGAAGAATTTCTAGAAGCTCCTATTGCAGTTTGAATTTCAGCAATTTCTTCACGTAAAACTTCTATCATACCACTTAGAGCTTCTACTTCTTTAGAGGTTTCAAGTTCTTTTTGATCAAGTTCTTTTTTCTGATTTTCATATTCTTGAATTTGAACTGAATCATTTAAAACTACATTTTTATTTCTTCTACTTCCACCAATAATGGCTCCATGTGGTAATATTCTTTGCCCATCTAAAGTAACTATATGAAACTTTTGGTTTGTAATTTTTGAAAGCTCTATTGCATTTTCATAATCATCAACAACCAAATAATTTGATAAAAGATAATCTAATACTACTTGATATTTTTTATCTATATTTACAAGTTCATTTCCAAACCCAATAAATCCCTTAGATTTTTGAATAATAAATCTTGTTTCATTATTAATAAAACTAGGTTTTAAATTATCAAGTGGCAAAAATGTTGCATAACCTGCTTTATTATTTTTTAAGAAATCGATTGAAATTTTTACATCTGCAGTTGATTTAACAACTATATTTTGTAATCCATTTTGAATTACTGTTAAAAGTGCAACTTCATAATTTTTATTTACACTAATTAATTCTTGAACAGTTCCCATAATTCCTGATAGTGTTGATCTATTTTCAAGAATATTTTTTACTCCTTCAAATAAGTTATCAAAAGAATGCTTTCTTGCTAATAGAGTTTCTAAACTAGATTCAGTTTTAGCAAGTTGCTTTCTAATTGCATCTAATTCTTGATTTAATCTAAAACGTTTTTGACTAGCATCATCTAAACTTTCTCTTTTTTCAACTTTATCTTTTAATAATTTTGAAAGTTTTTGCTCTTCAGCTTCTAATCTAATTTCTAATTCCTTTGCCTTATTTTTTAAATCAGATATTTTAAATTCTTTATCATCAATATCAACTTTATTTTTTTTAGACTCAAGAGTAATTCTTGAAACTTTTAATTCACTAATTTTCTCTACTATTTTAGTAAATCCTTTATTAAGATTTGATAATTCTTTTTCCTTATTATAATTTGAATCTGCAATAGTGTTAAACTCTTCACTTCTTTTACTAATTTGTTTATCTAAAGAATTAATTTCTAATTTTAGTTCACTTTTTTGCTCATTAATTTCAACTATTTTTTGCTTATAAAGTTTTATGTCATTTACAAGAACTGCAACTTCAATATTTTTTAGTTCATCAAAAAACTCTTTATAAGATTCAGCTTTTTTTGATTGTCTTTTTAAAGTTGGTAATTTTCTTTCAATTTCATTTATTATGTCATTTAGTCTATCTAGATTTTCTTGTGATCTTACAAGTTTTCTAATAGCTTCATCTTTTCTTTTCTTATAACGAGCAACCCCTGCTGCTTCATCAAAAAGTCTTCTTCTATCTTCTGATTTTGATTCAACAAAGTTACTAATTGATCCTTGAGATATAATTGCTAAACTTGATTTAGTTAAACCTGTTTCTAAAGCAACATCTTGAATATCTTTTAAACGAACTCTGCTTCCATTTATATAATATTCAGATTCTTTTGTTAATTTGAAAAACTTTCTTGTAATTGAAACTTCATTATATTCTAATGAACTGAAGGCCTTATTGCTATTGTCGAATACAAGGGTAATTTCTGCCATGTTTAATGGTTTCTTTTCACTACTTCCTGAGAAAACAATATCATCAATTGAATCTCCACGAAGTGATTTATATGATTGTTCTCCAAGAGCTCACATAATAGCATCATTTATATTAGATTTACCGCTACCATTGGGACCCACTATCCCTGTCATTGAAAAGTCAAAATTTAAAGTAGTAGGTTCAGCAAAAGATTTGAACCCAAACGCTTCAATTTTTTTTAAGAATATCATTTTTTTTACCTCTTGTAATCGTACATAGCCGTCCTATATAACAAACTCATTATATATATTTTAATGCATTTGTACAATTTTTTTTAAATTTTAGGATTTAGAAAAACCCTTTATTTAAGGGCTTTTCTAAGCCTTTATTTATTTTTTTTTATTTTTGATAAAGCATTTTTAGCAGCTTCTTGTTCAGCTTGCTTTTTATTGCTTCCTTTTCCTGTTCCAAATACCATTCCTTCAAGAACAGCATTAACTATAAACAACGTTGTATTATTTTCAAGTTTTTCTTGACTAACAACAACATAAGATAATTCACTTCTTATTTCTAATTGAATAAGCTCTTGCAATTCAGATTTAAAATCATGTGATTTATCTAAAAATTGATTTATCACATAATCACTAAAAATAGTTTTTTTTAGTCATTTATCAAGTATTTTTTCCCCTTGATCTAAATATATAGCCGCTGTCATTGACTCATAAACATCAGAAAGAATTGAGTCCTTTTCATAGCCTTTTGAATCTAATTCACCAATTCCTAATCTAATTAATTGTCCAAGTTTTATTTTTCTTGAAATTTCGGCTAAAGTATCTTTTTTTACAATTGAGCTTCTATATTTTGTTAATAATCCCTCATTTGATTTTGGAAATAATTTATAAAGATAATCACTTACTTTCATTTGCAAGATTGCATCTCCAAGAAATTCAAGTCTTTGATAATTTTTAGCAAGTCTATTCTCGTTTGAAAATGAGTTATGTGTCAAGGCCTCACTATAGTAAGACTCATCTTTAATTACAATTTCAAATTCACTTAAAAGAAATTTTTTAATTGTCATTATTTATATAACGCCTTTTCCACTTTTTTAACAACATCATTTTTAATTGCATTATAAGTCATTTTCAAAGTTGCATAGAAAGCGATTTTATCACTTGAGCCATGAGATTTAAAAGCAATGTTTTTTGCTCCTAAAATTATTGCTCCAGCATGATTTTTATAATCAAACTTTGCTGAAACTTCTTTAAATGCCTTACGCAATCTTAATGCAGCTAATTTTCTAAATATATTTTTTGTAAGTGCAGATTTAATTTCTGTTAAAAGAGATTTTCCCATTCCTTCTGCTGCTTTTAAAGCTATATTTCCTGTGTAACCATCAGTGACGATAATATCCACTTTACCACTTGCTAAATATCTTGATTCAATATTTCCAACAAAATTTAGAGACTTATTTTCTTGTAATAATTTATAAGCTTTTTGATGCAATTCTAAGCCTTTTGATTTTTCCTCACCTATATTTAATAATGCTACTTCAGGATTTTCAACACCATTAACAGCTTTTGAATATGCTGTTGCCATAATAGCAAAATTTACTAAATCCTCAGGATCACATTCTAAATTTGCACCTACATCTAATAAAAGAGTAATTTTTCCTTTAACTAATGTTGGTATAACTGGCATAAATCCAGGTCTTTCAATACCATCAAGCTTTTTCAAAATAAAATGACAACCTGCTACAAAAGGAGCTGTTGCACCCCCAGTTGTAATTGCATGTGCTTTTCCATCTTTTACTAATTCAAGTGCTTTAACCATACTTGAATCTTTTTTTCTTCTAATATCCATTATTCCATCTGTCATTTCAATTACTTCTGAAGTATTTAAAATTTCAATTTGATCATGGTTATATTTTTTTGAAGACAACTCTTTTTTTAAATTCTCTTCATTTCCAACAAAAATAATTTTTAAATCTTTTTGCTCACCTAATAGTTTAATAGCAGCATCAACTGCTGGAATTAAACCATTATCCGAACCCATAACATCAAAAGCTATTACTTTATAATCCATATTTTAACTCCTGTACATTAGTGATTATATATACAATTAGACTTTAAAGCAAAAAAAATAAAACATTTTATGTTTTATTTATTATATTTAGCATTATTTTGTTGTTGCTTTATAGTACCTTTAATGCAACAAGGACATTCTTTTGATAAACAAACTTGACATCCTATACATTTTAAACAACTTTGACATCCATGAAATGAACCGCTACAAACTCTACAAGTTAAACAATTGTGTGCTCCGCCAGGACAACAAACATCACTTGAATTTTCAACTTTTTGTTTTGGTAATGGCATTTTATTTACTCCCTTATTTTTGATATAAAAATTATACCTAATTATTAACTAACTAGCAATGTAAGTGGGCGTTTTTTAATTTGTAGCATAGCTGCAGTTCAACCAATGTAAAGAATTGCTCCTAAAATTATTGCAGAAACAAATGGTATTCAAGGTAATGAAGGTAAAGCTATTAATACTTTAAATCTACCTCAAACGAATGCTTGAATTCCAGATCACACTACAAGCGAAGCTAAGAATGCAAATAAGTAACTAATTGCTGAACCTGAAATATATTTCCCCATAACCATTCAATTAATTTCACCATTTTTATATCCTAGGGATCTCATTATTGTAATAACATTTATTGAATCAGTAATAATAATATTCATAATTACTATCAATAAAATAATAAGAAGAACTATATCAATTAAAATATACATCAACATTGCTTTTGTCATTTTACCAAGTACCTGATTTATTACAGACTTTAATATAGGTAAAGTAATAACAGATGAGTCCATAAAGAAATTTACAGATGTTGGTTTATCCAATGAATTTCCATCAATTGATGGTGCTAAAATACTACCTAGTCACGGTTTATTTTGTGAAGATGCAATTGTATAAGTGTCTCTTGAGTATCTAAAATTTCTTTGAGAACCAGCAACATCTTTTAAATCAATTTTACCTTCACTTGCAACTTTTGTACTTATTATTGAGTTGAATAATAATTCATTTGTATCTATTGATTCAACTTGATTTACATTTTTTATAAATGTTGAATAATCAACGTAAATATCTTGAAGGAGTGTATCATTTTCATTTATTGAAGCAATTCTTATATTAACAGTTTTATTCTTACCTAAAGTGATTTCAAATACATCTCCAACATTTTTATTTAAAATTTTTGAAAGTCTAAAAGATATTACAGCATTAATATAATCTTCATTATTCTCTTGTAATTCATTCATTGCTTTTTCACTTACTGAATCAAGATTTACAACAGCTCTTGTGTTTCCACCAATTTTATTTGTTGTGTCAATTAATCTTAGAACAGATTTTTCAATATCTACATCATTATTATTTTTAATATAATATGGCAATATTGTTTGAAGGGCTTCATCATTTCCATTAAATATTACTTTGTTAACACTTAATAGAGAATTAATTCCCTCTTTCATTTTTGCAAAAGTTGTTACTAAATTAACTAAAGTATTACTTAACTTAATTTCAGCTCTTGTTTGATTTTTAGGAAGAATATTATTTAAGTCATCTATAAAATATTTTTTAACAGATTCAACATCTTCACAACTACCATTATAGTTCATACCTAAAGGAGATACACAAGCTAATTTTCCAATATCATCCAAAAATATACCTCCCATTTGTTCTGGAGTTACTTTTAGAATTGAATACTCTGGAATTTCTTCAGGAGCTTCTATTCTATTTAAAAGATTTTGAGTTGTAGATATTTTTTGGTTTAGTGGTGTAATTAATGCAGTCAATGTAGCCACATAAGAAATTACTTCTTTATTACTTTCTCAATATTCTGTATTCATAATTTCATCTCTTGCCTTAGAAATATTAGACATTAATAAAGAAAAATTATTTGTAGTTTTGTATTTATCTTCTTGTGAGTTTCTAATAAACTCTTCGACTTTTTGAGTTTCAATATTTTCATATTTAAGACCATAATTTTCTTTTGTAATATCTTGATGTATTCCATTTGGAGATACTTTAATTGGTACGACATTTTTAAAAGAATAATAATGATTAACATCTTTAGTATAAATATTGTAAACTCCCTCAATCATATTTTTAATTACAGGCATTGCTCTTAATTGCAAAGTAAATAAGAATGAACTAAATAAGAATAATCCCATAATAAGAGTAAACTTACCTTTTCCTGCAGAGACAAAAGCATGTTGCATTCTAAATGTAAATCCTTTATTCCTTTTTCTCAATATTTTTAAAGTAATTCAGTTAAATAAAGAATAAATTAAAGCAGGGAAAAATATAATTTTTAATATTAAAACAATTACATCTGATTTACTTTTTTTAGGTCCTGATGTTAATAAAGATAAAGCTCCTTCATTAAGGAATTTAAATATTATTAAATAACTTAGTCCAGCAAATAAAATTGGCACAATGATCATTAAGACCATTAAAAATATTGGAGAAGCATATATTTTTTGAAAGTCAAAAATAACAAACGTACTAAATTGTTTGGTTGCACTATCAATTTGGAATGGGAAAGAAAGTAAATACCCTATTCCTATTCCTATAATCATAGTTAAGAAAGTTTTTAGTGAAAATACTCATGTTAATTCACTAGTTCTATATCCAAGAGATTTAAAAACTCCTAATTGCTTTCTTGTATTATTAATTTCTTTTTTAAGAACAAATAATATAAACATAAATCCTAATAAAAATAGAATTGCTCCAATCATGACATAAATTCATGTAATTATATATAAATTTGTCAATGTAGCTATAACACTATGTTCACTTGGCTCTTTAAATATAGTTGTACCAGGAGATAAAATTGATAGATTTGTCAATGGTGATTCTTTTTTATTACTGGTTACTATATTGCTTGAGAAAAGTTCATTAAGATTATAGTTATTACTATTCTTAGTTATAAAAGTTTCTTCACGATAAAATAAGTAAAATCCAAGATCAGAATTAGATGTCATATTATCTGTTGTAAATAGTTGACTAAATGTATAACCATTTTCATCATTTTCTTCTGTAAAAAAACTATTTTTTAAGAATACTTGACCATAGTTTTGAATAGAATCTGAAAATGATGAGAAATTAATTGGCGTTAACGAACTGTATTTTAGACCAATACCAACAATTTTAAATGGTAATGGTTTTAAAGGAGGACCATTTGGATTTTGATAAGGTTGATCAACACCTAATATTATTTCATCTCCAATTTTTTTATTTTGATTTTTAGCGTAAGCATCACTAATAATGATTTCATTATTTTTTTCTGGTAATTTTCCACTTTGCAAAACAATATTATTTATATCATATGAATCATTTCCACCTAGTGCACTAACATTTGACATATTATAAATAAAATGATCCTCTGCACCTTTTTGCATTTTAATATTTGCATTAATGAAATTTTCATATAGAAATGAATCATTTGATTGACTTTTTAATTGCTCTAAAATTGAAAGAATTACATAATTATTAATATTTCTATTTTGATAATTACCAAAACTAGCAATTTCTTTTTGAGCTTCTTGAGTAAAAATATCTCCCACTTTTAGCGGTCTCTCTTTACCTTTTGTAGTAAATGCATTAATTGTATTATCGTTTCCATAGTATGTATAATACCAAATGATTGTTCTTAGACCTGAAAGAATTTGTTGGTCTTCAAGCTCTTTTTCTTCTTCATCAGAGATTTTAGTTTTAGAACCAGTAATTTCTTTTACAACATCCTTTGCATATGCTTGAATTATCTCTTTTGTTTCTTTTTTTAATCAACCGTCTGAAGGTTGATTTAATTCAAAATTCATATTCTTATATTCAATTATGAATTCCTCATTTTCTCAAATATATGGATAAATAAAGTCATCATCCATTTTAGTTATCCCTTGTCATTGTTCTTGTCAAAGGTTTGTATTTTTTTTAACTGATGATGCTTTTAATGATAATTGTAAAGGTGTAGCTAACATCCCAAAAATAAGCATTGTAAAAATCATTAGAAACATAATTGTTCCTAGTGTCTCTACTCAAGCCTTTAAAAAAGCTTTCATATAAGATTTAAATATATTTTTCATTTTTTTCTCCTAACTAATTAAAATACTTTAAATAATAGAATTAGGTGGACATTCTCCCTTTAATTTTTCTGCTAAAAAAAATCTTTTTTTTATAGCTATAATATTTCTTTGACCAATATCATAAAAATTTAATTCCTTAATAAGATTTGTATAAAAATTTAACAATTTATTTTTTAATTGATAAAACTTAATTGATAAAAAACTTGCTAAATTTAAAAATTTTAAATATAAAGTATTACTTATTTTTTTAATATATGTTCATTTGAACTTCTTATTTCTAATTGAGTTCAATATAACAAATATAAATATAATACTTAAAAACTCAAAAGTTGAGAAACTTATTAATAAAAAAGTTATTTTATTAATATAAACAGATTTACTTAGTTCAAAATATTTAACTAGATTATCTTCTGATATCATACTTACAAAAAGAATTCAAATAGAAATTGCTAAAACCAAGTAAACTATAGGGCTAAGTTTAATTTTTACTTTTTTGATTAAATTATTAAAAAGATTCTTATTTATTTGTTCTAATTTAATTTTTTTTAAGAAGTTAATTATTCTAATATAATTAACTAACTTGTAAATATATATAGTTGATAAAAGAAATGCAATTCCAAATAAACCAAAGTATAATAAATAATTTGAGATATAAAGATTATTATTTATTAGAAATTTAATTAAAGTTATTGAGCAGAATAAAGAAAGAAATGTAATTATTATGCTTATTATTGTACAAGTAATATTTTTATTTTTCTTATTTTTAATAGAAAGCATAAGTTTTTCTCCTTTATAAAACATATTTATTATAACTTATTAAATAAAAAAATGATTCTTATGAATCATTTTTATTCTATACCAATAATAAATGAATATACTTCTTGTTGTCCATCAACAACTTCATATTCTACATCATAATTTTCATCAAGATATTTACGAAGATCATTAATATCTTTAAATGATGCATCTTGACCTGTAAATATTGTTAAAATTTCTGTTTTTGCAGTAATAAATTTTGATAATGATTTATAGAAAACATCTTTTAAAGTTTTAGCTGATATTGTAATTTTTTTATCTGCCATCATCATATATTCACCAGCTTTAATATTTACACCATCAATTGTTGCATCTCTTGCTGCTTTATTAATTGAAACTGAAACAATATTTTTAATTGCCTTATTAATATTTGATTCATTCTTCTTAGGAGTATCTTCAATATCAAGATTTAGATATGCAGTAATTCCTTGTGGAATTGTTTTAGTTTCAATAACAACTATTTTTGACATTTTTTCTAATTCTTTTGCTTGTTTTGCTGCTAACAATACATTTGAATCATTAGGGAAAATGTATACAGTTTTTGCATCAACAGCTTGAATTGCTTTCATAAAATCATTTGTTGAAGGATTCATTTTTGGACCACCATCAATAACATAATCTAAACTTAAATCATTTTTAAAGTAATCTTGAATTCCTTTTGATCTCACAACTGCTATTGTAGAAACATCATTTTTTAATTTACGTTGTTGTTGAGCAGTAACTCTTGCTGAAGTTTCTATAGTATTTGCTACATGTTTATCTGCTTGTAAAGTCATATTTTCAACTTTAATATTTTTAAATTCTCCAAATTGTTGTAAATAAGATAATATTTGCCCCGGCATTAATGCATGTGTATGCACTTTTAAAATATCTCCATCCATAACTGCAACAATTGATGAATTTCCATATTGCTCAAAAGTATCTCTTACTGTATCAATTTTTAACTTATCAATGAATTCGTCATTTAGCATAACAATTGCTTCTGTACAATAACCAAATTGCTCTTCAATTGACATTTCAATATTTGAACCTGTATTTTCTTCTAATTTTTTTAATTTTGATATTGGTTTTTGTTTTTTAACAAAATATTGCATTCCTTCGAAGAACTTAACTAAACCATATCCACCACTATCTACAACGCCAACTTCTTTTAAAGCAGGTAATAACTCTGGAGTATTATCTAAAGATTTATTAGCAGCTTTAACAAGTCCTTCTCAAAAGTCATTTGGTGCTTGTTCTTCAACAAGAGAGTTTACATATTCACTAGTTTCACGAATTACAGTTAAAATAGTACCTTCAACTGGTTTCATAACTGCTGAATATGCAACATCTTTTGCTTTCGTAAAAGATTCTTTTCAAGTATCTAAATCAAGTTTTTCCTTATCTTTCATTCCATTAGAGAAACCCTTAATGATTTGAGAGAAGATAACACCAGAATTTCCTCTAGCACCCATTATTAGGCCTCTAGAAAATTTGCTCATTAATGAGCCCACATTAGTAAACTCTTCTTTTTCAATTTCAACAAATCCATTGGTACAAGTTAAATTCATATTTGTTCCTGTATCACCATCAGGTACAGGAAAAACATTTAGTTTATCTATATGAGGATAATTGTTATATAAATTATTAACCCCACTAGTTATCATACCTTTTAAAATTTGTGTATCTTTCATAGTATTGTCACCTTCTAAACTATATTGTTTTTTTATTATTTAAAATTAAAAATATTAAAAAATTGCAAATTTATATTTGCCAGTTTATATATTAATATTTGCACTTGATAAAAGAAATAAAATATTGTCTAAACGACAATAAGATCATCTACTGCAATATCAACTATATAATTTCGCACGAACTGAGAAAGCTTTTCTAATTCATACTTTACACGTATTTGAACTTCACTAACAACGTCTCGTATGTTAACTCCATTGATTAAAATAATATGTACTTTAACTCTGTCCATTGTATCAGTTGATACCATCTCTACGGCCTTTGCAATATCTTCAGTTTTTAATTCAAATTCTGATTTAGCTGCATAATTTGCAAATGAAGCTACTCCAGGTACTGTAACAACAGCATTTGATATAGAATCTAAAATAGCTTTATTTATCATTTTGGCCTCCATAAACATTGTACAATTTTATTCTCTAATTCAGGATAACAAAAAAATCATGTTGTTACGTTTCAAATTAGTACAAAATAATTTTACACTATTAAAGCAAAATAATAAAATAATAAGTCTAAAAAGTGAAAATTTACTATGAGTAATAAGTCTAAAAAGTGAAAATTTACTTTAGAATAATTTAAACATTTTCTTGTATTTTTAACCTAATTATTATATTATTTATAAGTCCGAGGTGAAAATATGGCAAGAAAAGACGGTTTAACAGGTAAAGGTCCTTTGTCAGGTAATTCAAGATCACATGCTATGAATGCCAGCAAAAGAAAATGAAACCTTAATTTACAGAAAGTTCAAGTAATGGATGAAAATGGTAAAGTTATGACTTTAAAAGTTTCAGCAAGAACACTTAGAACTTTAAAAAGAAATAATCAATTAGCAAAATAAAAGTACAATAAATTAAGAAACTCATCGTAGTTTCTTTTTTTTCATTATATAATAATTATTGGTATTGCCCTCTTGGCGGAATTGGTAGACGCAGCAGACTCAAAATCTGCCGAGAAATCGTATCGGTTCGACTCCGATAGAGGGCACCAGCTAAAAAAATAAAAAGCAGATTACAATCTGCTTTTTTATTTTGTCATAATAATCATAACTTCATCTTTAATTGCAATTTTAGGATCTACATATGGTAAAAATTGATTTGAGTAAGCCAAAGAATTAAAAGCCTTTAACTCAATATTTTTTACTTCATATTTCATGCCTTTAATAGTAATTTCATTATCTTTCAAACTAAATAAGGAAATATATGTAAAATCTTGATACTTATTGAAATCTATAACATTTTCCCCAGAATTTAGTTTAAAAATAACTGATTTTTCATTAAATATTTTTAGATTATGGTTAAATACGTAGTCAATAATAGTTAAGTTCATATCATATCTTTTTGTTGGATTAACTATCATTGTAATATCTTTTATATTTTTATCATGTAAATAATGAATGGCTGCTATTCCATCTAAATAATCTTTTTCAGGGTTAAAAGTTATAACTTTCTTTGCTTTTGACTTTATAATTTCCAATTCTTCTTGAGTTACTTGATCAAAATCAGACATTGCAATATCTATATTAATGTCCTTTTTTATTAAATCTAGACATCCTCTTTCAATTCCAATAATTAAATGAGTTTTTTCAAAATTTTTTAAGTTAATGTTAGTTTCTGAAATAACAATTAGTGCTTTATCCTTCAAGTTTAGCTACCCTTTCTTTTAAATTTTTTACAGAAGAACCAACTAAATAACTTCCTGCCACAATTACATCAACTCCAGCATTTTGAACAAGTTTATAAGTTTCTTCATTTATTCCTCCATCAACTTGAATTAAATATGAGTAATTATTTTCCTCTTTTAGCGCCTTTAATTTTTGAATTTTGTCCAAAGAATTCAAAATAAATGGTTGCCCACCAAATCCAGGATTAACACTCATTACTAAAACATTTTTGATTTTAGGTAAGTATTTTTTAATTTTGAGAACATCAGTATCTGGATTTATTGAAATAGAAGCACTTATATTGTTACTATTACAGAAATCTAAAAACTCAAATATTTGCTTTTTAGTTAGAGCTTCAAAATGTACTGTGATTTGCTTTACATTTTTTACAAGAAATGGTTGAAGATATTCCTTAACAGAAATATTTTTAATTTTAACCATTAAATGTAAGTCCATATTGAAATTATAACTACTAACTATATCTGTTAGTATTTTTGGTCCGAAAGATAAATTAGGAACGAAATTATAATCCATAACATCATAATGAATTCATTTAATTTTTGCTTCTTTTAACTTATCTAAATCTGATTTTAAAGCTAAAAAGTTAGCAGTTAAAATACTTGGAGCTACAATAAATTTTGCCATTAATATTTTCTCCTTTGATTTTCAATTTCCAGCTGAATTTTTACATAATCATTATATATAAATTCTGGGAATTTTTGAATTTTAACTGCCTCAAGGACTTTACAACCTGGTGTGTTGTTCATATGCAAGCAATTATTAAATTTACAGTTTTGCTCTTTAAAAAAATTAATGCTTAAAGCAATGTCTTCTTTACTCACTTCCTTATACTCAAAGGAAGAGAATCCTGGTGTATCACCAATTAATGAGTTTTTATAAATGAATAACTCATTTTTTGTTGTTGTATGCTTACCTCTATTTAAAGCTTTTGAAATTTCTTGTGTTTTTTCAAAAGTATTTGGAATGATATGATTTAAAGTTGTTGACTTCCCAGCTCCAGTTTGACCTGTAAAAACAGAAGTTTTATTCTCCAAACACTTTAAGAAATTATTTCAATTTTTATCAGTATTAATCATATTATTTATTAAATAGACTTCATAACCAATAGTTTCATACATCTTAGCCTTTTGAATTTCCTCATCTCCAAGATTTGTTAAATCCGCTTTTGTAAAAGCTAAGACTGGTTTTAAATTAAGAGTTTCAAGAAAAAACAAATATTTATTAAGAGTATAAGTATTTAAAATTGGCTCTCTTAAAGAAGTTATAATGACTACTTGATCTATATTTGCTATTCTAGGTCTGTAAAGTTCATTTTTCCTCTTTAAAATTTCAGTTAATGATCCTTTAAAATTTTGTTTATCAGTAAATTCAAAATTTACATAATCTCCTGTTGTTGGTTTTTGATTGCTATGTCTTATTTTTCCTGTTGCTTTACATTCGTATAATTCATTTTCAAATAATACATATGCATATTCACTTAATATTTTTAAAATAATTCCTTTATTCATTTTATAGTACCATTAGCAAAACAAATAAAACAATAAGTGAAATTATGACTATTAAAAATATTGCTGTAAATTTTGTCTTGGCAATACTTGGTAGTTTATCCAAAGTATTTCCTACTTGAAGTTTTCTTTTACCATCATTCATAACTAAAGTTACTTTTTTATGATAAATATATGGCTTAGGATTATCTGATCTTTTTATTTTTAATAATTCATTTTTTACTTCATCAATATTATTAAATCTATTTTCGGGCTCTTTTTCTATCATTTTTAAAATTAGATTTTCAAGACTTTGCGGAATTGAAGGATTAATTAATTTTGGACTTGTTGGAGTTTCTTTTAAGTGTTTTGCTGCAATTTTGGGAGCTTCTTTTGCAGTAAATGGTGCTACTCCTGTAGCTATCTCATATAACATAATACCAAGTGAATAAATATCACTTTTTGGAGATGGTCCTTGTGCTGCAATTATTTCTGGAGGCATATACTTTGGAGTTCCAATAGCCTTATTAATTTCTGATGATTTACCTTCCATAACAGAAATTCCAAAGTCGCCTAATTTTACATCTCCTGCTTGAGTTAATAAAACATTATCTGGCTTAATATCTCTATGTATTATCCCTAATTTATGAGCTTCTGATAGAGCATCACAAATTCTTGAGAAATAATATTTTATCTCTTTAAGGGTCATTGAACCAAAATCTTGAAACTTATCTTTTAGAGTTCCACCTTCAACACATTCCAAAATAATGAATCACTCATCACCATTTTGTATAATATCAAAAAGTTTAACAACATGTGCATTAGATCCCAACTTTGCAAAAGCTTCTTTTTCAATATCAAATCTTTCTTGTCCTACAGGTTTAACAACAATTTCTGGAGCTACAACTTTAACTGCGACTATATTTCTTGTAATAATATCATATGCTTTAAATACAGAAGCCATTCCACCTTTTCCTAGTTGACTAATAACTTCATATCTTTCATTTATTAATGATCCTGGTTCATATTTACTCATAAAAGTTGCTCCCTTTTCAATATAATAATAACAAAAAAAGCAGAGTTAGATTACTCTGCTTCAATAATAAGGATTGATAAATTATCTGTTGAGATGTTGTCTTTTGCATCTTCTATTATTAAACTTGCCTTATCCTTTAATTTTACTTTTTTATTTGCTAAAGTAGAAGCAGTTATTTCTTCATCAATATAATCATGAACACCATCTGTTGTTAACATGTATATTCCTTCTTGATTCTCTACAAAATATGTATCAATTCTTAATGTTTTTTGTGGACCCAATGCACTTGTTAAAACTTTTCAGAAAGTAACATCATTAGCCTTTTCATAAATTCCTGACATTTGAATATCTTTTCTTTCTGCCTCTGGAGTTGAGTTCCATAAATTTTGGTCTTCAGTTATTTGAAATAAATTATCATTAACTAATTTATAAGTTCTTGAGTCTCCAACATTAATAACAAAACCACCATCTTTTGTAAATAAAATAGCTGTTAATGTTGTACCCATATCCTTTGTTTCAAATCTTTCATTTGAATATTCTACCATTTCAGTCAAAATATTATTTACACAGCTTCTTAATCATCTATTTATTTCTTTTTGATTAAGTTGTGAAAAATCATTTTGATTAAAATACTCAATAAATTTTTGAACAGCTAGTTTTGATGCGACCTCACCATAAGCATGTCCACCCATTCCATCACATACAACTCCTAGAGCCTCTCCAGTTTTTTTTGTTGCAAAATCAAGATAATCTTGATTAGTTTTTCTATAATTACCTATATCAGTAAGCATTGCACTTTTAAATTTCATTTTTTATGACACCTTCCCTCTTGGCTCTTAACTGGCCACAAGCCGCGTCAATATCTGCCCCAAATTCTTTTCTTACAATTGCAGTAATATTTTGTTTTTTTAATATTTTGAAAAATTCCTCTACTCTTGTTGATTTTCTATAAGGATTTTCTTCAACTTCATTATAAGGAATTAAATTAACATATGCATTAATACCTCTAATGATTTTAGCCAGTTCTAATGCATGTTCTGGTTTATCATTTAAACCATCAATTAGAATATATTCAAATGTGACCCTTCTATTTGTTTGATCAACATAATATCTCACAGAATCTAATAAAACTTTAATTGGAAATGCTTTATTAATTGGCATTAATTGATTTCTAACATCATCATTAGAAGCATGTAATGAAATTGCAAGATTTATCTGTGTTTTTAAATCCGCAAATAGTTTAATTTTTGGAACAATTCCACAAGTAGAAATTGTAATATGTCTAGCTCCAATTTCAAATCCATTTTTATCATTAATAATTTTTATAAATTTCAATACATTTTCATAGTTATCAAATGGTTCACCTATTCCCATAACTACAATATGACTAACTCTAGACCTTTTATTTTCAGGATCATTTTTATATTTCTCTTTTAAATATAAATTCATTGTATATATTTGTCTCACTATTTCATCAACAGATAGATTTCTTTCAGTTTTTATTAATCCAGAAGCACAGAATTTGCAAGACATTTTACATCCAACTTGTGTTGTAACACAAACAGATTGTCCGTACTTTTGAGGCATAAGAACAGTTTCAATTGACTTTTTATCATCTAACATAAATAAAATTTTGATTGTTCCATCCTTAGACTCTTCAGTAACTAAGTCTTTAAGTAAATTAGTTACAAATCTAGCATTAAGAAATTCTCTTAATTCCTTACTTAAATTAGTCATATTATCAAATTTTGTTTCCATTTTAATGTAAATTCAATCATAAACCTGTTTAGCAGAAAATTTTTTAAATCCATTTTCCACAAAAATTTCTTCTAGTTCTTGAATTGTGTACCTAAATATACTTGTTTGTTCCATAAAAATTTAACTCCAATATATATTTTATCATAGTAATAAATGTTTAATTTAAAGACTTGCTTTTTTAAGTTTTTTTCTTAAAAGTAAAAAAATGAATAAAGATATTCCAAATGTAATAGGAATTAAACAATAGGCCATAATAATAGTTCAATTATTTTTTGATTTACTATTGTTTGTATTCTCAATATCTTTATTAGGCTCACTGTCTTTTTTGGCAGTCATCTTAATATTAAAATACTCTCCATTTTTATTTACAATTTCTATATTTCCAATATTATAACTATCCCTTAAAGCGAAATTATAATCACCATTTAAATCTATTAAATTAATATTATTATCATAACTTTTTAACTCATAATCATTTTTATTAAATGATAATTTTTTATTATCAGTATTAATTTCCTTTTTTATGAATTCATTGAAGGAATATATTTTGAAAGTAAAATTTTGCTTTTTATATTTAAATTCTATTTCAAAAATTCCTTTGCTTTTTGGTATAAAAGTAATTTTATTTTTCTCCCTTGTGATTAATAAGTCTTCTGATGAGTTTTTAATACTCAGCTCATTTTCATTTATTTCATCAAAATTTATTATATTTAGATTATTTAAAGTGTTTACTTCTGATACTGCAATATTTTTATCTAGTTCAATTACACTATTATTTTCTATTATCTCAATGTTTATTTTTTCACTCACTTTTGTTATATTTGAAATTATTTCAATTTCAAATAAGCCAAGCTCTTTTGATTTAATTCAAAGTTTATTATCTTCAAATACGGTAATTAAAGATACATTTTTGTTTATTATAAATAATTGTTCAAAAGAGTTAGAATATAGATCAATATAATCAAATTCACCCTTTTTAATTGTTATTTCATTTGTCTCTAATTCAAAGTACCCATCTTCATTAATTATTTCTATCTCAATTATTTTTTTATTTTTGGCATCAATTGAATCAATTTCTAAAAGAGTTGTTCCAGCTTTTATAGTAGAGATTTTTAGAATATTATCATTTTCATTTTTAACTTTAATATTTTCATTATATTTATAATTGATTTTTCTAAACTTCTCTCCATTTATAATAAATAATTCTTTAGTCTCATTTTTCTTAAGAGTTATTTTTTCAAAGGAAGTTATAATATCTTTAAACTCAAAATCATCTTCAGCAATATTGCTTTCATTTATTACAGAATAATTATCCAATTCGTAATTTTTGTCTGTAGTTTCAAATTTGGTTTGGTCTCAACTTTGCATAAAAATATTACTTTCTGATTTAATACTTGTATGACTTATTGATATATTGAAAGTTAAAATTTTGCCTCCTGGTTTTTTATATTCATACTTAAAAATTGTTGACTTATTAATTTTAAAATCATTGACAGCCTTTGAATTATTTATATCATTTAAATTAAAAACTATTTCCGTTTCATTAATACTGTACTTCTTAGATAAAAAATATTTTATTTTTTTATGATTCTCATCTAAATTTTTTAATGAGCTTTTAAAATTTAAATTAAGCTCATGAAAGTTTGTATTTATTTCAGTTCCTTTAAATACTACTTTAATATTTTTCTGAATTATTTGAGAGTTATTTTTTAATTCTACAACAGTGTTAATTAAGTTTGATTGGAATAAGTTAGCAAAATAAATAGTTTTTATTTCAGCTCTATATGTATCACACTTTTTAATATTTAAAAATTTAAAAAAATTGTCATCTGAATTTAATAACTCCTCTAATTTCTTACGAGAGTAATTATACTCACTATTTTTTTCTGTTTTTAAGGTATAAAAATTTTCTTCAATGTCTTGAAAATAATTTTTTCTAGATATAAAATTTGTTTTTAAATTTGTTAATAACAATCCTCCTCTTTCAATTCTTCCAAGTCTTTCTCCTCATACTTTATTTTTTAAGGCTACTTTATCTTTAAGAACTTCCTCAATAATAGTTCCTTGAACTAGTAATCCTGAATTAACTCCATATATTTTTTTAAACTCTAAGTTTAATTTTGTATATATAAAAGTATCAGTTCATTTATCGTGATAGTTATATTCTCTTTCAATTACTTTTGATTCTTGTCTTTTATCTAAATTTAGATTTAATTGAAAACTTTCAAAATTTAGATTTTCAAAATTTACATCTTCAATATCACTTTTACCAATAGAATTTCTTTCAACAACATTTTTAAAATTTAACTCTAAATCTGAGTCATATCAAAAGTCCTTCATATGGTCTAATTTTAGTTCTTCAAGAGAAATAAATTTATTTACTTTACTTTTATAAATTGTGCTACTATTTTTTCTTATGATTTCACTAAGCTTTTCCTTTTGATCATCTAAAAGATAATAAGGTTCCTTTTCTAAGTGATGTTCTTCTATATCAATATTTTTCATGAACAAATTTATATTTTTGATTTCTGCAACAGATGTTGATATATTACCTAAAGGTAATATTGTAAATAATAATTTTAATATTTTTATCATATAGCATTCTCCTCCTTTCTCTTTAATCGACTAATGAAAAATAAAAAATGAAAAGAGTTAAATTCTTTTCATTTTACAAATATAAAATCCATCATTATCATATTCATTTCCAAAAAATACTTTTTCATATATTTTTTTAATATCTTTATGTCTTAATAAGAAATTACTGATTTGCTCTTCATTTTCTTTCTTATTAATGGTACAAGTTGAATACACTATTTCAGTATCTACTTTTGCACAATTATATGCTTTTTCTAGTAGTTGAGATTGTAATAAAATAAGTTCTAAATTTTCTAGCTCACTATACTTTTTTAATTTAATTTCAGGCTTTTGTCTAATAACTCCATAACCTGAGCAAGGTGCATCCAATAAAATAAAATCATATTTCTCTTCTGAAATTTCCAGAGCATTTTTACATTCTAAAATTACATTTTTGACTCCTAATCTAGAGAGATTTTGTTCTATTAAATGTATTTTGTTCTCTTGCAGTTCATACGCCTTAATTTCGCCGCTATTTTCCATTATTTGAGCAAGGTGAGTTAATTTACCGCCAGGTGCACTACACATATCCAAAACTTTTGAAAATGGTTTTGGATTTAATATATAAGAAGCATATCCACTTGATTGGTCTTGAACTGTAACATAACCTTTTAAAAATATTTCTTGATTAATAATATTTTTATTAGTTAAGTAAAAATATTCAATTAGCTTTGATTTTTCTAAATTATATTTTTCCATATACTTTTCTTCAAAATTTTTTATTGATATTTTTAAGGTATTTAATCTCAAACTAATTTTACTTTCAATATTTGAATTTAAAATAAATTCCTCTGCTTGAGATTTTGAATAATCTCCTGAAATTTTTTTATATAGTCAAAATGGAAATCCATTTTCTAGTGGAAAAATATTTTGCTTATTTTTAATATTTACTTCTCAAAGTTCTTTATCTTCAAGTTTTTTTGAAACTTTATTTACTAATCCTGCATAATTTTTATTAATTAATTTTGCAATATTTACAGATTCATTAATTACATAATAGGCTTTAGACTTTAAAAATTTTAATTGATATAAATTCATTCAGAGAAGTATTTGAATTTTAAAATCTGTTTTATTTGGGTTAATTATTTTATTAACTACATACTCTAAATAAATTTTGTATTGAATAGTTCCATATACCAATTTGAAAACAAAGGCTATGTCTTCTTTTGACATAGCCTTTGTTTGAATTAGATTACTAAGTAATTTATTTGAGAATTTATTATTCTTAAATACCTCAAACAAAATACTTAGTGCCTCTTTTCTTGAGTTCATTATTTTTAAAATTCCTTTTGTTCAATACTAAAGAAATTAACATCAATCATAAATTGCTCCACAGTTGCTTCAACAAAACTTGAGTTTTCTAATACATTTAAATCTTGACTTGCTAGTACATGTGCATATGTTTTATTAGTTAATAACTCAACTAAATAATTTTTAAAATCAAAGTTCTCACTAATTTCTTCTCCACCTACTTTTTCAACATTTTCTTTTCAATTATTTACAAAATATTGATATTGTCCAGTAACAATCTCACTTACCTTATTTTTTAATTTAAAATATTTACTTTCGCTTGGATCAATACTTAATGTATTTTCTTTTGTTAAAACTTCTTTAACTTTAGCAACAGCATTTTCAACACTATCAATTTCAATAACATATTGATATTTATGTTTTAATGGAATTTCTAATAAAGCCTTATCTAATCTTTGTTTAATAATTTCTTCCTTTTCAGTTCCTCGTTTTCTTAATCTTTGTTCTAAAGCTTTTAAACTCGGAGGCATTAAAAAAATTGATACCAGATTTTCTGGCTTCTCTTTTTTTAAAACTTGTGTAGCACCAATAACTTCTATTTCTAAAACTACATTTTCTCCCTTTGCAATTTTGTCATAAACAACTTTTCTTGGAGTACCATAATAATTATTAATAAATTCTGCATATTCAATTAACTCATTGTGTTGAATTGCATCTTTAAATGCATCCTTATCAACAAAATAATAATTAACTCCATCAATTTCTTCTGGTCTAGGAGCACGAGTTGTCATAGAAATTGATTGTACTAAATTCAATGATTTATCTTGTGCTAACTCTTTATTAATTGTTCCTTTTCCTACTCCCGATGGTCCTGATAAAATTATGATTTTACCTTGTTTTTTTTCCACTATAAACTCTCCTTTTCTAGCCTTAAAATATAGAGATGCTTATTTTTAAAATCCTTATATTTTAAAAGATTTAGAGTCGACATTTCCCTAACATCTAACTTTAATTCCGATTCCATAATTAATATACCATAATTATTTAGCAATTGATTCTCAGAAATGTATTTGAGAAATTCTGTGTAGTATTCTACTTTAGCAAATGGGGGGTCAAAAAAAATTAAATCTACACTCTTATTTATAGATGTTAAATAACTAAGCATTTTTTTGTAATCAAAGTTAAATAACTCATATTCTTCATTATTTAATCCTGTAAAATTTTTTTTAATGATTTCTAAAGCTGGTTTATAGTGGTCATTTACAAAGGCAAACTTTATTCCTCGTGACAATGCTTCAAGTGACAAAGCTCCACTTCCACCAAATAAATCTAAACAAATTTTGTTATCAAAAATAAAATAATTATTTAAAACATTAAACATATCTTCTTTAACTCTTGTAATTGTTGGTCTTGTATTCATTCCATCCAATGTAACTAATTTTCTACCTCTAAAGCGCCCGCTAATAACTTTCATTTTAATTTTTCCTTTGCTTTTTATATTATACAAAAATAATTATTATATAATGATATTTGAGGTGTTGATTTATGAAATTAGATATAAAAAAGGACTTATTGCAATCACAATTACCAACAAATAAATGATTGTGAAAAGATAATCAACCAGAAATTATTAGAAATAAGTCGTTAGACGTTGAATTACCGTTAAGTAAAGAAAATGATTTAGTAATGAGAAAATTAATTGATTTTGTAAGATATAGTCAAGATCCTGATTTAAATAAAAAAGAAAATGAAGATTACTTGCGTCCAGCAGTTGGACTAGCAGCTCCTCAGATTGGAAGCAATACTAATATGTTTTTTGCAAGATTTGAATGAGATGTTGAAAATGGAGATGTAGAAGAATATGCAATAATAAATGGAAAAATAACTGCAAATAGTGACCAAATTACTTATTTAAGTGATGGTGAGGGTTGTTTGAGTGTAGATAAAGACCATAAAGGTTTAGTACCAAGAAGTTATAAAATTCAAGTTGAGGGGTATGACTGATTCAAGCAAGAATATATTGAATTAACTTTAAGAGGATATCATGCTATTGTTTTTCAACACGAATTGGAACATAATCAAGGAAAACTTTATTATGATCGAATTAATAAGGAAAATCCCAATTATAATGAGGAAAATTGAATAGTAATTTAGAAGTTTTATAAAACTTCTTTTTTTATTTATTTTTAGTTAGTTTTTTGTATATTTAATTTACTTTTTTGCTAAAATACTATTAACTATGACTTTTAAATTATTTGGAAACGATAATACATATAATACTTTTACGTATCATTTTACAAATTTTTACATTTTAATATAAGGAGTTGAAAATATGGAAGACAAAAAACAAGAGTCTCTACAACAGGTAAAAAGCGTAGTTGCAAATTTAGAGAAAAAAATTGAAATAAAAAAATTGGCTGATAATATAAATCCGCCAAAGAAAAAAATACAACAAGCACCCTTTCCTACTAAAGTATTTGCTTTAGGTGGTTTAGAAGAAGTTGGTAAAAATACTTACTGTATCGAATATGATAATGAAATTATTATGATTGATGCTGGGGTTAAATTTCCCGATGCTACACAATTAGGTGTTAGTGCTGTAATTCCTGATTTCAGTTATTTAGTAGAAAATAACTCAAAATTAAAAGGATTATTTATTACTCATGGTCACGAAGATCATATTGGGGGAATCCCTTATCTACTTCAACAAGTTGAGGTACCAGTAATTTATGCACCAGCTTTGGCAGCTGCATTAATTAGAGATAGATTAAAAGAATACAAGTTACAAAATAAAACAGTTGTTAGAGAGTATACTGAAAATGATGTTTATTCAACAGTAAATTTCACTATTCAATTTGCGGCAGTAAATCACTCAATACCCGATGCTTTTGGAGTTCATGTGCAAACACCTAATGGTGCTATTTTCTCAACAGGAGATTATAAATTTGACTGAACACCTTTAGGCCATGATGCTAATGTACAAAGATTGGCAACATGAGGAAATGATGGAATTGAGTTATTAATGGCAGATTCAACAAATGCTGAAGTTGAAGGTTATACAATTGGTGAAAGAAAAGTTATTCAAAATATTGATACACTTTTCTTAAAATCAAAAGGAAGAATTATCATTGCTTCATTTGCTTCAAACGTTCATAGATTACAACATATTATTGAACTTGCAAATAAGTATGGTAGAAGAATTGTTGTTATTGGTAGAAGTATTGAAAGAATTATTAAAATAATTAGACAAATGGGTCATTTAAACATTAATGATAAAATGTTTATTAAACCCCATGAAATTGATAACTTCCCTAAAAACCAAATAATGATTTTATGTACAGGAAGTCAAGGAGAACCGATGGCTGCTCTATCTAGAATATCTAGAATGGAACATCAAACAATAAAAATAATTCCTGGTGATACTGTAATTATGTCTTCATCACCTATTCCTGGTAATAGAGCTGATGTGGAAAATGTAATTAACAAACTAACAAGAATTGGTGCTAATGTTATTGAAAACAGTGGAGATAACAAAATTCATACTTCTGGACACGCAAGTCAAGAAGAACAGAAATTATTATTTACTTTACTAAAACCAAGATGTTTTATGCCAATGCATGGTGAATATAGAATGTTAAAAATCCATGGTGAAACAGCAATGAAAGTTAATGTTAAACCTCATAACGTATTTGTTGTTGCAAATGGAGATCAAATTGAATTACATAATGGTGTTGGTCAGCTTGGTAAAAGAGTACCAGCTGAAGCAGTATTTATTGATGGAAAAGATATGACAGGAAAAGCAAGTAATGTTATTAGAGAAAGAAATATTCTAAGTAAAGATGGTTTAATGGCTGTCATTATCTCAATAGACTCACAAGTTAATAAATTATCAGCTCCTCCTAGAATTGTTTCTAGAGGAAGTTTCTATGTAAGAGACAGTGGAAATGTTATTTCTGAATCAATAAACATAGTTACAAATGCCGTACAAGAAGTTCTTAAATCACCAAAGCCTACCTTTGGTGCTATTAAGAATGCAATAAAGGAATCATTATCACCTTTCATCTTTAGATATAAAAGAAGAAATCCTTTAATTATTCCAGTTATTTTAAATAAAAAAATAGAGGTTAATAAATAATGAAAACAAGAAAAGAACAATTAGGCCTTTTTTCAATAATATGAATTGGCTTTACTTTTATTGCTGGAATTACTTTTACAGCAAGTTTTAGTCAAATAGTACTTGGAGGAGCTGGAAATGATCCAGAAGATGGAATAGGTCTTCATATTATCTGATTATTTTTAATAGAAGGTTTAATAGCATTTATGTGTGCTTGAGCCTTTGCCAAATTAGTTAAATATCATCCCCAAGCAAATGGAGGAGGAAGCCAATATGTTAGGACAGCATTTGGTAAATTCTGAGGATTATTAATTGGTTTTATCAACTATTCAGTTATTCCAGTAATTGGTATGGCTTTAATAGTTACAATGGTTAGAGCTAACTTTGGTCCACTTGAACAAGGACAAACTGGTGGTTTATGACTTGTTGGTCAAGACAAAAATGGAGATTATGGACTATTTGGAGAATGAGGAAATCTATACTTAGATTTAATTGCCTTTGCTCTTTATATCTTTGCAGCAACAATTATATTTTTTGGAATAAAAAAATATAAGTATGTTGGATTAATTATAGGATATATGACATGAGGAATTACACTATTATTAATGATTTTTGGGCTAACTGCTGGATTTATGAATATAAGTCTAGGAAATAACCCTTTTGATGCTTATAAAGATCAAAAACTAACTATGAATGGCTTTACTAAAGCTTTTACAACTTGTTTCTTTGCTTTTGGTGGAATAGAAACATTTATATCAACAGGTAAGAATATTAAAAATAGAGCAAGAAATATGCCAATTGCAATTATAGTTATAATGATTGCAACAACTCTTTTCTACATAGTATTCTCTGTAATTACAATGTTTGCAATTGGTGGAACATTTACTGGAAATCCAAACACTCAATTATTTCCAGACAATAATTTTTTAAGAAATTTTGGACCAATACTAATTATTATTTGTACAATCCTAATGAGATTTAATTCTTCATTACAAATAACATTATTTGGAGGTTCAACTCTTGAACCTCTATCAAGTCAAGGATACATTTCACCAATTTTTAGAAAAGAAAATAAAGAAAATGTTCCAGTTGCTGGGGTTTTAGCAACAATGGGATTATTTGTAATCTGTGCAATTATGTTCTTATTTATTCCAGATATTATTGAAGGAGCTACAAAGTCACCTTCTCCATTAAATTATGGAACAATTGCAAGTTGTGCATCAATTCTTTTAATTGCAATCTATGGAATGATTATTCCAGTTGTACTAGTTCAAGGATTTAAAAAGAAAATAAAAGTTGAAATATGAGAATACGTAGCTTGATTTATTACTCTACTATTCTTAGTATTTATACTAGTTTCATACTTCATTGGATTAGCTAATGTAAAAGATGTAAATGGTAAAATTATTATCCAAGGATTAGTAAGCAGTATCTTCCAATTAGTATACTTCGTAGGTATTGTCATATGAGCAATATTACAATACTTCTTATACTATAAAAATAAAATGAAAAAAATGGACCCAAATTCAGAAATGGGTAAAGTTATTTCAGAATATGAAAATTTCTTTAGACTTTTAAGTGATAAAGAAATGGCAGATATTAGAGCTGAAGAAATAAAAAATGATCAAGAGTATCTAGAATACAAATTAAGTTTAAAAGCAGAAAAATTAAAAAATAAAACAGTTTCAAAATAGTCCATAAAGGACTATTTTTTTATAATATAATTAACTTATTATGGAGGAAGATATGAAAAAATTAATAATAATGCTAAGTGCATCTGCTGTATCAATTGCATCTCTTGCTCCAATTGTAAACTATGCTTTTTATTCTCCAATTGAAACAATTACAAAAAAAATAAGTTATAATTATGACTTTGCAAAATTGGATTGAAATAATCTACAATTCAAAGATGTTAATGGTATCTCCCAAGCTGAATTAACTTCTAAAGATTTTACAAATTCATTAAAAAAATGTGTTGAAGAGATGTTTTTAGCTATTCCTGAAGAAATATCAAATGTTTATAGTATAAAAACCATTACAACAAGTTTTAATGGTTCTATGGACTATAAAAATAGCCAAGCTGAAGAATTTAGCAAAGAATTTGTTGATGCAAATAAAGATATAAATGCAATGAAAATTGAAAATCATACTCTTGTTATTGAAAGATTTAATGACCCTGCTTTAGGATATTTATATTATGCTAATGTATATGCATCAATCAATAATAAACAAATTAGGCTTTTTGGTTTAAACTCTTCTAATCCATATAAAAATTTAGATGATTTAAAAAAAGAATTTGAAAATACTTTTGAATTAGAAATTGAAAAACAAATTTGAATAGATGGATTTGACGAACAACCTTGGGGAATAGAAATACCTCAAAATAATGCTTTTCAATATGTAAAGCAAATCATTAATTGATTTATGAGTACAGATGAAGAAAGCAAAGAAATGAGAGAAAAAGTTATAATGCATATCAATATTGAAAAAAAAGTGAAACTAGAAAAAATAGATAGACCAGTAACACTTTATTATGCAAATTTTAATGAAAAAACTAAAAGTTATTTTCCAGGAGATGAATATGCAAATAACGAGGAAGTTATTGAGGAATATTTTTATATGGGTATAACAAGTAATCAAAATGCTTTTGGTGAATACAAAATTCTTATAAAAAATACTCCTGGCAAAACAGTAGAAACTATTTAACTAATATTATTTTTGATTTTTTTTAATGGTACAATTCTATTAAGGAGGTGGAAAAATGAGAGGAAATAGACAAACTTCAAGTATGAGAATGCTACTTTTAATCGGAAATTGATTTGGTTTAATTGTAGGTTTATTGTCTGCAATAGTATTTGCATATTATATAGCAGATCCTAATTTTGCAAATCAAATAAGCGGTGGAGATCAAACTATAATTAATTTTATTCCTATGATAGTTGCCGTAGTAGGGTTTGCTATTATAACTAATATATTCTTTTGTTCATTCATCATAAGTTTTTTAAGAAAAGCTGATGACATTACATTATTAAATAATAGATATATTATCGCATTATTTTCTATTTCAATTGGTGGTTTATTTACACCATTTGTACTAGCACAAATGCAAAATATTCCTATTAAATCAACAGTTAGTCCTAAATTTACAATATCTAAAGGATATGGTGGAAACTGTTTAATAGCTGGAACAATAGCTTTATCTCTTTATTTTGGTTATTCATTAATTTCTACAAAACAAATATTTACTGCTGGATTAGCAGATCAAATAGTTGTTGGGATTTTATCAGGAATAGTATTTTGAGGAGTTCTAAACTGCTTATTATTTGCAACACCAAATGCAAAAGCAGCATGAGATAAAAAAGGAATATCTTATGGGTTTATGAATTTTATAGCAATTATAAACTTAATCTTTGCTACAATTGTATTAATTTTTCAATTAATATCAGCTGTTCTTACAATTTTCTCAATTATTGGAGATTTATTCAACAAGAAAAGAGGATTCTTTGGAGCACTATTGAGCACAACATTTGCTGCATATAGAATTGCAATTCAATTATTTATTATTTACACAATAAATAGAATTATTAAAGGTATATGAGCTAAAGGTGATACAATTGAGTATCAAGATTATTCAAGACTTGCTGAAAAACAAAGAGAGTATGAAGTTAATCAAGCATAAAAATAAAAATAAAAGAAAAGACCATACATATATGTATGGTCTTTTCTTTTTAATATATAGTATTTATATACAAAATTTAATAAATTAAATTTAACAAACTTTTTTTTACTCCCTTTTCAATCTTTTTAGAAAGTAATAAATTATCATCTAATAAGACTGCTCTATTTATAAAGCAATTATCAAAAGGTTCAGTTTTACCAGTAAAAATATTATGAATAACTGTAACGCTCAAATCTTTATAAGAAATTAAAATATTACTCTGATTTATATAATATATTTTCTTAAAGCCCTTTTCAATTAAAATAATTTTTTCCTTATTAAATTCATGATCCAAAATTAATAATTCTTCTTTTTCATTTTGAATTACGTACTTATCTTTTAATTTAACAATATCTACAATATTATAATTAATTTGATTAATAGGTTCTAAATGTTTATCTGCTATTCATATTTTATCTTGCTTTTTTATTACTAATTTATCTTCAATTTTTTTAATAATTTGTAATTCTTTGCCTACTTCATTACAGTCCAATATACTTGTTAATACCTTATTTTCTTTAATAAAGCTAATATATTTAATTCCATCAATATTTATAAAATTTTGAATATAATCTTCAAAAACATCTAAAATTTTTATATCAGTTTTACTAATATCTTCAAAAGAAGAAACTAAGGGGCTTGGATGAGATAAAAAAAATCTTTCAATATCTGCTTTATTTTTTAAATTTTCTTTAAAATTATTTTTTGAAATATAACATAAAAGATTATTACTTTTATTTGGAAGACTATCTGTAAAATAAATATTTTCTTTATCTAAAAATATATTTGTTATTCATTCACTATTATCAATTTTTCGAGTTTTTCTTTTCAAGTAAATCACCATTTCTAATTATAAATCAAAAAAAACGGTAATAAACCGTATTTTCTTAATTATTTATTTTGAATTGCTTCTACTCCAGGTAAAACTTTTCCTTCCATATATTCTAAAGATGCTCCTCCACCTGTTGAAATATGTGTAAATTTTTCTTTAAATCCTAATTGAATTGCTGCTGCTGCTGAATCTCCTCCACCAATTAATGTAAATGAGTTTTTTAAATTAGCAATTGCTTCACAAACAGCTAAAGTTCCTTTATTATAATGTTCAAACTCAAATACTCCCATTGGACCATTTCAAGCCACTGTTTTTGCATCTTTTAAAATATCTTCAAATAGTTTAATTGATTTTGGACCAATATCTAATCCCATTACATCATCAGGTAAATCAACTCCTGATATTGTTGCAGGTGTATCTTTGAAATCCTTATTATTTGCAGAGTCAATTGGTAAAATAATTTTTCCATTAGATTTATCTAAATATTGTTTTGCTAATGAAACTTTATCTTCTTCACATAATGATTTTCCAATATTATGCCCTTGTGCTTTGAAGAAGGTATATGCCATTCCACCACCAATAATAATTTTGTCTGCTTTTTCTAATAAGTTATCAATAACTCCTATTTTATCAGAAACCTTAGCTCCACCAATTATTGCAATAAATGGATGCTCAGGTTTATCAATTCCTTTTGCTAACATTTCTAATTCTTTTTGAACCAAGAATCCAACACAACTTTCTGATATATTTGATGCTATACCAACATTTGAAGCATGAGCTCTATGAGCAGTACCAAAAGCGTCATTTACAAATACATCTCCTAGACTAGCTCAGTATTTTCCTAAGTCTTTGTTATTTTTTGATTCATATTTTACAAGTTCTCCATTTTGAACATCTTCAAAACGTGTATTTTCAAATAAGATTATTTCTCCAGCTTTTAAATCTTTAATTGCTGATTCCAATTCTTTTCCTCTAGTTTGTGATACAAATTTTACTGATTTTTTTGATATCTCTTCTAGTTTTTTTGCAACTGGTGCTAAAGTTTTTTTAACTTTATCGCTTTCTTCTTTTATTCTACTTAAGTGTGAAAATAAGACGATTTTAGCTCCCTTTTCAATTAAATAATTAATAGTTGGTAATGCTGCTCTAATACGGTTATCATCAGTTATAACTCCATCTTTTAATGGTACGTTAAAATCAACTCTAACAAGAACTGTTTTACCTGATACTTGAATATCATTTAGTGTTTTTTTCATTTTATGCTCTCCTATACTTATTTATTTTAAAACATTTTTAACTATAAAATCTATATATTCAAAAAAATTATTATTGTTTTCATTATGAAATTTCAAAATATCTTGGTCAGTAATTAAATTATTCTTACTAGGTTTATATAATTTTTTTCATGGGGTCTGCTCATGACAAATTAAAACTATATCTCAATATTTTAAATTTAATAAAAATTTAATAATCTCATAGATAATTAAATTCTCACTATTAAAATCATTAGCTATTTTAAGATCCTCTTTTTCATTAAAAATTAATGGTACATTTGACTTTGAATACTGGGTGTGACTTTTTCATAACTTATAAATTACAGGTCCTCACTTTCAAGTTTCAAATTTTATATCAGCTATTTTAGATTTAAAAATTAGAAAATAGGAATACACAATATAAATAATTTTTTGAATTTGAATTTGAGTTACTTTATTAATATTATTTTTCAACTTAACTTTTGCTATTACATTAAGAACATAATCAATATAATCATCTTTTGAATAAAAAAACATATTTTCACCTCAATAATAATATCGTGTAAAAATATGCTGATTGTTTGATTTTAGAAATTATAAACTTAACATGTAGTTAATTGTACGGATGAATTGTGAAGTAAATGAATTTTCATTGTCATATCATGAAAATACTTTAACTAATTGTTTTCCATCAACTTCCATAACTCTTGTTAAAGTTGCATCAAAGATTGAACCATATGTTGATCCAATTACGTCTTGTGAAACGATTTCTTTTGTACAATATTCTAAAGCTGCTCCAAGATCAGCATCTTTTGATATTGCTGTTTTAATTGAGTTATTAATTTCATCAACTGTTGTATTTTTTGCTAATTCAACAGTTAAGTCAACAATTGATCCAGTAATTGTTGGAACACGTAGTGCTAACCCATCTAGTTTTCCATTTAAGTTTGGTAAAACTTTTCCTACTGCTGCTGCTGCTCCAGTTTTTGATGGAACAATATTTCATGCTGCTGCACGCCCACGACGTAAGTCAACATGAGGTAAATCTAATAAGTTTTGGTCATTTGTAACTGCGTGAATTGTATTCATTAATCCTTTAACAATTCCAAATTTTTCATCCAAAATTTTTGCTACTGGAGATAAACAGTTTGTTGTACATGAAGCTGCTGAAACTATTTTATCTTCTGCTTTAATTGTTTTATGGTTTACACCAAAAACAACAGTTTTTAAATCTCCAGTTGCTGGAGCTGAAATAATTACTTTTTTAGCTCCAGCATCAATATGAGCTTGTGACTTTTCTTTATCAGCATAGAATCCAGTACATTCCACTACTAAGTCAATTCCCATTTTTCCTCATGGTAAGTTTTTTGCTTCTCTTTCAGCTAAAATTTTAATTTCTTTCCCATTAACTATAATTGCACCTTCTTTAGCTTCAATTTTCCCACTCATAAATCTCCCGTGAGCTGAGTCAAATTCTAATAAGTATGCTAATGTTTTTGAGTTTGTTAAATCGTTAATTGCTACAATTTCAATATTTTTTGATAAGAATAATTGTCTAAAAGCTAGACGTCCAATTCTTCCAAATCCGTTAATTGCTATTTTTTTCATTTTTAGTCGTTTCCTTTCACGTCTTTATTTTATACCTTAAAGCCTTATTTATTAAATAAAAGCATAAGAATTTATTTCCATTTTTTCCGAGTATTTTTTATATTGTGGAAAAAAATCTATTAGTATCTTTTATTAGTTCCTGACATTTCTATTTCAAAAGCTAGCCCCTTTAATCTCTCAGTAAATCTTAAAGTCTTTTGTTTTTCAAATTTCTTCTCTTCAATGCCTATTACCCTTTTATTTAAATAATAATTTTGTAATTCAGAAATTGAGAAATTAGATGTAAAATGAGTTATCATTTTATTTTCTAATCTATGATTTAAAACACCAAATAACAACTCATCTCTACTTCAATCACTTACAATCTCTGCTCCAATATCATCAAGAAATAATACATCCACATTTAAACAATCATCATAAAATTTTGAAAGATTAGTTTTCTCTTGATTATTAAATGTATCTTTTACTATTTTTACTAATTTATTGACAGTAACAAAAATTACTTTTTTATCTTTTTTTGCATAGTAGTTTGCCAATCTTTTCATTAAAAAAGTTTTTCCAATCCCTGGTTTTCCATGAAGATAAAATCCCTTTCAAGAGTTAGTACTTAAATTTTCTCTAATTTTGGTAAATAAATTTTTTTGTTGAATATTAACTTTTGATAAATCTAGAGCTTCAATGTATTCACCAATAGTTTGAGTATTTTCTTTTAAATCGTAATCTGCATATAATATATTTTTGGTAATTTTATAATCTTTATTTTCAAATATTCAATGCTTACAATTTTTGCTTGTAATATAAAACATATTATTTTTATAAACAATTTTTTGTTGTACTCCAGCTATTGGTTGTTTACAAAATTTTAATTCCTCTTCTTTATAACAATGAACATAATCACTTAAGAATCTACTTATAACTAAGATATTGCTCTGTAATATTTCATCTGTTATATTTTGTTTTTTAATTAACTCTTTAAAATCTTTATTATTTTTAATTTCTTCTAATGTTAATTTCTTCA